>NZ_BOOF01000008.1 GCF_016863095.1 Microbispora siamensis | reverse complement strand
CCGGGTCCGACCGCTCCGGGTCAGGTCCCCGCACCTGCCATACGGCGTCGGCGTCCTGCCACACCGCGCCCGGTTCCGTATCGGGCCCCGCCCCGAGGCCGGGAAGCGCGCGGATCACGGCGTCGGCGGCCACCCGCCGCGCCTTGGCGGCGGCCTCCGCCCGCTGGTCTGCCTGCCGGATCAGCGGCGCCACCCGGTCGGCCCGTGCGGCCTCGTCGAGCATCGCCTCCAGGTCCGACCGCTCGTCCGCCGCCGCGTCGAGCTCCTGCCGCCGGGCGAGGGCGGCGGCGTGCCTGCGCTGCCGGTCGGCCAGGGCCCGGCCCGCCTCCAGACGGGCGCGGGCCGACAGCAGCGCCTCCTGGCTCGCCGCGCCGGCCGCGACCGCGTCGGCGAGCGCGCCGCGGGCGAGGCCGAGCACCTCCCCCGCCCAGGCGGCGGGCTCGTCGGCGTCCTCGGGCAGCAGCAGGTCGTCGCCCGCCGCGCCGCGCATGCGGTCGAGCACCGACTCGACCCGCTGGCCCAGCTCCTGCGCCTCCCGCCAGGTGCGCGTGCGGTGGTCGGCCAGCCACCGCTCCACGTCGCCGAACACCCGAACGGAGAAGAGCCGCTCCAGCAGCTCCCGCCGCTCCTCGCCGCCGGCCCGCAGGAACTTCGCGAACTCGCCCTGCGGCAGCATCGCGACCTGGCAGAACTGGGCGGCGGTCATGCCGGTCAGCGTGTTCACGAAGTCGCCGGCCTCGTCGCTGCGGGTGCTGCGCACGATCCACTGCCCGCCGGGCTCGGTCAGCTCCTCGATCCGGGCCTTGGCCTTCTCCTCCACCAGGCCGGAGCCCCTCAGCTTCGGCCGCATCCAGGCGGGCGAACGGGTGATGCGCAGCCGCCTGCCCCGGATCGTCAGCTCCAGCGTCACCGACGGCCCCCGGTCGGGCGGCGCGTGGTCGCAGCGCAGGCTCCTGGCGCTCTCCCGCTGGCCGGGCACCCTGCCGTACAGGGCGTAGCAGACGGCGTCGAGCACGGTCGTCTTGCCGGCGCCGGTCGGCCCGTGGATCAGGAACAGGCCCGCCTCGCCGAGCGCGTCGAAGTCGACCTCCTCCGTCCCGGGGAACGAGCCGAACGCGACCAGGCGCAGCCGATGCAGCCTCACCGGACCTCCTCACTCGTCCACGGGCCGAGCCCACGCTTTCGCACCGCGGCCCCCGGCACTGCCCGCCCGGCCGCCACGTCCGCGAGGGCGGCGGGCCGGCGGCTCATGCGCTCTCCTTGATGCGGCATGCCTCGACCGCCTCCTGCAGCAGGCGCCGTTCGTCGTCGTCCGCGGGCTCACCGCGGACCTCGCGGACGAAGTCGAGCGCCACCTCGATCTCGGCCCGGCCTGCGATCCTCGCCCGGCCCGCCGGTCCCTCCGTCACACCGTCCGGCTCGAAGGCGAGCGCCAGGGTGTGCGGGAAGCGCCGGCGCAGGCGTTCCATCGCCTCGCGCGGCCGCACCGGATCGGTCAGCGTCACCTGCAGCCAGTGGTCCTCGTAGCGGTCGAAGCGGCCGTCGGTCAGCAGGTCGTCGATGCGGCCGCGCACCGTGCTCACCGGCCGGGGCACCGGGGCGGGGACGAACTCCGTGCGGCCCGTGTCGAGGTCGGCCAGCCAGGAGCCCTTGGTGTGGCCGGCCTCGGAGAAGGAGTAGGCGATCGGCGAGCCGCTGTAGCGGACCGTCTCGCTCATCACCTGACGGCCGTGCAGGTGCCCCAGCGCCGCGTAGTCGACCCCCGCGAACGCGCTCAACGGCACGTGCGAGACCCCGCCGACGCTGATGTCGCGCTCGCTGTCGCTGGCCTCTCCCCCGGTGACGAACGCGTGCGCGAGCACGACCTTGCGCGCCGCAGGATGCGCCCGCACGCGGTCCATCGCGTACGTGACGGCGGCGGTGTGACTGCGCTCGGCCAGCTCCCACGGCCCCCTGACCAGCTCGGGTTCGAGGTAGGGGATGCCGAAGAACGCCACGTCGCCGATCATGACCGGCTCCCAGGCCCTGCCGGGGTCGGTGCGCAGGTGCACCCGCTCCATGAGGTCGGCGCCGAAGCCCAGCCGTACGGCGGAGTCGTGGTTGCCGCTGATCAGCACGGTGTGCACGCCGAGGGCCTTGAGCCTGGCCAGCGCCTCGTTGCACAACGCGACCGCGTCGACGGGAGGCAGGGCCCGGTCGTAGACGTCGCCGGAGACCACCACGACGTCCACCCGCTCGCTCCGCACGGTCTCGACCAGGTGGTCGACGAACGCGGCCTGGGCGCCGAGCAGGCTCTCGCGGTGGAACGACCGGCCGAGGTGCCAGTCGGAGCTGTGCAGGACACGCATGTCGCAGGAAGCTAACAGGTCCCGCCGACAAAAGCGGCCTCAATCGTCCCCCTGGTGCACGACGCAAAGGGGGAGTAATGACTTAGCCTGGGTTCGGTATCACGAGTACGCATGGGGGAGCGGCCTCATGAACGTCGGCCGGGGCACTCTCGGGGTGATCGCCGGTGTGCTGATGGTGGTGCTCGCCGCCGTCGGCCATCTGCTCTCCCCGCCGGCCTTCGATCCCCCACCCCTGTCCGCTTCGCCCCAGTTTCGTGACATACCTCCCCAGCCCGCCGCCGAAGTGCGGCCGGTCGCCCGCCCCGACCGGTTCCGTACGGAGACGCTGCTCGTGCCGGCGAAGAACGAGACGCTGAAGGCGACGATCAGGGCCCCCCTGTCCCCGGGACGCCACCCCGCGATGGTGTTCGTGCAGGGGTCGGGTTCTGGCGACGGCGGCGAGTTCACCCAGCAGGCCGAGTGGCTGGCCCAGGCGGGCATCGTGACGCTGGCCTACGACAAGCGGACGGTGGGCTACTCCTTCCGCAGCCGCGACTTCGGCCTGCTCGCCGACGACGCCCTGCGCATGCTGCGGGTGCTGCGCGGGCGGCCCGACGTCGACCCGGCGCGGGCCGGCCTGTGGGGCGTCAGCGAGGGCGGCTGGGTCGTGCCGATCGCCGCCGCGCGCGACCCGCGGGCCGCCTTCGTGGTCCTGGTCTCCTCTCCGAACGTCTCACCGCTGCGCCAGGTCGCCTGGGCGCTGAACGAGCAGCTGCTGCGCCTGCACGCCCCGACCGGCGTACGCGACCTGCTCACCCGGGCGATGGGCGGGGTCGGCTTCGACTTCCTGCGGTACGACGGGGTGCCCGCCCTGCGCGGGATCACCCAGCCCGTCCTGGCGCTGTACGGCACCGACGACCCGTCCATCCCGTTCGTGGAGAGCACCGAGACGCTCACCGGCGCCCTGGCCGAGGGCGGCAACACCGACTACACGATCCGCTTCCTCGCCGGGGCCGACCACGCCATGCGAATCCGCGGCGGGCCGTACGCGGCCGACTACCTGCCCACGCTGGCGAACTGGATCAAGGACCTGCCGGGTACGGCCAGGCCCTCGGTGGCGATCGCGGGGGCGACGCCGGTGCAGCGCTTCGAGGCGGCCGACGTGCCGGCCGCGCCGTGGTGGGGGGACAGCACGATCCTGTGGCTCACGCTCTGCCTGGCCGCGGTCGGGTACGTCGCGGCGCCGGTCACCGAGATGGTCGTCCGGCTGCGCGGGCGTGACCTGCGGCTGCAGGCCAGGATGGAGGCCAGCGTGCAGCTGTGGCCCGCCATCCGGCGGCGGCTGCGCCGGATGGCCTGGACCGGCCTCGGGGAGCTCGCCGCCGTCCTGGCGTTCATCACGCTCATCGTGCTGTTCTCGGTCAACCAGGCCGGCGCCTGGCCCGCCGTACAGGCCGGATGGCTGGTCGTACGCCTGCTCGCCATCGTGATGCTCGTGCAGACGGTCACGACGTTCGCGGCGGTGGCCGGCGGCCTGCGGGACGGCTGGGAGCCGACGCCCTGGCAGAAGAGCGTGCTCGCCGGCGTGCTCGGCGGGACCGCGCTGCTGCTGCTGACCGCCGCCTACTACGGCCTGTTCGCCTTCCCCTGGTAGGTCGAGCCCCGGGTCGAGCCTCGGTCAAATGCCGGTATGGACTGCTCCGGCTCGGGCCGGTCACGGGTTTTCTGCGGCCGGTGTCGCTTCAATTGACGCGTGGTCACCCCTGATCTGGCGCCCAGGAACGGCGCCCCGCAGGCGACGCGTCGCGGCGGGCCGGCGTTCGGAGCCGCCGCGCTCATCGGCTGGGTGGCGCTGTCGGCGGTGCTGCCCGGCGCGGCGCACCTGCGAGCGGGCCGGTGGCGCACCGGGCTGCTCCTGCTCGGCGGCTACCTGACCGCGGTCGTCGCCGTCGCGTGCGTGGCCGTCGGCGCGGACGCCGGCCTCGCCGGACGCGCGCTGGGCTGGCTGGGCCAGATCTCACTGGTGTTCGCGGCCTGTGCCGTCGCCTGGTTCTGGCTGGTCATCCGGTCGTACGTCGTCCTGCGGCCCGGGCGGCTGCCCCGCAGGGGGCAGGTCCTCACCGGGCTGGTCGCGGGCGTGCTCGCGGTCGTCGTCGCGGTGCCGTTCGCGATCGCCGCCCGGTACGTCCGCGTGTCCGAGCAGACCCTCGACTCGCTGTTCGCCGCGCCGGGCGGGACCGCCCAGGCGGGCGGCGCCGTACGCCAGGACGACCCGTGGGCGGGCCGCGACCGGGTCAACGTGCTCCTGCTCGGCGGCGACTGGGGCGACAACCGGATCGGGATGCGCACAGACAGCATCAACGTCGCCAGCGTGGACGTGCGGACCGGCAACACCGTGCTGCTCGGCCTGCCCCGCAACCTGGAGCACGTCCGCTTCCCTCCGGGCAGCCCCATGGCCGCGCAGTTCCCCTTCGGTTTCCAGCTTCCGGAGTATCGCCCCGGCTGGCGCGAGGACCTGCTGTTCTCGGTGTGGCAGTACGCCGACGACCACCCCGAGCTGTTCGGCGGGCGGCGGCACATGGGCGCCGAGGTCCTCAAGGAGACGGTCGGCCACATCCTGGGCCTGCGGATCGACTGGTACGCGCTGGTCAACATCTGGGGCTTCGCGAAGATGATCGACGCCCTCGGCGGGCTCGTGGTGACGGTGGACCGCGACATCGTGTACGGCCTGCACAACGAGGGCGTGGTCAGGTCGGGCACCCGGCGGCTGAACGGCGCCGAGGCGCTGTGGTACGCCCGCTCCCGCACCTTCAGCGACGACTTCGACCGGATGCACCGGCAGCGATGCGTCCTGGGGGCCCTGCTCTCGCAGGCCGACCCGGCCACGGTGCTGACGCGGTTCACCGAGATCGCGGCGGTCACGCGCAGGATGATCAGCACCGACGTGCCCCGGCCCATGCTGGAGCACCTGGTGCCGCTGGCCTGGAAGGTCAAGCACGCCGCGATCACCAGCCTGCAGTTCGTGCCGCCCCTGATCAACACCGCCTATCCCGACTGGGATCGGATCCGGCTGCTCACGGCCAGGGCGATCCGCGCCTCGGTCCACGCCCAGGCCGTCCCTTCCGCCACGCCGTCCGGCTCCCCACCCGTCGCGGAGCCGCGCCGGCGCCGGCACCTCCCGACGCCCTCCCCCGCGCCCGTGCTCCCGACGCCGGGGGCACCGAGCCCGATCGACGACGGCTGCGGGGCGCCGCACACGGCGATGGCGCGCTGAGCGCCCGGCGCGTACGGGCGGGGACACGCCGCACGCCGGGCGCGGGCTCAGCCCCGCTCCCCGTCCCGGCGTCCCGCGACGCCCGTGTCGTACGACCCGACCAGGCGGGCCAGCTGACGTCCTCCTCGCGGAAGCCCGCGTTGAGCAGCTTGTCGTACACCAGCCGCTCCCAGCCGCGCAGCGCCGAGGCGCACACCCGCTGGATCTCGGAGTCCGTGCCCAGCGTCTCCAGCGCCGCCGCCGTGACGGGGCAACCGTCGATCCAGCCGGACTCCCGCAGCGCGGTGGCGAGCCGCCGGGCGCAGCCTTCGACGGCCGCGGCCGTTCTCCTCGGCGTCCAGCGCCGCCCGGAGGAGCGCCGCGAACTCCTGTTCACCGTGCTCGATGGCGGCGACCTGGTGATCCTGAGCCTCACCGACTACGACGCGATGTACGCCGTGCTCGAACCGGCCGCGCACCGCTGAACGGCCGTGTGCTGGTCAACCTCAGCCTCGTGTGAGGTCGCCCGTTCGGTGAGCGCGGGTGAGCGCCTCCCGTTCGAGGCCGGCGGATCCGATTGCGGCCCGAGGCCGGTCGGAAGCCGCCGGCTCGCGGATCAGACGTGGAACGACTCGCGGGCCATGCGGCGCACCCGGTCCTCGTCCACGGTGTGCCCGAGACCGGGCTGGGTCAACGGCACGGCGACGACCCCGCCGGACGCGCCGACCGGCGGGAGCACCACCTGGGCGCTGCGCGGCGGCTCGGCCACGTCGCTGGGCAGGGAGCAGCCGGGCAGGCTTGCGACCGCGACCGTCGCGGCCCGGGCCAGCCCCGCGCCGAGGCCGCCGGCGCAGACGATGTCCCACCCGGCCTCCACCGCGCGGTCGTGCGCGAGCCGTACGGCGCCGAGCGAGCCGAACTTCGCGGGCCGCAGCAGCATCGCCCGGCCCGCCTTGAGGCTCACCGCCTCGTCGAGCTCGGCCACGGAGGTCACCTCGACCGCGACCGCGGCGGACACCCGGTCCTGCAGGTCGGCGCTGGTCAGCAGGTCCTTGAAGGGGCGTTCGATGGCCACCACCCCGTAGGCGTCCAGCGCCTCCAGCTGCGCGATCTCCGTGTAGGCGCCGCGCCCGTCCACCGCGATGGCCAGGCCGGGGTAGGCGGCGCGCACGGCGCGCAGCGGCTCGACGTCCCAGCCGGGGTGGACGTCCAAGGTCACGTGCCCGTAGCCCGCGCAGACGTGCCGGTTCACCCGGGCGACCATGCTCTCCAGCGAGCGGTCCGCCGTCAGCCTGACGGTCGCGATCAGCGACGTGCGGCTGCCGCCGAGGGCGTGGGCGAGCGGGACACCGTTCATGCGCCCCCACAGGTCCCAGCAGGCCATGTCGCCAGCCGCGCCGCCGGGGATCTCCCCCAGCTCCGACGGGTGCTCCCAGTCGAGGCCGATGAGCGCGGGCAGGGCCCGCTCCAGCGGCCCGGCCTCGGCGGGGTCGACGGCCTCGCCCCAGCCGACCATGCCGCCGTAGTCCGTGATCTTTATCAGGACGGTCTCCGGACGCCTGCCGTACGGCAGGGTCATCCTGAAGACCTCCAGCTCCCGGACTCGCGGCACTCGGATCCCCTCGCTTCTTCCCCCGGATCCCGCCCGAGGCCGTCCCGGCGGCGCCTCGGGTGCGCTGCGCCCGGCCGGCCTGCTCCATGGCGGGATTTCCGGGATTCCCTAGACCTCCATGGTGCCCGCTTCGCGCCGGTGCTCGAAACGGCCGCCCACGAGCGTGGCCGTGCCCGCCATGACGACGAGCAGGCCCAGGCACGTCAGGTAGACCCACGGCAGGCCTCCGTACGCGGCGAGCAGCGCGCCGGTGACCGAGACGGCCACGACCGAGAAGACCGACTCGCCGACGCTCAGCGACGCGCTGTTGCGGCCCTCCTCCCCCGGCGCCGACAGCTCCAGGACCAGCACCGACAACGTCGGGAAGACCATGCCGATGCCGAGCCCGGCCACCACCCAGCCCGCGAACACGACGAGGACGGGCGCGCTGGGGATGACGGCGAACGCGGTGACGCAGATCCCGGCGGCGATCAGCGTCGCGCCGAGGCGGATGGTCAGCGCCCGCGCGTGCGGCCTGCGGCCCTGGATCCACGAGCCGAGCGACCAGGCGAGCGACCCCCCGGTGAGCGCGAGACCGGCCTCGGCGGCGTTCAGCCCCCGCTCCTGGACCAGCATCAGCGGGACGAACACCTCGGCGGCGAAGAACGACCCGGCGCCCAGGCCGCGCAGCGCGACCACGGTGGGCAGGCCCCGGGCGGCGCGCAGCGTCCCCTTGGGCAGCAGCCTCGGCAGCGTCAGCGCGAGCACCGCCAGCCCGGCCACGACCAGGGGGATGCCCGCGGCCGCCGCGCCGCTGCCGTACTGCAGCAGGGCCGCGCCGATCGCTGCGCACACGCCCCAGGCGAACCTGGGCAGGAAGGCCCGGCCCATCGCCTCCCTCGGCTGCCCGGCCGTCGCGGGCAGGCCGCGCCACATGATCAGCGCGGCGGGGACCGACAGCACCGCCACGCCCAGGAAGATCCAGCGCCAGCTCCACGTCTCCGCCACGAAGCCGGTGACGGCCGGGCCGACCACGGACGGCAGCACCCACGCCGCGGCCAGCGCGGAGAACACCCGCGGGTGCATGGCGGAGGGGTACGCCTGGGCGACGAGGACGTACAGCGCCACGTTGAACAGGCCGCCGCCGAGTCCCTGGAGGAATCGGCCGACGAGGAAGACCTCCATGGCGGGAGCGAACCCGGAAACGGCCAGTCCGGCGACGAACCCCGCCACTCCCGTCCACAGGGCGGGGAACGGCCCCCGTGCGTCACTCCAGCGCCCGCCGACCACCGTGGCGATGACGTTGGCCGCCATGCCGCCGCTGAACGCCAGGCCGTACAGATGGTAGCCGTTCAGCTCCCGGCCGATCAAGGGCATCGCGGTGGCCACCGCGAGATATTCGAACGCCACGAGCATCACCAGGGCCACCATCCCGACGCTCAGGGCGCGGTATCGCTGGCTGAAGACGGCTGGGGCGGTCATTACCGAAGACATGATACGGACATTACAAATCACCGTCCTGACACGGAAATGCGACCTTGGTCGTAGGACCGGCGCTCGATGGCGGCCGCCATGAGGCCGGGAAAGGCGTCCGGTGTGCAGGCGAAGGCCGGGACACCCATCGCGGCCAGCGCCGCCGCGTTGTCGTGGTCGTACCGCGGCGCCCCCTCGTCCGACAGTGCGAGCAGCACGATCACCTGGACCCCGGAGGCCGTCATCGCGGCGATCCTGCGCAGCATCTCCTCCCGCGGCCCGCCCTCGTACAGGTCGCTGATCAACAGGAAGATCGTGTCGGCCGGGCGGGTGACGAGGTTCTGGCAGTAGGCCACGGCCCGGTTGATGTCGGTGCCGCCGCCGAGCTGGGTGCCGAACAGCACCTCGACGGGATCGCGCAGCCGGTCGGTCAGGTCGGCCACGGCCGTGTCGAAGGCCACGAACGAGGTCTTGAGCGAACGCATCGAGGCGAGCACCGCGGCGAAGACGCCCGCGTACACCACTGAAGCGGCCATCGAGCCGCTCTGGTCGACGGCCAGCACGACCTCCCGCTGCACGGCCCGCTGTCCGCGGGCGTATCCGACCAGCCTGGAGGGCACGACGGTCTTCCGCTCGGGGAGATAGTTACGCAGGTTCGCCCGGATCGTACGGTCCCAGTCGACCTCGGCCGCCCTCCTGGGCCGGTGGGTCCTGGCCGAGCGGTCGAGCGCGCCGCTGACGGCCGTCAGGGTGCGCCGCGTCAGCCGCGCCTCCAGGTCACGCACGACCGTGCGGACGACGGCCCTGGCCGACTCGAGGGCCCGCTCCGGCATCAACCGGCTCAGCGACAGCAGCGTGCCCACCAGGTGCACGTCGGGCTCGACGGCCTCCAGCATCTCGGGCTCAAGCAGCAGCCGGGTCAGGTCGAGCCGCTCGATGGCGTCCTTCTGCATGACCTGCACGACGCCGGCGGGGAAGTACTCCCTGATGTCCCCCAGCCATCGGGCCACTCGCGGCGCGGACGCGCCGAGGCCGGCGCCGCGCCGTTCCTGCCCGTCGTCGTAGAGGGCCGTGAGGGCGGCGTCCATCCGGGCGTCCGCTCCGTCCAGCGTCCCCTCGGCGGTGCCGCCCAGCACCAGCCGCCAGCGGCGCAGCCGCTCGTCCTCGCCGTCCATCAGGGTCTCCCTCCCGTCTCGCGTCCCAGGATCGCGCGCACGGTCCGCACGGCCCCCGCCGCCAGCCCGTCGTCGCAGTCCGCCCCCTCGGCGCCGCCCGCTTCCGAGGAGCCCGGTGCGGAGGAACGGAGTGCGGCACCGGAGCGGACCCGCCGGCCGAGCATCCGCCGCTCCGGCGCCGGGAACGCCCCGAACGTGCGCCGCAGCAGCGGCAGCACGTCCACGAACGCCTCGGGTGACAGGCCGGTGAGCCAGGCGTCCACGGTGGCGAGCAGGCGCGGGTCGTGGACGAGCAGCAGGCCGCCCCCGGACAGGAAGCCCTCCATCCAGGCCGCCGACCGGGCCGGGGGGTTGCCGGGCGACATCGACCGCGCCATGCGGGCGGCCACGTCGTCCTCCAGGGCCTCGGCGTCGAACAGGATCCGCACGATCCGGCCGTCGAGCAGCCCCGGCAGGTCGTCGCGCCGGGCGATCCCGGCCAGCGTCGTGAGCCACCGGCCGCTCCCCATCAACCCGGCCGCGGTGTGGACGCCGTCCATCAGCGCCGCCATCTCGCGCGCCGCGTCCTCGTCCAGTCCCGTGAGGGCGGGGGACAGGCCGGCGCAGATCCGCGCGAGCATCGACTCGGTGACGCCGGCGAGGCCCTCGGTGCCGCGCACGTCCCCGTAGCGGCGGGCCCGCACGAGCGCGGGCAGCGCGCCCATGAGGTGGCGCACCTCGCCGTCGAGCGCCGCCCGGTCCTCGATGCGCCCCAGGACGTACGGCAGCGCGTCCGGCAGGTGGGCGAGCAGGCAGCGCTCGACCAGCACCGCCAGCTCGGGCAGGCCCGCGCCGCCCGCGAGGTCGCGTACGCGGGCCGTCGCCGCCGCCTCGACCGTGATCCCCCACACGGCGGCCTCGATGAGGGCCACGTCGAGCTCGGGGCGCCACTCCAGCGACCAGGACTCCTTGAACGTCCCCTTGGTCCGGGCCCGCCGCCGCGTTCCCCAGGGCACCTCCAGCAGGGCGAGCCGGTGCAGCAGCCGGCTGCGGCCGAGGTCGAGCGGCCTGCGCAGGTCGAGGTCGTGCTCCCCCGCCATGGCCTCCGGTTTCATGCGCAGCCGCCGCTGCTCGTCGCGCAGGTCCCGCCGCAGCGGCACCATCGGTGTGGCGTCCGGCACCTGCCCGAGCCGCTCCCCCACGACCATCCGCCGCTGCACCAGCTCGACCGGCAGTTCGTCGCCGCCGCACAGCACCGCCCTGACCGCCTCGGTGACCTCCGACAGCCCGGCGAGCGGCCTGCCGCGCAGCGCCGCCAGTCCCTCGGCCAGCCGTACGGCCTCGATGACGTGCGCGGAGGAGACGGGCAGGTCCTCCTCCCGCAGGATCGCGGCGGCACGGGCGAGCCAGCGCTCCACCGGGCGATCGGGCGCCGTGAACAGGTGCTCGTACCACCCCGGCGCGGCGACGCCCGCGCCGTAGCCAGCGCCCGCCGCGAGCCGTCCGTGGGTCCACGGCACCCATGTCATCTCGACCCTGACCTTGGGCAGGCCGCGCAGCAGCCGCTCGTCCTCCGCCGCCGAGGGCGGGCTGCCGGGCCCGTCCGGCGCGTCCCGGCCGGACCCGGCGGGCAGGCCGCTCCCGCGGACGCGGCCGCCGGACAGGGACGGCCTGGGCGGAGTCAGCGCCAGCGGAGTCAGCGCGGGCAGGTGCCAGGCCCCGCAGACCACCGCGATCCGGGCGAAGCCCTCCCGCGCCGCCTTCCGCAGCGTCCTGCGCATGTACGCCTCGCGCCGGGCCTCGACGCCCTCCGCGACGTGCCCCTCGCGTACGGCCCGCATCGCCTCGGCGACCACGTCGAGCGTCCCGGCCTCGCCCCGGTGCTCGACCAGGTCCTCCCACCACCGCTCCGGGTCGTCGTACCCCGCCGCGCGGGCCAGCTCGCCGATGGGATCGCGGCGTGCGGGGTCGGCGTCCAGCGCGAGACCGTGCGCCGCGGGCAGGTCGCAGAACCGCGCCTCGACGCCCGCCCGGGCGGCGTAGGCGATCGCCTGCCACTCCGGCGAGAACTCCGCGAACGGCCAGAATGCGGCCCGCGACGGCTCCCCCGGCACGTACGCCAGCAGCGCGACGGGCGGGCGCATGCCGGGGTCGGCGGCGAGCGCCACCAGGCCGTCGGCCTCGGGCGGGCCCTCGACGAGCACCAGGTCGGGCCGGATCCGGTTCAGCTCGTCACGCACGGCCCTGGCCGATCCCGGCCCGTGGTGCCGCACCCCCAGCACCCACACTTCCGGCATGGGGACCTCCGGCACCCCCGGGCCGGACGAGGCGCCGGCGGCGATCTCAGCCGGCATCGCGGCAGGCCCGGTAGAAGTCGCGCCAGTCGTCGCGGTCGCGGACGACCGTCTCCAGGTACTCCTGCCAGACCACGCGGTCGGACACCGGATCCTGGACCACCGCCCCCACGATGCCGCCCGCGACGTCGGCCGGGCGCAGCACGCCGTCCCCGAAGTGGGCGGCGAGCACGATCCCGCTGGTGACGACCGAGATGGCCTCCGCCGTGCTGAGCGTGCCGCTGGGCGACTTGACCTTGGTCCGCCCGTCGGAGGTCACGCCCGCGCGCAGTTCCCGGAAGACCGTCACCACGCGGCGGATCTCCTCCAGCCCGGTCACGGTCTCGGGCAGTTCCAGGGAGCGGCCGAGCTGTGCCACGCGCCGGGCCACGATGTCGACCTCCTCCTCCGTGGTGGCGGGGACCGGCAGCACGACGGTGTTGAACCGCCTGCGCAGCGCGCTCGACAGGTCGTTGACCCCGCGGTCGCGGTCGTTGGCGGTGGCGATGACGTTGAAGCCCTTGGCCGCCTGCACCTCCTCCCCCAGCTCCGGGATCGGCAGCGTCTTCTCCGACAGCACCATGATCAGGGCGTCCTGGACGTCGGACGGCATGCGGGTGAGCTCCTCGACCCGGGCCAGCCGTCCCTCCGCCATCGCGCGCATGACCGGGCTCGGCGTCAGCGCCCGGCGGGAAGGGCCCTCCGACAGCAGCCGCGCGTAGTTCCAGCCGTAGCGGACGGCCTCCTCCGCCGTGCCGGCCGTGCCCTGCACGAGCAGGGTCGAGTCGCCGCTGATCGCCGCGGCGAGGTGCTCGGACAGCCAGGTCTTGGCCGTGCCGGGCACGCCGAGCAGCAGCAGCGCCCTGTCGGTGGCGAGCGTCGCCACCGCGACCTCGACGATCCTGCGCGGGCCGATGTACTTCGGCGTGATCTGGCCGCCGTCCCCCAGCACGTAGGTCGTGACCGCCCAGGGCGACAGCCGCCAGCCGGGCGGGCGCGGCCGGTCGTCGGTCTTCGCGAGGATCGCCAGCTCGTCGGCGAACTGGTCCTCCGCGTGCGGGCGCAGAACGCTGGTCATGCAAGCTCCTTGAGCATGTCGAAGCGGAATCGCAGGGTCGCGGCCAGTTCGGGGACCTCCCCCGCGTGCTCGTGCATCGCGGGGTCGAACCGCTCCCCCGCCAGCCGGATCAGCTCGCCGGCGTTCCACGGCTGGTTCCGCGTGGTCTCGACGATCTTCTTGAGCACGGCCCTGGCCAGCCGGTGCCCCCACGGCCGCGGCACGCCGCCCAGCATCATGACCATCTGGCCGTCCACCGGGTGGCCCGCCACCAGCTCGGCCGCCCGGTGGGACCGCTCCTCGGGCGGGAGCACGGCCAGCAGGTCGGTCAGCGGCTCGGCCTCGAACAGGGCGCGCGCCCACGTCGCGTCCCGCTGCAGGATGGCGGCCCGGGTCCAGCCCATGCGGACCTCCCGCTCCCAGTCGCCGATCCGGGCCGCCGCGATCTCGCCCGGCGGCATGCCGAGGTGACCCGGCCAGAACGACAGCGGCGTGTGCGCCACCACCTGCTGCAGCCACCAGCCCCGCGTCTCCATGCCGGCGGGTGGCCGCGCCCTGACCCCGTCGCGTTCCATCGCGCCGTCGCAGGCCGATGGCGGCTCCGCCCGCAGCCCGGAGCCGCTCCCGGTCACGAACCGGCGCGCCCGTGCGGTCATGCGGAGGGCCAGCCGCGACCGCGGCAGGCGGGTGAGGAGGTCGGCGGCGGCCTGCCGCACCTCGCGGCGCCGGTCGTCGAGCACCGCCTCCAGGAACGGCTCGTCGGCCATGCCGAGGCCGTCGGCGAGGATCGTCACGAAGACGGCCCGGTCCTCCGGCGTCTCCGCGCTCCAGCCGCGTTCCAGCAGTTCCCGCGCGGCGGCCGGATCGCGGCGCCGCAACGCGGTCAGGAAGGCGCGCCTGTCACCGCTCGTGCCGAGCTCCCACACCTCGTCAGGCGGCACGTGCGCCGGCTCCGCCAGCAGGTACGTCCAGGCGGAGTTGAGACCGGCGAGCCAGCGGCCCCGGGCCCCGGTGACCGCCCCAAGGTACGCACGGATCGACCGGTCCCGCGCCCCGAGGTCGAGCAGCCCGGGGATCATCTCGGCCGGAACCCGCACCCGCCGCGCGGCGGCCGTCTCCAGCCACTCGGTCAGCAGCCTGCCCTGCTCACCGGCGAGCATCCGGGCCAGCCGGTCCGCGGCGGCGCGGGGCACGAGCGGCAGCGTCTCGGCCGCCGCCGGGGGCGGCGGCCCGCCTCTGCCCGGCCGCCGCCCCGCGCGCATCCGGACCACCTGCTCGGCCGCCCGCTCCAGCAGGCTCTCCGGCGGGACGGCGCGGCGGTCTGCGCCCACCAGCGCGGTGGACACCAGTTCCTCCCACGTGACCCGCCCGGCCTCCCACCCGCCGGGAACGGCCCGGGTCATAACCGCACCACCCCGCCCTCCTCGTCCCAGGCCGTCAGCGGGAGCAGCCCGCGCGGCGTCCACTCGGCGGCGACCGTCACCGGCCGCCCGCCTGAGACGGCCAGCAGCCGCCACGGGACGCCCGCGGACGGATGCAGCGGCAGCGCGTTCCCCTCGTCGTCCGCGAGGCCGTCCGGGCAGGGGACGGCCCCGTCGAGCACCAGCGGCCAGGAGTCGGTCCAGGGATCGGCCGCGAGCACCTCCGCGATCAGCGCGGGCACCTGGGAGACCTTCGTCCCCGGTGGCGGGCCCGCGTCGACGAGGTTCCGCCGCTCGGCCACCAGGGCGCGCAGCGGCGACGCACCCGGGTAGAAGGCCAGGTCAGCGTCGATCGTCGTGCCCGGCGGCGGAAACGACTCGAGCGGCTGCCCGACCGGCGAGAACGACAGCACCATCGCCAGGCGGCCCGTCGTGCGGCCCGCCAGCCACACGCGCCGGGCGACCAGCCGGTCCTGCTCCTCGTCCCGGCAGCCGACGACATCCCAGTGGTCCGGCACCGCCGGGGTGGCCAGGACGGACTCCCTGGTGACGGGGAAGCCGACCCGGGCCCGCACGGTCTGCCGCAACGGCTCGGGCAGCGCGGCGGCGCGCCGATGGGCGACCGCGAGCAGATGAAGCAGCGCGTACTCCGCGAGCAGAAGGCCCGGCCAGTCCTCGGCGGCGAGCACCCGCGAGAGCCGCGTGACCGTCCCCGCCACGCCCGGGGTCTGCGCGTCGACCAGCCGCCTGGCGAGGTCGTCCCAGTCGGCCGGCCCCGTCTGGCGCGCCTGCGCGATCCCCTGCCCGATCTGGTCGGCCAGCCACCGCTCCAGCTCCGACAGGCCCGCGGCGACCCTGCTCTCCCGCTGCTCTGCCTGGGTGCGCCTGGCCGCCGCCCGGCCACCGCCCTCGGCGCCGGCTCGGGCGCGGTCTGCCCCGGCGTCGCCCGTGTTCCGGGTCGTGGCCCCGCCCCACCTTTCCTTCACGCGCCGCACAGTAGCCACGCGCTCCGACAAAACCGGGCCCGGCCGCGGACGGCCGCCGCACCGGCCGGGATCGCGGCGGCCGGAAGTGTCGGTGCCGTCTGGCAGGATCGGGCCCATGAGCGAGATTCCCGAGGCGAACTACTCGAAGACGTGGGACGAGGATTCCCGGTCCGCCCTGCCCCTCGTCGGCGACGAGCAGGGGATCCTCACGGCCTTCCTCGACTGGCACCGCGAGACGTTCGCGCTGAAGTGCTCGGGTGTGCCCAAGGAACGGCTGTCGGACAAGGGGGTGCCGCCGTCCGGGCTGAGTCTCCACGGGATCCTCCGACACCTCGCAGCCGTGGAGCGGTGGTGGTTCCGCATCCAGTTCGCCGGTGAGGACGTCCCGCTCCTCTACTACTCCGACGACGACCCCGACCAGGACTTCGAGGATCTGGACGGGGACGTCGAGGAGGCGTTCGCCGTGTGGCGGGCGGAGTGCGAGCGCTCCCGCGAGATCGTGGCCGCCGCCCGCTCACTGGACGAGACCGGCGTCCACCGCGCCACCGGACAGCCGGTCTCACTGCGCCGCATCCTCGTGGGCATGATCGCCGAGTACGCGCGCCACAACGGGCACGCCGACCTGCTCCGCGAGCGGATCGACGGCGCCACCGGCCAGTGAGGGCGTGAGCCGGCGACCGGTGATCGCCCGGCTGACGGCCTCATCGGTCGATGAGGATGCCGTGTCCCGCGTCCACGGTGACGCGGGCCCCGGTGACGGCGTGGAAGCCCCCGTCCGCGACAGCGGCGATCACCGCGGCCACGTCCTCGGGCTCCAGCATCCGCCCCAGGACCGAACGTCTGCCCAGTGCGGCCTCGACCTCAGGGGTGCGAAGCCCTGCCGAGGCGTCGGTGCGGACCGCGCCGGGGGCCACGATGTTGACGGTGATCCCGTACGGCCCGGCTTCCCCGGCCACCTGCTGGGCGAAGGCCTCGAGCGCCGCCTTCGCCGACGTGTGCGCGACGCCTCCCGGCCGGACGAGGCCGGCGGCGACGCTGGAGACGTACACGATCCGGCCCCGTCGCCGCTCTCGCATCAGTGCGAGAGCGAGCTTGCTGACGTGGAAGACGGCGGCGAGTTCACCGGTGACCTTCCCGGCGAAGTCCTCCCAGGTCATCTCGGCCAGCGCAGCGAACGGCGGTTGGATGTTCGCGTTGCACACCAGGACGTCGAGGCGACGGCAGGCGGCGATCAAGTCCTCCGCCTGCCGCGGCTCGGTCACATCGGCACGGACGGGCTCGGCGGTTCCCCCGGCCTCTTCGATCGCGCCGGCCACGGCTTTGACCGCCGCCTCGTCGCGACGGTAGTTCAGGATCACGTGATATCCGCGTGCCGCCAGTTCCCGGGCTGCCGCGGCGCCGATCCCCCGACCGGCACCTGTCACGAGTGCGACCTTCTCCATTTCCCGCTCCCCTCGACCCGAGGAGTCACGTTAGAAGACCGGCTTTCTTTCAGTAAGGACGTACCTTGAGGTAAGTTCATGACCTCGAAGTCGGGGTCCAGGCCGCAGGGCGGAGGCGGAGCCGTTGAGTGACGAGTTTCACAGCGGCTGCGCCGCCCGCATGGTGCTGGAGCATGTCACGAGCCGCTGGGGCGTACTGGTGCTGAGCGCGCTGTCCGGCGGACCGCTCCGGTTCTTCGAGCTGCGCGAGAAGATCGAGGGGATCAGCGAGAAGATGCTCTCGCAGACGTTGCGCACGCTCGCCCAGGACGGCCTGGTGCTCCGCACCGTCGTGCCCTCCGCTCCACCCCAGGTGAGTTACCGGCTGACGCCGCTCGGCGCGGGCATCAGCGAACCACTGCGAGGTCTGACGGCCTGGATCCGCGACCATGCGGACGCCATCGTCGCCGCCCGAGCGGCGCACAGCGCCGCCTCGCCCGGCGAGCAGGCGAGCGACGCGACGTGAGCGCTTCCCCTCATGCGACCGTGATCCCTCGCGGGGCCGCCGGCAGCCCCGGGAGGCCCGTCACACGTCGACGTCCGCGACCGTGCCCACGGGGGTGACCAGACGGCCCAGGCCGTCGATCTCGATGCGCACCTCGTCGCCTGGCGTCAGCGTGAAGTCCGACTCGGGCACGAGGCAGGTGCCGGTGGCCAGGACCACCCCGTAGGGATAGCGGTCGGCGCGCAGGAGATGCTCCACCAGGTCGTCGATGCGCCGGTGGAGCAGGCCGGTGCTCGCCGAACCCGCCCAGATCTCCCGGGAGCCGCGCGAGATACCGAGACGGATGCCGAGGGCGTAGGGGTCCGGGACCTCCCAGGCGGGGCGGATGCCCGGCCCCAGGGCGGTTCCGCCGAGGTAGACCTTCGCCTGCGGGAGGTACAGCGGGTTCTCGCCCTCGATGGAACGGGAGCTCACGTCGTCGCAGATGGTGTACCCGGCGATCTCCCCGTTGGCGCAGACGACCACGGCCAGCTCCGGCTCCGGGACGTTCCACGACGAGTCGGGCCGTACGGCGATCGCCTGCCCGTGCCCGCGCACCCGCCAGCCGAGCGACTTGAAGAACAGTTCGGGGCGGGGAGCGTCGTACACCATCTCGTAGACGTCGGGGGCGCGGCTCTCCTCTCTGCGCGCCTCCCGAGATCTGCGGTAGGTGACCCCGGCGGCCCAGACCTCCGTCCAGCGGTCCACGGGGGCCGCGAGCGAGGCCAGCGTCACGGCCTCACCGGCCGCCGCCGCGAGGGACCGGCGGAAGTGGCCGAGGCCGGACGACAGCGCCTCCCCGAGCGAGAAGTCCTCGGGGAGCAGGCGGTCGCCCTCCTCGTCGCGGACGGCCCAGCGCGCGGGGCCCGGAGCGCCGGTGTGATCGGGGAGGTAACCACGAACAAGTCGCATCAGTGTGTGCCTTCACGAGTCGACGACTGTTTCTCATCGGCAACTGCTGCGGCCCATCGTGGTATGAGCCGGCCCGGCTGGGAAGGCCCCGCTACCCGCGCGGGCAGTTCCCAGAGCCTTTCACCGGGATCGGCACGTGGCCCGTCAGGGAACGCTCCGGTACGGCGGACGCCGCCGCACCGGAGCTTCCTCACCGAAAGGAAGAATCAGCAGGCGGGGATCGCGGCCCCGGGCGTCAGCTCCGCGTCCACTTCTGGTTGTTGCCACCCCAGCAGGAGTACAGCTGGATCTGGGTGCCGTTGCTCGTGCCCGCGCCGACGGCGTCCAGGCACAGGTTCGACTGTACGCCGACGATGGTCCCGTCCGAGTTGAGGCGCCACTTCTGGTTGTCGCCACCCCAGCAGCTGTAGATCTGGACCTTGGCGCCGTTGCCGGTGCCCGCGGCGTCCAGGCACTTGTTGCCGTAGACCCGCAGCTCCTGCGCGGAGGTGTAACTCCACTGCTGGTTGCTCTGGCCGTTGCAGTCCCACAGCTGCACCTGGGTGCCGTCGGTGGTACTGGCGTTCGGCACGTCCAGGCAGCGGCCGGAGGCGACGCTCTTGATCTGGCCACCGCCGCCGCTCGGGGG
>NZ_BOOF01000007.1 GCF_016863095.1 Microbispora siamensis | reverse complement strand
ACCGGCGAGACCGCGCCCGCCGCCGTCGCCGCGCCCACCACCGCCGCGTCGAACGGCTGACCCCGGCGCATGGCCGGCCAGCAGGCGTTCTGGATCGACGGCCGCTCCGACCGGGAGCGCGTCCGCTACAGCGGCGTCAGCCACTACTCCGAGCGCGTGTGGGAGAACATCGGCGAGTTCGAGGGGGTGTGGGGTGACATCGCCCCGGTCGCGTTCGCGTGCGCGGCCTGGCGGATCGCCACCCCGCCCCTGACCTCGCCGGGGTTCGTGCGCTGGCACCGGCGGATTTTGTCGGCCTCCTGCGAGCGCAACACCTGGGACGGGTCGCTGACGGCGCGTGTCACGATCGTCTCTCCGCTGCCGGCCGCGCTGACGGTGTCGCGTGACTGGTGGCGCGACCGCGGCTGGCGGGACTGGCCGGAGATCTTCGGCCAGTTCGTCGAGCCCGCCGAGCAGGACCTCGCGAAGGTCCCCTATCTGCGTCCGACCCTGCTCGTGGACGCCCCGGTGCCGCTGGACGACCTGCCCGCCGCGCCGGACGGGCCCGCGCACGACCTGGCCGAGACGGCGCACCGCGCGCTCGCGGTCCTCGTACGGGAGCTGAACGACCTGCTCGCCCCGGTCATCACCCAACTGGAGCAGGGCCTGCGTTGATCGGCACGGTCAGGTGGCCGCGGGCCGCCTGACCGGCAGGGGACAACCCTCACTTCAGCCCTTGACAGTGGCCCTGCACGGCCTCAGTCTGTTGCGCATAGTGCTATGTGTTTCGTGTTGCACAACTAACGCATGCTGACTGATCGAGGGAAAGAGAGACATGGCGCACGAAGTCCGCGGGGTCGTCGCGAGGGGTAAGGGACAGCCGGTCAGCTTGGAGACCGTCGTCGTCCCCGACCCGGGCCCGGGTGAGGCACTCGTGGCCGTGCAGGCCTGCGGGGTGTGCCACACCGACCTGCACTACCGCGAGGGCGGCATCAACGACGACTTCCCGTTCCTCCTCGGGCACGAGGCGGCCGGTGTCGTCGAGGCCGTCGGCGAGGGGGTGACCGACGTCGCCCCCGGCGACTTCGTCATCCTCAACTGGCGCGCGGTCTGCGGCGCCTGCCGCGCCTGCCTGCGCGGACGCCCGCAGTACTGCTTCGCCACCCACAACGCCACGCAGAAGATGACGCTGGCCGACGGCACCCCGCTGTCCCCGGCGCTCGGGATCGGCGCGTTCGCCGACAAGACGCTCGTCGCGGCCGGCCAGTGCACGAAGGTCGACGCGAGCGCGTCGCCGGTCGCGGTCGGCCTGCTCGGCTGCGGGGTCATGGCGGGGCTCGGCGCGGCCATCAACACCGGCGGGGTGACCCGTGGTGACTCGGTCGCCGTCATCGGCTGCGGCGGCGTGGGCGACGCGGCCGTCGCGGGCGCGCACCTGGCCGGCGCGACCACGATCATCGCGGTCGACGTGGACGACACCAAGCTCGAATGGGCCCGGCGTTTCGGCGCCACGCACACCGTGAACTCGCGCGAGACCGACGCGGTGGAGGCGATCCGCGAGCTGACCGGCGGGTTCGGGGCCGACGTCGTGATCGAGGCCGTGGGCCGCCCCGAGACGTACAAGCAGGCGTTCTACGCCCGCGACCTGGCCGGGACCGTCGTGCTGGTCGGCGTGCCGACCCCGGAGATGACGCTGGAACTGCCGCTGCTCGACGTCTTCGGCCGCGGCGGCGCGCTCAAGTCCTCCTGGTACGGCGACTGCCTGCCGAGCCGCGACTTCCCGATGCTCGTCTCCCTCTATCAGCAGGGACGGCTCGACCTGGACGCGTTCGTCACCGAGACGATCGCGCTCGAGGACGTCGAGGCGGCCTTCGAGAAGATGCACCACGGCGAGGTGCTGCGCTCCGTCGTCGTGCTCTGATCGGCTCTCCGCCCTCTGACCGGATTCCCCTGACCTCTCAGATCCGCGACGCGCTACGCAGGACCACTGCGCACGACCACTGCGCATGACCACCAGGAGCCAAAGTGAGCACCACGAGCCTGCCCCCCAGCCTGATGGCCACGCTGCCGGGCGAGCACTACACCGACCCCCAGGTCTTCGCGTCTGAGCAGAAGCGCATCTTCGAGTCGATGTGGTTCTGCGCGGTCCGGGCCGCGGACCTGCCCAAGCCCGGGGCGTTCAGGACCGTCCAGGTCGGCACCGAGAGCATCCTGATCACCCGGGCGCGGGACAACTCGATCCGCGCGTTCTACAACGTCTGCCGCCACCGCGGCGCCCGGATCTGCACCGAGGAGTCCGGCGAGGTGAAGCGGGCCTTCCAGTGCCCGTACCACGCCTGGACGTACGACCTGGAGGGCAAGCTCATCGCGGCCCCCAACCTCACCAAGATGCCCGACCTCGACCGGGTCGAGTACGGCCTCGTCAACGTGGCGGTGCGGGAGTGGCTGGGCTACGTGTGGGTCTGCCTGGCCGACGAGCCGCCCTCGTTCGAGGACACCGTGCTCGGCGAGGTGCGCACGCGTCTCGGCGACGTGGCCTCCCTCGACAACTACGACGTCGCCAACCTGGCGCTCGGCCGCCGGATCGTGTACGACGTGAAGGCGAACTGGAAGCTCATCGTCGAGAACTTCATGGAGTGCTACCACTGCGCGACCATCCACCCCGAGCTGACCGAGGTGCTGCCGGAGTTCGCCGACGGCTACGCGGCGCAGTACTACGTGGGCCACGGCGCGCTGTTCGGCGAGGACATCCAGGGGTTCACGGTCGACGGCTCCGAGGGGCTCGACCGCATTCCGACCATCAGCGAGGACCAGGACCGGCGCTACTACGCGATCACCATCAAGCCGCAGGTGTTCGTCAACATGGTGCCCGACCATGTGATCATCCACCGGATGTTCCCGCTGGCCGTCGACCGCACGGTGGTGGAGTGCGACTGGCTCTACCTGCCGGAGGTCGTGGCCTCGGGCAAGGACATCAGCCGGTCGGTGGAGCTGTTCCACCGGGTCAACGTGCAGGACTTCGACGCCTGCGAGCGCACCCAGCCCTCGATGAGCTCCCGCACGTACGCCAAGGGCGGCGTGCTGGTGCCGAGCGAGCACCATATCGGCCTGTTCCATGATTGGGTTCGTGGCAAGCTCGGCGAGTGAGTTCGGAGGAGATGCGGCGTGACACGTAAGGCCCCTCGGGAGGACGTCGGAGACGAACACCTGGAGATCCGCGCGCCCAAGAATTGGGCGGGCGGGGTCCCGGCGGTCGGCCACGCGCTCGGCACGGCGTACCGGCAGATGGGCGCGGGGCGGACGGTGCTGACCCTGCTGCGGGTGAACCAGAAGTCCGGCTTCGACTGCCCGGGGTGCGCCTGGCCCGAGGGCGACGGCCACCGCAGTCCCGCCGAGTTCTGCGAGAACGGCGCGAAGGCGGTGGCCGAGGAGGCGACGGTCCGCAGGGTCACCCGCGACTTCTTCGCCGAGCACCCGGTGGACGAACTGGCCCGGCGCAGCGACTACTGGCTGGGCCAGCAGGGCCGGCTCACCGAGCCGATGTACAAGCCGGCGGGCTCGGACCACTACGAGCCGATCTCGTGGGAGGACGCCTTCGGCGTCGTCGCGCGCGAACTGCGCGCGCTCGACCACCCCGGCCAGGCCGTCTTCTACACCTCCGGCCGCACCTCCAACGAGGCCGCCTTCGCCTACCAGCTTCTCGTCCGCCGGTTCGGCACCAACAACCTGCCCGACTGCTCCAACATGTGCCACGAGTCGAGCGGCTCGGCGCTGACCGAGACGCTCGGCATCGGCAAGGGGACGGTGCTGCTGGAGGACCTGCACCGAGCCGACCTCGTCTTCGTGGTCGGCCAGAACCCCGGCACCAACCACCCGCGCATGCTCACCGCGCTGGAGCGGGCCAAGCGCAACGGCGCCCGGATCGTGGCGGTCAACCCGCTGCCGGAGGCGGGGCTGATGCGCTTCCGCAACCCGCAGCGGCCCTCCGGTCTCGCGGGCAGTGGGACGGCGCTGTCCGACCGGTTCCTGCAGATCCGGCTGGGCGGCGACCTGGCGCTGTTCCAGGCGCTGTCGCTGCTCCTGCTGGAGGCCGAGGACGCCGCGCCGGGCACGGTGGTGGACCGCGATTTCGTCGAGGCGCACACGCACGGGTTCGACGTCTGGGAGAAGCACGTACGCGGGCTCGACTGGACCGAGGTGCTGGAGGCGACCGGGCTGACCCGCGCGGAGATCGAGGAGACGGCCCGCGACGTGCTGGCCGCCCGTTCTGTCGTGGTCTGCTGGGCGATGGGCCTCACCCAGCACCGCAAGTCGGTCCCGACGATCAGGGAGGTCGTCAATTTCCTGCTGCTGCGCGGCAACGTGGGACGTCCCGGCGCGGGCGTGTGTCCCGTACGCGGGCATTCCAACGTGCAGGGCGACCGGACGATGGGCATCTACGAGAAGCCCAAGCCCGAGTTCCTCGACGCGCTGGAGAAGGAGTTCGGCTTCCCGCCGCCGCGCGAGCACGGCCACGACACCGTGGAGGCCATCCGCGCCATGCGCGACGGGGAGGCAAGGGTGTTCTTCGCCATGGGCGGCAACTTCGTCTCCGCGACCCCGGACACCGCCGCGACCGAGGCCGCCCTGCGCCGCTGCCGGCTCACCGTGCAGGTGTCGACCAAGCTGAACCGGTCGCACGTCGTCTGCGGCGAGCAGGCGCTCATCCTGCCCACGCTCGGCCGCACCGAGCGGGACGTCCAGGCAGGCGGCGAGCAGTTCGTCACGGTCGAGGATTCGATGGGCGCGGTGCACGCCTCGCGCGGGCGGCTTCGCCCGGCGTCGGACGCGCTGCTGTCCGAGGTGGCGATCGTGTGCCGGCTGGCCCGCGAGCTGCTCGGTGACGACCCGCACGTGCCGTGGGCCGAGTTCGAGGCCGGGTACGACGCGATCAGGGAGCGCATCCAGCGGGTGGTGCCCGGGTTCGACGACTTCAACGCGAGAGTGCGCAGGCCGGGCGGCTTCCTCCTGCCGAACGCGCCGCGCGACGAGCGCCGTTTCCCCACGGCCACGGGGAAGGCGAACTTCACGGTCAACCCGCTGGAGGTGCTGCGCGTGCCGCCGGGCCGCCTCCTGCTGCAGACCGTGCGCAGCCACGACCAGTACAACACCACGATCTACGGCCTGAACGACCGCTACCGCGGCATCGCCAACGGGCGGCGGGTGGTGTTCGTGCACCCCGACGACCTGGCCGAGCGCGGTCTCGCCGACGGCGACATGCTCGACCTCATCAGCGAGTGGCCGGACGGCGAGCGCGTGGCCGAGGGGTTCCGCGCCGTCGCCTATCCGACGGCGCGTGGCTGCTGCGCGGCGTACTTCCCGGAGACCAACGTGCTGGTGCCCTTGGACTCGGTGGCGGAGACGTCGAACACGCCCACGTCCAAGAGCGTCGTCGTACGGCTGCGGCGTGCGGCAAGGGAGAGGGGCTAGCCGCCGAGGCGGTGACTGATCTCCTCTGCTCCCTTGACGAGGACGGGGGCGAGCTCCCGTATGCGGCCCTCGCTGAACCGGTAGGCGGGCCCGGACGCGCTGACCGCCGCCACGACCTCTCCGCCGAAGGAGCGGACGGGGGCGGCGAGCGCGTTCAGGCCCACCTCCAGCTCCTCCAGCGTCAGCGCGTAGCCACGCTCGCGCACCTCCGCGAGCTCGCGCTCCAGGTCCTCCACCGAGGTCACCGTGTTCGGCGTGTAGCGCCGCAGGCCGGCGGCGCGCAGCAGGTCCTCGCGGCGCTGCCGGTCCACGTGCGCCAGCAGGACCTTGCCGCTCGACGTCGCGTGCAGGGGCGTGAGCTGACCCACCCAGTTGTAGGCGGTGACGGCGGAGGGGCCGCGCACCTGGTCGAGGTTGACCGCGTAGTGCGAACGCAGGACGGCGATGTTCACCGTCTCGCCGATCTCCTCCGCCAGGCGCTGGCAGACGGGCCTGCTCTGCTGGGTGACGTCCATCCGCATGGAGACGCTGCCGGCGAGGCGGACGAGCCCGAAGCCGAGACGATACTTGCCGCGGTCCTCGGTCTGCTCGACGAGCCCGCGCGCCTCCAGGGCGCCCAGCAGGCGGAACGCGGTCGACTTGTGGACCTCGATCTCGGCGGCGATCTCGGTGACCCCCGCCTCCCCGCGGTCGGCGAGGATCTCCATGATGCTGATCGCCCGGTCCACGGACTGCACGCCGCCGCCGTTGGCCTCGGCCCTGGCGGCGGAAGCGTCGTTGCTCATAGCCGGACTGTAGCGCCTGACGCAAACCCTGAGCTGGGGCGTCGCGGGATTCCCAGGGGATAGGCCCCGTGCCCGGTGCCGATCTTCCCCTCGACTGTCACCAGGCGCGGTTTTGTCGTGTTTTTGGTGCTTGACACCTGCTATATGACGCGTCACGCTTGTTGCGTTAAGTGCATGATGTTGCGGATTGTGCAACAAGTGCCGACACCGGAGGTGGGTATGACGGGCCCGCGCGTCGTCATCATCGGAGCAGGCGTCGTCGGTGCGGCACTCGCCGACGAACTGTCGGCCCGGGGCTGGACGGACGTCACCGTGGTCGACCAGGGCCCGGTGCCCGCGACAGGGGGCTCCTCCTCACACGCCCCGGGACTGGTCTTCCAGATCAACGGGTCGAAGACCATGACCGAGATGGCGCGCTACACGGTCGAGAAGCTCTGCTCGCTCGACCTCGACGGCGAGCCCTGTTTCCTCCAGGTCGGCGGGCTCGAGGTCGCGACCAGCCCGGAACGGCTCGCCGAGTTGCACCGACGGCACGGCTGGGCCACGTCCTGGGGCGTCGAGTCGCGCCTGCTCACCCCCGCCGAGTGCGCCGAGCACCACCCCCTGGTGGACCCCGGCGCCGTGCTGGGTGGCCTGTTCATCCCCACCGACGGCCTCGCCAAGGCCGTACGCGCGGTCGACGCGCAGCTCAGGCGGGCGCGGTCGCGCGGCGTACGGGTGCTGGAGCGGCACGAGGTGCTCGACGTCCGCACCGAGGATGGCCGGGTGGCAGGCGTGGTGACCGACCACGGCGAGATCCCCGCCGACGTCGTGGTCTGCTGCGCCGGCATCTGGGGGCCGAAGGTCGCCGGCATGGTCGGGATGCCGCTGCCGCTGACCCCGCTCGCGCACCAGCTCGCCTGGACCGGCCAGGTGCCCGACCTCGCCGGACACGAGGAGGAGGCGACGCTGCCGATCCTGCGGCACCAGGACGCCGACCTCTACTACCGCCAGCGGTTCGACGGCATCGGCATCGGCTACTACGGCCACCGGCCGATGCCGGTCAGCCCAGAGGACCTGCTGTCCGTGGACGAGGCCGAGGTCATGCCGTCGGTGCTCACGTTCACCCCCGAGGACTTCGAGGACGCCTGGACCGAGACCCGGCGGCTGCTGCCCGGCACCCGCGCGGCGAAGATCGACGAGGGCATCAACGGACTGTTCTCCTTCACTCAGGACCACATGCCCCTCATGGGCGAGTCCCCCGAGGTGAAGGGCTTCTGGGTGGCCGAGGCGGTCTGGGTGACCCACTCCGCGGGCGTCGGCAAGGCGATGGCCGAGTGGCTGGTCGACGGCCACTGCTCGTCGTTTGACTTGCACGAGTGCGACGTCAACCGGTTCGAGCCGCACCAGCTCGCGCCGGACTACGTGCTGGCCCGCGACTGCCAGAACTTCGTCGAGGTCTACGACATCATCCACCCGCTCCAGCCGATGGAGGAGCCGCGGCCGGTGCGCCTCAGCCCCTTCCACACCCGGCAGCGCGAGCTGGACGCCTTCTTCCTGGAGGCCGTCGGCTACGAGCGGCCGCAGTGGTACGGCGCGAACGCCCGCCTGCTTGAGGGCCGCGACATCCCCACGCCCAACGACTGGGCGGCGCGCTACTGGTCGCCGATCGTCGGCGCGGAGGCCCAGGCGTCCCGCGAGTCCGTCGCGCTGTACGACATGACCGCGCTGAAGCGGCTGGAGGTCGCCGGACCCGGCGCCCTCGCCTTCCTCCAGCGGTTGACGACCGGCCAGATGGACAAGTCGGTCGGCTCGGTGACCTACTGCCTGCTGCTCGACGAGGACGGCGGCATCCGCAGCGACGTGACCGTGGCCCGGCTGGGCCGCGACGTGTTCCAGGTCGGTGCCAACGGCAACCTCGACCTCGACTGGTTCCACCGCCACCTGCCCGCGGACGGCTCGGTCATGGTCCGCGACATCACGGCCGGCACCTGCTGCCTGGGCGTCTGGGGGCCCCGCGCCCGCGACCTCGTCCAGCCGCTGACCGACGCCGACTTCTCCAACCAGGGCTTCCGCTACTTCCGGGCGAAGAAGGCGTACATCGGCACCGTGCCGGTCACCGCGCTGCGGCTGTCGTACATCGGCGAGCTGGGCTGGGAGCTCTACACCACCGCCGACCTGGGCGCCAAGCTGTGGGACACGCTCTGGGAGGCCGGTCAGCAGCACGGCATCATCGCCGGCGGGCGCGGCGCCTTCGCCAGCCTGCGGCTGGAGAAGGGCTACCGGTCCTTCGGCACCGACATGACCTTCGAGCACGATCCGTACGAGGCCGGGCTCGGGTTCGCCGTGAAGACGGACAAGGGCGACTTCATCGGCCGCGAGGCGCTGGAACGGCGCAAGGAGAACGTGCGCCGCCGCCTCACCTGCCTGACCATCGACGACCCCACACAGGTGGTCATGGGCAGGGAGCCGGTGTACGACGGCGAGACCAGCGTCGGCTACGTCACCAGCGCGGCCTTCGGCTACACGATCGGCAAGGGCATCGCCTACGCCTGGCTGCCCGCCGGGCTCGCGACGCCCGGACGGACGCTGGAGGTCGGCTACTTCGACCGGCGGGTGACCGCCGTGGTCGCCGAGGAGCCCCTTTTCGACTCCGCCATGGAACGGCTGCGCGGCTGACGTGCCCGAAAGGACTGAATTGAACGACTCTGTGATGGACGCGCCGCTCGCCGAGGCCGACCCGGAGGTCGCGGCGGCGATCGGCGAGGAGACGCGCCGCCAGCGATCCACGCTGGAGATGATCGCCTCGGAGAACTTCGCGCCCGTCTCGGTGATGCAGGCGCAGGGCTCGGTGCTCACCAACAAGTACGCCGAGGGCTACCCCGGCAGGCGTTACTACGGCGGCTGCGAGCACGTCGACGTGATCGAGCGGCTCGCGATCGACCGGGTCAAGGCGCTGTTCGGCGCCGAGGCGGCCAACGTGCAGCCCCACTCGGGGGCGCAGGCCAACGCGGCGGCGATGTCGGCGCTGCTGGAGCCGGGCGACACGATCCTCGGCCTCGACCTCGCGCACGGCGGCCACCTCACCCACGGCATGCGGATCAACTTCTCCGGCCGGCTCTACAACGTCGTGGCCTACCACGTGCGCGAGAGCGACAGCCTCGTGGACATGGACGAGGTCGAGCGGCTCGCCCGCGAGCACCGGCCCAAGCTGATCATCGCGGGCTGGTCGGCCTACCCCCGCCACCTCGACTTCGCCGCCTTCCGGCGCGTCGCCGACGAGGTCGGGGCCTACCTGATGGTGGACATGGCGCACTTCGCCGGGCTGGTCGCGGCGGGGCTGCACCCGTCGCCGGTCCCGCACGCGCACGTCGTCACCACGACCACGCACAAGACGCTCGGCGGGCCCAGGGGCGGCGTGATCCTGTCCACCGAGGACCTCGCCAAGAAGATCAACTCGTCGGTGTTCCCCGGCCAGCAGGGCGGCCCGCTGGAGCACGTCATCGCGGCCAAGGCGGTCGCATTCAAGATCGCGGCGGGCGAGTGGTTCCGCGACCGGCAGCGCCGCACGCTGGAGGGCGCGCGGATCCTCGCCGACCGGCTGCTCGCGCCCGACGCCGCCGAGGCGGGCGTACGGGTGCTGTCCGGCGGGACGGACGTCCACCTGGTGCTGGTGGACCTGCGCGAATCCGAGCTGGACGGCCGGCAGGCCGAGGATCGGCTCCACGAGGCCGGGATCACGGTCAACCGCAACGCGGTACCGTTCGACCCCCGGCCCCCGATGGTCACCTCGGGGCTGCGGATCGGCACCCCGGCCCTGGCCACCCGCGGTTTCGCCCGTTCCGAGTTCGAGGAGGTCTCCGACGTGATCGCCCAGGTGCTGCGTCCCGGCGCGGACCTGACGGCGCTGCGCGCCCGGGTCGAGGCCCTCGCCGCCAAGCACCCCCTCTACCCGGGTCTCGGTGAGGGGCGATGAGCCCCGGAACTCAAGGGCGCAGGACGCCGGGCGCGGATCTGCCCGGCCACCCCGACCGGCTGTGGCGCTCGGCCGAGCCGAAGCGCGCGTACGACGTCGTGATCGTCGGGGGCGGCGGCCACGGCCTGGCCACGGCCTACTACCTGGCCAAGAACCACGGGATCACCGACGTCGCGGTGCTGGAGCGCGGCTGGCTCGCGGGCGGCAACATGGCCCGCAACACCACCATCATCCGGTCGAACTACCTGTGGGACGAGAGCGCGGGCATCTACGAGCACGCGCTGAAGCTGTGGGAGGGGCTGGAGGAGGACCTCGGCTACCCGCTGCTGTTCAGCCAGCGCGGCGTGCTCAACCTGGCGCACAGCCTTCAGGACGTGCGCGACAGCGTGCGCCGGGTCAACGCCAACCGGCTCAACGGCGTGGACGCCGAGTGGCTGACGCCGGAGCAGGTCAAGGAGGTCTGCCCGATCGTCGACATCTCGCCCGACGTGCGTTACCCGGTGCTCGGCGGCACCTACCAGCCCCGGGCCGGCATCGCCAAGCACGACTACGTGGCGTGGGGCTTCGCCAAGGCGGCGGCCGACCTCGGGGTCGACATGATCGAGCACTGCGAGGTGACCGGCCTCGACGTGCGCGACGGCCGGGTGACCGGCGTACAGACCACCCGCGGCCCCATCGCCGCCAAGAAGGTCGCGCTCGCCGCCGCCGGGCACTCCTCGGTCGTCGCCGGGTACGCGGGAGTGTCGCTGCCGCTGCAGAGCCACCCGCTGCAGGCGCTCGTGTCGGAGCTGCTGGAGCCGGTGCACCCCACCGTGGTCATGTCCAACGCGGTCCACGTGTACGTGAGCCAGGCGCACAAGGGCGAACTGGTCATGGGCGCGGGCATCGACGCGGCCAACTCCTACCGCCAGCGCGGCGCGTTCCACATCATCGAGCGGCAGATGTCGGCCGCGCTGGAGCTGTTCCCGGTCTTCGCGCGGGCGCACGTGCTGCGGACCTGGGGCGGCGTGGTGGACGTGACTCCGGACGCCTCGCCCGTCGTCGGCCTCACCCCCGTCGAGGACCTGTACGTCAACTGCGGCTGGGGCACCGGAGGGTTCAAGGCCACCCCGGGCGTCGGCTGGTGCTACGCCCACACCGTGGCCACCGGCGAGCCCCACCCGCTCAACGCCCCCTTCTCGCTCGACCGGTTCACGACCGGCAAGCTCGTCGACGAGCACGGCGCCGCCGCCGTCGCGCATTAACACCGGAGACAGAATGCTGCTGATTCCCTGCCCGTGGTGCGGGCCGCGGGACGAGGCCGAGTTCCACTACGGGGGGCAGGCCCACGTCGCCTATCCGGAGGACCCGGCCGCCCTCTCCGACGAGGAATGGGCCCGCTACCTGTTCTTCCGCGACAATCCCAAGGGCCTGTTCGCGGAGCGGTGGAGCCACACCGCCGGATGCCGCCGCTGGTTCAACGCCGTACGGGACACCGCCACCAACGAGATCCACGCCGTCTACCGGACGGGCGAGCCGCGGCCGGTGATCGCATGACGGCTCAGCCGTACCGTCGCGAGGGTGTGACGGGGAAGACGGTGCGCTTCCGGTTCGACGGCCGCGACTACGAGGGCCTGGAGGGCGACACGCTGGCGTCGGCGCTGCTCGCCAACGGCGTGCGCGCGGTGGCGAGCAGCGTCAAGCTCGGCCGTCCGCGCGGCGTGTACGCCGCGGGCTGCGAGGAGCCGAACGCGCTCGTCCAGATCGAGGAGCCCTTCCCCGAGCCTATGCTCCAGGCGACGACCGTCGAGTTGTACGACGGCCTGGTCGCCACGGGCCTGCCGGGACAGGGCAGGCTGGCCGACCGGCCCGACCCGGCACGCTACGACGCCGTGCACGCGCACTGCGACGTGCTCGTGGTCGGCGCGGGACCGGCCGGCATCGCCGCCGCGGGCGTGGCCGCGCGGGCCGGCGGGCGGGTGATCCTCGCCGACGAACGGCCCGAGCCGGGCGGCAGCCTGCTCGGCACTACCGAGACGCTCGACGGCAGGCCGGGCCGCGAGTGGGCGGCCGAGGAGGTCGCCGCGCTGGCCGCCCTGCCGGAGGTGCGCGTGCTGCGCCGCACCACGGTCGTCGGTCACTACGACGACAACTACGTCGTCGCGGTGGAGCGCCGGACGAACCACCTGGGCGCGGCGGCCCCCGCCGAGATGGCGCGCGAGCGCGTCTGGCGGATCCGGGCAACCCGCGTGGTGCTGGCGACCGGCGGCCACGAGCGGTTCGTCGCCTTCGCCGGCAACGACCTGCCCGGTGTGATGCTGGCCGGCGCGGCCCGCACGTACGCGAACCACTACCGCGTCCTGCCCGGGCGCCGGGCGGTCGTGTTCACCACCGACGACAGCGCGTACGCGGCGGCGCTCGACCTCGCCGACGCCGGGGTCGAGATCGCCGCGATCGCCGACGTACGGCGGGCTCCCGGCGAGGCGTGGGCCGCCCGCTGCGCCGAGCGCGGTATCGAGGTCCTGACCGGCTACGTGGTCACCGCCGCGAAGGGCGAGGGCGAGGTCTCGTCGGTGGAGATCGGCCCGCGCGGCGCGGGCGCGACCCGGGAGGTGGCCGCCGACCTGCTGCTCGTGTCGGGCGGCTGGACGCCGGTGGTGCACCTGTTCAGCCAGGCCGGGGGCACGCTGCGCTACGACGAGGGGCTGGGCGCGTTCACGCCCGGCGAGACCCGCCAGGCGGTGGAGGCCGCCGGGTTCGCGAGGGGTGTCGGGGGCACGGGGGTCCGCACGCTGCGGGCCTGCCTGGAGGACGGCGCCGAGGCGGGCCGCCGCGCGCTGGCCGCCGCCGGGTTCGCCGTGGCGTCCGGCCATCGCCTGCCGGCCGCCGAGGAGGAGCCCACCGCCGCGCCCGCCGAGCACCTGTGGCTCGTGGAGGCCGGCGACTACGGCACCCACTTCGTGGACCTGCAGCGGGACGTCACCGTGGCGGACGTCCTGCGCGCGACCGGCGCGGGGCTCACCTCGGTCGAGCACGTCAAGCGCTACACCACCGCCGGCACGGCCCACGACCAGGGCAAGACGTCCGGGCTGCTGACCAGCGGCGTCGTGGCGCACGCGCTCGGCGTCGACGTCGCCGAACTCGGGACCACGACGTTCCGCGCGCCGTACACGCCGGTCTCGTTCGCCGCGCTGGCGGGCCGCGACCGAGGGCCGCTGCACGACCCGGTGCGCGTCACCGCGATGCACGAGTGGCACGTGGCGCGCGGAGCGCTGTTCGAGAACGCCGGGCAGTGGAAGCGGCCCTGGTACTACCCCCGGCCGGGTGAGGACATGGAGGCCGCCGTGCTGCGCGAGTGCCGGGCGGCGCGCGAGGACGTGGCGGCGATGGACGCCTCCACGCTCGGCAAGATCGACGTGGTCGGCCCCGACGCGGCGGTGTTCCTCGACCGGCTCTACACGAACATGATGAGCACGCTCAAGGTCGGCTCCATCCGCTACGGCGTGATGTGCCGCCCCGACGGCATGGTCTTCGACGACGGCACCGTCATCCGCCTGGCGGACGACCGCTTCCTCGTCACCACGACCACCGGCAACGCGGCGGCCGTGCTCGACTGGATGGAGGAGTGGCTGCAGACCGAGTGGCCGGACCTGCGGGTGCACTGCACGTCGGTCACCGAGCAGTGGGCGACGGTGGCGCTCGTCGGGCCGCGTTCCCGCGCGGTGCTGGCGCGGCTCGCGCCCGGCCTCGCGGTGGGCAACGACAGCTTCCCGTTCATGACGTGGCGGGACACCGAGGTCGCCGGGATCGAGGCGCGGGTCTGCCGGATCAGCTTCTCCGGTGAGCTGGCCTACGAGATCAACGTCTCCTCCTGGTTCGGGCTCGCCCTGTGGGAGGCGGTCATGGCGTCCGGCGAGGTCACGCCGTACGGCACCGAGACCATGCACGTGCTGCGCGCCGAGAAGGGGTTCCCGATCGTCGGCCAGGACACCGACGGCACGGTCACCCCGCAGGACCTCGGCATGGAGTGGATCGTCTCGAAGAAGAAGGCCGACTTCATCGGCAAGCGGTCCTACGCGCGGGCGGACACCTCCAGGCCCGACCGCAAACACCTGGTCGGCCTGCTGCCCGAGGACCCCGGCGTGCTGCTGCCCGAGGGCGCCCACCTCGTGGAGACCTCGGCGCTGCCCGAGCCGCCGGTTCCGACGCTCGGCTTCGTCACCTCCAGCTACCGCAGCGCCGCGCTCGGCCGTACGTTCGCGCTCGCGCTGGTGAGCGGCGGGCGCGAGCGGGTCGGCGAGCGGCTGTACGCGCCGGTCGGAGCGGACCTGGTGCCCGTCACCGTGACCTCCCACGTCCTGTACGACCCGGAAGGAGCGCGCCGCGATGGCTGATTCTGTGGCTGATTCTGTGGCTGAGCCGGCGGTTGGCCGCAGGAGTCCGGCCGCGGCGTTCGCGGCCAGGTTCGAGGCGGCGAGCGCGGGCGGCAGCCTGCGCCTGGCCGAGATCCCCTTCCTGGCCCAGATCAACCTCCGGGTGGACCCCAAGAGCCCGGCGGCGGAGCGCATCGGGACGGCGATCGGCGTGCCGCTGCCGGTGGAGCCCGGCACCACGGCGGGCGGCGGCGACCTGGAGGTGCTGTGGCTCGGGCCCGACGAGTGGCTGGTGGTCGGCCCCGACGGCGCCGCGCGCGACCTCGTGGAGCGGATCGAGGAGGCGGCGGCCGGCGAGCACGTCTCGGTCGTCGACGTGTCGGCCCAGCGCACCACCCTGGTGGTCGGCGGGGAACGGGCGCGGGACGTGCTGGCCCACGGCTGCGCGCTGGACCTGCACCCCCGGGCGTTCGGCCCGGGCCGGTGCGCCCAGACCATGCTGGCCAGGGCGGCAGTCGTCCTGGTCGCCGGTGAGGACGGCTTCCGCCTGCTGGTCCGCTCGTCCTTCGCGGCGTACGTCGCGGAGTGGCTGCTCGACGCGTCCGTCGAGTACGTGGCGGGCGGATAAGCGATTGTTCACGCTGCGCATCGGCCCGTGCGACTCCGCACCTCGCCGGGCCGATGCGCATCGTTGTGCGAGGCTGACGACCGGGCATTTCGGGGCGTGACATACCATCGAGGACGCTCGTGAGGAGGTCCGTCCATACCCCGGTAGGAGATCATGTTCCGCACGCTGATGAAGTCGAAGATCCACCGCGCCACCGTCACGCAGGCCGATCTGCACTACGTCGGCTCGGTGACGATCGACGCGGACCTGATGGCCGAGGCCGACCTCGTCGAGGGTGAGAAGGTCGACATCGTCGACATCGACAACGGCAACCGCCTGTCCACGTACGTCATCGAGGGCCCTGCGGGCTCCGGGGTGATCGGCATCAACGGCGCCGCCGCCCGCCTCATCTCCGTCGGCGACCTCGTGATCATCATCGCGTACGCGCTGGTCACCGAGGAGGAGGTCAAGGCGCTCAAGCCGCGCGTCGTCTTCGTCGACCGCGACAACAAGCCGATCCACGTGGGCTCCGACCCCGCCGCCGTACCCGACGGCATGGGCCTGACCCCCGGCGACCTCACCCCACCCGCCGTGGACTGACCCGCCCGACGGGCAGTCCTGTGAAGCGACGGTGGGACTCCCGCTGAGCCGGGTTTTCCCATTTCAGAGGCAGGCCACTTGCTCTGACGATTCCATCTCTCCCGCGAGGCCGTGCGATCAGCTATTGGATCGCTAGGGCAGGCGCATCATCCTGCTGACGGTCTTCCGTAAGCAGCGGATGCGTGAGACGGCCGAGATCGAACGTGCGGTGCGGGCGATGAAGCGATGTATCGCGGAGGCCCACACGGCGGAGGAGGAGTGAGTGCCATGACCGAGCGCAGGGCGTGGTCCGACAAGCGTGCAGAGATCATGAGCCGGCCTGGCGCTGGGGCCGCCTACGAAGCCGCACGGATCCGTTTCGAGCTCGGCGAGGCTGTCCGGCGGCGGCGCGAAGAACTCGGCCTCACCCAAGCCGAGCTCGCCGAGCGGGCCGGACTCAAGCAGCCGGCGGTGGCGCGCTTCGAGGGAGGGGGCACGATGCCCACGATCCCCATGCTCGAACGCCTCGCCGAAGCGCTGGAACTGCGGCTCAGTGTCCAGCTTGAGCCACTTCCCAAAGCGAGCCGACCTTCGCTCCTGGAAGTCCTGAGGCTTGGCAGCGTGGCTGAATTCCGCCTGCGAGCGCATTCAGAGTGTGAGTGAGACCGCCTGACCGTCTGATCAAGGTCGTGTTCCGGCTACTGCATGCTCACTCCGTGCGGGTGGTCGAACGAGACCGGGCAGGTGAAGATCCACAAGGCGTATCCACGGCCGATCGTGATCTGCGTAGGCTCGGATCGGTTCGGGTGCTCGTGGAACTCGCTCTCAGGCCCGGCGTCCTCCAGAGGCCGCCAGCTCTCCGCTCCGTCCCACTCTCCACTGTCGACCTTCACAAGCAGGTCCATGTCGGCCCCGCAGTCGTCACAGAGCATCGGGTAGGGATCGGTGAGATTCCAGGCCGCGTATCCGCCCACCTTCCAGCCGTCGGCGATCGACAATTCGGAGAAGTAGTCGTATCCGCTGGACTCCTCCCAGGTCCGGATCCGCTCCTCCAGATCACCGGGCAGGAAGTCCGCGTAGGGGTACTCGACGACCTGCTCGGGATGCAGAACGCAGGGCACGGGCAGATAGGTGTCGTACTCCATGACATCGGGCTCGGGCTGTTCGGCGAGCACGTCGGTCACATCGGCCGAACGTCGCCAGCGCAGGACGGGCGAGGGGCAGTAGTGGGGGCCATGGTCGCGCGGACACCACAGGAGCTGGAGGACATCGGCCCCGGGAGGTCCCACCAGGTCGGGCACCTCCCGCATGAAGAGCTGGGCGACGGCCAGCATGGTGGCGGGGGTGTCAGGGTCGGCGTACTCCTTGTCGAGACGGTCGAGTTCGGCTCGTTCCTCAGGTGTGATGGCGAACTGCTCGCCCTTGCGTGTCCGGCCCCAGGCCGCGGAGAGGATGCGCCTGCGGCGCCGCTCTACGTCCAGGCGGGTGAAGTCGCCCCCGTTCTCGTGCGACTCTCCGCACACCGGCCAGGGCTCGTCCGAGGGCCACAGCAGGGGGCCGCCGATCGAACTGTCGTGTACGCCGGGCGTTCCAGGCCGCGGATGAAGGCGGGTGGCCGTCCGGGCGAGCGGCGCGATCTCGGGAAAGACAGCGGCGATGTCGACAGGGCGCGGCGGGGTCGTTCGGGTCATGCCGAAGGAATCTATCGGGCCCCTCCGACAGAGACCGCCTACGCGGAGCAGAGCGACGCCGCGGGCGCCTGAAGGCCGGCCGAGGCCGGGCGGAGCCATGGTGTTCCGCCCGGCCTTGCGGTTGATGGGTTCGGATGGGTGGGGTTATGGGCAGTTGCCGATATCGCTTTCGGCGGAGGCCAGGACGACGTTGGTCTTGGCCAGACCGAGGGCGTTGACCGTGATGTGAACGGCGTTGACGGTCAGGCCCTTGTCGGGGGTGGTGAACGCGGTCTGCTCGTTGAGGACGAGCTTGACGACGCCGACGTTCACCGTGGTGTTGGGTTGGATATTGGTGGGTTCTGCGATGACCACCGTGTTGCCGACCTTGAGAGAGGCGATCGTGGTGGTTCCGGTGGATCCGGCGCAGGTGGTGGTGGAGCTGGATTTGATGGTCTTGACGGTGATCACCGGGATTCCGGTGATCCCGATGGTGGTGTCGTCGATGGAGGCGGTGGCCACGGATTTGCCGGGGAATTCAGTGGTGGCGACCTGGGCGCACAGGGCGTGCGCGCTGATCAGTCCGCTGAGGGTGGCGGTGCAGGGCACCGAGGTGGTGCCGGTCGACGTGGTGGAGATGTCGCCGGTGTCGGGAGTGGGGGCGATGTTGACCAGTTGGATGCCGGCCAGGGAGGCGTCGGCGGTCAGGCCGTAGGCGCGTCCGGTCAGCCGCTGCGGCGTGACCGTGACCTGTTCCTCGCTGCACGGCGAGGTGACGGAGTTGTTGTTGGCGTCGCCGCTGTAGGTGGCGGTCCACCGGTAGGTGCCGGCCGCGCCGATGGTCACGTTGCCGGATGCGGCGGTGCCGCTGCCGGACAAATCGTCGGTGCGGGTGGCGATCGGCGTCGTGCAGTCGGTGTCGCCGGGGGCGTACAGCTGGAATTTGACGCTACCGGTGGGGTGGAACCCGCCGGAGATGGTGGCGGTGTCGGACACGGCGCCACCGGCCGGCACGGAGGCCGACGGGGTGGTGGCGATGCCCGGGGTGGCCTTGACGACCACGACCTCTTCGTCGCCGCAGTCGGAGGTGACCGGGTTGTTGGCGTCGTCGCCGCTGTAGGAGGCCACCCACCGATAGGTTCCCACTCCACCCGCGGCGATGTTCCCGGACGTGGCGGTGCCGCTGCCCGACACCGTCCCGGTACGAGTCTCGATGGGCGTCGCGCAGTCGGTGTCGCCGGGTCCGAACAGCTGGAATTTGACGGTGCCCGTCGGGTGGAACCCACCGGACAGGGTTGCCGTATCCGAGACGTTCCCGCCCGCGGGCACCTGGCCCGACGGCGTTGTGGCGATCGATGGGCTCGCCTTCGGGACGTGTTCACTGATCGTCTCGGTGAAGCCTGGTGACAGGACGCCGTTGAGCAGGAAGTCCACCTTGCAGGTAAGGGTGCTTCCCGGTGCGGCTCCGGCGCCGACGGAGACGGTCTCGGTGAAGGTGGCATCGTCACCGCTGGTCACGGCCCGGCTGCCCGGGGTCAGGGACACCGACAGATTCGAATCGCAGTTGCGCAGCTGGTGGGTGACCGTGACCGGCAGGTTGTGCAGGGCCGCCAGGATGGTGTCGCTGACCTCCGAGGAGTTGAGGCCCGAGAACAGCCGTCCGCCTGTGGCGTTGGTGATCGCGGTCGCCTGCCCGGTCGAGTCCAGCCCGGCCAGGTCGAACGCGAGCACGGTGATGTCGGCTGCCTGCAGGGCGCTGATCGCATTGGCCAGCGTGTGGCCGTTGCTGGGGTCATGGCTGGGGGCGTCCCCGATCAGCAGCACGATTCGAGAGCTGTTCGGCCGGAAGCCGACCGCCCCGGACGCGACCTGGAACAGGCCGTTGATGCCGTCCTCGGGGAGGTCGCCGCCGCCTGACGCGACCAGCGAGTTGAGACCGTTGGTGACGTCGGTCTGGTTGGCGGTGAGGTTCTGCGCCACCCGGAACGGCGTCGCGTCCGCCGTGTCCTTGTACTCGGCGACCGCGAACTGCGCGTCCGGCTGCGCCGAAGCGACGGTGGACAAGATGGTGTTCGCATTCGTCCGCACGTTCGAGATGACCCCGCCCATGCTCCCCGTTGTGTCGATCAGGACCGTGATATCCGGCTTGGGGGGGATCGCCGGAGTGGACACAGTCTTGGCGATCGTCGTCGATCCGCCCGGAGCCAGTTCCAGCGTCACGTTCGCCGGGGTGACACCGGGCGCGGCGAACGCCGTCCCCACCCCGGCCATCAGCATTGCACCGGCCGCCGCCACGCACACGGCGGCCCGTAATCTTCGCGTCGTTCTCACGGTGTCATTCCTTCTGGTGTGGCGTTATGCCACAACGAATTCGGGATTGCTGGCCGTGCAGAATTTCTATGACTGCGCCACCCGGGAGCCCTCTCCTCGTTGGCGCAATCGGATTCCAATTGCATTTGTTGACGACCTCGGTGACATTTTCGGCGCAGCCGTTGATCAGCGAGGGGGTGTGGCCACGGTCATATGGTGACTGGTTAGCCAATAGATGTAAATAGGGCACTCACGGCAAGTTTTCGACTGGCCACAGTCGGCCACCTCCTGCCGATGAGGGGTGTCCGCGAGTAGCGAATCTTTTTCGGATATACCCGATGAAATGCGTGATCGGCGATTTGTCGCAAGGAAAAGAGTGGCCGTTTCCCATCCTCTGGGCCGTCTGAATTGCGGTTATGAGCATCGCCTCGGGGCGATCGACAGCTCCCCGGCCCCCTGTCTGCCGAGTTGAGTAGAGGTGGGCGTCGATGCCTCGCGATGAGGGCGAGTAGGTTATCCGCCACAATCGCCCCCCTTCGTGAGGAGTGTCACTGATGCCCTTCGTCGTCGATCTCACCGACGGGTCCGTCGAGCGGGAGGATCGGTCCGCCGAGACCGGCCACTTCGGCGGGTCGATCCTCGGGCTGCGGCTGCTGACCGAGCGCACCCCCGCCGGGCTCGACCCGTACGATCCCCGGGCCCTGCTGTACGTCGCGGCCGGGATCCTCGGCGGGGTGGCCGCGCCGGGGCTCGCGAAGGCGGTGTTCCTGGCCAAGTCGCCGCTGACCGGGGTGGCGGGGGAGGCCCACGCGCTCGGGCCGTTCGCGGCCGGGATCCGCGGCGCGGGCGCCAAGGCGCTGGCGATCACCGGCCGGGCGCAGCGGTTGTCGTACCTGCTGGTCGAGGACGGCCGGATCAGCGTCCACCCGGCCGAGGAACTGGGTGGCCTCGGCACCGCCGCCACCACGGACGCGCTGCGCGCGCGGCACGGGGAGGGCGCGCACGTCGCCGCCATCGGGCCGGCGGGGGAGAGGCTGGTCCGCTACGCGAGCGTGGTGACCGACTACGCCTACCCCGCGGCCCGATACGGCCTCGGCGCGGTGCTCGGCGCCAAGAACCTCAAGGCGATCGTCTGCGCGGGGGACGCCCCGGCCGCCGTGGCGGACCCGCGCGCCCTGGCGGAGATCGCGGCCTTCTACCGCGCCGCGATGCCCGGCAACGCGCTCGCGGCCTGGCAGCACGCCGACCCGGGGTTCGGCGCCTGGACGGGGGAGCCGCCCGCGCCCGGCTACCTGAGCGTGCGGAACTTCTCCCACACCGGCGACAGCGGGCTGCGGGTTCCGTCCCCGGCCGACTACGACGGGCTCGCGGTGGCCACGAGCGGGAGCTGCCCCGGCTGCCCGACCGACTGCCTCAAGACCTACGCGCCGCTCGGCGTGCCGGAGCGCAGGACCGGAGGGCTCGGCCAGGAGGCGTTCGCGTCCCTGGGCTGGAACCTCGGCATCGACGACACCGGAGCGGTGCTCGCGCTGAACGCCCTGTGCAACGACCTCGGCCTCGACCAGGTCTCCTTCGGCGGCACGGTCGCCTTCGCGATGGAGTGCGCGGCCCGCGGCCTGCTCGCGGAAGGGCCCTCCTTCGGCGATGCGGCGGCGGTGACGGCGCTCGCCCGCGACGTCGCCACCAGGAGCGGCGCGCTCGGCGACCTGCTCGCCGAGGGCTCGGCCCGCGCCGCGGGCAAGCTCGATGCCGAGCCGTACGCGATGACAGTGAAGGGCGCCGAGGTGCCGTGTTTCGACCCGCGGGTGCAGCCGGGCCTCGGGCTGGGCTACGCCGCCGCGCCGGGCGGGCCGCGCTACGACGCGCTGGAGCACGACCTGGACTTCGAACCCGGAGGCGCGCTCGCCTACTGCCTGCCGGAGGCGGCGCGGATCGGCGCCGAGCCCGCGCCGGTCGGCCTGCTCGACGCCGAACGCGGGCGGCGCACGGCGCGCCTGCTGCGCCTGTGGAGCGCCCTCGACGCGTGGAACATCTGCCTGTTCGCCTCCTCGCCGACCAGGCCGCTGACGCTCGACCACCTGACGGCGCTGGTCACGGCCGTCTCCGGGGTCGGGTGCACGCTGGGCGACCTGCTCGCGGCGGGCGCCGCGCGGCTCGACCTGATGCGCGCGTACGCGCTGCGCGAGGGCGGCGGGCCCGACGCGCTGCCGGCCCGGTTGCACGACGAGCCGATCACGGCCGGGCCGTACGCGGGGGCGCGGCTGGCCCGCGAGGACTTCGCGGGAGCGCTCGACGCCTTCCACGCCGAACTCGGCTGGCGCTGACCCCGGCCGAAAGGCTCCTGACGCCGGTCACGCCGGCGGGGCGAAGCGCCGGCGCACCTCCTCTATGTCGACCGCGTAAAGGAAGAGACGGCCGCAGCTCAGGCAGACCGATCCGGCGATGTCGCTCACGTAGCGGCCTCCCCTGCGCAGGTCCATCTCGCTGGAGACGTTCGCGCGCACGCGCTGCCCGTCGCAGTCGGGGCAGGGGGTGACCGGAGGTTCCACCTTCTCGGGCTTGTTCTTCTCGCCTCGTGACCACATGCCGCTTCATTTACCACCTGCGAGGGATCAGCGGGCGCTTGATGCGGAAGACGTCGTGATCGCGGCGCCGCACGGCTCCGTATCCCCCTCTTTAGGGGCACAAGAAAAACGATTGACCAACCTCTTGTCCGGTTTGTGAGGCCGCTGCTATGGTCTGGTCAATCGTTTGACGAGTGCGGCGGACGGGTGGCGTACGAGGCCCGTTCCGATCCCGCCGCACGGCCACCGGGACGCGACCGGGACACAGAACCAAGGGAGACCATCGGGGATGGCAGTCACTATCGACCTGAGCGGGCGCACGGCGCTCGTGACCGGGGGAGCGGGAGGGCTCGGCGTCGCGTGCGCCAGGGCGCTCGCGGACGCCGGCGCGAGCGTGGTGCTGTCCGACCTGGAGGGGCCGCGGCTGGCCGAGGCCGCGGCCGCCGTCGGGGCGGAGGCCCGCGCGGCCGACATCACCGACCCCGGCCAGGCCAGGGCGCTGGTGGACGGCCTCGACCGCGTCGACGTCCTGGTGAACTGCGCCGGCATCATGCGGACGACCCCGCTGCTCGAGGTCGAGGCGGACGAGTGGCGCAGGATCGTCGACGTGAACCTGAACGGCACGTTCTGGCTCACCCAGGCGGCCGGGCGGCGCATGGTGGAGCAGGGGAGCGGGTCGATCGTCACCCTGGCCTCGGTCGCCGCCCGGTCGGGACGGCCGAACGCGGCGCACTACTCGGCCACCAAGACGGCCCTGCTGTCGCTGACGAAGTCGGCGGCGCTCGCGCTCGCCCCGGTGCGCGTCAACGCGGTCTGCCCCGGGGTCATCCTCACCCGCATGTGGGACGAGATCATGGCCGACCGCGACGAGCACTTCGGCCCCGACGCCGGCGCCCGGTATCTCCAGGAGGTGAGCGACCGGTCGCCGCTGCGGCGGCCCGGCCGGCCCGAGGAGATCGCCGCGGCGGTGCTGTTCCTGGCCAGCGACCTCGCCTCGTTCGTCACCGGCCAGGCGCTCAACGTCGACGGCGGACTGGAGATGGACTGACCATGCAGACCTTCAAGCTCCTGCCGGAGCTGTTCGGCGACGCCGGGATGGCGACGATCTTCTCGGCCGAGCGGACCGTGCTCGCCTGGCTGCGGGTCGAGGCCGCCCTGGCGCAGGCGCAGGCCGACGCCGGTGTGATCACCGCCGCCGACGCCGACGCCATCACCGGCGCCTGCGTGCTGGACAACGTCGACGTCGAGCGCCTGTGGCGGGAGGCGGTGAACGTCGGCTACCCGATCCTGCCGCTGGTCCGCATGATCGCCGCGGCGCTGCCCGAGGGGCCGAACGGCCGCGTCCACTACGGCGCGACCACCCAGGACATCATGGACAGCGGCGTGGCTCTGCAGATGGGCGAGGCCCTGGACCGGCTCGCCGCGCTGCTCGGCGCGTTCGGGGACACTCTCGCCCGGCTGGTCGAGGAGCACGCGGCGACCGTGATCGCCGCCCGCACCCACGCCCAGCAGGCCGTGCCCACGACGTTCGGGGCGAAGCTCGCGGTGCTGCTGGCGGAGCTCACCCGTCAGCGCGATCGGGTCAGGGCGGCCGCGCGCCGGGTCCGCGTCGTCTCGCTCTTCGGCGCCGGAGGCACCTCCGCCGCCATGGGCGAGCAGGCGGCCCAGGTCAGGAAGGGCATGGCCGTACGGCTCGGCCTCGCGGCCGCCGCCGTGCCCTGGCACGTGGCCCGTGACGGCATCGCCGAGTTCGGCGTCACCTGCGCGAGCGTCGCGGCCACCGCCGCCCGGTTCGCCCGCGAGGTGGTGGACCTGTCCCGCACCGAGGTCGGCGAGGTGCGCGAGGCGGGCGGGCACCACCGCGGCGCTTCGTCGACGATGCCGCAGAAGGCCAACCCGATCGGCTGCGAGGCCGTCATCGGCATGTCGGGCACGGCCGGAGCGCTCAGCTCGGCCCTGTTCCGGGCGATGGAGGCCGGCCACGAGCGGGCCGCGGGCGAGTGGCAGATCGAGTGGTACGCCGTCCCGCTGCTGGCCGAGCTGGCCGCCGGTGCGCTCGCCACGGCCGCCGAGGTGGCCGAGGGGCTGCGCGTCTTCCCCGACGCCATGCGGGCCAACCTCGACGCGGAGGGCGGGCTCATCATGGCGGAGGCGTACATGATGCGCCTGGCCCCGGCGCTCGGCCGGGAGCGGGCGCACGACCTCGTCTACCAGGCGGCGCAGGAGGCGCGGGCCCGGCGCGGCGCGCTGGTCGACACGCTGCGCGAGGTGGCGGGTCCCGACGACCTGGCCACGCTCGGCGCGCTGCCGCTGCCCCCCGAGTCGTACGTCGGCGACGCCGAGGCGGTCTGCGTGGCCGCGCTCGCGGGATGGCGCGGCGAGGCAACCATGGACCACGACAACGAGGAGTCCGGCGAATGAGCGAGCGACGGCTTGCGGATCTGCTGGCGATGTGGCGCGTGCGCGCCTTCGAGGAGAAGGTGCGGGAGCTGCGCCTCGCGGGTCCGATCGTCGGGTCCGTCCACCTGTGCATCGGGCAGGAGGCGATCCCGGTCGGCGCCTGCGACGTGCTGGAGCCCGAGGACGCGCTGTTCGCGACCTACCGGGGACACGGCTGGGCCCTCGCCAGGGGCGTCCCCGCCGAGCGGATGTTCGCCGAGTTGCTCGGCCGGGAGACCGGCGTCAACGGCGGCAGGGGAGGATCGGCCTACTTCACCGCCGCGGAGTACGGCTTCCACGGGGAGAACTCGATCGTCGGCGCGGGCGCCCCGATCGCCTGCGGCGCGGCGCTGGCCGGCCGCTACGACGGCTCCAACCGGGCCGCGGTCACCGTGTTCGGCGACGGCGCGATGAACCAGGGCGCGGTGCACGAGGCGATGAACTTCGCCGCCGCCTTCTCCCTGCCCGTGGTCTTCGTCTGCGAGAACAACCGCTACTCCGAGCTGACCCCGATCGCCGACATGGTCCGCACGAGCAGGCTCGCCGACCGCGCGGCGGCGTACGGCATGCCGGGCTACCGCATCGACGGCAACGACGTGGAGGCCGTCCGCTTCCACGTGCGCGACGCGCTGGAGGTCGCCAAGGAGAACGGCGGCCCGACGCTGCTGGAGTGCATGACCGAGCGCATCGTCGGTCACTACATCGGTGACGCGGAGAACTATCGCAAGCCGGGCGAGATGGACCGGATCAGGGCGCGGGAGCCGATCGCCCGGCTGCGCGCGGGCCTGCTCGCCGACGGGGTGCCGGCCGACGAGGTCGACGCGGTCGAGGCCCGCGCGAGAGCCGAGATGGAGACCGCCGCCGCGGCGGCGCTGGCCGCGCCGTTCGCCGACCCCGCGACCGCGAGGGAGCACCTCTATGCCTGAGACCCGCAAGCTCAACTACGGCGAGGCCGTCAACGCCGCGCTGCACCGCCTCATGGCGGAGCTGCCCGAGACCCTCGTGTACGGCGAGGACGTCGGCCTCCCCGGAGGCGTGTTCGGCGTCACCCGCGGGCTGCGCAAGCAGTTCGGCGACCGGGCCTTCGACACGCCGATCAGCGAGTCGGCCATCCTGGGCAGCGCCGTGGGCGCGGCGATGATGGGCCGCCGCCCGATCGTCGAGATCATGTGGGCCGACTTCTCGCTGGTGGCGCTCGACCAGATCGTGAACCAGGCGGCCAACGTCCGCTACGTCTCCGGCGGCCGGCTGACGGCGCCGATGACGATCCGCACCCAGCAGGGCAACGCCCCGGGCGCGTGCGCCCAGCACTCGCAGTGCCTGGAGGCGCTGTTCCTGCACGTCCCCGGGCTGCGGGTGTGCATGCCGTCCACGCCGCAGGACGCCTACGACCTGCTCGTGACCGCGGTGCACTGCGACGACCCGGTCCTCGTCATCGAGAACAGGACCCTCTACTTCGGCGCCAAGGAGGAGGTGACGGTCGGCGGCCCGGTCCAGCCCATGGGCGGGGCGCGGGTGCGCCGTCACGGCTCCGACGTCACGGTGGTCGCCTGGGGCGCGATGACCGCGCGGGTGCTCGACGCGGCCGAGGCGCTGGCCGCCGACGGCATCGAGGTGGAGGTGCTGGAGACGCCCTGGCTCAACCCGTTCGACACCGAGGCCGTGCTCGCGAGCGCCGGCCGTACGGGCAGGCTCGCGGTGGTCCACGAGGCCAACGTGACCGGCGGGTTCGGGGCCGAGGTCGTGGCGCGGGTCGCCGGGGCGGGCGTCCCGCTGCTGGCGCCGCCCATCCGGGTGGGGGCGCCCGATGTCCGGATGCCGGCCGCGCCGATCCTGGCGCAGGCGCTGCTGCCGGACGCCGATCGCATCGCGGGGGAGGTGCGAGCGCTCGTCAAGGGCTGAGCGGCCTTGAGCGAGCACGTCATGAAATGTCACTACCTGATTTGAGCAAACGATTGACTTCCCCTGAGCAGGAGAAACAATGAAGAAGGCACTCCTCGTCGTGGCCGCCCTGGCGGTCGGCGCGACGGCCTGCGGCGGCTCCGGCGGCGACGGCGCCACCCAGGCCGCCTCGGAGAAGAAGGAATACACGATCGGCGTCTCCAACCTCGGCCTGAGCTTCCCGTTCCCCTCCGCCATCAGCAAGGGCATCAAGGACGAGGCCGCCAAGCTCGGCGTGAAGATCACCGAGCTGGACGCCCAGGGCAAGGCCGACAAGCAGAGCAACGACGTGCAGGACCTCATCGCGCAGCAGCCGGACGGCGTGCTGCTGCTGCCCGTGGACTCCGGCGTCGCCCAGGGCCTCGCCGACAAGCTCAAGGCGTCGAACATTCCGACCGTGGCCGTCGCGTCCCAGGTCGGCGATCCCAAGACCCGTCAGCTCAAGGACGTCTACCCCGGCCTGGTCGCGCTCGTCACGCAGGACGAGCCCGCAGCCGGGGGCAAGGCCGGCGAGATCGCGGCGCAGATCCTCCCCGAGGGCGGCAAGATGGCCGTGGTCGAGGGCGCGGCGGGCTTCGCCGAGGTCGTGCTGCGTTACCAGGACTTCCCGAAGGCCGCCGAGGCGAAGGGCGCGAAGTTCGAGGTCGTGGCCCGCCAGCCCGGCGACTGGGTGCAGGACAAGGCCCAGTCGGCCTGCCAGAACATGCTCGCCTCCAACCCCGACGTCAAGCTCTTCTACGCCGAGTCCGACGACATGGCGGTCGGCTGCGCCAAGGCCGTGAAGTCGGCCAACTCCACGGCGAAGATCGTGGGCATCGGCGGCAGCAAGCTCGGCGTCGACGCCGTCACCTCCGGCGACATCGCCGGCACCGTCTGCTTCAAGCCCGAGGATCTCGGCAAGCTCGCCCTCGACACGCTGTACAAGCACCTGACCGGCGAGCAGAAGCAGGACGCCGCCTTCGTGACGTACGACACCCCGGCCATCACGAAGGACAACGTCGCCGACTGCACGCCGCAATGGTAGACACCCCGCTGCTGTCCCTCGAGGGCGTCGGCAAGTCGTTCCCCAACGGCACCGTCGCCCTCCGGGGGGCGCGGCTCACGGTCCTCCCCGGCAGCGTGCACGGCCTGGTCGGGGCCAACGGCGCGGGCAAGTCCACGATGATCAAGATCATCGCCGGGGCGCACGCGCCGACGTCGGGCACGGTGCGCTGGAAGGGCGAGGAGGTCGTCTGGCGCGACCCCGGCGCGGCCAGGAAGGCGGGCGTCGCCACGATCATGCAGCACGTCCCGCTCGCGCCCACGCTGACCGTGCTGGAGAACGTCTTCCTCGGCGCCCCCGGGCCCTGGCGGTTGCCGCGCGCCCGCCGCCGGGAGTTCGACCGGCTGCTGAGGCGGGTGCACTACGAGATCGACCCGGACGCCGAGGTGGCCGATCTGGCCATCGGCGAGCGGCAGATGGTCGCCATCCTGCAGGCGCTCGCCATCGGCGCGAACCTCGTCGTCATGGACGAGCCCACCGCCTCGCTGGCCGAGGGCGAGCGCCAGGTGGTGTTCGACGTGGTGCGCAGGCTCTCGGCGCAGGGCACCGCCTTCCTCTACGTGTCGCACTTCCTCGACGAGGTGCTGTCGCTCACCGACCGGGTGACCGTGCTGCGGGACGGCACGGTGGTGGAGGAGGGCCCGACCGCCGCCTACGACGAGGACCGGCTGGTGCAGGCCATCGTCGGGCGGGACCTGCTCGCGGCCGAGCGCCGCGCCCCTGCTCCCGTCGCCGCCGACGCCCCGGTGGCCCTCGCCGTACGGAACCTCAGCTCGCCGGCCGGGGTGCGCGACGTGTCGTTCGAGGTGCGCCGCGGCGAGGTCGTCGGCATCGCGGGCCTGCTCGGCTCCGGCCGGTCGGAGATCCTGCACGCGGTCTATGGCGCGGACTCCCGCGCCCGCGGCGAGGTGCTGGTGGACGGCCGTCCCGTGCGGCGCGGCCCCCGGGCGGCGGTCGCCGCCGGGATGGCCCTCGTCCCCGAGGACCGCAACGCGCAGGGGATCGTGGGCGCGTTCCCCATCTGGAAGAACATCTCCCTGCCCGACCTCGCGTCGCTGTCGTCGGCGCGGGCGCTGCCCCGGGAGGCGGCCGAGGCCGAGCGCGCCGAGCGGGCCATCCGCGACCTCGGCATCGTCTGCCCCGGCCCCGAGGCGCTGGTCACCGAGCTGTCCGGTGGCAACGCGCAGAAGGTCGTGTTCGGCAAGTGGCTGTACGGCGGGGCCCGCGTGTTCATGCTCGACGAGCCCACGGCCGGGGTCGACGTCGGGGCGAAGGCCGACATCCTCGACCTGGTCCGCAGGTTCGCCGCCGAGGGCGGCGCCGTGCTCGTGGTGAGCAGCGAGTTCGAGGAGATCCTCGCGGTGGCGACGCGCGTGCTCGTCGTCCGCGAAGGCCGGATCGTCGCGGAGCGACCGGCGCACGAGACATCCGAGGAGGAGTTGCTGATGCTGGCCAACGGATTCGGGGGTGCGCACGATGCCGCCTGAGAGCGCGCGGTCCGGCGCCCGGCACAAGGTGGCGGGCGGGAAGACGTTCGGTGCCCGTGCCGCCGCCGCGCTGCGCCCCGGCAACGCGGGCGTCGTCTACGCCCTCGTGCTGATCGTGGCCGTGCTGACGCTGCTGTCGAGCCAGATGGGGCGGCCGAGCTACCTGTCGCCGACCAACGTCATCAACATCCTGGACCAGTCGTCGCTGGTCGCGATCCTCGCCGTGTTCACCACCGTGGTGCTGATCAGCGGCAACTTCGACCTGTCCATCGCGTCGGTGTCCGCCTTCGGCGCGGCGATGGCGCTCAGCCTGGTCGGCTCGCTCGGCCTGCCGCTGGCGATGGCCGTCGCACTGGCCGCCGGGCTCGTCTGCGGCGCGGTGAACGGCCTGATCGTGCAACTGGTCGGCATCAACGCGTTCATCGTGACGCTGGGCACGATGACGGCCGTACGCGGCCTGGTGCTGATCCTGACCGACGGCCGTACGATCACGGCGAAGGACCCGGAGGCGCAGCGGGCGCTGATCGCGCTGCAGTCGGGCTACTGGACGGTCCCGCACATCCTGGCGATCCTCGGGGTGGCGGCGCTTGTCGTCGGCGCCGCGGTGGCGCTGCTCGCCCGCAGGACCGGCGGGAGCCCGCTCAAGGGCGCGGTGATCGCGGCGGCCGGGCTGGTCGTGGCCGTGCTCGACCCCGTGCTCGGCTTCGAGCTGCGGCTCAGCAAGCCCACCTACTACCTGATCGTCATCGCCGGCGTCACCTGGGCCGTGCTGCGCTACACGGTGATCGGCCGCCGTCTGTACGCCGTGGGCAGCAACGCGGAGGCGGCCCGGCTTTCCGGCATCAACGTCAACCGCTACCGGATCGGCGCGTTCGTGCTGAACGGGCTCGGCTCTGGCTTCGTCGGCGTGCTGTTCGCGGCGAAGCTGCTGGCCATCAACCCCACGGGCCTGCAGGGCACCGAGCTGACCGTGCTCGCCGCGGCCATCCTCGGCGGCACCTCGCTGTTCGGCGGGTTCGGCAGCGTGCTGAAGTCCGTCGTCGGCGCGCTCATCCTGTTCACGCTCGACAACGGCTTCAACGTGCTCAACCTGGGCGCCAACTACCAGGGCGTGATCGTCGGCACGGTCGTCATCGTCGCCGCGGCCATCTACACGATCGCCGGCCGCCAGCGGCAGGTCCGCAGGGTGCGCGACTCGGGAGCCGCACCGCAATCGCCCGAGGAGTCCGGCGTGGAGCCGGAGAGACAGGAGTCGCTGCGATGAGAGGCGTGTGGCACTTCTCGTTCACGGTCGCCGACCTCGACAGGTCCGTCGCCTTCTACCGCGACCTGCTCGGGTTCGCCCTCGTGCACCGGCAGGACCAGGACAACGACTACACCCGCAGGCTCGTGGGCTACCCCGACGCGGTGCTGCGCATCGCGCAGCTCGCCGTGCCGGGCCAGCCCCGGGGCGTGTCCACCCACGACCTGGAGCTGGTGGAGTACGTACGGCCGCGGGGGGAGGCGCGCGACCCGGCCCGGCACCTGCCCGGCGCGGCGCACCTCGCGCTCACAGTCGAGGACGCGCTCTCCGAGCACGCGCGGCTGTCGGCGGCCGGGGTACGGTTCGTCTCACCGCCCAACGCCATCACGGCGGGGATCAACGCGGGCGGCTACGCCTGCTACTTCCTCGACCCCGACGACATCACGCTGGAGCTGGTCCAGCCGCCGTCCGTGAAGCTCCGTTGACAGGCCGCTGACCCGCGTCTAGCTTGTGCAGGCTCAACCGATTGATCATGAGGAGGGGCGGATGCCCGTCATCGATGCGCATCAGCATTTCTGGAACCTGGAGACCGGTTCCTACCCCTGGCTGACGCCCGAGGCCGGGCCCATCTACCGCACCTTCGAGCCGGAGGAGCTGATCCCGCAGCTCGCCGAGGCCGGGGTCGATCACACGGTGCTCGTCCAGGCGATGGACTCCTACGCCGACACCGACGCGATGCTCGCACAGGCCGACGCGTACGACTTCGTGGCGGCGGTGGTCGGCTGGGTGCCGCTGGAGCGGCCGGACGAGGCGGCGCAGGCGCTGGAGCGCTACCGGAGGCACCCGAAGTTCGCCGGGGTCCGCCACCTCATCCACGACGACCCCGACCCCGACTGGCTGCTGCGCGACGCGGTGATCGAGGGCCTGGGGGTGCTCGCCGAGGCGGGCCTGCCGTTCGACGTGGTCGCGGTGCTGCCCCGCCACCTGGAGCACGTGCCGGTGCTGGCCGAGCGGATCCCCGGGCTGCGGATGGTGATCGACCACCTGGCCAAGCCGCCCATCAAGGAGAAGGGCTGGGAGCCGTGGGCGGGCCTGATCGCCCGCGCCGCCGAATATCCGCAGGCGTACGCCAAGGTGTCGGGCCTCAACACCGCCGCCGACCCGGAGAGCTGGACGGCCGCCGACCTGCGGCCGTACGTGGACCACGCGATGGAGCTGTTCGGCCCCGAGCGGCTGATGTTCGGCGGCGACTGGCCCGTCTCGATCCTCGCCGGCGACTACGCCACCGTGTGGCGCGAGACCAACGTGCTGCTCGCCGGCCTGTCCGAGGCCGACCGCGCGGCCGTGCTCGGCGGCACGGCAGCCCGCTTCTACCGAATCGAGGTGTGACGTGCTGGACGTCTTCGCGCCGATCGCGGCCGCCGCCGACCTGGCGATACCCGAGGCGCACCGGCTGCCGATCGCGGTCGTGGGCGCCGGGGCGATCGTCGACGTGGCCCACCTGCCGGCGTACCGGAAGGCCGGGCTGGAGATCGCCGGGATCTTCGACCTGAACGCGGAGCGGGCCCGCGAGGTCGCCGCGCGGCACGGCGTGCCTCGCGTGTACGGCTCGCTTGCGGAACTGCTCGCCGACGAGCGGGTGGCCGTGGTGGACGTCGCGGTGGCGCCGAACGCGCAGCCCGGCATCGCGAGGGCCGCGCTGGAGGCCGGCAAGCACCTGCTGTGCCAGAAGCCGTTCGCGCCCGACCTCGCGACCGGGCGGGAGATCGTCGCCCTGGCCGCCGAGCGCGGGCTGAAGGTGGCGGTCAACCAGCAGTTGCGCTTCGACGAGGGCATCGCCGCCGCCCGCGCCATGGTCCGGGAGGGCTGGATCGGCGAGCCGACGGCCATGACGTTCACCGTGAACATCTTCACCGACTGGAGCGCCTGGGACTGGCTCGTCTCCACCGACCGGCTGGAGATCGTCTACCACTCCATCCACTACCTGGACGCCATCCGCTCGATCCTCGGCGACCCCGAGACGGTGTTCTGCACCGGCAGCCGTACGGCGGGGCAGGTCGCCAAGGGCGAGACCCGCACGATGAGCGTGCTGGTCTACCCGGGCGACGTGCGGGCGCTGGTCCACGCCCACCACGAGAACCGCACCGGCGACTACGAGGCGGCGTTCCGCGTCGACGGCACCGAGGGCGCGATCAGGGGCACCCTCGGGCTGCTGTACGACTACCCGCACGGCCGCCCGGACACGCTGGAGGTCAGCAGCCGCGTGCTGCCCACCGACGGCTGGCTGCCCTACCCGGTGACCACCCGGTGGCTGCCGGACGCGGTCGCGGGGCCGATGGGGTCGCTGCTGGCGGCGATCGCCGAGGGCGGAGAGCCGGAGACCGCGGCGGCCGACAATCTGGGCACACTCCGTCTCATGGAGGCGCTGTACCAGTCCATGGAGTCCGGCGAGAGCCGGCGTCCGGGGGCGTTGTGAAGCGCGCCCGGGTGACCCTCGCCGACGTCGCCGCGCTGGCGAAGGTCGACCGTGCCGTGGTCTCGCGGGTCGTCAACAACGACCCCGCGCTCAGCATCCGGCCGGAGACGCGCGAGCGGGTGCTGGCCGCGGTGGCGCAGCTCGGCTATCGCCCCAACGCCGCGGCCCGCAGCCTGCGCACGGCCCGCGCGCACATGTTCGGGCTGTTCCTGCCCGACTTCGCCAACCCCGTGTACGCGGAGATCATCAAGGGCGCCGAGGCGGCGGCGGCCGGTCTCGGCTGCGTGCTGGTGACGGGCAGCTCCACCGGGGCGGGGCTCGGCGGCTACATGGACCTGCTCGGCCAGGGCCGCATCGACGGCCTGCTGCTGGCCGGAGCGGAGGGCGAGTCGGAGCTGCTCGCGCAGCTCGACCGGATGGCCGTGCCGTGGCTCATGCTCAACCGCAGGAGCCCGGCCGTCAAGCGCTACGTCATCCTCGACGACGAGCGGGCCGCCCGGCTCGCGGTCGAGCACCTCGTGGGGCTCGGGCACCGCAGGATCGCCCATCTGGCCGGTCCCGAGGGCGCCGACACCGCGCTGCGCAGGTCGGCGGGGTGGCGCGCGGCCATGCGCGACGCGGGCCTGCCCGAAGGCCCGATCGTCGCGGCCGGCTACACCCCGGCCGGCGGTGCAGCGGCGATGGCCGCGCTGCTCGCCGCCCCCGAGCCGCCGACCGCCGTCTTCGTCGCCAACGTCGCCTCCGCGATCGGCGCGATGGAGTCCGTACGGGAGGCGGGGCTGGACATCCCCCGCGACGTCTCGATGGTGGCGGTGCACGACCTCGACCTGGCGAGCTACCTCGCGCCCCCGCTCACCACGGTCCGCATGCCGCTCGCCGAGCTGGGCCGTCGCGGCGTCGAACTGCTCGGCAGCCTCAAGCCGGACGACAGCGTGGCCGAGGTGCTCGACGGCCCCATAGAGCTGATCGCCCGCCGCTCCACCGCCCCGCCGGTCAGCGGGGGTCCGGGCGGCTGACCGGGAGCCGTACGGTGAAGCACGCGCCGCCGCCGGGGGAGTCGCCGATCGCGACGGTGCCGCCGTGCCGGGAGGCGATCTCCCTGACGATGGCAAGGCCCAGGCCCGAGCCGCCGGCGTCCCTCGTCCGCGCGCCGTCCAGCCGGGTGAACCGGTCGAAGACGGCCTCCTGGTCCTCCGGAGGGATGCCCGGCCCGTCGTCGCGCACCTCCAGCAGCGCGCCCGTCTTCTCCGCCAGGACCCGCACCTCGACGGCCGACGAGGCGTGCCGTACGGCGTTGTCGACGAGGTTGGTGACCAGGCGGGCGAGGTGGTGGCGGGAGCCGTGCACCACGACGTCGGGATCGGCCGTCACCCGCACCGTCACGCCCGTCTCCGGGCGCGGGCGCAGCGCCTCCTCGGCCGCCACCTGGCCGAGGTCCACCTCGTCGGCCCGGGGCGGCTCCCCGGCGTCGAGCGCGGCCAGCAGGAGCAGGTCGGCGGCGAGCGCCTGCAGCCGTCCGACGTCTGCCAGCGCCTCGCGGGCCGGCTCGTGCCCGGAGGCGAGCTCCAGCCGCGTACGCACGGTCGCGATCGGGCTGCGCAACTCGTGGGCCGCGTCGGCGACGAACCGCTTGTGCTGCCGCACCGCGTTCTCCAGCCGGTCGAGCGTGGCGTTGACCGTACGGGCGAGGGCGGCGATCTCGTCCCCGCTGCCCGGCACGGGCACCCGGCGGTGCAGGTCGCGGGCCGTGATGTCGGCCAGCTCGGCCCGGATCGCGGACACCGGCGCCAGGGCCCGGCCCACGGAGAACCAGGTCATCGCGGCCACCACCAGCAGCAGGGCCGGAATGCCGAAGACCAGCAGCCTCCCCAGCGTCGTGAGCGCCTCCCTGGCCGGTTCGAGGGAGGTCCGTGCGACGACGGTCAGCGGGCCCTCGCCGGTTGCGACCGTGGTGCGTGCCGTCAGGTAGCCGTCGCCCGCCCAGTCGGCGCCCGGCGCCTCGGCCGGGACCCCGACCCGCACGTCCGGGTCGGAGACGGAGGTTCCCTTCTCCCCGGCCGCGCCGCTCAGGCTGCGCTCCGGGGGCTCGCTCTCCCGCGTGCCCGATTTCATGTGCGCGCCCGGGCTCCCGTACGGCGCGGCGGCCGGTGAGGCGGGGACGGCCAGGATCGCGGCGACCTGCGCGGCCCGCCGGTGGGCCTGCTCGGCCGTGCTCTGCTCCAGGCTGGCCCGCAGGACCGCCGTCAGCACGGCCGCCGCGCCGCCCAGGGCGACGGCGACGATGGCGGTGGCGGCGACCGTCGCGCGCAGTCGCACCGACCAGCGCGCGGGCGGGCGCGGGCGGGGCATCACCGATGCCCGTCGAGCCGGTAGCCCGCCCCGCGCACCGTGACCAGCGACGAGCGGCCGAAGGGCGCGTCGATCTTGCGGCGCAGGGCGCTGATGTAGACCTCCACGATGCTCGGGTCGCCGTCGTAGGCGAAGTCCCACGCCTGCGCGAGCAGGTCGGCCTTGGACACCACCTCGCCCGCCCGCCGTGCGAGGGCGTGCAGCACGGCGAACTCCTTCGGGGTGAGGGACACCTCCGTTCCCGCCCGGCGGCAGCGCATCCCGGCGGGGTCGATGGTGAGGTCGCCGACCGTCAGCGAGACCGGGCGCTCCCGGCCGCCCCGCCGTACGAGGGCGCGGAGCCGGGCCAGCAGGACCACGTAGGAGAAGGGCTTGGACAGGAAGTCGTCGGCCCCGGTGTCCAGGGCCTCGGCCTCGTCGTACTCGCCGTCCTTGGCGGTCAGCATCATGATCGGCGTCCAATTGCCTGCCTCGCGCAGGCGGCGGCACACCGCGTACCCGTTCAGCCGCGGCAGCATGACGTCGAGCACGATCGCGTCGTAGGAGTTCTCTGTGGCCATCCACAGGCCCTCGGTCCCGTCGCAGGCGATGTCCACGGCGAACCCCTCGTCCGCCAGGCCGCTCTTCACGAGCTCGGCGAGCCGCCGCTCGTCCTCCACCAGCAGCACACGCATGCCCCACACCATCGCAGGCGGCACCTGAAGCCACGCTAAAGATCCTTCAGGCGGCTTCAGCGTGGCTTCAGGTGCCCGTCGGCACCGTCGTCTCCGTACGGTCCCGCGCGGGGCCGTAGGAGAAGGAGACCTAGATGATCAGCAAGCGCATGCGGGCGGGGCTGGTGGCGATCGGGCTGGGGGCTGCCCTCGCCGCCACGCTCACCGCCGCCGCGAACGCCGACGGGGCCTCCGGCGGGAGGACCGGGGTTCCGGTGACGTCCTCCTGCTCGCAGACCCTGAAGGTGGTGGAGAGGGACGGCAAGCTCCTGCTCGACGACGGCACGGGACTGCGGGAACTGAAGCCCGGCGACCGGGTGCGCGCCGTCCCGGCCATCCCCGCCAATCCCGGTGCGGACCTGGGAGCGCCCGGCACCGCCGCGAAGGGCACGACCGAGAGCGCGCCCGATGCCCCGGAGAAGGGCACCACCGAGAGCGGCACGACCGAGAGGACGGCCCCCGAGAAGGTGCCCCCGAAGGTGACGGGTGAGAGCGGCATCGCAGAGAGGGTGGTGCCCAGGAAGGCGACGACGGAGAAGGGCGCGGCCGGGCACCGCACGCGGACCACCGTCGCGGTGACCTGCGCCGTCCCGCCGCAGGCCGACTGACCGCCACCATCTGAGCGCCCCGCCCGGCCAGTGTACGGACGCCCGGCGGGGGTGCGTCAGAGGAGGGTCATCTGGCCGGAGCCGGCCAGGGGGTCGCGGTGCTTGCGCAGGTGCCGCCACTGGGGCAGGTCGTCCAGGTAGGACCACGACAGCCGGTGGTGCGGGGTCGGCCCGGCCTCCGCCAGCGCCTGCTGGTGCACGGGGGAGGGATAGCCCGCGTTGGCGGCGAAGCCGTATGCCGGGTGCTCCTCGCCGATCTCCGCCATCAGGCGATCGCGGTGCACCTTGGCCAGCACCGACGCGGCGGCCACCGACACCGACCGCTGGTCGGCCTTGACCTCGCATCGCACCCGCCACGGCCGGCCGAGGAAGTCGTGCGCGCCGTCGAGGAGCACCACGTCGGGCCGCAGCGGCAGGGCCTCCAGCGCCCGGCACGCGGCCCGGCGCAGCGCCTCGGTCATGCCGACCTCGTCGATCTCCTCAGGGGCCGAAGCGCCGTACGCGTGGCAGGTGAGCCAGTCCGGAAGGACCTCGGCGAACGCCTCCCGCTGGGCCGGGCCGAGCAGCTTGGAGTCGGTCAGCCGGACGGTGCGCTGCCCGCGTCCCGGCAGTTCGGGCGGCGGGCCGAAGGCGGTGACGGCGGCGCAGACCACCACCGGGCCCGCCCACGCGCCGCGGCCGACCTCGTCCACCCCCGCGACGTGGACCGCCCCGGCCGCACGCAACTCGTCCTCGATCTCGTATCCGGCGACCCGGCGCGGCGGTGCGGCGGGCGCGGGTGCAGTGCCGGGTTCGGCACCGGGCTCAAACCCGGGCAGGGCGTCGGTCATCCCCGTATCATCCCAGGCGCCCACAAGCCGATCCGGAAATCAGTCCGAATCACTGATCTCGTAGATGTCGATCTGCCACGGCAGGTGCGCGCGCACCGGCTCCCATCGCTTCAGGTCGGCGGCGAGGACCGGGAAGCCGAGATACCGGGCCACGGCGACCGTGTGCGCCGCCGCCATGTCCTGCCGCTCCGTCAGATGCACCGAGACCGCCGACAGGCGGAGCACGTCCTCGGTGGAGGCGACCGGCTCCAGCCGGACGTGCCCCAGCCTGTGGATCATCCCGTGGACGGCCTCGGTCTGGGCTTCGCTCAGGATGTGCTGCGCCGCCGCGAGTGCGATGACGGGCACGCTCATGCGGACGGCGTATGACAGATCGGTGCTCCACGATTGGTGGTGCGGTGATGCGGACGGCACCGGTCGCGGCTCGTCACGTCGTCGTGCAGGCGCCTCCGTTGAGGGTGAAGGCGGCCGGTTCGGGGTTGCTGCCGGTGTAGGCGCCGTTGAAGCCGAGATACACCGACTGGCCCGGCTTGATCGTCTTGTTCCATTCGTAGTTCCCGGCGGTGACAGCGGTGCCGGACTGGGCCCAGACGGCCGACCATCCGTTGGTGACCCGCTGGGAGGCGAGCGGGAAGCCGAAGCCGAGCCGCCACCCGTCGATGGCGGCGGTGCCGGTGTTGGTGATCGTGACGGTGGCGGTGAATCCGCCGTCCCAGGTGGTGGTCGCGTACGTCACCCTGCACCCGGAACCGGACGACGGGGACGCCGACGGGCTGGGGGACGGCGACAGGCCGAGGGACGGCGACGGGCTGGGCGAGGACGTTCCGCCGGGCTGCGCGATCGCCGTGTATGGCGCCGAGGGGTTGCTCAGGTTGCCGGCCGCGTCGCGGGCGACGACCTGGAAGGTGTACGGCTTGCCTCCTTCGAGGCCGGAGACGATGTCGCGGGGGGTGGCGTTCTCGCCCTCGTACGCGTAGCCGTTCTCGGTCCGGCGGAACAGGTCGTAGCGGGGCGGGACCCCGCTGTCGTCGCCGACGGTGTTCCAGGCGAGGAAGACTCCGCCGGGGATGGACATCCCGCTGACGGTGGCCAGCCCTGTCGGCGTGCCGGGAGGCGTGGTGTCCGTCCCGGGGCTCGGGCTGGCGGCGGGCGGCTCGACCATGGCCCGGGCGCGGACCAGGTCGGAGGGCGCGCTGAGGTTGCCCGAGCGGTCCCGGGCCACCACGTAGAACAGGTAGTCGCGCCCCGCGGTGAGGCCGGTGACGACCGCGGTGACCTGGTCGGCCCGCATGTCGATCGTGGCCTGCTGCGCGCGCAGGAAGGCGCCGCCGGTCCACACGTGGACCTCGTAGGTGGAGATCCCGACGTCGTCCGTGGACGGCGTCCAGGCCAGGCCGACCGCGCCGTTGACGTAGACGCTCTGCGTGACCAGGCCCTCGGGACGGGTCGGCGGGGTCCGGTCGATCGGCGACGGGCTGGGCGGGGGACTGGACGGCGGCATGCCGCTGAGGTAGTTCGCCGTGGCCGTCAGTTCGTTCGACGGCGGGCCCGCGTTCCCCGCCGCGTCCCTGGCGATCACTCGGAACGTGTACGACTGCCCGAGAGTGAGGCCGCTGACGATGGAACCGGGACCGGTCGTGGTGCGGACGGTGGTGAAGGCGCCGCTCTGCTTCACCTGGATGTCGTAGCCGGTGACGCCGACGTCGTCGGTCGCGGCGCCCCAGCACAGCGACACGCCGATGCCGAGGCCCGATCCGGGGGCCGCGGGCAGGGGACAGTCCCGCAGCGTCCCCGGCGCACTGGGCGGCGTGGTGTCCTCGGCCGCCGCGTAGGCCGGCGGGAGGGCCGCGGCGGCGAGGGCGAGCCCGGCGCCTGCGAGGCCGGCCCCCAGGAGACCGGCTCGCACGGCCGCGGCTTTACGGAGACCCTGGACGGACATAAGAGTCACCTCTCTGCGGGCGGTCCGGCGCACCCGGGTGCGCCGGACCGCGAGATGGGGGATCACGAGCAGGCGGTGCCGTTGAGGGTGAAGGCGGTGGGTTTGGGGTTGGCGCCGGTGTAGGTGCCGTTGAAGCCGATCTGGATGGACTGTCCGGGGGTGATGGTCTTGTTCCAGTCGAGGTTGGCGGCGGTGACGTTCGCACCGGTCTGGGTCCAGGTGGCCGACCAGCCGGGTGGGGTGATCTTCTGGGTGCCGGGGAAGGCGAAGGCCAGTGTCCAGCCGTTGACCGCCGTGGCGCCGGTGTTGGCGATCGTGACGGTCGCGGTGAACCCGCCGCCCCAGTCACTGGTTCCGTACGTCACCTTGCACCCGCCACCTGCCGACGGTGAAGGCGATGGAGACGGGGACGGAGACGGGCTCGGTGAGGCCGATGGGCTGGGCGACGGGCTGGGCAGGCCGGATTGGGCGGTCGCGGTGAGCGTCGCCGAGGGCTGGCTGGTGTTGCCGGCCGCGTCCCTGGCCACGACGTAGAACGTGTAGCTGGTCCCGGCCACCAGCTTGTCCGCGACGTACAGCGTGGACGTGGTCGATCCGATCTTGGTGAAGCCGGCGCCCTGCTTCATGTAGACGTCGTAGCCGGTGACCCCGGTGTCGTCGGTCGAGGCCGTCCAGCACATCGGGACCGCGTTGACGAAGTCGGCCCCGCAGACCCGCAGCCCGGTGGGCACGCTCGGCGGTGTGGTGTCCCCCGAAGCCGACGGCGACGGCGAGGGAGACGGAGAAGAGGACGGCGAGGGCGAAGGCGACGGTGAGGGGGACGGGCTGGGCGTGCCGCCGGGCGGCGTGCCCCACACCAGCGTGTTCCCGTCGTACACCGGCACGTGCGACGCCGCCGAGGCCGACCAGTCGTTGGCCGGGTCCCAGGTCGCGCCGTTCGGCACCGAGATCCGCAGTTGCGTGCCGCGCCGGTAGAGCTGGGCGTCGCCCGGGTAGATGGGCTTGCCCGTGCAGTCCACCTCGGCGTAGTAGGTGCGGTCCTGCGCGAGAGTCGGCCCGTTCACGGCGCAGCCGTTGCTGTCTCCGCCGGTCACCTTCACCTGGGAGATCGAGGTGGAGCCGTCGAGCGTGAAGTAGTAACGCGCCTTGCCCGACTGGAGGACGCGCGGCGGCCAGTTGGACGTGTTGGTGATGGTGACGGTCAGCGAGGTGCCGTCCACACCGGTGTAGACGTTGCCGGTCTCGGCGTAGATCTCCTCGTACTTCTCCTCCGGCGCGGGGAAGCCCGCCACCGGTGTCCCGCCGTACTCCTTGGCGAACCGCGCGAGCACGTTGGTGATGCCGGAGTTGTAGTCGATCGCCACCTCGTTGCGGACGTAGTCCGTTCGGCTGTCGGTGTAGGCGTCGGTCTGGTCCGGGCCGCCGGCAAGAGCGCCGTACAGGACGTGCAGGTTCGGTCCTGTGGTGTCGCTCATGTAGCCGAGGTACTGGCCGCTGGCCGCCCGGTGGTGGACGTGCGTCGGCGGGTTGGTCCCGAAGCCCACCATGTAACTGGAGTGGCGTGGATTGTCCCCGAGGGCGTAGTCGACCTGTCGTTTGGCGAAGTCGTGGTAGCGCGCGTAGAGCGGGTCACCGGGGCCGAGGTGGTCGGCGTAGACGAGGGCCACCCAGGCGGTGTTCAGCGCCATGCGCAGCGACGCCCAGTTGAAGATGTAGGCCAGGCCGCCGGGGGTGACCGGTCCCTTCTTGCCCTTGTATCCGGTGGTCCAGTAGTCGAGGTAGCGCTGGACGTCGTCCTTGTACTTCTGCTCGCCGGTCAGCTCGGCCATCAGCGCGTAGACGCCGTACTCCTTGTCGTTCCAGCCGAGGCCGAAGCTGTAGGCGGGGACGGTGGTTCCGCCCGCGCCCTGGCCCACGTCGGGCTCGCTGCCCATCTTCGGGTAGAACTCGCGAGCCTTGTCCAGGTAGCTCCCGGTGCCGGTGGCCCGGTAGAGCCACACGGCCGCCCAGGCCAGCTCGTCCCAGTACATCTTGGTCGCGCCCGGGTGGTCGGAGCCGCCCTCCCAGGTCGAGTTGTAGTAGCCGGAGATGCCCGGCACGCAACTCGTGTACGCCGTGTCCTGGCCGTTCGTGCCCTTGGTCGTGTCGGCGAACGTGAACAGCTGCCTGGCGTGCGTCAGCAGCGTGTCGGCGTACGCCGGGTCGGTCGTCCGGAAGGCCATCGAGGAGGCCGCCATGGCCGCCGCCGTCTCGGCGACGACGTCGGTGCCCTTGCACGTCGGGGTGATCTTGTAGACCGGCCGCGACATGCCCTTGATGTCGATCACCTCGGGCGGGCCCCAGTACGCATGGTCCACGCTGCCGTCGCCCACCTGGACGTACAACGTCTCAGGATCGGGGTGCGCGGCGATGAGGTAGTCGGTGGCCCACTTGAGGTTGTTCAGCATGGGCGTGAGCTGGGTCCCGTAGCCGGTGCGGTTCTCGACCAGCCCCCAGGCCAGCATCGTGGTGGTGAACGCCATCGGGAAGCCGAACTTGACGTGGTCGCCCGCGTCGTACCAGCCGCCGGACAGGTCCACCCCGGCGGCCTTCCCGTCGTTCAGCGTGCGGTCGCCGCGCCACTCCACCCGGCTCCAGGCGGGCTTCCTGCCCGACTGCTGCGCCTCGTAGAAGTAGATCGACTTCTGCAGGGCCTCTGTGTAGTTGTACGTGCTCGCCGCCTGTGCGGGAGCCGGGCCCGGGACGAGCAGGGCGGCCAGTACGGCGGCCACCCCGCCCAGGGACAGGAGTCTCATGGATGGCCTCGTCTCAGGAGCAGGTGGTGCCGTTGAGGGTGAAGGCGGTGGGTTTGGGGTTGGCGCCGGTGTAGGTGCCGTTGAAGCCGATCTGGACAGACTGTCCGGGGGTGATGGTCTTGTTCCAGTCGAGGTTGGCGGCGGTGACGTTCGCACCGGTCTGGGTCCAGGTGGCCGACCAGCCGGGTGGGGTGATCTTCTGGGTGCCGGGGAAGGCGAAGGCCAGTGTCCAGCCGTTGACCGCCGTGGCGCCGGTGTTGGCGATCGTGACGGTCGCGGTGAACCCGCCGCCCCAGTCGCTCGTGCCATAGGTCACCTTGCACCCACCACCGGCGGAGGGAGACGGCGACGGTGAGGGGGACGGGCTCGGCGAGACCGACGGGCTGGGGGAGGGGCTCGCCGAAGGCGACGCGGACGGCGAGGGCGACGCCGACGGAGACGCGGACGGCGACGGCGAGGGCGACGCCGACGGGGAGGCGCTGGGGCTGGGCGACGGCTCGGCGCCGGGCGGCGTGCCCCAGATGAGGCGGCCGTCGTTGCCGTACAGGGTCATGTGGTCCGCGCCCTTGGCCGACCAGTCGTTGGACGGGTCCCACGTCGCTCCGTCGGCCACGCCGATGCGGAGCTGCACCTCGCGGCGGTACTCCGACTGGCCGCCGGGGAAGATGAGCGTCCCGGTGCAGTCGACCTCGGCGTAGTACGTGCGCCCCTCCAGCAGGTGCGGCCCGGTGGGCTGCTTGCACTGTGTGTAGGACGTGCTCACCGTGACCTGGCTCGCCGTCGTCGAGCCGTCCAGGGTGAAGTAGTAGCGGAACTTCGCCTTGTCCAGCACGGTCGCCGGCCAGGCCGACTTGTTGATGACGAAGGTCTTGGCCGCCGTCTCCCGCGTCGTGTGGGTGATCGTCGGCTCCAGATAGAACTCCGGGCCGTCGGGCGTCTCGCGCGGCAGCGTGGCCAGGGGCGAGCCGCCGTACTTGCCGTAGAGGACGGCGAGCGAGCTGGTGATGCCGGAGTTGTAGTCGAGGGAGACCTCGTTCTTGACGTAGTCGCCGCGGCTGTCGGCGTAGGCGTCGGCGCCGTCCGGGCCGCCGACCAGCGCGCCGTACAGGACGTGCCTGCTCACGGCGGGCTCGCCGTCGGGGCCGGCGTTGGTCCAGGAGCCGTGCGCGCCGCGGTGGTGCGGGTTGCGCGGCGGGTTGGTCCCGAAGCCGATCATGTAGCTGGAGTGCCTGGGGTTGTCGCCGAGCGCGTAGTCGATCTGCCGCTTGCCGAAGTCGTGGTAGCGCGCGTAGAGCGGGTCGCCCGAGCCGAGGAAGTCGGCGTACCTTAACGCGACGAAGGCCGTGTTGGCGGCCATGCGCAACGAGGCCCAGTAGAAGATGTACGCCAGGCCGCCGGGCGTGATCGTGCCCTTCTTGCCCTTGTATCCGACGGTCCAGTAGTCGAGGTAGCGCTGGACGTCGTCCTTGTACTTCTGCTCGCCGGTCAGCTCGGCCATCTGCTCGTAGACGGCGTATTGCTTGTCGTTCCAGCCGAAGCCGAAGTTGAAGACCGGCACCTGCTGCCCGTTGCTGCCCGGGTCCTCCTGGCTGCCCATCTTCGGGTAGAACTCGCGCGCCCGGTCGAGGTAGCTCGCGGTGCCGGTGGCCCGGTAGAGCCAGACGGAGGCCCAGGCCAGCTCGTCCCAGTACATCTTCGTGGCGCCCTCGACCTGGCCGCCCTCACCCGTGGAGTTGTAGAACCCCTGCGCGGCGCTGACGCAGTTCACGTACGCCGTGTCGCGGCCGTTCGTCCCCTTGGTCGTGTCGGCGAACGTGAACAACTGCTTGGCGTGGGTGAGCAGCGTGTCGGCGTACGCCGGGTCGGTCGGCCGGAAGACGATCGACGAGGCGGCCATCGCGGCGGCGGTCTCGGCGGCGACGTCGGTGCCCGGGCACGACGCGGTGATCTTGTAGACCGGCCGCTTGTGGCCCTTGGCCTCGACGGTCTCCGGCGCGCCCCAGTAGGAGTGGTCCTCACCGCCGTCGCCGACCTGGACGTACAGGACGTTCGGCTCGGGGTGGGCGTGGATGAAGTAGTCGCCCGCCTGCCGGAGCGTGTTCAGCAGGTATGGCAACTGGCCCGAGCGCTCGTAGGACGCCCGGTAGTCCGCGCCGCCCCAGGCCAGCGTGGTGGTCATGGCCGCCATCGGGAAGCCGAACTTCACGTGGTCGCCCGCGTCGTAGAAGCCGCCGGACAGGTCCACCCCGGCGGACTTCCCGTCGTTGACGGTCGAGTCGGCCCGCCAGGTCACCCGGTTGGTGGACGGCAGGTGCCCCGACTCCTGCGCCTCGTAGAACAGGAACGACTTCTGCAGCGCCTCACCGTAGTTGACCGTGCCATTTTCACCGGCGGCCGAGACGGGGGTGGAAGTCGAGGTGACGGCCAGCAGGGCGCCGGCCAGTACGGTCGCCGTGCTCGCGCTCAGCAGCCGTCGCGGTAGTCGCATCACGTGCCCCTCGGAAAGGACGACGGGCCGGCCCCGCCGCGCGGGGCCGCCCCGGAAACGGGCGGGACGATCTCGGGAGGGCTCCCGCCCGGATCGTGCGTACGCGAGGTGGCGCGATCCAAGCACGCTCCGGTCACGGAGCGGTACGGCCAGGTCAGGACGGCCGAGGGCACGCCGCGGAGCTGAAACTTTCAGTTCAGCGCGACGTTCAGAGCGCCGGCATGAGCACACCCGCCAGGAGAACTCCGGCGACGACCAGGGTCACCACGAGCAGCGCCGTCCTGCCGGACCGGCGGCGGACGAGCTTCGAATTGTGCGCCATCGGAAGGTCCTTCGTCTCGTCGAGTCAGTTCCCGGACATGGGCGGACGCGTCAGTTCACGTGCACGGCGCAGCAGCGCCCTCCGGCGGGCATGGGCGAGCACGGCCAGCACCAGTGTGGCCGGCACGAACAGCCCTCCGACCGCCAGCACCGGGCCGAGGCCGGTGCCGCGCTGGACCGCCAGCGCGGCCAGGGCGGCGGTGGTGGCGAGTGATGCGGCCAGGGCGATCCACGCGGCGACCACCCGGTCGGTGGCGAACAGCGGCACCCGGCACATGAGCAGCCATCCGCCGTAGCCCGCCCAGGCCAGGCAGACCACGGTGAGAAGGGCGAACATCACCTGCGTGCGGCCGGGCAGCGGGCCGGGCTCGCCTCCCCACAGGGCGGTCAGGAACGCCGTGCCGGACAGCCCGGACAACAGCGACGTCACCGCCCGGACGCGCCTGGCACGGGACAGCGCCGGTTCGAGCCGCTCGATCATCTCCCGCGCCGACAGCCGCGGTTCCTCGGTCATGGCCGGTATCCCTTCTCCTCCAGATGCGAGCGCAACAGGCGACGTGCGCGGTTGAGCCGGGACTTGACCGTCCCGGCGGGGATCTCGCAGATCTGCGCGCAGTCCTCCACCGAGAGGTCCTGCAGGTAGAACAGGACGAGGATCTCCCGCTCGGGCATGGGCAGGCCCGACAGGAGGCTCACCAGCTCGGCGCGGTCCACCGCGGCGTCCACGGGATCGTCGACGGTCACGTCACCGGCCGCCAGGCTTTCGTGCGCGTGCTCGTGTTCCCTGGCGTACTGACCGCGCAGACGGTCGGTGACCGATCGGCGCGCGATGGTGAACAGCCAGGGCGCGAACCGGGCGGGTTCCCGCAACCGGGGCAGGCCGCGGATCACGGCCAGCCAGATCTCCTGGGACACGTCGTCGGCCCGCTCGGCGTCGAGCATGCGCCGCACGTACGTCCACACGGGCACCCGCCAGCGGGCCACCAGCTCGGCCAGCGCCGCGCGATCACCCAGTTGGGCGCGCACCACCAGTAGCTCGTCGGTCATCTCGTCCTCCCGTCACCCTGCACAGTCGGACGAGGGGCCGATCGGGTTCACACCGGCACGCGTGGGACCTGCCTCCGGCGATGAGGCAGGTCCTGGCCGCGAGGCGGCACACGCGCGGGTCGTGCCGGACCCGGCGCTCGAGTTCGCCCGACGGGCGGCGGCGCGGTGTGGCTACGCCTGTGCCGGCGCGGGCGCGTACGTCTCGACCTCGTGGTGCCGCAGCCGGTGGATCAGCGTGTCCAGCGCCCAGGCGCCGGGGCCGAAGACCGCGATGAGGAAGAACGACCAGCAGAACATCGCCGCCGCCTCACCGCCGTTCCGGATCGGGAACAGGCCCTGCGGCGCGTGCACCGTGAAGTACGCGTACGCCATCGAGCCGGAGCACAACAGCGCGCTGACCCGGGTGAGCAGCCCGGCGAGGACGAGCGTCCCGAAGACGAGCTGGATGGCCGCCGCCCACCATCCCGGCCACGTGCCGAACGCCACGGCATGACCGGTGCCGCGGTTGCCGCCCAGCACACCGAAGATCGTCGCCGCGCCGTGGCAGACGAACAGCAGCCCCGTCACCATGCGGAAAAGCGAGAGGACTGGTCCCCTGATCTGGTCCGATTTCAAGTGATCACCTTCTTGTCGTGCCTGCCGGACGGGCCGCGCCGCGTACGCGCGAACGCGATCCCGGCCGGCCGATGGGAACGCGCCGGAAAACCGGATCCGGCGGAAGAGAAACGGGAAACTCAGGCCGTCGCCTATTCGCAGTCATGGCAAAGTAAATCGGCCGTCATTTCCGGCGTTCCGTGGCTCACATTGTCGGCGAATTGGACGTGCGGCGGCGTGAAGCCGCGCGGATGTATGGGCAAAAGACCCAGAACCGCTGGTAAAAGTCCGAAATGAGCAGCATCATCGCTGGTGGATTCGGCGGTTCGCCCGTGGACCACGGTGGCCGCGCCTCACTTATTCGGCGGCGAATACGCAGGGCGGCGTAGTCCCAAGAATGCTGATATGAGTGCCACTAGTCAAGGGTTCAAGTAATCCTCTGTCAGGGAATGGCGACACCGCGTCGGGAAATCCGTGACGGCAGCCCGGCCACCTGCCCATTCTCGGGGACGCGGACGGTCCCGCTCCGGAAGACGGCGTGAAACTTTCTCATCGGACCACCGCCGGGAACCCGCGGGTCACCTCGTCCAGAGGCACTCCTGCGCCGTCCGCACGAGTGCCATCAACCCGGCCGACAGCCGTTCGCCCCGCCACGCGAGCGCGTACGTCAGGCGAAGGTCGCCCGCGTCCAGGGGGACGAAGGCGACGTCGTCCCTGCGGACGGACGTGACGACCAGGGAGGGGGTGGGCAGCAGGCCGACGCCGGCCGCGACCAGGTCGAGCGCGGCGGCGAAGTCGTCGATCTCGTCGGCCACCACGTGCTGCCGGTGCGGCCCGACGCGGGCGGCGAGCCGTGCCCACATCCCGCCTGGCGGGCGTTCGCGCGGCAGCAGAATGCGGTGCCGCGCGAGCCGTTCGGGCTGCAGGCGGGGCAGGCCGGCGAGCGGGTCCCCGGCCGGTACGGCCAGATGCCCGACGGGCACGTGGAAACGGGCGGCGGTGGTCAGCTCCCGCGGGAAGGGGGCGGCGAGGATGGCCGCGGTCACCTCGCCTGCCGCGAGGGCCGCGACGGCGGCGGCCCGGCCGGCCGGGCGCAGTTCCACCTCGGCCGGGGGATCGCGGCGTGCCATCCTGCGCGCGATCCGCGCGGCGAGGCCGCCGGCCGGCGGGGGATAGGCGAGGCGGACACCGATGCCCTCCGGCGCCGCGAGCCGCTCCGCCTCCGCCGAGAAGGCGGCCGCCGACTCCAGCAACGCCTCGGCGTACGGCAGCAGCGCCTTGCCGGCGGGCGACAGGCGGACCTCCCGGCTGGTCCGCTCGAACAGGCGGACCCCGAGCGCGCGCTCGAGACGGCCGACGGCCTGGCTCGCGGCGGGCTGGGAGACGCCCAGTTCCGCGGCGGCGCGGGAGAAGCTGAGGTGCCGGGCGACGAGGGCGAAGCAGCCGATGTCGCGCAGCGGCGGGCCGGAGTCCACGCTCCAGTATGGGGACCTCAGGCGGTCCTGCGCAGACGCAGGTCGCAGCCCGTCTGGCGGTAGAGCGCCAGTTGGTCGTAGTAGACCCGCCCGCTCGCGAACACGCCGTCCTCCATCGTGTAGGCGCCCGCGGCCGGCAGGACCACGCGGCGGCCGCTGCCCGGGATCTCCGTGCCGCCCGGCAGCAGCAGCGCCCCGGTGTGGGTGCCGCTGAACGTCCACTCCGCGATGATGGTGTCGTCCAGGACGGTCCATGCGGTGATCTCGTTGTGCATGTCGGGGAACGCCGTGAAGAGCTGCCGGAAATACCAGCCGATCTGCTCGTGGCCCTCGGTCACTCCCGCGGGCGTCACGAACACGGCCCTCGGGCTGAAGCATTGGATCAACCGCTCGACGTTCTGGACGTTGATGGCGCCCGTGAGCGCCTCTAACAGCCCGCCGATCTCAGCCATGCGCCTCCCGTCCCCGTCCTGGAACTCCTACCCGCGGCGACGGGTCACGACGCCGCCGTGGCGTGGCGTTGTTTTGCGAACAGGCCCTTGAGTCTCCAGCCGGTGGAGAGACCAGACTCGGGGTCATGGACGACGAGGGGCTGTTCACCATCGGGTGGCTCTCCCGCCGCACCGGGATGCCGGTGCGCACGATCCGGTACTGGTCGGACGTCGGCGCGCTGCCGCCGGCGGAGCGGAGCGAGGGAGGCTACCGGCTCTACGACGCCGGCGCCGTGGCCCGGCTGGAGCTCATCAGGACGCTGCGGGAGCTCGGTCTCGGCCTGGACGACGTACGGCGGGTGCTGGAGCGGAAGGTCACCCTGGCCGACGTCGCCGCCGTCCATGTGGACGCACTGGACGCGCAGATCCGCACCCTGCGGCTCCGGCGCGCGGTGCTCAGCACCGTCGCGAGGCGGCGGTCCGGCACGGAGGAGACGAAACTGTTGAACGATCTGGCACGGCTGTCCGCCGAGGAACGGCGGCGCATCATCGAGAACTTCGTGGACGAGGTCTTCGGCGGACTGGACGCCGATCCGGAGCTCAGGAACCGGATGCGGCACACCGAGATCGGCCTGCCCGACGACCCCACGCCCGAGCAGGTGGACGCCTGGGTGGAGCTCGCCGAACTCGTGCGCGACCCGGACTTCCGGCGGCGGATGCGCGACATGGTGGAGCACAACGCGCAAAACCGTGCGGGGCAGGAGCCGGGAGCCTTCATGTGGTTCGCGAAGAAGGTCGCCTGGCAGGTCGGCCAGGCGCGGGAGAACGGCGTGCGCCCCGACTCTCCCGAGGCCGCCGAGGTCGTCCGCCGCCTGCTCGGCGACATGGACGCCGACGGCCGGGCGGCTGTCAGGCGGCGCCTGGAGGCCGGCCTGTTCGCCGAGGCCGAGCGCTACCGGCATCTCATGGCCGTGATCAACGGCCGGGAGCCGAAGCCGTCCCATGCCGACGACTTCGCCTGGCTCCTCGCCGCCCTGCGGGCCCATCCCTGAGCACGGCCGACACCATCCGGGAGGCTCCGCCACGCTTCGGCGTTGACCGGACTGATCGTGGGCAGCGATGGCGTATGTCGTCGACGAGAACTCCTCGGATCACCTCCGGCCCCGACGGGGCCGCGGCGCACCGGAGACGCCGGACGATCCTCGTCGTGATGTGCGCCGGCATGTTCCTCGTGCAACTCGACGTGACCATCGTCAACGTCGCCCTACCGCACATCGGCGCGGACCTCCGGACCGGCCTGCCCGGCATGCAGTGGGTCGTCGACTCCTACACCGTCGTCCTCGCGGCGTGCCTGCTCGCCGCCGGCGTCGTGGGAGACCGGCTGGGACACCGCACCGTCGCCGTCGCCGGGCTCGCCCTCTTCGGGGCCGCCTCCCTGCTGTGCGGCCTCGCCCCCGGCATCGGCACGCTGGTCGCGGCCCGCGCCCTGCAGGGCTTCGCCGCCGCGCTGCTGCTGCCCAGCACCCTGGCGGTGGTCAACACGACCTTCCCGGAACGCGCGGAACAGGCCCGCGCCCTCGGCATCTGGGCGGGGGTGTCCGCCCTGGCGCTGCCCTGCGGCCCGGTGCTCGGCGGGCTGCTCGTCACCCTCGCCGGCTGGCGCTCGGTCTTCCTCGTCAACCTGCCCGTCGTCGTGGTCGCCATCGTGCTCACCCTCCGCCGCGTCGGCAGGGACGAGCCCGCACCCGACCGGCGGCTGGACGTCCCGGGGGTGCTCGCCGCGGCCGTCGCCCTGCTCGCCCTCACCTACTGCGCCATCGCGTACGGCCACTCGGGCGTCTCCGCCCAGACGGCGGCGGCCGCTGTGGTCGCCGTGCTCGGCACGGCCGCCCTGGCGTGGTGGGAACGGCGGGCTCCCGAGCCCCTCTTCCCGCCGTCCGTACTCGGCGGTTCCCGCTTCGTCGGCGCCAACGCCGTCGCCGCCATGATGAACTTCGTCGGGATCGGCTTCGTCTTCGTCGTCACCCTGTATCTCCAGGGTGTCCGCCACCACGACGCCCTGTCCGCCGGTGTCATGCTGCTACCGCTGTTCGCCCCCCTCGCACTGTGCGCGCCGATCACCGGGCGGCTCGCCGCCCGCTACGGACCCCGGCTCCCGATGCTGGGCGGGCTGCTGCTCGGCACGGCCGGCGCCGCCTGCCTGTCGCTGGTCACCCCCACCGGCCCCTACGCGGCACTCCTCCCCGCGCTCCTCGGCCTGGGCTTCGGCATGGGCCTGCTCACCGCGTCCGTGGTCGCGGCGGCGCTGCGCGCCGGGCCTCCCTCACGCCCCGGCCTGTCGTCGGGCGTCAACAACACCGCACGGCAGGCGGCCGGCGCGCTCGGCGTCGCCGTCCTCGGCGCCATCGTGCAGGATCCCGCCGACGCCGAGAGGTTCACCTCGGGTCTGCGATGGGCCGGCGGCCTGTCGGCCCTGCTGTGGATCGCCGCGATCGTCATCACCCTTCGTACGGTGCCGGGCCCGCAGGAGCGGGCCGGATGACCGTCCCCCCGTCATCGGGCGTCGGTGGGCGGCGCGGGAGCCGGCAGGCCGACCCGTTCGCGTACGGCCTGCCGGAAGTGCGCGCAGCCGGTGACGTCGTCGTGGTCGCAGCCCAGCGCGCACTCGATCACCTCCAGCGCCGCCCGGGCCCGTTCGATGCGGCGCCGGAGCTCGGCCTGCCGGCGGCGGAGGATCTCACGCCGCTCTGGCGCCGCGCGGGTGGCGATCATCTCCCGGATGTCGTCCAGGCCGAGACCCGCCTCCTTCGCCCGCAGGATCACGGCCACCCGGAAGATGTCGTCGGGGCCGTAACGGCGCCGGCCGCCCGCGACCCGGGCGGGCGTCAGCAGTCCCACCGACTCCCAGTGCCGCAGGACGTGCGTCGCGAGGCCGAACCGGGCGGCCGCCTCGCCGATGCCGATGGTCGGGCTTGACTTCATGCCGACATTAAGTCGGACGCTGTCCTCCATGTCGAACCCAACCCTCATCGCCCTTCTCGACCGCGTGGACAGGCATCCGGGCCAGGAGGCGCTGCGTGCGCGCTCCTACGAACTTCTCCGCCTGGCCGCCGGGAGCCGTGTGGTGGACGTCGGCTGCGGCGCCGGACTGGCCGTCGCGGAGATGGCCGCCCTGGGCGCGGAACCGATCGGCCTGGACGTGGACGGCCAGATGATCGGGCTCGCCCGGTCCCGGCACCCGGGCCTGGAGTTCCGCCAGGCGGACGCCTGCGACCTGCCGTTCGGGGACGGCGAGCTGGATGGTTATCGGGCCGACAAGGTCTACCACGGCCTGGCCGATCCGGCGCGGGCGGTGGCAGAGGCACGGCGGGTGCTCGCCCCGGGCGGGCGGATCGTGCTGGTGGGGCAGGACTGGGACACGTTCGTGATCGACTCGGACGACGCCGCTCTCACCCGGGTCATGGTGCGGGCGAGGGCGGACGCCGTCCCCAGCCCGCACGTGGCCCGCCGTCACCGCAACCTCCTGCTCGACGAGGGCTTCGCGGACGTCACCGCCGAGGTCCGTACGGGTGTCTTCACGGATGGTTCGCTCCTGCCGGTGGTCACCGGTGTGGCCGAGGGCGCGTACGCGGCGGGGGCGGTCACCCGGCGGCAGGCCGACGACTGGATCGCCGAGCAGACCGGGCGCGCGCGGCGGGGGAGGCTGTTCCTCGCCGTCCCCATGTTCCTGGCCGCCGCCCGGCGCCCGTGAGCGTACGGCCGGCCGAGGAGTTCATGGCGCAGCGCTGCAGGCCGCCCCGCCGACGGCCTGTCGTCCGGCGTGGCGGCGGGCTCAGGACATGGCGATGATCTGCCCGGTGACGTGACGGGCCTGATGCGAGGCCAGGAAGACGATCACTTCGGCGACCTCCTCCGGCGTGCCGACGTGCCGCAGGGGGCTTGTCGTGCGGACGGCCTCCTCGACCACGGGGGTGATCCAGCCGGTGTCGGTGGCGGGCGGACGGACCATGTTCGCCGTGATTCCGTAGCGGCCGAGTTCGGCCGCGGCGGACATGGTGTAGTTCTCCTGAGCCGCCTTGGCCGCGCCGTAGGAGACCTCTTCGGGGAACCCCTCCGGGCCGCCGGAGGTGAGCCCGATGATCCGCCCCCATGTGGCGCCGCGCCGTACGTGGCGGCGGGCGAATTCCGCGATCAGCAGGGCCGGTGCGCGCACGTCCACCGCGAACTGCCGATCGTGCGAATCGGCGTCGACGGGGCGCAGCGCCCGTCCGAAGCGGTCGCGGGCGTCGGGCAGAAAGGTGTCGGCCACCCAGCCGCTGGCATTGTTGACCAGGATCTCCACCGGGCCGAAGGCCGCCTCCGCCCTGTCGAACAGGCCCCCGATGGCGGTGGCGTCGGCGAGCTCGGCCTCGATCTGCTCGGCTCGGCCGCCCTCTCGCCTGATGCGGGTCACGACCTCCTCGGCGTCCCGTGCCCGCAGCCTGCCGTACGCCTCGGGGAAGGCCGGATCGCCGGCGTGCTCGGCGGGATCGAGCCGCTTGTACGTGAGGAGGACCGCCGCCCCGCACGCGGCCAGCGCGACCGCGATGGCCGCGCCGATGCCCTGGTTCGCCCCGGTGACCAGCGCCACCCGGTCCGTGAGTCGAGGATCGATCATCGCCATGAGTCTGGCACCCGCCGCGCGGCCTCCGCGAGGGATTTCCCACTGGCCGTCGGGGGCGCCGATCCCGTCTGCGCGACGGGACCGGCGCCGGAATGTCGGTGGCCGCGGCTAACGTTCGACCGTGACGATGTTCGATCTTTGAGGAAGGCCTCTGATGGTCACGGTCGACGATGTGCGGCGGGTCGCGCGGGCACTGCCCCGCACCGAGGAAGCGCTCGTGCGCGACCACGTGAAGTTCCGGGTCAGGGGCATCGTGTACGCCTCCGTCTCTCCGGACGAGACCCTGATGGGCTTCGCGTTCCCCAAGGAGGAGCGGGCGGCCCTCGTGGCATCCGAGCCGGAGAAGTTCCTCATGCCCCTTCCTTCGGACGAGCGCTACCAGTGGGTCCGGGTCAGGATGGCGGCCATCGACGAGACCGAGATGCGGGAGCTCGTCATCGACGCCTGGCGCATGGTCGTGCCCAAACGAGTAGCGGCCGCGTACCTCGCGAGCTGACGCGGCTCAGACGCGGGCGCCGCCGTCGACGCGCAGGACGGCGCCGGTCACGAAGGAGGAGCGGTCGCTCAGCAGCCAGTCGGCGGCCTCGGCGATCTCGGCCGGGTCGGCCCCGCGGCGCAGCGGTGTCAGCGCCGTGAGCCGCTCCTGGAGACCGGGGGACTCCGCTTCCCAGGCGCGGATCATCTCGGTGAGCGTGTTGCCGGGAGCGATGGCGTTGACGCGGATGCCTTCGGGGCCGTAGGTGACGGCGGCCGACTCGGTGAGGCTGTTGACCGCCCGTTTCATCGCGCCGTAGGCCGGCAGCTCCGGGTTGCCTCCCCAACTGCCGACGGACGAGTTGTTGACGATGGCGCCCGTGCCCGCGGTGGCCCGGATCGCCTCCACCTCGGCGACCATGGCCAGCCAGACGCCCTTGAGGTTCACGGCGTAGATGCGGTCGAAGTCGGCCTCCGGCATCCGGTCCATCGGGCCGGGCTGCTGGCCAATCGCCCCGTTGTTGAAGGCGACGTCGAGCCGGCCGTACAGGTCCACGGCGCGGTTCACGGCGGCGCGCACGCTCGCCGCGTCGGCCAGGTCGCACACCACGTAGTCCGCGGTGCCGCCCGCCGCCCGGATCTCCTCGGTCACCGCCTTCAGCTGGGCCTCCGTCCGGGCCGCGAGCAGCACTCGGGCGCCCTCCCGGGCGAACAGCCGCGCGGCGGCGGCTCCGATACCGCGTCCGGCGCCGCTGACGAAGGCGACCTTGCCGGCCAGCAGGCCCGCGGCGGCGGGCGTGGTCTGGGTGGGTGTGTCGGTGGTCGGTGTGTTGTCCATGGCAGTGAGCCTGCGCCGCTGGACGCGGCTCATCCAGGCATCGGCTGTACCTGGATAGGCTCCACGCGCTGGGCAGACTGGAGGTGTGAACCGACGAGAACTGGCCGATTTCCTGCGCAGCAGGCGCGAGCGGATCAGCCCTGCCGACGTGGGACTGCCCGCCGGGCCCAGGCGCCGTACTCCGGGGCTGCGGCGTGAGGAGGCGGCGCAGTTGGCGTTCATCTCGACCGAGTACTACACGCGGCTGGAGCAGGCCCGAGGTCCGCGCCCCTCGCGGGAGGTGCTGGCCGGGCTTGCCCGGGCCCTGCGCCTGACGGACGCCGAGCGCGCCCACCTCCACCACCTCGCCGGCGCGCCGCCCGCCCCGCCGCCGGGGCCCCCGCGCGAGGTGCGGCAGAGCATCCTCGACCTGCTGGAGAGGTTGCCGCAGGCCGCCGCGTTCGTGACGTCCGCGACGCTCGAGGTGCTCGCCTGGAACGAGCTGGCGGCCGCCCTCATGGAGGACTTCTCTGCCCTGCCGCGGCGCGACCGCAACCTGGTGCGCCGCGCGTTCCTCGGCCCGCGGCACGGGGGACGGCGGTTGTACGGGGTCTCCGACGCCGACGACTTCGCCCGCCACGCGGCCCGGCGCCTGCGTGCCGCTGCCGCCCGTTACCCCGACTCGCCCGAGGTGACCGGGCTGGTGGACGAACTCCTCGCGAAGAGCCCGGAGTTCGCGCGGCTGTGGGCTGCCCACGAGGTGGCGGCCGGGCCCACACTGTGCAAGACCTTCCAGCACCCGCTGGTCGGCCCGATCACCGTGAACTGCGACGCCCTTGACATCATCGACCGCGATCAGCAGGTGGTGATCTACACCGCCGTCCCCGGTTCGCCGTCAGAAGAGGCGCTACGGCTGCTGGCGGTCATCGGCACACAGCGCATGGACGCCCCCCGCTGAGCCACAGCAAAGCGACTGCGGCAGCCATTGCCGGCTCTCGATTCTCGATCATTGCTCGCCGGATCTCGGTGGACGCTTTCTCGCGAAGACGCTGGAGACGATATCCGCATCAGACTCTTCGACGGCGAGTTCCACCACACCCAGCTCCGGATGCTCGCATTCGAGGACGGCGCGTAACCGAATGGGGTGGCTCCACTTCCAGCGCTCGAATGCGGTGACAGGGCGATCTCCCTTCATGATCATGCCGGTGAGATCCGTCGTCGCCTTGCGCCGGCCGTCCAGCCTGCCGGTATACGTGAGACGGCCGGCTTCGAGATCCAAAATGCCGTGATGCCATGCTCCCCAGGTTGTGGCCTGGCGTAGGCGCACGGCACCCATCATCCTGATCCGCCCGCTGGGGAGACCCAGGCGCCGTGCGGCGTTGAATCTTTCGCGACGTTGCCGCGCCCTGCGTGCCCCGATGTAGGCCGAGAACATCATGAGGAATGGAAGGGCCAATTTGGCGACGAGTGTGATCGAGTGCCACAGCTGCATGAATCCCCAAGCAAATAAAGATCGTCGGTAGTCGAAAGCGGTGACAGCGGCAGTCTGTCCTCCTCTCCCGGGAGGTGCCAGTGCCGCGGCGGTACGGCTTCCTTGTCCAGCCTGCCGACCGGACAGGAATCGTCACCCACGCCCTCGATCACGTTCGCGCCGGCTTATGGATGCCGGCGGTTATCAGGACGACGGCGAAGTGATCCATAAGCGTGGGCAATGGATCCGGTGCGGCACAGCCGCGTACGGAGAGGATGCGAGCGTTCTGTTCGACGCATGAGGAGTGGTGATGACGTCGTCTTTTCCCGCATCGACCGCGCTGGGGTATCCGAGGATCGGGCCGGATCGGGAGTTGAAGCGGGCGCTGGAGTCGTACTGGGAGGGGCGTTCCAGCCGGGCGGGCCTGGAGGAGACCGCGCGGCGGGTGCGGGAGGACACCTGGCGGCGGCTCGCCGCGCTCGGCCTGGAAGGGCTGCCGTCGAACACGTTCTCCTACTACGACCAGGTGCTCGACACGGCGGTGCTGCTGGGCGCGGTGCCCGCGCGTTACCGGCACGACGACGACCTGACGACATACTTCGCGATGGCCCGCGGCGCCGAGGGGATCGCCCCGCTGCGCATGACCAAGTGGTTCGACACCAACTACCACTACATCGTGCCCGAGATCGGCCCGGACACGGTCTTCTCGCTCGACGCCGCCAAGCCGCTGGCGGAGGTACGCGAGGCCCGCGCGCTGGGGCTGGAGACCCGGCCGGTGGTGGTCGGGCCGGTGACGTTCCTGCTGCTGTCGCAGGCCGCCCCCGGCAGCCCGGACGGCTTCGCCCCGCTCGACCGGCTGGACGACGCGGTCGAGGTGTACGCGCGCCTGCTGGCCGAGCTGGCCGCGGAGGGCGTCGGCTGGGTGCAGCTGGACGAGCCAGCGCTGGTCGCCGACCGCACCGCCGCCGAGCTGGCCGCGGTCGAGGCGGCGTACGGACGGCTGGGACGGCTGGAGAACCGGCCCGCGCTGCTGGTCGCCTCCTATTTCGGGGATCTCGGCGACGCGCTGCCCGTCCTGGCCGGAACGCCGGTCGAGGCCGTCGGCCTGGACCTCGTCCGGGGCACGGCCCACGGTGTGGAGGCCCTGGCCGGCAAGACGGTCGTCGCCGGAGTGGTGTCGGGCCGGGACGTGTGGCGCACCGACCGGGACCGCGCGCTGGCCATGCTGCTCGCCGTACGGGAGCGCGCCGGGCGGGTCGTGGTGAGCACGTCGTGCTCGCTCCTCCACGTGCCGTACGACGTGGAACGGGAGACCGGCCTCGATCCGGCGCTGCGGGAGCGGCTGGCGTTCGCCGAGCAGAAGGTCGCCGAGGTGGCCGACCTCGCGGCTCTGCTCGCCGCCACACCTGGCCGTCACCTGCCCGGACACTCCGCTCCGGAGGACCGACCGCACCCCTCCCGGGTCCGGGCTGCGGAGGGCCGCGCGCCCTACGCCGTGCGGGCCGCGGCGCAGGCCGAGCACCTGAAGCTGCCGCTTCTTCCGGTCACCACGATCGGCTCCTTCCCCCAGACGGGCGAGCTGCGCCGGGCGCGGGCGGCCCTGGCGGCAGGGGAGATCGGCGAGGCGGCGTACGAGAGCATGGTCCGCGCGGAGATCGAGCAGGTGATCGCGCTGCAGGAGCGGCTGGGGCTGGACGTCCTCGTGCACGGCGAGCCCGAGCGCAACGACATGGTGCAGTATTTCGCCGAGCACCTCGACGGCTTCGCCGTCACCCGGCACGGCTGGGTCCAGTCGTACGGCTCGCGCTGCACCCGGCCGCCCATCCTCCACGGCGACGTGCGGCGGGCTGAGCCGATCACCGTCCGCTGGGCGGAGTACGCCCAGTCGCTGACGAGCAAGCCGGTCAAGGGCATGCTCACCGGCCCGGTGACGATCGTGGCGTGGTCGTTCGTCCGCGACGACCTGCCGCTGCGCGAGGTGGTGTTCCAGGTCGCCGACGCCGTACGGGAGGAGGTGGGCGACCTGGAGGAGGCGGGCATCCGCGTCATCCAGGTCGACGAGCCCGCGCTGCGCGAGCTGGTGCCGCTGCGGCGCGCCGAGCAGGCCGCCTACCTGGAGTGGGCCGTCGAGGCCTACCGATGGGCCACTTCGGGCGCGAGCGAGCACACGCAGATCCACACGCATCTGTGCTATTCGGACGCCGACGAGATCCTCGCCGCGATCGACGCTCTCGACGCCGACGTGACGAGCATCGAGTCGGCGCGCTCGCGGGGGCGCGTGCTCGGCGCGGTCGGCGCCTTCCCCAGGGGATTGGGGCCGGGCGTGTACGACATCCACTCGCCGCGCGTGCCGGGCGCCGACGAGGTGGAGCACCTGCTCACGGAGGCGTTGCGGACGGTGCCCGCCGAGCGGTTGTGGGTCAACCCCGACTGCGGGCTGAAGACCCGCTCGTACGAGCAGGTCGAGGCGGCGCTCGCCAACGTGGTCGAGGCGGCGGCCCGCGTGCGCGAGCGGCTGTTCCGCGACGTCCGCTAGCGGCCGGCGCTGGCCAGGACGACGCCCCGATAGAGGACGAGCGGGGCGCCGCCGTCGAGGCGGGCCACGACGATCTCGTCGTCGGGGCCGGGACCGGCGCGCAGGCTGTCTCCGGGGCGCAAGGAGACGATGAGGTGCCGCCCGTCGGCGGTGGGCAGCACCCCGGCGACGGTCTGGTCCTCCCGGGCCCCGGTGGTGATCCGGACGGCGGCACCCGGTTCGCTCACCACCGTGAGCGAGCCGCCACCGGTGCCGCCGTCGCCGCCGCCACCGCCCCCACCGTCGCGGGTGTCGCCGGAGAACAGGATCCGGCGCCCGGGAAGGGCCGTGACCGGGGACGCACCGGCCGGCCCGGCCGCGGCGACCCCCTCGGACGTGAGGGCGGCCACGACGCCGTCCGGCGCGAAACGGATGCCCGTAACGCCCGGGGCGTCCGTTCCGGAACCGGCCGGCTGCCCTCCCGATGGGACGGCGGGGAGCGGAGCGGCCTGCCGGGCGCGCGGTATGGTGACGGCCCGGCGCGCCCGGGCCTGCCGGAGGTCGACCTCCCACACCTCGGCAGGCTTCGGGTCACCGATGTCCGCGTCCCGGGCGAGCACCGCGACGAGCGCGTGATCGCCCGCGACGACGATCTTCACGCCGCCGTCGCTCGCGGGGAAGCCTTTCACCGGAGCGAGCGTGCCCGTCCGCAGGTCGGCCACGACCAGGCGCGGGCGGGCACGGCCCGCCGTCGCGAGGGCACGGCGGCCGTCCGGGGCGAAGCCGACCGCGCCGACATCCTCTGCCAGCCGCCGGACCTCGCCGTGGAAGCCGGCGACGGCCAGTGCCGGCGGACGGTCGCCCTGCCGCAGGACCGTCGCGTACCCGTCGCCGGTGAAGACGCCGGGGGCGCCGCGGTCCGACCGGCCCACAGTCGCCGGGGTGCCGCCGCGGGTGTCGGTGATGACGAGCGCGTCGTCCCGCAGCGACGCCAGGTAGCGCCCGTCGGGGGAGACGGCCACCGGAAACGCCGGTACGGAGGTCCTCGGGGTCGCGGTGCCGTCGCGCAGGTCGACGCCGCCTGCGCTGGTCGGTCCCGGGGCGTACCAGTACACGCCCCCGTTGGGGGCGCGCTCGCACTGCGCCTCGGGCCCTGGCTGCTCGGTCCGGCCGTCCGTACGGACGAGGACGCACCGCCCGGTGGTCGCGGACACGGTGGGGCCGACGGGGAAGGTCCCGGTGACGAAGACATGACCGGGGAGCGTGGCGTCGACCACGTCGCCGGAGACCAGGACGGCGTCCCGGGGATCCCCGGCCAGGCCGCGTACCGCGATGGGCGCGGCCGGGTCGCGTACCGCGATGGGCGCGGCCGGGTCGCGTACCGCGATGGGAGCGGCCGGGTCACCCAGTGCGACCTCCACGTGCCGGCGGACCCATGTGCCCCTCGTCAGCGCGTCGCCGAACCGGCCCACCCGGATCAGGCCGAGCAGGTCGTCCCGCGTCTTGTCGGGCACGCGGGCGAGGAAGACGGCCGCACCGGGTCCTTGGACGTCGGCGGGCAGCGGGTTGACGCGTGCGGCCAGGTTTTCCGGCCCCGGCGACCCGCCGGGGGAGCAGGCCGCGAGCGTGAGCAGGGCGAGCACCACGGCCGCGGGCGTACGCAGACCCATGAACGCGATCTTAGATACCCCCGCCGCCCGCGTCCCCAAGACCCGGGGAGAACGGCTCAGCCCGGCTTGGCGGAACTTCGGGGGACCACCAGGCCGGACTCGTAGGCGAAGACGACGAGCTGGGCGCGGTCCCGCGCGCCGAGCTTGGTCATCGCCCTGCTGACGTGGGTCTTGGCGGTGAACGGGCTGATCACCATGTGCGCGGCGATCTCCTCGTTGGTGAGGCCGCGCGCGACCAGGGAGACGACCTCCCGCTCGCGGTTGGTGAGCTCCTCCAGGGCCGTCGTCGGCACGGCGTCCGGAGGGCGGGAGACGTACTCGCTGATGAGCGTCCGGGTGACCGCCGGGGACAGCAGGGCGTCGCCGCGCGCCGCGACCCTGATCGCCTGGAGAAGCTCCACCGGCTCGGTGTCCTTGAGCAGGAAGCCGCTCGCGCCCGCCCGCAGCGCGTCGAACACGTAGCGGTCGAGCCCGTAGTTGGTCAGGATCACCACCCGGGTGGCGGCCAGGCGGGGATCGGCGGCGATGCGGCGGGTCGTCTCGATGCCGTCCATCACCGGCATCTGGACGTCCACGAGCGCGACGTCGGGGACGTGCCGCTCGGCCAGGGCCAGGCCCTCACTGCCGTCGCCCGCCTCGCCGACCACCTCCACGCCGTCCTCGGCGTCGAGCAGCGCCCTGAACCCGGCCCGGATGAGCGCCTGGTCGTCCACCAGCAGCACCCTGATCACGCCGCTCCCTCCCCGACCGGCACGGGCAGCTCGGCCTGGATGGTGAAGCCGCCGTCCGGCCCGGGACCGGTCTGGAGCCGCCCGCCGAGCGCGGACACCCGCTCCCGCATGCCGGTCAGTCCCACGCCCGCGCGAACCGCTTCGGGCCGGACCGCCGTGGCCGTCTCGGAGGCCACGCCGGCGCCCTGCCGTGGTGTGACGCCCTGCCGTGGTGTGACGCCGTGCCGTGGTGTGCCGCCGGGCAGGCCCCCGCCGTCGTCCTCGACGCGTACGACGAGGGTGTCGGCCAGGTAGCGGACGTGCACGGACGCCGAGGCGTTGCCCGCGTGCCGCGCCACGTTGGTGAGCGCCTCCTGCACGATCCGGTAGGCGGCCAGGTCGACCTCCGGCGGCAGGGCGCGGGGCGTGCCGGTGACCGCCAGCGTGGCCGGCACACCCGCCGACCGCGCCCGCTCGACCAGCTCGCCGATCCGGTCGGCCCGGGCGATGCCGGGCGCGTCGTCGGGGCCGGGTTCGCGCAGCTCCCGCATGGCGTCCGCACTCGCGTCCTGGATCGCCAGCAGCGCCGCCGGCACGTCCTCGCCCCGCTTGCGCGCCAGGTGGACGGCCACACCGGCCTGCACCTTGATGATCGAGATGCTGTGGGTGAGCGAGTCGTGCAGCTCCCTGGCGATGCGCAGCCGCTCCTCGCCGGCCCGGCGGCGCGCGACCTCCTCGCGGGTGCGCTCCGCCTCGACGGCACGCTGCTCGGCCTGGCGCAGGTACGCCCGGCGCTGCCGGGAGACGACCCCCGCCACGTTGGCGGCGACGAACCAGCCGACCAGCAGGCCGACCCGTTCCACCACCTCGCGCGGGGTCCGCGTGCCGAGATCCGACAGGTCCGACAGCAGGACGCCGCCGAGGTAGGCCGCGCTCACCGACGCCGCCCACACACGCCGGCCCCCGGCGGCCGCCGAATACACCGTGACCATGACGGGAAAGGCGGGCGCGATCTCGGGCTGCACCCGCAGGGCGTAGGCCAGCATGCACGCCGCGGAGACGACGAGCGCCGTCACCGGCGCCGACCTGCGCGCGACCAGGGCGGCGGCCCCGCCCACCAGGAGCAGGTAACCCACCACCCCCACCTGCGCGGGGCCGTTCGGCGAGCCGGGAATGAGGGTGCCGCCCGCGAGCAGCACCGCCACGACGGCCGCGATCGCGGCGTCCACGATCACCGGTGAGCCGGGGGACGCCGGTGGGCTGGTGGACGCCTGCCGTCCGTGATCGCCGTCCATGTCCGAAGCGTAACCGCGCCCGATGGACACCGCCTCCTCCCGGCGGACCGATCCCGCGCTACTCCCACCGGAGTACGCCGGGCCGCCACTCGCCGTGCCGGGACCGGCCCGGAACGCCTTCCGCCGTACGACGACGGGGCCGGTCGCGCCCGGCAGGATCGGGCCGCATGACAGCACGACCGACGAGGAGACAGAGATGCCGACGCCGTACCGCTACGTGACCCCGGTGCCCACGGAGGCGGCGGCGGGGCTGACCGCCGAGGTCTACGCCCAGATCGCCCGTGATTTCGGCATGGCCCGCATGCCGCTGTTCCTGACGCTGTCCCCCGCTCCGGAGGTCCTCGCTCCCACGTGGGCGATGCTGCGCGAGTCGCTGCTCGCCGGTCGGGCCCCGAGGGCGGCGAAGGAGGTCGTCGCCGCCGGGGTCTCCCTCGCCAACAAGTGCCCGTTCTGCGTCGACGCGCACACCGTGCTCCTGCACGCGACCGGCGAGCACGACCTGGCCGAGACCGTCGCGCGCGGGCGGACGCCGTCCGATCCGGAGCACGCCCGGCTGTTCGCCTGGGCCACCGGCACGGCCACGGCCGGGCAGGCGCCGCCGTGCCCGCCCGGTCACGCGGCCGAGCACATCGGCACGGCCCTCGCCTTCCACTTCATCAACCGGATGGTGTCGTCGCTGCTGACCGACAACCTCCTGCCCGCCGGCCTGCAGCGGTCCCGGCTCGTACGCGGCCTGGGCGGCCGGGCCCTCGCCAGGACGGTACGCCGCAGGCTGCCGCGGGGCGAGGCGCTGCCGCTGCTGCGTGGGCTGCCGTCGGGACCGGCCCCGGCGTGGGCGGAGGGAACCCCGGCCGGGACCGCGTTCGCCGCGCTGCGTGCCGCGGCGGGAGAGGGGGCCGCCCTGCTGGGCGACACGGCCAGGGAGGCGGTCGTGGAGGCCGTCGCGGCCTGGGACGGCGAGCACCCTCCGCTGTCCGGCTGGCCGTCCGGTCCGCTGGCGGACGTCGCGCCGGGACAGCGCCCGGCCGCCCGGCTCGCCCTGCTGGCCGCCCTCGCGCCCTATCGGGTGACCGACGCCGACGTGGCCGCCTGGCGGGAGGCCGGGGGCGGCCGGTACGACGCCGACCTCGTGCGGCTGCTCGCGTTCGGGGCGATCACCGCGGTCCGGCGGATCGAGGCCGCGCTCGCCGTGCCGGCCTGACGCGACCATGGGGGGAGGAGGTCAGACCTCCAGTTCACCGGACCAGATGGTCACGGCGTGCCCGGCGAGTTCGACGCGGTCGCCGCGCAGGGTCGTGCGGACGGTCCCCCCGCGCTGCGACACCTGCTCCCCGACGAGCGCGTCCCGGCCGAGCTTGCCCGACCAGTGGGGCGCGAGCACGCAGTGGGCCGAACCGGTGACGGGGTCCTCCGGCACGCCCACCCGGGGGCCGAAGAATCGGGAGACGTAGTCGGCGCGGGTGCCCTCGCCGGACGCCGTCACGATGACGCCCCGGGCCTCGACCTCGGCCAGCCGCGCCATGTCGGGGTCGGCGGCCCGCACCTCCTCGGCCGAGCCGACCTCGACCAGCAGGTCGAACTCGCTGCGGCCGGTCCACACCGGCGTGACGCCGAGAGCCTCGGCGAGGCCGTCCGGCGGCGGGCACGGCGACGCCTGTTTCGCCGGGAAGTCCATCGCGATCAGCCCGTCGTCCGCCTGCTCGGTCGCGAGCACGCCGCTCTTCGTGGAGAACTCCAGCCGCCCGGACTCTCCGAGGGAGTAGAGGACGTGCGCGGTGGCCAAGGTGGCGTGCCCGCACAGCGCGACCTCGACCGCGGGGGTGAACCAGCGCAGCGAGCGCGGACCCTCGTCCCGCCGCAGCACGAAGGCCGTCTCCGAATGGCGCATCTCGGCGGCCACCGCCTGCATCCACTCGTCCGGCACGGTCTCGTCGAGGAGGCAGACCGCGGCGGGATTGCCCCGGAACGGCCGGTCGGTGAAGGAGTCCACGGTGAAGATGCGCATGTCCGCGGATTCTACGGCCGCCCGCCTTCACCAGCGGAATCGCCGATCGCGGCGAGGGTCTCCCGGGCGACCTGGAGCTCCTCGCGGGGCCGTACGACGAGGACCGGCAGGCGGGCGCCAGGCGGGCTGACGACGCGATCCCGGTCCACGTCGGTCACGGCGGGCGGCTCGACGCCGAGCAGCGACAGCCTGCCGCACACCGCCTCGCGCACCTCGGGCTGGTCCCAGCCGATCTCACCGGTGAACACGAGCGCGTCGAGCCGGTCGAGGGCGGCGGTCGAGGCGGCGATCTCCCGGCTCACCCGGTAGCCGAAAACGTCGAGAGCCAGCGTTGCCGCCTCCTCCTTCGAGGCGACCAGGTCGCGGGTGTCGCCGGACAGGCCGCCGGAGAGCCCGAGCAGGCCGGACTCGTGCTCCAGCCCGTCGCGCAGTTCCTCCAGCGTGAGGCGCGAGCCGGACAGCAACCACAGGAGCATGCCGGGATCGACGCTGCCCGAGCGCTTGCTCATGGGCACGCCCTCCAACGGGGTGAACCCCATCGAGGTGTCCACGCTCCGGCCGTTCCGTACGGCGCAGACCGAGCATCCGCCGCCGAGATGCGTGAGGACCAGGTCGACCTCCCCGGCCGGGCGTCCGAGCAGTTCGGCCGCCCGGCGGGTCGCCCACGCGTACGACAGCCCGTGGAAGCCGTAGCGGCGCAGGCCCCACCGGCGCCGCCACTCGGCCGGCAGGGCGTAGGTCGCGGCGGCGGCCGGGAGTCCGGCGTGGAAGGCGGTGTCGGGACACAGCACGTGCGGCACGGACGGCAGCACCCGCCGGGCCGCCTCGACCAGCGCGAGCGCGGGCGGCACGTGTAGCGGCGCGAGATCGGCGTATCCGCGCACGGCCTCCACCACGCCGTCGTCGGCGACCGTCGGCGCGCGGACGGCCTCGCCGCCGTGGACGAGCCGGTGACCGACGGCGGTCACCTCGGCGTCCGCCCCGGACAGGAAGTCCGACAGCGTACGCTCCGCCGCGGCGGGGTCGGGGCTGTGCTCGCTGTGCTCGGTTCGCAGCACGCGGCCGTTCCGCACCAGATGCAGTTGCAGGCTGCTGGAGCCCGCGTTGACGGTGAGCACGGTCGGTGTCATGGCGTCCGTCTTTCCGGCGGCCCGGCGGGCAAACCCCGGCGGGCCGCCGGACAGAGTGGTCGGGGAGATCGGCGGGCCGGGTCGATTACGGACGTACGGCGCAGAGCAGGCGGTTGTCGCCGCGCTGCCACAGCGTCCCGATCTCGGCGAAGCCCGCCGCGCGGAGGGCCTCGACGTGGGTGGACAGGTGGAGCGACTCCGAGCCGTGGTGCGCCGCTGTGGCTGGCCGGGGCGCCGCGACACCGGCGAGGTCGGGGTCGGCGGCGATCGCGTCCCACCACTGACGCCAGTCCTCGGGACGGCCGCCGGCGAAGCGCCGCCGCTCCTCGCTCTCGTGCACGGCCCGCTCCAGCCGCGCCAGCGCCGGAGAGGTGTCCTCCGAGCTGAAGTGGTCGCCGTTGAGGAACAGCCCGCCCGGCCGCAGCACGGTCGCGAGTTCGGCGTACACGGCCCGCAGATCGGGCTCGGCCAGCCAGTGCAGCGCGGTCGTGCTCACCGCCGCGTCCGCCGGGCGGTCGAGGCCGAGCGCCTGGCTCCACCCCGGCTCCCGCAGGTCCAGGTCGGCGAAGCGCAGGCCGTCGCGGTCGCCGTACGCCGCACGGGCCAGCGACAGCAACAGGGGATCGGCGTCGACCGCGACGACCGTGGCCCGGGGAATACGGCTCAGCAGGCGGGCCGACAGCGAGCCGGGGCCGCAGCCGAGGTCGATCACCAGGGGGTCCGGGCGGCCCACGCCCGCCTCGACGGCGTCGATCAGCGCGGTGAAGCGCTCCTCCCGATCGGGGAGGTAGCCCTCCTGCTGGCGGTCCCAACGGTCGATCCACCGGGTGGCGACGTCCAGAGTGAGCATGCCGTCTCCTTGTAACTGACGTGTATTCTTTCGGCAGTTACAACGTAGAACGCAAGGGTGTAACTGGTCAAGTGAACTTTAACAGTCACACTGATGTCGTGGTGGCGGTCGCTGTCGGCCTGGTGAACGCGCTGACCGAGGGCGAGGCACGGGGCCGGCCGTACGAGCCGCCGACGGGTGAGGCGCGGGCCGCCGCGGTCGCCGACGTCCTCACGACCGGCGACAGGCGGGCGCCCGCGGTCACCGAGGCGGAGGCGGGCGCCCTCGCCGAGGTCGCGGGGCGGCTGCGCGGCGTGTTCGAGGCGGTGACGCGGGGCGACGTGGACGCGGCGGCGCTCACCGTGAACGGACTGCTGGCGGAGACCGACGCGCGCCCGCACCTCGACCGGCACGACGGGGAGCCCTGGCACATACACTTCCACGGCGCGGGCGGCACCCTGGCCGGCAACTACGCGGCCAGTTGCGCGACCGGCCTCGCCGTGGTGCTCGGCAGCGAGTTGCACGACCGGCTCGGCGTGTGCACCGCGCCGCACTGCGACCGCGTGTACGTGGACACCTCCCGCAACGGCACCCGCCGCTTCTGCTCCACGGCCTGCCAGAACCGGGTCAAGACGGCCGCCTTCCGGGCGCGCGGCGCCTGACCGCTCCTCCGCGCGGGTTTTCCCGCGCCTTTCCCGAGCCCTGACGGTCCGAACGCCAGGTCCGATCGCCGCCGGACCTCCCGGCCCCGTTGTCGCCATGCTCGACACCATGAACGAGATCAACGACATGAACGGCAAGGCGGCCCTGGTCACCGGGGGCGGCCGGGGGATCGGTGCGGCCGTCGTCCTGAAGCTGGCCGAGCGCGGCGCCGATGTGGCGCTCACCTACGAACGCGACCAGGACAGCGCGGCAGCCGTGGCCGAGAAGGTGAAGGGGATGGGCCGGCGGGCGCTGGTCATCCGGGCCGACAACGGCGACGCGGAGGCGGTCGTCGCGGCCGTGGACGAGGCCGCCGCCGAGTTCGGCCGGCTCGACGTCCTCGTGAACAACGCGGCGGTCTTCCACGTCGCGCCGATCGAGGACCTGGGGCCGGAGGAGGTCGACCGTACGCTCGCGGTCAACGTGCGCGGGCCGTTCCTGGCCGCGCGGGCGGCGGCGGGCCACATGACCGAGGGCGGCCGGATCATCACCGTCGGGAGCAACGTCGCCGAGCGGACCGTCTTCCCCGGGTTCACCCTGTATGCCATGAGCAAGACGGCCATGACCGGAATGACCAAGGGGCTCGCCCGCGACCTCGGGCCGCGCGGCATCACGGTCAACATCGTCAACCCCGGCCCGACCGACACCGCCTCGAACCCGGCGGACAGCCCCATGGCGGACACGGTCCGGGGGCTGACGGTCCTCGGCCGCTACGCGGCGCCGGACGACATCGCCGAGACCATCGCCCACCTGGCGGGCGATGGCGGGCGCTACGTCACCGGCGCGACGATCAACGTCGACGGCGGCTGGGCCGTCTGACGTCCGTCCGGGCACATCACTCGGACGAGGAGCGGAGATCTCGCGGCCGGCTCGCCCGGCTGGAACGGCCGCGAGATCTCATGCGCGGCTCCGGGCGCCGGTGGAGGACGGGGCCGGAGCCCGTCCATGACGGTCAGGTGTCAGGCGTCGGCGGCTTCGACGTCGGCGACCACGCACGAGATGTTGTCGGGTCCGCCGCCCTCGTTGGCCAGCTCGATGAGCCGGCGGACCGTCTCCTGCGGATCGGCCACCGTGGTGAGCACGTGGTGCAGCGCCTCAGGTTCCAGCACGGAGGTCAGCCCGTCGGAGCACAGCAGGTAGCGGTCGCCCGGGAACGCCTCGCGCAGCGACAGGTCCGGCTCGGCCAGGCCGCTCGTCTCCAGCGCCCGCAGCAGCAGGGAGCGGCGCGGATGGCGGGCGGCCTGGTCGGGGCTCATCCGCCCGTCGTCCACCAGCGACTGCACCAGCGTGTGGTCGCGCGTGATCTGGTAGAGCGCACCGTCACGCAGCATGTACGCCCGCGAGTCGCCCACGTGGGCCAGGGCGAACTTCCCGTGGCCGTCCCACAGCATCGCGGTGACCGTGGTGCCCATCCGTTCGAGCGCCGGGTCCTGCGCGGCGAGGTCGCCCAGGCGCTGCCCCGCCTCCCGTACGGCGTCCGCGAGGGCGGCCACGGGGTCGGCGGGAGCCGGGCCGTCCTCCAGTCCGGCCAGTGTGGAGATGACGGCCGCGCTGGCGACCTCGCCGTGTCCGTGCCCGCCCATCCCGTCGGCGATGGCGAGCAGACGCTCGCCGGCGTGCACCGAATCCTCGTTGTTGGCACGCGAGCGCCCGACGTCCGACCCAGCGGCGTACCGAATACGGTTGTGCGTCATGGTTTTGAGTAAACCATTGGTTGAGTGACTTCACAAGCACAGTGCTAGGCTCGTGTTCATGAGCCACGACGCCCAGGCGGACAACACGGCGGACACGACGGCGGGTCCTGTCGCCGCCAGCCCGCTCGAGGCCGCCGTCGAAGCAGCGGTCGAAGCGACCGTGAACGCGGGCGACATCGCCCGGCTCGCCGACGTCGGCAGGGCCGCGGTCAGCAACTGGCGGCGCCGCTACGAGGACTTCCCCCAGCCGGTCGGAGGTACCGCCTCCAGCCCGCTTTTCTCGCTGCCCGAAGTGGAGGCGTGGCTGCGCAGGAACGGCAAGTCGTTCGAGGTGTCCCAGGGCGACCGCGTCTGGCAGCGGCTGCGCGCGTCGGCCGACGACCTGCGCCTGGGCGAGGTGCTGGGGGAGGTCGGGGCGTTCCTGCTCTACACGCTCCGCGACCCGGACGGCTGGAAGCGGCTGTCCGCCGCCCCCGACCTCGCCGTACGGCTCCCGCGCGCGGTGGCCGAGGCGACCGCCGACCTGCCCCCGCGCACGGGGGAGGCGACGCCGGTCGAGCCCGGCCTGCTCCTGCTGGTCGCCGGGATGGCCGAGCGGAACGGCGCGGCCGGCGCGTTCGAGTTCCTGTGCGAGCGGTACGCCGAGGCGCACAGCCGCAGGCTGGCACTGACCCGGCCCGACGTGGCCGCCCTGATGACCCGGCTGGCCTGCCCGGGGGCGCGCACGGTGCTCGACCCCGCGTGCGGCATGGGCACGCTCCTGCTGGACGCCGCCGGGGCCGGTGCGGCGGGGGACGAGGCGCGGCTGCTCGGCCAGGACGCCAACGAGACGGTCGCGCTGCTCGCCGCGCTGCGGCTGCTGCTGCGCGGGCGGGACGCCCGGGTCGTCCCCGGGGACGCGCTGCGGCACGACGCGTTCCCGCCGGACCGGCCGATGGACGGGCTCGGGGACAGGCTCGGGGACGCGCTCGTGGACGCGGTGGTGTGCGACCCGCCGTTCAACGAGCGGGCCTGGGGCCACGAGGACCTCATCGGCGATGCCCGCTGGCAGTACGGCATGCCCCCGCGCGGCGAGCCGGAGCTGGCCTGGGTGCAGCACTGCCTCGCCCACGTGCGGCCCGGCGGGCTCGTGGCCATCCTGATGCCGGGCGCCGCCGCGAGCCGCCGCCCGGGACGTCGCATCCGGGCGAACCTGCTGCGGACGGGCGCGCTGCGGGCGGTCTTCACGCTGGCGCCCGGAGGCCCCGACCTGTGGCTGCTGCGCCGTCCCGAGCCGGGGGAGCGGCAGCCCGGCGCGATCCTCGTGGCCGACGCGGGAGATGACCCGGCCGGCGTCGAAACGGTCTGGCGGGCCCACCTCGCGAAGACCGAGCTCCCGCGCGGTGGCCGCACGGTCCGGATCATCGACATCCTCGACGACGAGGTGGACGTGAGCCCGGCGCGGCACCTGTCACCCCGGAACGACACGCGGGGCTTCCCGGACGCCAGGGAGCGCTTCCGGGACGCGCTCGCGGCGCTGGCCGGCGACGTGCCCGACCTGGAGGTGCTCACCGGCGGCGCGGCGGGCTGGGACGCGTCGTGGGCGACCGTGGCGGAGATGGCCAGGTCCGGGCTGGTCACCATCCGGCATTCGACGCTGCGGGCGCTGCCCGCCGACGTCCCCGGCGGCGACATCCCCGGCGGTGCGGTGGCCGAGGGCGGGGTGCCCGTGCTGACGGCCGACGACGTCGCGGCCGGGACGGCGCCGTCGCGGCGGATCCCGCGCGCCCCCGGCCTGGTCGCCGTACGGCCGGGAGACGTCGTGGCGTCGGCCGTCACCGCTCGGGTGGTGACGGGGGAGGGCTCGGTCCTGGGCCCTCACCTCAGCCTCTTCCGCGTCGCTCCGGGCAAGGTGGATCCCGAGTTCCTGGCCGGGTTCCTGCGCTACGCGGCGGGCGGCGGCCGGCCGCATCTGGGCAGCAGCCGCGTGGAGGCCCGCCGGGCCCGCGTCCCCCAGCTTCCCCTGGCCGTCCAGCGCACGTACGGCACGGCCTTCCGGCGGCTGCTCGCGCTGGAGGACGGCCTGCGGGAGGCGGCCGCCGCGGGGGAGGCGCTCGCCCGCCTCGGCGTCGAGGGCCTGATCGACGGACGCCTGCGCCCTCGTGGGTGACGCGGTCCGGAGCCTGCCGGCTGAGAGAGTCCTGTCCACCCGGCCGCTGAGCCCGAGCATCGCGGACGAATCCGGTAGCTTTTTCCCCGATAGGCCGACGGGAGGGGCGCATGGTCATCGGCGACCGGTATGAGCTGGACGACCTCCCCCTGGGGCAGGGCGGCATGGGCGCCGTGTACGGCGGGCACGACCGGCGGCTCGACCGCAAGGTGGCGGTGAAGTTCCTGCGGCTGCCCGACGGCCCGGACGAGGAGTTGCAGCGCCGGTTCATCCGCGAGGCGCGGATCCTCGCGAAGCTCGACCATCCGGGCGCGCCCGTCCTGTACGACTTCGGCACCTACGAGCAGCGGCTCTTCCAGGTCATGCAGTTCATCGAGGGCGTGACGGTCGCCGACCTGCTGAGCGAGCACGGCCCGCTGCCGGTGCCGTGGGCCGCGGCCATCGCCGCCCAGGCGTGCGCCGTGCTGACCGCCGCCCACGAGCTGTCGATCTGCCACCGGGACCTCAAGCCGACCAACCTCATGCTCTGCCCGGACGGCAGCGTGAAGCTCCTCGACTTCGGGCTCGCCATGCTGCGGGAGGCGGACGTCGCGGGTAGGACGGCGCAGTTCACCCGGATCGGCCAGATCCTCGGCACCCCGGCGTACATGTCTCCGGAGCAGATCCAGCGGGGCGTCGCCGGGCCGAAGAGCGACCTGTACTCCCTCGGCTGCGTGCTGCACGAGATGCTGACCGGCAACCAGCTGTTCACCGGGCCCACCGAGTACGCCGTGTTCGACAAGCAGGTGAAGGAACGGCCGCCCCGGGTGCCGGGGGTCCCCGCCGAGCTGGACCGCCTGATCGCCGAACTGCTGGAGAAGGAGCCGGACAACCGGCCGTCCGACGCGCACACGCTGTTCGAGCGGCTGCAGCCGTTCGCGGTCGACCTGCCCCCGCTGCCCGGCTTCCTCAACCCGTCGTCGGTCCCCAGCCCCGGGCGTATGTACGCCCAGATGGTCGGCCGCGTCCGCTGAAGGGTCCGCCGGAAGCGCTCACCCGCGCCAGGCCGTCAGGACCTCCTCGACCCGGGGGCGGATCCGCTCGCGGGCCGTCATCCGCGGTGTCCCGGCCATCAGCAACTCGTCGTAGTCGGTGTCCAGATGCCGCACGCTCGCGATCACGGCGAGCGTGATGGCGTTCTCGTCCAGCACGCGGGCGGCGGCGGTGCGGCCCACCCGCCCGCTGCCGCGTACGGCGGCGTGCGCGGCGATGGCCTCGGCCCGCTCGGCCGGGCAGCGGGGGAACAGGCGGCGGATCTCCGCCGCCATCCTCGCCTGGAACTCGGCGTCCTCGCCGGCGCGGCGCTCGCGGTCGCGCTCGCGGCGGCGCAGCCGCGCCTCCTCGTCGGCCAGGCACTGCTCCTCGGCCCGCGTCAGCGCCTCCTCCTCGACCAGCACGCCGAGCCGCTCGTACCGCTTGCGCCGCCGGTTGAAGCGGACCACCACCGCCGACAGGCCGCTCTCCTTCTTGGCGCGGCGGCTCAGCGCCGCGTTCCCCGCCGGAAGGAAGCACAGATGGTCCATGTCGGCGCAGGTCAGACAGTGCGGCCGGTCGCCCTCCATGATCAGGTAAGGTCCGGTGTCCCCACACCCGGCGCAGGTCCACGCGTCCAGCGGCGCCACGGCCACGAGGTCGGGGGCCTTGCTCTGCCGTTCGGCGATCTGCCGCCGCCGCGCCTCGCTCAGGTCGGGCGACAGCCAGTGGACGCGGAAGGCGCGCTCCAGGTCCTCGTCGCCCGCCGCGGTGAAGCGCAGCGGTCGCCGGTCACGGGTGCCCGCCGTGTACGCCGCCTCGCTCTCCACCAGGTCGCGGGACACGGCCCACGCGCGCAGATGCGACAGGGCCTCGGCCATCCGGGCGGCGTCCACGGCGGCCAGCCGTTCCAGGCTGTCGGCGCGGCCCTGCCGCCAGGTCTCCACGTGGCGGTCGTGCAGCCACCGCAGGCCGGTGAGGACGTCGATCGGGGTCACGTACTTGCGGGTGGCCAGGGCGATCTCCGCCGCCTGGGCCACCCGTCCGCCGAGCTTGCTGCGCATTCCTCCAAGAGTGCCCTATGCCGGCGTGCGCGTACGCCGGTTCACGGCGGCCAGCAGCCCCACGGCCGCCAGGCTGGAGATCGTGGCCGACCCGCCGTACGACACGAACGGCAGCGGCAGCCCCGCGACCGGCAGCAGGCCCATGGTCATCCCCACGTTCACGAACGTCTGGAACGCCAGCCAGCACACCACCCCGCCGGCCACGACCGTGCCGAACGGCGAGGGGCTCTTGGCCGCGATCCACAGGCCGCGCCACAGCAGGGCGAGCATCAGCAGGATCACGCAGGCGGCGCCGAGGAAGCCGAGCTCCTCGCCCGCGACCGTGAAGATGAAGTCGGTGTGCTGCTCGGGCACGAAATGGCCCGCCGTCTGCTCGCCGTGGAACAGGCCCTTGCCGAGCAGCCCTCCGGAGCCGATCGCGATCCTGGCCTGGGTGGCGTTGTAGCCCACGCCCATCGGGTCGGCGTCCGGGTCGGCCAGCACCATCAGGCGCTGGAGCTGGTAGGGCCGGATGAGGTCGAGCCGCCACACCAGGAGCAGCCCGGCGGCCCCGGCGGCGGCGAACGCCGCGAACCATCTCTTGGGCGCGCCGGACACCGCGATCATCCCGGTGGTCAGCACCAGGAAGACGAGCGCGGTGCCGTGGTCGGGCTGCAGCGCGATCAGGCCGACAGGCAGCGCGGCGAGGCCGAGGGCGAGCAGCACGGCCCCGGCGCCCGGCCTGCGCTCGCCGTCCCGCCGCTCGCCGAGCGCCGTCGCGAGCGCGAGCACCGTGGCGGCCTTGGCGAACTCGGACGGCTGGAACTGCAGCCCGTCGCCGAGCACGATCCACGCGTGCGAGCCGTTGATCGTACGGCCCAGCGGGGTCAGCACGGCGACCAGCCCGACTAGCCCGAGCAGGTACAGCACCGGGACGTAGGCCCGCAGCACCCGCAGGTCGATCCGCGAGACGGCCCACATGAGCGCGAAGCCGATGCCCACGCTGAGCGCCTGCCGCTGCGGCAGCGTCGAGCCCGGCTCGTTGCGGGTGGCCGACCACACGAGCAGCAGCCCGATCGCCGACAACGCGGCCGCGGGCAGCACCAGGCCCCAGGCGGGGAAGAAGGCGAGGCGCGCGGCCCACGCCCTGCGCCTGGTCGCGCGGCTCGCCGGCAGCCGTACGGACAGGGGACCGAGCGTCGTCATCGCTTCCTCTTGTCCTTCTTCTTGTCGTGCTTCTTGTCGTGAGCGAGGGCGGCGATGCCCTCCCAGATCTCCCGGGCGGCGGGGGCCGCCGTGGTCCCGCCCGTGCCGCCCTGCGAGACGACGACCACCACGACGTACTTCGGCTTCTTCACCGGGCCGAAGGAGGCGAACCACGAGGTGTCCTGCCTGCCGTACGCCTCGGCGGTGCCGGTCTTCCCGGCGACCGGCAGGCGCTTGAACGCGTAGCCCTCGAACGCGCCCGCGGCCGTGCCGGAGCGCGGCACGCCGGCGAGCGAGTCGCGGATGAATCGCAGCGTCTTGCGCGAGGCGTCGATCCTGCCCACGACGGGCGGGGTGATCGTGCGGACCACGGTGCCGTCGGGGCGCACGACCTGCTTGCCGATCCTGGGGCTGAAGACCGTGCCGCCGTTGGCGAGCGCCGCGTATCCGCGGGCGAGCTGCAGCGGCGTCACCAGCACGTCACCCTGGCCGATGGAGAAGTTGGCCGCGTCGCCGGCCCACCAGACCCCGCCGGAGCGGCAGTTGTCCGCGGCGAGCGCCTTGAGGTAGGCCGCCCGCTTGCGGTCGGACAGCTCCGGATAGCCGGTCTTGGCACGCCGGCAGGAGTCCGCCTTGGTCCGCTCCCAGTTGGCCTTCTTCCAGGCGCGGTCGGGCACCCTTCCCGGCGCCTCGTGCGGCAGGTCGACGCCGGTGGCGGCGCCGAACCCGAACTCCCTGGCCATCGCCTGCATCGGGTCCTTGGGACGTTTGACCGGCTTGAGCCCGCCGTCGCGCCGCCACATCTTCTCGGCGAACCGGTAGAAGATCGTGTCGCACGACACCACCAGGGCCCGGCGCATGTCCATCCGGCCCAGTTCGGCGCTCTCGAAGTTGTGGAACACCCGGCCGCCGATTTTGTAGCCGCCCGGGCAGTCGTAGGAGGACCGCAGCGAGTAGCCCGCCTTCGCCGCCGCGGCCGTCGAGGTCACCTTCCACGTCGAGCCCGGCGGCCACTGCCCCTGCACGGCGGCGCTGACCAGCGGCAGGTCCTCGTAGTCGTGCTGGGAGATGCCCCCGGTCCACACGCCCGGGTCGTAGGTGGGATAGTCGGCGATCGCCGTCACCCGCCCGGTCTTCGCCTCCAGCACCACCGCCGCGCCGCTGTCGGCGGGCTCGCCCCGCTTGCGCGCGGCGGCCACGGCCCGGGTCAGCGCTCGCTCGGCCACCTCCTGGATGCGCGCGTCGATGCTGGTCACCAGCGTGTCCCCGGCCACGGCGGCCTCCTCGCGGATCAGGCCGGTGACCTTGCCCGTGCTGTCCACCGCCACCTGCCTGATCCCGGTGCGCCCGGCCAGCTCGCGGTCGTACTGCGCTTCGAGGCCGTCGCGGCCGATCAGCTCGGGGCCGCCCTCGGGGTCGTCGGGGGAGGGCGGCTGCAGGTAGCCGAGCACGTGCGCCGCGGCCGAGCCGAGCGGGTAGGTCCTGACCGGCCGCAACGCCGTGCTGACGCCGGGGAACTCGTCCTGCCGCTCCGCGATCCACAGCGCCGTGCGCACGCTCACGTCGTCCGCGACGACGATCGGCTGGTACGGCGAGCCGGGCCAGCACGGCCGGGGCACGTCCCGGGCGCACAGCCGCGCCCGGTCGGCGATCTCCTGATAGGGCCGGCCCAGGGCCCGGGCGAGCCGGGTCAGCACGTCCGTCCCCCCGTCGGGCTGGTGGATGAGAGCCATGTAGTCCACCGACACCTGGGGTTTGGTCTCGTTGGCCACCAGCGGCCGGCCGTGTGCGTCGACGATCTGCCCCCGCACCGGCGGCAGGACGACCGAGCGCACCCGCGACTCCGTGGCCGCCCTGACGTACGACGGGCCGGTGACGATCTGCAGGTACCACAAACGGCCGAGCAGGGTCAGCATGAGCGCGGTCACCACGACGAACACGAGCGTGAGACGGCCCTGGGGCCGGTGACGACCCCGGTCCGAAGGGCGCTGCCGGGCGGTCCTACGCAAGCCGCCTCCCCCGGCCGTACGGATCGCGCGGTCTGTCCCGCGACCTCGGCACCCGCCCGAACGAACGACGGCGGGGCAGCAGGGCGAGCGCCGCCACCACGAGCGCGGCCAGGCCGACGGTCCAGGCGACGGCGCCGGGCGCGAGGGCCGTGCCCCACGGCGTGCCGTCGAGCAGGGCCGCGAGCACGCCCCCGGCGAGCGTGGCGCCCAGGGCCACGGCGGCGGCGACGGCGGCGCGCCGCCCGGCCGTGCCGTCCGCGGTGACCCGCGCGCACACCCACCCGGCCAGGCACAGGACCAGGGCGAGCCGCCCTATGGTGTGGTCGGCGGGCGGCGCGATGTCGGCGGCCAGGCCCGCGGCGAACCCCAGGAACGCCCCCGCTCCGGGCCGCAGATGCGGCGCGAGCGCGATGACGCCGACCAGCACGACGTCGGGCCCGCCGCCGGGCAGCGACAGGCCGTTCACCACGGCGACCTGGAGCACCGGTGCGACGAGGACGACGAGAACGGACAGCACGACCGCCTTCATCAGGCCCCCTTCGCCTTCTTCGAGCCGCCCTCGTCTCTGTCCGCGCCTTTGTCTCCGTCCCCGGCCTTCGTCGTGCCCTTACCGGCGGACGCGTCCACCGCCGCGCCGTCCGGCTGCGGTCCCAGCACCACGGTGACGAGGTCGAGCGCGGTGAACCGGGCGAAGGGACGCACGAGCGCCGTCCTGGTCAGCGCGTCCGGCGCGGGCTCGACCGTGACCACCGTGCCGATCGGCACGTCCGGCACGTACGGCCGCATGTCGCGCGAGCCCAGCGTCACCACCCGGTCGCCGGGCTTCACCTCGGCCGAGGGGTTGAGCAGGCTCAGCCGCAGCAGCCCGCGCTCGGGGACGCCGGTCACCAGGCCGACCTCCCGCGAGCCCTCGAGCCGCGCGCCGATCGACGCGCCGGAGGCCGTGGCGAGCTGCACCGTGGCCGTGCCGGGCCCGGACCGCAGGACCCGGCCGACCAGCCCGTTCCCGTCGAACACGGTCATGTCGCGGGCGACGCCGGCGTCGGCGCCGGTGTCGACGGTGACCGTGCCGTCCCGGCCGAAGCCGATGACGTGGGCCGGCACGACCCGGTAGCCGTCCGCCTGAGCGGGGGAGGGCGTCGTCCCGCGGGCGGCCAGCAGGTCGGCGCGCAGCCGGGCGTTCTCGCGTTCGAGTTCCTCCAGGCGGCGCTCGCCAGACGCCCAGCGGACGCCGGCGGACGCCGCGTCCTCCAGCCCGCCGTACACGGCCGACCCGAACGCACGCAGCGGCGCGAGCGGGGTGACGGTGTCGGCGACGATCAGGGCGGCGGAGACGAGCGCCAGCAGCGCGGGCGCCCGGCGACCGGCGGCCCTCATCGACGCGTTTCGGGGAGGAACACGTCCTGCATGTCGTCGAAGCGCTCGACGCACCGGCCCGCGCCGAGCACCACCGACTGGAGCGGCTGGTCGACGAGGTGGATCGGCATGCCGACGGCCTTCTCCAGCCGTTCGGCCAGCCCGTCGAGCAGCGCGCCGCCGCCGGTCAGCACGATGCCGTTGTCGATCAGATCGCCCGCCAGCTCGGCCGGGCACTGGTCCAGCGTGCTCTGCACGGCGTCGACGATCGTCTGGACCTGGTCCTCGATCGCCTCCCTGACCTGCGCCCGGTTGATCGTCGCGGTCTTCGGCAGGCCGGTCACCAGGTCGCGGCCCCGGATCGGCAGCGGTGTGGTGTCGTCGCCGCCCGGCCGTGCGCTGCCCAGCTTGATCTTGATGTGCTCGGCCGTGCGCTCGCCGAGCATCAGGGAGTGTTCCTTCTTGACGTAGTTGACGATCGCTTCGTCGAGCTCGTCGCCGCCGACCCGCACGGACTTCGACACGACCACCCCGCCGAGCGAGACGATCGCGACCTCCGTCGTGCCGCCGCCGATGTCCACGACCATGTTGCCGGTCGTGTCGCCAACGTTGAGTCCCGCGCCGATCGCCGCGGCCATCGGCTCCTCGATGATGTGGACGCGGCGGGC
>NZ_BOOF01000006.1 GCF_016863095.1 Microbispora siamensis | reverse complement strand
GATGTGGACGCGGCGGGCGCCCGCCTCGTACGCCGCCTCCCTGACCGCGCGCTGCTCGACGCTCGTGGTGCCGCTCGGCACGGCGACGACGACCCGGGGCTTGGCCAGGTAGCGGTTCTTGTGCGCCACCTGGATGAAGTGCCGCAGCATGCGCTCGGCCGCGTCGAGGTCGGCGATCACGCCGTCCTTGAGCGGGCGCAGCGTGGCGATGTGGGGCGGGGTCCGCCCGATCATCTCCTTCGCCGCGGTCCCGACCGCCACGATCCTGTCCGTGTGCAGGTTGATCGCCACGACCGAGGGCTCGTCGAGGACGACGCCCTTCTTGCGCACGTACACGAGCGTGTTGGCCGTACCGAGATCGACCGCCATGTCCCGGCCGAGCAATCCCCACGGGAAACCCATCGCCGACCAGCTTTCAGAGAGGAGGGAGAGCACGCGTGATCGCTGCCCGGCGGCCCCGCCTCTAAACAGAACGGTCCTTCCCCGTACGAAGCGGACCGCTAGGCGACGCTGAGATAGAGGTCTCTCGCCAGCTTCGTCACCCGCTCGGCCGACTGCGTGAAGGACGCCCCCGAGGGCTGCAGGGTGAGCACCACCATGATCAGCCGGTCGCCGATCACGCCAGTAGTGTGGAGCACCGGACGGCCGAAATCAACCGGGTTGCCGCCCATTGTGACCGCCCCGATACGGTACGACGTCGCCTTCGCGCGGGAGCACCTGACGGGAGGAACCGCGCCATACCCGGACCAGCCCTGCTTGATCGCCCAGGGCCGGGGAACGGCGCGGGGGATGCCGAAGAACTGGTCGAAGCCGTCGCGGGCGCACTGGGACGCCTTGCGCAGGTTGCCGAGGACGAAGTCGCGGACGCGGGGCTCGGCCCGCCGCAGCAGATACCGGTAGACGAGCGCGATGTCGGCCGCGCTGATGGCGGTGTAGCCCCAGAAGCCGGGTTTGGCGGCGGGCGGTGGGGAGGTTTCGGTCAGGCCGATCCTGCGCGCCGTCCGCCGCACGATCTCGCCCTGGCCGCCGCGCCGCCACAGGGCCGTCGCCGCGTCGTCGTCGCTGCCGCGGAGCATGGGGGTCAGGAGCGCCAGGTCGCCGGCCGGGATCGTCCCCTTGTGCCGCTCCAGGTAGTCGACGGCGATGAGGATCTTCACCACCGACGCCGACCGGAACCGGTGGTGCACCTGGCGGGACGCGACCGTCTTGCCCGTGGTCACGTCGACCACGGCATACCCGGCAGTCACCCCGGCGGGCACCCGCACGGGCTTCGCGGGGGACCGGAGCGGACGGGCGGCCCCGTCGGACGCGTCCCTGGTCGCCGGCCCGCTCGCCCGGGCCGTCGCGGAGGGCGGGCTCGCGGCGTCGCCCCCGGATCCGGTGCCCGGCGTCGCGTGCGCCGCCGCCGTCCGGTCCGGGACCGTGCCGCGGCCGTCGGTCGCGCAGCCGGTCAGGAGCGCCGGGAGCACGGCGGCGACGGCCAGGACGGCGGCGGTTCTCGATCGCGTCACGCGACCATGCCTACCAGATCGGCTCCCGGCCTTGGCCGGAAATGTCCGGCACGCGCCCCGGGGCGGGTCAGCGGCCGTCCAGGAGAGGCTGGGTGGGGTCCCAGCGCGTGCCGTCGGCGGCGTCCCTGCGGCGGCGGGCGATCGCCGACAGCGCCTCCAGGACGACCCGGTTGCCCAGATACGCCGTGATGTCCGCATGGTCGTACGGCGGGGCCACCTCTACGATCTCCAGGCCCACGACGGGCAGCTCGTAACAGGTCCTGCGTACGGCGTCGAGGAGCTGGCGGGCCGACAGGCCGCCCGGCTCGGGCGTGCCGGTGCCCGGCGCGTGGCCCGGGTCGCAGACGTCCACGTCGACCGACAGGTAGACCCCGTCGCAGTCGTCGAGCGCGATCGCGTACGCCTCGGTGAGGCACTCGTCGAGGCCCCTGGCGACGATCTCGGTCATCTCGTACGACCGCATGCGCTTCCCGGCCATCCAGTCGAGGATCTCCGGCCCGGGCCAGTAGCCGCGCAGGCCGATCTGCAGGAAGCGGTCGCCCCGGATCGCGCCCGACTCGATGAGCCGCCGCATCGGCTGCCCGTGGCCGTGCAGGTGGCCGAACTCGATGTCGCCGGTGTCGGCGTGCGCGTCGAAGTGGATCATCGAGACGCGGCCGAAGCCGTGGTGGCGGGCCACGCCGGTCGCGTCGGGCAGGGCGATCGTGTGGTCGCCGCCGAGGACGACCGGGATGGCCCCGGAGGCCGCGATCCTGGCGACCGCGTCCTCGATCGCGCGCAGGCTGCCCTCGATGTCCCCGGCGTAGGTCTCCACGTCTCCCGCGTCGAGCACCCGCAGGTCCTTGAGGGCGTCCACGCGCAGCGCCAGGCTCGGGCGGGAGCCGTCGTGGGGGAGGTAACAGGTCTGGCGGATGGCGTTCGGGCCGAAGCGCGCACCCGGGCGGTGGGAGGTGCCGCCGTCGAACGGCGCGCCCAGGATGACGATGTCGGCGTCCGCGTAGCCGGCCGGGTCGTCGAGGTCGCACCGCTCGACGCCGAGGAACGTGATGTCGGGGCCGAACATCTGGCCGTAGCGGGACAATCCAACTCCTCAGGTGAAACCGGTCTTATCGGGCATCACATGCTATTAGGCGACAGGGGCGCCGCGGCCTCGACGAGGAACGGGTCGAGCAGGCCGGGCGTGCCCGCGGCGGCCAGGCGCAGCGCCTCGGCGAGATCCACGTCGCGCACCTGGTAGCCCTGCTTGCCGGCCGCCGTGGTCGCCGTCAGCGTCGCCAAACCGGCCCGGCGCTGGAAGAACGACCGCTCGATGTTCCAGCCGATGACGCCGTCGCACTCCAGGGCCACCCGGCGGCGTGCGAGCGAACCCCAGCGGGTGACCAGATAGCCCGACGCCAGAGCGTGGCCGAGCGAGCGGTAGCGGTCGGCGGCCAGCAGAGCGGTCAGCGGCAGCAGGGCGGCGGCGGTGACCCACGTCCAGGAGGGCAGCCCGGCCCACCACCACAGCGCGAGCAGCGCGGCCAGCACCAGGGCGTGCACGCCGTACGCCCGGGTGAACCTGCGGCGCAGCGCCGCAGGGCCGTGCGCGGTCAGGCTCGCGGTGACCGGCGAGGCCTCGGATGCGGAGACCGAGGGGGCATCGGCGACACGGGGGAGCACGAGCCGGGCCACCGCCACGGCGTCGGCGCGCGGCGCGGGCGGCAGCAGCAGCGACCCGCCGCGCTGAGCGCCCTGCGCCGACCGCAGACCGGTCGTCACCGCGGACAGGCGGGCCCCGCGTACGGCGCGCAGCAGCAACGGCTCCCCGACCTCGACCCCGCGCAGCCGCCGTTCCTCGATGGTGGTGGCCCGGGTGGTCAGCAGCCCCCGGGTCACGTGGAGGGTGCCCTCGGTGTGCCGGGTGAGCCGGAAGTTGCCGAAGGCCAGGACGTAGCCGAGCGTGGAGGCGACGCTCACGAACACCACCAGCACGAGCACCACCGTCGCGATCTCCAGCGGGAGCGACATCGCGCTGAACCACCGCCAGGTCTCCTGGACGGGCCCGACCCTGCCGAGGTCGACGTTGCCCTCCGAGACCAGGCGGGACACGAACCCGGCGACGACGCCCACGGTGACGAGCCCGGACATCGTGAACGGCCCGAACCTCACCCACTGGGGACGCATCCGCGCGAGTTCGGTCTCCGCGGCCGGCGTGCTTCCGGCGGGGGGCGCCACGGGAGACACGGTGGAGGACAACACCGTGGAGGACACCGTGGAGGATGCCATGGCGGCGGCGGGGGAGCGGTGCAGCAGTTCCACGCGCAGGCGGGCGGCCTCGGCGGCGGTCAGCGCGTCCAGCTTGAGCCGGCCCTCGTGCCTGCGCTCCGACATGCCCGTCCCCACCTCCACCCGGGCCAGGCCGAGCACGCGGTGCAGCACGTGGGAGGTGACGTCCACCGTGCGGACCCGGTCGCGGGGCACGGTCACCACCTTGCGGTTCAGCAGGCCGCGGCGGACCTGCACGTGCTCGGGGGTGATGCGGTAGGTCGTGGTGAACCAGCGGAGCATGCCGAGCACGACCATGAGAGCGACGCCCGCGACGCTCCACAGATGGCCCTGCCCCCCGCTGCTCGACCCCGCGACCAGCAGGCCGAGCAGTGCCGGTGCGGCCCGTACGACCTCCTGGAACGGGTGGATCACCAGCATGCGCGGGCTCAGCCGCCGCCAAGCCAGGGTCGTCTCGACGACGTCGATCACGTCGCGTCACCCGCCGTCGCCTGCGCGGTGGCGGTGAGCTCGGCGACCAGGCGCTGGGCCGTGTCCCGGTCGAGGCCGCTGACCTTGATCGGACCGGCGGCGGAGGCGGTGGTGACGGTGACGTTGGCCAGGCGGAAGATCTGCTCCAGCGGGCCGCGCTCGCTGTCCACGGTCTGGATGCGGGAGACGGGGGCGATGCGCCACTCCTGCTTGAACCAGCCCGACTGGGTGAAGACGGCCGCGGACGTGGCCTCCCAGCGGTGCACCCGATAACGCCACTGCGGCATGACCGTGACGTGCGCCACCGCGACGACGGCGGTGACGGCGAGACCGGCCACGTGGGCGGTGACGGGCAGGGCGGTCCCGTCGCCGTCGGCCACGAGCCAGACCACCTGGGCCGCGAGGATGACCAGCCAGCCGAGGGCGGCCCGCGCGGCCCAATACCAGACGGCGGTACGGCTCACACGGTGTTGAGGGGATCGGAGGGTCGGCGTGTCCACGCCTCAACTCTGCCCGATCGTGCGCGTCCCGGCGTAGTGGGGCCGATCCTGGTTCTCCCCGGGACAAATGTCATGCCCCGGCGCCGTACGGCGGGTCAGAGGGCGGACAGCAGCTTGTGGACGTGGGAGAGCGGGTCGGCGCCCACAGGGCGGACGGCGACCGTGGACACGCCCGCCTCCCACAGCCTCCTGACCTGGGCGGACGCCTCCTGCGGCGAACCCGCCGCCATGACGACCTCTTCCGGCGCCACCTGCAGGAACCCCGCCTGCTCCTCCGCCGCGTGCCGCATGGCCTCGCGTGCGTCGTCGCCGACGTAGAGGTGGACGAACGCCACCACTTCGTGATCGCCGGTCGCGCCGATCCCCTCGATCATCGACCGCAACCGATCCGGACTGAGACCCTCGGGGAGGATCGTGCCCTGGGCCACCCGTCCCGACAGCGCCAGCGAGCGCGGGCTCACCACCCCGGCGAGGACGGGCGGCGGCTCGGCCGGCGGGTGGACGAGGCGGACGCCGTCCAGGCTCACCTCGCGTCCGTGCAGGGTGACGGTCTCGCCGCGCAGCAGCGCGCGTACGGACGTGATCGTCTCCTCCAGCAGCGACAGCGGGGACGCGGCGGCGGCGCCCACCTGACGCATCCACGCCTGCACGCCGTGCCCGATCCCCGCGGCCAGCCGCCCGGGGTGGAGACGGGCCAGGTTGGCCAGCTCCATCGCCAGCAGCATCGGGTTGCGCAGGGGCGCGGGGGTGATGCCGATGCCGACGCGCAGGCGCGAGGTCGTGGCCAGTGCGGTGGCGGCAGAGGAGATCGAGCCCGTCCAGCCGAGGTCCTCCACCACCCACAGGTCGGAGACCGCCGTGCCGTCGAGTTCCCCGGCGAACGACGGAAGCGATTCCGGCGGCAGGTCGCGGTCGAAGACGACTCCAAGCCTCACGGGCGGCCCTCCAGAACAAGCGAGATCGGCTCTATGGCCTTCCGAGTATCCAGGACGGAGGCAGGCATCGCGTACGGGGGCGGGTGAAGGAGGAGGGCCGGGCCACGGTGGCCCGGCCCGGATCATGGTGGCACCGGCCGTGCGGCCGTCACTCGCTCGCGCCCTCGGCGGGGCGGTTGGCCTTCTTCGCCTGCTTTGCCGAGCGGGCTTCCTTGATGGCCGTCCTCTTCGCCTTGCCGGTGGACTTCGCGGGCTTCTTCTTCTGAGCGTCGTCAGCCATGATTCCCCCGAATGTACGAGGATGCGCCTTATGTGCGCATCTGAGGGGGTTGATACCCAAGAGAGCGCTGAGACACCCGGCCAGGTGCGGCTCGCGCTGTGAAGGTGCGAGCCGTACCGGTACGCCCGGTCAGACCATCTGGCGCTGCTCGGCGCTGAGCGGGGCGGCGATGTCCTCCAGCGAGCGCCGGGCCGCCTCCACGCCCATGAACCACTGCACCAGCCCGGCCGCCATCATGAGGACGGCGCCGATGGCGTAGCCGACCACGACGTCGCCGACGACCCCGCTCTCCACCAGGCGGCCGAACAGCACGGGCCCGATGATGCCGCCGAGCCCGGTGCCGACGGCGTAGAACAGCGCGATCGCCAGGGCCCTGGTCTCCATCGGGAAGATCTCCGAGACCGTCAGATAGGCGCTGCTCGCCCCCGCGGAGGCGAAGAAGAACACCACCATCCAGCAGGCCGTGAGGGTCACCGGGGTCAGCGCGTGCGCGTTGAACAGCGCGGCGGTGCCCAGCAGGAGCAGGCCGGACAGCACGTAGGTGCCCGCGATCATGGTCCGGCGCCCGACCGTGTCGAAGAACCGGCCGAGCAGGACCGGGCCGAGGAAGTTCCCGATCGCGATCGGGACGAGGTACCACGGCGTGCTGCCGTCCGGCACCTTGAAGAACTTCGACAGCACCAGCGCGTACGTGAAGAAGATCGAGTTGTACAGGAACGCCTGACCGATGAACAGCGACAGGCCGACGGTCGTGCGCTTGGGATAGCGGCGCAGCAGCGTGGCCGCCACCTCCGACAGCGGGGTGTGCGTCCGCTGGTTGATCCTGATCTCCCCGTGCGCCGGTTCGAGCGTCTTGCCGCTCTCCTCGCGGACCTTCGTCTCGATGTCCCGCACGATCTCCTCGGCCTCTTCGCCGCGGCCGTGGATGAACAGCCAGCGCGGACTCTCGGGCACGGTCCTGCGGACCAGCAGGATCGCCACGCCGAGGACGGCGCCCATGCCGAACAGCAGGCGCCAGCCGAGACCGGCCGGCAGCAGGCTCGTGTCGAGCGCCGGGATCGCGATGAGCGCGCCGAGCGCGGTGCCGAGCCAGAAGGAGCCGTTCACCACCAGGTCGACCGTGCCGCGCACGCGGGCGGGGATGAGCTCGTCGATCGCCGAGTTGATCGCCGCGTACTCGCCCCCGATGCCGGCGCCGGTGAAGAACCGGCACAGGTAGAAGTACCAGGCGTCGTGCGAGAACGCCGTGGCCACGGTGGCGGCCAGGTAGACGGCGAGCGTGACCAGGAAGAGCTTCTTGCGCCCGAATCGGTCCGTCAGGTGGCCGAAGAAGAGAGCGCCGAGGCAGGCTCCCGCGACGTACACGCCGGCGGCGATCCCGACCTCGCTGTCGGTGAGTCCCAGCCCGCTGCTCGGGTCCGTGATCCGGGGGCCGATGACCCCCACGATGGTCACCTCGAGCCCGTCGAGGATCCAGACGGTGCCGAGTCCGATGAGCACGAGCCAGTGCCAACGAGCCCAGGGGAGCCGATCCAGCCGCGCGGGAATGTCGGTGCTTATTTGCGCCATATCGTCCCCTTCTCCGCAAGATATGGCGCCCGTCTACCCCGGATCCGGCCAGAAATTCATTCTGCTTCTCACCAGTCTCGGTCCTGACCGGTGCGCAATGGCGGTCAGGCCGTCCTCGTGCTCTCGCTCTCCACGCCCCTGGGCGGAGGTACGGCGGCGTCGTGCCCGAGCTCGAACCACACGCAGACCCCGGTGCGGCTGGCCGACACCCCCCATCGCCGGGTGAACAGGTCCACGAGGTGGACGCCGCGGCCCGGCGTCAGCTCGGGAGACGTCCAGCACCCGCAGCCCTGGGTCGACAACGTGACGCGGACCGCGGCGGGTGTGGCCAGGACCGACACGCCGTACCCCGGCGGGCGTCCGCAGGAGACGGCGTGCCGCAGGGACTCGGCGACCAGCTCGCCGATCAGTTGCACGGCGTCGTCGCGGCAGGGGTGGCCGTCGCCGAGACGGCTCGCCACGAACCGCCGGGCGGCCCGCACTTGGGACGGGTCTCCCGAGAAGGGGGGTGAGATCGCGATTCTCCCCGAGAGGTTGAGAATTGTCATCCCGTGATAACTCCCTGTGCACCCGTCTGCGGATGGCGATTCGAGGTCCGTGCAAGACTTCGTTCATCCTGCACTTTGCAAAACGACTACGCAATATGGCGAATGCACGATTGCATAGTTTCCTTTTGCGGCGAAAGGGAGAGTTCGGTTCATGAGGGGAGTTGGCGGCCCTACAGTCCGGCTCCGCCGGCTTTCCGGTGAGCTGACCCGTCTGCGGCGTGAAGCCGGGTTCGGCCGGGAGGAGGTCGCGCGGCGGCTCGGCGTGGCGGTCTCCACCGTCTACCGGATCGAGGCCGGCCACACCCGCCCGCAGACCCGGACCATCCGCGACCTGCTCGACCTCTACGGCGTCGAGGGTTCGGAACGGGAGGCGCTGGTCGCGCTGGCCAGGGACGCCACCCGGCGGGGCTGGTGGCGCGCCTACGACGACGTGCTGCCCGGGCCGTACGTCGGGCTGGAGGCCGAGGCGTCGTCGGTGCGCAACTACGAGCCGCTGCTGGTCCCCGGGCTGCTGCAGACCGAGGACTACGCTCGCGCGGTGATCGGCGCGGCCCTGGTCAAGGACCCGGCGGAGATCGAGCGGCGGGCGGCGGCCCGGATGGAGCGCCAGCGGCGCCTGACCGGGCCCGCCCCGCTGGAGCTGTGGGCCGTCCTCGACGAGGCGGCGCTGCGCCGGCCCGTGGGCGGCCCGCCCGTGATGGCCGAGCAGCTGCGCAGGCTGCGGGAGATGGCCGTCCAGCCGAACGTCACCGTGCAGGTGCTGCCGTTCGACGCGGGTGCCTACCTCGGCATGGGCAACTCGATGGCGATCCTGGCCTTCCCCGATCCCGGCGACGCCGACGTGGTGCTGCTGGAGAACATGAGCGGCGAGCTCTACCTGGAGGATCCGGCGGAGATCCGCGGATACGTCCAGGTCTTCGATCATCTTCGTGCCGCCGCGCTCGGCCCGGAGAAGTCCATGGAAATGATCATTTCGGTCGAGAAGGAGATGGCAGGACGATGAGGGGACTCGTACCGGCGGACGACCTGGCCTGCGCCGTCTGGCGTAAGGCGGCGCGCTCGAACACCGTCGGCAACCAGTGCGTGGAGGTCGCGCGCCTGCGTGACGGCGTCGCCGTACGCGACTCGAAGGATCCCCAGGGGCCGCGGCTGATGTTCACCCCCGGCGAGTGGGAGGCGTTCATCGAAGGGGTCAAGGGCGGGGAGTTCGACCTGTCCTGACAGCTCCCGTACCCGTACGGCCCGTCTCCGTCATGGATGGAGCGGGCCGTACGGCGTTTCGTCGCCGGCCCTGAATGGCGGGCGCTCCACCGGGCAGGAGACCTGGCATGCGAAGGGAAGACGACCGATACATCGATACCGTCCGCGACGACGCAGACGAGCCGGATATCGCCGGCGAGTGGACGCCGTCCGCCACGGATCCGCCCAACGCGGAGCCGGACGACAAGAACCCTGACGAACGCTGGGACAAGCCGACAGAGGTGTGAGGGAGGACCGTCATGACCATGGGAGTCGACCCGCGGGACCTGGGCGACGAGGATCTGATCCGCGAGTTGCGCCACCTGCACGAGACCCGGTCGGAGACGTTCTTCCACGGGTCGGACGACGCGCTGGAGCGCCACACCTCCCGGACGCAGGAGCTGGAAGGCGAGTACCTCGAACGCTACCCGGACCGGCAGGTCGATCCGGAGCGGTTGCGCGAGGGGGCGAGGCAGCGGAGTGCCTGACGAGGAGAGCCTGGAAGACGTCCAGGAGATGACGACGGCGGACATGACGGTCTACGAGGCCGTCGCCGCTTTGAACACGGAGGAACGGCCCGCGACCGCCGCCGAGGTCGCGGAAATGACCGGTCTCCCGGAGGACGACGTACGGCGGTGCCTCGCCGGCCTGGCCGAGGGCGGCAGGCTGGTGCCCAAGGGAGACGCCTACGTTCTCGGCACCCACGACTGGGGGCTCGAGTACTGACGGCGCGCGCTCAGGAGGCGGTGCTTGGCCGGGGAGAGGACGCGTCACGCGCTCGAGGACCTGCTTCTCCTCGTTGACGTGCTTTGGCTCGTTGAGGAGAGATGTGAAAGAGCCTGCTTTGGTGCGTTGGCGTTGCACCGCGCTTCGCGCTCACGGGCGGGCTTTGCTCATGATCAGGCGGACGCGCTCACGGGCGGGCGGGTGCTCCGGCCGGCCGTGATAGTTGCGGCCCCGTGAGCCGCGGGAGCGGCCATCGCGGGCGCGGTGGTACCTGGCACGGTCTTACGCCGGCCTCCGCACCCGCCCGCCCCCGGCGCTCCGCGCCGGCGGCGAGGCGGGCCGCGGAGGTCAGGAGCAGGCGGAGGCGAGCTGCTGGGTCGCCTGGATGGCCTTCTGGCCCGACTCGGCGAGCTTGGTCGCGGCGGCCGGGTCCGACAGGTCGATCTTGAAGGACCCCCACGAGTCGGCCATGCCGGCGAGCGTCACCTTCAGGTCGCCGTCGGCCTTGCCCGACAGGTCCTTGAGCTGCGCGGCCAGGTCGCTGGTCGCGGTGTTGATGCCCTTGATGTCGCCGGCCGCGGCGGCGGCCTTGCTGCTGTAGTCGGTGAACGCCTTGGTCGCCTCCTCGCAGACGGCCGTCTGGCTCCCGCTGCAGGCGGCGGTCAGACCGAGAAGGGCGGACGCCGCGACGACGGCGAGGCTGTTCCTGAGGATGTTCATGATGCCTTCCTGGGTGATCTGCAACGCGTCAGACACTAGGAATCGCCTCTTTCACAGTGCTTTCAGCCCGCTTGCAACCGGGGTCGTCGAAGATCCTTGGCCCGGCCGCTCCGCGTCGTATGCTTGCCGCCATGACGCGACGGCTTGCGGAGGTTGCGAAGAAGGTCGGGGTCAGCGAGGCCACGGTGAGTCGCGTCCTCAACGGCAAGGCCGGGGTCTCCGAGGCCACCCGGGAGGCCGTGCTGACGGCTCTCGACGTGCTCGGCTATGAGCGGCCCACGCAGTTGCGCGGCGAGCGCGCCCGGCTGGTCGGGCTCGTCCTGCCCGAGCTGCAGAACCCCATCTTCCCGGCGTTCGCCGAGGTCGTCGGCGGGGCGCTGGCACAGCAGGGGTTCACCCCCGTGCTCTGTACGCGTACGGTCGGCGGGATCTCGGAGGCCGACTACGTGGATCTGCTGTTGCAGCAGCAGGTGTCCGGCGTGGTCTTCGCCGGGGGTCTCTACACGCAGACCGGCGTCGTCCACGAGCACTACCTGCGGCTGGTCGAGCGGCGGCTGCCCACCGTGCTGGTCAACGCCGCGGCCGATCACTGGGACTTTCCCCGCGTCTCCTGCGACGACACGATCGCGGTGGAGCAGGCGCTGGGCCACCTGCGCGCGCTCGGCCACCAGCGGATCGGCCTGGTCGTCGGTCCCGCCGACCACATGCCGTCCATCCGGAAACTGGAGGCGTTCCGGGCCGCGGGCGGCGAGCTGGTCGAGCACACGATGCACTCGCTGGAGGGCGGCCACGCGGCGGCGCTGAAGCTCGTGCGGCAGGACGTCACGGGGATCATCTGCGGCAGCGACCCGCTGGCCCTCGGAGCCATCCGCGCGGCGCGGCGGGCCGGCCGGCGCGTGCCCCAGGACGTGTCCGTCGTCGGGTACGACGACTCCGCGCTCATGACATGCGTGGACCCGCCGCTGACGACGGTGCGTCAGCCGATCGAGGCGATGGGCCGGGCCGCGGTGGAGCTGCTGGTCAGCCAGATCGAGGGCGCCGCGGTGGCGACGGGCGAGTTGTTGTTCGAGCCGGAGCTGGTGGTCCGCTCCTCCACCGGACGCGTCGGCGTCCCCGTCACCTGACGGCCTGCCGGGGGTCATGCTGTGTGGGGGAGCCCGGAGGAGGAGGCGTCCACTCCTCCTCCGGGCGTCCCGTTCCGGGTTACGAGGCGTACGCCTCGAACTCGGAGATCTGCGCGGCCGGCCAGCCGGTGTTACCGGTGACGTTCAGCCGCAGGTAGCGCCGGGCGGCGGCGGGCACGGCGATGGTGACGGTGTTGCCGGTCGCCGGGTCGAACGTGTAGCCCGCGGGTCCGGCGATCGTGGTGTAGTTCGTGCCGTCCGTGCTGCCGAGGACCGCAAGGGTCTGGGTGCGGGTGGCCCAGGCGGCGCTCGGCGGCAGCTTGAGCACCACCCTGCCGACCGTGACGGACGCGCCGAGGTCCACGGTCAGGGTCTGCGGGAACGCGTTGTTGGCCGACTCCCAGTAGGTGCCCGCGTTTCCGTCGGTCGCGTTGCCCGCCACGTACACGTCGGCGTGGCTGCTCGCGCTGACCGCCTTGCCCCGGGCGAGGTTTCCGGTGGGCGGCGGGCTGGGGGAGACACTGGGTGAGGGGCTGGGGGTGGCGCCGGTGCCGTACACCTCGAAGGCCGACAGCTGCCCGGCCGGCCAGCCGGTGTTGCCGGTGACCGTCACCCGGACGTAGCGGACGTTCGCGGTCGTGAAGGGGATGTTCGCCGTGTTCCCGGTGGCCGGGTCGAACGTACGGCCCGCCGAGGGGGACAAGGTGGTGTAGTTCGTCCCGTCCGCGCTGCCCAGGACCGCAAGGGTCTGGGTGCGGGTGGCCCAGGCGGCGCTCGGCGGCAGCTTGAGCACCACCCGCTGGACCGGGGTCACCGCGCACAGGTCTACGGTGATCGACTGGGGAAAGGCGTTGTTGGCCGACTCCCAGTAGGTGGTGGTGTCGCCGTCCACGGCGTTGGCCGGGACGTACGTCTGCGTGCTGCTCGTCGCCGTGACCGTCTTGCCCCGGGCGAGGTCGCCGCTGCCGGGATCGCACGCCGTGGGGTTTGGCGAGGGGGAGGGGGAGGCGGAGGGCGAGGTGGACGGCGACGGGCTCGGGCTGGGGTCGCCGCCGTCGTAGATGTAGTTCGGCGCGGGCCACTGGCCGGTGCAGACGGTGGAGTTCAGGCTCCAGCCGGAGTTGCCCGTGCCGTACGTGGGGGCGAATCCGGTGCCCACGCAGTTGTGGATCGCCACGCCCGCGCCGATGTGGGCCGCCCGGACGTTGGTGAAGCTCGCCTTCGCCGCCGCCTGCGCCTGGATCATGTACGTCCCGGTGCCGTCGATGTTCACGTTCGAGAAGTTGACGGTCTGGGTGCTGCCCTCGATGAACTGGATGGCCTCGTAGGAACTGTCGATGATGTCGGTGTCGGTCACGTTGATCGTCGCGTTGATCGGCTCGTTGAGGCCGTCGAACCAGATCGCGCCGACGCCGAAGTTCCAGTTGTAGTCGCTGTTGCCGGCCCGGATGAGGGTGTTGCGGGCGACGGTGATCGTGCCGGCGACCGCCGTGCCCTGGCCGGAGTTCACCCCTGGATAGCGGTTGGCGACGTGGATGCCGCCGCCGTTGGTGAGCGTGTCGCTGACCACGTTGTCGGTGATCTTTATGTCCCGGCCGCCGTACGTCACGATGTTGTTGGCCAGGACCGGCGCGACCACGGTGTTGAAGGTGAACGCGTTGTTCGCGTTGGCGATCCGGTCGGGCCACATCGCCAGGCCGTCGTCACCGCTGTTGCGGACGAAGGTGTTGGTCACCGTGGAGTTGGTGACGCCGGTGTGGAAGTTCACGCCGTCGGCGGTCTGGTCGAGGATGCGGCTGTTCTTTAACGTGAAGTTGTCCATCGGGCCGTCCATCCAGGCCCCGACCTTGGTGTGCTGGATCCACAGGTTGTCGACCACCGAATCGGTCATCGCGCCCCCGAGGGCGTTGACCTGGTCGTCGTCCACCCGTTCTGTGATGTCGCCGATGATCGCGAAGTCCCGCAGGGTGACGTTGCGGCTCGGCCCGCCCGCCTCGTGCGGCCGGATCCCGCCGGTGTAGCCGCCGCCGCTGACGTACTTGCCGTAGACGCCGACGGCCCGGTTGCGCTGGGTGGGATGGCGGCCGGTGAGCACGCTGTACCAGGGCCCGGCCCCGCGCAGCGTGACCCCGTCCACGACCACGTGGTCCCACAGGATGTACGTCCCGGCCGGGATGTAGACCTCCTTACCCTGGGCCTTTCCGGCGTCCACGGCGGCCTGGAAGGCGGCGGTGGAGTCGCTCGTGCCGTTGCGGTCGGCACCGAAGTCGTCGACCGAAAGCGACCCGGCGGGCCGGGGGATCGGGTCCGGCACGAGTTCGAAGTCGGCGAGGTCCACGACGACCCACGGCGCGGCCGAGGTGGAGGCCACTTGGATCCTGACCTTGGTGCCCGCCGCCAGGGTGGACCCGAACATCGTCCGGGTCTCGTCGTAGAAGTGGTGCGGCTTGTCGCCGGGTGTGTTGCCGAACGGGTAGCCGCCGTAGAACCAGCCGTACCGGGAGGTGAACTGCAGGTCCTTGAGCTTGGTCCCGTTGATCCTCAGGTCGACCGGTGCCGTGATGCCCGTTCCGGCCGCGTTGTCCGGCACGCTGTAACGCACGGTCATGGCGTTGGCGGGCTTGGGCAGGGTGAACTCGACGTACTCTCCCGGCGCGTCGAGCCGTACGGCCCGGCGGCCCGACGCCTCGGACGGCAGGTGCGTGTAGACGCGGTCCGGGCCGATCTGCTCGCCGTTGGTCGCGGCGGCCTCGGCCTCGATCTCCGTGAACGGCACGGTCGCGCCTCTTCCCGGCACGGAGAAGGGCGACGGCGAGGTCGCGGCCGACGACGTGCCGGGGAACGCCACCACGCTCCCCAGAGCGATCAGCGCCCCCGCCACCGCGATTGCGGCTCCGGATCGTCTCATGAGGTTCCTTTCTGCATGCGAGACCCGGGAGATGCGGCGTGGACGCTGGACCGCCACACCTCCGAAGAAGGCGAGTGGCCCACACGATAAGTTGACGAACAACCATCTGCAATATTCCGACGAGAAGTCGCAAGATGACATGCGCGTTACGACATCACGTAATCCCAGCCCCGAGCCCTCTGGAACGCTCCGCACCTCGGCCGGAGGAGTGCGCGGGACGGCGCCCAGGGGATCGCGATCGGTGCGGCCCCACTCGCGGGGCGAGGCAGTGGTCTGACGTGCTGTTCGCGATCACATGCGCAAGCGAATGAAAGCGTTTGCGCTCACTGTCGTATAGTTGCGTCCATGACACGACGGCTTGCGGAAGTGGCCAAGAAGGTGGGCGTGAGCGAGGCGACGGTGAGCCGCGTGCTCAACGGCAAGCCGGGGGTCTCCGACGCCACCAGAGAGGCGGTGCTCACCGCGCTCGACGTGCTGGGATACGAGCGGCCCACCCAGTTGCGCGGCGACCGCGGCCGGCTCGTCGGCCTGGTCCTCCCCGAGCTGCAGAACCCGATCTTCCCGGCGTTCGCCGAGGTCGTGGGGGGCGCGCTGGCCCAGCAGGGGTTCACGTCCGTGCTGTGCACCCGGACCGTGGGCGGCGTCTCCGAGTCCGACTACGTGGACCTGCTCCTCCAGCAGCACGTGTCCGGCATGGTCTTCGCCGGCGGCCTGTACGCCCAGGGGGACGCCTCCCACAGCCACTACCGCAGGGTCCTCGAACGCAAGCTGCCGACCGTGCTCGTCAACGCCGCGGTCGAGCACCTCGGATTTCCGCAGGTGTCGTGCGACGACGTCGCCGCGGCCGAGATCGCGCTCGCCCATCTCATGGCGCTCGGGCACCGTCAGGTGGCGATGCTGCTCGGCCCGCCCGACCACGTGCCGTCCCAGCGCAAGCTCGCCGCGTTCCGGGCGTACGCGGCCGCCAACGGCCTGGAACTCGACCCCGACCACGTCGAGCACACGATGTTCTCGCTGGAAGGCGGGCACGCCGCCGCCACGCGCATGGTCGCCAGGGGCGTGACCGGCATCATCTGCGCCAGCGACGTGCTCGCCCTCGGCGCGATCAGGGCCGCCCGCCGGGCGGGCCTGTCGGTGCCCGAGGACGTCTCCGTCATCGGCTATGACGACTCGGCGCTGATGAACTGCGTGGACCCGCCGCTGACGACGGTGCGTCAGCCCATCGACGCGATGGGCAGGGCGGCCGTCGAGCTCCTGGTGGCCCAGATCGACGCCGCCGTGGTGCCCGGGGACGAGCTGCTGTTCGAGCCCGAACTGGTCGTCCGCGCCTCGACCGCCCCCGCCCCCCGCTCCTAGTGGGCTGGCTGGTCACCGTCACCAACCTTGGCCGTGCTGGTCACCGTCACGAACCTGGGGCGGGTTGGGCGGCGTCATGGACCATGGGCAAGTCGGTCACTGCGCCGGAAGGAAACTCCGGTCCTCGCGAAGCCCGCTCCGCTGGGCCTTCGCTGCGGTCCTCGCTCCCTTCCGCTCCGCTCCCTCCACCCCGGTGAACGTGTGTGGCGCGGAGCGCCGGGGGCGGGCGGGTGCGGAGGCCGGCGTAAGACCGTGCCCTGTACCACCGCGCCCGCGATGGCCGCTCCCGCGGCTCACCGGGCCGCAACTATCACGGCCGGCCGGAGCACCCGCCCGCTCTTGAGCGCGTCCCTGCTCCTCCACGTCGTCGCATGTCCCTGCTCCCCACGCCGTCGCAGGTCCCTGCTCCCCACGCCGTCGTGCGGTCCTGCGTGCGCTTCGGGCCGTTCGAGTCCTGTGCACAGCGATGGCATGCCAGTCACAGACCGATCACTGTCACTTTTTTGCAGAGTTAATGACGAACTATTGCTCAGTCCTGCATGCCTCTGTATGTTTCTCGCAACCGAGCGGATCGGGGCGCTCCAGTCGGCCCCGAGCCGCGTGCTTCGACGGGTCGTGGTGCGCGGTTCCAGAAGGGAACGAGGATGAAATCCCACAAGCTCTCGATACTGCTGGTCTCGGGACTTGCCATTGCAGCGGCCGCGGCGTGCGGCACGGACGACAGCGGTAACAGCGGTAACACCGGCGACAAGGCCGGCGCGGCAGCCGGCAGCGCCGGGCCGGTGTCGATCTCGGTCAACTGCGAGCCGCCGAAGACGAACAAGGCGGAGCGCGCGACCTTCGAGGAAGACCTGGCGGCCTTCCAGAAGCTGAACCCCAACATCAAGATCTCGAAGGTCACCGACGCCTTCCCCTGCTACGACCCGCGTACCTTCGAGCCCAAGCTGGCCAGCGGCGAGCTGGAGACGGTCTTCTACGTCAACTTCCCCAACGTCGGCCGCCTGATCGAGAGCGGGCAGGCCGCCGACATCACGCCGTACGTCAACGAGATCAAGACGTTCAAGGACTACAACAGCTCGATCGACCTGTTCAAGAAGGACGGCAAGGTCTACGGCCTGCCGACCGACGGCTACGGCATGGGCCTCGTCTACAACAAGGAGGTCTTCACCAAGGCCGGGCTCGACCCGAACAACCCGCCCAAGACGTGGGCCGACGTCCAGGCCGCCGCCAAGAAGATCGCCGGGCTCGGCCCCGGCTACGTCGGGTACGGCGAGTACAGCGGCAACAACGTCGGCGGCTGGCACTTCACCGCCTCCATCTACGGTCGCGGTGGATCGGTCATCACCGACGACGGCAAGAAGGCCGCGTTCAACACCCCCGAGGGCAAGGCCGTGCTGGAGAACCTCCACCAGATGCGGTGGGTCGACAACAGCATGGGCTCCCAGCTCTACATCGACTGGCCGGCCCTGATGAAGGCCATGGCCGGCGGCAAGATGGGCATGATGCTGGGCGCGCCCGACGTGCTCATCTCGCTGCGCAACGACTTCGGCGGCAAGTTCGAGAACTACGCCATCACCGCCCAGCCCGAGGCGAAGGCCCTGTTCAACGGCGGCGCCGGCTACATGATCAACCCGAAGGCCACGCCGGAGCAGATCAAGGCCGGCCTCAAGTGGATCGAGTACAAGTTCCTCACCCCCGGCAAGGGCCAGTTCGACTACGTGCGGGCCAAGGGCGCGAACCTGACCGTCGGCCAGCCGTACCCCGACCTGTACGGCGCGGACACGCCGTCCGGCCAGGCCGTGAATGAGCTGCGCAAGGCGAACGCCAACATCGACGCCTCGCAGTTCGCCGGATGGGTGGAGGGCTCCAAGGGCATCCCGCCCAAGGCCGAGCCCGGCCCGTACGCCCAGGAGATCTACAAGATCCTCGACACTCCGATGTCGGCCGTGCTGACCCGCAAGGACGCGAACATCGACCAGCTTCTGTCCGACGCCGAGTCGAAGGTCAACTCCCTGCTGGCCTCGAAGGGCTGACCGCCCTGATAATCCGGGCCTAATCCGGGGCGCCGCCCGCGGCCGTGACCCTCGCGCGGCCGGCGCCCCGGCAAACACGTCGAGATCGGATTCACAACGATGACCACAGCGAGCATCCCGGCAGCGGGCGGCAGGCGGCGGCAGCCGACGAAACTGCGGCGCGCCGTGCGGCGCAACGTCACCGCCTACGGCTTCCTGTGCGGCGCTCTGATCTGTTTCGCGTTCTTCTCCTGGTATCCGATGGTCCGGGAGGTCATCCTCAGCTTCCAGAAGACCAACTTCGTGGATCCGCCCAAATGGGTGGGGCTGGAGAACTTCCGCACCGTCGTCAACGATCCCGCGTTCGGGCCGGCCTGGGTCAACACCGCGGTGTTCACCCTGCTCGCCCTGCTGTGCGGCTACGGGATCCCCTTCGTCACCGCGATCGTCCTGAACGAGCTCCGGCACGCCCGCGCCTACCTGCGCTTCGTGGTCTACCTGCCGGTCATGCTGCCGCCCGCGGTGAGCGTCCTGTTGTTCCAGTGGTTCTACAACCCCGACTACGGGCTGTTCAACCAGGTCCTGGACCTGTTCCACCTGCCCGGCCTGCAGTGGCTCAACTCGACGAGCACCGCGCTGATCTCGCTGGTCATCGTCTCCACCTGGATGAACATGGGCAGCGGCACGCTGATCTACCTCGCCGCCCTGCAGACGATCCCGAGCGAGCTGTACGAGGCCGCGGAACTCGACGGCGCCGGCCTGTTCAAGCGGATCTGGCACGTCACGATCCCGCAGACCAAGCTGATCTTGCTGGTGATGCTGCTGCTGCAGATCGTGGCGACCATGCAGGTCTTCATCGAGCCCTACCTGCTCACCGGCGGCGGCCCCGAGAACGCCACGGTCAGCGTCGTCTACCTCATGTACCAGTACGCCTTCAACTTCGGCAATCTCAACGCGGGCAACGCGCTCGGCCTGATGCTCATGATCGTGCTCATGGTGTTCTCCGCGATCTACCTGCGCGTCTCGCGCGACAACACGGTGTGAGGGGAGCGACCATGTCCAACATCACCGTCATGCCCGACCGCTCGGCCGGGGCGCCGGCCACCTCCGCCCGGCACGAGCGCCGCGGGCAGCGGCGGCCCCGCAAGCCGATCAACACGCAGTTCCGCACCGCCGTCTCGCCGCACCAGCTCAACACGACCCGCGGCCGGATCATCTACTGGATCGTGCTGGTGATCGTGGTGGTGAGCTTCACCGCCGCGTTCGTCTTCCCGCTCTACTGGATGATCACCGGTGCGATGAAGTCCACCGAGGAACTCAACGCGATCCCGCCGACCTTCCTGCCGTCGCACTTCTCCCTGGACGGCTACCTGCAGGCGTGGGATCTGCTCGGCCTCGGCACGCTGCTCGGCAACACGGCCCTGTACGCCGGGGGCGCCTGGCTGCTGACGCTCGCGGTGGACGTCTCGGCGGCCTACGCCCTGTCGAAGCTCCGCCCGGCGCTCGGCAAGGTCGTCCTGGCCCTGATGCTGTCGACGCTGATGATCCCGCCCATGGTCATCATGCTCCCGGCGTACCTCACGGTGAAGGACGTGCCGTTCTTCCACTGGAACCTGCTGAACACGCCGTGGGCGATCTGGCTGCCGGCCGCGGCCAACGGCTTCAACGTCTTCCTGCTCAAGCGGTTCTTCGACTCGATCCCGAGGGAACTGCTCGAAGCCGCCGAGATCGACGGCGCGTCGCCTGGCCGCATCCTGTGGTCGGTGGTGATCCCGATCTCCCGGCCCATCCTCGGCGTCGTCTCCATCCTCACCGTCGTCAACGTCTGGCGCGACTTCGTCTGGCCGCTGCTGGTCCTGCCGGACAGCGACAAGATGTCGGTGAGCATCGGCATCGCCTCGCTCTCCTCGCAGATGCCGCAGAACGTGCTGGTCGCCTCCCTGGTGATCGCGAGCATCCCGACCATCGTCGTGTTCTTCCTGTTCCAGCGGCACATCATGGCCGGTCTCACCGCCGGCAGCCTCAAGGGCTGACGCCCCGATCTGTCGCCTTCACCCGTAAGGAGTTGTATTCAGCATGCCCGGCAACACCTCGACCCCCGATTGGTGGCGCGGGGCCGCGATCTACCAGGTCTACCTGCGCAGCTTCGCCGACGGGAACGGCGACGGGACGGGTGACCTGGCGGGGCTGCGGTCACGCCTGCCGTACCTGGCGGATCTCGGCGTCGACGCCATCTGGCTGAACCCGTGGTATCCCTCTCCCATGGCCGACGGCGGCTACGATGTCGCCGACTACCGCAGCATCGAGCCGGTCTTCGGCACCCTGGCCGAGGCCGAGAAGCTGATCGAGGAAGCCCACGGCCTGGGCATCCGTACGATCGTCGACGTCGTCCCCAACCACGCGTCCGACCAGCACGCATGGTTCCAGGAGGCGCTGGCGGCCGGTCCCGGTTCGGAGGCCCGGGAGCGGTTCTGGTTCCGCCCCGGCGTCGGCGACGGCCCGCCCAACGGCTGGCAGTCGATCTTCGGCGGCCCGGCGTGGACGCAGGTGCCGGACGGCGAGTGGTACCTCCACCTGTTCGCCCCCGAGCAGCCCGACTTCAACTGGAACAACCCGGCCGTACGCGAGGAGTTCCTCGACGTGCTGCGGTTCTGGTTCGACCGGGGCGTGGACGGCGTACGCATCGACTCCGCGGCCGTCCTCGTCAAGGACCTCGACAGCGTGGAGGAGTCCTACACCGACCACGACGGGGTCCACGAGATCTACCGCGAGTGGCGGCGGGTGTCCGACTCCTACGGCGGGCGGATCCTCATCGGCGAGGTGTGGCTGCCCGACCAGGAGCGGTTCGCCAACTACCTGCGCCCCGACGAGCTCCACACCGCGTTCAACTTCGACTTCCTGTCGAGTGCGTGGGAGCCGGCCGCCCTGCGCGCCAGCATCGACCTGACCCTCGCCACCCACGTGCCGATCGGCGCGCCCGCGACCTGGGTGCTGTCCAACCACGACGTCGCCCGTCCGGTCACCCGCTACGGCCGGGCCGTCACGTCCTGGGACAATGCGGAACGCCGGGACGGCATGCCGTCCGACCTGGAGCTCGGCCGCCGCCGGGCGCGGGCGGCCGCGCTGCTCGCGATGGCGCTGCCCGGGAGCGTCTACGTCTACCAGGGGGAGGAGCTCGGCCTGAACGAGGTCGAGGACATCCCCGAGGAACTCATCGACGACCCGATGTGGGAACGCTCCGGCCACACGGTCCGCGGCCGCGACGGCTGCCGGGTGCCGCTGCCGTGGTCGGGCACCGAGCCGCCCTTCGGCTACAGCACGGGCGAGCCCTGGCTGCCGCAGCCGGCCGGCTGGCGCGACCTCACCGTGGAGGCTCAGGAGGCCGACCCGGGCTCGATGCTCTGCCTCTACCGTTCGGCCCTGCGCCTGCGCCGGGAACTGCTCGGTGACGGCACGCTGACCTGGCTGCCGTACGGGGACGAGGTGATCGCGTTCCGCCGCGATTCCGGCCTGGTCTGCCTGGTCAACCTCGGCGCCGAGCCGGTCGCGCTCCCGGAGAGGGGTTCGGTGCTGCTGGCCAGCGGTCCTCTCGACGGCGACCTGCTCCCGTCCGACACCGCGGTCTGGGTCAGGGAGGACCGATGAGGATTCTGCTGGCGGCGGCCCTGGCCGCCACCGGGCTCGCGGTCTTACAGACGCCCGCGTCCGCCTCGGTGAAGGCCCCCGTCGTGACGCGGGCCGCCCTCGACCCGGCACTCGTGTCCGGGCGCGGCGCCGATGTCGACTTCGCCGAGCAGGAGGCGGAGAACGCCGCCACGAACGGCACGGTCATCGGCCCCGGCCGCGACGCGTACACGCTGCCCGCGGAGGCGTCCGGCCGCAAGGCGGTCAAGCTGACCCCAGGGCAGTACGTCGAGTTCACGCTGCCCAAGGCGGCGAACGCGATCACCGTGCGGTACAGCGTCCCGGACGCTCCCGGGGGCGGCGGCATCACCGCGCCGCTCGACGTCGCGGTCAACGGCCACAAACGGGCCACCATGACCCTAACGTCGCAGTACGCCTGGCTCTACAACCAGTATCCGTTCTCGAACGATCCGAACGCCGGGCTGCTGCACCCCGACTGGTGGATCACCGAGTGCTCCTGCGTGCCGAACGCCACCACGCCGGCTCCGGAGATCACCAAGCCGTTCCGCCCGAACCACTTCTACGACGAGCAGCGCCTCCTGCTCGGCCGTACGTACCGGGCGGGCGACACCGTACGGCTGACGGTCCCGGCCGGGAGCAACGCGGCGTGGACGGTCGTCGACCTGCTCGACTCGCACCTCGTCGGCCCGCCGCGCGTCGAGGTCGTCGCGGCGAACGTGCTGGCCTTCGGCGCCGACCCCGCCGGCAGGCGCGACTCGGCCGGGGCGATCGACAAGGCCGTCGCCTTCGCCAAGCGGGCGCACCTGAAGGTCTACATCCCACCGGGTACCTACCAGGTGAACCGTCACATCGTGGTGGACGACGTGACGATCACGGGCGCCGGAAGCTGGTACACGATCATCAAGGGTCGCCAGGTCGACCTGGACACCCCGGCCCCGGACGGCTCGGTGCACACCGGTGTCGGCTTCTACGGCAAGGACGCCTCGGCGGGCGGCAGCCGCAACGTCCACCTGTCCGGCTTCGCCATCGAGGGCGACGTCCGCGAGCGGATCGACACCGACCAGGTCAACGGCGTCGGCGGCGCGATGAGCGACTCGACCATCGACGGGCTCTACATCCGCCACACCAAGGTCGGCATGTGGTTCGACGGCCCGATGCGCAACATCAAGATCACTAACAACGTGATCGTCGACCAGATCGCGGACGGGCTCAACTTCCACACCGGCGTGACGGGCTCCGTCGTGTCGAACAACTTCTTCCGCAACACCGGGGACGACGCGCTCGCCATGTGGTCCGACAAGACCGCCGACGCGGGCAACACGTTCGACCACAACACGATCCAGACGCCCGTGCTGGCCAACGGCATCGCGATCTACGGCGGCACGGACAACACGGTCGCGAACAACCTGATCGCCGACCCGATCAGGGAGGGCAGCGCCATCCAGGTCGGCTCCCGGTTCGGCGCCGAGCCGTTCGCCGGCAAGCTCCGCATCACCGGCAACACGACCGTACGGGCCGGCACGTTCGAGCTGAACTGGAAGATCGGCCTGGGGGCCATCTGGTTCTACGCCCTGGAGAAGGACATCGACGCCGACATCGAGGTCAGCGGCGACCACTACCTGGACAGCACGTACAACGCGATCATGCTGGTCAGCGAGTGGTCGGTGAAGGACCTGTACGCGATCCCGAAGGTCCGCTTCAAGGACATCCGGGTCGACGGCACGGGCACCTCCGTGCTCAGCGCCCGCGTGAAGGGCTCGACGTCCTTCGAGAACGTGGACGCCCGCAACGTCGGCGCGGTGGGCGTCAACAACTGCGGGTCCTTCAACTTCCCGCCCACCGGGTCGGAGTTCTCCCTGACCGACCTCGGCGGCAACGACGGCGGCTGGCTCGCTCCCTGGATGCTGCCCAACACCATCACCTGCGACGACCGCCCCCCGGTCGTCCCCCCACCCGCCCCGTCCCCCTGGTGACCCTGCCGTAGGTCGCCTGACCCGCGGTCCGTGTGGGCGTGAACGACATAAGAAGGGCTTCCCCGGCCCCGGCCGGGGAAGCCCTTATGTGATTCCATACGCACGTCAGGGGGCGTCGAAGCGGCCCGCTTTCACTTCCTGGACGAATGCCTGCCATTCCTCCGCGGTGAAGGAAAGGATGGGACCGTCCTCTCCGCGTTTTCCATCGCGAACGTCGACCCGACCGTCCCGAAAGGCCACTTCCACGCAGTTGCCTCCGTTACAGGGGGTGATCCAGCCGGAGCCTTCCGACGTCGGTTGCATCATGCGCGCTGCCTCCCGGGGCGATCGCCGATCTCGCACAAGATCTCGCGCCATGATGATTGTAGCTTTTTACGTAGAGTCAATCCATCTGGTCGGGATGGTGCTTTTGTGAGTTATGTGGCAGGAGGTGTGTGTCGAACAGACCCGCCTTCACCTCCTGGAGGAATTGCTCCCACTGCTCTCGCCGTATCTCCAGAATGCGGCCCTTGGCGTCCTTGGTGTCGCGCATTCCGATCACGTCGGCGGAGAGCGTGGCTACGGCGACGCAGTTGCCGTTGTTGCAGCGGCTGGCCGTACGCCATAGGGGCTCGTCAGAGCCCCGTCCCTGAGACTTCATCGTCTCCCATGCCTTCTGTTTCGTGTCTACGAGGGGAATTGCTCTTCACAGATCCGAGCGATGCGTGCCACGGATTCTTGTGGGTGCAGCGCCGCCGCTCGCAGGTAATCAATCGTTTCCTTGTAGGGCACGAGCTGGGAGGGTTTCTCCAGGTACTCCATGGTCGTCAGGCCTTCGATGAAAACCACGGCCGGCGTGCTGGGATCGGGTATCTCCAGGAACGCGAAGGAGTTGTCCAGCCCCATGTACGCGCCCACCGAGAACGGGATCACCTGCACCACGACATTGGGCCGCCGGGCGACCTCGATGATGTCGAGAAGTTGCTGGCGCATCACCTGCACGCCGCCGACGTTCCGGTGCAGCGCCGCTTCGTCGATGAGTGTCCAGTAATGCGGCGCATCCTGCCTGCGTAACAGCTCCTTGCGCTTCATGCGAGCGAGCACCCGGCTGTTGAGGATGTTGTCCTCGATGCGCGGAAGCATGCCTCTGATCAAGGCCCGGGCGTAGTCCTCCGTCTGCAGCAGGCCCGGGAGGAAGCAGCACTGGAACTCGGTGATGCGGGATGCCCCGGACTCCAGTTCGACGTACGGATACGCCGCCTCGTCCCCCAGGTCGCCCAGTTCCTGACGCAGGCCGGGCTCTTTCGCCTCGCGAGCCAACGTCATGAGGGCCTCGATCTGCGCCTCGTCCGTGACCTGGTAGATACGGCACAGATCGCGCACGTCTCTGAGACTCGCGCCGCGCTGCCCGGTCTCGAGCCGCGATATCTTCGCGATCGACACCATGAGTTCGTTGGCGACCTCTTCGATGGTCATGCCACGGGCGAGACGAAGTTCTCTCAGTGTGCCGGCGAGCCGGCGACGTCGCAGGGTCGGGTTGGAACTGACCACTGACGTTCACCTCTTCCTGGCCTCGGCTCCACGTCACGTGGCGTAGTCCCTGTAGAGAGGGCACTGATCATATACCCCCGCAACGGAGTCTGACGGCAACTCCCTTTGGCAATATCCGATAGCTCTTGCCAAAGAGGGTCGAGGTCAAGGGCGGGAGCAGCACGCACGGTCTCAACGTGCCGCCCGGTGCCACGGAGCGGCGCACCCGATCGACAGAAGACGGAAGGCCGTGCCATTGGCAATTGCCAGAGGAGGGTTGCCAAAGTCAAGAAGCGGGAATAGTACGCATAAGCCTCAACGTGGCGGCTGGACAGCCAGTTCCGGAGGGAGGCGATGCGAACCGGGGGCCTCGTCTTCCGGCCCCTTTTCGTCTAGACGCGCTGCTGGGCCGATGGTGGCACATCGACCCAGCGGAGAGACCATCCGACCCGCTGCTCGGCGAAGGAATGATCCCATGGGATACAACCATCAGAACACCCGTAATCGTCCACCAATCGGATTACGGATGCGCATCGTCGGTCTCGTGTGGAAGCTCAGCGGCGAGGCGTTCGCCGAGATCGACGCGTTCGCGTGGGTGCAGCGCTGGGAGATCCGGCGCACCTGGCACACCCACACCTACCGCGACACGCGGTTCGATGCTCTCACCGCCTGCAAGGTCTGCTCGGCGAAGGGGCGGTGCCCTACCGGGCTGCCGTGCCGCCGATGCCGGGGGACCGGGCGGGTCAACCTGCTCGAACCGCCCGCCTCCCGCAGGCCCGAGCGGCCCTCGGGCGGCCGGGCATGAGGCACCCCGTCAGGCGGAACCCGCACCTGGTCCTGCGTTTCATCGAGCGGGAGACCTCTCCCGTCGCGCGGCCGGGACCGCTGGTGGTGCTGTGGAGATGGCGTTACGAGGCGATGCTGCTGGTGGGAGGGCCGGTGGTCGTGGTCGTCGCCGTGCGGACGGCGGGCCCGGCCGTCACGATCGTCACCGGCTCTCTGGTCTGCCTGCTCGTCCTGCTGTGGCCGCAGGCCCGCCGGGAGGTGGCGGGCCGCTTCTGGTGCGTGGTGACGCCCCACCGCGTACGGAAGGCCTGCGCCGAGGCGTTGATCGTCAACCGGCGGGGCAAGCTGCCCGTGATCCTCCGTACGAGGCCGGAGCCATTCGGCGAGCGCCTGTGGGTGTGGTGCAGGGCGGGGACCAGCCCGGGCGACCTCGAACGGGCCCGGGACATGATCGCCGCCGCGTGCTGGCTGGCCCGCGGGGTGCGGATCACCAGGGACCCGCACCGGACGTCGCTCGTCATCGTGGACGTGCTGCGGCGCGCCGGCCGCCCGGTTCCCCAGGAGCCGGCGGAAACGGGGGAGCGGACGCTGACCCGGTTCCGGCCCTGACGAGGAGAAGGACGGGCCCGCGGAGAGGTCAGGCAGGGGGCTTCTCGGCGGCGGGGACGGCAGACAGTTCGACCGTGCAGAACGCGCAGCGCCGGGCGTCGACGGGGATGTCCGACAGGCACTCGGGGCACTTCTTCTCGGTGGCCTCCTTCTTGGTGTCGAAGAGGTTCAGGAAGCGGGTCATCGGCAGGACGACCAGCCAGTAGACCACGGCGGCGACGATCAGGAACGTCAGCAGATGATTGATGAAGTCGCCGTACTTGAACACCGCGCCGTTGACCGTGAACTTGTAGCTGGAGAAGTCGGGCTGTTTCCCGCCGGTGACGGCCGCGATCAGGGGGGTGATCAGGTCCTGTACGAGAGCCTGGATGAGCCCGCTGAACGTCGCGCCCACGACCACGGCGACGGCGAGCTCCACCAGGTTGCCCCGCATGAGGAACTTCTTGAATCCGCTCATGGGGCAACGACCTATCCGGTTTTGCCTTCTCTATGCAAGGGCGTGACCCGGACGGGATACCCGAAAAGATCAATACGAGGAAGGAGAGGAAGTTGCCGGAGCGATCGGAAAGCCTCGCCGACGAGCCTTTCGATGGCCGTTATCCGACCAGCCATGAACGGATGACAGGGCTGCCGTGGGACGCGTCGTACCACGACGGTCCCGCGCCTTGGGACATCGGACGGCCGCAGCCGGCGATAGTGCGTCTGGCATCGGAAGGCGGCTTCGTCGGCGCGGTTCTCGACGCGGGCTGCGGGACCGGGGAGAACGCTCTTCACGTCGCCTCGCTGGGATTGCCGGTTCTGGGCGTCGACGTGGCCGAGACGGCACTGGCGATCGCCCGGGCGAAGGCCGGCGACCGTGGGATCGAGGCCGAGTTCGCCGCGGCCGACGCCCTCCGTTTGGAGCGTCTGGGGCGCAGGTTCGAGACCGTGCTGGACTGCGGGCTGTTCCACACCTTCGACGGCGACGAGCGCTCCGGATATGTGACGAGTCTGGCGTCGGTGACCGAACACGGTGGCACCCTGTACGTGCTGTGCTTCAGCGACGACGGTCCCGATACCGGCCCGCACCCCGTCAGCCGGGAAGATCTCAGAGCGGCGTTCGCTCCCGGCGACGAATGGAGTGTCATGGCCATCGAGCCGGACCGGATCCAGACGAGATTTCACGATGACGGCGCACCGGCGTGGCTCGCGACGATCAGGCGGATCTGACCGCCGGCCGGAGGCTGGGCGTCGTCGGCCGGCCCCACAGCAGTAGAAGATAATTTCGGTCGCGAGCTGAACGCTTAACGGACGCGTTCGGACTTTCGGTCCTGACCCAACTCAACAGAGGGTTGTTCTGGGAGCGCTCCCACTTCAGGTGTCGCTGGCCTCGGTCACCGCGGCTTCGACCCGGTCGAGCGCGGCCAGCAGTTCCCCCTTCAGCGTGAGCGGCAGCCGTCCCTCCTGATACCTGACCTCGATCTTGGTACGTACGGTGGACAGCCCCTGACCGTTGCCGACGGCGTTACGCAGCACCTGCTTGAGGTCGAGCGCGACGTCGTCGTCGATGTCGTGGGTGGCCTCCGCGCCGTCCACGAGCAGGTTGAACTGCCTGACCGCGGTGTCGACCCGCAGCGGCGCGGCCGTGGTGGCCAGGGGCAGCGGCGCCACGTCGGACTTGCGGGTGGCCGAGGTCTTCGGCCGCCTGACGGTGTCCCCGGCGTGCCGGTCCTTCTTGACGACCTTGACGCTGACCGAGGGGGAGGGGTGGTGCCGGGCGGGCGCGGCGGTGCGTACGGGGTCCGCGACGGGCGCGACCGTGTGCCGGGGTTCGGCGGCGGCTTCGACCTGCGGCGGCGGCGAGGCGGTGGCCTGCGCGTACGCGGGCGACGGGCTGGGCAGGACGGTGACGGCTCCGACCTCCGGGCCGTGCGTCTGGGTGAACCAGAGGATGCCGCCCAGGGCCGCGGCCCCGACGGCGGCGGCGCCCCAGCCGGCCCCGCGTGGCCCCGGCGGCTTCTTCACGGCGGTCAGCGCGGCGGCGACCGCGCGTGCGCTCGGCCGGTCCACGGGGTCGGGGCACAGGCAGCGCCGGCACAGGTCGGCGACCTCCTGCGGCAGGCCCGGCACCCCTTCGGGCGCCGGCGGGGGTCCCTCCCGCCGTGCCGTCTCGATCGCCTCCCAGGTCTTCTCCGGGTAGGGCAGGGCGCCCGTGAGCATCTCGAACAGCAGCACGCCGAGCGCGTAGACGTCCACGGCCGGGTCGGCCGTCGTCCCCTTCAGCCGCTCCGGCGCGACGTACGGCGGTGTGCCGAAGTCGGCGACGAGCTGGTCGTCGGCCTCGCCGATGAACGCGGCGATGCCGAAGTCGAGCAGCTTGGGCCCGTCTTCGGCGAGCAGCACGTTCTCCGGGGTGACGTCCCGGTGGACGATGCCCCGGTCGTGGGCCGCCGCCAGCACCTTCGCCAGCCCGGCGGCGATCTCCACCGCCTCGGCCCAGGGCAGCGGGCCCTCGACGACCCGGTCGGCCAGCGACCGTCCCTCCAGCAGGCGCATGACCACGAAGGACGCCAGCCTGCCGCCGTTCGTGACCGTCTCGCCGTAGTCGTAGACCTCGATCGCGTCCGGGTGGATCAGCCGGGCGGTGGCCCTGGCCTCCCGGCGCATGAGTTCCCGCCCGGGATTGTCGTCGTCGAGCGAGCCGTCCAGCACCTTGATCGCGACCATGCGCTGGAGTGACTGGTCGAAGGCACGCCAAATGACCGACATCCCGCCCGTCGCTATCCGCTCCTGGAGCAGATAACGACGGGTCAGGACGTCGCCTTCTCGAAGCTCAGGCCGATTCACGAACCACCAGTTCCGTGGGCAGCACCGGATTGCCCTTGGGATTGTCCCCGTCCCCGAGTGTCATGAGAAGCAGTCGTGCGGCGAGCGTGGCCATTTCCTCGACGGGCTGCCTGACCGTGGTCAGCGTCGGCGAGGTGTGCCTGGCCACGGGCGCGTCGTCGTATCCGATGACGGCCACGTCGTCCGGCACCTTCCGCCCGGCGCGGCGCAGCGTCTGCATCGCCCCGGCCGCCATCACGTCCGACGCCGCGAACACGGCGTCGAGGTGCGGCGCCCGTTGCAGCAGCCACTGCATGGCGTGCGCGCCCGACGCGTGGGTGAAGTCGCCGTACGCCACGGGCATGTCGAGCACACCGGCGTCGCGGAGCGTCTGCCGGAAGCCCTCCAGCCGGTCGCGGGCGGCCGGCAGGGTCGGCGGCCCGGCGATGGTGGCGATGTGCTTGCGGTTGTTGAGCAGCAGGTGCTCGGCCGCCTGCCGCCCGCCGTCACGGTTGTCCATGTCGACGAACGGGAGGTCGATGCCGTCTGGCGGCCGCCCGGCACAGCGCACCGGGACGCCCGAGGCCGCCAGCGTGACCGCGAGGGGGTGCCGCGCGCGTGCCCCGATCAGAAGGACGCCGTCGACGGCGCCCGCGACCAGCGGCGGTGCGGCGATGGAGGCGGTCGCAGGGGTCGCGGTCATCACGACCATCGGGACCCCGTGCGTCGTCAGCACCTCCTCGCAGGCGGACAGGAGCCTGGCGTAGAACGGCTCGGTGAAAAGGCGTGGACTGTGCTCGCAGACGACCGCGGCGATGATCTGCTCGGCCCGCCGGCCCGCGGATCCCCTGGGGGCGCGGCGCCGTACGTAGCCCAGACGCGACATCGCGTCATGGACTTGTCGGCGGGTCGACGTGGTCACGCGTACCGAGCCGGTCAGGACCCGGGAAGCTGTTGCCGGGGAGACGCCGGCTGCGGCGGCTACCTCTGCGAGGGTGGGAAGATCGGCCATCCGGTCTCCTCGGCCCGAAGGTTCACACGGCTTGGGAGCGCTCCCAAGCGAAAGTATCACTGTTTCGCTCGTGTCAACAGAGGTTTCCTCGGTGTGAAACCTTTCGTAGAGTTTCGCTGCCCTTTGGCACAGTTGGAGGCTAGAGCACAGGGGTGATCCAGGGAAGCGAATGGGAATTTTGACACGCAATGCCCAGCTTGTCCGTTAATCACCGTAAATATGCCGAAACGCCGTACGAGGGCGGCCGGAGCCGCCGACCGGCGGTAGGGTCCTGCGGCAAGGGATCACGGACGGACCCGATCGCGCCCGGCCCCGGCGGCCGTCGCGTCCGTCCCCGAGCCAGAACCGGAAAGGCCCTCCAGTGACGACCACTATCCGCCGGCTCCCCGCTGTGACGGCTCGTGTGACGGCCGCGTTACCGAGCGCGTTAACGGGAGTGCTCGCGACGGCCCTGCTCGCCGGATGCGGCGCGCCGGACCTGGCGGGCGAGGCCGCCTCGCCCGCCCCCGCGGTCCCGGCGTCCGTCTCGCCCGCCACCCCTGGGACGGCGCTCACCCCCGAGGCCACGCCGAGCCCTGAGGCCACGGCGACCCCCGGGTCCGCGCTCAGCGCCACGCCGGACGAGACCGGCGCGGCGGAGCCGTCCACAGAAAACAACGCCGCCGACGTGGCGTTCGCCCGGCAGATGATCCCGCATCACCTCCAGGCCCTGGAGATGGCGAGGCTCGCGCAGACGCGGGCGGGCGACCCATGGGTCGGCGAGTTCGCCGCGAAGGTCGCGACGGCCCGCGACACCGACATCCGCACGTTGAAGGACTGGCTCGACATGTGGGGCGCGGAGCCGCTGCCGCGCGACCACGCGATGCCGGGCACGCAGACGCGGGCCGAGATCGAGGCGCTCGCCAAGTTGCGTGGCCCGTCCTTCGACCGGAAGTACGTGACGCTGATGATCGAGCACGACAACGGCGCGATCAAGCTCGCCCGGGCCGAGCAGGCCGGCGGCGCCTTCGGGGGAGCCAAGGCGCTGGCCGTCGCCACCGCCACCTCGCTGGGCGCCGAGGTCAAGGAGCTCAAGAAATACCGCGCCCTGCTGGACTGAGCTTTCCCGAGCGGAAGGCCGGGGCCCTCAGTTCTCGTACGTGTCGAGCCTGGGCGGCAGGGCGTTCCACGTGCAGAACGCCGACGACTCGTGGACGTCCCGGAGGAACGCGACCCGCAGCCACTGGTCGGCCTCCCACACCTTGACCTCGTAGCCGTCGTTCGGAGTCGCCGTCACCACGCGGCAGTCCTCGGAGGTCACCGCGATCGTCGCCCTGCCGCCCTTCAGCGTGAACGTGTGCAGGCTCTCCCCGCCGGCGGCCTTGCGCTGCCGGGCGGCGGGAGAGGACTCCGCCGGCCTCGCCGGCGGTGTGGCACGTGCCGGGCGCGGCGCCGGGGTGGTCCGCGCCGCCCGCGCGGTCCGCGCCGGCGTGGCGGTGGGCCGGGAGGGGGACGGCCGCCCGGCCGCTTCATCGGCCGGCTCCTCGGACGTGCCGCCGGAGGCTCCTCCGTCCGGCGTGCCCCGCGGAGTGGGGACGGGGGCGCCCGGCGAGGCGGACAGGGACGCGGCGACGGCCACCACGGGGGCGAGGGGCGCCTCGTCCAGGATCGCGCTGCGCAGCACGTCGCGCACGCCGAGCCAGGACACGCCGACGGCGAGCGCGGTGGCCCCGCACCAGGCGATCAAGTAACCGGCGGCCCTTCTCATGTGGCCGCTCACTCTATCTCGCCATCCGATTGGCCGCTCGATTGTTTTCGGGCAACCTCTATGGATTTGTGCATGCCTTAAATAGCCGCAATTCCCTATGTTTCGGATCGCTCTTCCCGGGACGCCGTACCGGGTGGGCGTGTACGTTTCTGCCCCATGGCGACCGTTCTGGTGGTTGAGGACGACGAGTTCGTCCGGTCCGCGATCATCCGCGACCTGACCGGGCGCAGCCACGCGGTCCGCAGCGCGGGCCGGGCGCTCGACGCTCTGCGGGAGATCGCCCACGCCGCCCCCGACGTGGTCGTCCTCGACCTGGGACTGCCCGACCTCGACGGCGCGGAGGCGCTGAAGATGCTCCGGGCGATCTCCGACGTCCCGGTCATCGTGGCCACCGCGCGGGACGACGAGGCCGAGATCGTCCGCCTGCTGCGCGGCGGCGCGGACGACTACCTGGTCAAGCCGTTCTCCGGCGACCACCTCAACGCCCGCCTGGAGGCCGTGCTGCGCCGGGCCAGGCCCGGGGCGTCGTCGTCCGTCGCGAGGGTCGGCGGCCTGGTCGTCGACGCCGACCGCAGGGAGGCCCGCCTCGACGGCGTGCCGCTCGACCTCACCCGCCGGGAGTTCGACCTGCTGGCCTACCTCGCCGCCCGTCCCGAGCGCGTGATCTCGCGCAAGGAACTGCTGGCCGAGGTGTGGCGGCAGTCGTACGGGGACGATCAGACGATCGACGTCCACCTGTCCTGGCTGCGGCGCAAGCTCGGCGAGAGCGCCTCCCGTCCCCGATATCTGCATACCGTGCGGGGTGTCGGCGTACGTCTCAGCCCCCCTGCCGAGGGCTGAGCCCCGAGGTCCTGAGCGGGAGCGGCGGTGAGACGGAGCCTGGCCCTGGTGGCGGTGGCCGTGACGGCGATGGTCGCGCTGGCCTTCCTCATCCCGCTGGCCGTGGCGGTCAAGGAGATCGCCGAGAGCCGCGCGCTCGCGGACGCCGAGCGCCAGGCCGCCACGATCGTGCCCGCCCTCGTGGTGACCGACGACGCGGCCGCGCTGGAGCGCGCACTGGCCAGCACCCCGGTGGGGACCTCCCGCCTGGCCGTCCACCTCTCCGGCGGGCGTACGGTGGGCCGCTCCCGGGTCACGGCGGCCGACGTCGCGGGCGCGGCGGAAAGCGCCAGGACCGTGCCGGTCAGGAAGGGATACGTGCTGCTCAGGCCGGTCGCGCTGGGCGGCGGGCGGCGGGCCGTCATCGAGGTGTACGCGCCCGAGGCGGACGCGAGGAAGGGCGTGTCCACCTCCTGGGCCGTGCTGACCGGCGTCGCGGTCACCCTGGTGGTGGGGTCGGTGGTGGTGGCCGACCGGCTCGGGGCCCGGGTCGTCCGGGCGGCCCGCAGGCTCGGGCAGGCGGCGGCGGCCCTCGGGGCGGGCGACCTGACGGTGCGCATCGTCCCGGACGGCCCGCCCGAGCTGGTGGCCGCAGGACGCGCGTTCAACACGATGGCCGACCAGGTGGAGGGACTGCTCGCGGCCGAGCGCGAGCTCGCCGCCGACCTGTCGCACCGGCTGCGCACCCCGCTGACCGCGCTGCGGCTCAACCTCGGCGGCACCGGCCCCGAGGCCGAGCAGCGCAGGCTCGCCATCGACCGGCTCGAACAGGCCGTGGACGAGATCATCGAGGCCGCCCGGCGGCCGTCCCGGGCCGTGCCGGCGGGCTGCGACGCCGCGCTCGTGCTGCGGGAACGGCTCGCCTTCTGGTCGGCGCTCGCCGAGGACCAGGCGCGGCCGTGGCAGCTCGTCGGCGCCGACGAGCCCAGCCCGGTGCCGGTCGCCGCGGCCGATCTCGGCGCGGTGGTCGACGCGCTGCTCGGCAACGTCTTCCGCCACACGCCGCAGGGCACGGCCTTCCGCGTCACCCTGCACCGGGGGAGCGGCATGGTGGGCATCCTCGTCGCGGACGCGGGCCCGGGAATTCCCGATCCGGAGAAGGCGCTGCGGCGGGGCAACAGCGGGGCAGGCTCCACCGGGCTCGGCCTCGACATCGCCCGGCGCCTGGCCGAGTCGACCGGCGGCGGGGTGCGGATCGAGCCCTCGGCGCTCGGGGGGACCGGCGTGAACCTGTGGCTGCACACCGACGGCCGGGCCGCCGACCCGCGTCGCCGTCTGCTTCGGCGCACCCGCGCCCGCGGCTCCCGTCACTGACCGTTTGTCGTGGATCGTCCGCCGATCGTCCGAAAACTCCTCCTGCGGCGGGATACATTCGGGGGACCGCAACCGGAGGGGATCGCGTTGGAGTTCCGCGTGCTCGGCCCGGTCGTCGTGCTCGACGACGGGGGGACGCCGCTCGACATCGGGCCCTCCCAGCAGCGGGCGGTGCTGGCCCTGTGCGTGCTGGCCGCGCCGCGTCCGGTGAGCACGGCCAGGATCGTGGACGCCCTCTGGGAGCAGGAGCCGCCGCCGGGGGCGGTCAACACCGTGCAGGCGTACGTGTCGAAGCTGCGGCGCGTGCTCGAACCCGGCCGGGTGCGCAGGGCGAAGCCGTCGGTGCTGGTGAGCAGGCCGGGCGGCTACGCGGTCGAGCTCCCGCCCGAGAGCTTCGACCTCGGCCGCGCCGGCGCCGCCGTCGCGGCGGGCAGGCGGCTGCTGGAGGCGGGCGACCACGCGGGAGCCGCCGGGCAGCTCCGCCTGGCTCTGAAGGAGTGGCGGGGCGAGCCGCTGTCGGGGTTCGAGAACGAGCCCTGGGCGCGCGACGAGATCGCCCATCTGGCGGAGCTCAGGCTCTCGATCGTCGAGGACGTGGCCCAGGCCGAGCTCGCGCTCGGGTTCGGGCGGGCGCTGGTGCCCGAGCTGACGAGGCTCGTGGCGGCGCATCCCCTGCGCGAGCGGCTGCGCAGGCTCGGCGCGCACGCCCTCTACCAGGCCGGCCGCCAGGCGGACGCGCTCGCCCTGCTCACCGAGGGCCGCCGGCTGCTCGTCGGCGAACTCGGCCTGGACCCCGATCCGCGCTCCCGTGAGCTGGAGCGGCGGATCCTGGAGCAGGACCCCGCGCTGACGCCCCCGCCCGCGACCTCCCACGGCCTCGCTTCCGCCGCCGGGGCGGACACGGTGGACGCCGGACAGCGGGAGTGCGCGCTCGTCGGGCGGGCGGCCGAATCACGGGTCCTGCGCCGCGCCGTCACCGCGGGCGGCCCGCGGATCGTGCTCGTGGCGGGCGAGCCGGGCATCGGCAAGACCAGCCTGGCGGAGGACGCCGCGGCGCGCGCGCCGGTCGCGGTCTTCGGCCGCTGCTGGGACGGCACGGGCGCGCCGCCGTTCTGGCCCTGGGCCCAGGCCGTACGGCAGCTCACCGGACGGCACGGCGAACTGGCCGAGATGCTCGGCGCGACCGGGGAGTTCGCGCTGTACGAGGCGTTCGCCCGGCTCCTCGCCGAGCACGCGGCGGCGCACGGCAGGGTGCTCGTCGTCCTCGACGACCTCCAGTGGGCCGACGCCTCGTCCCTGCGCCTGCTGGAGTTCCTCGCCACCACGCGGGCGTGCCCGGAGCTGACCGTGATCGCGACGTACCGCGACACGGAGGTGGGCGGGCCGCTGGCCCGCACGCTCGCCACGCTCGTACGGCTCCCGCAGGTCGAGCGGCTCACGCTGGGCGGCCTCCGCGAGGACGCCATCGCCGAGTATCTGCGGCGGGCGGGCGCGGACGCGACGCGCGCGGCCGAGGTGGCCAGGCGGACCGGCGGCAACCCCTTCTTCCTGGGCGAACTGGTCCACCTGGACGGCGGCGAGGTGCCGGGCGCGGTCGCGGACGTGCTGCGCGGCAGGATGGCGGCGATGCCGCCGGGCGCGCCGGGCGTCCTGTCGGCGGCGGCGCTGCTGGGCCGTGACGCCCCGCTGGACGTGCTGCTCGACGTGGTGCACGACGTGATGGACGTGCCGCGCGACGAGGTGCTCGAGGTGCTCGACGCGGCCGTCCGGGCGCGCCTGCTCACCGAGCACGACATGGTCTACCGGTTCGCCCACGACATCGTCCGCGACGTGCTGCGCGACGGCCTCGCCCCGCTGCGCAGGCGGCGCCTGCACGCCGGCATCGCGGCCGTGCTCGAGCGGCGCGGCACGCATCTGGCCGAGCTGGCGCACCACTACCGCGAGGGCCTGGTCATCTCCGGCATGGCGGCCAAGGCGATCGAGTACGCCCGGCAGGCGGCCGCTCACGCCATGGCCCAGTTCGCGTACGAGGACGCGGTCGAGCACCTGGGGCATGCCGTCGCCCTCACCGGCCAGCTTCCGGTGACCGCCGCCAGGGAGAGCCGGGAGCTGCGGTGCGACCTGCTGCTCGGCCTCGCCGAGGCGCAGTCGGCGGCCGGGATGAGCACGCAGGTCCACGCCTCGCTGGAGGAGGCGGCCGAGATCGCCGACGCTCTCGGGGACGACGACCGGCTGGCCCGCGCCGCGCTCGGGTTCTCCGACCCGCTGTCGTGGGCGATGTACGAGGAGTGGGCCGCGGGCGGCGCGCTGACCGGGCGGATCGAGCGGGCGCTGCGGAGCCAGGGGGAGGGCTCGCCCTGGCGGTCGCAGCTCCTGGCGGCCTTCGCCGTCACGGGCTGTTTCACCCGGCCGGTCGAGGAGAGCTGCGCGCTCGCGGCCGAGGCCGTACGGGAGGCCCGCCTGCACGGGGACGACGGGTCGCTGCTGCGGGCGCTCAGCGCGTACGAGATCCTCTCCCGGGGAGTCGCCGGGCACGCCGAGCGGCAGGCGGCCATCGACGAGATGACCGAGGTGGCCCGCCGGACCGGCGACCTGGTGGCCGAATGGCTGGCCCGGGAGGCCGAGCACGTCGAGCTGGTCAAACAGGGCGAGCTGGAGCGGGCGGACCTGCTGCTGACGTGGCTGTCGGACACCGCGCGCAGGATCAGGCAGCCCGCCCTGCTCAGCCTCACCGCCTGGCTGTCGGCGATCCACGCCTATCTCCGCGGCGACCCCGGCCGCGCCGTGGCGGAGGCGGAGGAGTCGGCCCGGCTCCATCCTGAGGGCGCGTTCGGCCGCGACCACGCCGAGAGCCGGGCCGACGTCTTCCGCTGCCTGGCGGCGCGGACGCGGGGTGACGCGGCGGCGGCGCTGACGCCGGCCGAGGAGGCGCTGGCGCGGCGGCCCGGCCAGCCCGGATGGCTGGTGCTGCGCTGCGCGGCCCTGCTCGACCTCGGCAGGAGGGACGAGGCCGCCGAGATCCTCGCAGGTCTGGCCCGCGACGGCTTCGCCGGGATGCGAGGAGATCTCGCCTACCGGTTCGTCCCCGACCTGCTGAGCGAGGCGTGCCTGGCCCTGGGCGACACGGCCGCGGCGGCGGCGCTGCACGACCTGCTCCTGCCGCATCAGGGCCGCCTGCTCGGCTGGTCGGTGACCGACCTGTGCCTGGCCCGCCTGGCGCTCGCGCGAGACGACCGCGAGGCCGCGGGCCGCCGCCTGCGCGCCGCGCTCGCTCTCGTCCGCCGTTCAGGGGCGGCCCTGTACGAGAAGCCGATCCTGGCCCTGCTCGACCGCGTGTGATCACCCGTTCTTCAGGGCCTCGGCGAGGGTGTCGCGCAGCGGGGTGGTCGGGCGGCCGATGAGGCGGGACAGGTCGCCGGGGGTTTCGCCGAGCCAGCCGTCGGCGATGCCGGCGTCGATCTGGGCGAACAGGGCCGCGACCGGTCCGGGCAGGCCGCCCGCCTCCAGCGCCTTGGCGTACTCGGCGACGGGCAGGTCCCGATACTCGACCGGCGTACCGGACAGTTCGGAGACCACGGCGGCCAGCTCGGGCATGCTCCAGGCGACGTCGCCCGTCAGCTCGTACACCGCGTTGCGGTGCCCTTCGCCCGCCAGGACGGCGGCCGCGGCGGCGGCGAAGTCGGCGCGCGCCGCCGAGGCGACGCGGCCGTCGCGGGCGCTGCCGGGGATGACGCCGCTCTGCGCGCCCTGCCGGGCCGCCGCGACGTAGTTCTCGTGATACCAGCCGTTGCGCAGGAAGGCGAAGGGCAGCCCGCTCGCGCGGATGTACTCCTCGGTCGCCTTGTGGTCGGGCGCGAGGCCCAGCGGGGTGGTGTCGGCGCGCGGGATGCTCGTGTAGGCGAGCAGCTCGACGCCGGCCGCCCGGGCGGCGTCCACCACGGCCTTGTGCTGGCCGACCCGCCGGCCGGGATCGGTGCCGGACACGAGCAGGACCCTGGTGGCGCCTTCCAACGCCGCTTCCAGGGTGGCGGGGCGGTCGTAGTCCGCCTCGCGCACCTGGACGCCCCGCTCGGCCAGGTCGGCCGCCTTCTCCGGGCTGCGCACCGCCGCGACGATCCGCGAGGCGGGGACGCGCGCGGCGAGGTCCTCGACGACCAGCCGGCCGAGGTGCCCGGTGGCTCCGGTCACGACAATCATGGTTTCTCCTCCACAGCGCTTTCTAGTGGTTAGTGCTTTCTATCAGAAAGTACTTCGAGAGCGTAAGCTGGCGGCCATGGAGGAGTTCGAGGACCTCGTCGCCGACGTCTTCTCGCGGAAGTGCACCTCGCGCACCGTGCTGGAGACGATCACCGGCCGGTGGGCGATCCTGGCGCTGGCGGCCCTGTACGAAGGGCCCTACCGCTTCAACGCCCTGCGCCGCCGCGTGGACGGGGTGAGCGAGAAGATGCTGTCCCAGACCCTCCAGGCGCTGGAACGCGACGGCATGGTGCTGCGGGAGGCCGAGCACACGATCCCGCCGCGGGTCGAGTACAGCCTCACCCCGCTCGGCCGTGAGGCCGCCGAGCGCCTGCTTCCCCTCATCGCCTGGACGGAGGAGCGCATGCCCGAGGTCGTCGCCGCCCGGGAGCGCCACGAGGGCCGCTGAACCCCGGCAAGCCCGCGCCAAGTTCGGAACAAGACCGCCCGCCGAGCCTGTGAGGCATGGAGACACAGCTGACAGGTCCCTGGCGGATCGCGCCCGACGTGGTGCTCGTCCCGGTGATCGAACCCGCGGCGGCGGGATACGCGCACGTCAACTCGATGGTCATCACCGGGCGCGAACCGGTGATCGTGGACACCGGCGCGGCCGAGCACCGCGAGCGCTGGACCGAGGACGTCTTCTCCGTCGTGGAGCCGCGCGACGTGCGCTGGATCTTCCTGAGCCACGACGACCCCGACCACGCGGGCAACCTGGAGGTCGCCCTGGAGATGTGCCCGGACGCGACGCTGGTCACCGGCTCGCCCCCGCGTCCCGGGCGCGGCTTCGTGCCGCCGCCGGGCCGTACACGCCGGATCGCCGACGACGAGTCGTTCGACGCGGGCGACCGGCGGCTGACCGCGGTCCGGCCCCCGCTCTACGACGCGCCCGCGACCCGAGGGCTGTACGACGACCGCAGCGGCGTTTACTGGGCGGCCGACTGCTTCGGGGCCGGGACGCCGGTCGCGACCGCGGACGCGGGTGACCTCCCGATGGAGGACTACCTGGAGGCCGTGCGCGCCTTCGGCGCCGGGCTCAGCCCCTGGCACCGCTGGCTCGACCCGCGGATCTTCGGCCGCCACGTCGACCGGCTCGCGGCCATGGAGATCATCGCGATCGCCTCGGCTCACGGGCCCACCGCGACCGGGGACCGCGTCGCCCGGGTGATCGGCGCCGTACGCGGCCTCGCCGGCAGGTCCGATCCCGGGTGAGTCAACCGCGCGGACGACTGCGGTCCGTGACGGGCGGGACGGACGCCCGCCTCCGTAGGCGGAGAGTCGGTCCAGGTCACCGGTGCTTTGCTCGTTGATGGGCGGTTCCACCCGTTGCCATACACGCAGTTAACGTGGCGGGACTGTCGAAGCCTTTTCTGGGCAGGCACGATGTCTTGTGAACGACATCCAGCACCACGATCTCGCAGGCGGGGTTCCCGGGAGGGGCCGGACCGTGAGCGAGCGCGACCATAGAGCCGGTGGGCTCCGGGACCTTCCCGGCGTGACCGCCGAGCCGGAGGGCGAGGAGGTCCAGTGAGGGAGATCTGGCCGGGGGATTCCTATCCGCTCGGGGCGACGTACGACGGCGCGGGCACCAACTTCGCGCTCTTCTCCGAGGTGGCCGAGCGCGTCGAGCTGTGCCTGTTCGACGACGACGGCAACGAGGAGCGCGTCACGCTGAGCGAGGTGGACGGCTTCGTCTGGCACTGCTACCTGCCCGGGGTGGGTCCGGGCCAGCGGTACGGCTACCGCGTCCACGGGCCCTACTCGCCCGGCGACGGCCTGCGCTGCAACCCCAACAAGCTGCTGATCGACCCGTACGCCAAGGCGGTGGAGGGCTCGGTCAGCTGGGACCAGGCGGTGTACGGCTACCGCTTCGGCGAGCCGGACAGCCGGGACGACAGCGACTCGGCGCCGTACGTGCCGAGGTCGATCGTCGTCAACCCCTTCTTCGGCTGGGGGCACGACCGGCCGCCGGCCACGCCGTACCACGACACGGTGATCTACGAGGCGCACGTGCGCGGCCTCACGATCAGCCACCCGAAGATCCCGGAGCGGATCCGGGGCACGTACGCCGCGCTCGGCCACCCCGAGATCATCGACCACCTCACCTCGCTCGGCGTCACCGCGATCGAGCTCATGCCGGTCCACCAGTTCGTGACCGACCACATGCTGGAGAAGCGGGGGCTGTCCAACTACTGGGGCTACAACACGATCGGCTTCTTCGCGCCGCACAACGCGTACTCCAGCTCCGGGCAGCGCGGCGGGCAGGTGCTGGAGTTCAAGGCGATGGTGAAGGCCCTGCACGAGGCGGGCATCGAGGTGATCCTCGACGTCGTCTACAACCACACGGCGGAGGGCAACCACCTGGGCCCGACCCTGTCGATGCGCGGCATCGACAACGCCAACTACTACCGGCTGGTCGAGGACGACCGGCGCTACTACATGGACACCACCGGCACCGGCAACAGCCTGCTGATGCGCAGCCCGCACGCGCTGCAGCTGATCATGGACTCGCTGCGCTACTGGGTGCGCGACATGCACGTGGACGGCTTCCGCTTCGACCTCGCGGCCTCCCTCGCCCGTGAGCTGCACGAGGTCGACCGGCTGAGCGCGTTCTTCGACCTCGTCCAGCAGGACCCGGTGCTGTCGCAGGTCAAGCTCATCGCCGAGCCGTGGGACGTCGGACCCGGCGGCTACCAGGTCGGCAACTTCCCGGCCCGCTGGACCGAGTGGAACGGCCGCTACCGCGACACGATCCGCGACCTGTGGCGGGGCGAGCCCGCCGCGCTGCCGGAATTCGCCAGCCGCCTCACCGGGTCGAGCGACCTCTACCAGGACGACAGCCGCCGCCCCGCCGCGTCGATCAACTTCGTCACCTGCCACGACGGCTTCACGCTTCAGGACCTGGTGTCGTACAACGACAAGCACAACGAGGCCAACGGCGAGGACAACCGCGACGGCGCGGACGACAACCGCTCCTGGAACTGCGGGGTGGAGGGCCCGGCCACCGGCCCGGTCGCCCAGCTCCGCGAGCGGCAGAAGCGCAACTTCCTGGCCACGCTGTTCCTGTCGCAGGGCGTGCCGATGCTGTCGCACGGCGACGAGATCGGCCGCACCCAGCAGGGCAACAACAACTCCTACTGCCAGGACAACGAGATCAGCTGGGTCGACTGGGGCACGATCCTCGAGGCCGGCGCCCGAAACTCCGCCACCGGGGACGACGCGGGAACCAGGGAGAAGCGCCAGCTCCTCGACTTCACCCGGCGCCTGGCCCGGCTGCGCCGCGACCACCCGGTCTTCCGCCGCCGCCGCTTCTTCTACGGCCGGCCCGTACGCGGATCGCACGACGAGCTGAGCGACATCGCCTGGCTCACGCCGTCCGGCACCGAGATGGCCGACGCCGACTGGACGAACGGCTACGCCAAGGCGCTGGCGGTGTTCCTGAACGGCGACGCCATCACCGAGCCCGACCGGCGCGGCCGGCGGATCCGCGACGACTCGTTCCTGCTGCTGTTCAACGCCCACCACGAGGTCATCAAATTCACGATCCCCGACGACTACGGCGAGCTGTGGGCGACCGAGCTGGACACGGCGATGCCGGTGCTGAGCGAGTCGCGCGTGTGCCGGGCCGGCGAGGCCGTGCCCGTGAGCGGCCGGTCGGTGCGGGTGCTGCGCCGGGTCGGGCCCGTGCTGGGGTCCTGACCAGCACCGATGCCCGAATAGAGTGCGATGCGGCGTTAGTCCGCGTCGCACCGGGCAAGAGGGGTTCCCGTCCCTCGCTCCTCCCGTCCGTCGCTTCTCCTGGCCGTCGCGGTGCTGGCCGGGGCGCGCTCGTGACGTGCACTATGAACACGACCTCCGGAAACGCGCTGCGAAAGGCGGTTCGGTGACTTCTACCTATCGGGTGCAGCTGACGCCCGACTTCGGATTCGCCCAGGCCGCGAGCCTCGTCGGATACCTCCGTGACCTGGGGGCAGGCCACCTCTACCTGTCGCCGATCCTCCAGGCCTGCCGGGAGTCCCAGCACGGGTACGACGTGACCGACCACGGCCGCGTACGCGAGGAGTTCGGCGGCGAGGAGGGCCTGCGGGCGCTGGCGGCCGAGGGCATGCCGCTGGTCTCCGACATCGTGCCCAACCACATGACCGTGCCGGTGCCGGAGTCGGACAACGCCCAGCTGTGGGCGGCGCTGCGGGACGGTCCGGGGTCGCCGGCCTCCCGGTGGTTCGACTTCCAGTGGCCGGTCACCCTCCCGCTGCTCGGCGACGACGCCGACGAGGCGCTGCGTGTGGACGACGGCGTGGACGGTCAGGTGCTGCGCTACCACGACCACGCGTTCCCGATCAGGCCGGGCACCGAGCACCTGCCGCTGCCGGAGCTGCTGGAGGCCCAGCACTACCGGCTGGCCCACTGGCGCGAGAGCCCCGGCTACCGGCGGTTCTTCGACGTGTCGTCGCTGATGGGCCTGCGTGTGGAGGACCCCGAGGTCTTCGAGGCCACTCACGCCGTCACCTTCCGCCTCATCGACGAGGGCGTGATCCACGGGCTGCGCGTCGACCACCCGGACGGCCTGGCCGACCCCCGCGGCTACCTGCGGTGGCTGCGCCCGCACGTGCCCGGCCCGCTGTGGGTGGAGAAGATCCTCATCGACGGCGAACGGCTGCCCGCCGACTGGCCGTGCGACGGCACCACGGGGTACGACGCGCTCAACATGGTCACCCGGCTGTTCGTCGACCCGGCCGGCCGCGACGCGCTGATCGAGACGTTCGGCCGCCACACCGGCGTACGCGACGACTACGAGACCGTGCGCCACGACTCCAAGAAGTACGTCATCGACCTGTTCTTCCGCGGGGAGGTCGACCGGCTGACCGACGATCTCGGCGACCCGGAGCTGCGCGACGCCGTCGTGGAACTGCTGGCCGCGATGCCCGTCTACCGGGCGTACGTGAACCCGGGCGAGCAGCCGTCCGCCGAATCCGAGGCGATCATCCAGGAGGCGGCCGGGCTGGCGGCCACCAGGACCGACCCCGACGCGGTGGCCAAGGCCGCCAACCTCGTCCTGTACGGCCCGCCCGAGGCGGTCACCCGCTTCCAGCAGACCTGCGGGCCGGTCATGGCCAAGGGGGTGGAGGACACCGCGCTCTACCGCTGGTATCCGCTGGCCTGCCTCAACGAGGTGGGCGGGGAGCCCGACAGGTTCGGGGTGTCGCCCGCCGAGTTCCACGAGTTCTGCGCCGGGCTGCCGCCGCGGACGATGACCACGCTGTCCACCCACGACACCAAGCGGTCGGAGGACGTGCGCGCCCGTCTCGCGGTGCTGTCGGAGATGCCCGAGGAGTGGACGATGGCCGTCGACTCCTGGACGGCGGCCGTGTCGTTCGACCCCAAGCTCGACTACCTCGCCTGGCAGTCGCTGATGGCGGCCTGGCCGATCGGCCTCGACCGCTTCACCGACTACCTGCTCAAGGCCGCGCGCGAGGCCAAGACGTCCATCTCCTGGCTGAACCCCGACCCGGCGTACGAGGAGGGGATCAGGGACTTCGCCCGGCGGGCCATCGACGCCTGCGGCTACTCGGTCGCCTCGTTCACCGAGGTCGTGGACCGGTACGCCCGGGTCAACTCGCTGGCGCAGAAGGCCGTCCAGCTCCTCATGCCGGGCATCCCGGACGTCTACCAGGGCAACGAGATCACCGACTTCTCGCTGGTCGACCCGGACAACCGGCGGCCGGTGGACTTCGAGCGGCGCCGCCGACTGCTGGCCGAGCCCGACGACAGCTGGGACGGCCAGAAGATCCGCGTCACCGCCGCCGCGCTCCGCCTGCGGCAGCGGCTCGACCCCGAGGCGCCGTACGCGCCGGTCGAGGCGGGGGAGCACGCGATCGCGTTCACGCGTGGCGTTCCCGGGCAGGGGACGGCCGCGGTCGTGGTCGCGACCCGGCTGCCGGTCGGGCTGGAGCGCAGGGGCGGCTGGGGGAGTGAGACGATCACGCTGCCGCCGGGGCGCTGGCGCGACCTGCTCACCGGCGCCGAGCACGCGGGTGAGGTGCGGATGGCCGACCTGCTGTCCGCGTACCCGGTCGCGATTCTCGAAGGCTGACGGCTTCGTCCGATAGGGGGAGATGCGCATGTTCGAGGTGTGGGCGCCCGAGGCGGTGCGGGTCCAGGTCGAGTACGGCGGCGCCCGGCACATGATGTCCCGGGGGGAGGGCGGCTGGTGGACCGCCCCCGGCGACGAGCACGACCTCGACTACGCCTTCTTCGTGGACGGCGACGGGCCGTTCCCCGACCCCCGGACGCGGCGGCAGCCGTACGGGGTGAACGGCCCGAGCCGGGTCTACCACCACGACAGGTTCACCTGGAGAGACCAGGACTGGCTCGGCCGCGACCTGCGCGGCGGGGTGATCTACGAGCTGCACGTCGGCACGTTCTCGCCCGAGGGCACCTTCCGGGGAGTGGCCGACCGGCTGGAGCACCTGGTGGACCTCGGCGTCGACTTCGTCGAGATCATGCCGGTCCCGCCCGTCCCCGGCCGTCGCAACTGGGGGTACGACGGCGTCGACCTGTACGCGGTCTTCGAGGAGTACGGCGGGCCGGACGGGCTCAAGAGCCTGGTGGACGCCTGCCACCGGGCCGGTCTCGGCGTGATCCTCGACGTCGTCTACAACCACCTCGGGCCTTCGGGCAACTACCTCGCCAAGTTCGGGCCCTACTTCCACGACGCGAAGGGGTCCTACTGGGGCGACGCGGTCAACCTGGACGGGCCGGGCTCGGACGAGGTGCGGCGCTACTTCATCGAGAACGCCCTGCAGTGGCTGCGTGACTACCACATCGACGGGCTGCGCCTCGACGCCGTGCACGCCCTGCACGACAAGCGCGCCGTCCACTTCCTCGAGGAGCTGTCGGCCGAGGTCGACGTGCTGTCCGCCGCGGTCGGCCGCCCGCTGACGCTCATCGCCGAGTCGGACCTCAACGACCCCCGCATGGTCACCCCGCGCGAGGCCGGCGGCCTCGGCATGGACGCGAGCTGGAACGACGACGTCCACCACGCCATCCACGCGAACGTCACCGGGGAGACCAACGCCTACTACGGCGACTTCGCCACCCTGTCGTCCCTGGCCAAGGTGCTGACGTCCGGCTACTTCCACGACGGCACCTATTCGACGTTCCGGGGGCGCTCGCACGGCAGGCCGGCGACCGGGATTCCCGGGCACCGGTTCGTCTGCTGCGCGCAGAACCACGACCAGATCGGCAACCGGCCCGAGGGCGACCGCATGCGGCCCGAGCAGCTCCGCCTCGCCTCCGGGCTGCTGCTGACCTCGCCGTTCACCCCGATGCTGTTCATGGGCGAGGAGTGGGGCGCGACCACCCCGTTCTACTTCTTCACCGACCACTTCGAGCCGCACCTGGCGGAGGGCGAGGGCGAACGGCGCAGGAAGGAGTTCGAGGGCTTCGGCTACGACTGGAAGGCCCCCGAGCCGGGCGAGGAGACGACCTTCCTGCGCTCCAAGCTCGACTGGGAGGAGCTGGCCAAGGACGAGCACGCCTCGCTGCTGGGCTGGTATCGCGACCTGCTCGCGCTCCGCAAGTCTCATCCCGATCTCACCGATCCCCGTCTCGACCGGGTGCGGGTCGAGGTGGACGAGGAGCGGCGCGTCCTGGTGATCGAACGCGGCTCGCTGCGGATCGCCGCCAACTTCGCCGAAGGCCCGGTCCCCGTACGGCTGGCCGCGTCGCGGATCCTGCTCGCCTCCGACGAGTCCGCCCGCCTGACCGACGACGTTCTCGACCTACCGGGCCGCTCCCTGGCCGTCACGGAGGTCTGATTTTCTTGGAGTCCCAGGCGATCAGTCCGGAGACAGTCACGGCAGAGTAAGGAGTTCGCCAATTAGAGTCATGATCACCGTGTTTTGTCGTCTCGAAGGCAGGTGATCATGGCCGTGGTGCTCTATCGGAACGCCACTTATTCCGTCAGCTTTCTCGTTCAGGCCATCGATCACGGGGATATCGCGCTGCCCGACATCCAGCGGCCCTTCGTCTGGCAGGCGACGAAGGTCCGCTCGCTGTTCGACTCCATGTACAAGGGGTTCCCGGTGGGGTTCCTGCTGTTCTGGGAGACCGACGCCGATCCAGGCGCCCGGCAGATCGGCTCGGCCCGGAAGGTGCCCCGTTATCTCATCGTCGACGGCCAGCAGCGGCTCACCTCGCTCTACGCCGTCATGGAGGGGAAGGAGGTCCTGCGGGAGGACTATACGAAGACCCGCATCCGGATCGCCTTCCGCCCCTCCGACGAGACGTTCGCCGTCACCGACGCGGCGATCGAGAAGGACCCCGAGTTCGTCCCGGACATCAGCGTGATGTGGACGACCCCCAACATCCGACAGACGGTCCGGGAGTTCCTCCACCGGCTTGAGTCGCGCCGCGAGATCGACGTCGAGGAGCGCGACCGCATCGAGGACCGCCTTCACCGGGTGCATGAACTGAGCAACTACGTGTTCAACGTGACGGAGCTCGCCCGGTCGGTCGACGAGGAGCGGGTGGCCGAGATCTTCGTGCGCATCAACAGCGAGGGCGTCACACTCAACCAGGCCGACTTCATTCTGACCCTGATGAGCGTGTTCTGGGAGAAGGGCCGCCGGGAGTTGGAGGACTTCAGCCGGCTGAGCAAGAAACCGGAGCTCGATACGGCATCCCCCTTCAACTGGTACATCCAGCCCCAGCCGCCGCAGCTTCTCCGCGTCACCGTCGCGCTCGCGTTCCGGCGGGCGGTGCTCAAGAACGTCTACACCCTGCTGCGCGGGCGTGATCTGGCATCGGGAGACCTTTCACCGGAAGGCAGACAGGCCCAGTTCGCCCGGCTGGAAGAGGCGCAGAAGCACGTTCTGAACCTCACGCACTGGCAGGAATTCCTTCTCTGCCTGGAACGCGCCGGTTTCCGGGGCAGCAAGATGATCACTAGCGACAACGCCATCCTCTTCAGCTACGCGATGTGGCTCTTCGGTAGGGTGCATTACCAGGTGCCGATCCGCCGTCTCCGCGAGCTCATCGCGCGGTGGTTCTTCATGGCGCACATGACGAGCCGTTACTCGGGATCCTTCGAGACGCAGGCGGAACGCGACTTCGCCCTCCTCGACGCCGTGACTCCCGGCGACGCCGAGGGTTTCTGTGCGGTGGTCGACAAGACGATCAACGACACGTTGACGAACGACTTCTGGACCATCAGGCTCCCCAACGACCTGGCCACCTCCGCGTCGAAGTCGCCGGCGCTCATGGCCTACATCGCGGCCCTCAACATCCACGACGCCCCCGCGCTATTGTCGCGGATCGGCGTCCGTACGCGGCTCGACCCGGCGATCACGGCGAAGAAGGGCCTCGAACGTCACCACCTGTTCCCGCGCAAGCATCTGCGTCAGAACCTCAAGATGGCCGACACCGGCAAGATCAATCAGATCGCCAACATGGCCCTCGTGGAGTGGCACACAAACATCGCCATCTCCGACAAGGCGCCGTCCGCGTACTGGCCGGAGGAGGTCGCCGAGGCGGGTCTGTCCGCCACTGAACTGTCCCGGCAGTCCTATCTGCACGCCCTCCCCGACGGCTGGACGGAGATGGACTACCCGGCGTTCCTCGCCGAGAGGCGCCGGTTGATGGCGCAGGTTACGCGGGACGCGTTCGCATTACTCGCCAATTCCTCGTACCAGCCCGAATATCCGGCGCCCGGCGACCCGGGACCCGCCCCCAAGCGCACGGAGGTCTTCGGCGCGACCCTCTCGCACCTGATCGATGAGGGACTCCTCGATGTCGGGGCCCGGCTCGTGAACCTCAAGCGGGGAACGGAAACGACAGCCATCGTCACGTCAGAGGGCAGAATCGAGCTTGACGGTGAGATCTTCGACAGTCCGTCGGGTGCCGCCGGTGCTGCGACCGGCGGCGGGAAGCTGAACGGCTGGGAGTTCTGGCACGCCGAGACGGAGAGCGGCCTGACGCTTCTCGCCGATCTTCGTGAGGAGTTCGTTCGCCGGATGACCTCAAACTGAGTTCGCTGCCGGCTCACTCAGGGCGTCCAGCATATAGGCGGACCAGGCGATGGCGGCGCGGACGGCGAGACGGCTCTCCTTGGCGGAGACGCCCGTGACCGCGGACGTGGGGCCATGGCCGTCCCCCAGTTTGTTGCGGAGGGTCCCCACCTTGAGGGCGACGTCACGCAGCCCGGCCAGCATCTCACGGACCACCGGAGAGCCTGTGGCATCGGCCTGGTCGGGGTGCACTCCGAGCGCGGTCATCGCGTCGTTCACCAGGGTCGGCACATTCGGGCTTCCGTGGACGGGCCGTCCCCGCTGCAGAAGGACGGCCTTGGCGGTCGCCTCGATGAGGTTCTTGGCCTTGCCGATGGCAAGGCTTGGATCCTCGTCGAGCGACCGCTCCAGGCGGGCGAGCTCCACCCGGATGGCCGAGGCGTCGACGAGGACGTTCGACGCCGCAAGGCCCAGGGCACGGATGGCTGCGATGGGGTCGCCGGTGGGATCGAGCGGGAATCCATCGAGGGCCAGGCAGTGGCGGAGACGGACGAGCCGACCTCGGTCCGCCGACGGCTGTGCCTCGTAGATCTCCGCGAACCGGGCCGCCGCCTGTAAGACGGCGCTCACCACCCCGACATCGGTGAGATCGAGAAGCCGAAGGGTGTGCGACACGTGGCTGGAGGTGCTGGGGACGATCACCGCGTCCTCGTGTCGCGTCATGGGCCTGCGCTTCAGCGTTATGCCCACCGCCGCGAGGACCCGTTCGGCGTCCGCGATCGACCCTGTGATGTCGGCGATCGCGCCGATGGAATCACTGCTGAGCAACGCGCGCTTGGTCTCCGTCACGATGAGTATCCTTCCGTATCTCCTGTCGCCCGGTCTCACGGTTGTGATCAGTGAGTGCATAAGCGAGGACATCGGCCAAGAGCCGGGAACGGCCGGACGAGGATGCCCCAGTCCGCACCGAGTTGGCGCGGCGTTGAGCGGTCAGGCCCTGCCGAGGATGAGGTCCGCGGCGTGCCAGGCCATCGCCATGATGGGGCCGTTCAGGTTGCCCGAGATCATGGTGGGCAGCACCGAGCAGTCGACGATCCGCAGGTTGTCGAGGCCCCGCACGCGCAGTCGGGAGTCCACCACGTCGTCGTCTCCCGGGCCCATGGCGCAGGTGCCCATGGCGTGGTAGCCGCAGTAGCCGCCGCCCAGCGCCGCGTCGATGATCTCCTCGTCGGAGCCGACCTGGGGCCCGGGGAACGTCTCGGACGCCAGCCGTCCGGCGATCGGCTCCTGGGCGAAGTACTCCCGCATCCGGCGGAACAGGTCGACGCCGACGCGCCGGTCGTGCTCCGAGCCGAAGTAGTTGGGCTCGATGCGCAGCGGCGCGCCGGGGTCGGCGGAGGTGATGGCCACGCTGCCCTCCGCGGTCGGGCGGAGGATCTCGGCGACGACCGAGACCCCGGGCTGCCGCTCGACCGTGACCGTCTCACCTGCCCGGTAGGTGGCCACCGACCACGGCCCCATCAGCAGTTGGGCGTCCGGCCGGTCCAGCTCGGGCCGGGTCTTGAGGAAGGCGATCACGTCGTAGGCCGGCGCGGCCAGCGGTCCCTTGTGGTTGAGCAGGTAGCGCAGCGCGGTGACGCCCTGCCGCAGCGGCGTGGACAGCATGCGGTTGTAGCCGAGGTCGTCCTTCAGCCGGAACTTCAGCGCGAGGCACCGGTGCTCGCGCATTCTGGCGCCGACCATCGGCCGGTCCAGCCTGACCTCCACCCCGGCCGCCCGCAGCACCTCCGCCGGGCCGATGCCGGACGACTGCAGCAGCTTCGGCGTGCCCAGGCTGCCCAGGGACAGGACGACCTCCCGGGCGGCGCGATACTCGACCACGGCGCCGCCGGCGTCCCGGGCGGTGACCCCGACGACCTTGTCGCCGTCGAACAGCAACCCGGTGACCGTCGTCCCGGTCACGACGGTGAGGTTGCTCCGGTCGCGTACGGGGTGCAGGAAGGCCCGGGCCGCGCTGAACCGCCGGCCGTCCTTGATGGTCGCCATCGCGTGGCCGACGCGTTCGTCGTCGGACTCGTTGACGTCCGGCATCGGGGTCAGGCCGAGCGACGCACCGGAGGCGATCATCTCGTCGCACAGGGGATCGGGGTCGCGCGGAGGGGACACGTGCAGCGGGCCGCCCGCTCCGCGGGTCGCCGTGGCGCCGAGGGCGTTGTCCTCCATCGCCCGGAAGATCGGCAGGATCGTGTCCCAGCCCCAGCCGGGATTGCCGAGCCGTACGAGCTCGTCGTAGTCGGCGCGGTGGCCGCGGTTGTACACCATGCCGTTGATGGAGCTCGACCCGCCGAGAACCCGGCCGCGCGGCCATATCTCGGCCTGCCCGTCGGGACCGAACGGCTGTGTCCGGTAGTGCCAGACCTTCCGCGGATCGTCGAAGAGCTTCCCGAACCCCTTGGGCACCTGGTAGAGCGGGTGGCGGTCGGCGCCGCCCGCCTCGACGAGCAGCACGCGGACGGACGGATCCTCCGACAGCCGGTTGGCCAGGACGCATCCGGCCGACCCGGCCCCGATCACCAAATAGTCGATCATTCCCTCATCTTGCCCACGCCGCTCCGGCGAGGGTAGGCCTCACGCGGCCCGGGCGACGGGTAGCTCGAAGGTGACGGTGTCGGGGACCGCGGTGTAGAGCCGCCAGCTCAGGTGGTCGCGCTGGGAGACGACGGTGACGTGCAGGCCGCGGCCCGCCAGCCAGAGGGCCAGGTCGGCGAAGTAGCCGTCCCCCGACCCGATGACCGCCCGCTCGAACCGCAGGTCCACCCGGGCCGTACGAGCCGCCTCGTCAAGGGCGTGGTCGGCGCCGTCGGGTCCCGAGCGGGCCAGCAACTGCACCCCGCGCAGCGCGATCCCCACGGAAACGAGCGCGTTGTGGTTGACCGCCACGATGAACTGGTCCAGCGGCCCGACCGGCACCGTGTGCTGGTAGGCGCTCATCACCCGCCGTACGTCGTGGGTGGTCGGGAGGGGGGACCCGGTCAGGTTCTCGATGTCCAGGAGATGGATCGCGCGCCCGCGACGCAGTGACCTGAGGCGTGTGATGGGAGTGCTCACGATCCTTGCTCCCTTCCATGTCAACTCCTGGCGTCCATTAGAGCATGTGTTGACACAATCAACCAGTACTTGGCGCGACGTTGCCCATGTCCTAGGCATCGGATATGGTCCGGTCTGATCGGAGAACTGGCGGGAGGCGGAGCGGCGTGCGGCGAGACGTACACGTCACCGCGGCGGACATCGCCCGTCTGGCCGGCGTGGGACGTGCGGCGGTCAGCAACTGGCGGCGCAGGCACGACGACTTCCCCGAGCCCGTGGGAGGCACGTCCACCAGTCCGGCGTTCTCACTCGCGGAGATCCGGGAGTGGCTGCGCGGCCACGCCGAGGGCAGGGACCTCCCCCCGGACGAGTGGCTCTGGCAGGACCTGCGCACCACCGTCGACGACGACGACCTCGCCGACCTGATCGCCGACCTCGGGGCCTTCCTGGTGTACGTGCGGCACGAGGCGGACGACTGGGACAGCCTCTCGGCCGGGACCGACGAGGAGGTGGCGCGGGAGCTTCCGGCCCGGGTGCGCGCGGCGTGCGCGAAGACCGTCAGCGCGCAGGCGTTCCCCGAGACCGTTCCGGCGACCCGCGTGCCGCTGGTCCGCTCGATCGCCCGGCTGGCCGCGGAACGAGGCGTCCGCGACACCTTCGAGTTCCTGCGCGAGCGGTACTTCGAGGTGCACACCCGGCGCGTCTACTCCACCCCCGCCGAGATCGTCACGCTCACGCTTGACCTCGTGGGCGACAGGTTCGGCTCCGTCCTCGACCCGGCCTGCGGCTCGGGCCGCATCCTCGGCCGCGCGCTGGAGCGCTCGCCCGGGGCCCGGCTGCTCGGCCAGGACGTCGATCCGGTGGCCGCCCGGCTCACCGCCGTACGGCTCGCGCTGCGCTGCGACAACGCACGGATCAGGCCGGGAGACTCCCTGCGCGCGGACGCCTTCCCCGGCGAACTGGTGGACGCGGTGGTGTGCAACCCGCCGTTCAACGACCGCAACTGGGGATACGAGGAGCTGACGGCCGACCCCCGGTGGGAGTACGGCCTGCCGCCACGGGTGGAGCCGGAGCTGGCCTGGGTGCAGCACGCGCTCGCCCACCTGGCGCCGGGAGGCGTGGCCGTGCTCCTCATGCCCCCGGCCGTCGCCAGCCGGAGGTCGGGCCGGCGGATCAGGTCCCAGCTGCTGCGGCGCGGCGCGTTGCGCGCGGTCATCACGCTCCCGCAGGGCGCCGTGCCCAACGTGGCGGTCGGCCTGACGCTGTGGATCCTGTGCCAGCCCGCCGAAGGCGGCACGCCCAGCCATGTGCTGATGGTCGACACCTCCGGCAGACCGGACGACTACGCCGGGGTGGCCGTCGAGGCGTGGCGGGAGTTCGGCGCGGGGCGCGAGCTGGACGAGCCGGGTGTGAGCAGGTCGGTGCCGCTCGTCGACCTGCTCGACGAGGACGTGGACCTCACACCCGCCCGCTACCTGTCCACGGCCGCCGACGACCTGTCACCGGAGCGGATCGCCGGAGCCCGTTCCCGGCTCGCCGAGGTGTTGCGGACCGTCTCCGGGCTGCTGCCGTCCGCCGTGGCGGCGCCGCCGGACGAGCTCGCCCTGGTCCCGCTGCCCGAGCTGGTGCGGCGCGGCATGCTCGTCCTGGAGCAGCAGACGCCGGCCCGGCCGGGGGAGGAACCCCCTCGGGGGGCGCCGGTGCTCACCGTCGAGGACGTGCTCGAAGACCGGCCCGCGTCGGGATCCTCTGAGCAGGCCGGGGCGAGGCCGATCGTCACGCGGCCCGGCGACGTCGTGGTGCCGCAGGTCGTGGCCGCCCCGGTCGCGCGGGTGCTGAGGAAGGGCGACGCCCTGCTCGGCCCCTATCTGTCCCTGCTGCGGCCGGATCCCGAGGTGCTCGACCCCGACTTCCTCGCCGGGTTCCTCTGCGCGTCGGTCAACGTCCGCCACTACACCTCCATGTCCTCGCGTTATCGGGTGGACGTACGTCGTGCGGAGCTGCCGCTGCTGCCGTTGGAGGAGCAACGCAGGTACGGCGAGGCGTTCCGGCGCCTGGCCGAGTTCCGGTCGGCCCTGCGCGAGGCGGCCGCGCTCGGCGAGGACCTGGCCGGTCTGGTGGCCGAGGGCCTCACCCACGGTGCGGTACGGCCGCACGAGTAGGGTCGGGTGCCGTGACCGGTGAACTGGAACATCTGGCCGCCCGGCTGCGCGAGTTCGTACGCGTGCGGGACTGGGAGAGGTTCCACACGCCCAAGAATCTCGCCATGGCCCTCGCCGGCGAGGTGGGGGAGCTGGTCGCGGAGTTCCAGTGGCTGACGGCCGAGGAGTCGGGCGAACTCGACGAGGAGGCGATGCGCAGAGTTCGCGCCGAGCTCGGGGACGTGACGTTGTATCTGGTCAGGCTGGCCGACGCGCTGGGCGTCGACCTCGCCGAGGCCGCGAACGCCAAGCTGGACGACAACGAGCGCCGGTACGACCCCGAGACCTATCGCGGTTCCGCCAGGAAGGCTCCTCCGCTGACCCCGTGACGACCCCGGCGTCGCCCGGTCAGAGCCAGGCGAGGAGCTGGAACCAGACGGACTTGCCGTACGGGGTGATGGCCCAGCCCCAGTGGTGGGAAAGGCCTGGACGATCGTGAGTCCCCGGCCGTGCAGGTCGAGTGCGCCGGTGGTCGGACGGCGCAGCCGGTGGTCGCTGCGCCGTCGGCAAACGCTTCCCGGTAGCGCTCGGTCGTCGACGACTGGCACGACTCGCCATCGCGCGGTGCCTAGGCGTCGAGATGCACCAACGGTGAGAGCCGGGTGGCTCAGTCTTCTTCCGCTGTCAGGTCGCCGGGCATGACCGTCGCGATGAGGCCCGCGACGAACTGGGGCACCTCCTCGGGGGCCAGCACCAGTCGCGGTTCGTTGCCGTCCGGGCCCTGGAATATCTCGACCGACCGCACCTCCCTGTGATCCGGCGCATCGGCGACTCCGATGATCGTCCAGTTCCTGTGCCGCGTATTGGCGAAGTGGCTGAATTTGCGTTCTGACCTGGCCACCCTTACTCCTGAAAGCGCGTTGTGATGCTCACGTACTGCCGTGATCGGTTGTTGACCGGCGCGGAAGCCGGAGCCGTCGGAGTGGTCTGCTTCGCGATCAATGCTTCGTAACTCTAGTCAGATCGATCACCGTGTCGTCCGGGATCACCCTGAGATTTCCCCTGACACACATCGATGAGTCCGGCGACCCAGGAGGTGAGGTGGTCAGGCCGCGGCCCTGGCGCGGGGAAGCCACTGGACGAGAGCGGCGATGGCCAGGGTGATGACGATGAGATAGACGAGTCCGTGCTGGAACGCCACGGTGACGCCGCCGGACAGGGCGCTGTAGAAGACGATGCCGATGATGCCGACGCCGAGGGCGCCGCCGACCTGCTGGGCGGTAGTGAGGGCGCCCGCGGCGCCGCCGGCGTGGTGCGGGGCGACCCTCGACAGGACGGTGCCCATGATGGGCGCCAGCACCAGCCCCATGCCGGCCCCGTCGACGGCCAGCACGGGCACCAGCCAGCCGATCGGCGCGTTTCCGGCGACCGCGGCCAGAAGGACGGTCAGGCTGATCGCCCTGGTCAGGCCGCCGAACGCGATGATCTGACGGCCGAAGCGCCCGGCCAGGCGCGGCGCCAGCAGCGACGCCGCGAGGTAGCCCGCGCCGATCGGCGTGAAGACCAGGCCGGCGTGCAGCGCGTCCAGGCCCCGGCCCTCCTGGGAGTACATCGCGAAGATCAAGAAGTACGCCGCCATGCCCATCGAGAACGCGAGGTTGGTGAGCAGCCCCGCCGTGACGGCGCGCTCACGGAACAGGGCGAGGTCGATCAGCGGCGAGTCGTGCCGCCGCCGGGCGTAGGCCAGCAGCAGCGCGACGGCCAGGGCGAACGACACCCAGGTCCACGCCGGCCACCCCTGCTCGCGGCCCTCGATCAGCGGCAGCAGCGTGGCCGCCAGCGCGAGCGTGACCAGGGCGGCCCCGCCGAGATCGAGCCGTACGGCACCGGCCGCGCGGCTCTCCGGAACCGTCCGCCAGGTCACCGCGAGAGCGGCGGCGCCGATCGGGACGTTGATCAGGAAGCAGGCCCGCCAGCCGAGCCCGAACAGGTCGGCCTGGATGAGCAGGCCTCCCACCAACTGGCCGAACACCGCCGCAAGCCCCATGGTCAGCGCGTACGCGTTGACGGCTCTGGCCTGGGCGGCGCCGCTGTAGGCGGTGCGGATGACGGCGAGCACCTGCGGGGCGAGGACGGCGGCCGCCGCCCCCTGGACGACGCGGGCGGCCACCAGCGAACCCGCGTCGGGGGCCAGCCCGCAGGCGACCGACGCGAGTGTGAACAGGGCGAGGCCGAGAGCGAACATCCGGCGCCGGCCGAACACGTCGCCGAGGCGTCCGCCCAGGACCAGCCCCGAGCCGTACGCCAGGGCGTATCCGGCGACCACCCATTCGACGGCGGCCGGTCCGGCGTGCAGATCCCGCTGCGTGGTGGGGATCGCCACGTTGACGATGAAGAAGTCGAGGATCGCGACGAAGACGCCGGTCAGCACGGTGGGGAGAGTCCCCGCGCGGGTCATTGGCACTCCCGAAATAGATAGAACGATCGGTATACGATGCGCCAATTAGATAGACTGGTTGATCTACTGTCAAGCCCGTGCCACAATCGTCGTGTGACGACGAGACCCGGCCCCCGCGAGCGGCTGCTCGACGCCGCCAGGGAGCTCACCTACAGCCAGGGTGTGCAGGTGGGCGTCGACGCGATCCTCAAGCGGGCCGATGTCGCGAGGCGCTCGCTCTACCAGCACTTCGGCGGCAAGGACGGCCTCGTGGCCGAGGTGCTGCGCAGCGACGGCGGCCTGGACCGCTACCGCCAGGTCATGAACGAGGCCGGGGACGATCCGCGCGAGCGGGTGCTGGCCGTGTTCGACGAGCTCGACGTGATCACCTCACGGCCGGCGTTCCGCGGGTGCCGGTACACGGCGGCCGAGCTCGCGCTCACCGACCCCGCGCATCCGGCGCACGCCGAGGTGCGGGCCTTCAAGGAGGGACTGCACCGGCTGATGGCGGCGGAACTGACCCGCCACGGGCACCCCGATCCCGACGCGGGCGCCGACCAGCTCCTCGTGCTCATCGACGGCGTGCTGGCTCACGCCGTCACTCGGCCCGGCGCCCGCCCCGCCCTGGCCGCGCGGGCCCTGGCGGAGGCCGTACTCGCAGCGCCGAAGTGATTCGCCTTGCCCAAATTTGACTGTTTCGGTCATCTCCTGGTTGACGATCCGCAAGGATGATCGCCAGGACGCCGCCCGGACGGAGGGCGGCGGTTGGGAAAGGACAACGTATGCGCAGGTCCGCGAGTACGGTCGTCGTCGCAGCGGCGCTGGCCGTCGGAGGGCTCGTCGCCAACCCGGCATACGCGATCTCCGCCGGCTACACCCCCGAAGGGGTGTGCGGCTCCGGCTTCAGCCAGGTCAAGCACGACGGCAGCCGGGCGGTGAAGACCGCTTCGGGGCAGGTCTTCGGGCGCGTCTACCTGCTCTACAACCGCTCGACCGGGCAGAACTGCGTCGTCACCATCAAGTCGGCGTACGTCGGCACGCCCACCAGGACCTCCGCCCAGCTCATGGTGCGACAGCCCAACGGGAGGACGGTCGAGAAGATCGACCACCTGAAGAAGTACAAGTACTACGCCGGCCCGGTGAAGCTGAACGCCAAGGGCAAGTGCGTGAAGTACTACGGCACGATCGCCGACACGCGCGTCGACGGGGAGATCGCGAGCGGTGGCCGCCTGTCGTGGGGCAACTGCAAGTGATCCCGGACATCCCCACCACGGCCCGGTAGGGCCGGACGCAGGCGCCGCCCGGCCGGCGTCGGGCGGCGCCTCCGGCGGACGGCCGCCGTACGGCACGCTCCCGGTGCGGGCAGGTCCCACCGGGAGCAGGCCCGGGCCCGCCTCTCTCGGATTCGCCGCCCCGCAGCCTGGTGAGCCTCCCCGCTGGACCCCCTAGCATCGGTGCGGCAGACCCGGATGCGAGGAGACGTACGTCCAGATGGGCGCCAATCACAGCCACGGCACGACCGCCCTGCCCGTTTCCCGCCGGACCGTGGTGGCGACGCTGGCCGTCATCGTTCCCGTCGCTCTGGTGACGGTGGCCGCCCTGATATGGCTGTGGCCGGGCGACGGCCGGCCATCGGGTTCGTCCTCGTCCTCGCTGCGGCAGGTCGACGGGACGATCGTCGAGATCGTCCCCGAACCGTGCCCCGCCGCACCGGACGAGCAGGCGGCCGGACCGGCCGCGGCGCCGGGCTCCGACGCCTGCGGGAACGTCCGGGTCACGATCACGAGCGGGTCCGAGGAGGGCCGGACCGTCACCACCGGCCTGCCCACCGGTCCCGGCGCGCAGCGGTTCGCGGTGGGTGAGGACGTCGTGCTGGTCCACGTGCCGGACGGCGCGCTCGACGCACCCGAGTATCTGCTGTCGGACCACGACCGGTCCGCTCCGCTGTGGCTGTTCGTCGCCGCGTTCGCCCTCGCGGTGGTCGCCTTCGGGCGCTGGCGCGGACTGACCGCGCTGGTCGGGCTGGCCGTGACCTTCGTCCTGCTGCTGACCTTCGTCGTCCCCGCGATCCTCGCCGGTGAGCCGCCCACCCTGGTGGCGATCGTGGGCTCTGCCGCGATCATGCTGGCGGTCCTCTACCTCACCCACGGCTTCACGATCGCGACCTCGATGGCGGTGCTGGGCACGCTGGTCAGCCTCACCCTCACCGGCCTGCTGTCCGCGTTCGCCATCGACGTCGCGCACCTCGCGGGGGTCACCGACGACAGCTCGTTCCTGCTCGACAGCAACTACCGGATCAACGGGCAGGGCCTGCTGCTCGCGGGGATCATCATCGGTGCGCTCGGCGTCCTCGACGACGTCACCGTGACCCAGGCCGCCACCGTGGGGGAACTGGCCGTGGCCAACCCCGGCTACACCTTCGGGCGCCTCTACCGCGCCGCCGCCCGCGTCGGCCGGGCCCACATCGCCTCCGTGATCAACACGATCGTCCTCGCGTACGCCGGGGCCGCGCTGCCGTTGCTGCTGCTGTTCAGCGTCGGCGACCAGCCGCTCGGAGACGTGCTGCGCAACCCCGTCCTCGCCCAGGAGATCATCCGCAGCATCGTCGGCACGCTGGGACTGATCGCGGCCGTCCCCGTGACCACCGCGCTGGCCGCCCTGGCGGCGCCCCGGCGGCCCTCCGGCGAGGAGCGGGAGGGCCACCGGCCCGCCGGTTTCGCGGCGGAAAAGGATTGGCCGGCCGAGTGGCACGTCCGATAGAACAGGCGCAGACCTACGACGACGAGAGGAGGGACGAGCCGATGTGTGCCAAGAACGTCGTGCCGGTTCCTTCCGGGGGTACGGCCGGACGCTGACCCCTGGGCGTGAGCGGGCACACCTCACCTGAGGAAGTGCAGTGAACCCCAACGATGTGATCACGCGCCCCGTCACGGGGCGCGAGGAGCTCGACCTTTTCCGCCGCCTGCCCTACCTGCTGAACGACGAGCTGGACGACGACCTCGCCTCCGGCCGCCGGCGGCCGGAGTGGATGTGGATGGCGCTGCGCGGCGATCGCCTCGTCGCCAGGCTGGCCTGGTGGGCCCCGCGCGCGGGCGAGGCGCCGGCGCTGCTGGACATCCTCGACCTCGACGACACCATGCCCGGACCGGCGAGCATCGAGGCCGGGGTCCGATTGTTCGAAACCGCGAGCGCCGCGGTGCTGCCGGCCGGCGTGCGCCCGCCGGAATACAACGCGTTCGTCCCCCCGCGATGGCGTGACGACGCCAAGGCGAGGCCAGCCGTCGAGAACCGCATGGCCGTGCTGGAGCGGACCGGCGCCCGGCTGCTCGTCGAACGGCTGCGGCTGGAGTGGCGTCCAGGCACTCCCATGGCGGCACCGAGCGGGCGGCTGACCTTCCGGCCCGTGGCCGGCAGGGAGGAACTGCTCGCCCTGATGACCCTCGTCCTCGACGGCACGCTCGACGCCCACGGCCGCGCCGACCTCACTCGAATGCCCGCCGAGCGGGCCGCGGCCCAGCACTACGACGACGAACTCGTCCACTACCCGAGCCCACGGGAATGGTGGCGGATCGGCATGTCACCCGAGGGCGAACCGGTGGGATTCGTCATCCCTGCCCGCAACGAATACAACCCGGTGATCGCGTACATCGGGGTCGTCCCGGCCCGCCGCGGCAACGGCTACATCGACGACCTGCTGGCCGAGGGAACCCGGATCCTCGCCGGGCAGGGCGTCCCGCGAATCCGCGCCGCCACGGATGTCGGGAACGTCCCGATGGCCCGGGCGTTCCTCCGTGCCGGATACGAGGTCATCGGCCAGCGGATCGACATGACCTGGAGTGAAGACGGGTCACGGTAGGGCGGTCGCTCCCGCGAGAGCGGCGGCGGACGAGAGTCGCGGTGGAGGACACACGCGGAAAATGGTTTGCGGCTCCTCCCGTCGTGCTCGCTAGGGTGACGCCCATGTGCTGCTTCGCATGCTTCACGAGGATCCGCCGCTCGTAGCGGCGGATCCCTTCCTCTTGTACGGCTCCGCCGCCATCGGTGTCCTCGCCGGTGCGGCGCTTCGCGCTGCCCGGCTCCGATCGCGCACTCGCGGAGCACTTCCATGGTTCATCAGAGCGGACGGCACGAGCTCGGCCAGAACTTCCTCGTCGACCGCACGGTCATCGCCCGCATCGGGGAACTCGTCGCCGGGACGACCGGTCCGATCGTCGAGGTCGGCGCGGGGGACGGGGCGCTGACGCTTCCCCTGAGCCGGTACGGCAGGCCGGTGACGGCGGTCGAGGTCGATTCCGGGCGGGCACGCCGGCTGGCCCGGCGCGTCCCGGCCAACGTCACCGTCGTCAACGCCGACATCCTGCGGTTTCGGTTGCCCCGGCACCCTCACGTGGTCGTCGGAAACCTGCCGTTTCACCTGACGACCTCGATCATGCGGCGGCTCCTCGCGGCCCCCGGCTGGAGGACGGCGGTGCTGCTGGTCCAGTGGGAGGTCGCCCGGCGTCGGGCCGGCGTCGGCGGCGCCAGCATGCTGACCGCGGCCTGGTGGCCGTGGTACGCGTTCGAGGTGCACGCGCGGGTGCCCGCTCGCTCGTTCCGGCCCGCCCCCTCGGTCGACGGCGGCCTGCTCACCATGACGCGCAGGGCCGTACCCCTCGTCGCCGAGCGGGGGCCGTACCAGGACCTCGTGCGCCGGGTCTTCACCGGGCGCGGGCGCGGCCTCACCGAGATCCTCGAACGCACGGGACACCTGGACCGCCAGGCCGTACGCGCCTGGGCGCGTGACGCGCGGGTGACGCCGCACGCGCTGCCCAAGGACCTGACCGCCGGACAGTGGGCGTCCCTCTGGCAGGAAGTGACGCGGCGCCGGCGGCCGGGCCTGTGATGATGTCCTTCTCACTCCTGGGGTCACCGTGGACGAAGGGACTCATCGTGAACGATCTGGTCGCCCGGCTGTGGCGGAGCATCGGCGGTTCGGTGCAGTGGCGACTGCTGTGGATCTCGCAGGCGAAGTTCATGGTCGGCGTGACGGGCATCGTTCGCGACGGAGACGGGCGGGTGCTGTTGCTCCGGCATCGGTTGTGGCCGGAAGGCCGGCAGTGGGGGCTGCCCACCGGCTGCGCCATCAAGGGGGAGACGTTCCAGGAGACGGTCGTCAGGGAGGTGCGGGAAGAGACCGGCTTGACGGTGCGTGTCGGTGAGCTCGTGCAGCTCAAGAGCGGCTACCGGCTGCGGGTCGAGGTGGCGTACGAGGCCGAGTTCGCGGGCGGCACGATGAGGATCGACCCCAAGGAGATCCTGGAGGCGCGGTGGTGCGCGCCGGACGACCTGCCGGAAGGGACGCTGGAGTCCCATCGGCTCCTGATCCTCGGCAAGGCCGGTTAGGCGGTCGCCGGACAGGCCGTCGACCGGCGACCTGTGGACCAGTGCGATGTGGCGGGGAGATTCGCCCGTTCTGTTCGCCGGTTGTCCACAGAGCGGCGTTCGGGTGGGACGGGCGGCGGCGGATTCGCGCAGGCTGTGGCCCTGCGGCAGTGCGAGGAGCGGTGGGTGCGGGGCCGGCTGCTCCTGCGGCACTTCCCGCGGCCGCTTCGGCGGTTGTAGGTGCAGCACGTCGCGGAGGAGGAGCCATGCGAATCACCTATCCCGTGCCCGCGCAGACCTCGTCGGTCTTCGTCGTCGCCACGGACCGTACGCCGACCGATCTCTCGTCGATCGTCCCCTGGCGGATGGGACCGTCCCATCGGCGCGCCGCCAGGGACGCCCTCGGCACGCCCCGGCTGACGCTGGAGGCGTTCCGGTCGGCGCGGTCCCCCTGGCGGCGGATGGATCTGAACGCCGAGGACCTCAGACGGGTGAGACGGGCCCGCCATCACGTGGTGGTGACGAGCACCGCTCCCGTCGAGGAACAACCCGAGGCCGCCCAGGTCGCCCGGGCGGCCGCGCGCGGGATCGCAGAGGCCTACCACGGCGGGTTGTACGACCCGCTCACGGGAGCGGCCGTCTACCACTGCGCCGAGTGCCCGGGGGAGCGGCGGGATTTCCACCTCGGCGACGACTGGCTGGGCTGGAGGGTGTCGTGCGCCGACGAGGAACACGCCTGTGCCCTCGGCCTCGGCGCTGCCGCACCTACGGGAGCCGATGTCGACGGGGGCTGCTCGTGCCTCGTCACGACCTCGCGCGGCCTGCGGCGTTTCGGTCTGCCGGAGATCACGCTGACCGGCCTCGCCTGCGCGCACAGCCTGTGCGCGGTCACGGTCCTGCGCACCGTGGCCGAGTCGCTGCTCGGGGGCCACCTCACCTGGCTGTCCACCGGCCTCCTGGCGCCCCGCCGCGCTGTCGCCCGCCGCCTCCGGGTGGCGGGGATGGACTACGCCGTGCTGTCGGGCGGAGCGGACCTGGAAAGCGGGCCCTTTCCCGTTCCCGGCGCCGAGTACGGGTCCCCGCCCGGTATGCCGGACGAGGAGAGCGGGCTCCTGCGCGTACGTCTCACGCCGGCCGCAGCCGCCCGTTCCTGTCTCAGGCTCCGCCTGCCGGGTGGCCACGACGGAAACCCCCATCCCCGTCATGCCCCGGGACTGTTGGTCGCCTGAGCCGGCTTCTGACGGCGTCTCGGAGCTCTCGGCCGCCCGGCTGCCGAGGGTCGCGGCGACCGGGCAGCGGAGCGGGAACGTTTGGGCGTCTATTGCACGTCTGTGAAGTGTGACCCTTTTCGCTGCTATCGACGACGAGATCCGGGACGCGCGGGACCGCGCCAGACGCCGGGACCAGCTCACCCGGCAGCGTGCCACTCTCCTGACTCAGATCGAGGAGGTCCGTGGCATGCTCGCGGACCTGGAGCGGCAGCTCGTCAAGGAGGATCGCGACGTCGCCAAGCTGGAACAGGGCGGTTTCACCGCCTTCCTGGCGGGTCTGACCGGAGGCAAGGAGGAGCGCCTGGCGCGGGAACGGGCCGAGGCGGCGGCGGCCCGCCAGCGGGTCACCGGTCAGCGCACCCGCCTGGAGTGGCTCAACGGCGACCTGCGTACGACCGACCAGGCCCTCGCGGAGCTCGGCAACCCGCATCACGAGCTGGAGGTGCTGCTCGCCCGCAAGGAACGGATGCTGGTCGAGTCGGGCGATCCACGCGGGCGGGAATTGGCCGACATCGCCGCACGGCTGTCGAACGTGAGCGCCGACCTGCGCGAGCACCAGGAGGCGCAGCAGGCCGGGGCCGCCGCGGGTCAGGCGGTCGGCTACGTCCTGCGGCATCTGGGCAGTGCCCGCGGCGCCTCGACGTGGGACATGTTCAGCAACGGCGGTGGGTTCGCCGACATGGTCGAGCACGGGCACCTGCGTCAGGCCGACGAGGCGGCCTGGCACGCGCAGGGCGCGCTCGACCGGTTCTCCCGCGAGCTGGCCGACATCGGCGTCAACGCCGCGCCCCAGTTGCCGAAGGTGGACACCCGCTGGTTCGCCGACGTCTTCTTCGACAACATCATCACCGACGCCATCAAGCACCAGCGGATCGCCCGTACGGCGGAGGCGGTGCGCGAGGTCGCCGAGTGGGTCGCGGCGATGGTCAATCAGGTTTCCGCCCGCTGTGGCGAGCTGACCCGTCAGCAGGAGTCCCTCGTCCGGCGGCGCGAGGAGGTCCTGAGCTCCTGACCGGTCCCCGCCCGTCAGGCCGGCCCCGAATACTGGGCTGATCGGGCGAGGCCGGCGAGCACGGCGAGGGTGCGTTCCTGCTCGCGCGCGTCACCGTACGGCGACGCCGCGAACTCGGTGACCCCCGCCTCGGCGAGCCGCCGGATCCGCCGGACGACCGCCTGTTCGTCGCCGGCGATCACGACGTCCTCCGGGCCGTCCACGCCCTCCCGGTCGAGCACGGCCCGATATTCGGGCACCTGGCCCGCCAGCCCGAACTCCCCGGCGATCCGCCGCCGGACGCCCTCTTCGTCGTCCGTCACGCAGACGATCAGCCCGGCGACGACGCGGGGGGAGGGGCGCCCGGCGGCGTGGGCCGCCCGCGTGACCGCCGGGACGATGTGACCGGCCAGGGTGCGGGGGCCGGTCATCCAGGTCACCACGCCGTCCGCGTGCTCGCCCGCCAGGCGCAGCATGGCGGGGCCGAGCGCGGCCAGCAGTACGGGCGGCGGCGCGGCGCCGGGAACGTTCACCGCGCCCTCCGCTGTCAACGTCTCGCCTCGATGGCTCACCTGCTCGCCCCTGAGCAGGGGACGGAGCACCGACAGGTATTCGCGCATCCGGGCGACGGGCCGTTCGGCGGAAAGGCCGAACATCGTCCGCGTCATCATCGCGATCCCCACGCCGATGCCGAGGGTGAGCCGGTTCCCGGTCGCCGCCTGGACGCTCAGGGCCTGGCTCGCCAGCATCAGCGGATGACGGGCGGGCACGGGAACCACAGAAGAGCCCAGCGCGATGCCCGGCACCTGGGCGCCCGCCACGGCCAGCGCGGTCAGCGCGTCCCACCCGAGCGCCTGGGCCGACCAGGCGGTGGCGAAACCGGCATCCGCCGCCGCGCGCACCTGGCCGGCGAACTCCTCGGCCGTCACGGCTCCACGTACCTCCCCGACGAGAACACCGATCCTCATCGGACACCTCACCTTCACGCCTCCAACGCGCGGGACAACCGCGAACGTGTGCTCCGCGCCGCCAGGGCCGCCTTCGCCGAGCATGGAGCCCAGGCGTCGCTCAACAAGATCGCGCAGAGCGCGGGGGTGGGCCCGGGCACGTTGTATCGCCATTTCCCCACCCTCGGAGCCCTGCTCGTGGCGATCATCGGGGACGACGTGGCGGCGCTGTGCGAGAAGGGACGTGACCTGCTCGACCACGTGTCGCCGGCGGAGGCACTGCGCACCTGGCTGCGGGCCGTGGCCGAGCACGCGACCGTGATGCGCGGCCTGGTGGCCGCCCGGATGGCCGTACCGCCCGCGCCGGACGCGGACGCGGCGCTCGCGGCGTGCCACGAGCGGATCCGGGCCACCGGCGCCGCCCTGCTCGAACGTGCGCAACGGGACGGCGCGGTGCCCGGCGACATCGAGATCGCCGATCTCCTCACGCTGGTCAACGCGATCGCGTGGGTCAGTGAGCAGGCCCCGTGTGACGAATATCTGCTTGACCGCCTCCTCGCTCTCGTGCGCGGAATGGAGTCACAGGCCCAGGAGGAGAAGACATGACGAGCAGAGTGACGGCGGTGAGCCGCAGCGCCACCCACACCTTCAGCAAGACCCCGCTGGAGTCGATCCGGCTGCTGGCCGGCCTGGGCGTCGAGGGGGACGCGCACGCCGGGGTGACCGTGAAGCACCGGTCGCGGGTCGCCCGCGATCCCAGTCAGCCGAACCTGCGCCAGGTGCACCTGGTCCACGCGGAGCTGCACGACGAACTGCGCGAGGCGGGCTTCGCCGTACGGGAGGGGGACATGGGGGAGAACGTCACCACCAGGGGCGTGGATCTGCTCGCGTTGCCCACCGGGACCCTGCTGCACCTCGGTGAGACGGCCGTCGTCGAGGTGACCGGCCTGCGCAACCCCTGCGTGCAACTCGACGGTTTCCAGCACGGGCTGATGAAGGCCGTGCTGGACCGGGACGAGGAGGGCAACCTGGTGCGCAAGGCCGGGGTCATGGGCATCGTCGTCGCGGGCGGCGAGGTCCGGCCCGGGGACCCGATACGGGTCGAGCCGCCGGCCGGGCCCCACCAGCCTCTCCGGCCGGTATGAGCGGTTAGGTGCGGACTCCCTCGCCGACCTGGAGCCGCTTAATCGCGACTTGGCGGCCGGGCGGATCGTCTGGTCACGGGCGCCGACGACCCCGCCCGCCCAGCGCGTCCAGAGCCGCCAGATCCTCGGCGGACAGGACGCCGTCGAGGGCGGACACGTTCTGTTCGCGCCACATGACCCGCTTGGTGCTGGGGATCGGCACCACCGGAACGCCCAGACGGGCCGACGGGTGCTCGCCCTGCTGGGCTCGATGACCGTGAGCGGTCTCGGCGGTGACTCCGACAGGGAAGACGACCACGTCTAGTCTCGAGCACACCGGCGAGCCAGTCGTACACGAACGCCGAGGTGAGGGCGACGTTGCCGAGCCCGCAGTGGCTGTCGGCCCCATCCGCGACCGTCAGGCGCCGGAACTCCTTGCGGGGCACGTTCACCCGCTCGTGGAACGCCCGGGCCTGGGCGCGCTGGACGGCGCTCTCGCCGTCCGCCGACAGCGTGAGAGTGGGCACGCGGATCCTCCCGACCAGGTCGCCCAGCGCGAAGGCGCGGCTGATCTCCAGGAACTCGGCGAAGGACGCGGCCCCCGTGGTCCACATCATGTAGTTGTCCATGGTCGCCTACAGCGCCCAGTCCAGTGCGGACACCCTCTGATACACCGCGTTCCAGAACTCCCCCGGAGCGTCCGGCGGCGGCGGGACGGGCAGTGCGGAGGTCAGGGCGTCCATGATCCCTTCGTGGAAATCGAGGATCGGCGCGTTCACCACGAGGGCGGCGATCCGGTCGTCGTGGGCGGCCGCGCGGAGCGAGGTACCCGCCGAAGCTCAGGCCGTACAGCGCGACGCGGTCGGCCCTGACCCCGGGCCGCGCGCGGACGTAGTCGACGACGGCCCCGAAGGGCACCTCGGCGTCCGCGCGGAAGACCTGATCGGGATGGTGGTGGAGGAACCCCCGCTGGCCCGGGCCGTGGAACAGCAGGACGTTGAGCCCGCGCGCGAGAGCGGCGGGCACCCCGGCGAGGAAGTACAACTCCTCACCGTGCCGGTCGCCCCCTCCCGAGATCACCACGGTCGGCCGTGGCCTGCCGTCGCCTCCTGCCGCGAAGAAGTAACCGCGGGGGCCTCCCGCGCGGGACTGTCGCGGCGTGCAACAGAGGGGGGCAGATGTCGCAGAGCCGGCAGGCGGAGCGGACCCGCGGGCTGATCCGCCAGGCGCTCGCCGAACTGGTGGAGGAGAAGGGGTTCGCCCGGGTGACCGTGGCCGACCACCCGAGCAGATGGCCACACGGTCGTGCGGTTCTTCAGCCAGGGCTGCTTCCAGGCCCTCGGGCTCGGCGATTACCCCGCGGCGACAGCAAAAGGGCAGGCCGCGGGGCTCGCGGCCTGCCCACCGGATCTCGGTTCACGCAGATGAGCCGATGTCGACGGCGTCCGGAACGCCGGGCTGGTGGCCGGCTGGTCGGCGTCGTCGCACCAGCATGCACGAGACGGCGCCGACCGCGATCACGGCGATGGGCAGTGCCAGGGCCGGCCGCATCGCCTGGACGAACCCGTGCTCGAACACCGACTCCGCCGTCTGGTGAATGTGCTGGGCGAGGCTCGCCGGCGTTCCCGGCGGCAGTTTCAGCGCCGCGCCGGTCTGCCCGGCGCCGACTTCCATGCCGCCCTTCCCGGCCTCGGCGAAGCCGGCCACGAACTGGTCGCGGACGCTCGCCGGAAGGTCGGCTGCCTGCTTGGCCGCCTCGGTGTGGAGTGAGGCGGCGAGGCGGCTCTGCAGCACCGCGCCGACCGCGGCGCTGCCGCAGATCGTACCGATCTGCCGGATCGTGTTCAGCACCCCGGAGGCGGCCCCGGCCAGCCTGGGCTCCACGTTGTGCATCGCGACCGTGACCATCGGGCCGAACACACAGCCGATGCCGAACCCGGCTACGATCAGGGCGGGCTGGAACTCCCACCACGCGCGGCGGACATCGGTGACCCAGGTGAGCCAGGCCATGCCGGCCGCGAACAGGATCAGGCCGGTCATCAGGATCCACGTGCCGCCGATCCGGTCCGACATCCGGCCCGCGACCGGCGACAGGAGCGCCGATACCACCATCGCCGGCGCCATCACCAGACCGGCCTTGAACGCGCTGAAGTGCAGCACCGACTGCAGGTAGATCATCACCGGCAGGAACAGGCCGATCATCCCGACCTGGACGGTCGCGGACACGAAACTCATGACCGCGTAGCTGCGGTCACGGAAGAGCACGAAGGGCAGCAACGGTTCGTCGCCCTGCCGGCTGCGCTGGTAGGCCAAGAACGCCGCCAGCAACAGCGCGGCCCCGCCCAGCAACGCCCAGATTCCGGCGCTCCAGTCATACCGCTCACCCTCGGTGAGCGCGAAGGTCAGGCAGAACAGCGTCGCCGTGGCGAGCACGACGCCTGGCATGTCCAGCTTGCGGCGGCCGCCGTGCCGGACGTCAGGCACGAGCACGACGGCCATCGCGAGCACGACCGCGCCGATCGGGACGTTCAGGAAGAAGATCCAGCGCCAGTCGGTCGCGCTGACGAGAAACCCGCCGAGTGTGGGCCCGGCGATCGTGGCCACGCCCGCGACCGCGCCCCAGACGCCGAGCGCCGCGCCCCGGCGCTCGGCCGGGAACGTGCCGATGATGATCGTCATCGTCTGCGGCGCCAGCGCCGCGGCGCCCAGCCCCTGCACAACGCGGGCGGTGATGAGCTGGGCCGGATCCTGCGACAGGCCGCAGAGCACGGACGCCACCGTGAACAGCGCGACGCCCCCGATGAACATGGTGCGTGGCCCGCGTACATCGCCCAGTCGCCCGGAGGTGATCAGCAACGCGGCGAGGACGAGGATGTAGACATTGATCACCCACAGCATCTCGTCGAGCGACGCGTGCAGCTTGTCGATCATGCTGGGGATCGCGACATTGACGACCGTGATGTCCAGCAGCGTCATGAAGAATCCCAGACTGAGGGTCAGCAGCACCACCCAAGGGTTGCCCCGCCATCTGCTCATTGGTATCTCTCCGCGTGATTCTCGAATCGCCGGCCGGACGACAGGCAGATGTCAGCTCTTGGTGGGGGCCTGAAGGCTCCACAGCCGCCCGTCGGGATCACGGACGGTCATCTCCCGGGTCCCGTAGTGGGTGTCCTCGAACGGGGTGACCACCTCGACGATCGGGTCGGGACGGAGCCGGTCCGCATCAACCACCTTTAGCGCGACTTGCAGCCCGGGCTCTCGGTCCTCGGGAACCTCAACGACGACGAGATAAGGCCCCTCGCCGTTGCGGAACACACCGGAGCCCTCGCCGTTGGAGATCTCCAGCTCGAAACCCAGTGCCTGGAAGAACTTCGCGGTCTTCCCCCAGTTGTGGGTCTCCACGAAAACCGCCTCGAACCCCTCGGTCGCCATGTCACGACTCCTTTCCGGATGGTTGCCGTCGCTCCCCGTGGGCGCAGCGATGCTAGCATCCTAGCAAGCTAACCCGAAGAGAAGGAGCAGACGCGATGCTCGGCCGGCTGAGGCATGATGCTAGCATGCTAGTCTGCTAGCATGGGCAACCCGGAAGTCAAGCAATTCAACGTCTACCTGCCGGTGGACCTCATCCGGCAGGTCAAGCACCACGCCATCGAGAACGAGCTGTCGCTCTCAGCCCTGGTGGCCGAGGCGTTGCGCGCGTATCTCACCGCCCCCGAGAAGGAATCTCGAAGGGAAAGCGGGCATGACGGCTGACGGCATCGAAGGCGGCCGAGTTCTCGCAGGCTCTGGACTACGACGTCGAGCTCACGACCGAGGACGGCTTGGGCGGGAACGGAGTCGTCCGGTGAGCTCCGCACTCCAGAGGTCGCGGGCAGCGGGGTTCGTCAGGTGTCGTCACAGTGCCGGTGCGACTTCGGCGTAGCGCGGCTGATCGCGAGAAGTTCGTCGAAGTCGACCGCGACGCCTTGCAGGAGTACGTCGACGACGTGGGCGGCGAGCTCGACGGGGAATCGGGAATCGCCGAACATGTTGCCCTGGAACACCACGGACGCCAGCATGTCGACGACGAGGTCGGCATCGAGGCCGGGCCGCAAATGCCCGCGGTCGATCGCGCGCGCCACCGTCGCGGCCACCGCGTCGCGGGCAGGCTGGATGAGCGTCGACGTCAGGTGCTGCCGAAGCCCGGGATCGGCCGAGCAGTCGGCCATCAGGGGGGCGAGCACACCCGGCGGCACCCGCCGCAGCAACGCGTCGGCCAGCGACTCGAGACTGACGATGAGATCACACCTGGTGCAGCCGGTGTCCGGCACTGGCGGCGTGACCAGCACGGTGACCAGCGCGCAGATGATGAGCTGCTGCCGCTTCGGCCAGCGTCGCAGTATGGACGGTTTGGTCGTGCCGGCCCTGGTGGCGACCGCTTCCAGGCTGAAGCCCGAATAGCCGCTCTCCCTCAACACCTCGAGGGTCGCCTCGAGGACGGCCCGGTCGATCGCCGGATCCCTGGGCCGACCGGTTGCAGGGCGCTCGCGCGATGCCATGCCGGAAAGCATACGGGCGCGTGACTTGTGGTTTCAGTCCCCTGGAGATCCATGGGCTACTTACAATACGATCCGTAAAGTAATGGAACTATCCCTGAGGATGAGCAAGCCTCCGATGACGGAAATCCGAGAAGACGCGCAATCCCCTGTCGCCCGCGACCTGGGCAACTGGACGACGCTGCTGAGACCACCGCACCTGGCGGTGACGACCGTGCTCGCGGGCGGCACCGCCCTGCACGCGATCAACATCTACCTGGTCACCGCGATGCTGCCGTCGGTAGTGGCAGACCTCGGCGGTCTCCGCTTCTACGCGTGGAACACGACGTTGTTCATGTTCGCCTCCGTGGTGATGTCCGCGTTGGTGCCGAAGTGCCTCGCCTCGTTCGGTCCGCGCAACTCCTACCGGCTCGCGTTTGCCGCGTTCGCCCTCGGCACGTTCGCGTGCGCGGCGGCTCCCGACATGGCCGTGCTGCTCGTCGGCCGCACCGTGCAAGGCGTCGGCGGCGGGCTGCTGGTCGGCCTGTCCTACGCCATGATCAGCGCGACGCTGCCTGCTCCGCTGTGGACTCGTGCGGCCGGGATCCTGTCCGCGATGTGGGGCGTCGGCACGCTCGTCGGCCCCGCGCTCGGCGGCGCCTTCGCCCAGTGGGGGCAGTGGCGGATCGCCTTCCTGCTCCTCGTGCCCTTCGCCATCGCGGTGGCCCTGCTGCTTCGGTCGACGATGCCGGGTGCCCGGGCGGGCAACGAAACAGCGCCGGTGGCGTACGGGAACCTCGCGCTCGTCGCCGCCGCGGTGCTGGCTGTGAGCGTGACGAGCCTGTCCCGCCAGGCTTTGGTCAACTTCGGCGGACTCGTCGCCGCCGCGCTGCTGCTCGGGCTGTTCATTCATCGCGAGCGGACCCGCTCGCGGCGGCTGCTGCCCCCGACGGCCTTCACGCCCGGTTCGCCGCTGCGACTGTTGTACGCGACGCTCGCGGTGTTGGTCGTCGCCAGCACCACCGAGATCTTCGTGCCGTTCTACGGCCAGGAGTTGGGTGGCGCCGCCCCTCTGGCGGCGGGTTTCCTCGGGGCGGCGATCGCGGCGGGCTGGACGGTGGGCTCGATGGCCAGCGCCGCGTGGACGGACAAGGCACGGCTGCTCGTCGGTATCGGACCGGTGGTCAGCGCCGTCGGACTGACCGGCATGGCGGTGATGTCGTGGCCGTCGGCCTCGCTCGTGACGGTCCTCCTATGGGCGGTGCTGCTGTTCGTCGCGGGCAGCGGAGTAGGCATCGCGTGGCCGCACATGAGCGCGGCCGCCATGACCGTCGGTGAGACCCCGCAGGAGAAGAACACCGCCGCCTCGTCCATCACGACCGTCCAGTTGGTGGCCACGTCGCTGGGCGCGGCTCTGGCCGGAACGGTCACCAATCTGACCGGAGTCGGCGGAAACGCGACCGAGATCGGTCATTCCGCACAGTGGTTGTACGGAACGTTCGCCGTCATCGTCCTCTGTGGAGTGTTGTTCGCGCACCGCGTCATCGGGGAACGCAGCAGGAAGCACACGGAAGCCGAGTCATGACGAGACGGGTTGCGGCGAGGCCTGGGGGTCTAGGGCGCCCACCCGCCGTCGCCTGCCGGCGGGTTGCCTGCTCGCGGTCGCCTACGTCGCCTTGCCAGGGGTTGCCTACCCGCGGTCCTGTGACGCCGCGTTGATCACGTCGTCGAGGACGCCACGCGAGTTGACCAGCTCCGTGATCATGCGGTCGATGCGCTCCCGCTCCGCGACCAGGTCGGCGACCAGCCGAGGGGTGGCGATCGCGGAGGGGCCGCCGTCGGCGTCGCGCATGCAGGGCAGCAACTGCGCGATCTTCTTGCTGTGCAGGCCCGCCGCGAACAGCTCCTGGATCCGGATGACGCGGTCGACCGCCTGCTCGGGAAACTCCCGCTGGCCACCGGGCGTACGCTCGGCCACCAGCAGCCCCTGCTGCTCGTAGTAGCGCAACGACCGCTCGCTCACTCCGGTGCGCCGCGCCAGCTCGCCGATGCGCATCACGTCACCCCCTGCGGACTTGAACTTGACATCAATGTTAGCTTCTACCGTCGGGGGCATGGAGAACACGCTCTTCGACTACAGCCCGATCACCGAACGCCCGGCGATCAGCTGGCCCGGCGGCGCCAGGGTCGCCGTCTACATCGGCCTCAACGTCGAGCACTTCCTGGTCGACCGCCCGTCCACCAGCATCTGGGCCGGTACGGCCGACCTCGTCCCTGACGCCCTCAACTACGGCTGGCGCGATTACGGGGCCAGGGTCGGCATCTGGCGGGTCGCCGACATCCTGGACCGGCACGGCATCAGGGCCAGCGTCCTGCTCAACTCCGCCGTCGCCGAGCACTACCCGCAGATCATCAAGGCCGGCCTCGACCGCGACTGGGCCTGGCTCCTGCACGGCCGGACCAACTCGATCCTGCACGCCGGCTTGTCCCTGGAGGAGGAACGCCGTCTCCTCACGGAGATGGCCGGCACCGTCGCCGAGGCCACCGGCCGGCGGCCGCGTGGTTGGATGGGCCCCGGCCTGACCGAGACCTTCAACACGCCGGCCCTGCTCGCCGAGCTGGGATTCGGCTACGTGCTGGACTGGACCAACGACGACCAGCCCTACCCGTTGAACGTCCCCGGGATGATCAGCGTCCCTTACTCGGTCGAGCTCAACGACCTGCTCCTGTTCGACAGGGGCGTCACGGGGCCGGAGTTCGTCCAGATCGTCAGGGACCAGTACGAGCAGTTGCACGCCGACGCCGCACACAGCGGCAGGGTCATGGCGCTGGCCCTGCACCCCTTCGTCATCGGCCAGGCGTTCCGGGCCAAGTATCTCGATCAGGCGCTGGCCTTCCTCGCCGCGCAGCCCGACGTCTGGCTCACCACCAGCGACGAGATCGCCGCGCACTACCAGCGCACGGTCCAACAGCGGGCGGTCTAACAGCGCACGGGCGGCCGCCCCGCGTGAGGGGCTCGGCAGGGACGCGCCGGTCCGGCCGACGGCCGGCCGGGCGCCCTCTCGTGGACCGGTCTCAGTGGATGTGGCCCGGCTCGTCGTGATCGTGATCGTGGTCGTGTTCGTCCTCGTCCTCCAGGACGCCCTCTGACGGCTCCACGCCGAGCATCGCCTCCCGCGGCTCGACCTCGGCGACGTGCTCGACCAGGCCGAGCACGTGGTCGGGCTCGATCAGCCACTGCAGGGCCGCCGCGCCCGTCTCGTCGGAGTTGACCAGCTCGATCTGCTCCTGCCGCTCGGCGTCGTCCAGCTCGGCCTGGGGGTCGCGGATCTCGGCGAGCGCCGCCGCCTGCAGCGCGTCGACATCGAGGACCTCGACCACCAGGTCGACGGTGAGCCGCAGGTAGCGACCGGTGTCCGTTCCATCGCTCATGGTGGTGATCCTATCGGCAAGCCGTCACGGCAGTTTCCACTCGACCGGCGCCCCGCCCTGCTGCTCCAGCAGGGCGTTGGCCCGGCTGAACGGACGGGAGCCGAAGAATCCGCTGCGCGCCGACAGCGGGCTGGGGTGGGCCGACTCGATGCACGGCACGTCCCCCAGCATGGGCCGCAGGTTGCGGGCGTCGCGGCCCCACAGGATCGCCACCAGCGGCCCGCCCCGCTCGACCAGCGCCTTGATGGCCTGCTCGGTCACCTCTTCCCAGCCCTTGCCCCGGTGGGAGGCGGGCTTGCCCGGCATCACCGTCAGCACCCTGTTGAGCAGGAGCACGCCCTGCTCGGTCCACGGGGTGAGGTCGCCGTTCGAGGGCGGCGTGGGGTGGCCGAGGTCGGCCATGTACTCCTTGAAGATGTTGACCAGGCTGCCCGGAAGCGGCCGTACGTCGGGGGCCACGGAGAAGCTCAGCCCGACGGGGTGCCCGGGGGTGGGGTAGGGATCCTGGCCGACGATCAGCACCCGGACCTCGCTCAGCGGCTGCCGGAACGCGCGGAGGACGTTGTCCCCCGCCGGGAGGTACTGGCGGCCTTCCGCGATCTCCTGCCTGAGGAAGTCGCCCATGGCGGCGATCCGCCCGGCCACGGGTGCGAGGGCCTCGGCCCACCCGGCTTCCACGAGTTCGTGCAACGGACGTCCTGACATGTCCGCGCACTCTATCGGCTTTTCGGTCCCCGTACGGCCCGGCGGCGGAAAGATCGGATGCCCGCTTACCCCCGTGAAGCGGGCATCCGACGCCCTTCCGGCACGGCTCGCCACACACGGGACATTTCCCGTGTCGCTGCGGTGATGCCGGAGGCCCCGGACGATCCGGGGCCTCCGGCCGGTCACTTGACCGAGCCCGCGAGCATGCCCTGCACGAAATACCGCTGGAAGGCGAAGAACAGCACCAGCGGGATGATCAGCGACAGGAACGCGCCCGGTGCGAGGATGTCCACGTTGGTGCCGAACTGCCGCATCTGGGATTGCAGTGCCTTCGTCATCGGCTGGTTCTCGGTGTCGGCGAACACCAGCGCGACGAGCAGGTCGTTCCACACCCACAGGAACTGGAAGATGCCGAGCGACGCGATCGCGGGCTTGGCCAGCGGGAACACCACGGTGGCGAAGATCCGCCACTCCGGCGCGCCGTCCATCCGCGCCGCCTCGAGCAGCTCGCGCGGAATGCCCACGAAGAAGTTGCGCAGCAGGAAGATGGCGAACGGCAGGCCGAACGCCACGTGGAACAGCACGACTCCGAGAATCGAGCCGAAGATCCCGAGGAATCCGTACAGCTTGGCGATGGGGATCAGCGCGATCTGCACCGGGACGACCAGCAGGGCGATGACCACGAGGAACACCGCGTCCCTGCCGGGGAACTCGATCCAGGCGAACGCGTACGCCGCCATGGCCGCGATGCCGATCACCAGCAGCGTCGCCGGCACCGTGATGAGGACGGTGTTCCAGAACGACGAGCCGAAGCCCGACGCGAGCAGGTTCGAGTAGTTGTCGAACGTGAGCTGCGCGGGTTTGGTGAACAGCGTCCACCAGCCGGAGGAGTTGTTGTCGGTCTCGCCGCGCAGCGAGACGACGAGCAGCCCGAGAGTCGGGATCAGCCAGAAGAGCGCGACCAGGATCATGAAGACCTGGACCAGGCCGCCGCCGAGACGGTCGACAGCCCGAGAGAACAGGCCGCGCTCGATCGGCTGCGCGTGCCGGGGTTCGGCCAGGGTGGTCATCCCTCGTCCCTCCTGAACCGGCGGATGTTGAAGATCATGAACGGCACCACCAGCACGAGCAGGAAGATCGAAAGCGCGCTGCCCAGGCCCTGGTTGCCGCCGCCGCCGAACGACACGCGCCACATCTCCAGTGCGATCACGTTGGCCTGCGGCTGCACCGAGCCGGGGGCGATGATGAACACCAGGTCGAAGACCTTGAGCACATTGATGATCATGGTGACGAAGACGACGAGCAGCACCGGCGACAGCAGCGGCACGGTGATCCGGCGGAACACCTGCCACTCGGTCGCGCCGTCGATCCTGGCCGCCTCCAGGGCGTCACGGGGGATCGCCGACAACCCGGCCGCGATCAGCACCATCGCGAACCCGGCCCACACCCAGATGTACGCGCCGATGATCGCGGGAGTGATCAGCGACGGCCCCAGCCAGGTGAGCCCGTTGAACGGCGCCGTGAAGTTCGACTGCGGCAGCCGTACGACGTAGGAGCCGGCCGGAAGACCGGAGAAGCGGAACGTGCCGTCGGCGGCCGTCTCGGTCGTCGCCTTGACCGCGCCGCCGGAGACCGCCTCGACGGTGATGCCGCCCAGGCCCTTCTCCTGCGGGTCGATCTGGTTCAGGGTGCCTCCGCCGCCGCGGACGACGTCGAGCCAGACCGTGCCGCTCAGGCCGTCGCCAGCGGGGGCGGCCTTCGCGGGCGCGGCGTCCTTCACCACGTCCTGGCTCAGGCCGACGAGCGGGATCAGCACCGGCGTGCCCGCCTGCACCTGCTGCTTCGTCACCACCGCGCCGCCCTGCACGACCGCGGGCGCCTGGTCGTTCTCCCGTGGCCGTGCGCCGGGATAGCCCGCGCTGGAGGAGAAGGCGTCGTGGACGGTCGTGATGATGGCGTTGGCCACGCCCTTGTCCGGGTCCTGCTCGTACACCAGGCGGAAGATGACCCCGGCGGCGAGCAGGGAGACGGCCATCGGCATGAACAGCACCAGCTTGAACGCCGTGGCCCAGCGGATGCGCTCGGTGAGCACCGCGAAGATCAGGCCGAGCGCGGTGACGATGATCGGGGCCACCACGACCCAGATGATGTTGTTCCTGATCGTGGTGAGCGTCGAGGAGTCGGTGAAGATCGAGAGGTAGTTGCCCAGTCCGACGAAGCGGTCGCCGGCCGCGTCGTACAGGCTGCGCCAGATCGAGTAGACGATCGGATAGATCACCCACGCGGCGAGCAGCAGCAGCGCCGGCAGCAGGAACATCACCGCCAGTCTCGGCGGCGGGCCGAGACGCACGGGCGCCTTCGCCGCGCCCGCCGTGGCGACCGCGCCGGGCGGGGCCGCCGTCGCGTACCCCGCCGCCGGGCCCGCCGGTGGCTCCTCGGAAGCGGTCAGGGAGTCCGAGGCGGCCGGGGTGTCGGCGCCGGAGCCGGAGAGGGCCGCTCCCGGCTGGGGGGATTCGGAGGAAGGTTCTGCGGGGGGTTCGCTCGGGCCGGAGGAGGCCCCGGCGGCGGAGTCTCCGCCGCCGGCGGCCTGCGGGCCGTCCAACCGTTCGGTCACGGCCGTCTTCCTTTACTTCTTGAAGGCCTTGGCGGCGTCCGCCTCGAGCTTCTCCTGCGTGCCCTTCACGTCGGAGGGGTCGCGGAGGAAGTCCTGCAGGTCCTTCCACTCGCCCTTGCCGTCGGTGCCGCCGAAGGCGCTGGGCGCGAGGTCGGACATGTCGTACCGCACGGACTCACCGGCCGAGATGATCGTCTGGGCGAGCTGCTTGGTCAGGTCGTCGGGGTAGTTGTCGGGGGAGACGTTGCGGTTGGGGGACAGGTAGCCGGGCTGCTTGGCCCAGACCTCGCCGCCCTCCTTGGACGCCAGGTACTCCACCAGCGCCTGCGCGCCCTTGTTGTCCTTCATCACCACCGCGACGTCGCCGCCGAGGATGACCGGAGCGGTGTCGCCCGCCTTCGGGAACGGCATGATCTTGGCTTCCTCGCCGACCTTGGCGCCCGACTGGCCCAGGGAGGCGGCGACGAAGTCGGCCTCGATGACCATCGCGGCCTTCTTCTGGGCGTACACCTGGGTGACGCAGGTCGGGAAGTCGGTCTGCAGCGCGCCGGACGAGCCGCCGAGCATGAACTCCTTCTTGCCGAAGATCTGCGCCAGCTTCTCCAGGGCGGTCTTGACCGAGGCGTCGGTCCACGGGATCTCGTGCTTGGAGAGCTTGTCGTAGTTCTCCGGGCCCGCCGTGGAGAGGTAGACGTTCTCGAACAGGTCGGTCAGCGTCCAGCCGGAGGCGGCGCACAGCGCGAACGGCGAGACGCCGGAGTCGGACAGCGTCTGCGCGTTCTTGATCAGGTCGTCCCAGGTCGACGCGGGCTGGGCGCCGGCGTCGTCGTAGGCCGACTGGCGGTACCAGACGAGCGACTTGTGCGCCGCCTTGACGAGCACGCCGTACACCTGGCCCTTGGCGGAGCCGAGCTCCTTCCAGTACGGGGTGTAGTTCTGGTCGATCTGCGCCTGCACCTCGGCGGACAGCGGCTTGAGGGCGTTCTCGTCGGCGTACTGCTGCACCAGGCCCGGCTGCGGCAGGATCGCGACGTCCGGAGGGTTGCCGCCCTGGATGCGGGGGCCGAGGTAGGCGCCGGTGTCCTCACCGGTGGAGGCGTAGGTGACCTTGGCGCCGGTCTTCTCCTCGAACGCCTTGAGCACCTTCTCGAAGTTGGCCTGCTCGTCGCCGGTCCACTTCGCGGCGACCTCGACCTTCACGCCCTCCAGGGGCTTGGCGGCGCCTCCGGCGGCCGAGGCGCTGCCCGAGGCCGCGGGCGTGCTGCCGGAGTCGCTGCCGCACGCGGCGGCGGCGGCGAGAGCGAGGCACGCGACCATGACGGGGGGGAGTTTCCGCATATCTATCCTCCGAACTGGATGACCTCGCCGAGCCCCTGTTTCAGGTCGGCGACGGTCTCGTCTACGGGTTTGGCAAGAGTGAGCGCGCTGGAGACGGCGCTGGAGATCAGCAGGCTGATCTGGTTGTAGTCGGCGGTGACCGGCCTGGGCCGGGCCGAGACGATCGCCTCCTTGAGCGCGGGCAGGTAGGGGAACCGCTCGATGAGCTCGGGGTCGTCGTACAGGTCCGCCCACACCGGGGGGAACGAGCCCTCGGTGAGCACGAGCCGCTCGTTGTCCCTGCCGGTGAAGTAGCGGATGAAGTCGAGCGCCGACTTCTGCCGCTTCGAGAAGGCGCTGATCGCCAGGTTGTAGCCGCCCAGCGAGCTGGACCCCGGCCCGTTCAGGCCGGGCAGCCGGGTCACCGAGAACTTCCCGGCCAGTTTCGAATGGGCGGCCGGTCCGTACGCGTGCGGCCAGTTGCGGGCGAACAGCAGCCGCCCCTCCTGGAAGGCGAGCCGGGACTCCTCCTCCTTGTACGTCAGCGCCTCGCGGGGGATCCACCCCTCCTTGACGCCGCCGACCAGGAAGTCGAGCGCGGCCCGCGCGCTGCCGAGGTCCATCGTGACCGTGCGGGCGTCCGGACTGAGGATCGACCCGCCCGCCGACTGGACGGCCTCGGCGAAGTTGACGGTCAGCCCCTCGTACGGCAGGAACTGCCCGGCATATCCTCCGATGTGATACTTCGCGCTCAGGCGGGAGGCCTGCTCGCGTAGCTCCGCCCAGGTCTTGGGCGGCTTCAGGTGCTCCTTCTTCAGGATGTCCGACCGGTAGTAGAGCAGGCCCGCGTTGCTGGTGTACGGCGCGGCCCACAGTTTGTCGCGGTAGATGGCGGTGTCCGCGACGCCCTTGAGCAGCTTGTCCAGGGGGAACAGGCTGCGGTCGAGCGGCGCGATCCAGCCGGCGTCGGCGAACTCCGCCGTCCATATCACGTCGAGCGCGAGCACGTCGTAGACGTCGTTGTGCGCCTGCAGGTTGGCCACCATCTGGGCGCGCTGCTCGTCGGCCGCCTCGGGCAGTTCGAGCAGCGACACCGGCTCGTCCGGGTGCGCCTGGTTCCACCGGTCCAGCAGTGGGCGGAGGTACGCGGTGGTGTCCCTGCCGATCGCCAGTGTGATCGGCCCGGTGCCGTCGCTGCCCACGGCGGACTCGGCGCCGGTGTCGGCGAGCCCCGCGCACCCGGCCACCAGGAAGGTGGCCAGAACGGCGACGGCTCGGCGAACCATGTGGCCTCCGTATGAAAAGCGGGTTACATACGTGTTAGGTAGGTGCATGCATGTTATGCATAGCGATAATGTGAGCGTCAACGGATCAGCCCGTAACGCTCCGATAACTGCTCGATACGGCTTGGGGGTGGGCGCGTGCGGCAGTCGCTGCTGGCGCTCCTTGCGAAGGAACCTGCCCACGGATACGAGCTGAAACAGGCACTCGAAACGATCTTCGGCGACGCCTATCCGTCACCGAACATCGGCCAGATCTACGTGACCCTGGGCCGGCTGGAGAAGGACGGGTACGTCCGGTCGGTCGACGTCGAGCAGGCCAACCGGCCGAACAAGAAGGTCTACTACATCACCGCCACCGGCCGGGAGGCGCTGGAGACCTGGGTCGAGGAGCCCACCGAGGGCCCCCGGGTGCGTGACGAGTTCTTCATGAAGCTCGTGCTGGCTCCGATGACCGGGCTGTCCGACCGCATGGCCTTGGTGAACCGGCAGCGACGGCACTACCTTGCGCTCATGAGAGACCTCCGCGAGCTGGCCGAGCGCACCGACCCGGCCAACCGCGTCGCGCTGCTGCTCATCGAGGGAGCCATGCTCCACCTGCAGGCCGACCTCGACTGGCTCGAACGCTGCCAGGAGGACCTGCCATGACCGCCGACGCTCCCGTCGTACGGGCCGTCAACCTGGTGAAGATCTACCAGACCGGCGGGCTGCCCGTGCCCGCCGTACGCGGGGTCGACCTGACCGTCGAGGCGGGGGAGTTCGTCGCCGTCATGGGCCCGTCCGGGTCGGGCAAGTCCACCCTCGTCCACATGCTCGGCGGCCTGGACACGCGCACCAGCGGCGAGATCTGGCTGGACGGCAGGCGAGCCGACACGCTCTCCGAGAGCGGATGGGCGGTGCTCCGCCGGGAGAAGATCGGCTTCGTCTTCCAGTTCTTCAACCTGGTCGCCAACATGACCGTGGCCGACAACGTCGAGCTTCCCGCCCTGCTGGGCGGCGTCTCGCCCCGGCAGGCCAGGGAACGGCGCGAGTACCTCCTCGGCGAGCTCGGCCTGGCCGACCGCGCCGAGGCGTCGCCCGCGCAGCTCAGCGGGGGCGAGCAGCAGCGGGTCGCGCTGGCCCGCGCGCTCGCGAACCAGCCCCGGCTGCTGCTGGCCGACGAGCCGACCGGCAACCTCGACAGCCGCAACACCCGCGACGTGCTGCGCCTGCTCGGCAAGGTGCACGGGCAGGGCCAGACGATCGTGCTGGTCACCCACGACGCCCGGGTGGCGAGCATGGCCGACCGCGTCGTCAGCCTGCTGGACGGCCAGATCGTCGACGACGGGGCGATCCCGAAGTCGCGCCGGCGCCCCCTGGGAGCGGCGGGAGACGTCGTGGAGCTGCGCAGTTGAGATCGTCCGGGGGCGCACGGGACCGGCACGAGGGGGCGGCTTGATCACGACGAGGACCGCGGAGCTGCGGTGGATCCGCGCGGACCTGCGGGCACGCCGGGGCCAGGCCGCGCTGACGGTCCTCGCGGTGGCGGGGATCGTCACCGCCCTGATCATCGCGGCCACGCTGCTGGAGGACGGCACCAACCCCTGGCGCGGCCTGTTCGAGCGCAGCAACAGCGCGCACATCTGGATCCACAGCAAGGACGTCCCCGACGTGTCCGCGCTGCGCCGCCTGAACGGCGTGACCGACGTCGCCGGGCCCTACCGCAGCGCGCCCGCCACGCTGGTGACCCGCGGCCGGCGGGTGCCGATCACCCTGCAGGAGACGCCGGCGGCCTTCCCCGCCGTGGCCCGCCCGCTCCTGCGCGAGGGCCGCTGGCTCGACGTGCGCACCCCGAACGGCGTGGTCGTCGAACGGTCGTTCGCCCGCGCTCTCGGCCTGCGGCCGGGCGGTTCGTTCACCGTCACAGGACTGAACGGCGCGACCCACACGCTGACCGTCGCCGGGCTGGCGGAAAGCGGTGACCAGGGGTTCTATCCGGAGTGGACCCCTGGCCTGGCCTGGACGCTCGCGCAGACGCTGAACGTGGTCGAGCCCGCGCCCGGCCGCACCGAGACCGTGACCGGGCTGCGGCTGGCCGATCCCGCCGGCACCGATCTCGTCGTCCAGAGGGCCGTCTTCACGCTGCGCAACCAGGTGCAGCGGGTGACGACCTGGCGCGAGGTGCGGGCCTCGATGGAGCTGGACAACCGGCTGCTCGGCCTGCTGCTCGCGCTGTTCGGCGGCGCGGGCCTGATCGCCGCCGCGCTGGCGCTCGCCAACGCCGCCGGAGGCCGGGTGCTGATGCAGTTGCGCGACATCGCCACGCTCAAGTCGCTCGGGTTCACCCGGGGGCAGGTGGTCCGGATGCTCGTCGCCGAGCACGGCACGCTCGGATTGCTCGGCATCGCCATCGGTGCGGTCCTCGCCCGGCTGATCACGGCGTACGCGATGGGGGAGACGGTCGTCGTGCCGCTGTCGGCCGGACCGCTCGCCGCGATCATCGTGGGGACCTCGCTGACTGTGCTGGTCGCCGTGCTGGTCCCGGCCTGGCGCGGCGGGCGCACCCCGCCGATCCCGGCCGCCCCGGCGGCGCCGCCGCGCGGGCACCTGTCGCGGCTGGCCCGGGTCGCCCTGCTCGTACGGCTGCCGCCCGCGCTCGTCCTCGGCGCCAGGGACGCCTTCACCCGCAGGACGCCCGCCGCGCTCACGGTGTGCGGGGTCGCCATCCCCATGATGATGATCACGATCGGGCTCGGCTGCTGGACGACCCTGGACGACTTCATCCGCCACCCGGAGAGCGTGGGCCAGGCCGCGGCCCTGACGGTGCGGCCCGGCGAGCTGACCGCCGAGGAGGCGCGCCAGCGCGCGATGGCCGACCAGGACGTGGTCGCGGCCTACCCGGGCGCCGAACTCGACGCGCTCGTCCCCTGGCAGACGAGGACCGTGCGGACCAGGGCCCTCGGCCTGTCCTCCGACCCGTACCCCTTCCCGGTCGTGGAGGGCCGGATGTTCGCCGACCAGGGCGAGGCGGTCGCCGGGCAGGGCCTGCTCGACCTCCTCGGCGTACGGATCGGCGACCGGGTCCGCATGACGATCGGGGGCACCCCGCTGATCGTGCGCATCGTGGGCCGGGTGGTGGAGCCCGAGCAGGACGGCGAGGTGCTGTCGTTCGGGGTGGACAGCCTGGCGGCCAAGGACGCGCTGCCGCCCCAGTTCTACGCCCTGGTGCTGCGGCCCGGCGCCGACCCGGCCCAGGTGCGCGCCCGCCTGCAGGGGCAGGGGCTGGAGGTGGCCCAGGCCGTGAACCCGGCCGACCGGCTCTCGGTCATCCGCGTGATCATCGTCGCGCTGGTCGCCGTGCTGGCCCTGATCGGGCTGGCCAGCCTGCTGACGGCCAGCGCGCTCGGGCTGCGCGACCACGTCTTCGACCTGGCCGTGCTCAAGGCCATGGGGCTGACCCCTCGCCAGGTGATGGCCACGCTGGTCACCGCCACCGGCCTGCCCGCCGCGGTGGGGGTCGTGCTGGGGGCCGCGGCGGGGGCGTCCTGGTCGCGCTGGCTGATCGACCTGGAGGGCCGGGGCAGCGGTGTCGGCGCCGGCATCGGCCGCGCCCCGACGCCCGGCATGCTCGCCGCGACCCTCCTGATCGCGGTCGGCGCGGCGTTGCTGGTGGCGCTGATCCCCGCCAGGCGGGCGGCGCGGGCGCAGGTGCCCGTCACCGCCCGCTGAGGCGCGGCCCCCTCAGACGCCCTCTCAGGCGTCCGGGGACCTGCGCAGGGACAGCCAGTAGAAGCCGTAGCCCGGCAGCGTGAGCAGGTAGGGCAGGTCGCCGACCGTCGGGAAGGAGACCCCGCCGCGGCACTCGACCGGGGTGACCCCGGCGAAGCGCCGCAGGTCGAGCTCGACCGGCTGGGCGAAGCGCGAGAGGTTGTTGACGCACAGGACCACGTCGTCGCCCTCCTCCCGCAGGAAGGCCAGCACGCTCGGGTTCGGCGACCACAGCTCGTTGTAGCTGCCGGTGCCGAAGATCGGGTGCTCCCGCCTGATCTGCAGCATCCGCCGGGTGAAGTGCAGCAGCGACGACTCGCTCTTGGTCTGCGCCTCGACGTTGACCGACTGGTAGCCGTACACCGGGTCCATGACCACGGGCAGGTAGAGCCGGCCGGGGTCGGCGTCGGAGAACCCGGCGTTGCGGTCCGGGGTCCACTGCATCGGCGTGCGGACCGAGTCGCGGTCCTCCAGCCAGATGTTGTCGCCCATGCCGATCTCGTCGCCGTAGTACATGACCGGCGAGCCCGGCATGCTGAGCAGCAGCGCGGTGAACAGCTCGATCTGGTCCCTGTCGTTCTCCAGCAGGGGGGCCAGGCGCCGCCGGATGCCGAGGTAGGCGCGCATGCGCGGGTCCTTGGCGTACTCCGCGTGCATGTAGTCGCGCTCCTCCTCTGTCACGGTCTCGAGCGTCAGCTCGTCGTGGTTGCGGAGGAAGATGCCCCACTGGGCGCTTTCCGGCAGCTTGGGGGTGCGCGACATGATCTCGGAGATCGGCTCGCGGCTCTGCCGGCGCACGGCCATGAAGATGCGCGGCATCAGCGGGAAGTGGAAGGCCATGTGGCACTCGTCGCCGCCCACGGTGGGGTCGCCGAAGTACTCGACCACGTCCTCGGGCCAGCCGTTGGCCTCGGCGAGCAGCACCCGGTCGGGGTAGAGCCGGTCCACCTCGGCCCTGATCTTCTTGAGGTAGTCGTGCGTCTCGGGCAGCCCGGCGCAGGAGGTGCCCTCGCGCTCGAACAGGTAGGGCACCGCGTCCAGCCGGAACCCGTCCACACCGAGGTCGAGCCAGAAGCGGATGACCTCCATCATCGCTTCCTGGACGGCCGGGTTGTCGTAGTTCAGGTCGGGCTGGTGGTGGAAGAACCGGTGCCAGTAGTACTGCTTGCGCACCGGGTCGTACGTCCAGTTCGACTCCTCGGAGCCCACGAAGACGATGGGGACGCCGGAGTACTTGTCGGGGTCGTCCGACCAGACGTAGAAGTCTCCGTACGGGCCGTCCGGGTCGGTGCGGGACGCCTGGAACCACGGGTGCTGGTCGCTGGTGTGGTTCATGACCAGGTCGGTGATGACCCGCAGGCCGCGCTCGTGCGCGGCCTCGATCAGCTTCACGAAGTCGCCGAGGTCGCCGAACTCCGGAAGGATCTTGAGGTAGTCGGAGATGTCGTAGCCGCCGTCCCTGAGCGGGGACTCGTAGAGCGGCAGCAGCCAGAGGCAGTCGACCCCGAGCCACTGGAGGTAGTCGAGCTTCTCGATCAGCCCGCGCAGGTCGCCGGTGCCGTCGCCGTTGGAATCCTTGAAGCCGCGGACCAGTACCTCGTAGAAGACCGCGCGCTTGTACCAGCGGGGGTCTTGCGAGGTGAAGTCGGTGATCTCCGGGAGATCGCCGGTGGAGGCGCCGAACGACCCGGGAACCGGGTCAGGGCAGGGCGCAGCAGCGTTCATCTGGTTCTCGCTTGAGGAAAGAAGGAGCGTGTTGTCAGGTCACACCCGAGCTTTGAAGCTCTCGCCACGATGTTTGGCTCTATTTGACCAAAACTACCACTAGAAGTGGCCTGACCGAAAAGGCTGACGCCGGTCTGACATGCAGTTTTTACCTGTTTTCAGGTGATCACGTACTGCTACCGCACAGACGCGCCCCAGAACTGTGCGGGTCACCCGCCCGACGGCGCAGGCCAGGGCGGGGTGAGGTCGCCGAGCACGTCCTCGTAGTCGGCCAGCCAGGCCCCGAACGCCACCAGGGCGCGCAGCCAGAACCGCGAGTTCCACGACCCGAAGGCGGTCAGCGCGTCGGGCCCGCCGGCGATCGCGTCCAGCATCTGGGGCGACATCAGCCCGGGGATCTCCGCGGCCCTGACCAGCATCCGGTGGTTCCACTCGCGGGCGACCGGCCCGTTCGAGCGCAGCGGCACCCGGCGGTTCGGCATCAGCGGGGTGTTGGTCGAGGGCAGCGCCGCCACCCGGGGGTTGGCGGCCCGCAGGACCTCCCGGTAGAACCTGCCGCCCTCCTTGCGGGCGACCGGCACCGACAGCGCCGCGTCGAAGAACTCCGGGTGCAGGAACGGGAAGACCGGGGTCGCCTCGGGGCCGACGAGGTTGACCGGGGACCGGGCGATGCCCCGCACGGTCCGGGTGTGGAGCACGCTCAACGGCAGCTCCGCCCGGTGCCCGTGCAGCATGGAGGTCGCCCGGGTGAACGCCGTACGGACCCGGTCGTCCATCCACGCGGCGGCGGCCTCGCCGAGCACGGGGATGTGGGCGTCGCCGGTCGCCAGCGCCTTGAGCAGCGCCTCGCGGCGGGTCGCGCCCGTCCCCGCCCCGACGGCGTCCGCCGTGATCAGGAAGTTCTTCATCAGCGGGCCGCCCGCCAGGCCGTCCACCAGCGCCCGGCCCGCGCCGTGCACCTCACGGGCGAAGGGGGAGTACCACGCGTGGTGGCTGGTGAGGAACTCCAGGCGCCGGGCCGCCCACAGCGCCTCCTGCGGGTAGGCGGCCGGGTCCTGCGGCATGATCCGATGCGGGATGCCCAGCTCGCGGGTGATGTAGCGGGCGAAGTCGATGTCGTTGTCCAGCCCGTCGTCGGGGCTGGTGGTCCACGACTCGACGTCCATCTTCCTGGCCACCGCCACGCTGGCCAGCAGCCGCGAGTCGTACCCGCCGCTCACCGGCACCAGCACCCGCTCGTACGGCTTGAGCGCGTCGTGCAGCAGCGCGACCAGGTCGTGACCCGTCACGCCCCGGTCCACGGGCTCCTCCCGCACCCAGCGCGGGGCCCGCCGGTCGGCCCGCAGCCTGCGCTCGCGCCGCGACCAGGTCAGCGCGGTCGCGCCGGGCAGGCGCCGGATCTGGCGATACGGCGTGTCCTCGAGCAGCGGGTAGGTCAGCGTGAGGATCGCCGCCCACGCCTCCCAGTTCACCTCGTACGGCCGCCGGGCCAGCGCGAGGAGCGGCTCGATCAGCGAGGAGAAGTAGACGGCGTCGCCGTCCTGGAGGTAGTAGACGTCGACCAGGCCGAGACCGCCCGTGTGCAGGCTCACCGTGTCGGGCTCGTCCACCAGGCCCGGGGTCTCGTACGTCTCCGCGACCCGCAGCCACGCGTTCGCCTGGGGCTCGCCCCCGGTCTCCGGCCGCAGGCCGCCCCACGCGTACGCGGTCGCCCGGGCTCCCGTGGCGTACGGCGCCAGGGGGGCCGACGCGAGCAGCGCGGCCTCCGGTGCGGTGTGCACGGCCTGGACGGCGGGGCCCGACCGCGCCAGCAGGTCGAGCGTTGCCTGCTCGAAGGGCCCGACGGCCCCGCAGACGTACGGCCTGGCCTGGAATCGCGGCCACTCACCCTTGCGCACGGTTTGCCCTCCCTTGAACCGCAGCCGAGTCTACGGACCTCCCGGCCGCCCAAGGGGCGGCGATGTCCGAGTCGACGAAGGCGACTTCGGGGGTGCCTGGTCGCTGGTCTCGTGGCGATCTGGTCGCGGAGTGGCAGGGTGTCGGTCAGCGGGGGATGTGACTGACGAGGTGGACGAGGTCTCGGCTCTGGCTGAGAGCGATCAGGGCGTTCTGCGAATATTGTGACTCTGGTCCTGAAGGTCTACCGCGGAGTCACCCCCTATGAGCGAGGTAAGCGAGCCGGCAGCCGGACAGCCCGAGCGGAGCGACCCGGCGGCGCTGCGGCAGGCGCTGGCGGAGGCGGTGGAGCGAGCCTCCGGCGCGGCGGAGCTCGCCCGGCTGATCACCGACTACCAGCGGCGGCTGGAGGAGGTGGCGCGCTCGGAGGCCGAGGCCCTGACCAGGATGCGTGAGGCCGAGGCGCGGCTGAAGACGGTCGAGCGGCAGAACGCGCAGCTCGCCAAGCAACTCGCGGAGCAGAAGTACCAGACCGAGGTCGCCAACTGGAAGCTCGCCTCGCTCCAGGAGAGCCGGTGGATCAAACTCGGCGACGCGATCCACAGCAAGAAGCCCGGCACGGTGGCCAGGACACTCAAGGCGCCGGTCAGGAAGCGCCCCGCGCCCAAGCGCTCGGACTTCAAGCCCGAGGTCCCCGCCGTCCCCGAGGTGAAGGCGGCTCCCGCCGCACCCGAGCCCAAGGCCCCGCAGGTCTCCGCGCCGCTCGCCGAGTCGTTCGTGGTCCCCAAGGGCCCGACGGCCAGGCCGTACATGACGGTCGCCGCGATCGTGGACCGGCAGACCGAGGCGCTGCTGCGGTACGAGTGGCGGCTGGTGACCAACTTCGGCCCGGACAACTGGGAGGCCATGCTCGACCAGCAGCGGCCGCACGTGCTGTTCGTCGAGTCCGTACGGCCCGGCCCCCGGCAGGGCAACGGCGGGCGCTGGCTGGAGGCGCTGGCAGGGGAGACGCGGGCGCTGCGCGACCTGGTGGCGGCCTGCCACAAGCGGGGGGTCAAGACGGTCTTCTGGCACTCGGGCGGCGCGGTGTCGCGAGCGGTGCCGGCGGCCGAGCACTTCGAGTACGTGCTGGCCACCACCGAGGCCCGGGCCCGCGAGTGGCGCTCGGCGCTGCGGCACGACCGGGTCGGCGTGCTCCCGCACGCGATCCAGCCCCGCGTGCATAACCCCATCCCCGCCGAGGGCGGCAGGACCGGGGAGATCGTCACCCTCGGCACGGTCACCCCTCCGGCCGGCGGTGCGGCCTGGCAGCCACTGGCCGGGCAGGGCGACGACCCCACGGCGTACGACGACGTGCTGACGGCCTACCGGCAGCCGGCCCTGGTGATCGCGGGCGCCGACGCCGAGCCGAGGGTGATAGGGGAGGTCGCGGCCTGCGGCACCCCGGTGCTCCAGGTGCGGGCCGGGGCCAAGGGCGAGGAGATCCTCGCGGCGGCCGAGATCCTCATGGCCGACGCCGGACGGCTGGACAGGGAGGCCCACCTCGCCTGGCGGGCCCGCACGAGCGTCACCCCGCTGCTCGACCCGATCCTCGACACCCTCGGCGTGCCGAGCGTACGGGGCAGCGGCGTGATCACCGCGATCACCGCCGTGTCCGACCCGGCCGAGCTGGACCGCCTGCTCGCCCAGGTCACCCGTCAGATCGAACGGCCCGGCCAGATCGTGATCGTGGCCGACGGCCTGGACGCGGGCCTGGTGGACAAGACGGTCCGCCAGGCGTGCCCGGACCTCGACGTCGTGGTTCGCGCCACCGAGGAGCCGGTCACCCGGGGCGCCGCCCTCGACCGCGCGATCAGGCTCGCCGACGGCGACTACGTGGCCGTGCTCGACGCCAGGGACCTGTACGGCGAGCACTACCTGGCCGACCTCGTCCGGCACTTCGCCTCCACGGACGCCGAGGTGCTGGGGAAGGCGTCGTTCTACGCCCACCTGCCGGGAACCGGCGCGACCCTGCTGCGCCAGCCGGGGGCCGAGCACCGGTTCCTGCCGGAGGTGGCCGGCGGCACCGTCCTGGGCCGCCGCCAGGTCCTTACCGGCCTCGGCTTCGCCGACGTCTCCGAGGAGTGGGGCGAGGTCCTGATGCGGCAGTGCCGTACGGACGGGGTGCGGGTCTACTCGGCCGACCGCTACTCCTACGTCTGCGTCCGCGACTCGGCGGAGGGTTCGCTGCTCGGCTCGGCGCGCATGGAGGGATACGTCCCCGCCGAGCCTCTCGCCCTGTTCTAGCCCACCGGCCTCACCCGAGGTCGAGCACGGCCTTGCCGTGGAGGCGGCGGCCGAGCAGGAGCGCCACCGCCTCCTGCGCCTTCTCCCAGCCGCCGCGCCAGGAGATCCCCGGATCGAGACGGCCGGACGCGACCTGCCCGGCGAGCCAGGTGAGGTCGGGAGCAAGCCCGCCGCAGGCGAGCAGGAAGAACGTGACCACCGAACGGTCATGACGGGCCTGGTCGCCGAAGAACGCGCCGAACGGGAAGGTCTCCGGCTCGCCGGTCACATGTCCCACGGCCACCAGGGTGCCGCCCTCGGTTAGCCTGTCGTACGCCTCCACGAGGGTGGGCCCGCCCACCATGTCGAGCACGCCGTGCACCGGGCCGCCGAGGGCGGACGGCCGGTCGACCACCTCGTGCGCGCCGAGTGCCCGCAGGCCGTCGCCGTGCGCCCCGGGATCGCCGGTGGACGCGATCACGTGGGCCCCGCCGAGCCGGGCCAGCTGCACGGCGTACCTGCCGACCCCGCCGGTGGCGCCGGTGACCAGCACCCTCCTGCCGAGGATGGGGCCGAGCCGGTGCAGGGCGCGCAGCGCGCTGCCGGCGGCCACCGGGATCGTGCTGATCGCGCCGAGGTCGGCGTTCTCCGGAAGCGTGCCGATGTGAGAGGTGTCCACGGCCCGGTACTCCGCCCACGCGCCGTCGACGCCGAGCGTCACCACGGGGGTTCCCGCGGCGGGGCCGGACCCGTCGGCGGCGGCCCGTTCGACCACCCCGGCCGCGTCCCATCCCGGTACGGCGCCGTCGGAGGCGTTCTCGATGCCGAACCTGACCTCGCCGTAGTTGAGCGAGGTCGCGGTCACCCGGACCAGCGCCTGATGCGGGGCGGGCTCGGGGTCCGGAGCCTCGCCGAGCCGCAGGCCGGCGGGCGCGGACCTGTCGACGAGCAGAGCGCGCATGAGTCGTCCCTTCCCGAAAGTGCCACTCGGTGGCAGAAGCGCTGCGCGGCCCACTATGTCACTCGGTGGCATTTGCCATCAAGCGGCACTTTGCGGCGAGGCTAGACTGGCCGCGATGACCACCACCGCCGTTCCGGCCGACGAGCTCCCGCTGCGTGAGCGCAAGAAGCTGCGCACCCGCCGGGCGCTGGTCGACGCGGCCCTGGAACTGTTCACCGAGCGGGGTTTCGAGGCGACGACCCTCGACGACCTGTGCGCGGCCGTGGAGGTCTCCAAGCGCACCTTCTTCCGCAACTTCGGCAGCAAGGAAGACGTCGCGCTGACGCCCGCCCAGGACATGTGGGCGACGTTCCTCGACGAACTGGAGCGGTGCGAGCCCGGCGCCGGGCGCCCCGTCATCGCGCTGGCGCAGGACTGCCTGCTCGTCGCCGTCGCACGGATGACCGACGACGGATGGGCGCGCCAGGTCCGGCTCGGCGAGCGGCTGGCCGCGCGGATTCCCTCGGTGGGGGCGTACGGCCTGCACTTCTGCGAGCGCACCACCCGTGAGGCGCTCGCGATCCTGCGCCGCCGTTTCGATCTGGGCGGCGCGGACGACCTGCGGGCGAGACTCGTGCTCGACATGCTCATCGCGGCCTGGCACGCCGCTCTGGAGTCCTGGACGTCCATGCCGGGCGAGCCCGGGGCCGCGGATCTGGCCGAGTGCCTGCGGGAGGCGTTCGCCGCGATCCCCGGGTGCCTCACGCTGACCGCCGCGCCCAAGGACGGCCCGGGCGCGCCGTGATCATGGAGGCGCTGCGTGAGGTCCTCGGCGCGCCGCCCGTGCCGCAGGGGTCGTGGGAGCGGGAGGCGCGGTTCGTCTCCACCGCCGCGCTGCGGGGGACGGCGGAGCCCCCGGCCGAGGCGGCGGAGCGGCTGGCCGTACGGCTACGCGAAGTGCCCGGGGTGCGGCACGTGGACGTCCGGCCGAACGGATTCCTGGTCGTCGAGATCGCCGCGCCGGGAGAGATCGTCCAGGACATCCTGGCCGCCCCGCTCGCCGCGCCCCCTCGGAGAACGGGCTCCACGGCGCCGTGGCCCGATTTCCCGCGCACCTGGGACAACCCCGGTTTCGCCGTGCGGTACGCGTACGTGCGGGCGGGAGCCGTACAGCGGTGGGCGCGCGACCTCGGCGTGCCGACCGGCGCGGCGGCGCGGTCCGGCCTCCTCGACGGCCCGTGCGACCGGGCCGTGCTGCGGGTCCTGGCCGAACTGCCGAGCAGGAGGGACAGCCGCGATCCGGGATGGGCGGCGTACCTCGAACGGCTGGCCGAGGTCTACCACGCCGCCGTTGAGCACGCGTCCCCGATCCCCAGGGGCGACGAGCCGCCGTCGGAGGTCCACGCGGCCCGGGTGCGGATGGGGGAGGCGGTGCGCCGGGTGCTCGGCGAGGGACTGGCGGAGCTGGGTGTCGCCCCGCCCGGCAAAATCTGAACAAAACCAGCGGATGGCGGAAAGTACTGTCGCCGATGACCTGCGGATCTGAATATCTTCCGTCCGGGCCGTCTCGCAGGGTGAACAGCGGGCGCGAGTGAATCGCAGGGTCGGCTAGCCTCGTTCGGGTGAGTCGATTCGCCCACCCCGCCGGCGACCTGCACGCCGCTTCATCGATCGTCGCCGTGACCGCCGGACACCCCGAGGAGCGTCCGCGGCAGGTGCCCGCCGACCTCAACGCGCTCGAACCGGCCATCTGGCCGCGAACGTCCGGCCGGGCCGACGGAGCCGTCACGATCGGCGGAATCGACGTGCGTGACCTGGCGAAGGAGTTCGGCACGCCTCTGTACGTCATCGACGAGGAGGACTTCCGCTCACGCTGCCGTGAGTACCGGTCCGCCTTCCACGACGGCGAGGTCCACTACGCCGCCAAGGCGTTCCTGTGCCGTGAGGTCGCCCGCTGGATCGACCAGGAGGGCCTCGGCCTCGACGTGTGCAGCGCCGGTGAGCTCGCCGTGGCGCTCAGCGTGGGCTTCCCGCCCGAGCGGATCACGCTGCACGGCAACAACAAGTCGCTCGCCGAGCTGGAGAAGGCCGTCCAGGTCGGCGTGGGCCACATCGTGGTCGACTCGTTCGAGGAGATCGCCCGCCTCGGCTTCCTCGCCGACGAGCACGGCGTGCGGCCGAAGGTGATGATCCGGGTGACCGTGGGCGTCGAGGCGCACACCCACGAGTTCATCGCGACCGCTCACGACGACCAGAAGTTCGGCCTGTCGCTGAGCAGCGGCGCCGCCGCCGAGGCGGTGCGGCGCATCCTCGCGCTGCCGCAGCTCGAACTGGTCGGCCTGCACTCCCACATCGGGTCGCAGATCACCGACACCGGCGGTTTCGAGGTCGCGGCCCGCCGCCTGGCCCGGCTGCTGGTCGAGATCAAGGAGGAGCACGACGTCGTGCTCCCCGAGCTGGACCTCGGCGGCGGATACGGCATTCCGTACGTCGTGGGCGACGAGACCCTGGACGTCAAGGTCATCGCGGACGGCCTGCGGGAGATCGTCACGAAGGTGTGCGAGTCGGCCGGACTGCCGGTGCCGCGCCTCACGGTCGAGCCGGGCCGCTCGATCGCCGGAGTGTCCGGCGTGACCCTGTACGAGGCCGGTACGGTCAAGGACGTGGAGGGTCTGCGCACCTACGTGAGCGTCGACGGCGGCATGAGCGACAACATCCGCACCGCCCTCTACGGCGCCGAGTACACGGCCGTGCTCGCCTCCCGCGTGAGCCAGGCGGCGCCGATGCTGTCACGCCTGGTCGGCAAGCACTGTGAGAGCGGCGACATGGTCGTGCGCGACCTGTACCTGCCGGGCGACCTGGCCCCCGGCGACCTGATCGCCGTCGCCGGCACCGGCGCCTACTGCCGGTCGCTGGCCAACAACTACAACTATCTGCCCAAGCCCGCCGTCGTCGCGGTGTCCAACGGCCAGGCGCGGGTCATCATCCGCAGAGAGACCGAGGACGACCTGCTCAGGGGGCAGCTGTGAGCGGCCGTCCCGGACAGTCCGGCGGCGAAGCGAGGAGGGGTCGTGAGTAAAGCCAAACCGGCGCTCAGGGTCGCGCTGCTGGGCTGCGGTGTCGTCGGGTCGCAGGTCGTGCGTTTGCTCCGCGAACAGGCCGACGACCTGGCCGCCCGTGTCGGCGCCCCGCTCGAGCTGGCCGGCGTCGCCGTGCGCAGGCTGGGGCGCAAGCGGGACGCCGATGTGGACCCCGCCCTGCTCACGACCGACGCGGAGGCCCTGGTCACCCGTGACGACGTGGACATCGTCGTCGAGGTGATCGGCGGCATCGAGCCCGCCAGGTCGCTGATCCTCGCCGCCATGGCGCACGGCAAGTCCGTGGTGAGCGCCAACAAGGCGCTGCTGGCCGAGGACGGCGCGACGATCCACCGGGCCGCCCGCGAGAACGGCGCCGACCTGTACTTCGAGGCGAGCGTCGCCGGGGCGATCCCGCTGCTGCGCCCGCTGCGCGAGTCGCTGGCCGGCGACCGGGTGCGCCGCGTGCTGGGCATCGTCAACGGCACCACCAACTACATCCTCGACAAGATGGACTCCACCGGCGCCTCGTTCAACGACGCCCTGGAGGAGGCCCAGGCGCTCGGGTACGCGGAGGCGGACCCCACGGCCGACGTCGAAGGCTTCGACGCCGCGGCCAAGGCGGCGATCCTGGCCGGCATCGCCTTCCACAGCCGGGTGACGGCCGCCGACGTGCACCGCGAGGGCATCACGGAGATCACCGCGGCCGACGTAGCCTCGGCCAAGGGCATGGGGTACGTCATCAAGCTGCTGGCCATCTGCGCCCGCTCCGACGACGGCCGGTCCGTCGGGGTCCGGGTGCACCCCGCCATGATCCCGAGGTCGCACCCGCTGGCCGGGGTGCGCGAGGCGTACAACGCCGTCTTCGTGGAGGCCGAGTCGGCCGGGCGGCTAATGTTCTACGGCGCGGGCGCGGGCGGCGCGCCCACCGCCAGCGCCGTGCTGGGCGACATCGTCGCCGTGGCGCGCAACCGCCTCGCCGGCACCCGCGGGCCGGAGGAGTCGACGTACGCCGACCTCAAGGTCCACCCGATGGGCGACAGCGTCACCCGCTACCACGTGTCGCTGGACGTGGCGGACAAGCCCGGCGTGCTCGCCCGGGTGGCCGAGATCTTCGCCGGCCACGACGTGTCGATCCAGACAGTGCGACAGGAGGGCCGCGGCGACGACGCCCAGCTCGTGCTGGTGACCCACCGGGCCAGCGACGCCGCCCTGTCGGGCACGATAAAGGACCTGCGCGACCTGAACATCGTCCGCGCGGTCGCGAGCGTCATGCGGGTCGAGGGCGACGACACGCCCTGACGGCGGCTTTGTCCGACATCGAAGGCACTCCCGGGTGCCGCACCCGGGAGTGCCTGTCGCCGCCTGCCGCCGGTTTCAAAGGGTGATCTTCGCGATCTGGCCGACGTAGTTCTCGGTGAGCCAGACGTTGTCGTCGGGCCCGCTGGTGATGTCGAAGGGCCCGGCGAGGGTGGTCGGCATGTTGTACTCGATGATGATTCCCGAGGTGGTGACGCTGGCCGCGGCGTTGCCGAGTTGCTCGGTCACCCACAGCCTGCCGTCGGAACCGCTGGTGATGCCCCAGGGGAAGGCGTTGGAGTCGTCGAGTGAGTACTCGGTGAAGTCGCCGTCCGTGGTGACGGAGCCGACCTTCCCGTTGGCGTCGGAGTACCACAGGTTGCCGTCGGGCCCGGTGGTGATCCCTATGGGCGTCGCCCCTGAGGAGGGGATGGCGAACTCGGTGATGTCCCCGTCCGGGGTGATCTGGCCGATCTTGCCGGCGAACGATTCGGTGAACCACAGGTTGCCGTCGGGACCGGACGTGATCCGCATCGGGTAGGCGTCGGCGGTCGGCAGGGCGTACTCCGTGATGGTCCCCGAGGTGGTGATCCGGCCGACCTTGTTGCCGATCGTCTCGACGAACCACAGGGCGCCGTCGGGGCCCGCGGTGATGCCCCAGGGGTAGGACCCCGCGTCGGGCAGCGCGTACTCGGTGACGACACCGGAGGTGGTGATCCGCCCGATCTTGTCGCCGGTCGCCTCCGTGAACCACAGGGCGCCGTCCGGCCCGGTGGTGATGTGCCCGGGCTCGGCGTCGTCGGTCGGCACGGCGTATTCGGTGAAGTCGCCGCCGGTGGTGACGCGTCCGATGTTGCCGGCGTAGTTCTCGGTGAACCACAGCGCTCCGTCGGGACCCGAGGTGATGCCGATGGGGCCGGACGTAGGGGTCGGGGTGTCCATCTCCGAGACCGTGGGGACCCGTGCCGCGTGGCCGGAGCCGGACGACCCGACGAGCGGGCGCGGTGGGTGGACGGGACACCGCATGTGCCGGTGCTCCGGCATCCGCTTCAGCTTCTGGCAGATCCGCACCCACGGCGGCGGCGGCTTCGGGCGCTCGCCCGGCCCTGCGGCGTCGGCGGGCAGGCCGGTGAACAGGGGCGCGGCCGTCGCCAGGGCCAGCGCCATCGCCGCGAGCGGGCGGCGGAGGTGTCGTGAGAAGCGTGGCATGGCATCCCTTCGGCTGAGGAGCGACACGAGAAGCCGGGCCGGAAGCCGAGCCGCCGGGCCGGCGGCCTCACTATTTCCGACCCGCCTGGCCGGCCGCCGATCCGCCGCGTCCGTGGCGGGTCACGAGACCTGTACGGATCGGTCAGGCGACCGAGTGGGTGATGGTCCCGGTGTAGACACCGGCGGTGGCGTTGGACGGGATGGTGATGACCAGGGTGGGCTGCCAGCTCGTGGACATCGGCGTCGCCTGCTTGCGCCCGCTGAACGCGGTGACCGGCGAGGCGAGGGCCACCCGGTTGGCCGCGGTGGGCTGACCCGGGTTGCGGGTGCCCACGCCGGACGACGCGGTGACCGGCCCCGACCAGTAGAAGACGTTCGCCGTCGTGATCGTCTGCGTGGGTGTGCCGCTGCCGGTGGTGAAGTTCGTGGCGGACACCGTCGCCGTCCAGGAAGGGATTCCTCCCCTGGAGTCGGACACGGTCACCGTGCCCATTGAGGCGCTGATCGTGCCGCCTCGTGCGCCGCTGCCGAGGTTCACCGAGCCGGGCACGGTGATCGTCAGCGGGTCGGCCCGCAGGGGGACCAGTGCCCTTCCCGAGCCGGTCCTGTCTCCCCGGGCGTCGTCGCCCGCGGCAGCCTCGACCCGAGCGAGGCACGAGGTGGCGGGCAGCACGGCCGGCGCAGCGATCGACGCGGCCAGCGCCGCCGTCACGATCGCACCGAACCGCCGCATGTGTGGCCTTCCTCGTCGCCGTGCCGTCGTTCCGCCGCCGCGCGCCTGTGAACGACCCACGGCAGGTTAGGGCGCCGAAGAGGCGTCCCGGTCGTCGCCACGCCGAGATCAGCCGTAACCGTGGACATCGGGCCGCGCGTCTCCGCCGGTCGTCATCTGATCACAAAGGGTCTCCAGACACCGGCGGAAGAACCCTGCCGTACGCCCCGGACCGGCCAGGATGTCACCGACCGCGGCCCGGACGGGGCCTCGCAACGACGGAGGAGATCGGCAGATGGGCAAGAGGAGTGTCGCCGCGCCGTCGGCGGGTGTCGCAGGACTGGCGCTGGTAGCGGCGCTTACGTTCGTGTCGACGGCGTCGCCCGCCGGAGCGGCCACCTGCCCGGCGTCGACCACCTGCCCCACGACGGTCACCTTCACCGTCAACGCCCCCGACGGCCTGACGATCAACGTGCCCGACGGTCCCGTGAACATCGGCAGCGGCGCGCCGGGAGGCCAGATCAGCGGCGCGCTGGGTCCGGTCACGGTGTCCGACCAGCGCGCCGCGCTCACCGCGACGTGGGTGGCCACGGTGTCCGCTGCCGCGGGGGGCTTCACCACCGGCGGCGGCACCCCCGCCGAGACCGTGCCCAACACCGCGGTCCTCTACTGGTCCGGCACTGGGACGTACACCGGCGGTACCGCCGCCAACTTCAGTCCGGGACAGGCGACCGCCGCGGACGCCCAGTCGCTGAACGTGTCGCGCACCGCGTTCAGCAAGACGAGCGGCTCCGGCGACAACTCCGCCACCTGGGACCCGACCATCGTCGTCAACGTCCCCGCCCAGGCCGTGGCGGGCACCTACACCGGCACGGTGAACCACTCCGTTGCCTGACCGTTCAGCCCGCAGGGTCGTCGCCTCCGGCCTGCTCGCGATCGTGCTGCAGGTGATGGCCGCCGCGCCGTCGGCGGCCGCAGGCGACGCGCAGCGGCGCCGCCCGGAGAGGTTCGGCATCCGGCTGCTGGAGATCCCCGAGAACCGCCTGGACGATCCGCGCTCGCACGCGTTCATCGTCGACCACGTGAATCCCGGCACCACCTTCACCCGGCGTCTCGAGGTCTTCAGCACCTCGCCGCGACGGCAGCACGTGAACGTGTATCCCGCCGCGGCCCGGGTCGGCGACGAGGGCTTCACGTTCGCCCCCGCGCGTACCGCCAACGAGCTGACCTCCTGGATCACGCTCGACCGGACGGCGGTGGACCTGCCGCCGCACGGCCGCGTCCCGGTGACGGCCACCGTCGCGGTGCCGCCCACGGCTTCCAAGGGCGAGCGCTACGCCGTCATCTGGGCGGAGATCGCCTCGGCCTCGCCCGGCCCGTCGGGCAACGTCGCGCTCGTCAACCGGGTGGGCGTCCGCACCTACCTTGACGTGGGCCCGGGCGGCGAACCGCCGACGAGCTTCCGGATCGGCGAGGTGGCCGCCGGGCGCACCGACGACGGGCGGCCGCGCCTGGTGGCCGAGGTCGGCAACACGGGGGAGCGCGCCGTCGACCTGGAGGGCGAGGTGCGGCTGTCGGAGGGACCGAGCGCGCTCAGCGCCGGGCCGTTCCGCAGCACCCGCGCCACCACGCTGCCTCCCGGCGGCCACGGTCAGGTGACCGTGTTGCTGGGCGACGACCTGCCCGCCGGGCCCTGGAAGTTCCGGCTCACCCTGCGCAGCGGCCGCGTCAGCCGTACGGCCACCGGGACGATCACCTTCCCGGCGGCCGGAGAACGGGCGGCGGCGGAGGACGGCCCCAGCGTGCCGGTCCTCGCCGCCTGCGCCGTGGCGGCCGTCGCCGCCGCGGCCCTCCTGGTCGTGAACCTGCGCCGGTTCCGCCGCCGCCCCCTGGACGGCGAAGCCGCCTGACCGAACCGGCCTCCCGGCGTCGGGGACGCCGTCAGACGCGACCCAGAGCTCTGCGGACCGCGTCGAGGGCCTCCTCCTCGGAGGCCCCGAGGTGCCGTACGGCGCCGGCGAACTCCTCGGCGGCCTCGCGCAGGCGCAGGCGGCCGCCCTCGGCGGCGAGCTCTGTGATCGTCGCCGCGCGCCCCCTGCGCAGCTCGACCAGGCCCTCGTCGCGCAGTTGCTGGTAGCCGCGAAGCACGGTGTGCAGGTTGATGCCGAGCGCCGCGGCGACGGCCCGTGCCGAGGGCAGCTTGTCGCCGGGGACCGCCGCGCCCCTGGCGACCGCCGCGCGCACCGAGGCCGCCACCTGGTCGGCCAGGGGCTGAGCCGAGGAGGGGTCGACGACGATCAGCACCCGGCGGCACCCCTGGCACGGGCGAGGGACGCGTTCACCAGTGCGGCGGCCGTATCGGCGTCCCGGGTCGAGTACAGGAACTCCCGGCCGTCGGTGAGCCGGAGGGCCAGCACCGGACCGCGGCCGCTGACGTATCCCCACCCCCTGCTACTGCCGATCATGCCGAGCCCCCTGCCGGACGCCTCCGGCAGCACAGAGGCGAAGAGCACCGTGTCGTATGGCACGACCCGCCGCAGGCCGCCGAGCCAGGGCAGGCTCACCTCGACGCCCCTGCCGTCCACGCGGAGCCGGGTGCGCGCCGAGAGGACCGCGATGAGCCCCATCAGCGCCATCAGCGTTGCCCCCTGCCAGGAGCGTGAGAGGTTGAAGAGTCCGAACCAGCCGAAGGCGAGCATCACCGCCCCCTGCAGGAGCGAGCGCGGGTACCAGGCGGACACGGCGTAGACGGCCCGCTGGGCCGGCGCGAGCGGCAGCAGGGGCACTCCCGGGGGCGGTGCGGTGCGCGCGCCGGGCGCGGGCGGCAGGGGACCCGTCAGCCACCAGCCCGCGGCGCCTCCGAGAACGGTGAGGGCGATTTCGGCCGGAACCTCCCACGCCGGCGGGGCGGTGGGTCCGGCGGAGTCGATCAATGCCGTCAGCGCGACAGCATTACCCGCCGCCATCGAAACGCTCATGGCGACGGAGCACGTGACCAACCAGCGCTGCAGCTCCGGCCAGCGCCAGTAGTGCGTGAACGCGGCGAGGAACACCACCTCGAAGACCCCTATGGAGAGAGCGGCCGACCTCAGCCACTGACCCCATCCAGGCGCGTACCGCGGCTCCCAATCGGAGACGTAGGCCCGGCCGGGCAGCCGGTCCCGGAAGACGGCGAAGAGTAGCAGGAGCAAGAGGAGGGTGAGAAGCGGCGGCGCGACGGTCAGGGCCAGGCGGCGCGGCCGGCCGGGCCGCCCGGCGTCGTGCAGGGGGGAGTCGTACACGAGCCACCTCCCATACTGTTTGCATGTCACTATAACAATCAAACAGTTCCGCGAGGAGTCCCCACTGAGATCTCTGTACGGTGGAGCCCGGCATGTCCGGAACGGGGGGGCTTCGTGAGGCCCGTGGGGCAACGACTCGATCGGATAACGCCCCGCCGATCCGCGTGTCCGTGCGTGTTCGATGTCCTTGGTGTGGTCGAATGATCAGTTCTGTGGGGGGAAGCGTGGTTACGGGCGAGGCGGTCCGGACGTCCGGCCAGGGGACGGATGCCGGCGCGAAGGACTGGCCCCGCTGGACGCCGCTGCTCGCGGGCCTGCTGACCACCTGTGTCGCCATCTCCGGCACCACGGCGTCGCTGTCGGCCGACGAGGTGGCGACCTACAGCGCCGCGGTGGCCCGGCCGCTGAGCGGGCTGTGGGGGCTCGTGCAGCAGATCGACGGCCACTTCCTGCCCTACTACCTGCTCATCCACGCCTGGTCATGGCTGGGGGAGGCCGAGTGGTGGCTGCGCCTGCCCTCGGCCCTCGCGGCCGGTGTGGCGGCGGGCTTCCTGGCCGACCTCGGCCGCAGGCTCGCCGGTCCACGCGCGGGCGTGCTGGCCGCGGCGCTGTTCGCCGTCCTGCCGTCGGTGTCCTACCACGGCGCGAACGCCCGGCCGTACGCGTTCGCGGCGGCGGCGGCCGTCGTCTCCGCCTGGGCGCTGCACCGGGTGGCCGAGGCGCCCACAGGGTCCGTCGGCTGGAGACAGGTCCGGTGGTACGCGGCGTCGGTGGCGCTGCTGGGCTGCACGCATCTGTTCTCGGTTCTTGTGCTTCCGGCCCAGTTCCTGGCCGCCCTGCTCGCCCTGCCCCGCCGTACGTTCCTGACCAGGATCGTTCCCGCGACGGCGGTGGGGTGCGTTCCCCTCGCGGTGCTCGCCCTGGTGGGCTGGGGCGAGCGCCACGCGATCAGCTGGATCCAGCCGCACGGGCCCGACGTGCTGCTGAAGTTCCCCAAGCACGCGGCGGGCTCCGACCTCGCCGGGCCGCCGCTGTTCGCTATCGCCGTCGTGGGCGTGGTGATCCTGCTGCGCAGGTCGGTTCCCTGGGGCGTCCTCGTGGGCGGCTGGCTCGTCCTCCCGCCGGTGCTGCTGCTCGTGATCGACGCACTGGTGACCCCGGCCTACGTGGACCGTTACGTGTTCGTCACGGCGCCCGCCCTGGCCCTGGCGGGAGGCGTGGCCCTGGCCTCGGTCCGCCTGGCTCCCGTGCCCTTCGCGCTGGTCTGCGTGCCCGTCGTACTGGTCGTGGCGCTGCTGGGGGCGCCCGCGCAGGCCGACTACCGGCAGCGCAACGGCCACTACGACGACTTCCCCGGCGCGGTCGGCGTGATCCGGGCGCGGGAGCGCTCCGGCGACGCCATCGTGTACGGCCAGAGCCGGCTGCGCACCGGCTTCGTCTACTACGGCCGCGAGGGCCTCCCCGAGGACGTGCTTCTCAGGGGGCAGGGCCCGGCCTTCGAGTACGTGGAGCGGAACGACCTCGCCGAGGCCCTGGCCGGGCACCGCCGGGTCTGGGTGGTCTGGCGCGGGACGAAGCAGGCCGGGCTGACGGGAAAGAAGATCCCCAAAGTGGCCGCCGTCCGTGCGGCCGGATACCGCCTCTCGACGGCCTGGCACTCCGCCGAGCTGCCGGGCCTGACCGTCGCGCTGTTCGAGCGCGTCCGCGGCAAGGGGTGAATGGACCGTTTCATCACGGTTGGACATCGCCCGCAAGAGTAATTGCCAATTCTGAGTAAAGTCTCTCTTCATGCGACTTACGGTGAAGAGACTTCTGCCGGCCTGTCTCCTAACCGCGGCGTCGATCGCGGCACTCCAGCACCCGGCCGCGGCGGCGGCCGGCTCGGTCTCCGCGCGGGCGGCCGGGGTGCCGACCGTGGTCCTCACCTTCGACGACGGCACGGCCGACCACCTCGCCGTCGCCGGAATGCTGAGCAGGCGCGGCCTCAAGGGCACCTTCTACGTCAACAGCGGCCGCCTCGGCAGGCGCGGCTTCCTGAGCGTGGCCGCGCTGCGTGCCATCGCGAAGGAGGGCCACGAGATCGGCGGCCACACCCTTCACCATCCGCATCTGTCACAGACGTTCGACGCCACGCAGCAGACGGAGATCTGCGACGACAGGCGGGCGCTGCTGAAGATGGGCTTCGCCGTGCGCTCGTTCGCCTACCCGTTCGGTGACTTCGACGAGTCGGGCGAGCGGATCGCGATGAGCTGCGGCTACAACAGCGCCCGCGACATCAACGGCCTGTACCGGCCGGACAGCTGCCGCGCCTGCCCGGTCACCGAGACGATCCCGCCCGCGGACCCCGCCGCCGTGCGCGCCACGAGCCAGACCCGCCTGCCGCGTACGGCCCGCACGCTGCGGGAGTTCGTCACCCGCGCGCAGCGGGAGGACGACCCGGGCATGGTGACCTTCGTCTTCCACGAGATAAAGAACGACCCGCGGGACCAGTACGCGACGGTGCCCAAGGAGTTCGAGGCCTTCGTCGACTGGCTGGCCCAGCAGCGGAAAGCCAAGAAGATCGAGGTGAAGACGATGGGCGACGTCGTCGGCGGGGACGTGTCGCCCGTGTCGTGATCCCGCCTGTCGCGCCGGGTCACAGCGAGTGGTCAGGTTGACCACGACGGTCACAGGGATTCACAAGGTTCGGCTGATAGAAGTTCACCAGCCTGTAAAACGGACGCGCGGGAGGGACACCGTGACGGTGACGACCGGCATGTGCTCGCCGTACGGTTTCACACGCAGCCCCACCGAGGAGACCGCGGCGCTGTCCTGGAGCGACGGCCGGTGGGCGGTGGGAGGCCGGCCGCTGGCCGTCCCCCCGCAGGCCGCCGACGTCGCCGCCCTCCGGCCGCTGCGCGGGCTTCGCGTGGAGTGGCCGGAGGAGCCCGACGCCGGGGCACTGGACACGGTCACCGCCCTGGCCGCCGCGGGGGTGCCGCTCACCTGCGACGACCCGCCGAGGTGGGTGCGCGAGGCCGATCCCGTGCTCGCCGGCCTGGCCGCGGCCTGGACTCCCGAGGCCGGCGACGGCACCCCCGAGTCGGTCGCCGACCTGCGCAGGGAAGAGCACAGCGTGCGCCTGCGCAGGCACGCGCTGCGGGCCGGGGGCGTCGGCACCGGCCTCGCCCCGGTGACCGTCGTCATGGCCACGCGGCGGCCCCACTACGTGGGCCACGCGCTGCGGCAGCTCGCCCGCCAGCGCGGCGTCGGCCTGGAGGCGGTCGTCGCCCTGCACGGGTTCCCGGCCGCGCGGGTGCGCGAGGCGGTCGAGGAGTTCCCCCACCCGATCACGGTGATCGAGGCCGAGCCGGGCGCGCCGCTCGGGACGGTGCTCAACATGGCGGCGGCACGGGCGTCCACCGGCATCGTCGCCAAATGGGACGACGACGACTGGTACGGCCCCGAGCACCTGGCCGACCTGCTGCTGGCCATGGCCTATTCCGGGGCGGAGCTGGTCGGGACCGCGCCGGAGTTCTTCTACCTCCAGCCCCTCCACGCGACGATCCGCCGCGTCGACTACAGCAGCGAGGTGTGGGCCGACCACGTCGCGGGTGGCACGATCCTGCTCGGCCGTGAGATCTTCGAGCAGGTCGGCGGCTTCGGGCCACTGGACCGCGGGGAGGACGCGCACCTCCTGCACGCGGTCGAGGCGGCAGGCGGCCGCGTCTACCGCACCCACGGCCTGGGCTACGTCCTGCGGCGATCGGTCAGCGCCGACCACACCTGGAACCTTCCTCTTGCCCACTTCCTGCGAGTCGCCGCGAACCAATGGCGCGGTTTTCGCCCGAGTGTGATTCTGGAAGCGCCATGACGCCACGCATCAGAGGAAACGACTACACCGTCCTCCAGCCGCCCGCCATCGGGTCGTCGTGGACGCCCCGCCTGCGGGTCAGCGTGGTCATCCCCGCGTACGCCAACCAGGCCAAGCTCGACCTCACGCTCGCCGGGCTGGCCAGGCAGACGTACCCGGTCGACCTGCTCGAAGTGATCGTGGTCGACAACGGCAGCGAGCCGCCGCTGCGCCTGCCGGAGATCCGGCCCCGCGACACGCGGCTGCTGGTGTGCGCGGCGCCGGGCCGGGCCAGGGCGCGCAACACCGGGCTGGCCGCCGCGACGGGCGACGTCATCCACTGGATGGACTCCGACGTCGTCCCAGAACCGGAGGAGGTGGAGGCGCACATGCGCTGGCACCACCTCGCGCCCTATCTGTCGGTCACCTCCTACCTGCGCTTCACCACCGCCCCGCTGCCCGACCCCGCGGACGTCGCGGGAACGGACGACCTGGCGAAGCTCTTCGAGCCGGCGGAGCCGCACACCTGGATCGAGGACCTGGTGCGGCGGTCGGACGGGCTGGTCCACTCGCCGCGGCCGTTCAGCATCCACATCGGCGGCGCGTCGTCGGTCTCCGCCCGGCTGTTCGAGCGGGCCGGGCCGATGGACCCCGACATGATCCTCGGCCAGGACACCGAGATGGGCTACCGGCTCGCGCAGGCGGGCGCGGTCTTCATCCCCGACCCGCGGGCCAGGGCCTACCACCTCGGCCCGTCCATGCGCATGCGCGACAGCGCGCCGGTCAGCCGGGTCAGTCACGCCCTGGTCACCGACCGGGTCCCCGGCTACCGGTGGCTGCGCACCCATCCCTCACGGCAGTGGAAGGTCCCGCAGGTGGAGGTCCTCGTGGACGCCACCGCGGGATCGTACGACGACGTCAGGGCCACCGTGGACGGCGTGCTGGCCGGCACGGTGACCGACCTCGCCGTGGTGCTGACCGGCCCGTGGGACGAGCTCGCGCCCGAGCAGCGCGCGCCGCTCAAGGACCCGCGTCTCGATCTCGTGCTGCTGCGGGCCCACTACACCCACGAGGGCCGGGTGCGGCTGGCCACGGCGGCATCCGACACCCACTCGCCGTACCGCCTGCGCATCCCGCCCGGCTGGGTGCCGGAGGAGGACAGCCTCGGCCGGCTGATCGAGGTGCTGCGCGGTCGGGAGCTCGGACTGGTGAGCGTGCTCCTGGCCGAGGACGCGGAAGGCGTCACCGCCGCCCGCCTGGAACGCACCGAGGCGTTCTCCCGCGCCGTCCTCGTCGCGGAGGAGGGCGAGGACCTCGACGACGCCGTGGACGAGATGTTCGGCACGTACTGGGTCGACGGCGAGACCTTCGGCTTCCGGGCCGCCGCGGACGCCCCGGCCTACATGAATCCGCGCACCGCCTATCGCAAGCGGGTGCAGGCGCAGGCCGAGGTCGAGCGGCTGACCAAGGAGGTCGAGCGGCTGCGCGGGCAGGTGACCAGATGGCGCGACGAGGCGGCGCGGTGGCGCAAGTCCGCCGTCGAGTTCCGCCGGGAGATCGGCACCCTGCGGCGGCAGGTCTCGGTGCTGCGCGGTCAGGTCTCGGCGCTGCATCGCGCCCGGGGCCTGCGTGGCATCGCCCGGGGCATCACCCGGCCCTTCACGTTCAAGAAGACCTGACGGGCAAGAAGACCTGACCGGCCGGGCCCGCCGTCGCGCGACAGGAGTCGCGGGACGGGGGCCGGCCGTCGGATGGTCAGGAGCGGCGGAACAGGCCGCGGCGGCGCGGCGGCGCGGCCTCCGGCTCCGGGGCCTGCGCCGCGGCCGGTTTCGGCGTTCGCGCGGTGGCCGGTTCCGGGGTTTGTGCGACGTCCGGGTTACGGCCGCCCTGCGGCGCGGCGGGGGCGGCCGGTCTCGCCGGAGCCTTGGGAAGCTCCTCGAACTCGCTCGCCGCGGCGTGCCGCACGCCGTGGGTCTGCGCGATCACGTCGGCCGGGTCCTCGCCCGGCGCGGTGAGGCGGCGGGCACGCGCGACGGCCTCGGTCCGCTCCAGGGTGGCCGTGCCCCCGCCGGGCAGGTCCAGGATCAGCAGGCCGATCCGCTCCTCCAGCATCGCCTTGACCGCTCGCTCGAGCAGCGCCGGAGCCGGAGGGGCGTCGACGGGCGCCGTGTAGCGGAAGGGGACGGGCGCGGCGGTCGGCGCCGCCTGTTCCGCGAACCGCACGCGCGCGTCGTGCCCGAACGCCGCCCTGACCAGGGCGAGGTCGAACGCCTCGGTCCCCGGCGCCCACCTGCGTCCGCCTTCCAGCGGCGACCAGGGGCCGGCCAGCGTCACCGCGACGTCGGTGAGCGTGCCGCGCAGCACCGCGTCGACCGCCGCGACGATCCGCCGCTCGTCCGCCCCCGTCACGTCGAAGACGACCTCGACGTACGGCACGAGCCAGCGCCGGCCGGGCTCCTTGCGCAGGTCGCGGCGGAGCGGGACCCGGTGGGCCAGATGGGCCTCGACGAGACGGACGATCGACTTGCCGTGCTCACCGCGCTGGGCGGGCAGGCCGAGATGCACGGCGCGGGCCTCCATGTCGGGGACGAACACCGCCCCCGCCTGCGCGAGCCGGTAGGCGAACTCGGTGTCCTGGCCGCGCACCACCTCGGGATCGAAGCCCCGGACCTCGTCGAGCAGGGCCCGCCGCAGGGAGACCGTCGGACCGGTGCACACCTGGTAGGGGTTCTTGCTGGCCCGCAGGCCGTCGAGGCGGCGGATGGTCTCCTCGGTCGAGCTGGACACCAGCGCCGACGGGCCGAACAGGTCCTCGGGAGAGCCGTGCCGTACGGCCTCGTGGACCTGCGCGGGAGTGAGGGCCGGCTCCTCGGCGAACTTCTTGCCGCCGATCGTGACGAGGTAGTCGGTGAGGTGGTGCCAGCGGAACAGCGCCTCCAGATGCTCCCGCGAGATCACCATGTCGGCGTCGAGACGCTGCACGATCTCGCCCTCGGCCGCCGCGATGCCGGCGTTCATCGCATGCCCGGCGCCCCATCCGCCGGGCGGGACCACGACGACGCGGGTGTTGTCCGGCCGCAGATCGGGCAGGCGCAGCGGAGGGTCGCTGCGGTCGTCCACCACGATCACCTCGGTGAGGTGCGCGGGATAGGTCTGCGCGGCCAGTGCGGCCAGCGTCAGATCGAGGCGGTGCTGTCCGCCGTGCGCGGGGATGACGACACTCGCGCTGAGCGTGGGCGTCCAGCCGCCGATGGGCGGCGGCGTGAGCGGAGAGTAGTCGTTGTGGCGAATTCTCGGCCGGGGCTCCACGCCCGTCAGGTGGGCCAATCCTCGTCCTCTACAGCGATGGTCAAAGGGCCGCTCCACAGTAGCGAAACCCGCTGACAGTTCCCTAAGGTGGCGCCCAATATGTCCATTTGGTGGACAACGAAGTCCGCACGTCAAACGGTTGGCCGTAGACTCGGTGACCGATACCCCTGGTGACACGCGTATGCGCGCGTGGGAGGAGCGACCAATGTTCAGGGCTTGGCGTGGCCTGATCGAGGAGTACCGCGACCGTCTGCCGGTCTCCACGACGACGCCCGTGGTGACCCTGCTCGAGGGCGGCACGCCGCTCGTCCCGGCCAAGCGGGTGTCCCAGATCACGGGCTGTGACGTCCATCTCAAGGTCGAGGGCCTCAACCCGACCGGCAGCTTCAAGGACCGCGGCATGACCGTCGCGATCAGCAAGGCCGTCGAGGAGGGCGCCCAGGCGGTCATCTGCGCGTCCACCGGCAACACCAGCGCCTCGGCCGCCGCCTACGCCGTACGGGCCGGGCTGACCTGCGCCGTCCTCGTGCCCCGCGGGAAGATCGCGATGGGCAAGCTCGCCCAGGCGCTGGTGCACGGCGCCAAGCTGCTGCAGGTCGAGGGCTCGTTCGACGACTGCCTGGAGATGACCAGGAAGCTCGCGGAGACCTACCCGATCGCGCTGGTCAACTCCGTGAACCCGCACCGCCTGCAGGGCCAGAAGACGGCGGCCTTCGAGATCGTCGACGCGCTCGGCGACGCGCCCGACGTCCACTGCATCCCGGTCGGCAACGCCGGCAACATCTCGGCCTACTGGATGGGCTACAAGGAGTACGCCGACGACGGCGTGGCCACCAAGCGGCCGCGAATGCTGGGATTCCAGGCGAGCGGCGCGGCGCCGCTGGTCGGCGGCAGCCCCGTGACCCACCCGCAGACGATCGCCACGGCGATCAGGATCGGCAACCCCGCCTCCTGGCGGCTCGCCGAGGCCGCGCGCGACGAGTCCGGCGGCGACATCCAGGCCGTCACCGACCGCCAGATCGCCGCGGCGTACAAGCTGCTCGCGCAGGAGGAGGGCGTGTTCGTCGAGCTCGCCTCCGCCGCGAGCGTCGCCGGCCTGCTCCAGGCGCACGAGCAGGGCCTGCTCACGCCGGGGCAGCGGGTCGTGTGCACCGTTACCGGCAACGGCCTGAAGGACCCCGACTGGGCCATCTCCGGCGCCCCGGCGCCCGTGACGATCCCGATCGACGCCTACGCCGCCGCGGCCGCGCTGGGACTCGCCTGACCGGCCCCCTCATTCCCGCCCATCAAAGGGTTCAGGTGACGAATTGACGGACAGTCAGGGCGTCGTCGTCCGCGTGCCGGCGACGAGCGCCAACCTCGGCCCCGGTTTCGACAGCCTCGGTCTCGCGCTCGACCTGTACGACGAGGTGGAGGCCGAGATCTCCGGCTCTCCCGGCGTGCGGATCGCCGTGGAGGGCCAGGGTGCCGGTGAGCTGGACGAGGGCGAGGGCCACCTCGTCGTCAGGACCATGCGCGCGACGTTCGACCGCATGGGATTCGCCCAGCCGGACGGCATCGCGCTGCGCTGCCGCAACCGGATTCCGCACGCGCGGGGGCTCGGCTCGTCGTCGGCGGCGATCTGCGCCGGCATCCTCGCGGCCCGCGCCCTCGTACGCGCGCGGGGCGCGGGGGACCTGCCGGACGCCGAGGTGTTCGCGCTGGCCACGGAGCTGGAGGGGCATCCCGACAACGTGGCCCCGTGCCTGGCGGGCGGTCTCACCATCGCCTGGACGGACCAGTCCGGAGCGGCGAGTATGGTGAAACTGACTCCGCACGAGGACGTCCGGCCGGTGGCGTTGATCCCGGATTTCCGGTTGTCCACGGAGGAGGCTCGGGGGCTGCTGCCGAAGGACGTACCGCATTCGGACGCGGCGGCCAACGCGGGGCGGGCGGCTCTGCTCGTCGCGGCGCTGACACAGAGACCGGAACCGGATCTCCTGCTCGCCGCCACCGAGGACCGCCTGCACCAGAGGTACCGCGCGCCCGCGATGCCCCGCACCGCCGAACTGGTGCGACGGCTCCGCGAGGCCGGGGTGCCCGCCGTCGTCTCGGGGGCCGGTCCGACGGTTCTCGCGTTGACGACACGGGACACCAAGGATTTGATCGCGCCAGAAGTGGGTAATGACTGGCACATCCAGCCAATGAACGTCGACCCGCTTGGTGCGTACGTTCGGTTTCCCGAGACACGCTGATGCTTCTTCGACCTTCAGGGAATAGCTGTGCGCGCTGGTGATGTTAGGCTGATAGCCGCACCAGGTGCCCCCGTGTTGGGTGCGTGCTTGTCATTCGCACATCGCTGCACTTCGCCTCGCGTCCTTCGACGCGGGCAGGGCGATTTCCCCGAAACCGTTTCCTCCAGTCGGCACACCCTCGGGTGGCATGGCCGGAGGCGGCGTTCTCGGAGACATGCGCGTTCGAACCACCAAGACATCTGGTCGGTGGCGGCAATCCGGGGGATCGCCCCCGGGCACCTACCGCTCGCGAATCCCGAGGGTCATCGACACATGAGATTCGCGAAGCCCGACCCGGTCTGTCCCGCCGGGTCGCATCACCGGGACGCCTGGACGCACGATTCTGGCGCCCGACCCCTGGGAAGGACCCTTAGTTGAGCGACACCACCGAACTCCTCTCCGACGGCCAGGCCGCCGGCGACACCCCCACTTCCGCCCCGGCCCGTCCGCGACGTCGCTCCGGCACCGGCCTGGCTGGCATGGTGCTCCCCGAGCTTCAGGCCCTGGCGACCAGCCTCGGCATCACGGGGACCGGACGGATGCGCAAGAGCCAGCTCATCGCGGCCATCCAGGAGAAGCAGGGCGGATCGGGAGAGGCCGCGGCCGAGCCGAAGGCCGCCGCCGAAGCGCCCGCCGTCGCCGAGCGCCCCGCCCGTGGCCGCCGGGAACGTTCCCGCGCCGCCGCGGCGCCCGCGTCCGAGGCCGCGCCCGCCGCCACGCCCGCTGCCGAGCCCGTCGTCGCGGCTCGTGAGGAGCGTCCCGTGGTCGAGGCAGCGCCCGTCGTGGCCGCCGACGCCACGCAGAACGGCGTCGCCGCCGTCGCCGAGCCGCAGGCCGAGGCCGCCCAGTCCGAGACCCGCGCCGAGCGGCCCGAGCGCGGCGACCGCCGCGAGCGCCGCACGCGCGGTGAGCGGGGCGAGAGGGGCCGCGAGCGCGACGGCCGCGGCGACCAGCGCGGCGACCAGCGCGCCGCCGACGCCGGGGACGGCGGCCAGGGCCGTCGTGACCAGCAGGGCCGCGGCGACAACCGCGCCGACGGCCGTGACGGCCGCTCCGACGGGCGCGGCGACAGCCGTACGGACAGCCGCGCCGACGGCAAGGGCGACCAGCAGGGCGAGGACGGCCGCGGGCGCCGTGGCCGCTTCCGCGAGCGCGGCCGCCGCGGGCGCGACCGCTTCGAGAGCAACGAGCCGGTCATCGGCGAGGACGACGTCCTGATCCCGATCGCCGGCATCCTGGACATCCTCGACAACTACGCCTTCGTGCGGACCAGCGGCTACCTGCCGGGCGCGAACGACGTCTACGTCTCGCTCGCCCAGATCCGCCGCAACGGCCTGCGCAAGGGCGACGTCATCACCGGCGCCGTCCGGCAGCCGAGGGACGGAGAGCGGCGCGAGAAGTTCAACGCCCTGGTCCGCCTCGACACCGTCAACGGCATGGACCCGGAGCAGGCCCGCCAGCGGCCCGACTTCAACAAGCTCACGCCGCTCTACCCGCAGGAGCGCCTGCGGCTGGAGACCGAGCCGAACGTCCTGACCACGCGGATCATCGACCTCGTGTCGCCGATCGGCAAGGGCCAGCGCGGCCTGATCGTGTCGCCGCCCAAGGCCGGCAAGACCATGGTGCTCCAGGCGATCGCCAACGCGATCACGCGCAACAACCCGGAGTGCCACCTGATGGTCGTCCTCGTGGACGAGCGTCCGGAAGAGGTCACCGACATGCAGCGGTCGGTCAAGGGCGAGGTCATCCACTCGACCTTCGACCGCCCGGCCGAGGACCACACCACCGTCGCCGAGCTCGCCATCGAGCGGGCCAAGCGGCTGGTGGAGCTGGGCCACGACGTCGTCGTGCTGCTCGACTCGATCACCCGTCTCGGGCGCGCGTACAACCTCGCGGCGCCCGCGAGCGGCCGCATCCTGTCCGGTGGTGTCGACTCGACCGCGCTCTACCCGCCGAAGCGGTTCTTCGGCGCCGCCCGCAACATCGAGAACGGCGGCTCGCTGACGATCCTCGCCACGGCTCTCGTCGAGACCGGCTCCAAGATGGACGAGGTCATCTTCGAGGAGTTCAAGGGCACCGGCAACATGGAGCTCAAGCTCAACCGGTCGCTCGCCGACAAGCGCATCTTCCCCGCGGTGGACGTGGACGCGTCCGGCACCCGCAAGGAGGAGATCCTCATGGCCAAGGAGGAGCTGTCCATCGTCTGGAAGCTCCGCCGCGTCCTCCACGCCCTCGACATGCAGCAGGCGCTGGAGCTCCTTCTCGAGAAGATGAAGGAGACCAAGTCCAACGCCGAGTTCCTGCTCCAGGTGCAGAAGACCACGGTCAGCAACGACCGCGACTGACGCCCTTCCGACCGACGCCCCGGACGGCCGCGCCGTCCGGGGCGTCGGCGTGCTCCGCCGCCCCCTGGGGCCAACGGCCTGCCCCGGGAATAGCCCATGGCCTGGGATGGTTGGAGGATCTGGCACACTGGTAGCCGAACCGCAGCGGTACCGGTTCCCGCGCCGCGCATCACAGGTGTGCCGATGCGCGCAGGCCGTGACAGACGGAGCGACCCGGCGACCGCGCCTAGCGTTAAGGACTGAGACATGAAGCCCGACATCCACCCGGAGTACGTGGTCACCCAGGTGACCTGCACCTGCGGGAACACCTTCACCACGCGTAGCACCGCGAAGAACGGCGTGATCCACGCCGACGTCTGCTCCGCCTGCCACCCCTTCTACACGGGCAAGCAGAAGATCCTCGACACCGGTGGCCGGGTGGCGCGCTTCGAGGCGCGCTTCGGCAAGAAGGCCCAGAGCAAGTAGCTCCTCCAGGACGCCGGCTCGGGGGTGCCCCTTTCTTGGGGCGTCTCCGGGTCGGCGTTCTTGGTGATTACGGCCTTACCGAGGAGCTTGAGCAAAGGAGCGTGCGGTGAACCTCGACGAGATCATGAGTGAGTACGCGGATCTGGAACTGCGGCTCGCCGACCCCGCCGTGCACGCCGACCAGAGCAAGGCGCGGACGTACGGCAAGCGTTACGCGGAGCTCACGCCGATCGTCGCGACCTACCGGGAGCTCGAAGGCGTACGGCAGGACCTGGCGGCCGCGCGGGAGCTCGCGGCGGAGGACCCGGCGTTCGCGGAGGAGGCGGCCGAGCTGGAGGGCCGGGTCCCGGTGCTGGAGGAGAAGCTCACCCGTCTCCTGGTCCCGCGCGACCCCAACGACGACAAGGACGTCATCATGGAGATCAAGGCGGGCGAGGGCGGCCAGGAGTCGGCCCTGTTCGCCGGTGACCTCCTGCGGATGTACCTCAGGTACGCCGAGCGGGTCGGCTACAAGACCGAGATCATCGACGCGCAGCACTCCGACCTCGGCGGCTACAAGGACGTCACCGTCGCCATCAAGGGCCGGGAGGGCGTCTGGTCGCGGCTCAAGTTCGAGGGCGGCGTGCACCGCGTCCAGCGGGTGCCGGTGACCGAGTCGCAGGGCCGCATCCACACCTCGGCCGCCGGAGTGCTCGTTTATCCCGAGGCCGAGGAGGTCGACGTCCAGATCGACCCCAACGACCTGCGCATCGACGTGTTCCGCTCCAGCGGTCCCGGCGGCCAGAGCGTCAACACCACCGACTCGGCCGTGCGGATCACCCACCTGCCGACCGGCGTCGTCGTCTCCTGCCAGAACGAGAAGAGCCAGCTCCAGAACAAGGAGTCGGCGCTGCGCATCCTGCGCGCCAGGCTGCTCGTGATGGCGCAGGAGGAGGCCGAGGCGGCCGCGATGGCCGAGCGCAAGTCACAGGTGCGTACGGTCGACCGCTCCGAGCGCATCCGCACCTACAACTTCCCGGAGAACCGCATTTCGGATCACCGCGTGGGCTTCAAGGCCTACAACCTGGACCAAGTCCTGGACGGCGATCTCGATGCGGTGATACAGGCTTTGCTCGACGCCGAACTCGCGGAGAAGCTGGCCGCTCATTCGTGAGTCCGCGGCGAGCCTGATGAGGGGACGATGGGAGAAGCGGTGATGGACGTGGGTCGTCGAATGACCGTGGGCCGTCCCGGCGGCGGCCCGTCCGCCCATGACCGACGCTCCCCAGGCCACGCCGCGACGACCGTGCTGTAAGAGACCATGACCTTCCTGCTCGACGAAATCGCCCTCGCCACCGCCCGGCTCGCCGAGGCGGGAGTGCCGTCACCCCGAACGGACGCCGAGGAGATCGCGGCCTTCGTGCACGGTGTTCCGCGCGGCAAGCTGCACACGATCAAGGACGCCGACTTCGACGCGCGGTTCTGGGAGGGCGTGGCCCGGCGCGAGGCACGCGAGCCGCTGCAGCACATCACCGGCCGGGCGTACTTCCGTTACCTCTCCCTCGAGGTGGGCCCGGGCGTGTTCGTGCCCAGGCCGGAGACCGAGGTCGTGGCCGGCTGGGCGATCGACCGGCTGCGCGAGATGGACGTCGCCTCTCCCGTCGTGGTCGACCTCGGCACCGGTTCCGGGGCCATCGCGCTGTCGATCGCGCAGGAGGTCGCGCTGGCGCAGGTGCACGCCGTCGAGATCGACCCCGTGGCGTACGGCTGGGCCAAGCGCAACATCCTCGAACACGGCCAGGGCCGCACCACCTTGCATCCGGAGGATCTGGCCGACTGCCTGCCGGAGCTGAACGGCCAGGTGGACCTGGTCATCTCCAACCCCCCGTACATCCCGCCCGGAGCGATCCCGCGTGACCCCGAGGTGCGCGACTACGATCCCTCGCGGGCCCTGTACGGGTCGGGGGAGGACGGGCTGGACGAGGTGAGGGCCGTCGAGCGCACGGCGCGGCGCCTGCTGCGGCCGGGCGGGTTCGCCGTGGTCGAGCACGCCGACCAGCAGGGGAACGCCGTCTATTGGCTGTTCGCCGAGGAGAACGGCTGGCGCGACGTGCGGTTGCGTCAGGACCTGACCGGCCGGGACAGGTTCGTCACGGCCCGGCTGACCCAGGACTGATTCGAATGGCCCGTTCGGCGGCCACGCGGCGGCGGAGCCGGCCGGGACACGTGGAAGGATGGCTTCGTGAGCCGACGGTTTGACTGTGCCGACCAGACGGAGCGGATGACCGGACTGGCCGAGGCGACCTCGGCGGTACGGCGGGGTGAGCTCGTGGTGCTTCCCACCGACACCGTGTACGGGATCGGCGCCGACGCCTTCACTCCTTCCGCCGTCAACGCGCTGCTGGAGGCGAAGGGCCGGGGCAGGGACATCCCGGTGCCGGTCCTCGTGGGCACCGTGCGGGCCGCCAACGCCCTCGTGGAGAGCCTCGGGACGTACGGACAGGACCTGGTGGACGCCTTCTGGCCCGGGCCGCTCACGCTCATCCTCAGGGCCAACCGTTCGCTGTCGTGGGACCTCGGCGACGCCAAGGGAACGGTCGCCGTCCGCATGCCGCTGCACCCGGTCGCGCTGGACCTCCTCAAGGAGACGGGCCCGATGGCGGTCTCCAGCGCCAACCGGGCCGGCAACCCGCCGGCCACCACCGTGGACGAGGCCGAGGAGCAGCTCGGGGACTCGGTGGACGTCTACCTCGACGGCGGCCCCTGCGAGGACACCGTGCCGTCCACGATCGTCGACCTGACCACCGCCGTGCCCCGGGTGCTGCGCAAGGGCGCGATCCCCGTGGACAAGATCCGCGGCCTGGTGGGATACCTCGCGACCGAGGAGTGACCGCGATCCGGGCGTACGTCTCGCGATGTGAGACGTCGCCAGGCCTCTGATCAGGGCGATCGATGCCGTCTGGCTATCGGGCTTCTTTACTGATGCCACCCCGGCTACCGTGAAGTGCGCCGATATCTCTGTGGAGGCGCGCCCATGGCCAAGCTCGACGGGATGGATCCGAAGCTCGTCCGTGAGTTGCTGTCGGAGGTTCAGCACGCCGCGAGGCAGATGGACGGCATCGAGGCCCGGGTCACCCAGTTGACGCGTACGGCCGGCGTCTCCGTGCACGTGACCCACCGGCCGTCGCAGGTCGCCGACGCGTGCTCGACGATGGTCAAGGACGTCACGAACCGGGTGACCCTGCTGGAGAAGAAGGAGAAACAGCAGAGCCCGGGCAAGGTTCCCACGGCCCACGGAGCCTCCTTCACCGAGGAGAGGGACACCACCGCGCCTGCGGACGATCCGGCGCCGAAGTCCGGCGCACAGGACGACAAGGGCGCCAAGGGCGACGCCAAACCCGATCACAAGGCCGATCACAAGAGCGACGGCACGTCCGATCACAAGGCCGACGCGAAGGCGGACGAGCACAAGTCCGGCCACAAGTCCGGAGACAAGGCGGATGCGAAGCCTGACGGCAAGTCCGAGGGCAGGGCCGAGGGGAAGGCGGTCCACGACAGGCAGGACGCCCCTCACTCGTCGTCGCCCGCTCATGGCTCGGGCGATTCCGGCACGGCGAAGGGCGAGACCTCCCACCGGGCGCACAGCGCCGCCGACGGCGCGACCCGCGCGAACGGCGACGGCGGAGGTCGCGGCGTGGCCGAGGGAAAGCTCGCGGACAAGCCCTCCTACGGCACCGTCGAGGGTTCCCTCGCCCAGATGCCCTCCTCGACGCACGGTCCGGCCCACCCCGCCGACACCACCGGTACGGGCACAGGTACGGGCACGGGGACGCCTGCGGCCACCGGTGCGAGCGGTGACACCGGCGCGGGGACCGGCTCCGGGGCGGGCCAGACGGGGAGCCCCAACGGCGACGTGGGCGGCACCGGCGACGCGGGCGCGACCGGCGGCGGTTCCGGCCAGGTTCACCAGCCCGCCGGTCAGGGTCAGCCGGTCGGCGACAGCCAGAGCGTGGGCCAGGGTCTGGGTCAGGGCGCGGGCCAGAACCAGCCTGCCGGTCCGGGGCAGCCGGCCGGGGGCGATCAGGTCGTGGGCGATCAGGTCGTGGGCCGGGATCAGGGCACGAGCCACGTGCAGCCGGTCGGCGACGGCCAGGGCGCCGCGCAGAGCCAGTCCGACGGCGGCGGGCAACAGGGCGTCGCCCACGGGCAGGACCAGAACCCAGGGCAGGGCACGCCGGTCGATTCGAAAGCGGCGGGGGAGCAGCCTTCCACGGCCGGAAGCGACTCCTCTTTCTACGACACGCCTGGCAAGGATCATCCGGACGACATCGACCCCGCCGGCCGGCAGGTGACCGTCGTCGACGGTGTCAAGGTCGTCAGCACCCCGATGAACCAGCCCCCGCAGGGCGCCCAGCCGATCGGCATGCCCGGCGCGGACGCGCAGACGGCGGCCGTCACCGGTGCGCACCCAGACGGGCCGCCCGGGTTGGTGCCGCCCGCCGAGCCGACGAACCCGGCGGCGAACCAGCCCCCGCAACCCGGCCTCGCGCCCGGCGATCCCATGGGCGCCTATGTCGGCACCCCCGCCGACAACCTCTCCGGTGATCTGCTCGCGGCGGGCAACACGAACGCCGTGCAAGGGACTGCCGCCGGCCACAGCGCGGTGACGGCGAGCGCCGGAGGTCATGCGTACACGGGCGACACGGCCGCAGGCGGTGCGGCGACCGGGACCACGCATCCGGCGGCTACGGCCGGTGCCGCCGGTACAGCGCCTGCGGCGCCTCCGGCCACCGTGACGGCACACCCGGCGAGCGCGGCCGACGCGGCGCCTGCTGGGACAAACGCGGCGAACGGCACGGCTCACCCGGCGGGGACGGCCGGTGCCACGGGCACGGCCGATGCGCCGCCCGCGCCATCAGGTGGGACCGGCACGGTGACCGGCAGCCTGCAGGCGGTGGATGCCCCCGGCACCGGGCATGCGGCGGGTGCGACCGGTACGGTCACCGGCAGCCTGCACGCGGTGGGGACGACGGCGGCCGGAGAGGCCCACACGGCCGGAACGGCGGGGGCAGCGGGCACGGCGGGTGCCGGTGGCGATGGCGCGACCGGCGCGACGGGCCACACCGGGACGACCGGTGTGAGCGACAGAGCCGACGGCGCGGCGGGTACGAGCGGGCGAGCGTGCGACAACGACGCCGCCACGGGCGCGAACGGGGCGGTCCGGGACGGCGCTGGCGCGAATGGCCCAGGCGCACACGGCACGGCCACGCACGGCGCGGGAACCGACGGCTATCGCTCACACGGTGCGGGGACGCACGGTCATGGCTCATACGGCGCGGACACGCATGACGCGGGCACGCGGGACACCGGCCAGGCTCCGGCTCCCGATCCCCGGTCGCTCGCGGAGGCGCAGCCCGGGGACGTGCTCAGCTACCCCGCGCGCCACTCGGACGACGAGGCCGTGCCGCGCATGCCGGTGGACCACCATCGGGACATCGAGCCCGTGGACATGCCGGACGTCGGCGTCCCGGAAGGGGAGTGGGGCAAGGGCGACTGGGTGGCCAGGAAGATCCAGCCCGACGGGCCCGCCGGCCGCGTCGAAGCCGTCGAAGTCATCATTCAGCAGCCGGAGAAGTGACGCGTGCGAGCGACGTTCCCGCCGCTCGTGCGGGCTCGGGCCGGAACCCGGCGACGCCCGGAGGCGGCCGGATCGGTCGCGACCAGGCAGGTGAGGCACATCGGCGGGGTCGCCGGGGTGCCCGAGGCAGGGGATGCGATGACCAACGCCGGCGTGCTGGCCGGCTTCGCACAGGAGGCGCGATCGTGAGTTATGTCGACCCGCCGGCGCCGACTCCGCTGCAGCCGGGGGAGACCCCGCCGGCGCCGTCGAGCACCGACCTGCTCTCGCCCGGCGGGCAGCCGACGGGCTGGGTGTTCAACCCGGAGTACCAGAAGCTCGTCGACCTGTGGCTGCAGGTGGTCCCGCTGATGGACCAGCTCACCAAGTCGCTGGACAAGCCGTACGAGATGTCGCGGAGCAGGGACGTGTGGGACGCTCCGGTCGCCGAGCGGTACGTCCGGGACCTGGCCGAATGGCGCAACCGGCTCGGGATGTACCGCCAGGCGGTGCTGACGGCGATCAGCGACCAGGCGGCGGACACGCCGCGCTGGATTCCGGGCAAGGCCGGCGCGCCGCACGCCTTCACCTCCTGAGCGCCCTTCGGCAACCTCCTGAACAGCGACGACGCCCGCGCGACGGCCTGCGGGCGGTCTACTCTTGGAGCGAAGACCGCCACGGGATTGTGAGCCGGTTCCATGGACAGTTCGGAGCCGTTCTACGGGCCTGATTTCGCCCGGCTCGCCGCGCAGGACCCGGACGTCGCCCAGGTGCTGCTCGACGAGGTCGCCAGGCTGCGCGGCGGGCTCCAGCTCATCGCCAGCGAGAATCTGTCCTCGCCCGCCGTCCTCGCCGCGCTCGGCTCGACGCTGAACGACAAGTACGCCGAGGGCTATCCGGGCCACAGGTACTACCGCGGTTGCGAAGTGGCGGACCGCGCCGAGCAGATCGCCGTAGAGCGGGCCAAGCGGTTGTTCGGGGCAGACCATGTCAACGTGCAGCCCTACAGCGGCACCACGGCCATCCTGGCGGCGTACGCGGCCCTTCTGCAGCCGGGGGACGGCGTCCTGGCGCTCGCGCTGGAGCACGGCGGCCACATCACCCACGGATCCAAGGTCAACTTCTCCGGCAGGTGGTTCCACGTCGTCTCCTACGGTGTGCGGCGGGACACCGAGACGATCGACTACGACGAGGTGAGGGACCTGGCGCTGCGCCACCGGCCCCGGGTGATCGTCTGCGGCGCCACGGCGTATCCCCGGCTGATCGACTTCGCCGCCTTCCGCGCCATCGCCGACGAGGCCGGAGCCTGGCTGCTGGCGGACGTCGCCCACGAGATCGGCCTCATGGCCGGCGGAGCCATCCCGTCGGCCGTGCCGTACGCGGACGTCGTGACCTTCACGACCCACAAGTCGCTGCGCGGCCCGCGCGGGGGAGGCGTGCTGTGCACAGACGAACTGGCGTCGGGGATCGACCGGGCGGTGTTCCCCTTCACCCAGGGTGGGCCGCTGATGCACGTCGTCGCGGCCAAGGCGGTGGCGTTCGGCGAGGCGCTGCGTCCCGAGTTCCGGGCGTACGCCGCGTCGGCGGTGGACAACGGGAGGACCCTGGCGGAGGGGCTGGCGGACGAGGGGCTGCGCCCGGTGTCGGGTGGCACCGACACCCACCTCGCGCTGGTCGACCTGCGCGGGACAGGGGTGAGCGGGGCGGAGGCGGAGCGGCGCTGCGCCGAGGCCGGCATCCTGCTCAACCACAACGCGATCCCGTACGATCCGGCGCCCGCGACCGTGACCTCCGGGATCAGGGTCGGCACGCTCTGCGCGACCACCCAGGGCATGGGCGCGGCGGAAATGAGGGAGATCGCGTCTCTCGTCGTCCGGGCCATCCGGCAGCCAGGTGCGATAACGTCGGTCCTCGAACGGGTAAAGGGGCTGACCGCGACGCATCCGGCATATCCCCGTTAGGGATAGGGCGATCTGTGTCTTTTGCCCGTCACAACCGATCCGCCTATCCAGGAAACTAGGTCCGTGCGCGAATATCTCCTCTTGGCGCTCGTGGCGGCCGCGGTGACGTACCTGCTGGTGCCGCCGGTCAGGGCGTTCGCGCTGCGCATCGGTGCGGCGCCCGAGGTGCGGGAGCGGGACGTGCACACGGTGCCCACTCCGCGTCTGGGCGGGCTCGCGATGTTCGGCGGGATGGCGGCGGCGCTGCTGGTGGCGAGCAAGCTGCCGTACGTCGGCGGCGCGTTCGACAGCGGCCAGACGGGCCAGACGGTCATCGGCCTTCTCGCGGCCGGCGGCCTGATCGTCGTCACCGGCTTCCTGGACGACTGGCTCGGCATGGACGCGCTCGTCAAGCTGGGCGGCCAGATCGCGGCGGGCGGGCTGCTCGTCTACTTCGGCGTGTACCTGCAGTTCCTCCCGCTGCCGCAGTCGATGGGCGGTTCCCAGGCCCTCGACAGGACCCTGTACACGATCCTCACCATCATGATCGTGGTCGTCGTGATCAACGCGGTGAACTTCGTGGACGGGCTGGACGGCCTGGCCGCGGGGATCGTCGGGATCGCGGCGATGGCGACCTTCGCCTACTCGATCGTGCTCCAGCAGACCGCGAGCGGTTCGCGGATCAACGGGACGGCCGCCATCGCGGCGATCCTCATCGGGATGTGCGCGGGCTTCCTGCCGCACAACTTCAATCCCGCCAAGATCTTCATGGGCGACACCGGAGCCATGCTGCTCGGTCTGCTGCTCGCCACCTCGCTGATCACGAGTCTGTCGTCGGTCGAGCCTGACGCGGTGGTCGGCAAGATCAACCGGTTCCCGGTGATCCTGCCGCTGGTGCTGCCGATCGCGGTCGTGGTGCTGCCGCTGGCCGACCTGATCATGGCGGTCGTCCGGCGGACATCGGCCGGGATGTCGCCCTTCGCGCCCGATCGCGGCCACCTGCACCACCGGATGCTCGACATCGGCCACTCCCACCGGCGCAGCGTCCTGATCATGTACGCGTGGACGTTCCTGTTCGCCTTCGCGATCGTGGGCCTGTCGATCGGCCGCGTGCCGCTCATCGTGTTCCCCCTGACGATCGTGCTCGCGGTGGCGGTGCTGGTGATCATGGGCCTGCCGCGGTGGCGATCGCGCCGCACCGCGACGCAGGACCACAAGAGCGACCAGAAGATGGGTGCGCGTCCCGGGAGTCGCTCGTCCCGCCCCGCCCCCGCCATACGCGGGACGGAGCACGACACGCTCGTCTTCCCCGTCGTCCCCCCGCCCGCCCCGCCCGTCACTCCCGGCCACACCGCCCCCACCGCCCCCGCCCCCGGCCAGGCGGTCCCCGGCAGGCTCCCGGCACAGGGCCGGCATCCCTACGCCGGCCAGGGCGGCCCGGGTTCCCCGGACGTTCCCCCCACCACTCCCCGGGCCGACACCGGGACCTTCCGCTGAACCGTCCCCGCAGGTCGACGCCGACCCGAAACGCCAGGTAAAGGTGGCACTCCGGGGCTTGTGATAGCTTTCACTAGCAAGGGGCGAGGCCAACGACGCCCCAGCAGGTAGCAATCGCTCGTTTGACAATCGATTCTGGAGTCCCATTGCAGGCCAACGACGTGCGCGTTCTCAAGGGCGCCGCCGTGCCGACCTTGGTCGTCGGTCTCCTCGCCGCGCTCGTCGCGGTGTTCACGACCGGGGCCAAGGGTGCGTTGGGCGCCGGCATCGGTCTCGTTCTCGTCGCCGCCTTCTTCACCGTCGGTCTGGTCGTCGTCTCCTGGGCCGGTCGGGTCTCGCCGATGGCGATGATGGCGGCCGCCGTGCTGGGTTACGTCGTCAAGGTGCTGGCGATCATGGCGATGCTCAAAGCCTTCGAGGGCACCACCGCGTTCGACTCCCGGGTGTTCGCGCTGAGCGTCATCGGCTGCACGCTCGCGTGGACCATCGGTGAGATGCGCGGATTCATGAAACTGAAGATGCTCTACGTGGAGCCCGAGGCGAAGGTTCCCGGGCAGGGGCGCGGATGATCACGCGTACGGGGCAGCCCGATATGACTAGTCCGCATGGCTCCTGCTATCGTCAAGGCGCGATGAGCGAACAGGAGCGCAGGCCCGAGACCGACGGCCGCGACTTCGCCGACGCCGCCTGGTCGGTCCCGAGCTATCTGCTGTCCGGGATCCTGGTATGGGGCGGCCTCGGCTGGTTGCTGAGCTGGTGGACCGGCGTGCATGCGTTCATCCCCATAGGCGTCATTCTCGGGGTCGGGCTGGCTGCCTACCTCGTCTATCTGAAGTACGGCCGCTGACAACCGGCCCGCTTCCCACGCTCTTCTGTTGATCCAATCGTTGAAGGGAACGCCCGTGCGCGAGCGTAGCGAACGGACGAACAAGCACATGCTTCGGGCATTCCGCCCCGAGCAGGTACGCGAGGTGGCCAGGTGACCCCCCTCATGCTCGTCGCCGACGACTTCAAGGCGCCGGGACCGTCGATCTTCGACTTCCCTCCGCTCTACGACGGTGCGCCGTACTGGCTGACCAAGCCGGTGCTGATGGCGATCTTCGGCGCCATCGTGGTGTGCGCTCTCGCGTGGAGCGCCTTCGCCAACCCCAAGCTCGTGCCCCGGGGCATGCAGAACGTCGGCGAGATGGGCTACCAGTTCGTCCGTGACCAGGTGGCCCGCCCGTTCCTGGGCAAGGACGCCGAGCGGTGGATGCCGCTGCTCCTCAGCCTGTTCTTCCTGATCCTGCTGTGGAACTTCTTCGGCGTCGTCCCGCTGATCCAGATCCCGGTCGCGTCGCACATCGCGTTCCCCATCGTCTTCGCGATCACCATCTACGTGATCAAGATCTATCTGGGCATCAAGCACCAGGGCCTCGGCGGCTACTTCAAGAACATGATGTTCCCGCCCGGGCTGCCCAAGCCGATCTACGTGCTGCTCGCGCCGATCGAGTTCCTGTCGAACCTGATCATCGCGCCGTTCACGCACGCCGTCCGACTCTTCGCGAACATGTTCGCCGGCCACCTCATCCTGGCCTTCTTCAGCATGGTCGGCTTCTGGTTCCTCTTCGAGAAGCTGACTCCCCTCGGCGCGGGCCTCGGTGTCGTCGGCGTGATCATGACGGTCGCGATGACCGGCTTCGAGATGTTCATCCAGTTCCTGCAGGCGTTCCTGTTCACGATGCTGGCCGCCATGTACATCGGCAACTCGCTGCACGCCGACCACTGACGGATCCTCCAGACCCGACCTTTCGACGTAGACCAGACCGGTGAGGCGACACTCACCGGCCGACCAGTAAAGGAAGAACAGCAATGAGCGTTCTCGCTGAAGTCTCCGGCAACCTTGGCGCTGTCGGTTACGGCCTCGCCGCCATCGGCCCCGGCATCGGCGTGGGCATCATCTTCGGCCAGGGCGTGCAGGCCATCGCCCGTCAGCCCGAGGCGTACGGCCTCATCCGCCAGAACATGCTGCTCGGCTTCGTTCTCACCGAGGCGCTGGCCCTGATCGGCCTCGTCGCGCCGTTCATCTACTGACGTACCCACTCTGAAGGAAGGCTGCACCCATGACTCTGGCAGCTACGTTCCTCGCTGCGGAGGGCGAGAGCCCCCTCCTTCCGCACGCTTACGAGCTGGTCGTCGGCAGCTTCGCCTTCCTCGTCGTCTTCCTCGTCGTCGGAAAGATCCTCACCCCGCGCATCCAGAAGACGCTGGCCGAGCGGACCGAGGCTATCGAGGGCGGCATCAAGAAGGCCGAGGACGCCCAGGCCGAAGCCCAGCGCACTCTGGAGCAGTACCGGGCGCAGCTCGCGGAGGCCCGCCAGGAGGCGGCCCGCCTCCGCGAGGAGGCCCGCGAGCAGGGCGCCGCGATCAAGGCCGAGCTCCGCGAGGAGGCCCAGGCCGAGGCGCGGCGCATCATCGAGGCGGCCCACGCGCAGATCGAGGCCGACCGCCAGCAGGCGTTCACCCAGCTGCGCGGTGAGATCGGGCGTCTGTCCACCGAGCTGGCGAGCCGCATCGTCGGCGAGTCGCTCGAGGACGAGGCCCGCCAGCGCCGCATCGTGGACCGGTTCCTCGAGGAGCTCGAGGGCCGTCCGGAGGCGGTCCGCTGATGCGCGGCCTCAGCAGGACCGCCCTCACGGAGGTCGAGGAGCGGTTCAACACCGCCGCTGCGACCGCCGACCTCGGCGCCCTCGCCGAGGAGCTGTTCGCCGTCGCCGACCTCTTCGACCGCGAGCACGGGCTGCGGCGGGGTCTTTCCGACCCCTCGCGCCCGGCCGAGCAGAAGGAGAGCGTCCTGCGCTCCCTGCTGCAGGGCAAGGTCGGCGACGCCGCGCTGGAGATCGCGGTCGCCGCGGTCAGGGCCAAGTGGTCCAAGGCCGGCGACCTGCCGGACGCCCTGGAGCGCATCGGCGTGATGTCCGCGGCCGCCGAGGCCGAGTCGGCGCGCCGCCTCGACGACGTCGAGGACGAGCTGTTCCGCTTCGGCCGCATCCTCGCCGCCAACCCGGAGCTGCGCCGCGCGCTCAGCGACCCGGCGGTCCCGGCCGAGCGCAAGCGCGACCTGCTCGCCGCGCTGCTCGGCGGGAAGGCCGCTCCGTCCACCGTCCGGCTCGTCACGCAGACCGTTGTGCATCCGCGAGGACGTAGCCTGGAGTCGGCGCTGGAGGAGTTCGGCTGGATCGTCGCGCGGGCGCGCGAGCGCCTGGTGGGCGTGGTCCGCAGCGCGGTGCCGCTCTCGCAGCAGCAGAAGCAGCGGCTCGCGGCCTGGCTGCGAGCCACCTACGGGCGAGACGTCCACCTGAACGTCGAGGTGGACCCGGAGGTGCTCGGTGGGTTCTCCGTGAGAGTCGGAGACGACTACATCGACACCACGATCGCCGGACGTATCGAAGAAGTCCGCCGCCGGTTGGCCGGCTGAGGCGAATAGGGAGACAAGAAAGAGATGGCGGAGCTTACGATCCGGCCGGACGAGATCCGGGACGCCCTTGAGCGCTTCGTCCAGGCGTACGAGCCGGAAGGTGCCGCGCGCGAGGAGATCGGGACCGTCGTCGACGCCGGGGACGGCATCGCCCATGTCTCCGGCCTTCCCTCGGCGATGGCGAACGAGCTGCTCGAGTTCGAGAACGGCACGCGCGGCCTGGCGCTGAACCTCGACGTCCGCGAGATCGGTGCGGTCGTCCTGGGCGACTTCAGCGGCATCGAGGAGGGCCAGCAGGTCCGCCGCACCGGCGAGGTCCTGTCGGTGCCGGTCGGCGACGACTTCCTCGGCCGCGTGGTCGACCCCCTGGGCAACCCGCTCGACGGCAAGGGCCCGATCGCCGCCGAGGGCCGCCGCGCCCTCGAGCTGCAGGCCCCCTCGGTGGTCCAGCGCCAGCCGGTGAAGGAGCCGCTGCAGACCGGCCTCAAGGCGATCGACGCCATGACGCCGATCGGCCGCGGGCAGCGCCAGCTGATCATCGGTGACCGCGGCACCGGCAAGACCGCGATCGCGGTCGACACCATCCTCAACCAGAAGGAGAACTGGCTCTCCGGCGACCCGAGCCGCCAGGTTCGCTGCATCTACGTCGCCGTCGGCCAGAAGGGCTCCACGATCGCCCAGGTGCGGGGCCGCCTCGAGGAGGCGGGCGCGCTGGAGTACACCACCATCGTCGCCGCTCCGGCCTCCGACCCCGCGGGCTACAAGTACATCGCCCCGTACACCGGTTCTGCCATCGGCCAGCACTGGATGTACCAGGGCAAGCACGTGCTGATCGTCTTCGACGACCTGACCAAGCAGGCCGACGCCTACCGCGCCGTGTCGCTGCTGCTGCGTCGTCCGCCGGGCCGTGAGGCGTTCCCCGGCGACGTCTTCTACCTCCACTCGCGTCTGCTGGAGCGCTGCGCCAAGCTCTCCAACGACATGGGCGGCGGCTCGATGACCGGCCTTCCGATCATCGAGACCAAGGGCAACGACGTGTCGGCCTTCATCCCGACCAACGTCATCTCCATCACCGACGGCCAGTGCTTCCTGGAGACCGACCTGTTCAACGCCGGCGTCCGCCCGGCGATCAACGTCGGTGTCTCGGTCTCCCGAGTCGGCGGTTCCGCGCAGGTCAAGGCCATGCGCAAGGTGGCCGGTACGCTCCGTCTGTCGCTGTCCCAGTACCGTGACCTGGAGGCCTTCGCGGCCTTCGCCTCCGACCTGGACGCGGCCTCCCGCGCCCAGCTGGAGCGCGGCGCCCGCCTGGTCGAGCTGCTCAAGCAGCCGCAGTACAGCCCGTTCCCGGTCGAGAAGCAGGTCGTCTCGGTGTGGGCCGGCACCACCGGCGAGCTGGACGACGTGCCGGTGGAGGACATCCGCCGCTTCGAGGCCGAGTTCCTCGACTACCTCGGCACCGCCCAGAAGGGCGTCTTCGACAGCATCCGCGAGACCAAGGAGCTGACGGACGACACGGTGACCGCCCTCAAGGACGCCATCACGGAGTTCAAGAAGGGCTTCACCACCTCCAGCGGCGAGCTGCTCGTCAACGACGAGCCGGTGGAGGCGCTGGACGCCAGCGAGGTCGGCCAGGAGAAGGTCGTCAAGCACGTTCGCAAGGCCGAGGCGAAGTAACCCATGGGTGCCCAGCTTCGACAGCTGCGGCGGCGGATCAAGTCGGTCAAGTCCACCGCGAAGATCACCCGTGCGCAGGAGCTGATCGCCTCGTCGCGCATCGTCAAGGCGCAGCAGCGGATGCAGGCGGCCGTGCCGTACGAGCGGGAGATCACCCACGCGGTGTCGGCGGTCCTGTCGAACACGACCAACGTCGACCACCCGCTCACGGTGGCCAAGGAGCAGCCGGCCACGGCCGGCGTCCTGATCGTCACCAGCGACCGCGGCTTCGCCGGCGGCTACAACGCCAACATCCTCCGTGAGGCCGAGGCGCTGAAGGGCCACCTGACCGGGCGCGGCCTGACCGTGAAGCCGTACGTGGTGGGCCGCAAGGGCCTCACCTGGCACCGCTTCCGCGGCCGGGAGATGTTCGGCGAGTGGGACGGCTTCTCCGACAACCCGTCGTACGCCGACGCCAAGGAGATCGCGGACGCGCTCATCACGGCGTTCAAGGCGGAGGACGGGATCGACGAGATCCACGTCGTCTACACCGGGTTCGTCTCGATGCTGACGCAGAACGTGATCGTCAAGCGGATCCTGCCGCTCGAGGTCGAGGAGACGGAGACGCCCCCGGAGGGCATCCCGCCGTACTACGAGTTCGAGCCGACGGCCGGTGACGTGCTCGACTCGCTGCTGCCGCGCTACATCGAGTCGCGCATCTACAACGCGCTGCTCCAGTCGGCCGCCTCCGAGCACGCCGCCCGGCGCCGCGCGATGAAGTCGGCCACCGACAACGCCAACGAGCTCATCCGCGTGTTCACCCAGCAGATGAACCAGGCGCGTCAGGCCGAGATCACCCAGGAAATCAGCGAGATCGTCGGTGGCGCGAACGCGCTGGCTGACGCCGCAGCGGGGAAAGAGTGAAATGACCGCACAGACTGTTGAGACCACCGTGGGCCGTGTCGCCCGCGTCACCGGTCCGGTCGTCGACGTGGAGTTCCCCGTCGAGGCCATGCCGGACATCTACAACGCGCTCACCGTCGACGTCGAGCTCGGTGGCGAGACCAAGACCCTGACGCTGGAGGTCGCACAGCACCTCGGCGACAACATCGTCCGGGCCATCTCGATGCAGCCCACCGACGGCGTGGTCCGCGGTGCGGCTGTCACCGACACCGGCGCGCCGATCTCGGTGCCGGTCGGCGACGCGGTCAAGGGCCACGTGTGGAACGCGCTGGGCGAGCCGCTCGACGCGGACAAGGCCACCATCCAGGTCAACGAGCGCTGGCCGATCCACCGTCCGGCCCCGGCGTTCGACCAGCTCGAGGCCCGTACGGAGATGCTGCCCACCGGCATCAAGGTCATCGACCTGCTCACGCCGTACGTGAAGGGCGGCAAGATCGGTCTGTTCGGCGGCGCGGGCGTCGGCAAGACCGTTCTGATCCAGGAGATGATCCGCCGCGTCGCGCTGAAGTTCTCGGGCACCTCGGTGTTCGCCGGCGTCGGCGAGCGCACCCGTGAGGGCAACGACCTGTGGCTGGAGATGGAGGAGGCGGACGTCCTCAAGGACACCGCGCTCGTCTTCGGCCAGATGGACGAGCCCCCGGGCACCCGTCTGCGGGTGGCGCTGTCCGCTCTGACCATGGCGGAGTACTTCCGCGACGTGCAGAAGCAGGACGTGCTGCTGTTCATCGACAACATCTTCCGCTTCACCCAGGCGGGTTCGGAGGTGTCCACGCTGCTCGGCCGCATGCCGTCCGCCGTGGGTTACCAGCCGACCCTCGCCGACGAGATGGGCGTGCTCCAGGAGCGCATCACCTCCACCCGCGGTCACTCGATCACCTCCATGCAGGCGATCTACGTGCCTGCGGACGACATCACCGACCCGGCGCCGCACAACGCGTTCGCGCACCTCGACGCGCAGACCGTTCTGTCCCGGCCGATCTCGGAGAAGGGCATCTACCCCGCGGTGGACCCGCTCGACTCCTCCTCGCGGATCCTCGACCCGCAGATCATCGGTGAGGAGCACTACGCGGTCGCCCAGGAGACCAAGCGAATCCTGCAGAAGTACAAGGAGCTGCAGGACATCATCGCCATCCTGGGTATCGACGAGCTCTCCGAAGAGGACAAGGTCACCGTTCAGCGGGCGCGCCGCATCGAGCGGTTCCTGTCCCACCCGATGTACGCCGCCGAGGCGTTCACCGGTCAGCCGGGCGAGTTCGTGCCGCTGGACGAGACCATCGCCTCGTTCAAGGGCCTGTGCGCCGGCGAGTACGACCACCTGCCCGAGCAGGCCTTCTTCATGGTCGGCGGCATCGAGCAGGCCATCGCCAAGGCGAAGGAACTCGAGCGCTAGGACGCCTTCGACGCCTGTACGGCACGGCTCCGGCCGGACCGTACAGGCGTCCGTCGAAAGGGAGCTGAGAAGTGGCAAAGCTTCGCGTGGGCGTCGTGTCGCCGGAACGTGAGATCTGGACGGGCGAGGCCGACATGGTCATTGCCAAGACCGTGGACGGCGAGATCGGTATTATGCCGAACCACGCTCCCGTTCTCGGTGTCCTCGTCGAGGGCGGGGTGCTGCGCGTCAAGCGCGGCGACGAAGGCGACCTCGTGGCCGCGGTGCACGGCGGATTCATCTCCGTCGCCGACAACGACGTGTCGATCCTGGCGGAGGCGGCCGAGCTCGGCTCCGAGGTCGACGTCGCGCGGGCCAAGGACGCGCTGCAGCGTGCCCAGGCCTCGATCGAGGCCGACCAGGAGGACGCGGACGCACGGCTGCAGGCCAAGCGTGCGGCTGCCCGGCTGCGGGCGGCCGGCGAAGAGGTCTGACACGGCAGGAGGAGGGCGGCTAGTGGCGGCGCTTGGGATACTCGCGGGCGTCTTCGCCGTGGCCGCGCTCCTCGTCATCCGGGGTTTCGTCCTGGCACGGGCCCGGGGAACGATCGTCTGCCGGGTACGGGACGGCCAGGGGGGCTGGAAGAGCGGGGTAGCCCGCTACGCAGGGGGAGAGCTCCACTGGATTCCGTTCCTGGGACTCGGTCTGAGGCCGCGCCACGCGATTGCGAGGCGCGGCCTCACCGTTTCCAGCCGGAGGATGCTCGGCACGGGTGAGGGTCCCGCCGGCTACTGGACCGTCGTCTGCTCGGCCGAGCGCGGCCCGCTGTCCCTGGCGATGAGCGAGGACGCCCTCACCGGCTTCCTCGCCTGGCTGGAGTCCGCCCCGCCCAGCGCCCACCTCGACGCCGCTTAAATTGCCGTGCCTCCGGCGCGCCCCTCGGTCACTCTCAGCGGGTGGCGCCGGGCTTCCAGAGGATGTCGTCGCCGGCGGAGGCGACGCGGCAGAGGATGAACATCAGGTCGGACAGGCGGTTCAGATACTTGGCCGTCAGGGGGTTCACGTCGTCGTGGGCCTCCAGCGCCGCCCAGGCCGACCGCTCGGCCCGCCGTACGACCGTGCGGGCGAGGTGGAGGAAGGCGGTGGCCGGTGCGCCGCCGGGCAGGATGAAGCTGCGCAGCGGCTTCAGCTCCGCGTTGAACCGGTCGCACTGCTCCTCCAGCCAGGCGATGTACGGCTCCTCGACCCGCAGCGGCGGGAAGTCGGAGTTTTCGACGACCGGGGTGCACAGGTCGGCGCCGACGTCGAACAACTCGTTCTGCACCCGGCTCAGGACGGCCGTGACGTCCTCGGACAGGCCATTGGTGGCGAGAGCGACGCCGATGGCGGCGTTGGCCTCCTCCACGTCCGCGTAGGCGGCCAGGCGGGGGTCGGTCTTGCGGGTGCGGCTCATGTCGCCCAGGGCGGTCGTGCCGTCGTCGCCCGTCTTCGTGTAGATCTTGGACAGGACGACCGGCTTGTCGTTGTCGGCTCGGGTCATGCCGCTCAGCGTAGTCGCCGCGCCCTGTGTCACCGGGTGGAGGCCGCCGTAGGTCACTGGGCGGGGGCCGCCATGGGACCGTCGGAGGTGAAGGTGCGGCGGAAGATGTACACGGCGGTCTCGATCAGTTGCTCCGTCGGCGGGGACGGTTCGCTCATCACCCATTCGATGAGTAACTCGGTGATGGCGCCGATGAGGCCGAGCGCCAGCAGATGCAGGTCGAGGGGAGGCATGCGGGCCGCGCCCCGCGCCGAGGACTCTATGACCTTGGTGAACGAGGCCACCGCCTGCTGGCGGGCGCCGCTGAGCACGTTGCCCGCCCGCCGTACCTCCAGGTGCATCAGACGCGCGCGCCGCACGTCCTTGGTGACGAAGCGGATGTATTCGGCGATGCCGGCGACGATCCGGTCGTCGAGCGTGGGCGGGGCCGTGTCGATGGCCTCGGTGACCGACGACAGGGTCTCATCGATGCACCGCTCGTAAACCGCGCGCATCAGGTCCTCGCGGCTGGAGAAGCATTCGTAGAAGGCGCGATTGGAGATGCGCGCGGTCGCGCACAGCCGCTCGATGGTGGTCGCGTGGAAGCCGGGCTGGGCGAACAAGGTGTATGCGGCCGATATGAGCCTTTCCCTCCTGTCTGCAAGCCTTTCGGCAGCCGACATCCCCCGATAGTCCCGTCCCGCCACTTTTCACCTCACCCTGTCATGGTCCCCCCAGAAGTCCCCATTATGAACGCAAGATCCTTTTTGTGGAAGTGCTGGGAAATAAGCACTTTCAAGCCATGCCAAAGACGCTCATTAGCTTGACAGGGCCGTCAAGAGGTCAGCACGCTTACCAATTGGGATACACAGACCGCGCTGCAATTGCATCGGCAATTACAGCAGCCCGTGCGCCAGGGCGGCTCATCCGTCGCGCCGCCCCTTCCAGCGGAACGTCGTCACGCACAGCAGGAGACCGCCGACCAGCCAGGCGGCCAGGACCAGGGCGGCCTTGCCCAGTTCGTACGATCCGGTCAGCTCCAGAGCGGCCCCCGCGTCGCCCAGGAAGACGGACCGGAACCCCTGGCACATCCACTTCAACGGGAAGACGGAGGCGGCGTTGACCAGCCAGTCGGGCAACTCCGTGATCGGGACGAAGACCCCGGAGACGAACTGCAGCACCACGAAGGGCAGGCTGATCACCGCGGTCGCGCTCTTGCCCGAGCGGGGCAGGCCGCTGACGGCGATGCCGAGCACGGACGCCGCCGACACGCCGAGCACGAACACCCAGGCGAACGTGACCCAGGTCGGCACCTCGGCCGGCAGTTCCAGGCCGTAGAACAGCACGGCGATGGCGAGCAGGATGGCCACCTGGAGCACCGTCATGACCAGCACGCTGGCGATCTTGCCGATGAAGTACGCCGCGCGCGGTATCGGCAGCCCGACGAGCCGCTTCAGCGTGCCGTCCTCCCGGTCGCCCGCGATGCCGATGCCGAGGTTCTGTTCGCGTAGTAGGTGGCGAAGTGCCGCAGGGTCTCCCGTACGGTCAGCTCCGCCCGGTCGTCGGCGGTCTGCAGCACGATGCCGATGCGGGACCGCCACTGGCGGGTCGGCCGGGCCGGGTCCGATCCACCGCGGAAGGATCACGGAACACCCTCGATCGGACGATGATCCGTGTCCTCCGTACGGTGGACACGGGCCGGGGTCAAAAGAGCGTCGGGTTCTCCGGCTCGATGCCGCGCAGGGCGTCGTAGTCGAGCGTCACGCACTCGATGCCGCGGTCGGCCGCGAGCACGCGGGCCTGCGGCTTGATCTCCTGAGCCGCGAAGATCCCCTTGACCGGGGCCAGGCGCGGGTCGCGGTTGAGCAGTTCGAGGTAGCGGGTGAGCTGCTCGACGCCGTCGATGTCGCCGCGCCGCTTGATCTCGACGGCGACCGCGCCGCCGAGGTGGTCGCGGCACAGGATGTCCACGGGACCGATCGCGGTCATGTACTCCCTGCGCACCAGCGTCCAGCCGTCCCCGAGCGTGGTGATGTGCTCGGCGAGCAGTTCCTGCAGATGCGCCTCCACGCCGTCCTTGCGCAGGCCCGGGTCGACGCCCAGCTCGTGGCTGGTGTCGTGCAGGATCTCCTCGATCGTCAGCACGAGCTTCTCACCGGTCTTGCCGTGCACGACCGACCAGGTGAGCACCCCGTCGATCGTCTCCTCGCGGACCTTGCAGGGCGGGTTCATCCAGTTCAGGGGCTTGTACGCCCGGTCGTCGGCGTGTATCGACACGCTTCCGTCCGCCTTCATCAGGATGAGCCGAGGGGCCATGGGGAGATGGGCGGTGAGCCGTCCCACGTAATCCACGCTGCACCGCGCGATGACCAGCCGCATGTGCGCCAACCCTACCGGGGTTACGGAGGTCCCGAGGCGTTCTGGGAGACTGTCCGGCATGGCACGGGCGTTCGCGACCCGGCCGGAGCGGCCCGGCTCGGCACGACGAAGACGGGACCAACGGGGTCCGGACGTACGCCGGCTGAGCCGGTGCTGGAAGAATTGGGCCGTCATCTCCCGTTCTGCCTGACATGAACCCCCCGGAAGGATGCCCGCCGTGAGTCCCCGCCGTGCCCGTCGCCGCGGCCCGTACGAACGCCCGGACGGCCGTACCGTACGGCCGGTGGGCCCGCAGGTGGCCGGGGTGGACCGCGTGGAGAGCGCGCACGACGGCGAGTGGGTCGTCCGCAACGTCTCCGGCGCCGCCCAGGGCAAGGCGTACCGGTGCCCGGGGTGCGAGCAGGAGATCAGGCCCGGGCTGCCGCACGTGGTGAGTTGGCCGGCCTGGTCCGGGGGAGAGGACGAGCGGCGGCACTGGCACACCGCGTGCTGGCGCAACCGGGCCAACCGGGGTCCGGGCCGCAGCCGCTACTGACACGAGCTTTCGGAGTGGGAATGGACATCAGGGCGTCCACGGTGCTGCCTGCCCGGCGCGAGGACATCGAGCTGCAGACGGCCGACGGGCTGACCCTCGTCGGCGAACTGGCGCTGCCGGAGAGCCGGCCGCCGGTGGCGACGCTGGTCTGCCTGCATCCGCTGCCCACCCACGGCGGGATGATGGACAGCCACGTGCTGCGCAAGGCGTCCTACCGGCTGCCGGCGCTCGCCGACATCGCGGTGCTGCGCTTCAACACCCGGGGCACGACCTCCGACCGGGGCACCTCTCAGGGGTCCTTCGACGGCGGTGAGGCGGAGCGGTGGGACGTCGCCGCCGCCCTGGAGTACGCCGACTTCCACGACCTGCCGAACCCCTGGCTGGTCGGCTGGTCGTTCGGCACCGAGCTGGCGCTGAAGTGGGGCCGCGACCCTATCGTCCGGGGTGCGATCCTGCTGTCGCCGCCGCTGAAGCGGGCGGGCGAGAAGGACCTCGTCGCCTGGGGCGAGTTCGGCCGCCCGCTGGTGGCCCTGGTGCCGGAGCACGACGACTACCTGCGGCCGGAGGAGGCCGTACGCCGGTTCGCCGCGGCGCCGCAGGCGGAGGTCGTCGGCGTGGAGGGGGCCAAGCACCTGTGGGTCGGCGAGCCGTACGTGCGGATCGTGCTCGACGAGATCGTCAAGCGCGTGAACCCCGCCGCCGCGCCGCTGCCGACCACGGTCTGAGCGTGACGGGCCGGCCCGGCGGGGTCGCGAATCGGTGACGAACGGCGGCGGCGGGCGCGCGGCGCGTTACCGTGACCTGATGCAGCTCTACTCGCGATCCGCCGGGAGCGGCCTGCCAGTCGTCCTGCTCCACGCGTTCCCCCTGTCCTCCGCGATGTGGCTCGCCCAGCGCGAGGGTCTCGCGCCCGTCTGCCGGGTGATCACCCCGGACCTGCGCGGCTTCGGCGGCACGATGCTCGGCGACGACGAGCCCTCGATCGACCTCATGGCGGACGACGTGGCGCACCTGCTCGACCAGGAGGGCGTCGACCGCGCCGTGGTCGGCGGCCTGTCCATGGGCGGCTACGTGGCGATGGCGCTGTGCCGCCGCCACCCCGACCGCGTACGCGGCCTGATCCTCGCCGACACCAAGGCCCAGGCCGACCCCGAGCCTGCCAGGGCGAACAGGGAGCGGATCGCCGCGGCGGTCCTGGAAAGCGGCACGGGCATCCTCGTGACCGAGTCGCTGCCCCCGATGCTCGGCGCGACCACAAGGGAGCGCAGGGGGATGGTTATCGGGCGCGTCCGCGGGCTCGTCCAGGCGGCGCCGCCCGCGGCCGTCGCGTGGGCCCAGCGGGCGATGGCCGCGCGGCCCGACGCGTTCGGCACGCTGCGGTCCCTGACCGTTCCGGCGCTGATCGTCGTGGGCGACGAGGACGAGCTGTCGCCGCTTCCGGACGCCCGGGCGATGGCGGAGGCCATCCCGCAGGCGCGGCTCGCCGTCATCGAGAAGGCGGGCCACCTGTCCGCCATCGAGCAGCCCGAGGCGTTCAACCGTGTCGTCGCGGAGTTCGTGAAGTCCCTCGACTGAGCCGGGAGCGGAAACGCCGACACGAGAACGGGGCCCGGCGATCGCCGGGCCCCGTTCAGCCGTCACAGACTCCCCGAATTGTGCCAGCGGCTACTCCTGCCACCACTCCGCGTCGTCGTCGCTCTTGGTGGAGCTGATCGGCTCGACGGCCGGCGTGGCGGGCACGGCCGGCTTCTCCACGACCGGCGGGGCCGACAGGGCCGGCTTCGCCGGGGCCGCGGTGACGGGCGCCGGCTCCGGGTCCATGCCCGGCAGCGGGGCGCCGCCGAGCAGCTGACGGAGCTGGGCGAGGTGGCTGGTGATGCTGTCGCGCTGGCGGGTGAGCTCGTCCACCTGGCGCTGCATTGCCGTACGGGTGCGCTCGGCCTCGTTCTTGGCCTCGGTCACGATCGTGTCGGCGCTTGCCTTGGCGTCGGACACGAGCTGGTCGGCGTTCTTGCGCGCGTTGGCCAGGAGCTGCTTGGCGTGGGTGTCGGCCTCGCGGCGGGTCTGCTCGGCCTGCTGCGTGGCCTTGGCGGCCCGCTGCTCGGCGGTGGCGGCGCGCTGCTCGGCCTCGGCGACCAGCTTCTGGGTGTTGGCCTGGGCGGTGGCGTGCCGCTCGGCCTCCTGCCGCTCGGCCTCCTCGCGGCGGGCGGCGAGCTGGATCTCGAACTCCGCCTCGTCCTGGGCGCGCTTGGCCTCCGACTCCTCCAGGATCCGCTGCGCCTGTGCCCGCATCTCGTCCGCCTGACGCTTGGCGGTGGTGAGCACCTCGTCGCGCTCGCGCTTGGTCGAGGCCCGCAGCTGGGCCACCTCGCGCTCGGTCGTGGTGCGCAGCTTGGCGATCTCGCGCTCGGCGTCCGCCCGCTTCTCCGCGACCTCGTGGTCGGCGGTGGCGCGGATCTTGGCGACCTCGCGCTCGGTGGTGGCGGTCAGCTCGTCGGCCTCACGCCTGGCCGTCGACCGGATCTCCTCCGCGTCGCGCTCGGCGGTGCTGCGCATCTCCTCGGCCTCGCGCGCCGCCAGCGCCCGCTTCTCCGCCGCCTCGTTCTCCGCCGCCGCCCGCAGGTCGGCGGCGTCCACCTTGGCGGCGGCACGGATCTCGTTCGCCTCCGACCTGGCCGCCTGGACGAGCTCGGTGGCCTGCTCCTCCGCGAGCCTGAGCAACTGCTCGATGCGGGCGCCGAGACCCGAGTACGTCGGCCGCTCCTGCTCCTGCAGCTGGCGCTGCGAGTCGGACAGCTCCCGCTGAAGTGCGCTGATCTGTTCCTTGGCCTGACGCAGTTCGGTGTCGATAGTCTTCAGGTGGTCGTGGACCTGGTGCCGGTCATAACCCCGGAGCACCACGTCGAATTCGCGAGATGGGGCGTCCTCGAAGAAGTTGTTGAGCTGGGCGTCGATGTCGGACTGCATGAGGCTCGATCCTGGTTGTCGAGACGGCTACAGGGGCCGGACGGGGGGTCGGTTCCGAGGCGAGGAAGCCGGTGTGGCGTCCACGTCCGGTGGTACGCCAGCGTACTCCGGTACTGCCGCGTTGGAGGCCCCCTCCGACTTTCTGCGCGACTTGTTACGTATGAACGTTTCTTGCGTTTACCTAGCGCCTGGACGTCTCGACGAGCTCGGTGAGAACCCCTCCCACGTCCTTGGGATGCAGGAACGCGATCGAGGCTCCCATCGACCCATGCCTGGGCCGCTCGTCGATCAGGCGCACGCCCTTCGCCCCGATCTCCTCCAGGGCCTTGGTGACGTCCGCCACGCCGTACCCGATATGATGCACGCCCTCGCCCCGCTTGGCGAGGAACTTGCCCACGGCGGTGTCGGGGTGCAGCGGTTCGAGGAGCTGGACATACGACGCGCCCTGGTCGCCGTCGGCGACGTGCAGCATGGCCTCACGGACGCCCTGCTCCTCGTTCACCTCCCGGCTGACGACGGTCAGACCGAAGACGGACTCGTAGAACTCGATCTTCTCTTCCAGGTTGTGGCAGGCCACGCCCACGTGGTCGATTCGCAGCAGCATCGCCGTCTCCCTTCGCCGTTCCCGTCCCGCCGCCCGCTCTCCGGCGACCGCACTACTCCTGGGTATGGTGACACCGTCGCCCCGATCTCGCAGTGGAGGGTCTCAATGTCTGGTTCCGTCATCGTCGCCGGAGCACGTACACCGATCGGACGGCTTCTCGGCTCGCTCTCCGACCTGTCCGCCGTCGAGCTGGGCGGGATCGCGATCAAAGCGGCGCTGGAGCGGGCGGGCGTGTCCCCGGACCAAGTCCAGTACGTGATCATGGGGCAGGTCCTCCAGGCCGGAGCCGGTCAGATCCCCTCGCGCCAGGCGGCGGTGAAGGCCGGCATCCCCATGACCGTGCCCTCCCTCACCATCAACAAGGTCTGCCTGTCCGGCCTCGACGCGATCGCGCTGGCCGACCAGCTCATCCGCGCGGGCGAGTTCGACATCGTCGTCGCGGGCGGCATGGAGTCGATGACCAACGCGCCGCACCTGCTGCCGGGCCTGCGCAAGGGCGTGAAGTACGGCAGCGCCGGAATCCTGGACGCGATGGCCTACGACGGGCTCACCGACGCCTTCGACCAGATCGCGATGGGGGAGTCCACCGAGCGCCACAACGCCAGGCTCGGCCTGACCCGGGAGGAGCAGGACGAGTTCTCGGCGCGGTCGCACCAGCGCGCCGCCGAGGCCACGGAGAAGGGCCTGTTCGACGACGAGATCGTCCCGGTGCCGCTGCCGCAGCGCAAGGGCGACCCGGTGCTGTTCTCCGCCGACGAGGGCATCCGCAAGGACACCACGGTCGAGGCCCTGTCGAAGCTGCGCCCCGCGTTCACCAAGGACGGCACCATCACGGCCGGATCGGCCTCGCAGATCTCCGACGGCGCCGTCGCCGTGGTCGTCATGTCGAAGGCCAAGGCCGAGGAGCTGGGCATCGAATGGCTGGCCGAGATCGGCGCGCACGGCAACGTGGCCGGGCCGGACAACTCGCTGCAGTCCCAGCCCGCCAACGCCATCAAGCAGGCGCTGGCCAAGCAGGGGCTGACCGTCGACGACCTCGACCTGCTGGAGATCAACGAGGCGTTCGCCCAGGTCGTGCTGCAGTCGGCGAAGGAGCTCGGCGTCCCGCTCGACAAGGTCAACGTCAACGGCGGCGGCATCGCGCTCGGCCACCCGATCGGCGCGTCCGGCGCCCGGATCGTGCTGACGCTGGCCCACGAGCTGAAGAGGCGCGGCGGCGGCCTCGGCGCGGCCGGCCTGTGCGGCGGCGGCGGCCAGGGCGACGCGCTGATCATCCGGGTTCCCACGCCCGGCGCCTGATCGGAGCCGCAGGTGGACGTCCGTGAGCTTGTCGGCCAGGCGCGACTGGGACGGCCGCGCGCGGTGGCGCGGCTGATCTCGCTGGTGGAGAACGCCGTGGAGAACGCGGTGGACGCCACGGGGCCCGAAGAGGGAGACCGGGCGGCGTCCGCGGTGGCGAGCCGTGCGTTGCGCGAGGCGATGGCCGAGCTCGCCACCGGCACCGCCCGGCCGTACACCGCCAGGGTCATCGGCCTGACCGGCTCTCCCGGCGTCGGCAAGTCGACCTCGACCGGCATGCTCATCCGGGCGTTCCGCAGGCGCGGCAGCAGGGTGGGAGTGCTGGCGGTCGACCCGTCGAGCCCGTTCACCGGCGGCGCCCTGCTCGGCGACCGCGTACGCATGCAGGACCACGCGACCGACCCCGAGGTCTTCATCCGCAGCATGTCGAGCCGGGGCCACCTGGGCGGGCTCGCCTGGGCCACGCCGCAGGCGCTGCGCGTGCTGGAGGCTGCCGGGTGCGACGTGATCCTCGTCGAGACGGTCGGCGTCGGGCAGGCCGAGGTGGAGATCGCCCGCCTGGCCGACACGACCGTCGTCATCCTCGCGCCGGGCATGGGCGACGGCGTCCAGGCCGCTAAGGCGGGCATCCTCGAGGTCGCCGACGTCCTGGTGGTGAACAAGGCCGACCGCGACGGCGTCCAGGCGACCGTGCGGGAGCTGCGGAACATGACGGGCCTCGTGGAGACGCCGTGGCGGCCCCCGATCGTCACGACCGTCGCCTCCAAGGGCGAGGGCGCCGACGACCTGCTGGCCGCGCTGGACAAGCACCAGGCATATCTGGAGGAGTCCGGCGAGGCCCGCAGGCGGCGGCTGGCGCGGGCCCGCGACGAGATCGAGGCCATCGCGCTGGCCCAGCTCCGGTCGCGCTTCGCCGTGCTCCACGCGGACCGCCTCGACGCGCTCGCCGAGCGGCTGCTCGGCGCGGAGACCGACCCCTACGCCGCCGCCGACGACCTCATCGCCGCGCTGGGCTAGCTGTTCTGTCCATGGACGTTGGTGACAGCGGAGGAGTGTCGGCGACACACCGTTGATGACCTTGAAAAGGGTGAGGGCCTTCTGGCGTGGTGTGAGTCGACCAAGATTCACATCGCCCGGAGGCCCTCATGCCCCACCGTAATGCCCCGCTGACCGAAACCGGCAGACTTCGGCTCGCGCGCCTCATCGTTGAGGGCGGCTGGAGCATCCGCCGCGCAGCCGAACGCTTCCAGGTCTCCCACACCACCGCCGCCCGCTGGGCCCGCCGCTATCGAGAGCGGGGCGTAGCCGGGATGGCCGACCTGTCTTCTCGGCCGCGCCGCAGCCCGGCCCGTACCGCGCAGCGGACCGAACGGCGCATCTGCAAGCTGCGCGTCACCCATCGGCTCGGACCCGCCCGAATCGCCGCCCGCTTGGGCCTGGCCCCATCCACAGTGCACCGGGTCCGGTACGGCATGCCGCCCCTGGCTCACCTGGATCGCGCGAGCGGTTCACCGGTCCGCCGCTACGAGCGTGACCGTCCGGGCGAGCTGGTCCACATCGACGTCAAGAAGCTGGGCAACATCCCCGACGGTGGCGGTCACCGCGTCCTGGGCCGCGCCGCCGGCCGGCGCAACCGGCAGGCCACCCCCACCGCCTCACGCAACGCCCACGGCAACCCCCGCCTGGGCCACGGCTTCCTGCACACGGCACTGGACGACCACTCCCGCCTGGCCTACACCGAGATCCTGGCCGATGAGACCAAGGAAAGTGCCGCCGCATTCCTCCTGCGTGCCCAGACCTGGTTCGCGGCCCGCGCCATCGTCATCGAACGCGTGCTGACCGATAACGGCAGCTGTTACCGCTCCCGACTGTGGGGCGAGGCCTGCGCCCGGCTGGGCATCACCCACAAACGCACCCGCCCCTACCGGCCCCAGACCAACGGCAAGGTCGAGCGCTTCCACCGCACTCTGGCCGACGAATGGGCCTACGCCCGCCCGTATGCCTCAGAGGCCGAGCGCCGCGCCGCACTTGATCCCTGGCTGCACATGTACAACCATCACCGCGGACACACCGCGCTGAAAGGCCAGCCACCCATCAGCCGCGTCACCAACCTCCCGGGGCAGTACAGCTAGCTCGTACGGCTCTCGCGTCACGGCGGCCGACGGGTCAGGGCTCTCCGGCGTACTTGACCGTGATCGTCGTGAAGCCGAGGGACTTCAGCATGCCCTCGAGCATGGCCTTGGCGTTCTGGTCGGCCCGGGAGCGCAGGTCGCTGGCGGCGGCCGCGTCGGCGATCTTGCGTTCGGCCAGCACGTAGAGCTCCTGCTGGTTCTGCGGAGACGACGACAGGAAGTCCGAGATCCGGTCGAAGATGCCCCGCTCCTGCGCGAAGACGTACGACCGCTTGTTGTCGAGGTTGGGCTTTTCCAGCTCCGCGTGCGGCAGCCGCACCGTCACGGCCGTGCGGTCGGGGGAGACCGTGAAGGCGTCCTTGGGCAGCGACGAGAAGTCCACGTAGGCGTCCACGTTGCCGGCGCCCACGAAGAGCGTGCGGCTGCCCTTGATGGCGTCGGGCAGGAACTTCGCGTCCTTCTCCAGGTCGACGATGACCTGGAAGTTGCCGGTCGCGGCCTCGAAGCGGCTCAGGTTCTGCACCGACCTGAGCAGCGCGGGGCCGCTGCGGTCGACGGTCTGCTCGCCCAGCGGGTCGAGCCAGGACCAGGTCAGCCGGGCGCCGACCACGAGCAGCAGGACCACGAACAGCAGGCCGGCGAGCACCCGCCAGCCGCGCCGGGAGCGGCGTGCGGGGGCCCCGGCGCTCGCCGTGGCGTCGGTGGCGGCGCCGGAGTCGGCCGGCGCGAACGAGGGACGGGTCTGACGGTCCACGGGGGGAATCTTCCCGATATTCCCGCGATCTCACGCTCGGCAAGATCGTTTCTGTCCGCAGAGCCTGCTTCGGCCGTCCCAAATCCGCCTTTCGTCCGGACCGATAGCCATCCGGGCGCTCCGCCGCAGCACTCGCGTCCCGGAGCGACGGCTGGACACTACTCTGCTGCGTCGCGTCCGGCGGGCCGCCGCGCACCACGCCGGTTCCGCCCGTCCCGGTGGCCGGCGGTGACGGAGCGGCGCCCGCCCGTCCCCGCTCAGCACCTGAGGGCGCTATGCGGCGGGGGCCAGGAGCGTGCCGGGGACGCCCACCACGCCGGGGTCGTCCTGCGGACTCGTTCGGCCGGTGTCGCCCGTGGCAGGACGGGCGCCGTCCGTGCGACCGCCGTCACGAGCGCTGTCACGAGCGCTGTCACGAGCGCCGTCACGACCGCCGTCGCGATCGTCGTCGCGTCCCCCGGGACGGGTGGTGCGTCCAAGGCGCTTGTCGTGCCCGTCGCGGCCGGGGACCGGGCCACCGGACTGCGGACGGCCGGGCTGGGAGGCCCCGGACTGCGGCCGGCCGGGCCGGTGGTCCTGGACCGGTGACGGGCTCGCGCCGGGGCCGCCGGGGTCGCCGGGCCGTGCCGGTGGACGGCCGGGCCGGTCCTGGGCGGGGGAGGGGCTCGCGCCGCCGGGCCGTTCCGGCCCGCCGGGCGCACCCGGCCGGTCCGGGGACGCGGTGTCACCCGGCCTGCCGGTCCTGCCGGGCCGCCAGGGGTGCGGCGACCGTCCCGGACCGGGGGCCCAGGGGCCGCCTCTCCGCGCCCCTTCGCCGTTCGGCCTGTCCCACGGACCCGGATAACCCGGGCGGCCCATCGGGCCCTGACCCATCGGACCCTGCCCCATCGGACCGTGCCCGATCGGATCCTGGCCCATCGGGCCCCGCCCCGTCGGACCCTGACCCCACGGACCCTGACCCGCCGGATCCTGGCCCGCGGGGCTCGCGGCGGGGGACGGCCACACGGGGGCGGACGGGCTCAGGCCGGTCCATCCCGGACCGGTCTCGCCGTCGCGCGGGTCCGTGCCCCGCTCCCAGCCGGAGTCGGGCCGGGCCGGCAGGCCGGTGGCGACGGCCGTACCCGCAGGGGTCGGCTCGACCGGGTAGTCCGGCGTGTACGCGGGAGTGGGGTTCATCGGATAAGCGGACGCGACGGGGTCGGCGAGCCGGGTGCCGCCACCGAAGTGCTTGGCCTGCAGGCCGCAGGAGACGAAGTCGGAGTAGAACATGCGCAGCCAGTCGTGCCGCTGCTCGTCGCTCAGTTCGGAGAACCAGAAGGCCGCCTGGTGGTGCTCGCGCAACGGTCCGCTGGGCAGCGAGACATCCCGCAGCCAGGCGACGACGATGGCCCGGTAACCCGCGGCCACGGTTCCCGGGCAGGGGCGGGCCAGGCGGCCGAGGAACTCGGCGGCCGCCCGCTGGGCGTACCCCGGCCCGAGGTCGTCGATGTGTACGACGACCATTCCCGGCGCCACGGAGTCCTCCTCGCCGTACGCCCGTTGCTCGACCCTGTTGAAGGCGGCCGGCGTGCCGGCCAGCTTCATGGCGAGCCTGGTGAACACGATGGCGAGCTCGGCCAGGCCCCCGCGCAGCGCCGGATGCACGCAGACGCTGATCGGCCACTCCTGGCAGACGAGGCGTTCGCTCACCGGCATCGTCCGCGGCACGGTGACGAGCCGGGCCGCGCCGGTCCCGGCGGCCAGCACGGCGATCACCGCGGCGGCCAGCGCCAGCGTGCGCCGGGTCACCAGGGCCACCCATCCGAGGAGCAGCGCGGTGCTGAGGCCCAGCAGCCACAGCGTCTGGTCCGCGTAGGCGGTCTCGCTGACGCCGGAGAGCAGGTCGTACGGCTCGCCGGTGGCGGGCGCGAGCCGGTCGGCCCAGTTGGGCCCGGTGGCCAGCCAGGTGAACAGCCCGAACGTGCCGGCTCCCGCGATCAGCGGGACGACGACGACCGGCACGAGCCAGCCCAGAATCCAGCCGATCACGACGTACAGCCCCAGCCCGGCGACGGACATCGCGAGACCGCCGGGCAGCAGCGGCCCGCCCTGCCCGGTCACCGCGGCGCGCAGCCCGAGCAGCAGCACGGTGGCCCCGAAGGAGCCGGTGACGACCGCGATGATCGACAACGGCGCCTTGACGGCCCGCCACGGCGTCAGGACACGGCCCTTCTCGGCGCGGCGCCTGCGGAACGCGACCCAGGCCGCGAACGCGGCTCCGAGCGGCCCCGTCAGGCGCAGCGAGCCGATGACGGCCGCCACTATGTCGTCCCAGTCCATGAAACCGGGAATGAGGACGCTCCACGCGGCGACGAGCGCGAGCACGAACAGCACGGTCGCCGCGACCAGCGCGCCGTGTCTCAGCTCACCGCGTGAACCGCCCCTATGCTCACCCACAGCAGGGCGCGGCCCCCGGCCACGCCGCCGAAGTCCGGCGCGCATGCGGCGCCGGGACAGCGATGCTGTCCATTGAGAATCTCCCCCGTGTCTGTGTGAGCGGTGCGCGAACCCACGCCGTTCCCCGTGGCGCTGGTTCGCCGGCCGGCCTCGCCTCGCCCGCCGTCGGACGCGTCCCCCGCGGACCCCCGTCCGCGAGACGTCCTCTAGCAGACGGGGTTCCCCGTGCCGCCGGGTTTGCCGCCGCCTCACCTTTCGACGTGGCAACCATAACGGAGCGTGACCCGTACGGGGGGAGTTCTGGGGTCAAGGAATGAATCCGGTTACGCTCGGTGCGCCGATCGATCTTGTCGGGCGTCGCGCTACCGTATATCGCTGTGTCCGTTCCGCCCAGCTCAGAGCCGCCGCCCACGGGTGGCCCCCGGCCGCTCAAGCTCCCGTTCGATCCGATCGAGCGGGCGGCCGAGACCTGGCGTTCGACGTTCGGGCCGTCGTCCGCCATGGCCGCCGTGACTTCGATCATGAGAGCCCATCAGATCCTGCTGGCGCAACTGGACACGCTGCTCAAGCCGTACGACCTGACCTTCGCCAGGTATGAGGCGCTCGTGCTGCTCACGTTCAGCCGGGCCGGGTCGCTGCCGCTGTCGAAGATCGGTGAGCGGCTGATGGTGCACCCGACGAGCGTGACCAACACCGTGGACCGCCTCGAACGGGCCGGTCTGGTCCGCCGCATGCGCAACCCGCGCGACGGCCGCGGCGTGCTCGCCGAGATCACCGACGAGGGCCGGGACATCGTGCGGCGGGCCACGGCCGACCTGATGAACGCGGGTTTCTGCATGGGCATGTACGACGAGGCCGAGCTGGACGAGATGTTCGGCCTGCTCAGGACCCTGCGCGTCGCCGCGGGCGACTTCAGTTCCTGACGGGGCCCGAGAATCAGACGCGGGCCAGCATCGCGAACGAGCCCCGGGCGAGGGCCAGCAGTTCGGGCGCGGCCGTGGTCTCGTCCAGTGGGGTGCGGGGGTCGCTGGTGAGCACGGTCACCACGTACGTCCTGCCCCCGGCGTCACGGGCGAGGAAGCCCATGGCGAGCACACCGGGCTCGGAGCCGCCCTTGTACCAGACGGTGGGCCATGCCTTCGGGTCGAGCCCCAGCCCGGCGTCGTTGGCCGACATGACCTCGCTGAGGGGTGGCGTGTTCAGCGCCGACAGGCCCGAGAAGGCGCGGCAGACGTCCTCCGGTGAGGCGAACCACTCCAGCCTGTCGAGGTCCCTGGGCTTGCTCCACGGCTCCACCTCGGTCAGGGGCGTACGCGCGACGGTGGCGGACAGATAGCGGGACCGTCCGGAGCGGTCGAGCGACAGGTACTTCTTCGCGAGGCGGGGGTAGTCCGCGCCCTTGAGAAGGAAGAGCTCCCTGGTCGTGAGGAACGGCCGGTTCAGCGCCGCGTGACCGGACCACCGCCCCATCTGCGCCTCCACGCGGGCGCGGCCGACCTTGTCGATCAGCAGGTCTGCGCCCGTGTTGTCGCTGATCGAGATCATCAGCTTGGCCGCCTCCCGTACGGAGACCGTGCTGTTGTCCGGACGGTCCTGGAGCGTGCCGCTGGGCAGGCTCTTCAGCTCGGGCCGGATGGTCAGGGACGTGTCCCAGGAGAGCCGGCCCTTCTTGACCTGCTCGGCCGTCGCGCCCAGCACATACAGCTTGAACATCGAACCGAGCGGCCGTGGGGTGGTGGGCGCGACGGCGTGCACGGGACGGCATCTGCCGTCTCCGCGCACCTCGGCCGCCAGGAACCCCACCCGGGGGGCGAGCGCACGCAGGCGCTTGTCCAGCTCGGCCCAGCTCCGCGGCGCCTCGCGCTGCTCCAGGCCGAACAGGAGGGTGTCGATCCTCCCGTCGCCGTCGACGGACATGGAGAGCTGGAGACGTCCCTGGGCGGTCGTGACCACTCCGGAGAGGGCGGTGGGCGTGACCTGGGTCAGCGACTCGAGCCGCAGACCGCCCAGGCTTTTCAGGGCCTCGTTGAGCTGAGCCGGGGGGACCTGCGTGAGGAAGCCGGTGCTGAAGTGCGCCCTGATCTGGTCCTCGGGAATCGGGAGGGCGGCGGCCGCCGCCAGGAGCCAGCGAAGCTGCTCGCCCACCGGTGAGTTCGGAATGTCCGGTGTGGCTGCGGGGGTGGGCGCCGCGAGCGTCGCACCGGCGCTGACGGCGGCGGGAGCCGCGGCGGCGGGGGCGGCGGTGGTCGCCGCCGCGAGCGCGAGTGCCGCGCTCATGAGGGGAATCGTCCTGCTGCGCATCGACCTCGGCGCGATCGGCACGAGAAAGCTCCTTCGCGGTAGGGGAATCCGGCGCCCGGGTGCGGGGCCGTCGGCGGTTCGCCGCGGCGGTGGGCGTCCACGTGATCTCACGCTAAAGAGCACTGCGCGGTCCCGGTATCCGGCGGGCCCCCGGCCTGCGGGCTGCGGGGAGCCGCACCGAATATGAGGACAACCTCATAGACGGTGGACACGCGCGCCCGTCAGGATGCCTGCCATGAAGTCCACGGCAGCGACCCGGCCGCTCGCGGCGGGCATGGCCGCCGTCGCCGCCGCCGGGATCGTCGCCGGCGCGCTGCTCGAGACGGGGCTGCCGGCCCCCGCCTCGCAGTGGGCGTTCATGATGATCGCCCTGCTCCCGCCCGCCCTCGGCTGGTTGATCGCGGCCCGGCGGCCGGACAACGCCTACGGCTGGCTGCTGCTGGCGGCCGCGGACTGTCTCGGGCTGGGCGGACTCGGTATCGGCCTGCTGGTCCGGCTCGGTCCGGATCCGTACTGGCCGATCGTCGTCGGCGCCGTGCTGAGCTCGGCGATCCCGGTCTTCTACGGCCTGTCGTGGGTCTTCGTGCCGCTCCTGTTCCCCGACGGGAGGCTGCCGTCACGGCGCTGGCGCGTCGTCGCGGTCGCGGGGGTCGCGGCGATCGTCGCGCACTGGCTGGGCGTGCTGTTCATGCCCGGCGCCTATCCGGACGAGGTCGTGCACGCGAACCCTCTCGGGCTGCGGGGACCGCTCGGCCTCGTCGCCGTCCTGCTGGCGTCGGCCGGCCAGCTGGCCGCCTTCCTGCTGGCGCTGGTGGTGCTGAGCGGCCTCCTCATCCGCCTGTGGCGGGGCGATCCGGCGGAGCGGGGCCGGCTCGGCTGGATGGTGGCGGGCCTGCTGGCCAACCTCGGCGCCTTCGTAGTGGTCATGGTCGCGGGAACGTCGGAACCGTACGGCGCCGCCGACGTCGTCGGGGTGCTTGGCGTGGTGGGGGCGCTGCCGGCCGCCATCGGCGCCGCCGTGCTGCGGCACGACCTGCTCGACATCCGGGTCGGCGTCAGGGGCTCGCGTCTGTACCTCGTGTTCGACGTCCGCCCGACGGTCGACGAACTGCTGTCCCGCCTCGGACCGGATCTGGAGGAGGCCGAGCCGGTCGAGCAGCTCGGCCGGCTGGCGGAGGCGGTGCGGGCGGGACTGGACGTCCGCTGGGCCGCCGTCGAGCTCGCGGACGGCACCCGCGTCGTGGCGGGGGAGGAGCGGGGCGACGCCGTGCTCACCGTCCCGGCCGGGCTGGGGCACATCAGTTGCGGGCCCAGAGCGGCCGGGCGGCTGACCCGCGACGACCGGCGGCTGCTCGCGGCCCTGGCCGTGCCGGTCGGGCTCGCGATCCGCAGCGCGGCGCTCGCCGCCCGGCTGGTGAACGCCCAGGAGGCCGAGCGGCGGCGGATCGAGCGCAACATCCACGACGGTGTGCAGCAGCAGCTCGTGGCGCTGATCGCGGGGCTGGAGCTGGCCCGAGCGACGGGCGGCGGGGCCGAGTCCCTGGCCCTGCTGCGGGAACAGGCCCGCCAGGCGCTGGCGGACCTGCGGGACCTCGCGGCCGGCATCCATCCCTCCGTGCTGAGCCAGGGCGGGCTGGTGGAGGCCGTCGAGGGGCGATGCTCGGGCCTGCCGGTCGCGACCACCGTGACGGCCGATCCGGCCCTGCGCACCCGCAGGTTCCCGGACGAGATCGAGGGAGCGATGTATTTCGTGGTCAGCGAGGCGATCGCCAACGCGCTCAAGCACGCGGGGGCGTCGCGGATCGAGGTGCGGCTCTGGCACGACGCCGGCAGGCTTCAGGCGTCCGTGATCGACGACGGGGCGGGATTCGACCCCCGGGAGGTGCCACGCCGTGGACTGGCCACGCTGGCCGACCGCATGGCGGCGCTCGGCGGAGGGCTGGAGACGACGGCCGGCCCCGGAGAGGGAACGCGGGTGCGCGCCTGGGTGACCGCCAATGACTGAAGGTCCCGTTACCGGGCTCGCCACAGGTCCCGCCACCGGGCCCGTTACCGGGCTCGCCGCCGGGCCCGCCGACAGGGAACCGCGCAGGCTGCGCGCCCTGGTCGCCGACGACCACTACCTCGTACGGGAGGGCACCCGGCAGTTGCTGGAGAGTTCGGGGGAGGTCGCGGTCGTCGGGGCGCTTGGGAGCGCGGCGGAACTGGTCGACGCGGCCAGACGGCTCAGCCCCGACGTGGTCGTCACCGACATCCGCATGCCGGGCGAGGGCTGGCGGCCGGGGTTCGAGGGGATCGACGCCGCCCACCGGATCCGCGCGGCCGATGCCCGCGTCGGCGTCGTCGTGCTGTCGCAGTTCGCCGACTCGATCTACGCCTTCGAGCTGTTCAGGGGCGGCACCGAGGGTCTCGCGTACCTGCTGAAGGACCGGGTGGGGGATCTCGACGAACTGCTCGGCGCGATCCGCTCGGTCGCCGCGGGCGGCTCGGTCATCGATCCCAAGGTGGTGGAGGGGCTGCTGGCGCGCCGCGCCGTACGGGGAGAGCGGGAGGCGTTCACGCCCCGGGAGCGTGACGTGCTGCGTGAGATGGCGCGCGGCAGGTCCAACGGCGGCATCGCGCGGGCGCTGTCCCTGTCGATCTCCGCCGTCGAGAAGAACGTGAACTCGATCTTCCTGAAGCTGGGGCTGGAGGCCAGCCCGGACATCCACCGCCGGGTCGCCGCGGTCCTCGCCTATCTCGGCGGTTCCTGATCCGCGCCGCCCGGGCGGGCCGGTGACGCACCACCGCACGGGTGCGTCACCGGCCGGAGTAGGCGCACGTGCGCCTACTCCGGTGAGCTCAGGCGCACGGGTGCGCCATTCGGGGTCAGCTCGGGTCAGCTCAGCGGCCGACGGCGCGCAGGGCGTCGACGATGCCCCTGCCGTAGAAGCCGTTGTTGTCGGCGGTGCCCTCACAGATGTGCGTGGCGGTCGCCGTGGTGCCGTCCGGCAGATGGCGGGTGTAGGTGTAGGCGGGCGGGTTCGGGCAGGCCGTCCTGGTGGCCGTGCCCTTGAGGATCGCCTCCACCTTGTCCGGGTCCATCGTGAGGCCGCCGCGGGCGCGGTCGCGCTGGCCGTACCGGCTGACGATCAGCGCCGCGACCCCGGCCGCGCGCGGCGAGGCCATCGAGGTGCCCTGCAGGTACTGGTAGTAGGCGCAGACCGAGCCCTTGCAGTCCTTCACCACATACGGCACCGTCGGGTCGCCGTTCTCGTCGATCTCGCCGTTGGCGACGGCGAGCGCCTTGGGATAGGCCGAGAGCGTGGCCTTGGTGATGTCCCTCGTGTTGCCGGGGGTGTCGTAGACGTCGCCACCGGGCGAGGCCACGTCGATGTAGCCGTTGCCGTAGCTCGAGTAGTAGGCCTTCCGCTTGCTGACCCCGGTCGAGGAGACCGCGATCACGTGCTCGGACTCGTTCGGCAGCGAGACGCAGGACGGGGGAATGGTCCGGGTCCGCTCCGTCTGCTGGCCGGGGAAGGTGGCGTAGTCGGGGCTGCCGCTGTCGACGTTCGTCTTCGTGTAGTCGATCGCCTCGTTGCCCGCCGCGCTGACGAGCGTCACGCCGCGCGCGTGGGCGTAGTCGACCGCCCGCTGGGTGGCGGCGATGTACAGCCGCTGCTGGGCCTGCTCCTCAGGGCTGTCGGCCGGGTTGTCGGCGCAGTTGAACAGCCACGGGTCGATGTAGTAGCTCATGTTGACCACGTCGACGCCGATGTCGCCCGCGTAGGTGAGGGCGTCGACGGTGGGCTGGAGGAAGAAGTAGCCCGAGTCCTGGCCGGCCCGCAGGTTCACGATCGTCACCTTCGGCGCGACGCCCGAGATGCCCAGCTTGTTGATGGGCGCGGCGATCGACGAGGCGACGTGGGTGCCGTGGCCGTCCTCGTCCACGTCGTTCGGGTCGGTGCAGGAGCCGTCGGGGTCCTCCTCGCACGGCCCGTCGATCACGGTGCCGTTGGCGTCGGCGGGCAGGTCGACGGTGAAATTACGGCTCAGCCTCCGGTCGAAGTTCGGCGCGATGTCGGGGTGCGAGCCGTCGACGCCGGTGTCGAGGATGCCGACGAGGACGCCCTTGTCCCCCTGCTCGAACCTGTGCGCCTGGTCCGCGTGGATCTGCTTCATGTCCCACTGGAGGTCGGCGAGCGGCTCGTCCTTGACGTTGCGACCCCACTTGGGGCCCGTGGCGCCGCCCCGGCCCTCCTTCTCCACGGCCTTGCTCTTGGCCGCCTTCTCCACGGCCTTCTTCACGGCGGCGGACGCCTTCGCGTCGTCCGGCGCGCTGCCGATCACGCGGTTGCGGGCGACCCCTTCGATGACGGCGGCGCCCTGCAGGGCGGCCGCGAAGTCGGGGTTCGTGGTGCTGACCGTGGCCAGCCCGACCTCGGCGTTCACCTTGATCACGCTGCCGCCCGCCGCTTCGATCGCCTTCTGGGCGTCCGCCGCTGCCGCGCCTTCCTTGTACAGAACCACGTATTCGGTCTGGGCCGCCGACCCGGCGGCCGCCGGTACGGCCTGCGCGGGTGTGGCCAGGGTTGCCGCCACCATCGCCGCGGTCGCGGCGACGACTGTCAAGCGCTTCACATCCACCTCCGTGTGGACTTCAAGGGCGCTGACCATGTTTGGAGATTTCCTGGCTCTGTCAAAGGTCCGTGACAATTCGCGACCAACGTGTGACATGACTGCCGGGGAGGCGATGGGTCAGCCGGGGGAGCGCTGTGGCCGAATTTAGTAGGACGTCCTAGTATTTTCTCGGAGAGTGAGACCCGGGGAGGGGTAGATGAAGCCGGATGCGACGAGCGCCGAGGCGATCGAGGCGGGCAGGGCCCGCTGGCAGGCGCGATACGACGCCGCCTTCAAACGGGACCGCGAGTTCCGGACCCTGTCGGGGCTGGAGGTGGACCCCGTCTACGGGCCGCCCGGTGATGATCCACGCTTCGAGCGCATCGGCTGGCCGGGGGAGTTCCCCTTCACGCGGGGCCTGTACGCGACCGGATACCGAGGCCGTCCCTGGACCATCCGGCAGTTCGCCGGGTTCGGCAACGCCAGGCAGACCAACGAGCGCTACAAGATGATCCTCGGCGCCGGCGGCGGCGGCCTGTCGGTGGCGTTCGACATGCCGACGCTGATGGGCCGCGACTCCGACGACCCCCGCTCGCTCGGCGAGGTGGGCCACTGTGGTGTGGCGATCGACTCGGCCCTCGACATGGACCTGCTGTTCGAGGGCATCCCGCTCGGCGAGGTCACCACGTCGATGACCATCAGCGGGCCCGCCGTACCGATCTTCTGCATGTACGTGGTCGCGGCCGAGCGGCAGGGCGTGCCGGTGGGGAAGCTCAACGGCACGCTCCAGACGGACATCTTCAAGGAGTACATCGCGCAGAAGGAGTGGCTGTTCGCACCCGAGCCGCACCTGCGGCTGATCGGCGACCTGATGGAGTTCTGCGCCGCCGAGATCCCCGCGTACAAGCCGCTGTCGGTGTCGGGCTACCACATCCGCGAGGCGGGGGCCACGGCCGCGCAGGAGCTGGCCTTCACGCTCGCGGACGGCTTCGGCTACGTCGAGCTGGGCCTGTCGCGTGGACTGGACGTGGACGTGTTCGCGCCGGGCCTGTCGTTCTTCTTCGACGCGCACATCGACTTCTTCGAGGAGATCGCGAAGTTCCGCGCCGCGCGGCGCATCTGGGCCCGCTGGATGCGCGACGTGTACGGCGCGCGCACCGAGAAGGCGCAGTGGCTGCGCTTCCACACCCAGACGGCGGGGGTGTCGCTGACCGCGCAGCAGCCGGACAACAACGTCGTCCGCACCGCCATCGAGGCGCTGGCGGCCGTGCTCGGCGGCACCAACTCGCTGCACACCAACGCGCTGGACGAGGTGCTCGCGCTGCCGTCGGAGAAGGCCGCCGAGATCGCACTGCGCACCCAGCAGGTGATCATGGAGGAGACGGAGGTCGTCAATGTCGTCGACCCGCTGGGCGGCTCCTGGTACGTCGAGGCGCTGACCGACCGGCTGGAGGCCGAGGCGGAGAAGATCTTCGCGAGGATCCGGGAGATGGGCGGCGACGGCACGATGACCGCCGGCATCCTGCGGGGCATCGAGGACGGCTGGTTCATGTCGGAGATCGCCGAGTCGGCCTTCGACTACCAGCGCAAGCTGGAGAAGGGCGACAAGCGGATCGTCGGCGTGAACTGCCACACCGCGACCGTGGAGCAGCCGCTGGAGATCCTGCGGATCAGCCACGAGGTCGAGGTGGAGCAGCGCAGGGTGCTGGCCGAGCGGCGCGCCGCGCGGGATCAGGCGGCCGTCGACGCGGCGCTGGCCGCCCTGCGGGCCGCGTCCAAGGGCGACGACAACATGATCCCGCCCATGCTGGAGGCCGTACGGGCCGAGGCCACGCTGGGCGAGATCTGCGACGTCCTGCGCGAGGAGTGGGGCACCTACGCCGAACCCGCCGCCTTCTGACGCGGACGTTCCCGGGACGGCCTGCGCCCTGACGTCCCGGGAACAGGCTCCGGCCGGACCGCCGCCGAAGCCCCGGCGCGCTGCCGGGGCTCAGTCGGCGGCCGGAAAGCGATCACGACATGAAGTGGTTGAAGGCCCGGCCGTCGAGCTTCCAGCCGGGCTCGTTGTTGACGATGCTGATCATGTGCGACTCCACGGCCAGGCGCCACTTGCCGTTGTTGCTCAGACGCCAGACCTTGGTCGTGCCGCCGGCGCAGCCGTCCTCGGCCGCGTATCCGAGGATGCCGTCGTTCACGAACTTGCCTGATCCGACCAGCTGGTCGCGCTCCTGGGGCGAGACAGTGACCAGGTAGGACGACTTGACCGTGTAGCGGAGCCGCCACATGGGCTTGCCGCCGGGGAAGGCCGTACGGGAGATGGAGTACAGCGGCGTCTGGGTCACCCGCATGCCGTGCTTGGCGACGGCCTGCTCCATCTCCGCCTGGTCGGCTGTGTAGAAGAAGCCCTGGTCGCCCTTGGTCGTCAGTTCGTAGAGGTGGACCTTCTGGATAGACGTGCTCGATGCGGCCGCCGTCGCCGACGACGGGGCGGCCGAGGCAGGGACGGCGACGGCGGCCGACGCCGAGGCGGCGAGGGCCAGCGCGAGACCGAACGCGGCGGTGCGCCCGCCGAGCCGAGTAGACATGTGCGTCCTTTCCCGAGATTTCAACGCTCGGTCAGCTTGGGCCGTTTGCGGCCGCGTCCTCTGCCATTTCAACGAACGTGCAAGCGACGTCCCCGGTCGTTTCGCGAATAATTGAAGCTTCAGAACGGTTCCGGTCGGCTTGGCTATGGTGTGCCTTTACCTAGTGAGACAAGGCCTCGGGGGAAAGGTGCGACGCGCGGAGACGTGGAGCGAGTTGCGGCTGTGCCCCAGCCCGGAGGTTTCGGTCGCGGTCTCGCCGCAGGTGTCGGTGCTGTCGCTGCTCGTGGACGCGGTGGCCGCGCGGCGGCGGGGACTGCCGGAGCGGTGGCGGCGCAGGATCCGGGAGTCCGTCGGGGCCGAGGGCCGGCAGGCGTGCCGCCCGCTCGGCGCGCCCGGCCACTCCGTGGCGCCGGACACGATCGTGCCGCTGCCGCCGGTCGCGGACGCCTCCGTGGAGTCCCAGATCGCCTGGCTGCTCGACATGCGGCCGGATGCGCTGCTCGACGACATGGAGCAGGCGTACGGGCCGGAGCGCGTGCCCGAGCACTGGCGGGGGGCCGCCGAGCGGCCGCGTCGGTGGCTGAACGGGTACGCGAGCGCCGTCTCCGACGTCTGGTCCGCGATCAGGCCTCTGTGGGAGCGAGCGCAGCCGCTGCTCGACCGGGAGGTCGAGCGGGTCGGTACGGCGGTGGTGCGCGGCGCGCTCGACGCGCTCCTCGGCACGCTCAGCGAGCGCATCAGGTACGCCGAAGGCAGCCTGCTTATGAGCGACCAGGAGCCCGCGCGGTACGACCTCGGCCGTCGCAGGCTGGTGCTCGTGCCCATGGTCTCCGGGCCCGACGCCACGATCCTCAACCTCGACCTGCCCGACTACGTCTGGATCGCCTACCCGCTCCCGCGGGCGGACGCCCTGTGGCTCGGGGCCGATCCCGCGCGCCGAGGGACCGACGAGCTGGCCTCCATGCTCGGGCCGGCGCGAGCCGGCCTGCTGTCGTCGCTGGTCCGGCCTGCGACCATGGGTCAACTCGCCACGCTGGCCGGTACGGTCCCGAGCGCCATCACCTACCACTGCGACCGTCTGGAGGCGGCCGGGCTGATCTGCAGGGAGCGCAGAGGGCGCGAGGTGTGGATCCTGCGCACCCGCCGTGGCCACGAGATCATCGACCTTTTCTCCCGCTGACGGCCATGCTCGTGTGATCCGCCTAGAGCCCGGACAGGGCGGCGACGCGGTCGAGGAGGGCTTCGAGGGTCTTGTCGTCGGTGGCCGGGGCCATGACCGTCACCCGCAGGTGGCGGACGCCCCCGAGCTCGGCCGAGGTCAGGTGGAAGGAGCCCTCCTCCAGGAGGGTCTCGCGAATCGCGGCCTGGTCGCCGTTGCCGTACCGGAAGCAGACGATGTTGCTCTCCGGCTCGTACGGGCAGTGGAAGCCGGGCCGCTCGCGGGCCAGTTCCCAGAAGCGGTGGGCGGTGGCGTACCGCCGCGCCACGTGCTCGCCGAGGCCGTGCTCACCCCGCCAGGCCAGGTTGAGGAAGACCTTCAGCCCGAGCGCGGCCTTGGTGCACTCCACGGTCCTGCCGATCAGGTCGAACCCCTGGTCGCCGTAGAACAGGTAGCTGGCCCGCTGCTGGAACGCGGCGTCCAGGTCGCCCTCGCGCCGGACGAGCACGGCCGCCGCGAGGCCCGAGGTGCGCAGCATCTTGTGCGCGTCCCAGATGACGGAATCGGCCAGCTCGACGCCGTCGAGCAGGTGCCGATGCGCCTCGCTGAGCAGCGCCGAGGCTCCGTGCGCGCCGTCCACGTGGAACCACAGGCCGTGCTCGGCGCAGAACTCGCCGATGGGCCGAAGATCGTCGTACAGGCCGGTGCCGGTGGCGCAGGCGGCCGCGACCAGGGCCATTGGCCGGCGGCCGGCCCGCCGCGCCCGGTCGAGCCCCTCGGGCAGCCGGGCCACGTCGATCCTGCCCAGGTCGTCCACGTCGAGCGGCACGACCGCGCGCTCGCCGAGGCCGAGGATCGCCGCCGCCCGGGTGATCGAGTAGTGCGCCGACGGCGGCGCGAGGAGGGCGAGATCGCCGGGCACGCCCTCGGTCCACGCGTCCGGCGCGGCGGCGGCCCGCGCGGCGAGCAGCGCGGTCAGGTTGGCCAGCGACCCGCCGTGGGTGAGCACGCCGCCGCCCTCGGGGAAGCCGACCTTGCCGAGCATCCAGCGCAGCACCTCGAACTCGACCGTCGCCGCCGCGGCCCCCATCTCGTAGATCGCCATGGGGTTGTTGATCGCGCCGTGGACGAAGTCGGCCAGCGCGGCGGGGAAGTCCGGCGCGGCCGTCTGGTGGCCGAGGTAGGCCGGGTGGTGCAGTCGGGTGCCCTCCGCGAGATAGGCGTCCAGCCACTCCCGGTAGATCTCCGGGGTCATGCCGCCCTCCCGGATCCAGCGGGCGAGCCCGAGCCGTCCGGCCAGCTCCCCGGGCGGCCTGCGGCGCAGCACCGGCGCCGCCCCGTCCTGGCTCTCCCGCACGTACGCGGCGAGGCCCCGCACGGTCACCTCGGCGGCGTTGACGAAGTCGTCGATGTCCCAGGCGTGATTCGGGGTCATGCCGGGATGATGGCCGTATCGGACGTCCATCCGCCACATACGCCGAATCAACCAAGGAAAGAGGCCGTGAGCGCCGAACTGGATTCGACCGACAGGAAGATCCTGGAGCTGTTGCAGAAGGACGCACGGCTGCCCAACAAGGACCTCGCCGAGCGGGTCGGCGTCGCCCCCTCCACCGCTCTCGAACGCGTACGGTCGCTGCGCCGGCGCGGCCTGATCACGGCCTTCCGCGCGGAGGTCGACACCCAGGCGCTCGGACGGCCGCTGGAGGCGCTGCTGGCGCTGCGCGTGCGGCCCCACACGAGCCAGCTCGTGGACCCGCTGCGGGCGTTCGTGCTCGGGCTCCCGGAGACGATCGCGCTGTTCCACGTGGCCGGTCCGCAGGACTTCCTGGTGCACGTCGCGGTGCCCGACGCCGATCACCTGCACCGCCTGATCCTCGAACGCATCCTGGTCCGCCCGGAGATCGTCCATCTCGAGACGACGCTGATCTTCCGTACCGAACGCAGGACCGTCCAGGGCCCGGTCGGCTGAAGATCAGCCCCCGGGCTCAGACGCCCACGGTCCCGTCGACGCCCTCGCGCAGGAAGTCGGCGTGGCCGTTGTGCCGGGCGTACTCGTGGATCATGTGCAGCATCACCAGCCGCAGCGAGACCTCCTCGCCCCACCGCGGCTGGTAGGCGGTGACGTCGAGCGACTCCGCCGCGCGCTCGATCCTGCGGGAGTGCTCGACCTCCGCCTGCCACGCGGCGAACGCCTCCGCGCCGGTGGACCCGCTCGGGTCGTACGCCGCCTGGTAGTCGCCCTCCTCCGACCAGACGAGCGGCACGTCCTCCTTGTTGATCACACGGCGGAACCACGCGCGCTCGACCTCGGCCATGTGCCTGACCAGGCCGAGCAGCGTGAGCGTCGACGGCGGCATCGACCTGCGGCGCAGCTCCTCGTCCGACAGGCCGTCGCACTTCAGCGCGAGCGTGGCCCGGTGGTAGTCGAGGAACGCCCGCAGCATCTCGCGCTCACCGGCGACGGTCGGCGGGCCGATGCGTTCCACTGCCATGTCCTGCTCCCTCCATATGGCGATTTGTGCGTCGTTCACCCTACGGCGGGCGCCGGCCCGTCCCGATCGCCGGAGGAAGGGGGCGGGGATCGCACGGATCACGCGGGCGGGTACGGCAGGATTGGGGGTATGGCAGCGGAGTTCTCTCGACCTGGATCGCTCTACGGCGCCGTGGACCTCGGCGCGCGCAAGCAGGCACTCGAGGCCCAGGCGCGGCGTGAGGCCGCCGGGCCGTCCGGAGCCGCCTCGGCGGACGTCATCGAGGTGACCTCGGCCACCTTCAATGCCGACGTGGTGGAGCGCTCCCTGAGCGTTCCCGTGATCGTCGAGGCGACGGTGAGCAGGGCCGAACAGGTCCGGCAGTTCAGCGGTGTGATGGAGAAGCTGGCCGCGGAGGCGGCGGGCGCGTGGGTGCTGGCCAGGGTGGACGTGGAGGCCGACCCGCAGCTCGCCCAGGCGCTGCGGATGCGCGCGGTGCCCACCGTCTACCTGGCCTTCCAGGGGCAGCTCATGCCCCTGTTCGAGGGGCCGCTGCCGGAGGCGCAGCTCCGGCAGGCGTTGGCGCAGGTGTTCGAGCAGCTCGGCGTGGAGCTGGCCGCGCCGGGCGAGGGGCAGCCCGCCGAGCCGATGGTCGACCCCGAGCTTCTGGCGGCCGAGCAGGCCGTGGAGAAGGGCGACCTGGACGCCGCGGCCGCGGCGTACGAGCGCCTGCTGGCGAGGTCGCCGTCGGACGAGGGCGCGAAGATCGGCCTCGCGGGGGTCGGGCTGCTGCGGCGCACGCAGGACCTCGACCCGGCCGACGTGCTGCGCCGGGCCGCCGAGAACGCCGACGACGTGGACGTGCAGACCCAGGCCGCCGACCTGGAGATGGTGAACGGCCAGGTGGACGAGGCGTTCGACCGGCTCGTCGCGCTCGTGCGGCGCACCCGGGGCGCCGACAGGGACAAGGCGCGGGTCCACCTGCTGGGGCTGTTCGACGCCCTGCCCGCCGACGACCCGTCGGTGTCGCGGGCGCGCAGGGCGCTGGCCAGCGCGCTTTTCTGACCCGTTCCCGCCCGCGCCCGCCTCGTCCCCGCGGCACGGCGGCGCGCGGGCCGGGCACGGCGCGTGGCGGAAACAGCACGGGCACGGGCTGAAACACCCCGCCGGGGATGGCACGATGGATAGCACCCATGAGCCGTCCAGCCGGATGCGCGAGCGTGGCCGCCACGCGGAGGCCGCGCCCCACTGGAGCAGCCGGGAGAGCACGGCCAGGCAACACCCCGCAAAGGAGCGGATAGACGTGGCCACCGTGCCCAGCGTGTCCTACTCGATCACCGTGCGCCTCGAGGTGCCCGCAGGGGGCAAGGCGGTCAGCCTGCTCACCCACGCGGTGGAGAACGCGGGCGGCGTGGTGACCGCCCTCGACGTGACCAACGCCGGTCACGAGAAGCTCCGCATCGACGTGACGTGCGCGGCCAAGGACGCCGACCATGTGCAGGCGATCGTCGACAGCCTCGGCGCGGTCGAGGGCGTCGCGATCCACAAGGTCTCCGACCGGACCTTCCTCATGCACCTCGGCGGCAAGATCGAGATGCAGTCGAAGGTCCCCCTGCGCAACCGTGACGAGCTGTCGATGGCGTACACGCCTGGCGTGGCGCGGGTCAGCCTGGCGATCGCGCGCAACCCCGAGGACGCCCGCCGCCTCACGATCAAGCGGAACTCGGTCGCCGTCGTCACCGACGGCTCGGCCGTCCTCGGCCTCGGCAACATCGGCCCCGCCGCCGCGCTGCCGGTGATGGAGGGCAAGGCCGCCCTGTTCAAGCGGTTCGCCGGCATCGACGCCTGGCCCATCTGCCTCGACACCCAGGACGTGGACGAGATCGTCGCTACCGTACGGGCCATCGCGCCCGGCTTCGGCGGCATCAACCTGGAGGACATCTCGGCGCCGCGCTGCTTCGAGGTGGAGCGGCGGCTGCGTGAGCTGCTCGACATCCCGGTCTTCCACGACGACCAGCACGGCACCGCCATCTGCGTGCTCGCCGCCCTGACCAACGCGCTGAAGGTCGTCGGCAAGGAGCTTTCCGAGGTGCGGATCGCGATGGCCGGCGCGGGCGCGGCCGGCACCGCCGTCCTGCGCCTGCTGCTGGCGGCCGGGGCGCGGAACGTCGTGGTCTGCGACTACCGCGGGGCGGTGCACCTCGGCCGCGACGACCTCGACGACTCGCTGCGCTGGATCGCCGAGCACACCAACAGCGACGGGTACGGCGGGGACCTGCGCGGCGCGGTCAAGGGCGCCGACGTGTTCATCGGCGTCTCCGCGCCGGGGATCCTCACCGGGGACGACGTCGCCGCCATGGCGAAGGACGCGGTGGTCTTCGCGCTGGCCAACCCCGAGCCGGAGGTCTCCCCGGACGACGCCCGCGAGCACGCCGCGGTCGTGGCCACCGGCCGGTCGGACTACCCCAACCAGATCAACAACGTGCTGGCGTTCCCGGGCGTGTTCCGTGGCCTGCTCGACGCCCAGGCGGACGGCGTCACGCAGGAGATGCTCCTCGCGGCGGCCCGCGCGCTGGCCGCGGTCGTTTCGAGCGAGGAACTCGGCCCCAACTACATCATTCCCAGCGTCTTCCACCCCGACGTGGCCAACGCGGTGGCGGCGGCCGTACGGGAGTCCGCCGGCGGCAGGGCGCGCGGCTTCACCGAGGCCTAGTACGGTTCCCGGGCGGTGACGTCGCTGTCACGGTAAGTAATATGACGCGGCAAACCGGGGTCGGCGTACACGAATCCGCAATCCTCCCTCATGATGGGATGTATGGCGGAGGCGATCTACGTCGGCGGGTTGCTTGTAGCGACGCCACTGCTCGACGACCCCAACTTCCGGCGTAGCGTGGTGCTCGTCCTGGAGCACGACGAGGACGGCGGCACTTTGGGTGTGGTGCTCAACCGGCCCAGCGAGATCGCCGTGACCCAGGTCTTACCTTCCTGGGACGCCCTGGTCACGGGTCCTCCTGTGCTGTTCGAGGGCGGACCGGTGCAGACGGACAGCGCGCTCGCGCTCGCCGTCGTGCTCAGCGGCGAGGAGCCGCTGGGCTGGCGCCGGCTGCAGGGCAGGGCGGCGGTCTCGCGCCTCGGCACGGTGGACCTCGACGCGCCCCCGGAGATCCTGGCGGGGGAGATCTCCCAGATGCGGATCTTCGCGGGCTACGCGGGCTGGACGGCGGGACAGCTCGAGAACGAGCTCCAGGAGGGCGCCTGGTACGTCGTGGACTCCGAGCCGGGGGACACCTTCCACCCGAACCCGGCCACGCTGTGGCGCACCGTGCTGCGCAGGCAGAAGGGGGACCTCGCCCTGGTCGCCACCTTCCCCGACGACCCCCTGCTCAACTGATTCCCCCGGCACGCCCCGCACGGGCCGCGCGGTGACACGCGGAGGCCGGGCGCGGGAAGCGCGCCCGGCCGTGGGTGAGGTCTCAGCTCGCGGTGCAGCTCACCGCCGGCACCGCGTTGGTGCCGTTCCAGGAGCCGAGGAACCCGAACGAGGTGGACGCTCCGGCGCCGAGGCCGCCGTTGTAGCTCACGTTCTTCGCGGTGACCGACGACCCGCTCGACGTCACCGTGGCGTTCCACGCCTGGGTGATCGTCTGGCCGTTGGCGTACGTCCAGGTCACGGTCCAGCCGGAGATGGCGCTGGAGCCGGCCTTGACGGTCACCTCGCCCTGGAAGCCGCCGCCCCACTGGTTGGCGACCTTGTACGTCGCCGAGCAGCCCTTGGCGCCGCCGCTCGGGGACGGGCTGGGGCTCGGGCTCGGGGACGCGCTCGGCGAGGCGCTGGAGGACGCGGACGGGCTTGGGGAGGCGGACGGGCTGGGGGACGGGCTCACCGGCGGCTGGCCGCTGTAGATCGTCGCCTCCTTGGCGGTCGACTTGATGCCGTTGGCGCCGTTGAAGAGCCGCTGGCCCCACGAGGTGAGCTGGCTGACGTTGAAGTTCGTCACCTGGTCGAGGTATTCGACGCCGCCGCCGTTGCCGCTCCACGACCAGCCGAGGTAGCCGACGCCCCGCGACTGGGCCTGCGACATGATCGTGTCCTCGTCGGGGTCGCCGTCCGAGTGCATGTTGCCGAACTCGCCGATCACCAGCGGCAGGCCGGCGGTCTGGAACGCCTGGAGGTAGCCGGTCACCTCGGCCGCGGTGTCGAAGACGCCGTACATGTGGATCGAGAAGACGGTGTTCTTCTGGGGGTCGCTGTCGAAGACCGAGGCGGCGTTGTCACGCATGACGAACTGCCAGTCCTGGCCCCAGTTGGGCGCGTCGACCATCAGCAGGTGCTGGAACCCGGCCGCCCGCATCCTGCTGATCGCGCTCTTGGTCGCGCTGGTCCAGGCGGAGGGGCTGTTGTTGCCGTACGGCTCGTTGCCGATGTTGATGACGACGTAGTTCTCCTGGCCGGTCAGCACGCTCTTGAGGCCGACCCAGTAGTCGACCGCCTGGTCGAGCGTGTACGCGCCGCTCTGCTCGCCGTAGCCGGTGGTGTCGTGGTTCTCGAGCACGCAGATTAACCGGTTCTGCTTGCACAGCGCGATGACGTTGGCGACGTCGCTCGCCGAGTTGGCCGTCCAGCGGCCGCCGCTCAGCACGACGCGGACCGTGTTCGCGCCCAGGGACTTGATGTTCGCGAACGAGCTCGTCTGGCTCGGATACCAGGTGTGGGCGTGGCTGGTGCCCCGCATGATGAACTGGTTCCCATTGGCTTCGAGGATCTTCGTGCCGCTGACGTGGAGTCCGGTCGCGGCCTGCGCGCTCTGGGTCATCGCGATCACCGACATCAGGAGGGCGAGGAGCGCCGCGCCCGCGGCGATGAAACGTGTTCTCATTCTGTACCTCGGGTGGGGGGATCGGCACCGATGGAAGCGCCGGACGCACCATAGGCAGGGGGAGCCGGGGCCGTACAGGAGACGGCTCTCGCGTCGCCGTCGGTAGGGCGGCACCGCACTGAACCGGTTCGGCATGGTGTGCCACCGGACCAGCGCGATCTCCCGCCGCGGGCCCTCACCTGGGCCGCCGCATTCCGATGAAACGTTCACCGGTCGGCCGGTGCGCGGGGGTGCGGAGGGCGTCTGTAGAGTCGGCTGCCATGCCCGATCTCGGCGTGCCGGAACCCGGCTGGGCGCCTCCGGGCGCCGTACGGTTCGCCGGCGGTGTGCCCGTCGCCCTGGTGGCGCCCGATGCCGGGCTGCCGTCGCTGCCCGTCGCCGTGCGCGACATGGCGACGCTGCACCACATCGACCTCGACGGCAACGCGCTCACGACGTTGCCCGGCTGGATCGGGCGCCTGGAGCGGCTGCGGGTCCTGCTGTTCTACGGCAACCGGATCACGGCCCTCCCGCCCGAGCTGGGCCGTCTCGCCTCGCTCGAACACCTGAGCGCGGGGCGCAACGCGCTGACCGCGGTGCCGGACGCGCTGTGGCGGCTGAGCCGGCTGCGGTCGCTCAACCTGGCCGAGAACGAGATCGCGGACCTTCCCCCCGGCCTCGGCCGCCTCCGCCAGCTGCGCATGCTCGACCTGGGGCACAACCGGCTGCGCGAGGTGCCGGCGGAGATCGGCGACCTGCCCTGCCTCACCGACTACCTCTACCTGAGCGACAACGGGTTCACGTCGGTGCCCGCCTCGCTGGGACGGCTCGACCGGCTCGGCTACCTCAACCTGGCGGAGAACCGGCTGGCCGCGCTGCCCGAGGCCATCGGCGGCATGACCGGCCTGCACGAGTTGCGCGTCCACGACAACCGGCTGACCACGCTGCCGGAGACCATCGGCCGCCTGGCCGGGCTGCGTGAGCTGCACCTCAGGAACAACCGGCTCGCCGCGCTGCCCGAGGCGATCGGAGGGCTGCGCGCGCTGCGTCACCTGGACCTGCGCGACAACCCCCTGGAACGGCTGCCCGGCTCCGTCGTACGGCTGACCGAGCTGACCCACCTCGACCTGCGGGCGACCCGTCTCACCGGGCTGCCCGGCGGGCTGGCGGAGCTGCCGCGGCTGGAGAAGCTCGACCTGCGCTGGATCAAGTTCGACGAGGTCCCCGCCTGCGTCCGCCCGCTGCGCGAGCGCGGGTGCGTCGTGCTCATGTGAGGACGCGCCGCGGCGTCAGCCCGGGGCTGAGGCGGGCTCCGCCGCTTCCGAGCGTACGGGCAGGTCCCAGCCGGGACACAGGGAACGCTCGGCCAGCGCGAGCAGGTCCTCCAGCCGCCGTGCCAGTACGGCGGGGTCCTGCGTGCGCTCGTCGAAGCAGGCGAGGGCCACGCTGACGAAGACGGCCACGATGAACTGCGGCTGCAGGTCGCACGGGTCCGCTCCGAGCCTGCGGGCCACCTCGGCGACCAGCCTGCGCTCGTTCTCCTTGACCAGCCGCATGGTCCCGGCGAGCAGGGCGGGCGTGGAGTGCACGACCTTCTGGCAACGCAGGTACCTGCCTGCCTCCGTCTCGTCCGCCTCTCGTAGGATCTGCAGTAACGAGCGCATCGCCTGGCACAGCGCCGTGAACGGCGACTCCGACTCGGGGCGTGCGGCCAGCTCCGCGAGGAGCATCCGCTGCTCGTCGGCGGTCAGCGAGAGCGCCACGTCCTCCTTGGAAGCGAAGTACCGGAAGAAGGTCCTGGGCGAGACCTCCACCTCGGCGGCGATCTGGTCGACGGTCGTCGCCTCGTAGCCCCTGGTGAGGAAGAGGTCGAGGGCCGCGTCGATCAGGGCGTCCCGCGTCCGCTGCTTCTTGCGTTCGCGTAGACCCACGGCGGTCACCTCCTCGAAACTGCCGGTTCACAAACTCTCAGTTGTCACCGTATGTCGGATAAAAGGATTTGTCATCTGTCATCGACTGACATAAATTACTGCCCGTCGACACAGTGGTGCTAAGGGGGAATCTCCATGACTCAAGCCGTATCGGTGGACGCCGACGCGCCTCCAGGACGAGGCCAGGGGCATCCATGGCTCACGCTGCTCGCCGTTTCGCTCGGCGTGATCATGGTCATGCTCGACGGCACGGTCGTGGCGATCGCGAACCCGGTCATCCAGGTCGAACTCAAGGCGTCGCTGGCGGACCTGCAGTGGGTGACCAGCGGTTACCTGCTCGCGCTGGCGGTCTTCCTGATCACCGCCGGCAAGCTGGGCGACCTGTTCGGGCACAAGCGCGTCTTCTTGATCGGCGTCGCGGGCTTCGCGCTGACCTCGCTCGCCATCGGCCTGTCGTCCTCGATCGGCGTGCTGGTCGCGCTGCGGGTGCTGCAGGGCCTGTTCGGCGCGCTGCTCCAGCCCGCCGCGCTCGCGTTGCTCCGGTCGGCGTTCCCCGGTGAGAAGCTGAACATGGCCATGGGCGCGTGGGGTGCGATCATCGGCCTGTCGAGCGCGGCCGGCCCGATCGTCGGCGGCCTCCTGGTGGAGAACGTGAGCTGGCAGTCGGTGTTCTTCATCAACGTGCCGGTCGGCGTGGTGGCGCTGGCGTTCGGGCTGTGGGCGCTGCGGGAGAGCAGGGCCCAGACGCTGTCCCGGGTCGACTGGCTCGGCGTGGTGCTGCTGTCCGGCGCGATGTTCTCGCTGGTGTGGGCCATCATCAAGGCTCCCGAGTGGGGCTGGGGCGACGGCAAGACGCTCGGCTTCCTCGCCGCCGTCGTGGTGATCGGGGCCGTGTTCCTGTTCTGGCAGTCGAAGGCGCGCGAGCCGCTGCTGCCGCTGAGCCTGTTCCGCAACGCCTCGGTCTCGATCGGGACCGTCCTCATGGTCCTCATGTCGTTCGCGATGTTCGGCGCGATGTTCTTCCTCACGTTCTTCTTCCAGGGCGTGCACGGGCTCACGCCGCTCGACTCCGGCCTGCGGATGCTGCCCATGAGCGCCGGCATGATCGTCGCCTCGCCCGTCGCGGGCATCCTCATCGGCAAGCTCGGCCCGAAGATCACCATCGCGGGCGGCATGGTGATCAGCGCCTTCGCGATGTTCCTCATGTCGCGGCTCAGCGTCGATGCGGCCTTCGCCGACACGGCGATCCCGTTCGTGCTGCTCGCGTTCGGCCTGTCGCCGGTGTTCGTCGGCGCCACGGAGATCATCGTGGGCAACGCGCCGGAGGAGCTCAGCGGTGTCGCGGGCGGTGTGCAGAACTCCGCGATGCAGGTGGGCGGCGCGCTCGGCACCGCCATCCTCGGCGCGATCGTGTCCGCCAAGGTGGCCGACGTGCTGCCCGGATACCTCGGCCCGGCCGCGGCCGCCATCCCGCCCAACCAGATGGAGCTCCTGAAGAGCGCCGCGTCGGTCGGCGCCGCCCCGCCCGGGACCGGCCCCGCGGCCCAGGCGCTGGCGAACGCGTCGCACCTGTCCTTCATGGACGGCCTGCACCTCGGCTTCGTCGTGAGCACGGCGGTCGCCCTGGTCGCGGCGGCCCTGGCCCTGTTCGTCAGGGCCGGCCGCAAGACCGAGGGCGCCCCGGTCCACATGGGCTGACGTCCGGTCCCCGCCGTACGGCCCCCGCCACCCCGGCGGGGGCCGTACGCGCGTCCGGGCCGGGGCCGCCTCGTCGCTCAGTAGACTTGGTATCCGTGAGCGGCACGAAGATTCTTCCCGAGAGCGACGTAACACCCCGGCTCTCGCACGGCGACGGTGACCACGAGCGCTTCTCGCACTTCGCCGACAAGAACAAGATCACTGAGAGCTACGTGACCGGCGCGCCGGTGCGGGCCCTGTGCGGCAAGGTCTGGGTGCCCAGCCGCGACCCGAAGAAGTACCCGGTCTGCCCGGAGTGCAAGGAGATCTACGAGGGGTTGCCCAAGGGCGAACCGTCCGGCGAGTGAGTGTCGATACCGGATCATCGCCTCCCCGGCGGCTAGGGTCAGCCTTCTGACCAGCCGTATCGGGGGAACGAATGGTTCGGCGACCCATCGCCGTCTTCCTTGCATGCCTTTACGCGCTGGGCGGCGCCTGCGCCGCCCCGGCGTCCGCCGCCTCCCGGTCGGCCGGTGGTCACACCGGCGCCGGTCTGCGCGGATCGCCGGCCTCGCGCCCGGACGCCTGCCTCACCCGCCATGCCGTTCCGCAGCGCCGGCACGGCGTGGGCAGCCTCACGCACGCCCTGGAGCCGCGTGAGCCGGGGCCGGACGAGGTCGCCCGGATGTCGGCCGACCTGGCTCGCAGGCTCGGCACGGCAGAGCCCGGAGACACGGCACAGCCGGGAAACACCGCGCAGCCAGGGGACACCGTGCAGCCCGGGAACACTGCGCAGCCAGGGGACACCGCGCAGCCCGGAGACACAGCGCGGCCGGGGAGTGCCGCGAACGGCCGGCGGAGCGTTCCCAGGGCCGTCGAGCGGATCACGGTCCCGGTGTGGGTGCACATCATCAGGGACCGTGCGCTCGGCCTGCCCGACGCCGCCGTCTCCCGGCAGATCGCCGTGCTGAACACCGCCTACTCCGGCGGGTACGGCGGAGCCGACACCGGCGTGCGCTTCGAGCTCAAGGGCATCACCCACACCGACAACCGGAACTGGTTCCGCGACCCCCTCGGCTACGAGGAGCCGATGAAGAAGAAGCTGCGGGTCGGGGGTCCCGAGACGCTCAATCTGTACATCGCGCAGCTGAGCCGGCTCGTGCTCGGCTACTCCACCTACCCGTACTGGTACGACGACGAGCCCGTGCTGGACGGCGTGGTGATCGACTGGCGGAGCGTCCCCGGCGGCCCGCTGCGCGACTTCGCCAGAGGCTTCACCGCGGTGCACGAGATCGGCCACTGGCTGGGCCTGCTGCACACGTTCGAGAACGGCTGCAAGGCCCCGGGCGACTCGGTGGACGACACCCCCGCCGAGGCCTACCCGACGAACGGCTGCCCTTCGAAGAAGGACACCTGCCCCGCCACGGGCGGCGACCCTGTCCACAACTTCATGGACTACGCCCAGGACCGCTGCATGCGCGAGTTCACCGCGGGCCAGGGCGTGCGCGTCCACCAGATGTGGGACGCCTATCGCCGTCCGGCACCGGAGGGAACCGACGCCGGGCTGCAGAAGGCCGCCGCGGGGCTCCAGGGGGCCGCCGCGGACGCTGCGGACGGCACGGACAGCACCCCGGACGGCATCACGGTCAGCCCTGTGCCGAGCCTCGCCGCACAAGGCCGTGAGGGCCCGGTCGACCACATACAGGGCGGGGAGGAATCGCCAGGAGGAACAGGGCGATGACGAATCGGGCCGGAGCCGTTGACGTCGCGGCGCGGGTGTGAGTAACTCCACAGCAGCGTTCATGGTCACGAAGCCCCGCGCCCGGCCCTGAGCGCCGAGTCGCTCGCCGGTTCCGTCCCACGCGCCCGGCCAGGCCGCCCGGGGAGGCTTTGTGGATGACCAGTGGACCCGCCGGGTCTGGCCCCCTGCCGAGGACGAGTCCGCGCCGTCCACGCAGGGCCCCACTCGCCCGTACGGCGCCCTAGGCGGGTCGCCGCGGCCGTCCACACCGCCCGCGTCCCCCCAGTGGCCCTCACGACCGTACCGGGAGCCGGACCGGAACCCGGAGGAGAGCCTCACCGGCCTGTACGGCGCGCCGGTCTCGGAACGGAGCCAGGCCGACCGCCCGGTCTGGCCGTCCCTGGGCCTGGAGTCCCCGGAGCCCGAGGACGACCTGCCCCCCTCGGCCCGCCGCTACCGCGCGCCCGAGACGCCTCCCCGCCCGATGCCGCGGTGGCTGCGGCGCCTTCTCGTCGGCGGGCTCGCGCTGGTCTGCTCGGCGGCCGTCATCGGCGCGGTGGTGGTCACGGTGCTGCATCGCGCCGAGAGTGCGCCTCCCACGGTGATCCACGACCAGATCGCCGGCGTCGCCTATACGTTGCCGCCGCAGTGGCGGGAGGGCGTCGTCGCGCCCGTGACCGGCTTCACCTCCGTCGCCGCGCGCGGGGACAGCGCCACCGTCATGGCCCGGCCCGGCGACCGGGTGGACCCGCCCAACCTGCGGTCGGCCGTCATCGACCTAAGCGATCTCTACACGCAGTTGCTGCTGCACGGCGACAAGGTCGAGGTGCTGGACGACCGCGCGGTGACCGTCGGCGGGCGGCCGGGACACACGCGGGCCGTACGGGCCGAGTACACCGACGTGGTGAACGAGCCCGCCTTCATGCGGGTGACCCTGCTGACCCGGCCGGACGGCGGCAGCACGGTCCTGCTCGGGCTGGCCCATCCCGACAGTCCCCAGTCGCGCGCCGAGATCGAGGGCCTGATGTGGGGAGCCCGCTGAGCCCGCCGTCGAACCGGCACGCGCTCGTACGGCGGCCCGTCGCTCGAATCCGGAAATAGCCGTCTCTCGCTCCGTACGGGCGATTACTCGGGCATAGCCGTTGAATCGGGAAACCGGCCGACTTATCTGCGCAGCTCTTTGCCTTGGTTGTCCGGTTGAATATCCATATAAGCGCGTTGATCGGCACTCCGGCGTCTTCCTGTGCAATAAATGGAGATAGCGGTGTCGCCGGAGCGGCTTTGAGGTAGGCGTAACATCTGTTTGCCGATATCCAATAAGTGGCTCACTGCCCGCGTTTCACCGGCCAGGTATCTTCGGTGTCGCATCGCACGAAAACGCGGTGACCCGGAAAGACCAATTCTCACCATGGGGGGAAATCAAATTGATTTCTCGTAGGAGCAGCTCGGCCTCTGGTTCGCGTGGCGCCGGTCGCCTGCTGATGTGGTCCGCCGCGGCGGCGGTGACCTGCGCGGCGGTTGGGCTGTCGGGCTCGATCGCGGCGAATGCCACCACGACGAAGGCCGCCCCCGCCGCACAGGCGGCGACGAACCCGGTCGGCGACAAGGACAAGGACAAGTTCATTCCCTACCCGCGCCTCGACAGCGCGAACATCGTCACCGCGTTCACGGTCGCGGCGGCCGGCGTCACTCCGACGGCCTCGACGACCTTCACCGGGTCGGCGCGCAGGGGTCGCGTGTTCGTGAACGACGGCACGGGCTGGGCCGACCTCACGCCGGTGTTCGGCGGGTACCTGTACGACATCACCCTGGCGGCCTCGCCGAGCACCGCTCTGTCGGTCGTCCCCGGCGGTGGCGCTCTGACCAGCCTCACCAGCAGCGGGATTCCCGTGGGGCGGGTCAGGGTCACGGTGCGGAGGGCGGACGGCGCCATCCTCTTCTCCGACTGCAACGTCTCCACCACGAGCGGTACCTCCGCCCTTCCGCTGACCAGCAGCCGTTGCAGCGCCCCGACACGTCTGTGACGGTGCGCGCGGCGAACTGACCGATTCCGGGGCGGGGCCCCGTGGACGCCGAAGGGCTCCGCGGGTCACCCGCCCCGGCCGTTTCTGAGCGGGGCTCGTGCCGCTGCGCGGGTCTCGGGGCGCGCTTCGCCGTCGCGTCCACCCTGGTTCCTGGTCCCGGTCGCATCGGCGCGGCCCGGGGTCCCGATCCCGCCGCCCGCCGCGACGGCAGGGCGGATCGCGGGGGTGGATCGCACCGCGACGCCACGCCCGGTTCCTGAGGCTGTGGGGATTGCCACACCAGGCTATTTCGGACCACCCTGCGTGTGGGCGGCGCGTCTTGTCGGTCCGGCGGGCTAGTCTGAATCCACTGTGAGGGAGCGAACCGATAGAGACACCAGTGTTCCGATGAGTTCGGGGAGGCGTCGTTGAGCGTTTCGGCCGCGTCCCACCTCTCCCCGTCCTACCCCGACAGAGCCGCCTGGGGCACCGCCCCGAAGCTGCGCGCATGGCAGCAGCAGGCCTTCGACCTCTACTTCAGCCGCGAGCCGCGCGACTTCCTGACCGTCGCCACCCCCGGCGCCGGCAAGACGACGTACGCGCTGCGGATCGCCAGCGAGCTGCTCAGCCGCGGGGTCGTGCGGGCGTTGACGATCGTCACCCCCACCGAGCACCTCAAGCGGCAGTGGGCCGACGCCGCGGCCCGCGTCGGGATCAGCATCGACCCCGAGTTCAAGAACAGCCAGGGCACCACCTCGCGCGACTACACCGGGGTCGCGGTCACCTACGCCCAGATCGCGATGCACCCGGCGCTGCACCGGGCTCGCACCGAGGCGCGCAAGACTCTGGTGATCTTCGACGAGATCCACCACGCCGGCGACGCGAAGTCGTGGGGCGACGGCGTCCGCGAGGCGTTCGAGCCCGCGACCAGACGACTGGCGCTGACCGGCACGCCGTTCCGGTCCGACGAGAGCCCGATCCCCTTCGTCACCTACGTCGAGGACGGCGAGGGGGCGATGCGGAGCGTCTCCGACTACTCCTACGGGTACGGCCCGGCCCTGGCCGACGGCGTCGTCCGCCCGGTCATCTTCCTGGCGTACTCGGGGGAGATGAAGTGGCGCACGCGCGCGGGCGACGAGATCGCCGCCACCCTCGGCACGCCGTTGACCAAGGACCAGCTCTCGCAGGCGTGGCGGGCCGCCCTCGACCCGAAGGGCGACTGGATCCGCCAGGTCATCCACGCGGCCGACCGGCGCCTCACCGAGGTACGGCGGGGCGTTCCCGACGCCGGCGGGCTGGTCATCGCCTCCGACCACGAGTCGGCCCGCGCCTATGCCCGGCACATCCGCACGGTGACCGGGGAAGGGGCCGAGGTCGTGCTCTCCGACGACCCGGGCGCGTCCAAGAAGATCAAGGACTTCGCCTCCTCCGACCGGCGCTGGCTGGTCGCGGTCCGCATGGTCTCCGAGGGCGTCGACATTCCCCGGCTGTGCGTCGGGGTCTACGCCACGAGCACCTCGACCCCGCTGTTCTTCGCCCAGGCGGTCGGGCGTTTCGTCCGCGCCCGCAAGCGGGGGGAGACCGCGTCGGTGTTCCTGCCCTCGGTGCCCGTCCTGATGGGCCTCGCGGGCGAGATGGAGGCCGAGCGCGACCACGTTCTGGGCCGCCGCCGCGACGAGGACGGCCTCGACGACATGCTCCTCGAACAGGCCCAGCAGGAGAAGAAGCAGCCCGACGCCCTCGGCGACGAGCTGCCCTTCCAGACGCTGGAGGCGTCGGCCACCTTCGACCGGGTGCTCTTCGACGGTGGCGAGTTCGGCACCGCCGCCGCGCCCGGCTCGCCTGAGGAGGAGGACTTCATCGGCCTCCCCGGCCTGTTGGAGCCCGACCAGGTGGCCTCACTGCTGCGCAAGCGCCAGGCCGACCAGCAGGCGGCCAAGCGCAGGACCAAGAAGGGGAGCGAGGACAGCGCCCCCGCCCTCGCGCCGCACGAGCAGCTCGCCGAGCTCCGCAGGGAGCTGAACGGCCTCGTCGGCGCGTGGAACCACCGGACCGGCCAGCCGCACGGCGTCATCCACGCCGAGCTGCGCCGGGCCTGCGGCGGCCCGGCCATCGCCCAGGCCACCGCCGAGCAGGTCCGCGAGCGCATCGCGATGATCCGCAAGTGGGCCACCCAGCGCAGGTGACCCCGCCGCACACCGAGGGCGCCGGGCTCATCACCTGACACGGTGGTGATCGGGGGCGACACCCAGCGCCGCCCCCGATGCCCTTGCTTCGCAGGCCCGAACAGTCTTCGGCACGGAGCGAGCAGGCCATGCTCTGTGTGCCTGCGTGCCCGGGTCGGTGCGACTACCCCTGCGAGAGTTCGACCCCCGCGACCCGCTGCGGCTGGTGGGCGTCCTATTGCAGGGCGCCCAGCCGGTCGAGGACGAGCTCGAACATGCGCATGTTCGACGCGGCCATCGCGTCCACCCGATCGGTGAGGTCGCTGACGTGCACCGTCAGGGTGTCGAAGCGTCCGGTGAGGGTTGTGACCTGTTCGCTCAGTGTGTCGACGCGTCCGGTGAGATCGTCCACACGTCCGCTCAACGCGTCGACGCGGCCGGTGAGGGTTGTGACCTGTTCGCTCAGTGTGTCGACGCGTCCGGTGAGGTCGTTCACGCGTCCGCTCAGCGCGTCGACGCGGCCGCTCAAGCCGTCGATGCGACGATCCAGTCGGCCGATCTCGCCGTCGATGCGGTCAAGCCGGACGGCGACAACCGTCATTTGCCTCTTGAGGACGTTGACATCGGCCTTGGTCTCCTCCGATATCTGCTCGACTCGCACCAGGCGGTCGCTTATTGCGTCGAGTTTGTCCCAATGCGGCTGCGTCGCGTCGTACGCGTGTGCTGCTGCCTGCTTGTAGCAGTCGACGCTGAGCTTCATGAATTCATTCTCCAGATGCTTCACGCGTTCTTCGAGTGTCCTCACGGGTCGTCCTCCGATGCTGCTCGCAGCGTAGCCGAGGCTCGCTGGGGGGAGTGGGAGCGCTGCAACTGCGCGGAGGCAACTGCTATCAGCTCGGAGGTCGGCGGGAAGTGAGTAATCGACGGCGCATTCCGTGCCGCCTTGGCCGCACGGTGCGCAATCTTCGCTATCGGTGGGATGAATATTCACCGAGCACTGCGTGTTCTGCGCTTCATGCCCGGACTTCCCCTATTTGTGGGCCGGCTTTTCTTGACCTCGTCGGGGGCGCGTTACGAGATGCGAGAGCGCAGCGGGATCTTGTCGCCGGTGTGGCCGTTGATCGCCACGTAACGCCGGCGGTGCCGGGTGGCCGGGCTGAGCCGGAGGCTGAGGGAGGCCATGCCCTGCTCCACGCGTACGGGAACGTTGCGTGCTCCCTCGTGCTGCCTCGCCTCCGCGCCCTCGCGCAGCCAGATGCGCAGCCGGTGCCCGGCCTGGTGGACGGCCACCGTCGCCGTGTCGCACTGCGCGGGCGACGCGGGCCAGTACACCGTGAGGCCGTGCAGGGCCCTGCCATGGAACGACAGTCGTACGGCCTCGGGGTTGGGGACGCGGGAATCGCAGGCGGGCTGGCCACTCGGTGCCGGTGTCGGTGCCGGTGTCGGTGCCGCAGACGGTGTCGCGGACGCCGCCGCTCGGGGCGCCTGCCCGGCCTGCGCGCCTGCCGGCCCGTTGGCGTCGGCGCCGACGGCGGCGCGCGGGTCGCGTACGGCGACCGTCTGGGCGGGGATCCGGGCGGACCTCTCGGTGAATCCCGTGATCATCGTGGCCGTCTGCAGGGCCACCAGCGTCAGCGCGCCGGTGACGCGGAGCAGGCCCCGGTGACCGCGGCCGAAGAGCAGCCAGATGCAGACCGGGGTCAGGACGAGCCAGCTGAGGCCGAGCAGGAACGCGAACATCGGGGCCGCCAATCCACGAAGAGTCGTCGCTCTAGGTAATACACCCGTGACGCTTCGTGGTGAAGACATTGACGTCCCGACCGCGCGCGTGTCCCGGCTCGGCCGCCCGGCCGGTCGGATTCGCGGGTCAGGAGCGGAGGACGGGCTCCCCGGTGAGCTCCACCCCGGCCTCGGCGAGGCGGGCGAGCGCCGTCTCGGTCGTCTCCCGGGCCACGCCGGCCGTCAGGTCCAGCAGGACCCGTACGGCGAAGCCATTCGCCGCCGCGTCGAGGGCGGTGGCCCGGACGCAGTGGTCGGTGGCGATGCCGACGACGTCCACGGCCTCCACGCCGCGCTCGCGCAGCCACGCGGCCAGGCCGACGCCGTCCGCGGTGGCGCCCTCGAACCCGCTGTAGGCCGCCTGCCGCGCGCCCTTGCTGAAGACCTCCTCGACCTTCGCCGCGTCGAAGGCGGGGTGGAAGCCGGCGCCGGAGGTGCCGACCACGCAGTGCGGCGGCCAGGAGTCCACGAAGTCGGGCTCGGCCGCGAAATGGGCCCCGGGATCGACGTGGTAGTCGCGGGTGGCGACGACGTGGTCGTACGCGTGCTCGTGGACGTGGCGGCTGATCGCGGCGGCCACCTCGGCGCCGCCGCCCACCGGCAGGCTGCCGCCCTCGCAGAAGTCGTTCTGCACGTCCACGACGACGAGCGCGGTCTTCATGGGGTCACCTCACAGTGGCGATCCTCAGCGTGGCGATCACGGAGGACCGGCGTCGTCCTCATGCGCCGGTCCCCCGCGATCACTTGAAGATAGTAGGGACTGCGGGGTCTCCGGGGGAGAGGCTGCACGCCTCCAATGGCAACTCGGCCAACGTCGCCCGGTGGCGGTCGCGGGCGGCCTCCAGGCTCTCGCGGCCGACGACCTTGCCGTCCCGCACGAGTTCGGCCAGCAGCGGGCGGTCCTCCGTCTCCACAGGCTCGCGGGTGACGACCTCGGCGGTCGCGGTGCCGCCGCTGGTCCTGCGGTAGGCCCACTTGCGCCCGCCGACGCTCGGCTTGCCGACGGACGCCTTGGCGACCGGCTGGAGCCGTCCCGTGTGGTCCTCGCGGGCGACGAGCTTGTAGACGAGGCTGGCCGTCGGGTGTCCCGAGCCGGTGGACAGGGCGGTGCCGACGCCGTAGGCGTCCACCGGCGCCGCGGCCAGCGCCGCGATCGCGAACTCGTCCAGGTCGCTGGTGACGACGATCCGTGTGCGGCTCGCGCCCAGTTCGTCGAGCAGGCGGCGCACCTCCACCGCCACCACGGCGAGGTCGCCGGAGTCGATGCGCACCGCGCCGAGGTCGGGCCCGGCCAGCTCCACCGCGGTGCGTACGGCCTTCGCCACGTCGTAGGTGTCCACGAGCAGGGTGGTGCCGAGCCCCAGGGCGTCGATCTGGGCCCGGAAGGCGTCCTCCTCCGAGTCGTGGAGCAGGGTGAACGCGTGGGCGGCGGTGCCGGCGGTCGGCACGCCGTACAGGTGGCCGGCCATGAGGTTGGAGGTGGAGGCGAAGCCGCACAGGTAGGCGGCCCTGGCGGCGGCGACCGCGGCGTACTCATGGGTGCGGCGCGAGCCCATCTCGATGAGCGGCCGGTCGCCGGCCGCCTGCGTCATCCGGGAGGCGGCCGCCGCGATCGCGCAGTCGTGGTTGAGTATCGACAGGGCCACGGTCTCCAGCAGCACGGCCTCGGCGAACGTCCCCTCCACCACCATGATCGGCGAGCCGGGGAAGAACGCCTCGCCCTCCCGGTAGCCGTACACGTTGCCGGAGAAGCGGTAGCCGGCGAGGAACTCGCCGGTGGGCTCGTCCACGATCCCTGAGGAACACAGGAACTCGATGTCCTGCTCCTCGAAGCGGAAGTCCTCCAGCGCGTCGAGGAACCGCCCGGTGCCGGCCACCACCCCGTAGCGCCGTCCTCCGGGCAGCCGCCGGGCGAACACCTCGAAGACCGCCCGCCGGTGCGCCGCGCCGCCGGCGAGCGCGGCCTGGAGCATCGTCAGTTCGTACTGGTCGGTCAGCAGGGCCGTGCCCGTGGTCATGCGCACGTGTCGAAGACTACGACGGTCGTGGTGCAGGATGGGTACGTGGGTAGCACAGCTCCAACCGAGGTCGAGCGTCCGTCGTCGGACGTGCGCCCCGATCTGCCGTGGCTCACGATCGTGTGGAACGACCCGGTCAACCTGATGTCGTACGTGACGTACGTCTTCCAGACCGTGTTCGGCTATCCCCGGCAGAAGGCCGAGAAGCTGATGATGGACGTCCACCACAAGGGCAAGGCCGTCGTCGCCAGCGGCACCCGGGAGGAGATGGAGCGGGACGTGCAGATCCTCCACTCCTACGGCCTGTGGGCGACCGTCCAGCAGGACAAGTGATGAGCACGGGATTTCGGGCGACGCGCGACGGGGTGACCGTCCAACTCGACGCGGGCGAGGTGTCGATCCTGCGCTCGCTGGTGTCGCAGGTGCTCGGCCTGGTCGAGCCGGGGACCACCGGCGACGACCCGTTGGAGCGCGCCCTGGGCATCGGCTCCGCCGCGCCGCCGGCCGACCCCGTGCTCGCGCGGCTGTTCCCCTCGGCGTACGCGGACGACGAGGACGCGGCGCAGGAGTTCCGGCGCTACACGGAGGCGACGCTGCGCGACGGCAAGCGGGCCGACGCGACGACGCTGCTGGAGACGGCGGCGCCGGGCCGGCTGACGCTGACGGCCGAGCAGGGGCAGGCGTGGCTGCGGGCGATCAACGACGTCCGCCTCGCGCTCGGCGTGCGGCTGGAGGTCACCGAGGAGGTCCACGAGGAGATCGCCTCGATGTCCGAGGACGACCCCCGCTATCCGGCGTTCGTGACCTACGACTGGCTGACCTACCTGCAGGACACCCTCGTCAGGGCGCTTTGGTAGGTTGCCCGCATGCTGACGATCTCACGCGAGCTGGTCGACAAGATCGTGGCCCATGCCCGGGCCGACCACCCCGACGAGGCGTGCGGCGTCGTGGCCGGGCCCGCCGGGTCCGACCGTCCCGAGCGGTTCGTCCCCATGGAGAACGCCGAGCGCTCCCCGACGTTCTACCGCTTCGACTCGATGGAGCAGTTCCGCGTGTGGCGGGAGATGGACGACCGCGACGAGGTGCCTGTCGTGATCTACCACTCCCACACCGCCACCGAGGCGTACCCCTCCCGTACGGACATCAGCTACGCCTCCGAGCCCGACGCCCACTACGTGCTGGTGTCGACCGCCTCCGACGAGGAGACGCCCTTCCGGTCCTACCGGATCGTGGACGGGGCCGTGACGGAGGAGGAAGTCAAGATCGTAGAGTCCTACGGTTAAACTTAAGTTATGGCTAACGATGACGCTCGTCCCGTGTCGTCACCGGCTGCCCTATCGCGCCGGGTGCGCCCGGAATCTCCTGTTCAGGCGTTCCTCTTCGCGCACACGCCGTCTGTCGTCGTCTACGACTGTCGCTGAACCCGCCCGCCGGTGCGCCGGGGGAAGAAGACCGCTGGAATCGCCGCCCGCCCGCCCATGTTTCAAGCACATGAACGCGAGCAGGCTGGACGCCCACCATAACGACGACCACTGATCAAGGAGATTGAGCCGACATGGCCATCGAGGTCCGCATTCCTACCATCCTCCGCAGCTACACCGATGGCGCCAAGGCGGTCAACGCCAAGGGATCGACCCTCGAAGAGCTGATCGGCGACCTGGAGTCGCGCCACCCCGGCCTGAAGGACCGGCTGGTGGACGAGTCCGGGCTGCGCCGCTTCGTCAACGTCTACCTCAACGACGAGGACGTACGCTTCCTCGGCGGGCTCGGCACGCCCGTCGCCGACGGCGACACCGTGACCGTGCTCCCGGCCGTCGCGGGGGGAGCGCGCTGAATGCGCTTCGACTCGTTGATCGACTCGGTCGGGCGCACCCCGCTGGTGGGTCTGCCCCGGCTCTCGCCGTCCCCTGACGTACGGATCTGGGCGAAGCTGGAAGACCGCAACCCGACCGGGTCGGTCAAGGACCGGCCGGCGCTGTGGATGATCGAGCAGGCCGAGAAGGACGGGCTGCTCACTCCGGGCTGCACGATCCTTGAGCCGACCTCCGGCAACACCGGCATCTCGCTGGCGATGTCGGCCCGGCTCAAGGGCTACCGGCTGATCTGCGTCATGCCGGAGAACACCTCAGAGGAGCGCCGCCAGCTGCTGCGCATGTGGGGCGCCGAGATCATCTCCTCGCCGGCGGCGGGCGGGTCCAACGAGGCGGTGCGGGTCGCCAAGGGCCTCGCGGCCGAGCATCCCGACTGGGTGATGCTCTACCAGTACGGCAACCCCGCCAACTGGCGCTCCCACTACGAGTCGACCGGGCCGGAGATCCTCGCGGACCTGCCGACCGTGACCCACTTCGTCGCCGGGCTCGGCACGACCGGCACGCTCATGGGCGTCGGCCGCTACCTGCGCGAGCACGTGCCGGACGTGAAGATCGTGGCCGCCGAGCCGCGGTACGGCGAGCTGGTCTACGGCCTGCGCAACGTGGACGAGGGATTCGTGCCCGAGCTGTACGACGCGTCCGTGCTGACCACCCGCTACTCCGTGACCTCGGCCGACGCGCTGCGCCGGACCCGTGAGCTGCTGGCCGCCGAAGGCATCTTCGCGGGCATCTCGACGGGCTGCGCTCTGCACGCGGCCCTCGGCATGGCCCGCAAGGCCGTCCAGGCGGGCGAGCGGGCCGACATCGTGTTCATCGTGGCCGACGGCGGCTGGAAGTACCTGTCCACCGGCGCGTACGAGGGCACCCTCGACGAGGCGGAGGACCGGCTCGAAGGCCAGCTCTGGGCCTGATCGCCGATAAGGATCGCCGATGAAGGCCGACCGGCTCACCCCGCCCGCTCCGGCATGGGTGGGCCGGAGATCCGGTTCGGGCGGGATGAGCCGGAGCCTAGGGGGTCAGTTGAACACGACCCGGAGGGTGAAGGTCGCGCCGTCGTCGCCGTGGGTGCCGCTCAGGCCGACCGCCCGCAACTTCTCGGCGTCGGCGCGCTCCTGGCCGCTGAGACCGTCCAGGTAGAGCTTCTCCAGCCGGTCGAGGTCGGCGTACAGGGCGTAGGTGGCGTTCGCGGCGTCCGGGACGGCGATCTTGAATGTCTCGCTCTCGCCGAGCGTGCCGCCGCCGTTCAGCGCGTCGGCGTACTCCTGGGTGCTCGCGATCACGAACCGCCCGTCGCCCTCGGCGGTGGCGATGTCGGCGGACCTCTCCATGCCGTTCCGATGAACCTTCACCCGGTCCACCATGTCGCGCGCCTTGGCGGTGTCCGTCGTGAGCACGGCGCCGACCCGGGGCTGCGCGCCGTCGAGGTCCTGCTCGTCCAGCGCGAGCGTGAGGGTGCGGCCCAGCAGCGTCGCGAGGTCGTCCGGCAGGGACAGGCCGTACTGCGTCCGCGCCTCGTCGAGGGCCTGCCTGACCGTCTCGCCGCCCGGGCCGCCCGCCGCTCGCTCGATGGACGGCCACTGCTCGCGCAGCAGGTCGCCCAGGCCGGAGATCGAGGCCGCCGCGACCGTGGAGGCGGGCAGTTCGCCGATCTTCACCGGCTCGGGCCGTACCGACGTGGGCGTCCCGCCGCGGGTGATCCCGGCCAACTCGGCGTAGTCGCCCGAGAACCGGAGGGCGCCGGCGAACCGCATGCCCTTGATCTGCTGCAGCACGGGCGTGGCCGCGATCTCGCTCCAGCCGGCGTCGGCGACCTTCTCCACGTCCATCCAGAACGACAGCACGCCCTGCTCGCCCAGCGCGCCGAGGTCCCCGGCGAAGCGCGGCTCGCCGGACAGCGGCGCCGCCTTGACGTACTCGTCGGCCAGCTTCTGGCTCGTGGCGATGATCGCGTATCCGTCGCGGAACGCCAGGCCGACCTTGCCGTCGCCGAGGCCCATCTTGGCGATGCCGGTCCGGGCCGCCGCCTCGTCCTTCACCTGTACGGCGAGCGCGCCGACGGGGTCGCCGCCGCCGTCCGCGGGCAGCACGGCGAGGCCGACGCGGTCGCCGAGCCAGGGTTCGACGTCCCTGGCGAAGTCGACCTTCGAGAGGTCCGTGTCGTCCTTCTGCAGCGTGGTGACGAGCGCCTTGCGCGGGTCGTCCCCGCCGAAGGAGTCGCGGGTGGCCGAGAACTTGCGGGCGATGCCGAACAACGCGAGCTTCTGCCCGGCCGACGGGTCGAGGTCGAGCCGGACGTAGGCCAGCGCGTTCGCGGGCAGCACGTCCTGCGGTTGCGTGCCGCCGCCGCTGAGCTTCGAGGCGGCCCACACGCCGCCGCCGCCGACCACGCCGACGAGCACTGCGGCCACCAGCGCCAGGATCCAGCCGCGCCCCCGCCGGCCCCGGCCCGCAGGCGGCGCCGGCGGGCCGGACACGGTGGCGGAGCCGATCTCCTCAGGCTCCGTCCACGACGGCAGCCGGACGGTGTGCGCCTCGTTCGCGGCGGGGCGGGGAACGCGATAGGCGACGGTTCGGTCGAAGTCGGATTCGTCACCAGGCCGCCAGGGGCTCGGATCGCGCGGGGAGGTGTCGGGGGACATGGGGCTCACTCACATACGTCGTCGTCTGGTACGCCGCGACGTTAGGCCCGGCCGGTAGCGGCGCGCTTGCAACCCGCTTGACCTGGAGACCCCGGGGGCGCTCCGCCGGAGTGCCACGCTAGAGTAATGAGCAGAACAATATTCGGTAGAGCGGCGAGGGGCGCATGACCAAGTTCGACGAGGCGACGCAGGCCATCCGGGTCGACGACACCACCTACGACGTGTGTCTCGACGACGGGTACTCCATCGGAGGGCCGCTGAACGGCGGCTACCTCATGGCCACGATGCTGCGCGCCGTGGTGGACGCCTCGCCGCACGCGCACCCGGTCTCCACGAGCGCCCAGTTCCTGCGGGTGGCCCGGCCGGGCCCGGCCAGGGTGCTGCTCGAACCGCTCAAGACGGGCCGTACGGCGGCGATGACCCGGGCGCGGCTCGTCCAGGACGGCGAGTCGTTCATCGAGATGCTCGTCACGACCGCGACGCTCGACGGGGAGGCGGCCCCGGACTGGGCGGACGGCCCGTCGGCCGTCATGCCGGACCTGGCGGACTGCATGCGCCTGCCCGAACCCAAGCCCGAGTCGAACATGAACTTCAGCGCCCAGATGGAGCTCGCGTTCGACCCGCCCACGATCGGCTGGCTCACCGGCGCGCCGACCGGACGGCCCGAGTCGCGGGCGTACTTCCGGCTGGCCGAGCCGCAGGACCCCGACCCGTACGTGCTGGCGCTGGCGGTGGACGCGCTGCCGCCGGTCGTGTTCTCGGCGGGGGCGCGGGGATGGGCCCCGACGGTGGAGCTGACCTGGCACCTGCGGGCCCTGCCCGCGCCGGGGTGGCTGACCCTGATCGGCGGCGGACGGCTGATCAGCGACGGCTGGTTCGACGAGGAGGTCGAGGTGTGGGACTCGGCGGGCCGGCTGGTCGCCCAGTCGCGCCAGATCGCGCGGCTGGGCCGGGGCTAGACCGCGCCCCTCATGCCCGGCGCGCGATGTGAGCATTCTTACCGTCGGCGGCGGGGATCAGTCCCCTAACCTTGGGAAGCGTGCCGGAGGACAACACCAGGGCGATCGGGATCTTTGACAGTGGCGTGGGCGGCCTTACGGTCGCCCGGGCGATCATCGACCAGCTGCCCCACGAATCGATCTTCTACGTGGCCGACACGGCCCACCAGCCGTACGGGCCCAAGAGCATCGCCGAGCTCCGCGCGTACGCGCTGGAGGTCATGGACCACCTGGTCGAGCATGACGTGAAGATGCTGGTCATCGCGTGCAACAGCGCGAGCTCGGCCGTGCTCAGGGATGCCAGGGAGCGCTACGACGTTCCGGTCGTCGAGGTGATCCAGCCCGCCACCCGGCGGGCCGTGCGGGCCACGAGGAACGGCAGGGTCGGCGTGATCGCCACGCGGGCCACCATCGAGTCGATGGCCTACCACGACGCCTTCGCCGCCGCCCCCGACGTCGAGCTGGTCGCGGTGGCCGCCCCCCTGCTCGTGGAGTTCGTCGAGCGGGGCGAGACGATGAGCGAGGAGCTCATCGAGGTGGTCAGGGGCTACCTCAAGCCGATCCAGGACGCGGGCTGCGACACGCTCATCCTCGGCTGCACGCACTACCCGCTGCTGACCGGTGCCCTCTCGTACGTCGCCGGGGACGGGGTCACGCTGGTGTCCAGCGCCGAGGAGACGGCCAAGGACGTCTATCGCATCCTGCACGACCGCGGGCTGTCCAACGGCGCGGGCGAGCCGAAGCACCGCTTCCGGGCGACCGGCGACACCGAACTGTTCGAACGCCTCGGGCAGCGCTTCCTCGGTCCCGAGCTCCAGTCGGTGGAGCGGACCGCCTCCGGCATCGGCGACGTCAGCGGCGTAGGGAGTTCGCGATGAAGTTGACGATCATCGGGTGCTCGGGCAGCTTCCCCGGCCCCGACAGCCCGTCCTCCTGCTACCTGCTGGAGGCCGAGGGCTTCCGGCTGCTGCTCGACTTCGGCAACGGATCGCTGGGCGCGCTGCAGCGGCACGCCGGGCTCTACGACGTCGACGCCATCCTCCTGTCCCACCTGCACGCCGACCACTGCCTCGACCTGTGCGCCTACCACGTGGTGCGCACCTACACCCCGGACGGCCCGCTGCCGAAGGTGCCCGTCCACGCCCCCGGCGGCGCCTCCAAGCGGCTCAACGCGGCGTACGCGATGCCGGACGAGCCCGTGCTGGAGAACTCCTTCGACTTCGTACGGCTGTCGCCCGGCACCCGGCACGTCGGCCCGTTCGAGGTGACGGCCGCCCCGATGAACCACCCCGTGGAGACCTACGGCTTCCGCGTCACCCACCAGGGCCGTTCCGTCGCGTACTCGGCGGACACCGGCGAGTCGGCCGAACTGGTCAAGCTGGCCCACGAGGCCGACGTCCTGCTGTGCGAGGCGTCCTTCCTCGACCAGCCGGGCCTGACCCCAGGCCTGCACCTGAGCGGCAGGCAGGCGGCCGAGCACGCCGCCCGTGCCGAGGCCGGCGCGCTCGTCCTGACCCATCTCGTCCCGTGGTACGACAAGTCCCGCATCCTGGAGGACGCCTCGCGCGGCGGCTTCGCCGGCCCGATGGAGTTGGCGCGGAGCGGGGCCGTGTATGACCTAGGGTGACCCGTATGGCTCGTTCACACGGTCGTCGTTCCGACCAGCTTCGCCCCGTGACCATCACCCGGAACTGGCTCGCCCACGCGGAGGGTTCCGTACTGGTGGAGTTCGGGGGCACCAGGGTGTTGTGCGCCGCGACGGTGGAGAGCGGCGTGCCCCGCTGGCGCAAGGGCAGCGGTCTCGGCTGGGTGACGGCCGAGTACGCCATGCTGCCCCGGGCGACCAACACGCGCAACGACCGCGAGTCGGTCCGCGGCAAGATCGGCGGGCGCACCCACGAGATCTCCCGGCTGATCGGCAGGTCCCTGCGGGCCTGTGTCGACTACAAGGCCCTGGGGGAGAACTCCGTCCTGCTCGACTGCGACGTGCTGCAGGCCGACGGCGGCACCCGCACCGCGGCCATCACCGGCGCGTACGTCGCCCTCGCCGACGCGATCGCCTGGATGCGGCAGCGCCGGATGTGCCCCGGCGACCCCCTGGTGAACTCGGTCGCCGCCGTCTCGGTCGGCGTCGTCGGCACCGAGCCGATGCTCGACCTCGACTACAGCGAGGACGTCAAGGCCGAGACCGACATGAACGTGGTGATGACCGGCAGGGGCGACTACGTCGAGGTGCAGGGCACCGCCGAGGGCACGCCGTTCGACCGGACGGCGCTCAACGGCCTGCTCGACCTGGCCGCGACCGGCTGTGCCGAACTCACCCGCCTCCAGATGGAAGCCCTCTCCTGAACACCGTGGACACCAGCGAGGACGTCAGCATGAACAAGGTGGTCCTGGCCACCCGCAACGCCGGGAAGATCGTCGAACTGCGCCGGATCCTCGCCGACGCCGGTGTGCCGGTCGAACTCGTCGGCCTCGAAGCGTTCCCACACATCGGCGACGTGGCCGAAACCGGCCTCACGTTCGCGGAGAACGCGCTGCTCAAGGCGCACGCGGTCGCCTCGCAGAGCGGCCTGCCCGCCATCGCCGACGACTCCGGCCTGTGCGTCGAGGCCTTGAACGGCATGCCGGGCATCTTCTCCGCCCGCTGGTCGGGCCGCCACGGCGACGACGACGCCAACCTCGACCTGCTGCTCGCGCAGATCGCCGACGTGCCGGACGGCCGCCGCCAGGCCCACTTCGCCTGCACGGCCGCGCTCGCGCTGCCGACGGGGGAGGAGCACGTGGTGGAGGGGGCCGTGCACGGCCACCTCATCCGCGAACGGCGCGGCACGGGCGGCTTCGGCTACGACCCGATCTTCGTGCCGGACGGCGACACCCGCACGACGTCCGAGATGTCGGCCGAGGAGAAGGACGCGATCAGCCACCGGGGCAAGGCGTTCCGGGCCATCGCCCCGGTGATCGCCGAGGTCGTCTCGTAATACCGCCGTAAGACCCCGGGAGGACGGGCGGGCGTAGCGTTCGGAACGTGAACGCAGCAGGCACCCGCATGCCCGCCTGGGCGGCCGCGCTGACCGGCCTCGTCGCCGGCGCGGTGGCGCTCGGGGCGGCCCAGATCGTCGCCGGTCTGATCGACCCCGGCGCCGCGCCGGTCGTCGCCGTGGGCGGCGCGATCGTCGACGCCACGCCCACCGGCGTCAAGGAATGGGCGATCCGCGCCTTCGGCTCCAACGACAAGCCGGTCCTGCTCGGCGGCATCGTCGTCGTGCTCGCCCTCGTCGCCGCCGGTCTCGGCCTGCTCGCCCGCCGCCGGACGGCGTACGGCACGCTGGGACTGGCCCTGTTCGGCCTCGTCGGGGCCGCCGCCGCGCTGTCCCGGCCGGACGCGGGGGCGGCGCACGTCCTGCCCTCACTCGCGGGCGCCGCGGCCGGCGCCTGGACCCTGTCGCGCCTGACGCGCCGTGCCATGGGCAGCGGCGAGGAGGACTACGTGGCCGCCAGCCGGGCCGCCGACCGGGGCATGAGCGAAACGCCCCTGGCAGCGGCCGTGCCGGCCGAGAGCACGAGGGCCGGGAGTGTTGGGGAGGAGGGCGTTCGGGAGGAGATCCGTGCGGCGGAGCCCAGCCCCGCCGTGCCGCCCACCCCGCCGCCCGCGGCGCCGCCCGCCGTGCCGCCCGTCATGCGGGCGGGAGCGGGGCCCTCTGCCTTCGACCGGCGCAGGCTTCTGACCGGGGCGGCCGCGGGCGTCGCGGTGGCGGGCGTCGCCGGTCTCGGCGGATGGCTGCTGTCGGGCAGCAAGGACGCCGAACTGGCCCGGCGCGGCGTCGCCAGGATGCTGCCGCGCGCGGCGCGCCCGGCCGCGCCGATCCCCGCCGGGGCGGACCTGCGGATTCCCGGCCTCACGCCGTTCGTCACGCGCAACGCGGAGTTCTACCGCGTGGACACCGCCCTCGTCGTGCCGTCGGTGGACCCGGCCCGCTGGACCCTGAAGATCCATGGGCTGGTGGACAGGCCGGTCGAACTGACCTTCGCCGACCTGCTCAGACGCCCCCTGACGGAGGCGGACGTCACGCTGACCTGCGTGTCCAACGAGGTCGGCGGGCCGTACGCGGGCAACGCCCGCTGGCTCGGCGCCCGGCTCGCCGACGTGCTGCGCGAGGCCGGGATCCGCCGCGAGGCCGACATGCTGCTCAGCATCTCCGAGGACGGCTGGACCTGCGGCACACCGGTCGACGTGGTCATGGACGGCCGCGACGCGCTGCTCGCCGTCGCCATGAACGGCGAGGTGCTTCCGGAGGCTCACGGCTTCCCGGTCCGCCAGGTCGTGCCCGGACTGTACGGATACGTGTCGGCGACGAAATGGGTCACCGAGATCAGAGTCACCCGGTTCGACCGGGACGAGGCCTACTGGACGCCGCGCGGCTGGGCCCCCCGGGGCCCGATCAAGACCCAGTCCAGGATCGACCTGCCCCGTGACGGGGACGAGGTCACGGCGGGCCGTACGACCGTGGCGGGCGTCGCGTGGGCCCAGCACCGCGGCGTCGACGCGGTCGAGGTGCGGGTGGACGGCGGCGCGTGGCGGCAGGCGAGGCTCGCCGACGTCCCCGGCCCGGACACCTGGCGGCAGTGGTCGCTCGACCTGGACCTGACGCCGGGGCGGCACACGATCTCCGTGCGGGCCACCGACGCGACCGGCTACACCCAGACCGCGGACGAGGTCCCGCCCGCCCCCGACGGCGCCACCGGCCTCCACACCGTCACCGTCACGGCCCGCTGACCGGCCCCCGCACGGTCCCCGTGGAGAGCCGGGTCTGGAGTTGGGAAAACCCGCCGTGCCTCGGACGGCTCGCCTCTACCATCGGCACCCTGATGGGCGCGAGGAGGGGGGCCAAGCGCGTGAACCAGGAAAGGGCGCGCCGGCATGCGAGGTGGCGGTTGCCGTCCGGTGTGTACAACCCGGTCGTGACGGCCGACGGCCGGCGATGGCGGGACTACGAGCAGGCCGCCGAGGCGCCTGCTCCCTCGCTGGAGGATCGCCGCCTGGAAGTGCGGCTCGCGGCGCTGCCGCTGGGCGTGGACACCGTGACCATGCCGGTGGTGCCGGCCGCGAGGAACGGCGAGAGCGGGGGACGTGGGGGCCACGGCCTGGCGGCGCCCATCGGGCGCCGCGCAGGGTCGCCGGACGCCCGGGAAGCCGTCCCCGCCGTGGCACCCGCCGACGCCGGGAACACCGGGGACATCGGGGACAGGGGGGACCCCGAAGACGCCGAGGGCTCCGAGGGCTCGGAGGAGTTCGGACACTTCGAGGACGCCGGGGAGGCCCGGGGGACGGCGGAAGAGGCGGCGGCCGGGGAGATCGCTGAGGAAGCTACCGCAGCGGCCGCCACCGAGGCGGCACCCGACTGCTCGCCGTTGCCCCTGCAAGAGTCCGGCGCGGAAGAGTCCGGCACGGAGAAGTCCGGCACGGAGGAGTCCGGCGCGGAAGAGTCCTGCTCGGGGGAGCCCCGCTCGCACGACTCCGGGGACCTCGCGCCCGTGGAGGAGCGCCGGGACGCAGGGATGGGGCCGGACGACGCCGACACCGAATCCGACGCCGGGATCGACGACGCGGAGCACGAGGACGACGTCGAGGACCCGGCCGAGCCCGGGAATCGCCTGGAAAGCGCTGATTACCTGGGAGTCGCTGATCACCTGGAAAGCGCTGACCATGTGGAGATCGCTCCCGTCGGGACGCAGGACGACGCCGCGGACGAGGAGACCATGACGGCCGTGCCGGCCGTCGAAGGCGAGCCGCTACCCGAGCCGCCACCCCAGGCGGGACACGAGGTCGTGGCTCAGACCGGACCGGACGAGTGGCTCACCGAGACCGCGCCCGCGCCGAGATTTCCCACGCAGCCGGGCATGGCCGTGGACGACGGTCCCGAGGCGGGCGAACTCGCGGACGCCGACGACTTCTGGTCCGCCGTGCTGCACGACGAGACCGAGCGCGACTGGCTGGACGGCCCGGGCCGCCCGCGACGGCTGGAGGAGACCCGCCCGTACGGCAGGCCCGGCGGCCTGGCCGAGGCGGATCCGGACGGCCAGGTGAGCCTCGCGCAGGCGGTGAGCGGGCGCTTCCCGGACCCGCGCGGCACCTGGATCCGTCTGATCAACGCCGAAGGCCCGACGGAGGACGCGTTCAGGTCCAACAACGCCGTCGACTGCGCGCTGTCGGTCATGTCCACCTGGCACGGCGAGCCCGTCGTGGCGGCACGCAGGCAGCCGGAGTACGACGGGTCGGGACGCCCGCTGCTCACCGGGGAGACCGGGGGCGTCGCCCGCGCCGAGGAGTGGCTCGGGCACCGCTTCGAATACGTGGGCCACGGCCGCCGGGCGTACGTGGCCATCGCGCAGCGGCTGATCTTCGGTGGTCACGGTGCCGCCGCGGTCCTCATCACCCGCTGGGCCGGGGGAGGCAGCCACGCGTGGAACGCCGTCAACTGCCGGGGCGAGGTCCTGTGGATCGACGCCCAACGGGGTCACATGGCCGTGGAACCGCCGTACGAGGACGTCACAGGGGTCTTCGCGGTGGTGATCGACCGCCAGGGCCGCCGCCTGTGACGGCCCGCGCGGCGAGCACGGGCCCGACGGCGACGACCCCGGCCCGCTCCGGCTCTGTCTGTGCCCCGGCCCGACGCCCGGGTCACCCGCTCGCGCGGGCGGCCCGGGCGGTCGCCGTACCGGCCCGGCCGAGGCCGGGGGGCGGGGGCGGCGGTCAGGAGGCGGCCAGCGCCCCGACGACCGAGGCCCGGGCCGCACGGCGGGCGGGCAGCACCGCGGCGAGCACTCCGGCCAGGCCCGAGGCGGCGATGAAGATCAGGATCTGCCCGATCGGAAGCTGGAACGCGACCTTCTCCGTGAGCGTCGCCGTCGCCGCCCAGCCGTACACGGTGCCGAGGACCACGCCGACGATCGCCCCCACCAGGCCGAGGACCAGCGCCTCGACCGAGAGCATGCCCCGCAGTTGCGGCCGGGTCAGGCCCAGGGCGCGCAGCAGCGCGGACTCGCGGGTGCGCTCGTGGACCGACAGCGACAGCGTGTTCGCGATGCCGAGCAGTGAGATCACGATCGCGAGGGCCAGCAGCCCGGTGACGATCATGAGGATCGAGTCGATCGCCTCGTCGAACTGGCCGCGGATCTCGGTGGTGCTGCCGACCTTGACCGCCGGATAGGCCGCAGTGGCGTCGTCCACGACTTTGCGCGCCCGCTCGGGGGCCACGCCGTCGGCGGCGTCCACCAGGACCTGCGTGTCGTCCACCCTGCCGAAGTGCCGTTCGAACGCCTGCTCCGCCATGGTGAACGGCGGCAGCAGGGACACGTCGGCCTTCAGCACCGCCGCGACCTTGAGCGGAGTGCTCCGGCCGCCTGACGTGACGGTCACGGTGTCGCCCACCTTGACGCCGAGGTCCTGCGCGACGTAGTCGGCCACCGCGACCTCGCCCGCGCCGAAGCCGTCCATGGTGCCGGACGACGCCTCGGGCTTGATGGCGGTGCCGATGGCCGACTGGGTGACCGTGCCCACCTCGAACTCGCGGCCGTTCACCTTGGCCTTCTTCCCGCGGAACTCGGTCACTGCGGCCAGGTCGCGGCTCGCGCGCAGCGTGTCGGCGACCGAGCGGGGGATCGTGCCCGTCTGCGCGGACAGGATGTAGTCGGCGGGGAACTGCTGGTCGAGCTGACCGTTCACGGTGGTCCGCACCGTGGAGGTCAGGACCGCCATGAACGTCATCAGCGTCACGCCGACGGTCAGGGCCACCGTGGTGGTCGCCGCCCGCTTGGGGTTGCGCCGCGAGTTGTCCACGGCGAGCCGTCCCGGCACGCCGAACAGCCGCGCCGGCACCCAGCCGGCCAGCCCGCTCAGCGGCCGTACGATCACCGGGCCGAGGATGAGCACCGCGAAGAACACGAGCACGCCGCCCGCCATGACCGTCAGCAGCGCCGCCTGGCCCGGCTTCTGCAGCATGCCCGCCGCGGTGAGGCCGGCCCCCGCAAGCACGAACAGGGCGGCGATGACCACCCGTACGACCCCGGTGCGGAACGCGTGCTCCTCGACCTGCGTGCGCAGCGCCGCGACGGGCGGCACGCGGGTGGCCTGCCGCGCCGGGAGCAGGGCGGCGGCCATCGTCACGACGACGCCCGTGCACATGCCGATGGCGATCGTCTGCGGGGACAGGCTCACGGTGCCCGTGGGGATGTCCGTTCCGATGGCCCTCAGCACGGCGACCGCGGCGGCCCCGAGGCCGAGGCCCGTCAGCAGGCCGAGCACCGACGACAGCAGGCCGACCACGGCGGACTCCAGCACGATCGAGCCGAAGACCTGCCGTTTGGTGGCGCCGATGCAGCGCAGCAGCGCCATCTCGCGCATCCGCTGGGCGACCAGGATGTTGAAGGTGTTGTAGATCACGAGCGCGGCGACGAGCAGCGCGACCGCGCCGAACAGCAGCAGGCCCAGCCGGATGAAGGACGTGTCCATGTGGTTGCGCTTGGCCACCTCGTCGGCGCGTTCCCGCCCGGTCACGACCTTCGCGTCGCGTACGGCCGCCGCGACGGCCGTACGCAGGCTCTCCGGCGAGGGGCCCGAGGAGACGACGTCGATCTCGGTGAAGCCCTTGGCCCCGGTGACGCGCCGCGCCGAGTCGGGGGTGAAGGCGACGGCTCCCCGGTAGGCGAGGTTCTGGTCGATCCCCACATCGAAGATCCCGACGAGGCGGAACTCCTGCCGCTTGCCCGCCCGGTCGAGCACGGTGACGGCGGCTCCGGGCGCGAGGCCCTGGGTTTTGGCGGTGTTCTTGTCGAGCACCGCCTCTCCGGCGGCGGAGGGGGCCCTCCCCGAAGTGATCTTGATGCGGCTCGCCGGGATGGACACCCCGGCGGTGGGGTAGTCCCCCACGACCTTGCCGTCCTTGCCGATCAGCGGCGCGTCCCCGGACACCATCGGCTGGGCGTCCTTGACGCCGTGCACCGCCCTGATCGCGGCGAGCGCGCTCTCCGGCAGGTTCCCGTCGCGCTCGGTGTCGTCCTTGGGCGTCACCACCACGTCCACCTTGTCGGCGTCCGCGGCGAACGACTGGGAGAACCCGGCGTCGATGGTGTCGGTGAGCACGAACGTGCCCGCGATGAAGCCGACCCCGAGCACGATCGCCAGGGAGGTGAGCACCAGGCGCAGGCGGTGCGCCAGGAGCCCGGCGAGTGTGGTCCTGAACACGGCTCAGGCCTCCAGCGCCATCAGCGTGTCGAGCACGGCCTGCGGCGTCGGCCGTTGGACCTCGCTCACCAGCAGCCCGTCCCTGAGGAAGACCACCCGGTCGGCGTACGACGCCGCCACGGGGTCGTGGGTCACCATCACGATCGTCTGCCCGAGTTCGCGTACGGACCTGCGCAGGAACGCCAGCACCTCGGCGCCGCTGCGCGAGTCGAGGTTGCCGGTCGGCTCGTCGGCGAAGATCACCTCGGGCTTGCTGATGAGCGCCCGCGCCACGGCGACGCGCTGCTGCTGGCCGCCCGACAGCTCGCTCGGCCTGTGCCTGAGCCGGTCACGCAGGCCGACCGTCTCGATCACACGGTCGAACAACGCCTGGTCGGCCTGGCGGCCCGCGATCTCCAACGGCAGCCGGATGTTCTGCTCGGCCGTCAGCGTCGGCAGCAGGTTGAACGCCTGGAAGATGAACCCGACGCGCTCGCGCCGCAGGAGCGTGAGCTGCTTGTCGTTCAAACCGGTGATCTCGACGCCGCCGATGCTCACCTGCCCGTCCGTCACGGTGTCCAATCCGGCCAGACAGTGCATCAGGGTGGACTTGCCGGAGCCGGACGGCCCCATGATCGCGGTGAACTCCTCCGCGGCGAAACCCACGTCGATGCCGCGCAGCGCGTGCACCGCCGCGTCGCCCTGCCCGTACACCTTCGTCAGTCCCCGCGCGACGACCGCGGTGCGAACCTGAGTTGTTGTGGTCATGACGCCACGCTATGGCCGTGATCAGGGCGTTTCCTCGGCCTCGCGGACGTTCTCCGCGTGCGGCCCCGGGACGGTCCCGCCGGGGCGTGTGCGACTTGCGAGGTATCCGGGACTCAGCCCTGCGGATGATCGGGGGAGACCAGGCCCGTCTCGTACGCGTAGACGACCACCTGGGCCCGGTCGCGCAGCCCCAGCTTGGCCAGGATGCGACCGAGGTGGGTCTTCACGGTCGCCTCGGCGAGATGCAGCCGCGTCGCGATCTCGGAGTTCGACAGGCCGCGGGCCACGTGGACCAGCACCTCCCGCTCCCGCGCCGTCAGCACGCCCGCGTCCTGCCGCCGCTCGTCGCCCTCCGGCAGGAGCACGGCGAAGCGGTCGAGCAGGCGGCGGGTCGTGCTCGGCGCGACCACCGCGTCCCCCGAGTGGACCGACCGGATCGCGCTGATCAGCTCGGCCGGCGGCACGTCCTTCAGCAGGAACCCCGCCGCGCCCGCCTTGATCGCGGCGAACGCGTACTCGTCGAGGTCGAACGTCGTCAGGATCAGCACCTTGGGGCTCTCCGGCGTCGCGCAGATGACGCGGGCCGCCTCCACGCCGTCCATCCGCGGCATGCGGACGTCCATGAGGACCACGTCCGCCTCGACCGTGCGCAGCGCCTCGACGGCCGCAAGTCCGTCGGCCGCCTCGCCCACGACCTCGATGTCCGGCTGCGCCCCGAGGACCATCCGGAACCCGGTCCGCACCAGTTCCTGGTCGTCGACCAGCATGACGCGTATCACTGCCGCTCCGCTCCGCTCGTCATCGCCGTGATCCCCGTAACCGTACGCGGTCGGGGGACAGCCGGGTCACCGCGGACGGCCGGGGAGACGGCGGCGTCACGCTGCCACTCCGATGGGAATCCGGACGACCACCCGGAACCCGCCGCCAGGCCGAGGGGCCGCATCGACGCTCCCGCCGTACATCGCCGCTCTCTCCCGCATGCCGATCAGCCCGTGGCCGCCGACCAGGCGCGGCGCCGCGGCGCCCCTGCCGTCGTCGCTGATCCTCAGCTCGATCTCGCCCCTGCCGTACGTCATCTCCACCCAGGCCCGCGTGCCAGGACCGCCGTGCTTGAGCGCGTTCGTCAACGCCTCCTGCACGATCCGGTAGACGGCGAGCTGCTCGCCCTCCGGCAGCGTCTGCGCGGTGCCGGACACGGTGAACTCGGTCGGCAGCCCCGAGTCCCTGACCTGCCTGACCAGGTCGCCGAGCTGGGCCACGCCGGGCTGCGGAGCGTACTCCTCCGCGGGGCTGCCGGCGTCCTGCCGCAGCACGCCCACCAGCCTGCGCATCTCGGCCAGCGCCTGCCGCCCGGTCGCCGAGATCGCCTGCAGCGCGCGCCGCGCCTGCTCGGGGTCGGCGTCGATGGCGTATCCCGCGCCGTCGGCCTGGACGACCATCACGCTGACGTTGTGCGCCACCACGTCGTGCAGCTCGCGGGCGATGCGGGCGCGCTCGGCCGCCGCCGCGATGCGCGCCTGCTGGTCGAGTTCCCGCTCGGCCCGCTCGGCGCGTTCGACCAGGCCCTCCACGTAGCGGCGGCGGGTGTTGGCGTAGATCCCGGCGATCCAGACGGCGACGATGAAGGCCGAGGACGACGGCCATGCCTGCCCGGCGTCGTTAGACCAGCGCAGCATCGCCAGCAGCAGCCCGAACTCGGCGACCACCCCGGCGGCCAGCGCCCACCGAAGCGTGCAGCGCGAGGCGACGCCGTACACCGCGACGAGCACCGCGATGTTGGCGGGCAGGACGATGACGTCGAGCAGCCACTGGACGAAGCTGACGGCGGCGACCACCGCGAACACCTCACGGGGGTGGTCGCGGCGCCAGATCAGCGGAACGATGAGCACGGCCGACAGCAGCAGCAGGCCGGGCACGCCGACCTGCCGAGCCCCGAACGAGCCGGCGCGGCTGAACGCCTCGACGGTGATCAGGCTCAACAGCGCCAGCGGGGAGACCGTGAGCGCGTCCACGAGCTTGCTGTGGCGCCGGGTCCAGGCGCGCAGTCTGCCGAACACGTACCCAACCCTATGTATCGGCTGCTCAGAAAGGTCTCACCCTTGCGGTGGATACGGCGGTACGACTCAGGTCGCAGCCGCCCGCCGGGCTTACGCCGTTCTTACGGATCACGGCGCATCCTTGTCCCCGGGAACGCTTCTGTGAAGCGGGTAAAGGGAGAGTTGGATGGCGGATCAGGACGCGGGGTCGCGCGGCGCAGGGGACGAGCCGCGCGGCCCGCGCCCGGAGCCGGAGACCGGGCCGGCCGGATCAAATGAGCCGACCGCGACCAGCGGATCGGCCGAGCCCGCCGAGCCCGCCGCGCCGGGCGCGCCGAGTGGGCCTAGCGGGCCGGCCGGGACTGAGCCGGTCGGGACTGAGCCGGTCGGGATTGAGCCGGTCGGGACTGGGCTGGTCGCGTCGCCTGCGCCGGCCGGGTCCACCTCGTCAACCGGAGCTGCTGGGCCGAACGGGCCGACCGCGCCGCTGCCTCCTCGGAACACTCCCACATCACCGTGGACCAGCCCGGCGAACACGCCCGGGGCGGCAGGGCCGGGTTCGGCCTGGACCGGCCCCGGGAACATGCCGGGCGCGGCAGGGCCATATTCGACGTGGACAGGCCCCGCGGGCCCGGGCCGGCCCGGGCCGGGACCCGCCAGCAGGCCCCCGATCGGCAGCGGGTACGCCTTCGGCCCCGGCGGCGCGGGGTGGAAGGCCCCGGGCTGGCAGGACCCTCGGCCGCGGTTCGCGTCCGCCCCGAGGCCCGGCTTCCCCACGCGCCTGGCGGCTCGGCTGCCCCGCGGACACGCCGGGCAACTCGTCGCCGTCGGCGTCGCGTCCGCGATCGTCGGAGCGCTCCTCGGCGGTGGCATCGTGGCCGTCACCAGCATGGTCTGGGACCGGGTGGACGCGGGGACGAGCTGGGACGCCGGAGGCGACCGGCAGCGTTTCTTCCCCCGTGGCTACGGTCAGGACGTGCCGCAGTCCCAGGACAACCTGCCGCCCTGGTGCAGGCAGACCGACGCCGGGGTGCGCTGTCAGGCGCCCGGCTGAGGCTTGGCTTGCCGGTAGGCGCGCGCCGGCGGAGGGGCCGGCGCGCGCCTACGGGTTTCCCCCGGTTCGTGGGCTGCGTGCGGTTACCGGATGAACAACGTGCCCGGGGTTGTGGCCCGGCCGATCACTGGAGCGCGCGCCGGTCGGCGTGCAGGTGCCGCGAGAGCCGTACGGTGATGAACTCGTCGTCGTCGGCCTTGCCCGCGGTGCGGCCGGACGAGAACGGGAAGTTGTTGTCGTTCAGCACCGCGAGAGTGCGGTCGTCGAGCAGGGCCACGTCCTCGATCGTCTGGAACGGGAAGCGGAACGTCCGGCCGAAGCCGCCGATGCCCTTCGGGTTGGCCAGGTTCAGCAGGTCGGCGACGAGGGTCTTGTCCATGCGGCCGTCGTGGTCCCGGTCGGCGGCGTCGGCCAGGTAGATGCGCTTGAAAGCGGCCGCGTCTCCCTGCTCGTTGTCCCGCTCGATGACCAGGAAGCGGTGGTCGTCGACCGCGATCGCGTCTCCGATGGCGTTCGAGGGGGACTCCAGCCGGTAGGTCCACCAGGTCGCGGCGTACCTGCCCGTGCGCAGGTCGAAGTCGTACATGCGCAGGTCGCCGGGCGTGTCGCCGTCCACCGTCCCCTCCAGCAGCGGGTGGAGGCGGCGGCCGTCGACCGAGCGGGCCATGCCCTCGAACCCCTTGCTGCTGCGGGTGTTGGGCTGCCCGCCGTTCAGGTTCGGGTTCTCCGGCGCCATCACGCCGGGCAGCGGGATCGGGGCCTGGAGGAGTCGCCCGGAGGACGAGAAGTGCAGCAGGAACGGGCCGAACTCGTCGCCGATCCAGTAGGTGCCGTCGGACGACCGCACGATCGACTCCACGTCGAAATCGGCGCCGGTGAGCACCCGGTCCGCCCGGGTCAGGGCGAACGGCACGCGCCTGTCCGGGTCGCTCAGGTTGAACCCGCCGAGCACCTCCAGCTTCCCGGTCCTGAGATCGGGCTTGACGCGGTGGACGCGCAGCAGGAAGTCGGCGCTGTTGGCCTTGTTTCCATAGCCGTTGTCGGACAGCACGTCATAGGTGCCGTCGCCTCTTTTGACGACTCCGCTGAAGCCCTGGACGGGCTGCCCCGGGAAGGGCGCGCTGATGCCGTTGAACGGCCCGGCCCCGATGGCCGAACCCGAGGGCTCGCTGCCGGGCACGAAGGTCTGGGCAGGGAGGACGGAGAAACCCGTGAGCGTCGCCTGGCCGAAGTCGGCGGGCCGTGGAGCGGCCAGCGCGGGGGACGACAGCGCGGATGAGGCCAACCCGACGGCCAGGGCCGCGGCGCTCAGGGTGATCGAAAAACGTCTCATGCCGGGCACCGTAGGGACATCGAGTGACAAACGCCCCAACACCAGGCGGCCATGGACGGACAACTGACCTGCTCCGGGCGGGCGGGATCTCCCCACGACGGTCACCCTCGCTCGCTCTGCGTGCGCAGCAGAGCGATGGCCGTGCGGATCGCCGCGGTCCGCGAGCGCGCTCCTCCGGCGGACACGAACCGCTCCAGGAAAGACAGATCATCGGCCCCGAGCATCAGGTTCAACTTCGCGAGCGCCGGACGCTCGGAATTCGGCGACTTTCCGGTTCTCCAATTATTTCGCGGCTCGCTATTGTTTTCTGATTCGCAGTGGGGTCGACGAGATTCGAACTCGCGCTGTACGGTACCTAAAACCGTTGCCTCTGCCGATTGGGCTACGACCCCTTTTCCTCTTCCTCTGCCTGCAAAATTCTCCGTCTGAGAATGGCAGTTCGGGCAGAGGAATCGCAGATTCTCTTTTCTGTTGTCCAGCCAATTGCCATTGATGTGGTCGATGTGCAATGTCAGCGGCCGGCCCTGCCAGGCGCCGCCTATCCTACAGTCTGCGCAGACGTATGGGACTCCTACTTCCTGTAGCGCCCGCCTGAGCTTGCGAGGCTTCTCCCGACCTGATCCCGGGGGCAGCAGCACCAGGATCTCCACAGGCAGGTATCGCCGGGACGCCGGGGCGCTCTTGTCCGCAGAGGGCCTGCCGAAGTGGGATGTGTCGATGCCGAAGTGCTTGAGGCGGCGGCTGATGTGGGCGTGGGCGCCACCCGACCACGGGATGCCGAGATAGCGCAACACGTCGGCGATGCTGCTCGCCGCGGCCGCCGCGTCCGCGAGCAACTCCGGGGTGTACTTGTAGTAGAACATTCGCAAGGGTGGCTTTTACCTGAGCGGATGGGGTGACCATGGCCAAGCTCGTGGTGGCAGAGGCAACAGACCTAATCCCCGTCGTGTCGTATGCCCGCATCTCGGCAGACGTACGAGGCGACGAGCACGGCGTCCAGGACCAGCACCGGGTCAACCGCGAGACGGCGGCCCGTCACGGCTGGACCGTGGTGCACGAGTTCACCGACAACGACAAGTCCGCCGCCAAGGCCGACGTCTACCGCGACGAGTTCGAGCTGATGCTCAAGGCGCTGCGCGCCGGGAAGCTCGCGAACGGGACGGCGGTGCGGGGCGTGGTGGTCGTCGCCAATGACCGGCTCGCCCGCCGGCCAGGCGACTATGAGCGCTTCGTGGAGGCGTTCACGTACAACGACGGCTTCGTGTTCGCCGACTCCAAGCAGCAGTCCAACCTGTACAGCGAGGACGTGGAGAGCATGGGCCTGTTCGGCGCGGTCATCTCCAAAATGGAGGTCCGCAAAATGCAGCGCCGAATGCGGGCCTCTCATCAGGCGCGGGCGCTCCAAGGTCGGATGGTCGGCGGCCCCCGGCCATTCGGCTGGAAGGAAGACCGGATCGCGCTGGACGAGCAAGAGGCCACTCTCTTGCGGCAGGCCGCGCGGGATTTCGTCACCGGCTCCTCGCTGTACGCCATCGTCATGGAGTGGAAGCGCAGGGGAATCAAGACTCCGCGTGGCAACGACTGGCAGATGCGGACTCTCCGCCTTACGTTCCTCAACGCTCGGCTCTGCGGATATCGGGAGTTGCGGGGCGAATTGGTGCGCGATGCGAACGGCGATCCGGTCATCGGCGAATGGCAACCGATCCTCACTCCCGATGAGTGGCTGGCCGTGCGAGAGATCATCCACGCGCGACGGGGACACTCGGTCAAGCGGGGCGGTGCCGTGGGTACTCCATACCCTCACGACTTCCGGGAACATCGCTATTTGCTGACCGGCATCCTGCGTTGCGGTCGTCCCATCGAGGGTGGGGGCCTGTGCAACGCGATCCTCCGCACGAAGAGGACGAAGGACGGCGAGCGCCATATGTACTTCTGCCCGGGTAAGGCGGCAGGCGGCTGTGGCGGAATCGGGCGACGCGGTGACCTGGTGGACTTCGCGATCTCGGAACTCGTGCTCGAACAGATGGAGCTTGTGCAGTACGTCGATGCCGAGGACGCCCCCGAGTGGACACGGGAGCAGGAACTCAAGGACCTGGAAGGGCAGTTGACGGAGCTGACCAGCCGGTGGCGGGCGCGAGAGATCTCGAACAACCTCTACTTCGGACTCGTGTCGGAGCTGGAGGGGGACATCGCCCGGCTGCGAGCGGAGAAGAGCAGGATCCTGGGCAGGGCCGAGCGGAAGCGGGCCAGCATGGAGATCGACATGAGCGAGATCCGGCGACGCTGGTACCTGCCGGAAGAGGAGGGCGGGCTACCGCTCTCGCGGAAGCGCGCGCACGTCCGCGAGATGCTGCACGCGGTGATCGTCCATCCGGCGGGCAGGGGGCGGGCACCGTTCAACCCGGATCTGCTCGAACCGGTGTGGGTCGAGTGAAGACGTCCTGGACGTCCTGAGCGTGAGCGCCTATCTCGATGGTGACGGGTTGCTTACCTTCGGCCCTACAGAGACACACACCGACGGACGTCTACGGACTCCCACGGACGCTGACGGACGTCCTGGGACGTAGCGCTTGAACGCCCCGTAGGAACTCTGACCTGCTTAAATTCGTTCTCCTCGTGGTACATCTGGAAGTGACCAAGAGCCCCCGATCACTCCGGACACAAGCGAGCAATTGACCGCGACAGATTTGCACGAGCGCACACAAGCCACCGGGCGAAAACAACATGATCAGCCGTTCTGCTGGGAGGGACCCGGCCCAGCGGTAGGCCACAAAATCCGGCAGCGCTCATCGGTTCACCGTCGCGCGCAACACTCCTGATCCTGTCTCGCTGAGAGCACCACCGCTCCACAGGCCGCGAGCTGTCTTCGGCCTGCCCTGCGTTGGTGCTCTCGTCGTCTTCGGACGTGGCGGGCGGCTTCCCGACGAGAGAAAGGAGGCCCCTGCTGGTACCCGAGGAACTGGGACCATACGCCGCGCTTGTGAAGGAGTGGTGCAAGCGCAAAGTCGGCGAGTCGCCTCGGTGGTCCGCCGACAAGTGGCGTCGCATCGCCGCCATCCACGGCATCCGCTACGCCGACGACACGCCCCCTGCGGAGAGCGGGAAGGACGCCGCGTGAGTGAGCTTCCTCCCCTCTCCCCTGATGTCCTCGCCGCTGCCCAGCGCGCCGCCATGCCGGACTTCGCCCGGTGGCAGGAGATGGTGCGCGCGACGGGCGGCTGCGCCCAACCCATCCGGCTCCAGGGACGCCGGATCACCTTCGATGCCGGGTTGGAAGTGCTGGATGTCTACCGGACGGCCGACGAGCCGACCGGCTACCTGCTGACCGCGTGCGGCAACCGGCGCGCGTCCCGGTGCCCGGCCTGCTCGGAGGTCTACCGGGACGACACCTATCACCTGATCCTGTCCGGCCTACGCGGTGGCAAGGGCGTGCCCGAGGATGTGAGCGCGCATCCGCGCGTGTTCGCGACGTTCACGGCCCCCTCGTTCGGCGCGGTCCACGCTCGCCGGATGAAGGGGGACAGGGTGCTGCCGTGCCGTCCTCGGCGGGACAACCCGGTGTGCGAGCACGGCATGCCGGGAAGCTGTCCGGCGCGGCATGCCGATGATGACCCCCAGGTCGGGCAGCCGATCTGTGTGGACTGCTACGACTACGCCGGGGCCGTGCTGTGGAACGCGCACGCGGGCGAGCTGTGGCGGCGCTTCACCCAGGCGCTACCGGCGACCTTCGCCCGGCACCTGGGCATCTCGCGGGCCGAGCTTCGACGGCGGCTTCGGCTGTCGTACGCCAAGGTTGCCGAGTATCAGGCGCGGGGTCTGGTTCACTTCCACGCGGTGATCCGTCTCGACGGGCCGGACGGGCCGTCCGATCGTCCGCCGGACTGGGCGACCGTGCCCGTGCTCCAGGAGGCGATTCGGGAAACCGCGGCTGCGGTCTCGGTTCCCGTACCGGACGATGACCCGTCGTTCATCGGCCAGTGGGGAACGCAGCTCGACGTGGACCCCATCTATGTAGCGACGGGGTTGGAGGGCATCGCGGATCAGCGGGTGGCGGCCTACATCGCCAAGTACGCCACCAAGGGGGCCGAGTCCGCCGGGACCGTGGACCGGCCCGTCAGGGAGGTGTCCGACGTCGCGCGTCTGGACGTGACCGAGCATGCCCGGCGCATGATCTACACCTGCTTCGCCCTGGTGAACGATCCGGCCTACCGGCTGGTTCCGTTGCGGCAGTGGGCGCACATGCTCGGCTACCGGGGCCACTTCTCGACCAAGAGCCGCCACTACTCGACCACGCTCGGCGCGCTGCGTCAGGTGCGGGCCGATCACCAGGCCGAGCAGGCGCGGAAACGGCGGGGCCTGCCTCCTCATGATGAGCGGGAGACGGTGACGGTCGGCCTGTGGCGCTTCGCCGGGAGCGGCTACCGGAACGGCGAACACCTGTGGGCCGAGCTGATCTGGCAACGCATCGCCACCGCTCGCCGGATCGCCCGTGAACGGGGAGAGTCGGCCTGACCTTGCGGGATGTGATGTGGGAGTGGTGCGGCCGGCGCAATGCCGTAGGCACCCGAAGGGCCGCAAAGCGGTTGGGCCGGCGGCGCCACGGCGGAACGCTACTGCCCTCGGCTCGTCGGCTCTACGCTTAGTGCGCCTTCCATCGTCTCGCTGACAACCGATAGAAGGCAGAAGGCTCCCGGATTCGTTCGGGGGCCTTCACTCGTCTTCGGTGTCTCTTCTGGGCGGGCCGCCGGTCTCGGGGTCGGCGACGAAGGTTCCCTTGCCGAGCACGGTATAGACGTCTCCGGCCTTGAGCAGCTCGTTGATCACGCGGCGTGCGGTGCCCTTGGCGATGCCGAACTCCTCGGCCATGCGGGGTTCACCAGGGATGGGGTGACCCACCTGGTATTCGCCCGTCCGGATACGGCGTCGTATCTCTTCGAGGACGGCTTCCCATTTGAGCTGGTCAGGCCGGAACTCGATCACGGGCTCAAGAGTAGGAACGAAAGCGTTCCATGTCGTTACCATAGGTACCTAGAGGTACCTATGAGAAGGACTAGGTAGGAGTAGGAAGGTTGGCGTACGCTCAACCCGTCAGCGAGACAGACGGGAGAGACATGCGCCAGATCACGATCGGCAACCGAACCGCAAACCAGCAGGCGGGCATCCTGGCCGCCCTCGGTGACCTGCTCCGATCCCAAGGGGTCCACGTCCGGCTCATCAGCCATATCACCCTGCGGATGACCGGGTTCCCGGTGCAGGAGAAGGCGGGCTCTGAGCTGGACGTCTACGGCCTCGGCGGGCAAGTCGCGACGGTCACCATCGACCAGGAGAACAAGCCGCGCCGCTTCCTGATCAAGCTACCGAAGTCCGGGACCGTCGTACCGCTGCCCTCGGTCGACCAACCGCAGTCCGCCGTCCGGTGGATCGTCGGCTGGGCCAACGGCGGGGCACAGTAAGGCGGCGGCTCTGATGGCGGCCACCATCCTGGGCCCGGACGAGTGCCTGAGCCCGCACTGGGAGATACGCCAAAAGGATCACGCGAAACTCGTCTGGCATAAGCCGTTCGAGGGGGTCGGGCGCGTGCGAGCACTCGCCTGGACCTGCGACTGCCGGGCCGTGGTCTACGAACTGCTCCAGGCCGGCGGGCAGGCGTTCATCCGCAAGACCACCCAGGCCGAACCGACACCAAAGGTCAATGAGACACACCGCTGGCCCGTAGAGGAGGCACGCAGGGTGTGGCATGCCCTGCTGCTCGGCGAGATGCGATAGACGGTCCAGCACTCACGCGGCCCCGCCCACTCGGTCGGGGCCGCACTCGTATCTACGACCCGCGCCACTCCTTCCCCGCCCCCGATAGCTGCCGACATCAGTGGCCCGACCGAGGTGTCAATGCCGTCTTCGCGTGTCCGTCCATCAACGACGTGCACCGCAACCCGACACCCAACCCGCACAGACGGCGTTGACACCGACCAAGGGCCACGAACAATCGAGCAGCGGGGGCGGGGCACGCTATACAGCACCAGCAACATCCGATGCGCGACTGATTACCAGCGGAGGTAGAAGCTGACAGAGCGTCAGGCGCTACGCTCATCCGGCCTTGGGGGCCAGTCGCGGAGGGGTAAGTAAACGAGCCTCCAGATTATTATGAATGGAAATACGAGGCTTCCGTACACGGGAATCAGGAAAATGAGACAGTCTCTACGCCTATACGAGACTTTTGGTAATGCAAGGAACAGCAGCAGCATTGGCGTCAGTAGCTGAATGCTGAGAGCCGCGGTGTCTTCCGCGATTATCGACTCCCAATGGAACAGGTCATCGATGTGTGCTCCAAGATAAGTCGGAAGTGCTACACACATGATCCAGAGTGTCACCGTGAGAACAAGCCGAACGCTCTTATGGTGCCGGAATCCCGGTGCCCCTTGTGCGCCGATGCCTCGTGGACCAAATTGATTCGTCATGTGGAGCCCGGCGCTTTCAGTGGGGGGATCAGAGCTGCCGTCGGTGCTGAGTAGCTGGCTTGACTGTATCCACTGATAGGGCCGCTTGATGCCGATTTCGGGAACGGTGATGGCCTCTGCCGGGTTGAGGGCCTGGCCAGGGCGCGCGCCCGGTCGCGGCGGCGGCGGGCGCGTACGGCCCCCCAGGGCCGCATGCGCAAGCCCGCCAGGCCGCCAAGCGGCCAGGCGCGCCCCGTGGGCAAGCGAAGCAAGCCCATGATCATTGAGGCACTATTGGCCCATGGCCAACCTGGTTGTGGAGATCCACGTTCCACTGTATGAGAGTGAGTCTCTTCCGGAGACCGCCTATTCCTTCCCATGGATCGACGAGATCGACGAGTTCCTATTCGAGATAGAGGAGCAAGGGCAGGCGGAGGTCTTCGACGACAGCGAGGAGTTCGAGGATGTGTATGTCTTCTTCATCACCGGTGCGGACGAAGACACCCTCCTGAGGGTCGCTTCGCGTGTGGCGAGCTTGGACGGGGTACCCCACGGTACATTCGCCATGGTCACGGATGATGAGGCTGGCGAGTTCGGCTTGGGGCGCCGGGTGAACCTACCTCTGCTCTAATGCGCCCAGTACGCAGGAGGCTTCCGCCGAAGGCGGCTTGACCCTGTAGTGAAGGTTCTCGCCGTTCGGCTCTCGTGTGCGATCTCCGGTGACCGAACAGGGCGGCCCGTGGATTAGGGCGGTGTGGCTCCGTCGCTGGTCAGATGTGCATGCCGCGTCACAACCCCACGAACGCCGCCTGCTGGGCGAGTCTCTGGGAATAGTTGACTTTGTGCATCTACTAGTACTTCGCCATGCCCCGGAATTTATCGGCCGCCGCCGACAATTCCGGGAGCGCGGCAAAAGGGGTATTTCAGGAAATCCCCAGCTCTTTCGCGAGCCGGGCGACGTGACCGGTGGCCTTCACGTTGTAGAGGGCCTTCTCCACCTTTCCGTCGGGGTCGATGACGAACGTGGAGCGGATGACGCCCATCACGGTCTTGCCGTAGTTCGTCTTCTCGCCGTACGCGCCGTACGCCTTGTGCACGTCCAGGCCGGTGTCGGACAGCAGCGGGAAGGTGAGCGCGTCGCGCTCGCGGAACTGCCGCAACTTGGCGGGCTTGTCCTTGGACACGCCCAGCACCACGAAGCCCTGTTCGGTCAGCGCGCCGAGGTTGTCGCGGAAGTCGCACGCCTGCTTCGTGCACCCGGGGGTCATGGCCGCCGGGTAGAAGTACAGGATGACCCGCTTGCCGCGGAACGACTCCAGCGAGACCTCGTTGTCGTCGGCGTCGGTCAGGGTGAAGTCCGGCGCGGCGTCGCCGGGCTGGAGCTTGCTCATCACGTCCTCCGGAAAAGGTGACCCGCGGCGATAGGCGGGCAAGCGTCAACCAAACTACCGGCTCAGCCGCTGTGCGGGGCGGCCACCGGACCTGGCAGACTGATCACACACGAATACCACAGGAGGGGGATCGCATGGCGGACACCGATCCCGATGCGCTGGAACGGAAGATCGAGCGCACGCGGGCGGAGCTCGCTCGCACGGTCGACGCCATCGCGGACCGGGTGAGCCCGAAGCGGGTCGCGGAGCGCGGCGTCGAGAAGGCGAAGGCCAACGCGCGCGACTTCGTCGCGTCCATGGAGGACATGGTCCTGGGCCCGCGCACGTACGCTCCGGCCGACGGCGAAGGCGAGCAGCCCGCGGAACATCCGGCGCCCAACATCGCTCCGGTGCTGATCGGGATCGGCGTGGTCGTCGTCGTGGGCGCGGCCATCGTGCTGCTGCGCCGCCGCTCCCGCTGACCCGCCGCGGGACGACGCCGCCGTGACACGGTCCACGGCGGCGTCCGCGTTCCCACGGGGACGATCACAAGGCCGAGCCGGCGGTCACAGGAAGGTCCTGCCCTCGCCGCGGTAGGTCGGGACCTCCTCTGCCACCCGGTCGCCCTCGACCAGGTGCAGAGTGGCGAAGCGCTCGCACAGCTCCCCGGCCTTCGCGTGGCGGAACCAGACGCGGTCGCCGAGGCGGAGGTCGGCCGCGGGCTCGCCCAGGAGGGGCGTCTGCACCTCACCCGCCCCCTCGTCCGGGTGGTATCTGAGCCCCGCCGGCAGGTACGGCTGGGGCAGCCGGGTGGGCCCGGGGGCCCCGGAGGCGGGGTAGCCCCCTCCGAGCACGGTCACGACGTCCGGAGCCGGCTTGCGCACGACCGGCAGGGCGAACAGCGCCGCCGGACGGCCGGTGAAGCCCCGGTAGTAGTCGAACAGCCGGGGATGGAAGAACCCCGAGCCCGCCGCGACCTCGGTGATCGCCCGCTCGGCGGCGGTCTTCTCGATGCTTCCCGTGCCGCCGCCGTTGACGAACTCCAGGTCGGCGACCTGACGTACGGCCTGCACGATCCGGCCGCGCCGCACGATCAGCTCGCGACGCGACCGCTCCTGCATCCAGCGCACCGCGCGGCCGTACGGCCCGGGGACGTCGTCGCCCACCCCGGCGATCTGGGCCTCGTACGCCATGAGCCCCGCCAGCCGCAGCCCGGGGCGCTTGGCGATGTGTGCGGCGATCTCGGCGGCCTGCTCGGGCTCGCGGATCGGCGACCGCAGCGCGCCCGCCCGGAACGCGCCGCCGAAGGCCACGAACCCCGCGTCGATGTCCAGGCACACCCGGATGCGGTGGGGGAGCCGCAGGCTCTCGATCAGGTCGAGGTGCTCGGGCGAGTCCACCATGACGGTGATCTCCCGTGCCGCGACGTCGTCCGATCCCAGGGCGCGCAGCGCGGTCCTGTCGGTCGTGGGGTAGGCCACGAGCACGTCCCGCAGGCCGGTGGAGACCAGCCACAGCGCCTCGGGCAGCGTGAAGGCCATGACGCCCGAGACGCCGTCCATGGCCAGGACCCGTTCGAGCACGGACCGGCAGCGGATCGACTTGCTGGCGACCCGGATCGGCTTGCCCCGGGCCCGGCGCACCATGGCGGCCGCGTTGGACCGGAGCGCGTCCATGTCGAGGACGGCGAAGGGCGGCTCCAGCTGGGCCGTCGCGTGGTCGAGGCGCTGTCGGTCGTCCATGGGCGCAGCCTAGTACGGCTCCGTCGGGAAATACATGAGCGCTGTTCACATTAACTGCGCCCCGGCAAAATCTGCGCCGTGGAGCCGTCATGATCGCGCAAGGCGGCGGGTGACCCGCCCGTCCCGTCACCGCTCCGTGTACCCATGGTGAGGTGACTACCGAGCGGACCCGGCGCGGTGAGCGGGAAGGGTGAGCGGCTGATGAGCGTCGTGCAGGGAATCCTGGCGGGTTCGTCGGCGAGGAGCGCCAAGGGCGCCGGAAGTGGATCAGACTCCGAAGGCGCCGGACGCGGCAGGGGCGCCAGGAGCGCGGGCAGCGGCGAAGGCGCCGACGGCGCCGGAACCGACACGTGCGGCGGAGGGACCGCGGCGGGCCGCCGGACCGCCATGCGCGTCCTGCGGCCGGGCCGGACCCCGGCCGCCGTCGTGGTCGCCGCCGTGCTCGCCCTGCTCGGCTGGGCGCTCACCGCCGTGGTCGTCGCCGTCATGCTCGGCGTCTCCCCTCCCTGGCGGCTGCCGTCCCGGCTGCTCAACCTCACCCCGGCCGACCCGGCCGTCCCCGCCGCCGCGGTCGGCATGATCGTCTGCGGCGCGGCGCTGGTGGCGCTCGCGCTCGTCCCGGGCCGTCCCCGGCTCGTGCCCCTGGAGTGCCGGGACCCGCTGCTCGCGATGGGCCTGACCCGCGCCGGCCTGCGCCGGACGCTCGCCGCCTCGGCCCGCGAGGTCGAGCACGTCCGGCGGGCCGACGTCCACATCCTCCGCAGGCGGATCGAGGTCGCCGTGGTGGCCGACGCGGACACGACCGGCGCCCTGCTGCGCGAGGTCGGCGCGGCGGTCGGCGACCGGCTGTCGGGCCTCGGCGTCCAGTCCCGCCAGGAGGTGGTCGTACGGCTGCGCAGGAGAGGGGGCTGACGTGCGTCCGCGTTGGGGAAACCGCCTCGGGCTCTTGCTGGTGGGCCTCGCGCTGGTCGCGGGAGGCTTCGGCCTGCTGGCCGCCGCGCGCGGGCGGCCCGGCGCGGCCCTGATCGACAGAAGCGTGGCCGACGCGAGCGTGGTCGGCGGGAAGCCGTGGGCGCTGCCCCTGCTGGCCGGGGCGGCCATGGTGCTCGCCCTGGTCGCGACCCGGTGGCTCTTCATGGCACTCGGCTGGGGCCGGGTCGGCAGCCGTACCGGCGCCGGCATCGCCATGCTCGGCGTGGCGCTGAAGGGGATCGACGGGATCGGCCACATCTCGGTCAGGCTCGTGCGCGACGGCAGGCTGCGGGTGTCGGTGTCGCTCCGGCGGTCGGCCGACCTGCGACAGGTGATCAGGCGGCTGGACGAGTCGGCGATCTCACGCGTTCGCCGCGCGGTCGGCCGCGACGACGCGCTTGCGGTCGTTCGCCTGCACGTCCGCCGCCGCTGACCGGTCTTCCCGGCGCCAGGGCGCGGGCGTCGCGCCCGTGCCGAGGGCGAGCCCGGCGGCCAGGCAGGCGAGCGGCACGACGGGCACAACGTAGCGGTGGTCGAAGGCGGCGATCAGGGGCGGCAGCAGGAGCAGGACCACCGCCGCGGCCCAGGGCAGCAGCGCCGTCCAGCGCCGGGCCACCAGCCCGGCGAGCCCGGCCAGCAGGACCGCCGCCAGCAGCGGCCCGCGCAGGAAGCCCTGCTCCTGGTAGGCGCGCAGCCACCCCGCGAACGGCTCGACCACCTTCGTGTCCCCGGAGCTTCCCTGGTAGGCGGTGGTCAACTCGCTCGCCGTACGGCCGCCGGAGGCGACCTTGGAGGTGAACGGCTTGATTGAGGCGGGGAACACGTACGCGCTCTGCGTGCCCGGGGCGGGGTAGACCTTCCGGTCCCATTCGAACGCCCACATCGCGTCGTGCAGCCCGGTGGACAGGAAGTCGAGGGGCTGGCTGCGGATCGCCAGCGAGGCGAACTCGCTCGCCAGCCGGTCCTTGTCCTTCTTTACCCGCTGGATGGGCGAGCCGGCGGCCCAGATGTAGGCGGGCGCGGCGAGTCGCGGTTCCGACGGGCACAGCACCGCCAGGTCCTTCGGCGGCTTCATCACCGAGCAGTCGGCGAAGGTCATCGTGCGCGACCACAACCACGTGCTGCTGCCGCCCATCCCGTACGACCCGTGGGCGTCGTGGAACCAGACGGCGTACCCGCCGAGCACGGCGGACGCGGCGGCGAGCCCGGCCAGCGCGGTCCGCCAGCGTCCGGCCAGCAGCACCGGCAGCAGCGCCAGCGCGATCAGGGGCAGCCCGAGGGTGCGGGTGACCGTGGCGCAGGCGAGCAGCAGCAGCGCCGCGACGACGGACCACGCCCCCGGCCTGGGTCGCCACAGCAGGATCGTCACGGCGGCCACGACCAGTGCGGTGAACAGCAGGTCCGCCATGACGAGGTGTTCGAGCTGGATCTGGTGGACGTCGAGCAGCACCGGCGCCGCCGCCAGCGCCGCCCCCCAGCCCGGCAGCCGCGTCCGGCGGCGCAGCAGCGCGTACACGCAGACGGCCATGCCCAGGCCGAGCAGGTGCTGGACGATCACGACGGCGGTGATGCTCCCCAGCGGGCTCAGCGCCGCCAGGAACAGCGAGTAGCCGGACGGCCGCGAGGGCAGGGGCCGCAGGTCGAGCGCCGAGCTGAGGTAGGCGAAGGAGTCGGCCCAGAACCACAGCGCGGGCCGGTAGCCGAGCACGGCGAGCGCGCGCAGCGCGACGCCCGCCGCCAGCACCACCAGGAACGCCCGATGCGGGCGCAGCGCCTCGCGCCACCTCACGTGACGGCCCTCCTCGTCGCCGGGAAGTCACCACGATATTGGTGAGTCGCGCATTGGTCACATTCGAGACGCCACTCCCCACGAATGCCGGGTCAGCACTCGATGACGTTGACGGCGAGGCCGCCCCGCGAGGTCTCCTTGTATTTGTCGAGCATGTCCCTGCCGGTGTCGCGCATCGTCTTGATCGCCTTGTCCAGCGACACGAAGTGGCGGCCGTCACCGCGCAGCGCGATGCGGGCGGCGGCGATCGCCTTGATCGAGGCGACGGCGTTGCGCTCGATGCACGGGATCTGGACGAGCCCGCCGATCGGGTCGCAGGTCAGGCCGAGGTTGTGCTCGATGCCGATCTCGGCGGCGTTCTCGACCTGCTCCGGCGTGCCGCCGAGCGCCTCGGTGAGACCCGCCGCCGCCATCGAGCAGGCCGAGCCGACCTCGCCCTGGCAGCCCACCTCCGCGCCGGAGATGGAGGCGTTCTCCTTGAACAGCACGCCGATCGCGCCCGCGGTGAGCAGGAAGCGGACGACGCCGTCCTCGCCGGCCCCCGGAAGGAAGCGCATGTAGTAGGACAGAACGGCCGGGACGATGCCGGCGGCGCCGTTGGTCGGCGCGGTGACGATCCGGCCGCCCGCGGCGTTCTCCTCGTTGACGGCCAGTGCGAACAGCGTGACCCAGTCCATCGCCCGCAGCGGGTCGGTCCCGTCGGGCTCGCCCTGCAGCCGCCGGTACAGCTGGTGGGCCCGGCGGCGCACCTTGAGGCCGCCCGGCAGGACACCCTCGCGGCTGGTGCCGCGCCGCACGCACTCGGCCATGACCGTCCACAGGTGCAGCAGGCCGGCCCGGATCTCCTCCTCCGTACGGCCGAAGGCCTTCTCGTTCTCCATCATCACACCGGAGATCGACAGGCCGGTCTCGGCGCAGTGCGCGAGCAGTTCGTGCGCGGTCGTGAAGGCGTACGGCAGCACCGTGTCGTCGGGCTTGATCCGGTCGGCGCCGGTGGCGTTCTCGTCCACCACGAAGCCGCCGCCGACCGAGTAGTACACCTTCTCGCGCAGCACCGTGTCGTCGGCGTACGCCGTGAAACGCATGCCGTTCGGGTGGTGGGGGAGCGACAGCTTGCGCTCGAAGACGAGGTGCTCGCCGACCACGAACGGGATCTCGCGCACGCCGTACAACGTGACCGTGCCGCTCGCCCGCATCGCCGCCAGCCGTTCGTCGACGGTGTCGACGTCGACCACTTCGGGCTTGTCGCCGGACAGGCCCAGCAGGACCGCCTTGTCGCTGCCGTGGCCCTTGCCGGTCAGCCCGAGCGAGCCGTACAGGATGGCCTCGACCCGGGTGACCTTCTCCAGCAGCCCGTCCTGGTGCAGCCCGCGGACGAACTTGTGCGCCGCCGCCATCGGGCCGCCCGTGTGCGAGCTGGACGGCCCGATCCCCACCTTGAACAGGTCGAAGACGCTGATCGCCATTGACCGTCGCCTCTCACGCGTCTCGGGTGGCCGTCAGGACTCGCCGGAGGTCAGCGCGGTGTACTCCGCGGCCGACAGCAGGTCCTCAGGCTCCTCCTCCACGCGCACGCGGAACAGCCAGCCCTCGCCGTACGGGTCGGAGCTGACCAGAGAGGGGTTGTCCACGACGGCGGCGTTGATCTCGACGATCTCGCCGCCGACCGGGGCGAAGATGTCGCTCACGGACTTGGTGGACTCCACCTCGCCGACCGCGTCGCCGGCCGCGACCGTCGAGCCGACCTCCGGGTGCACCTCCACGTAAACCACGTCGCCGAGCTGCTCGGCCGCGTACGCCGTGATGCCCACCGTCACGGTGAGGCCGTCCTCGAGCCCGGCCACCCACTCGTGTTCCTTGGTGTAGCTCAGGTCGTCCGGAATGGTGCTCACTTGCTCCTCCTGTAGAAAGGCAGATCGACGACGTCGACCGGTTCTTGGCTGCCCCGGATGTCCACGGCCAGGCCACCCTTCTCCAAGGCGCCCTCGTCGACGTACGCCATGGCGATCGGGCGGCCGAGGGACTGCGACGGGGCGCCGCTGGTCACCTCGCCGACGACGGCGCCCTCCCGGGTGACGGAGTAGCCGTGGCGGGGCACGCGGCGGCCGCGCGCCACCAGCCCGACCAGGCGCCGCCTGGTGCCGTTCTCCGCCGCCCGCTCGAGGGCGGCCTTACCCACGAAGTCGCCGGGCTTGTCGAAGCGGACGACCCGGCCGAGACCGGCGTCGAACGGCGTGATCGCCGCGCTCAGCTCGTTGCCGTACAACGGCATGCCGGCTTCCAGGCGCAGCGTGTCGCGGGCCGACAGCCCGGCGGGGACGAGCCCGGCATCCCTGCCCGCCTCGGCGAGGGCGTTCCACAGGGGTACGGCGTGCTCGTTCAGCACGAAGAGCTCGAAGCCGTCCTCGCCGGTGTATCCGGTGCGTGCGATCAGGGCGGGCGTGCCCGCGACGACGCCGGGGACGATGGCGTAGTACTTCAGGTCGTCGAGGTCGGCGTCGGTCAGCGCGGCCAGGATCTCGGCGCTGCGGGGGCCCTGCACCGCGACCAGCGCGTACTCGTCCGACCGGTCGGTCACCCGCGCGTCGTATCCCCGGACCCGGTCGGCGAGCTCACGGGCGACGAGGGCGTAGTTGGAGGCGTTGGCGACGACCATGTACTGGTCCTCGTCGAGGCGGTAGACGATGAGGTCGTCGAGGATGCCGCCGGTCTCGTTCACGATCATCGTGTAGCGGGCGCGGCCGGGCGCGAGGACGCTGAGGTGCCCCACGAGCGCGCGGTCGAGCGCCTCGCCCGCCTGAGCGCCAACGACGAAGATCTCCCCCATGTGGGACAGGTCGAACAGCCCCGCGGCCGTGCGCACCGCGTTGTGCTCGGCGGACTCGCTGCCGTAGCGCAGGGGCATCTGCCAGCCCGCGAAGTCGGTCAGGGTCGCGCCCAGACTTTCGTGGACCCCGCGGAGCGGGGTGGATCGGGACATGCGCACCTCGGAAGGACGGATGCTGCGTTTGACTATCGGGCATCCTCCCCCTCTGTCATCGGCGCCTGAGAGCTTCGTCCGATCTTTGCCGGACTTTCACCTTCGGCGAGGCCTTCCGGCCTTCTTTCCAGAGGTCACCTGACCCGCACGGTCCTTTGCCTTGAGAGGTTCGCGGGGAGGGCTTGCTCCTTCAGGGGCCCTGACCGGATGCCAGGACGCTCTCCCGCACGGGGTCACCGGTGTGGTGCAAGCCTAGTGGTTCGCCGCCATCCCCGTAACCGGCAGGATCGCCCCGATTTCCTCGATCGGGGTAGCCGCGTTTCCGTGAAGTCAGGAGGGCCGATAGACCTGGTGGTATCGGACGGCGAGCCGGACGAGCACCGGCTCGCCGGATTCCCTTCGTGCTCCGTACGTCAGGTGCGTTCAGCGCGCTGTGTGGCCGCGCGGAGACGCATCAGGGCGGACGGAAGGTCGTCGCCCGTGAGGATCCGCTGGTGGAGGGCCTGGGTGTCGGGGGACGGTTCGGTGCCGAGGCGGTCGACCAGGGTCCGGCGCAGTCGCTGGTAGGACGCCGAGGCGTCGTGGGTGCGGCCCGACCGGTGCAGCGCCAGCATGAGCTGCCGGTGCGGCCGTTCGCGCAGCGGGTGGCGCCTCGCCCACTGGGCCAGGCCGCCGACGATCTCGTGGTGGTGCCCGAGCGCCAGCCGTACGTCGAAGAGGTCCTCGGTCACCGCCCGCCGGTCCTCGTCGAGCCGTTCGGCCCACGAGGAAAGCTCGTCCACGTGCCTCATGCCGAGCAGGGCGTCGCCCCGCCACAGGCTCAGCGCGTTCTCCAACATCCTCGCCGCATTGTGGTAATCGCCATTTTCTCGAGCGATTCTGCCCTGTGCCGCGAAATGGTTGAATACTGCAGCATCCACGGATCCCGGCGGTACGGAAAGAAGGTACCCGCCCTCCACGGTGTGCAGCGGGGAAAGGGCGGGGTCGCGTGGCGAGAGCCGCCGCCGCACCTGTGCGATGTAGGTGGTAAGATTCCGCGGCGCCGATTTAGTGGGACGGCGATTCCACAACAGATCGATGAGCGTGTCCCTGTGAACCGCGACGTTGGGATAGAGCAGGAACAACGCGAGGAGTTGCCGGTGCCTCGGGGCGAGCCCGGCGATCACGTCCCCCGAGGGTTTCATGGCCAGGAACGGTCCGAGCACGGCGTATAACACGGTCTCCCTCGCATGAAAGCAGCGTGAAACGTGCCGACGATGCGGCGATCATTGGTTAATTGACCATATCTCTCTCTGATCGCATTCGTCAAAGAATGTGTCGTTTCTATGTGTGCGGGCGCCGTTCCTTTATCGCCCAATGCGGGGCTGAACGCGCAGGTGCACGGAAGTGAAATCGGTTGCATCGCCAGAGCCGCCGCTGACGCGCTGTGGCATCCCGTAGCCATATCGCTCGATTGCGTGCGGGGCCGCGGCCGTGCAGGCTTGGCCGGTGACAGACGAGACCTTCTGGGATTTGATCGGCACGCTCGACGGGGTGATCGACGAAGACGGCGCCGATCTGCTGGGTGAACGCCTGTCGTCGCTGGGCGCGCAGGAGGTGGAGGCCTTCTGCGCGCATCTCGCCGGAAAGGTGCGCGCGCTCACCGGACTCCCTCTTGAGGGGCGTCCGGTCCCCGACGTCAGCGACGAGGGCCGACCGCCGATCCCGCTCGTCGGAGACGCGTACGAGAACCTGCTGTACGCGGTGGTCGCCGCCGGGCGGGAGCGGTACGAGGCCGTGCTCGCCGACCCGCCGGCCGTTGGTACGACACCTACAGGGGATCGGCCTGGAAGGGCGCCCCGGGTGCGTACATGAGGGCCGCGCACGCTCTGGACCAGGCCCTGAACGACTCCGCCGAATGGCGCGCCTGGTGGGGACAGGCCGGGTTGCGGGTGATCGAGGTCGGCGTCACCGTCAACGCGGACAGGAACCGCGAACGCGTCGAGCGGGGCAAGGAGATCGCCAAGGCCACGTTCGAGAGGGACCGGTCCTACTTCGCCGATCGCGACCCGGCCGGTCTGGCGAAGCTCGCCGCCGAGGAGGCGGCCCACATCATGGGCGCGATCGCCAAGACCCTCGGCATGACGCCGCCTCCGCCGCTTCCGTCCGCTTCCCGATGAGCTGTTCCGAAGACCTGTGGGGTGGGGGTCCGGCGCTCACCGGGCGGCCGTGGCGGTGCCTCCGGTCGCGGGAGCCCGCAGGGCCAGGTTGACGGCGTCGGTACGCCGGGCGTCGCCCCACACCCACTCCACGCGGGCCTCGCGCCGCCGCTCGGCCAGCCAGTCGTCGAAAAGCCGCTGTTCGATCCCTCGCCGGGTGGCGCCGTCGAGAACGGCGGGCCTGACCTCCACCACGTGGGTGACCACGGGGTCGGGCCCGTACGGTCCGAGGACGTCACCGGGTGCCGCGTTCGCCGCCCCTGGGCCGAGTTCGGCGCGGAACAGGCGGTGCAGGCGGGCGTCCGCGCCGTGGTCGAGCGTCTCGGCGGCGGCCGAGGCGAGGGGGTCCGCCCCGCCGTTCCGCAGCCGGGCGGCGGCGGCCCGGGCGGCCTCCAGCCGGGGATAGCGGAGGGACAGCACGCTCAGCCGCTCGTAGGAGCGGGGGGCGGCGGCGAAAAGGCCGTCGGCGCGGTCGCCGGCGACGCGCCGGCGCAGCCGGGCGATCCCGGCCTCCTGCGCCACGATGTGCTCCAGGCCGGCGTGGTCGAGGCCGCGTTCGGCCATCCACGCCCGGGTGGCCTCGACCGTGAGCAGCCCCCGGGCCCGCCGGAAGGCGTCGAGGGCGTCCTGCAACTCGGCGGGGGACAGGTCCACCGGGTCGTCGGACAGCTCCTGCGCGACCAGGGCCGCGTCGACCAGCCGGCTCGCCACCGAGGCGTCGCTCCACAGCTCGTCCAGCACCGCCATGGCCTGCTCCATCGCGACTTCCATGCCGTCGACCCGGACGACGACCTGCTCGCCCGAGTTGCGGCTGCCCCGCAGCGGCCAGGGCAGGGCGCGGTCGGGGGCGAAGGCGACCGAGACCGTGCCGTCCCCCACCGGGATCAGCATGTCGTAGTGGCAGCCGCCGCCGGGGTGGTCGCGCTGCCACACCAGGCGCATCGGCGTGCCCTCGTGCTCGGCACGCAGGTCCCCCAGCAGGAGCCTGGCCTCGGCGGGTTCCAGATCGCTGATCCGGCGCAGGTACGCCAGGACGTCGGCCAGCAGGCCGGCAGACGGAAGAACATCACTATGGACGACACTGTGCGGCGGCATGCCGGGGCTCCTCTGGGCGGGATCTGTCGGGCTCGTTCGCGGAGGGGAGGTCAGGCCGGTTCGAGCAGGAGGTCGCAGACGGCCTCGCTGATCGGCAGACCGGTCATGTTCTCGACCCACAGCCACTGCGCGTTGGGGTTGACCTCCAGGAAGACGTGACGGTCGTCCGGTGTGACGATCAGGTCGACAGCGCCGTACAGCAGGCCGAGCCGGTCCATCAGCGCCAGGCACCGGTCGGCGATCTCCTCCTGCAGCCGGTGGGGCCGGTGCGGGGTGGTCCGGGTGTCGTAGTACCGCCAGTCGAGGCTCGATCGGTTGGACGCCTGGGAGTGGATCTCGGCGGCGAAGATCCGCCGCCCCACGATCGTGACGCGCAGTTCGACGCGCTTCGGCACCATCTCCTGCACGATCACCGGGCAGAACCGCAGGCCGTCGGCGTACGCGAGGTCGCGCGGCGACACCGGCTCGGTCAGGCGGGTCATCGTGAGGCCGTCGTCCCCCACGCCTTCGACGAACGGGACGTGGAAGGCCTTGGTGATGACGCGGCCGTCGTGCCGGTCGTGGAAGTCGAGGAACGACTCGGCGTCCGTGCTGATCAGCGTCTCCGGGATGGCGAATCCGAGCTCGGCGGCCAGCGCGAGCTGGGAGGACTTCTGGCCGGAGCGGCGGAAGACCGACTCGCGGGCGGGCACCTGGCGGCACGGCAACTGCTCCCACAGGTCGCTGAGCAGGCTCTTGCACTCCTGCACGGTGTGCGCGGCCACCGCCGGATCGACGATCTCGGCGTGCGGGCGCGGGGGAGTCGGCCGGCGCCACCACACGGCTGACACCGTGTCGAGGTCGATCGTCTCCTTCTCGCGCAGGATGCGCCGGGTGCCTGGTCCCGCGCCGTAGCCGAGGTCCACCTTGGCGTGGACCGGGAAGTCGCCGGGGTCGAAGACGCTGACGCGCGCGCCGCGCCGGGCGAGCAGGTCGCAGACCCGCTCGGCGTGCGGGTCGTCCTCGCTGGTGAGGACGAGAACGTGAGGAGGGCGCAACGGAGGGCCTTTCGAGGTGACCGAACAGACCTGGGGACGGGGCCTGGCGGGTGGGAGCGCCACCGGGGCGGCGCTCCCACCCTGTGCGTCACAGCGTGATCCACCCGATGTGGTCACTCTGTGGTGTCAGCGGCACGTGTCAGAGCGAGATGTCGTCGTACTTGCACATGTTGTCGGCGTAGCAGCCGCTTCTGTCGAACTCCGGGGCCTGGCCGCCGGTCACGCCGCGCAGGCGCTCCTCGTCCAGTTCCTCGCCCACGGCCTCGATGGCGGCGATGACGGTGCGAACCTTCATGATCGCTCCCTCAGCACAGGTAGTCGTCGTAGCCCGCGCCGGACCTCGTCCGGGCGGCGTTCGGGTTGTAGCCCCCGGTGATGCCCTCCAGCAGGCTCTCGTCCAGCTCGGCGCCCACCTCGGAAAGGTCCCGCAACTCGGTCTTGGGCTGTCCGCTCATGGTCTTCTCCTTTCGGTCGAGTCGGGAGCCGGGCGGCTCCCCCGTGTCCCAGAGCCTGTCTTGATCGTCTTGGAATTGGATTGCGTGACGGAGGTAAGCGACTTGTGGCCCGCTTTATCCGCAGTTCGTGAAGGTCAGGCGCCCAGCCGCTGCGCGGCGACGAGGCGCGCGTAGTGCCCGTCCCGGCCAAGCAGCTCGTCCCGGCCGCCCGCCTCCACGATCCGGCCCCGGTCCAGCACGAGAATGAGGTCGGCGTCCCGTACGGTGCTCAGCCGGTGGGCGATGACGACGCGGGTGCCCGCGAAGCCGCGCAGGCTTTGCTCGATGGCGGCCTCGGTCGCGGTGTCGAGGTGGCTCGTGGCCTCGTCGAGCAGCAGCATCCTCGGCTCCGACAGCAGGGCGCGGGCGAGCGCGAGCCGCTGGCGCTGCCCGCCCGACAGCCCGCCGCCGTCGGTGAGCAGCGTGTGGTAGCCCATCGGCATGGCCGCGATCTCCTCGTGGACGCGGGCCGCCCGGGCCGCCCGTTCCACCTGCTCACGGGTCGCGGAGGGGACGTTGAGCGCGATGTTGTCGAAGATCGTCCCGTTGAAGAGGACGGGCTCCTGCGGCACCACGCCGAACTGCCTGCGCAGGGCGCCGGGATCGAAGGCGGCGGCGGGCACGCCGTCGTAGCGGATCTCGCCCTCCGCGGGCGTGAGCAGCCCGAGGATCAGCCGGGCCAGGGTGGTCTTGCCGGATCCGGAGGCGCCGACCAGCGCGACCTTCTGCCCGGGATGGATGGTGACGGTGACGTCCCGCAGGATCCACGGGCTGTCGGGGCCGTAGCGGAAGCCGACGCCGTCCAGCTCGATCCGTCCCGTGAGCGTACGGGTGACCGGGTCGGCGGGGACGGGCTCCGGCTCGGCGTGCCACACGTCGGCCAGGCGCTCCACGTGCGGCCGGACCACCTGTACGGCCTGCAGCCCGGTGACCAGCGAGTTCAGCGGGGCCAGGGCGGCGCCGGCCAGGGCCTGCAGCGCGAGCATCCCGCCGAGCGTCAGCGCGCCGTCTGCGACCTGGCGGGCGCCCACCCATACGAGGACGAGCGGGGCGGCGAACTGCAGGGCCCCGAGCAGGGCGTCCTGGAGGGCCTGCGCCCGTCCGCTGCTCCCCGACCGCTCGGCGACGGCGGCGATGGCCGTCGCCCATCTGCCCGCGATCCGCGGCTCCGAGCCGGAGGCCTTGACCGTCTCGATGCCGCGCAGGCCCTCGATCAGCCTGTTCTGCAGGTCGTTGCGGGCCTCGGTCTCCCGGTGGGTCAGGTCGCCGACGCGGCGGCGGGTGAGGAGCAGCAGGCCCACCTGGGCCAGGGCGAACGCGACCAGGCAGCCGCCGACCAGCGGGCTGCGCACGCTGATCGCGATCACGTATCCCAGGGCCAGCGGTGCCTCCAGGAAGGCGAGCGTCACCTGGTTGGTGAGGACCTCCCGGATCAGGGAGGTCGCCAGCACGCGGTTGACCAGGTCGGCCGAGCCGCGCAGCGCGAAGAACCGGTAGGGCGCCGCGAGGAGCCGTTCGCCCGTGACGCGGACCAGTTCGCCGTCCGCGCTCACCTTGAGCGCGACCACGGCGTATCCGCGCAGCGCCCGGACCAGTCCGTACGCGGCGACCAGGCCCAGCACCCCGAGACCCGCGACGGCCAGCAGGTCGTGGTCGCCGGCCGGCAGCACCCGGTCCACGACCAGCTCGGTCAGCGCGGGGAGGGCGAAGCCGAACGCCTGCATGACGACGCTGAGCGCCACCAGCAGCGCGAGCAGCCGGCGACGGCCGGCGAAGGCGACGGCGGCCGGCCACCGCCACCAGCGGCCCCGCCGCAGGCGCCCGGTCCGCCGGAACTCGGGGCCGGGGGTGAAGACGAGCAGCACGCCGCTGTAGTCCCGGGCGAGTTCGGCGCCGGTGACGCGACGGCGGCCCGTCGCGGGATCGACGACCGTGACCCCGCCGGGCCCGTGACGCTCGACGACGACGTAGTGGTCGCCCTTCCAGTGCGCGATCGCCGGGAGCGGCGCGTGCGCCAGCCCGTCGGGAGGCAGGGAGAAGGCCCGTGCCTCCAGTCCCCGCCGCCTGGCCGCCCTGAGCAGGGTGAGCGCGGAGGTGCCGTCACGGCCGGCGCCCATCTCCTCGCCGAGCTCGCGCACCTCCACGTGGTGCCCGTACGCGCCGAGGACCATGGCGAGGCAGGCGGGGCCGCACTCGGTGGGGGTGCGCTGGTGGACGACGGGCACTTTGCCGCCGAAAACTGTGCCGCGATTGAGCCTCATGGTCCACGGAGTGTCGGCCAGGAGGCTTGTCCATCGCTTGTGACCGGCTTCAATCCCGGGCGGTCAGTGGCGGGCGGCGGCGACGAGGGCGCGGAACAGCGGCCCGTCCTCGTCGGCCTCCGGGTGCCACTGGACGGCCAGGGCGAAGGCCGCGCCGGTGACCTCGACCGCCTCGATCGTGCCGTCGTCCGAGCGGGCGGTGACCTCAAGCCCGTCCGCCAGGCGGTCGATCGCCTGGTGGTGGTAGTGGGCGGGCGTCAGGTCCTCGCCGTCGTAGATCTTGGCCAACGCGGGCGAGAGCCGTACGGGGAGGCGGCCGAACGTCCCGGGGGCGGGGGAGTGGGCGGTGTGGCCCACCACGTCGGGCAGGTGCTGGTGGAGGGTGCCGCCCAGCGCCACGTTGAGCACCTGCAGGCCCCGGCAGATGCCGAGGAACGGCAGGCCGGTGCGCAGGGCGGCCTCCATCAGCCCGAACTCCGCCTCGTCGCGGAACTCCCGGACATATCCGGTCTGCTCGGCGGGCGGCGCACCGTAGCGGGCGGGGTCGATGTCGCCCCCGCCCGCGATGATCAGCCCGTCCAGCCGCCCGGCGAGAGCGGCGGGCTCCCCGGCGGGCGGCAGGATGACCGGCTGGCCGCCCGCCCGCGCGATGTGGTCGACGTACATGTACGGCAGCAGCGCCGCCGGCATGTCCCACACGGTGAACTTCGCCGGCTCGACGTAGCACGTCACGCCGATCACGGGACGGGTCATCGGCAGGCCCCTTACAGCGGAGTGACGTACGCGCCGGAGATGCCGCCGTCGACCAGGAACTCCGAGGCGGTGATGAACGACGCGTCGTCGGAGGCGAGGAACGCGACCGCCGCGGCGATCTCCTCGGCCCGGGCGAAACGGCCGATCGGCACGTGGACGAGACGGCGCTGGGCGCGCTCGGGGTCCTTGGCGAACAGCTCACGCAGCAGCGGGGTGTCCACCGGCCCGGGGCACAGCGCGTTGACCCGGATGCCCTCGCGGGCGAACTGGACGCCCAGCTCGCGGCTCATCGCGAGCACGCCGCCCTTCGAGGCGGTGTAGGAGATCTGCGAGGTGGCCGAGCCCATGACCGCGACGAACGACGCGGTGTTGATGATCGAGCCCTTGCCCTGCCGCTGCATGTACGGGATCACGTGCTTGCAGCACAGGTAGACGCTGGTGAGGTTGACCTCCTGCACCCGGCGCCAGGCGTCGATGCCGGTCTCCAGGATGGAGTCGTCGTCCGGCGGCGAGATGCCCGCGTTGTTGAAGGCGATGTCGACGCTGCCGAACTCCTCGAACGCGGTCCGGTACATCCGGGCCACGTCGTCGTCGTTCGCCACGTCCACCTTGACGAACAGGCCGCCGACCTCCCCGGCCGCCTTCGCGCCGGCCTCCTCGTCGAGGTCGGCCACCACGACCTTGGCGCCCTCCTGGGCGAACCGGTGGGCCGTGGCCAGCCCGATGCCGCTGCCCGCCCCGGTGATGACGGCGACGCGGTCCTGCAAACGCTGCATTGATCTACTCCGTGGAGATGAAGACGTTCTTGGTCTCGGTGAAGGCCGACAGGGCGTCCGGGCCGAGCTCCCGGCCGAGGCCCGACTGCTTGAAGCCGCCGAACGGGGTCCAGTAGCGGACGCTGGAGTGCGAGTTGACCGACAGGTTGCCCGCCTCGACGGCCCGCGCCACGCGCAGCGCCCGGCCCACGTCGCGGGTCCAGATCGACCCCGACAGGCCGTACGCCGTGTCGTTGGCGATCCGCACGGCGTCGGCCTCGTCCTCGAACGGCACGACGGACACCACGGGCCCGAAGATCTCCTCGGTGAACGCCCTGCGGAAGGACTCCGAGGACGACCCGGCCAGCACCGTGGGCGGGAACCAGTAGCCGGGGCCGGTCGGGCACGACCCGGCGGCGTACACGTCGGCCTGCGTGACGAACGACGCGACGCGCTCCCGGTGCTCGGCGCTGACCAGCGGGCCCATCTGGCTCGCCGGGTCGTTCGGGTCGCCGACCTTGACCTCGCGGACGGCCTGCGACAGGCGCGCGAGGAAGTCGTCGTAGACGGAACGCTCCACCAGGATGCGCGAGCGGGCGCAGCAGTCCTGGCCGGAGTTGTCGAAGACCGCCATGGGCGCCGAGGCCGCGGCCTTGTCGAGGTCGGAGTCGGCGAAGACGATGTTGGCGCTCTTGCCGCCCAGCTCCAGCGTCACCCGCTTGACCTGCTCGGCCGCCTTGGCGCCGATCAGCTTCCCGACCTCGGTCGAGCCGGTGAACACGATCTTCCGTACGTCCGGGTGCTCGACGAGCCGGGCGCCGGCGACCTCACCCTCGCCGGGGACGACCTGGAGCACGCCCTCGGGCAGCCCGGCCTCCAGGGCGAGCTCGGCCAGCCGCAGCGCGGTCAGCGGGGTCCACTCGGCGGGCTTCACGATCACCGTGTTGCCGGCGGCGAGGGCCGGGGCGACCCCCCAGGTCATGATGACCATCGGGAAGTTCCACGGCACGATGATCCCGACCACGCCCAGCGGCTCGGCGAACGTGACGTCCACCCCGCCCGGCACCGGGATCTGCTTGCCGTGGTTGCGCTCGGGCGCGCCCGCGTAGAAGTTCAGCACGTCGCGGACGTTGCCCGCCTCCCAGCGGGCGTTGCCGACGGTGTGCCCGGCATTGGCGATCTCCAGCCGCGCCAGCTCCTCCGCGTGGTCCTCCACGACCTGCGCGAAGCGGCGCAGCAGCCGGGCCCGCTCGCCCGGGGCGACCGCCCGCCAGGCGGGGAAGGCCCGGGCGGCCCGCTCGACCGCGCGGTCCACCTCGGCGGCGTCCGCCATCTCGACCTCGGCGATCACTTCCTCGGTCGCCGGATTGACTATCTTCACAGCCGTTCGAACCCCCGATAGAGCTCCCAGTCGGTGACCGCCGCGTCGAAGGCGGCCAGCTCGACCCTCGCGTTGTTGGCGTAGTGCTCGACCACGTCCTTGCCGAACGCCTCCTCGGCGATCGGCGAGCCTTCCCACAGCGCCAGGGCGTCGCGGAGCGTGGCGGGCACCCGCTCGGCCCCGGAGTCGTACGCGTTGCCGCCGAACGGCTCCTCCAGCTCCAGCCCGGCGTCGATGCCGCGCAGCCCTGCCGCGATCATGGCCGCGACCGCGAGGTACGGATTGACGTCGCCGCCCGGCACCCGGTTCTCGATCCGCAGGGACGGGCCGTGGCCCACCAGCCGCAGCGAGCAGGTGCGGTTGTCCACACCCCACTTCACGGCGGTGGGGGCGAAGCTGCCGGGCACGTACCGCTTGTAGGAGTTGACGTTGGGCGCGTAGAGCAGGGTCAGCTCCCGCATCGCCGCGAGCTGCCCGGCGACGAAACGGCGCCCGGTCTCCGACAGCCCGTACGGCTCGCCGCCCGCCATCACGGGGGTGCCGTCGGCGTCGCGCAGCGAGATGTGGATGTGGCAGGAGTTGCCCTCGCGCTGGTTCGGCTTGGCCATGAACGTGATCGACTTGCCCTCCTGGGCGGCGATCTCCTTGGCGCCGTTCTTGTAGAACACGTGGTTGTCGCAGGTGGTCAGCGCGTCGGCGTACCGGAAGGCGATCTCGTGCTGGCCGAGGTTGCACTCGCCCTTGGCGGACTCGACGTACAACCCGGCGCCCTCCATGCCGAGCCTGATCTTCCGCAGCAGCGGCTCGATGCGGGAGGTGCCGAGCAGCGAGTAGTCGACGTTGTAGAGGTTGGCCGGGGTCATGTCGCGGTAGCCCCGCTGCCAGGCCTGCTCGTAGCTGTCGTCGTAGACGACGAACTCCAGCTCGGTGCCGACGTACGCGGTCCAGCCGCGGTCGGCGAGCCGGGCGAGCTGGCGGCGCAGGATCTGCCGGGGGGAGGCCACCACGTCCGCGCCGTCCTCCCACACCAGGTCGGCCAGCAGCAGCACCGTGCCCTCGTGCCAGGGCACCCGGCGCAGCGTCGACAGGTCGGGCCGCATGACGAAGTCGCCGTAGCCGCGCTCCCAGGACGACATGGCGTAGCCGCCCACGGTGTTCATGTCGACGTCCACCGCGAGCAGGTAGTTGCAGCCCTCGGCGGCGTGGTCCAGCACCTCCTCGAGGAAGTACCGCGCCGACAGCCGCTTGCCCTGCAACCGCCCCTGCATGTCGGTGACCGCGAGCAGGACCGTGTCCACGCGGCCCGCTTCGACGTCATCGCGGAGTCGCTCCACGCTGAGCACGGTGCCTCCCGTCCAAAAGTCTGGAATCAGACCATTGAGGGCATGCAAGCACCATGTTCCCCTCGTCGTCAACAATGTCCGGGGGGTTTAACCTCGATCACAGGGACGGGGGGCCCGCGGTGACGGGTGGAGGGACGATGCGCATGGAGATCACGCCGGCGGAGGCGTCCGTCTCCGGCCCCCGGACTCCGGCCGCGCCCGCGTCGCGGGACGCGGCCGTGGGGATCACCGGCGCGGTGTCGCTGCTGCGGCCGGTGCGGGCGGGCAACGCGTTCGAGGAGACCGTCGAGCGCCTGCTCCAGGCCATCAAGCTCGGCGTCGTCCCGCACGGCGAGAAGCTGCCGCCGGAGCGCGAGCTGGCCACCCGGCTCGGGATCAGCAGGGTCACGCTGCGCGAGGCGATCCGCGCCCTGCAGGAGGCCGGCTACCTCGACGTACGGCGCGGCCGGTACGGCGGGGCCTTCGTCGTCTACCGGCCGCCGAGCCCGCGCAAGGGCGACCTGCGCAGGGCCGTCACCCGCATGGGCGAAGACGATCTCGAGGACGCGCTGACGTTCCGGATGGCCGTCGAGTGCGGGGCGGCCCGGGTGCTCGCGACCACCGAGCTGACCCCGCGGCAGCGGGAGACGCTGGCCGCCCGGCTGGCCGGGGTGAACGACGCGGCGCCCGCCGACTACCGCCGGATGGACATCGCGTTCCACCTCGCGATCGCGGAGCTGAGCGGCTCGCCGCTGCTGGCCGCCGCCTGCGCCGACGCCCGGCTGCGGGTCACCGACCTGCTCAACGCGATCCCCGTGCTGCGGCCCAACATCGAGCACGCGGCCGTCCAGCACGCCGCCATCGCCGCCGCGATCCTGGACGGCGACCCCGAGGCGGCCGAACGGGCGGTGGCCGAGCACCTGGAGGGCACGGCGGCCCTGCTGCGCGGCTTTCTCGCCTGACCACTCCCGCCGCGCCGTAGCATCGGAGGCCGGGGGATCGCTTGATGACCGACTGGTTTCACGAACGCATCATCGAGGCGCACCGTCTGCCGCTGTTCTGCTTCTTCGTCGCGCTGATCACGGCGTTCGTCTTCACGCGGATGAACGTACGGCTGATCAGGGCGCGGGTGCGGTGGCTCGGCAACGTGAGCATGGGCGAGATGCACATCCATCACGTGGTGTTCGGCGTGGTGCTCACGCTGCTCGGCGGGGTCGCCGGGCTGGTCCTGTCGGACGTGTCCACGGGGTGGTATTCCTTCTCCTCCGCCGTGTTCGGCGTGGGCGCCGCCCTCGTGCTCGACGAGTTCGCGCTGATCCTGCACCTGCGCGACGTCTACTGGCAGGAGGAGGGCCGCACCTCCGTGGACGCGGTCTTCGTGGCGATCGCGGCCACCGGCCTGCTGCTGCTCGGGCTGCGCCCGCTCACCTGGAACGGCGCGGACGGCGGAGGCCGCTGGACGGCTCCCGCGTTCCTCTTCGTCAACCTCGTCTTCGCCATGATCACCCTGCTCAAGGGGAAGATCTGGAGCGGCCTGCTGGGGCTGTTCGTTCCGCCGCTGCTGTACGTGGGGGCGGTGCGGGTGGCCCGTCCCGGCTCGCCCTGGGCCCGCTGGTGCTACTCGGAGCGGGCGAGGCGGCCCCGGCCGCGCCTGATGGCCAAGGCGATCCACCGGGAGGAGCGCTGGCGCCGCCCGGTCATCCGGGCGAAGATCGCGGTGCAGGAGTTCGTCTCCGGCCGCCACGACCTGCCCGCGCCCGCGCTGCCCGCCCGGCACCACCGGCGGCGGGTCGTGCCCCCCCGTCCCCGGCCGGGGGCGGACCACACCGGACGCCACTGGCGGTCGGGCCGGCCCCGTGCCCGCTGATGACCAGAGCCCGCTGAGAACCAACCCTGAACCTGATCGTCCCCGTCCG
>NZ_BOOF01000005.1 GCF_016863095.1 Microbispora siamensis | reverse complement strand
CCTCTCCCCGGGCGGTGGCCGTACGGCGGCCGCCGCCCGCCGGCGTACGGCGGCGACGCCCTTCGCGGCAGGAGGGTGAGGACCGTCACCCTCCTGCTCTTCTCGTCACGCCTCCGGCGGGCGGTGCTGCAACTGGCGGCGCAGTTCGGCGATCTCCCGCTCCAGGTCGGCGACGTCCGGCGCGTTGGAGCCGGCCGGGTCCTGGTCCGGTGTGGCCTGCGGCCGCTGGTGCCCGTAGGGCGAGGGAGCGGGACGGACGTACTGCGTCGCGCCGTCGGGCCGCTGGGGGTCGTAGCCCCCGCCCGGCCGCTGCGCGTCGTAGTCGCGCGGGCGCGGGGCCTCGTAGCCTCCGGCCGTCCGCCCGGCCTGGTGGCCGTTGGCCGGCGGCAGGCTCTGCGGCTGCCAGCCCTGAGGCAGCACCTGGCCGTTCACCGGCTGCCGGTCATAGCCGGCGCCGACCTGTGCCGGGTAACCGCCGCCGCCGTTCACCCCGGGGTAGGGCCCGCCGTACGCGGGCGAGGGCGACTGGCCCTGCGGCGAGGAGGGGGTCTTCTTGCGCCTGCGCATGAGCACCAGCAGCAGGAGACCGCCGCCGACCACGATCAGCACACCGGCGCCGATGGCGATCCACAGCCACATCGGCTGCGGGGTCTCGTCCTTGCCGGACGAGATCGCCTGCTGGGAGTCGGTGATGTACTTCGCGACGTACGGGTGGCCCGGGAACAGCGCCTGCACCTCGCGGAACTTCGGCAGCGCGTCCTTGTAGTGCCGCTGGAAGAAGTCGTCGAGCGCCTCGTTGTACTTCGTCGTCGTCAGCGACGCGGAGGGCTTGACGTTCTTCTCGTTGAGCTTCTCCTTGATGATCGAGACCGGGAGCACGAAGCTCTCGTTCTCCGACGCCTCGCCGTTCTCGCTCACGGTGCCGGCGATCAGCATGCCGACGACCTTGCCCGCACGGCTGAAGACCGGGCCGCCGGAGTTGCCGTGGTAGGAGGGCGCCTGCGTCTGGATGTACGGCACGCCTTCCTGGGTGCTGCGCTTGGCGTTGTACGGCCCCTCGGTGAGCGCGGGGTCGAGCTTGGACTCCAGGCTGAACCACGGCGTGTTGGTCACCAGGCCGGGGAAGCCGCTGATGTAGAGCGTGTCGCCGGTCTGCACGTCGGTGTCGTCGCCGAGCGGCACGGTCGGCAGGTTCTGCTGGCCGTTGACCTTGAGCAGCGCGAAGTCCTTGCCCGGGTAGCTCTCGCCGACCGACACCAGCTCGGCCGGGACCTCCTTGGCCGTCTTGTCGACGCCGCCGCCGGGCAGGCTCTGCAGGACCGACAGGCTCTTCTGCAGACCGCGGATCTCCAGGTGGGTGCTGTTGAAGGTGACGTAGATCTGCTGGACGAGTTCGAGCATCTCCTTGTCGGCCTCGAAGTTCCGCAGCGCGTTGATCATCTCCTTCGCGTCCTGCTTGTTGAACTTCTCCAGCGCCTGCTGCGCGAAGGTCTGCGACAGCTCCTCGTTGCTCATCTCGACGCAGTGCGCGCCGGTGACCATGTAGCCGTCGGGCGTCACCCACCAGCCCGTGCACATGCCGCCGACCTGCGCCTTGACGGTGCGCTCCGGGCCGACGGGCTGGAGATAGCGGTCGACGTCGGCCGCCACGCGCTGGAAGAAGAACTTGGCGATGCTCCGCTCGTCGGAGGGGATCTTGCCGGCGAGCACGGCCTGGGTCGCCTCGTTGGTCAGCTGGTCCCACGCGGCCTGCTTGGCCTGGCTGCTCGGGACGACGACCTCGCCCGAGTACGTGATGCTGGTGAGCTGCACGGCGGGGTGGGTGCGCGCGGCCAGCCGGGTGCCGACGGGGACCTCGTCCCCGGTGTCCGCCGAAGCGGGCGCGGCCACGACGAGCAGGGCGAGGGCCGCCACCGCGGCCATCCCCCCGGTCAGTCTGCCGAAGTATTTCCTGAGATTTCCATCCACGGCAGCAAGCGTGATGGAACGGTCTTGTTTCTTGCTTGGAGGTGGCTTGGGACCGGACGGTACCGCACTGCAAGTCCGCTTTCGCGCCGCTCAGGTGCGGTGAGGGGGCCGGAGACGACGGCGGCCCCCGCCGAGACGGGGGCCGCCGGACGATCCGCGGATCAGACGCCCATCGACTGGGTGTCGTTGGTCTCCGGGGTCTGCTGAGCCGACACCTCGGTCACCCCGTTCTTGAGGTGATAACGGGCGACGGCCTCCTGCAGCGTCTCGGCCTTGACCTCGCCGCGCCGCACGAGCTGGGTCAGCACCGCCAGCGTGATCGAGGCCGCGTCCACGTGGAAGTGGCGGCGCAGCGCCGAACGCGTGTCGGACAGGCCGAAGCCGTCGGTGCCGAGCGAGGTCCAGTCACCGGGCACCCACTGGGCGATCTGGTCCGGGACGGCGCGCATGTAGTCGCTGACGCCCACGAACGGCCCCGGCACACCCGACAGCTTGGTCGTCACGTACGGCACGCGCTGCTCGGCGTCGGGGTTGAGCAGGTTGTGCTCCTCGACGGCCAGGGCGTCCCTGCGCAGCTCGCTCCAGGAGGTGGCCGACCAGACCGAGGCCGACACCCCCCAGTCCTCCGCCAGCATCCGCTGCGCCTCCAGCGCCCACGGGCCGGCGACGCCGGACACCAGGATGTTCGCCTTCGGCCCGTCGCCCGTCGCCGGGGCGTAGAGGTAGAGGCCCTTGAGGATGCCCTCCACGTCCACGTTCTCCGGCTCGGCCGGCTGCGGGTAGGGCTCGTTGTAGACGGTCAGGTAGTAGAAGACGTCCTCGGGGTGCTCCCCGTACATCCTCCGCAGGCCGTCCTTGACGATGTGCGCGATCTCGAACGCCCACGCCGGGTCGTACGCGACGGCGGCGGGGTTGGTCGAGGCGATCAGCGGGGTGTGGCCGTCCTCGTGCTGCAGGCCCTCGCCGTTCAGCGTGGTGCGGCCGGCCGTGGCGCCGAGCAGGAAGCCGCGGCCCATCTGGTCGCCGAGCTGCCACATCTGGTCGGCGGTCCGCTGGAACCCGAACATCGAGTAGAAGATGTAGACCGGGATCATGTGCTCGCCGTGGGTGGCGTACGACGTGCCCGCCGCGATGACCGAGCCCATCGAGCCCGCCTCGCTGATGCCCTCGTGCAGGATCTGACCCTCGGTCGACTCCTTGTACGACAGCAGCAGCTCGCGGTCGACCGCCTCGTACGTCTGCCCGTGGGGCGAGTAGATCTTGGCGGTCGGGAACATCGCGTCCACACCGAACGTGCGGGCCTCGTCCGGGATGATCGGCACGAACCTGGCGCCGATCTCCTTGTCGCGCATGAGGTCCTTGAGCAGGCGGACGAACGCCATGGTGGTGGCGACGTTCTGCTTGCCGGAGCCCTTGCGCAGGCCCGAGTAGACGGGGTCGCCGGGGAGCTTGAGCGGCTTGGCGCGTACTACCCGCTTGGGCAGGTAGCCGCCGAGCGCCGCCCGGCGCTCCTTCATGTAGGCGATCTCGTCGTTGTCCTCGCCCGGGTGGAAGTACGGCGGGAGGTCGGCCTCGAGGTCCTTGTCCGGGATGGGCAGGTAGAGCCGGTCGCGGAACTCCTTGAGCTCGGCCTTGCTCATCTTCTTCATCTGGTGCGTGGCGTTGCGCGCCTCGAAGTCCTTGCCGAGCGTCCAGCCCTTGATCGTCTGGGCCAGGATGACGGTCGGCTGGCCGACGTGCTCGCGGGCCGCCTTGAACGCGGCGTACACCTTGCGGTAGTCGTGGCCGCCGCGCGACAGCTTGCGGATGTCGTCGTCCGACATGTGCTCGACCATCTTGCGCAGGCGCGGGTCGCCGCCGAAGAAGTGCTCGCGGATGTAGGCGCCCGACTCGACCGAGTAGGTCTGGAACTGTCCGTCGGGCGTGGTGTTCATCTGGTTGACCAGCACGCCGTCGACGTCGGCCGCCAGCAGCGGGTCCCAGTCACGGCCCCAGACGACCTTGATCACATTCCAGCCGGCGCCGCGGAAGTACGACTCCAGCTCCTGGATGATCTTTCCGTTGCCGCGTACCGGGCCGTCGAGCCGCTGCAGGTTGCAGTTGATGACGAAGGTGAGGTTGTCGAGCTCCTCGCGGGCCGCGACGCCGATCGCGCCGAGCGACTCGGGCTCGTCCATCTCGCCGTCGCCCAGGAAGCACCAGACGTGGCTGCGGCTGGTGTCCTTGATCTTGCGGCTGAGCAGGTAGCGGTTGAACCGCGCCTGGTAGATCGCGCCGATCGGGCCGAGGCCCATGGAGACCGTGGGGAACTCCCAGAAGTCCGGCATCAGCCGGGGGTGCGGGTAGGAGGGCAGGCCCTTGATCCCGTGGGACAGTTCCTGACGGAACGCGTCGAGCTGGGCCGCGTCGAGGCGGCCCTCCAGGAAGGCGCGGGCGTAGATGCCGGGGGCCGCGTGGCCCTGGATGAAGATCTGGTCGCCCGACTCCCCGTGGTCCTTGCCGCGGAAGAAGTGGTTGAAGCCCACCTCGTACAGCGAGGCCGCGGACGCGTAGGTGGCGATGTGGCCGCCGACGTTGGTCCGCGCGTTGGCACGGGTCACCATCACCGCCGCGTTCCAGCGGATGTAGGCCCGGATGCGGCGCTCGACGTATTCGTCCCCAGGGAACCAGGGCTCGCGCTCCGGGGGGATGGTGTTGATGTAGTCCGTGCTGCGCAGGCCGGGCACGCCGACCTGGTGTTCGCGGGCGCGCTCGAGCAGCCGGAGCATCAGGTAGCGGGCACGGGTGCGGCCCTCGGTCTTGATGACGTTGTCGAGCGATTCGAGCCATTCGTTGGTCTCGCTCGGATCGACATCAGGCAACTGGCTGGGTAGGCCGTCACTGATGATCGAAAAACGCTGGCGTCCGGAAGCCACTGGGTCTCGCCTTCCGAGAATGGACTTTGTCTCGTCGGATCTGTTACGTCTGTGTTGCCTGCTGCGATGCGGTCAGCGCTCGATCGCGGCGTTGCGGTCTTCTTCCATCCTGTCTCGTCCCACCGGAAAGCGCATCTCTACTTCCCGGTAACCGAACCGTCCGCGCTGGCTGCGGGGCAGGTCTTGGCCTAGACCACCGATGGTAGGACGATTTTTACCCACCATCCATTCCCGGTCGCCGCCGGGGGCGTCGCAAGGTCGCCGGCGTCACATCGTGCCTGGTCGGAACCTCCGTACCCGGCCTGACCGCGCCCTATCCGAAAGGCCGGGCGAAGTGGCCGCGCCGCCGCGGTCGTGACCGTCCCGTCGTCGTCTCCGGAACCGTCTGCCTCGCCTGTCTCCACGTCTGCGGTGCATTACCGAGGTCGCGCGGACGGGACTGGAGGCGGCATGTCGGCAGCGTAACGTTTTGGTATGAGTTGTCCCTCCCTCTGTGGAGAGGGGGGTTTCTCCTCTTTCCAGGTGGCGATAGCCGTACCAGGCTCAGGAGAGAGAGGGGGGATCGAGATGCACGCAGCGGTAGGGGACCGTCTGGTGGTGCACGGTGCGGTCGTGGGCGACCACGAGAAGCACGGTGTGATCGTCGAGGTCCGCGGTCCCGGGGGCGGCCCGCCGTTCCTGGTGCGGTACGAGGACGGGCACGAAGCGCTCGTCTTCCCCGGTCCGGACGCCGTCGTCCTCCCAGCTCAGCGCGAATCGTAATATCGCGGATGTGAAATCGACGGTGATCGAGGTGCGGACCGGCGCGCGCGAGCGCGTGCACGACATAACGAAGGAGTGCGCCGATTTCGCGCGCGAGTGCGGGGGAGACGGGCTGCTGCACGTCTTCGTCCCGCACGCGACGGCGGGCGTGGCGCTGCTGGAGCTCGGCTCGGGCAGCGACGAGGACCTGCTGGCCGCCCTGGGCGACCTGCTGCCGGCGGACGACCGGTGGCGGCATGCGCACGGCTCCCGTGGGCACGGGAGGTCGCATGTCATGCCCGCCTTCATTCCGCCGTACGCGACCGTTCCCGTCCTCGGGGGCAGGCTGGCGCTGGGGACCTGGCAGTCGGTCGCCCTGATCGACCTCAACGTCGACAACCCCGACAGGCGTGTTCGTTTGTCGTTTTTGACCGATTAAGAGATAACGGTGCGGGTCACCCGCCGTGGCGACCGTTGACGACGACGGGTCGCAGCGTGTGGACTGTGCCGAAGCATGGCTCTCAACGAGCCGGGACAACCGCAGAACTGGGCGGGGTCACCCCAAGCAGGAGGGATAAACGTGAGCGCGACCGCGGGTCAGGCGCAGGACGAGCGCGGCCTGGCCGAACGACTCGGCCTCAAAGCCGGTCAGGTGGTGCAGGAGGTCGGCTGGGACGAGGACTGCGACGAGGCGCTGCGCCAGTCCATCGAGGAGCTGACCGGCAACGAGTTGGTGGACGAGGACTACGACGACGTCGTCGACGTGGTGCTCCTCTGGTGGCGTGACGGCGACGGCGACCTCTTCGACGCGCTGAGCGACGCGATGACGGCGCTCGCCGACGGAGGCCAGATCTGGCTGCTGACCCCCAAGGCGGGTCGCGAGGGCCACGTGGAGCCCAGCGACATCGGTGAGGACGCGGCGACCGCCGGGCTGTCGCAGACGAGCAGCGTGAGCGCCGCCAGGGACTGGTCGGGCACGAGGCTCGTCGCCCCGAAGGCCCGCCGCTGAGTATTGCCCTGCCGTACGGCCCGGGGATGCCGTACGGCAGGATGATGGGCGGACACCTGGGGAGGGACTGCTCATGACGGTAGAGGTCGGGCAGCGGGCTCCGGACTTCGCGCTCAAGGACCAGCACGGCGTTCCCGTGCGCCTCTCCGACCTGCGGGGCAAGACGGTCATGCTCGTCTTCTATCCCCTGTCGTTCAGCCCCGTCTGCCACGGCGAGCTCGCGGCCATCCGCGACGAGCTCGCCGGCTCCCTGCCTCCGCACGTCCAGGTGCTGGCGGTGTCGGTCGACTCGATGTTCAGCCAGCGCGCCTGGGCCGACCAGGAAGGCTTCTCGTTTCCCCTGTTGTCGGATTTCTGGCCCCACGGTGCGGTCGCCCGGGCGTACGGTGTCCTCGATGAGGACAGGGGACTCGCGCTCCGGGGCACGTTCATCATCGACGGCGAAGGCGTCGTGCGCTGGAAGGTCGTCAACCCGATCGGTTCCGCACGCGATCTCGACGAGTACCGGAAGGCGCTCGCGGAACTCTGATCGTTTGATTGCCCGCCCCCGGGCACTGAACATATTCGACTCCGACTCCGACTCGCCCCATTGGAGGCCACGATGCCCTGCTACAGGTGCGGGGCCCGGCAGACCGACCCCGTCCGCGGCGCCAGCCCCTGGAAGCGCGCGGTGCGCCACGAGGCGCAGGTCCTCGTCTGCCCGGACTGCCAGCGTGTGCACGATCTCGATCTCGACACGTGCGCCTCGTGCGGCTCGATCGCGCTGATCTGCCGCCTGGGGGAGATCGAGTGCCGCTCCTGCGGCGAGGTGCGGCTCGCCCGCGCCGATGAGCCGCTCGTCACGGCCGGCACGCCGGCGTGCGCTCGCATGCCCGGCCTCGCCGCGGAGGTGGAGGCGGCCCTCGACCGCGTCCTGGGCCGCTCGTGACGCAGCCCGTGCCGTACGTGGTCGCGCTCGACGTGGGCGGCACCTCGATGAAGGGCGGCCTCGTCACCCGGCGGGGCGAGGTCACCGTCCTCGCCGGGCGTCCCACGGGGCGTGAGAACGGCCCGGACGCGGTCGTGGAGGCCGTGCGCGCCTACGTCGGCGAGATTGCCGATCTCGGCCGGTCCCGGTACGGCGCCCCGCCCGCCGGGGTGGGCCTGGCCGTCCCGGGCATCGTCACCGCGACCACCGCCGTCTACTCGGCCAACATCGGCTGGCGCGACGTGCCCGCCGAGGCGTTCACGCCTCCGGGCGTCCCGGCGCGGCTCGGCCACGACGTCCGCACGGGCGGCCTGGCCGAGAGCGTCTTCGGCGCGGGCCGCGACGTCGCCGACTTCCTCTTCCTGCCCATCGGCACCGGCATCGCGGGAGCGGTGGTGCTCCGCGGCGAGCCGTACGGCGGCGCGCACGGCTGGGGCGGCGAGATCGGGCACGCGTCCGTCTGGCCGGCGGGGGAGAAGTGCGCCTGCGGGCAGATCGGCTGCCTGGAGACCTACGCCTCCGCCTCGGCCGTGGCCCGCCGCTTCACGGCGCGCTCCGGCCGTACGGCGACCGCGAAGGAGGTCGTCGAACTCGCGGTCGCGGGAGACCCGGTGGCCGCCGAGGTGTTCGGTGAGGCGATCGAGGCCCTGGCCATCGCGCTCGCGTCGTACGTGCTCGTGCTCGACCCGGCCCTGATCGTCATCGGCGGCGGCCTGGCGGAGGCCGGTGCGGCCCTGTTCGAGCCGCTGCGGGAACGGCTGGCCTGTCGGCTGGCCTTCCAGGAGCCCCCACCCGTACGCCCGGCCGCCCTGGGCCCGCGGGCGGGCATGCTCGGCGCGGCCCTCCTCGGCTGGCAGGCGGCGGGAGACGACGACGCGGGCGCCGACTGGACGCTCGATGTGCTGAGAGGCGGGTCGGTGTCGTAAGGTGTAGTCCGGTCCGGGCGGTTAGCTCAGCGGTAGAGCACTCGCCTTACAAGCGAGGGGTCACTGGTTCGAACCCAGTACCGCCCACCTGCGAAAAGAGCCCCGTCTCCCATCAGGGAAAACGGGGCTCGTGCCATTAACGTGCCATTAGCGGACGCAGTCGATCTTGTTCAGTGACCACTCGCCTCGGTCGGTAGGACCTGTGCGATCTTGCCCGTTCATGACGTCGGCGATCTGGTGGTCCGCCTCCGCCGTGCGATGCTGGTAGATCATCGCCGCGCGCACGCTGTCATGGCCCATGCGTGCCATCAGGTCACGGAGGGAAGCGCCGGCACTGGCCGCGATCGTGTTCCCGGTGTGGCGAAGATCGTGAAAGTGGAGCCCGGGGACGCCGAGCTTGCGTGTCGTCTCGCTCCACTTGACGGCCCGCCGGAAGTTGCTGCGCCGCAGGATGCCGCCGTTCGCCCCGGTGAAGACGAGCGCGGTCGGTTCCGACTCGGTGAACTGGTCGAGGTGCTGACGCAGCGCCGGAATGATCGCCTCTGGGATCGCTACCGTCCGCAGACCGGCACGGGACTTGGGCGGCCCGACGAGGAGTTCGCCCGTGTCCAACTCGACGTGCTGTTGCCGAACGCTGACGGTCCCGGCGTTCAGGTCCAGGTCCATTCGCCGCAGCGCCGCGACCTCGCCCCACCGCAGGCTCGCGAAGGTGGCGAGCAGGATCAACGCGCGTAGCCGTACGGGCATCAGGTCGGCGAGCTGGAAGACCTGGGCCACCGTGAGGACCGGCCGCTCTTCCGACTTCTCCTCTCCGGCACCTCGAATGCGGCAGGGGTTGCGCGGGATGAGCTGGTCGTCCGTCGCGGTCATCAGCACGGCCCGCAGGAACCGGTACGCCTTTGCGATCTCCGTTGCACCGACGCCGTTGCTCGCCAGGGTCGCCCGCCATTCGCGGACCATCTCCGTATTGATCTTCCCGAGGGCGACGTTGCCGAAATACGGAGCGACGTGCCGCCGGAGAAGCCCGCTGTAGATCTCGACCGTCCGGGGACGCAGCTCCGTCCGCTCGCTGATCCACTTGGCCGCGTAGTCGCCGAGCTTGACCTTGGACCGCTGAGGGTCCGTCCAGTCCCCGGTGACCATCTTCGCTTCGAGCAGCGACAACGCCCGCTCGGCGTCGCGCTCCCGCTCGTACGTCGTCTCTCCGCTGCGCAGCTTCCCGTCCGGCGCCGGATAGCGGATCTGGAAGCGCCCGGACGGCAGCTTGCGGATGCTCCCGAAGCGGCGGTGACCTGCCTTGTTCGCCATCAGGCCGCCCTCGCTTCCGTTGCCGAAAGATTCGGCCCGTCCCCGAGCGCCTGGAGCTGGTTCATGTGGTTGCGCCAGCGCTGGCGTTCGTGCACCGAGCGGAGCAGCCGCACGCCGATCGGGGCCAGCTCGGGATCACCTGGCTTGACCGGTCGCCAGACGTAGCGGTGAGGGTCGATCGACGCCGGGGCGGGCGTACCGCTCCAGGGAGCGGGCCAACAGCATCGGAGGGGAGGTTCCGTCCTCGGCGTCGTGCGTGAGCGCGTGTGCCTTGCGCCCGCAGAGACCGTGTGCGGGTGACGCATGCGGCAATTGAGCAGGCGCGTCGCTGCGCTCTGCTTTGAGACGCAGGCAGCCGGAGATGTCGCATTCCGAGACGGTCGAAGAAATGCGTGTCAATGTCTGGGTGCTTCGGGTCAGGCATGCGCGATCATGACCGGATGGAGACTCGTTTCCTTGCCATCGCTGAGCTGGTCGAAGCCCCGTCCGCGGCGGTCGTAGTCGACGTCATGCGTGCCTTCACAGTGGCTGCCTGGGCCTTCGCTCAGGGAGCGGAAAAGATCGTTCTTGCTAAGTCGCTGGACGAAGCCCTGGCACTCAAGGCTCGCCACCCGGATTGGGTGGCGCTCAAAGACGGTCCGCTGGCGACCGGGTTCGACACCGTCAACTCGCCGGGCGTGCTGCGGTCTGTCGACCTTGGCGGACGGACCGTTGTGCAGAAGACCACCGCAGGAACGGTCGGCGCCCTTGCGGTCAAGGAGGCGTCGCTCGTGCTGTGCGCCGGCTTCGTGGTGGCGGAGGCAACGGCTCGGCTCTTGCGGACACGCGGGTGCGGCAGCGTCACGTTCGTGGTAACCGGCGACGACGGGCGCGCCGATGAAGATCTGGCGTGCGCCCAATACATCGCCCAGAGGGCCACCGGGGCCGGGGCGGACGCAGCTGAGTTCCTCCGCCGCGCCGCCGAGTCACGCGCCGCCGCCGAGTTGACGGAAGGCGTGCGCCAAGGAGCCCATCCTGATGACGTCGCACTCTGTCTTGAACTCGACCGGTTCCCCTTCGCCATGGTGGCGGCCTTGGAGGACTCGCTCATGGTCCTCCGCCCGTGCGCCGTGCCCTCACTGACCGACGAGGCTTCGATCTGATCGCTGGTGAGGTCCGACCCTCGCCATGCGAGAGCCGTCCTCCGGACGGGTATGCGGCATCAGCTGCATGTCCCGACGACGGTGGTTCGGGTGTCGAAACGGACGGAGGCGTGGCGGGAGCGTGCCAGCAGCATCGGAGTAGAGGTGCCGCCTTCGGCGTCGTGTGTCAGGGCGCTGTGGCGAGCCGGTGGAGGGTCCAGCCGTCCAGGTCCTCGACGTCCTCGGGAGAAGCGAGCGGGTTGGCGAGTAGTCGGGTGTTCTCCTCAAAGCTCTCCTCGGCACGAGGGTAGGAGGTCGACCACGCCGCCAGCCCGTCTATCGGACCTGACCAGTCAGCAGCGCCGACCAGGTCTCCCAGCCCTGCCCCACCCGCCAGCGGTGAGTCTCGCTGATCTCAGGGGCGTCCTCGTTCTGCACAGTGCGCCGGATGAAGGCGACACCGCCCGACTGGCACAACTCGTAGAACCGTGCCTGACAGTCGCAGGTCCAGGCCAGGACCCGGACGCGTCGCGAGGGTGTCGGCTCCCACCACTCCAGTTCCCGGAAGTTGCCCCGGCGGATGGGGACGTGTGCGCTGTGCAGACGGTTCGGCTCGTCCAGATCGTTCACGAGCCCTCGCCAGCAAGGTACGGAGGGCACGGGTGGACGCGGCGAAGCTGCCCGTACCGATGCGCCACCCGGCGCGCGGCGGTGACGACGTCGGAGGCCGGGGCGAAGGCGTAGACCGGCCGCCCGCTGGTCGAGGTCCGGCCCGAGCGCCAGCGGAACCAGTGACCATCGGTCCAGACGACCAGCTCGACCCAGACCGACACCAGCGCCAACCCGTACCCCTCGTGCACGTCGGCGGCCACGCCGTACTGCTCCAGCTCCACACGCAGCCGCTCCGCAGTGCGGGCAGCGGTGACCACCGGGGGCCGCCGACCGTACACGAGCTGATCGGCACCCATCACGCCGCCACCGGCACGCCGGTACCTGCGCAGTCGAAGCACTCGACCGCCGTCAACTCCACGGCCATACCGTCAAGCCGAAGCCGGGCATCGGCCGAGGACTTCCGAACGAACCGCCAGCCTTTCCCCCGGCAGGCTCCGCATCTGTCCATCTCCGTAACCATGGGATCAAGGGTCGGAATTCTCGTTCTCCCAGCCCATCCCCGCGTGGCATCCCTTGACGGGATAGGTCGCGACCGCGTAGCAGTGGAAGGCACTTTCCATTGCCCGCCCCGGTGCGAAGGGAAAGCCCGCGGATGCCGCCACGCATGGCCGAGCCGTACGAGGTCCCCGCCTCGCTATGGCACCGCCCCGACATGCTCGCCGCGCTCAAGACCCGCGACATCGGCGCAGTCTTCCGCCTCGTCCGCCAGTACGGCGGCTTGAGCCAGACCGCGATCGGCAGCCTGACCGGCTACAGCCAGGGCAAGGTCAGCGCCATCATGAGCGGAAGCCAGCAGGTCACCGCCCTGGAAGTGTTCGAGCGCATCGCCGACGGCCTGCACATGCCCGACCAGGCCCGCATGGCTCTCGGCCTCGCTCCTCGCGACCTGGCCGCCGCAGCCATCCCACGGCAGGATGCCCGCCCGGCATTCACCTCCGCACTGGCTCCACTTACCGTTGATCTCGTCCGACACGGAGAGGACGAGACCGAAGTGCGACGTCGTGACTTCGTCGGCCTCGCGGGGGCCGCCCTGTTCAGTGCCGTAGTAGCCCAACCCCTCAGCCGCGACGAGGAAGCCGCAGGCGCCGACGATCTCGCCGCAGCCCTCACCGAATACCCGGTCGCCGGCCCCCAGCTCCCGGAGCTGTCGCAACTTGCCTCCGCCGTCGCCCGGGCGAAGCGGACCTACCAGGCGTGCCGATACTCCGAGGTCGCGGCGATGCTTCCCGCGCTGATCCGCTCTCTGCGCCTCGCGTGTGCCACGCTCGACGGGGACGCCCGGCTCAAGGCGCACGCCCTGTCCGCCGAGGCGCACCACGTGGCAGCCTCCATCCTGCTCAAGCAGGAGGACAAGGGCCTCGCCTGGCTCGCCGCCGATCGCAGCGTCCACGCCGCCCAGGCCAGCGAGAGCCCGCTGATGATGGGCTCAAGCGCTCGCATCATTACCCACGCCCTGATGGACGGCGGCCACCACCGAGCAGCTACCGGCATGGCCAGCAGCGCCGCCCAACGCCTCAACGCCGCCCTGGCCCAGCCGTCCCCGAACGACCTGTCGGTGTACGGGACACTTCTGTTGCGCGGGGCCGTCGCCGCCGCCCAGCACAGCAACCGGCACACCGCCGCCGAACTCCTGGACGAGGCCGAGGACGCAGGCCGACGACTCGGCTACGACGGCAACCACATGTGGACCGCGTTCGGCCCGAAAAACGTCCTGTGCCACCGCGTGAACATCGCCCTCTCACTCGGCGACGCGGGAACCGCGATCGAGAACGCCCGCAGGATCGACATCAACGCCCTGCCCATCAACGAGCGCAAGGCGACCGTCCTCCTGGACACCTCTCGCGCGTTCCTCGCCTGGGGCAAGCACGACCGCGCCCTCTACATCCTGCGCGCGGCCGGTGACATCGCCCCCGAGGAAATCACCACCCGCCCCGCCACTCATAGGCTGGTCCGCGACATCCTCGCGACCGCGCCCATCAGCATCCGACGCGAAGCGCGAGAGTACGCCGAATCCCTTGGAGTCACCGCGTGACCAACACCGGCAAGGTCCTGTACATCATCGTCTGCGCCGCAGGACCGGCCGGCGACGTCGGCAAGCTCGTCACCATGGCTCAGGACGACGGATGGACCGTCCAGATCGTCGCCACCCCGAACGCGCTCGACTTCATCGACGTGCCCGCGCTGGAGAAGCAGACCGGCCGCTCCGTGCGCAGCCAGTACCGCAAACCAGGCGATCCCAAGCCGCCCCGGGCGGACGCCATCATCGTCGCCCCCGCGACCTACAACACCATCAACAAGTTCGCCCAAGGCATCGCCGACACCTACGCCCTCGGCCTCCTCGCCGAAGCCCCCGGCCTCGGCATCCCCGTCGTCGTCCTGCCCTTCGTCAACACAGCGCTAGCCGCCCGAGCCCCATTTCGGCAGGCCGTCGAAGGCCTACGCGTCGAGGGCGTAATCGTCCTCCTTGGCCCCGGCCTTTTCGAACCCCACGCCCCAAGCACTGGAGCCGACAGCATCGATACCTACCCCTGGCCCCTTGCTCTCGAAGGCATCAACTCAACTCGGTCTGATCGCCCTTAGCGGGCCGAGCCTTCAGAAGCAGCACGATCCAAGCAGCCATCACGCCGAGCCCGGCCAGTAGAAGCCACAGCCTCGCCGCCGGGTCCCAGTCCAATGCCTGCGGTAGCCATTGCAGTGTGATCCAAACAGACCCGAGGATCTGCGCCCACCCTTAAGGCCGCCATCGAACGCTCCGCGCCCGACCGGGTAACCATCCCGGCTTGCCTCGTATGGCGAGCACGTAGATCCCGAGGATCAGGCTCAAGGCCGCCAGCCCGATCAAGCCCCACGCTAAGGGGTGAATCAGCGCTCGATAAGTCTCATCTGACATTGACGTTCGGCTCCATACTGTGCGCGTGAACGAGACCGAGCGCTCTCCCGCTCATAAGTATCCCGGTGGGGGTCGAAGTCGAAGTCTGCCGAATTGTTCTTTTAGGAATCAAGGGCGGCGGCGCGGCCCGCGCCGCCGCCACGGCCCCGCGCCGATCCCCGCGCTGCGCGTGCGGCCTGGGGGCCGTTCTCGCGCGGGGCCGGCGGCAGGCCGGCACCGCACCGCCTCGCCCCGTACCCAACGAACGCGACGCAGGTGGCCGCGCCCCACGCCCCGCTTTCGATCGCCAGTGCACTGCTCTACGCGATGACATCCCAGTCACCTATTCTGAGCTTCCACCGCATGACGAGGAGCCGCATTGGCGACGGACGAAAACCTCCTGATTCCCAGCGCCTACGAGCTGGTCGTGGGAGGTGTGTTTCTCCTACTCATGGCGGGGTTCTTCATTCTCGTCGTCGTTGTTCTCGTCAAGCTCCTACGTCGCCTTTAATGCCTCCGGCGGGGGCCTCGGCTCCGGGATGATCGCGACGAGCACGAGCCGGGTCCGTAGTGGCTGAGGTGGGCCTGATCGTCCCGCCTGCCGCGACCCAGGCAGAGCCCAGCAGCCCGACTCCTCCAGCTCAAGCCCATCCGTGGCTGTTGGCATCCGATGATCGAGGAACGGCGGCCGGTTGAGGTACACGCGAGGACGGGCTTGACCTTCCGTCGCCAGCCCGCTGCCGCTTCGCGGTGGGTCGAGGCAGACGGGAAGATCAGGCAGGGGAGATGCGTGCAGGTCTGCACCTCGCAGTACACCCCTTGATCGCCGTGCCATTAGCGTGCCATTAGACGGCGGAGAGATGGCCGACAAGCCATGATCAGAAGAGGTTGCGAGCTGCGCCAAGAGGGAAGATCGCCGTGCCATTAGCGTGCCATTACGGCAGCTTGGAGACGGTCGACGGGGGAGCGGTGTCCCAGGTCGGCGCGCAGGTCAGCGTACCGCCGGGAGCGATCTTAGCTCCTTACAAGCGAGGGGTCACTGGTTCGAACCCAGTACCGCCCACCAGCCAAAACAAGCCCCGTAGCGATCACGCCACGGGGCTTCGTGCCGTCAGTGTGCCATTGGCCGTGGCTCTTAACTCGTTTGAGCTTGCTTGCTATACACCGGCTTCATCGTCGAGGTGTCGCCATGCCCTTCGGCGCGTCTGAGGGCAGACTGTGGGCGTGAGCGCCAACCCCGAGGAACCGTGGCACCCAATGGACCAGGTGCCGGAGTCGGAGTCGCCGTCCGCTCCGAAACTGGTTCGCGGGCGGGAAGCCGAGCCTGCCCCAGCGGAGCGCGACCTCCCGTTCTTGGCATCGTTCGAGGCTCAGCCGGACCTCGCCGAGCGGCACGAGGAAATCCTGCGCTCGGAGATGGGGCGCTGACATAGCCCCTGCGACGCCGGTCTCCTTCTCGCTGCCGGCCACGCCAGGGAAGAGCACCACCGTGCGCGTCCGAAGCTGCTTCGCTAGGCAGTGGGGCCGTTGCTCGTGCAATCTCCAATGATCAGTGAGGCCGGTTACCTCTTGAAGTCGCGCGTCTGTCCGCAGACTGAATCACCTCTCGAGTCTCGTGATCGCCTGGGCCGGCCCGAGTACCTGTACGTACACTGGCCACATGAGCGCGCAACCGCAGGAGTTCACTCCCGAAGGTCCCCTTCCGGAGAAGAATCTGCGTGCCATCCGCAGAGCGTTGGTCGTGCCGCAGGACCGAGATGGGTTCGACGCGGGTCTTGACGTCGTCCTGGCTGAGGTCCGCGCCAGTTTGGACCTTGGTCGGCTGAGCGAGTTCATCCACACCTGGTGGCTCATTGCGTGCGACTCGATCAAGGACCCGCAGGGCCGCAGGGATCTCTACGAGCGGTCTGCCCGCGTCCAGGAAATGGCCGACGCCGGCAAGCCGATCCCCCGGGGCGACAAGTCGTGGCGTCAACTCCTGATGGAGCGCGGGGTCGAGCGGTAGGTGTACTCGATTGTTGAGCCCGATCCTGTCGCTCAAGAACAAATCGCGGCCCTTCCCGAGGACGCCCTCCGGTATCTGGCCGGGATACTGGACCTGATCGAACTGGAGCCCTGGGCCGGCGGGCCGCAAACGCCCAGTAAGCCGGATGGCAACATGCGGGTCATGCCGTTTGGAGAGCGGGGGCTCGTGACGTATCTAGTGCTCGAGCCCCAACGCGAGGTATACATCGTCCGCGTGCAGTGGATCTAGTGCATCGAGCGGTACCCGGCTGAACCCCGATTGAGGTCTCTGCCGAGGCCTCCATGTCGAGGTTGTCGCACAGTTCCCGACTGGTCGTAGCAGCGCGCGAGTGACTATCTGGATGACAATGGCCGTGGACGAGCCTGGACGGCGGTGGAAACGGTGAATCGTACAGCCAGGTGAGGGCGGGTGCCGGTGCTGGTCCTGGCCTTTCCTGAGTTGACTTACAAGCGAGGGGTCACTGGTTCGAACCCAGTACCGCCCACCAGCCAAAACAAGCCCCGTAGCGATCACGCCACGGGGCTTCGTGCCATCAACGTGCCATCAACTTTGGATCTTGGCATTTTGATCTTGCGATTCATCGCGTCGGCGATGACGGCTTGGTGTGCCCGCCGGATCCGTCTCCGACGCCTTCTCCTTCGCTCCTCGGCGCGATAGTAGAGCGCTGGTATCGATCGCTTCGGGGGCGTCCAGGGCTGCGCGTTCCGCTCGCCAACGGTGAACGGAGGGGCAAGGGCGGGAATGCGAAAATGGCCGTACCTGACAAAAGATCGGAGCCGGGGTGAACATGCGCGCCGAGGTGGAGTGGGTGGACTCACGGCAGAGGCTGCCGGAGGACGGAATGCCCGTGGCCGCCGCGATTACGGGCCGTTTCGCGTCCGACGATGTGGACGGGCGCGATCCGAACGCCGGGCAGGAATTCTGGCTGGTGCGGCCGATGTACTTCACCACCCGTCACTTCGATGAGGACGGGCGTGAGTACCACGACTGCTTCGTCGACTCTGACGGTGTCGTCCGCCTGCCCTACGGCCGGGACCGTGAGGACCACCAGATTTGTGACGACCCGATCACTCACTGGGCCGAGCTGCCTACCCTGCCGGGCACGACCGTGCATTACCTGGTGGGCGAGGAGGCGAAGACCGCTCGCGAGAACGCCTTGGGCGAGGGCACATAACGGCGTTAATGGCGCGCTCGCGATCCCATGATGCACGCAGATCGCGGCCCTGCCGGACGATGCCTTGCGGTATCTGGGCTTGCTTGGCGACTGCGGTCCACCGGCCCAGGGCTCAAATTCAATCAGGTCCAGCACCCCGGCCCGTACGCCAAGGTCGGGGCGGGTGCCGGTGCTGGTTCCGCCCCTTCCTGGGCGGGGTGATCGTTCGCTGTGGGCGCTGGCTGATGTCGCCCGCCTCTCGCTGGGTAGGGGCAACGAGTACCGAGGGACCGAAGCCGATCTGGGGCGGCATGTCGACGGCTCACGCTACGGTCAAGGCGGACCCGGTGTGGACGCGACCTGCGCGCATGCCCGATCATGGGGCAATGTCGCTCCGCACGCACGAGGCCGATCTGTTCGAGAGCTCCAGGGGCCGTTTGGAGGCGATCGCCTACCGGCTGCTGGGATCGGCCGGCGATGCGGAGGACGCGGTGCAGGATACGTACCTGCGCTGGCATGCGGCCGACCGGGAACGGATCGAGACGCCCGAAGCGTGGCTCACGAAGGTGCTCACCAATCTCTGCCTCAACCAGCTCACCTCGGCGCGGGCCAGGCGGGAGACCTACGTGGGGCAGTGGCTTCCTGAGCCGGTGCTGGACGGAGATCGGATGCTCGGCCCCGCCGACACCTTCGAGCAGCGTGAGTCGGTCTCCATGGCGATGCTCACCCTTATGGAGCGGCTGTCCCCCAATGAGCGCGTCGTGTATGTGCTGCGCGAGGCGTTCGGGTACGCGCACCGCGAGATCGCGGAGATTCTGGACATCACCGAGTCGAACTGCCAGCAGATCTACCGGCGTTCCAGGCAGCATCTGGCTGCCGAACGATCCCGTACGGAGATTGATGCGGTCGCCGCGCGGAAGATCGTCGAGGAGTTTCTCGCCGCGGCCCTCAGCGGCGACACCGAGCCACTGATTCGGCTGCTCGCCGACGACGCGGTCAGCGTGGCCGACGGCGGCGGTAAGGTCGTCGCTCGCAGGACCCCGATCATCGGAGCGATGGGCATCGCCCAGTACCTGCGTGGCATGTTCCAGCGGAGCGACTCCAAACGAGCCCTCGTCGGCGGCGATCCCGTTTTCTACGCCGTCGTCGTCAACGGCGGTCCTGCCGTGCTGGTCGAGGTCGGCGAGCAGATCATCGGCGTGCTCTGCCTCGATGCGACCCCCGAAGGCCTCGCCTCGATCCACATCCAGGTCAACCCCGACAAACTTCAGCGCATCGCGCGCCAGTGGGCGGCCGCTGGACCTCATCGCCCGCTCCCGGCGAGCTGGTGACCCACATCACATTTGATCCCTGTCAGGGATCGCGCGCCTGTCCGGTTCAGGAGGTGAAAGCAACCAGATAGGAGCGAGTCATGAAGCACCGCATCGTCGTCCTGGGAGCGGGGTACGCCGGAGCCAACACCGCCGGTCGCCTCGCCAAGCGGCTGCACCGCGACGACGTCGAGATCACCCTGGTCAACGGCGATCCGGAGTTCGTCGAACGGGTGCGCATGCACCAGCTCGCGAGCGGGCAGGATCTGCAGCCTCGCGCACTGCGCGACCTCTACGCGGGCACCGGCGTACAGGTCCGGATCGCGCGGGTCACCGCTGTCGATGTGGAAGGCAAGACCGTCGATCTCGACGGTGAGACCCTCGCCTATGACACCCTCGTGTACGCCCTGGGCAGCGCCATCGCCGATCACGGCGTCCCTGGTGTCGCCGAGCACGCCTACAACGTGGCCGGCAAGCAGGCCGCTCTCCGACTGCGGGCGCGCCTGAGCGAGGTGAAGCCCGGTGGGACCGTGCTGATCGTGGGCGGCGGGCTGACCGGCATCGAGGCGGCCACCGAGATCGCCGAAGCCCACCCGGACCTTGAGGTCGCGATCGCCGCCCGCGGTCGCGTCGGCGGCTGGCTCAGCGACAAGGCCCAGCGCCACTTGCGCGGCGCCTTGGACCGGCTCGGCATCACGGTCCACGACCACGTCGACATCACGCGCGTCGAACCGGACGGCGTGGTCACCGGTACAGGCAGCAAGATCCGGGCCCAGGTGACCGTGTGGACCGCGGGTTTCACCGTGCACCCGATCGCGGCCGCCACCACCCTTGAGGTGTCCGACACAGGCCGGATCGTCGTCGACGCCAGCATGCGATCGGTCTCGCACCCCGATGTGTACGCCGTCGGCGACGCCGCGCTCGCCATGGGCGCGGGTGGCAAGCCGCTGCGGATGTCCTGCGCCTCGGCGAACCCGATGGCGTGGCTGGCAGCCGACGTCATCGCCGCGCGCTTGACTGGTCGCAAGGTTCCCGAGACCACGATCGGCTACTCCCTGCAGTGCATCAGCCTCGGACGCCGCGATGGAATCATCCAGCGCGTGACCCCCGACGATCAGGTCACGTCCACCGTCTTCACGGGCCGGACCGCCGCCCGCATCAAGGAGATGATCTGCGCTAGCGCGGCCTGGAGCGTCTCCCACCCGACCATGATGATGCCGAGCCGCCGCCGCCACCTCGCGGTCACCGGCGCAGTGGAGACCCGACCCCTCACGCGGTCATGACGAAGAGCGTCGCCGGGCGAGCGTGGTTGCCCGCTCGCCCGCCCGCTGCATACGAGCGAACTGCTTGGGGGTCCCCTGTCGCTGATGCGGCTGCGTCCGATGCGGAACTCAGGCCACACCTCGGAAGCACCACCTGGCCTGTCTCAAGCTGCTCCGCCAGGCGGAGGGACCGTTGCTCGTGCCGTCACCGGCTTGCTCGCCGAGGTCGGACTGGACTTTCGACCCCGTAACCCCAGCCATCAAGCCTCTCTAGTCATCACACTTCCACCTATGGCGTGTTCGGCCTCCTCCTCCATATGGCGATTCTCGCTCTGAGGTGCCCAGCAAACCGGCAACCGGTCATTGTTGCGGTCCTTCGGGCTCACATAATCCACGCCAACCGTCTCGGCGGAGTCGCCATGCTTTTCGCAGATCGAATAGCTCGCTTCATTCCAGTTGGCGGCGTGTGTGCAGGGCGTAGAGCTGTCGACGTTCAATCCCTTGATGCCGGCGCAATCTCTGAGGTGATCACTCCATATGGAGTCGCATGTTGCGATCTGCAGGAAGATGCCGGCGTGGAGATCGCGTAAGCAATTGACTCTCATGTTCAACCCGAATGCGCCTCTTCGGCGCAGTGGGTCAGTGGCCGGGGTGGACGAGACCGCATTCGTAGGCGAAGACCACGGCCTGGACTCGGTCGCGGAGACCCAGCTTGGCGAGGATGCGGGTGACGTGGGTCTTGACCGTCGGCTTGCTGAGGTAGAGTTCCGCGGCGATCTCTGCGTTGGAGCGGCCTCGGGCGATGAGCCTCAGTACCTCGAGTTCGCGCGGGGTCAGCGTCTCGAGCCCGGCCGGGTGCTCGGAGCCCGGCCGTGGGCGGCGGACGTAGTCCTCGATCATCCGCCGGGTGATCTCCGGTGCCAGTAGTGCCTCGCCCGCGGCGACCGTACGAACGGCTCCGGCCAGCTCGCGCGGTGGTGCGCTCTTGAGCAGGAAGCCGCTCGCCCCGGCCCGCAGCGCCTGGTAGACGTACTCGTCCTCGTCGAATGTCGTGAGCATGAGGATGCGCGCTCGGCAGTGGCCGCGGTTCAGCAGGTGGCGCGTCGCCTCGATGCCGTCCAGGCGGGGCATGCGGATGTCCATGAGGATGACGTCGGGCTGCAGCACGGACCCCCGGTCGATGGCCTCGATGCCGTCGACCGCCTCGCCGACCACCTCGATGTCGTCCTGACCCTCCAGGATCGAGCGGAAACCGCCGCGTACGAGGGCTTGGTCGTCGACGAGCAGGACCCTGATCATCGCTGGCCCGCCTCCAGGGGCAACTGCGCCGTCACGGTGAAGCCGCCGCCGGGCGTGCCCGCTGTCTCGAGCGAACCACCGTAGAGCCCGACCCGTTCGCGCATCCCGATCAGGCCGTGCCCGACGCGGTCGGTGTCGGCTCCGCCCGGCCCGCCGGTTCGCCCGGAGTCGCGGATGCTCACCCGTACGGACTGATCGTCGTAGTGCAACCTGACGTGCGCGGTGGTCGGAGCGGCGTGTTTCAGCACGTTCGTGAGCGCCTCCTGCACGATCCGGTAGACGGTCAGGTCCAGGCCGGGTGGGAGGGGGCGGGCCGAACCCTCCACGGCCAGTTCGACCGGCAGACCGATCGTGCCCATGTGGTCGACCAGTTCGGCCAGGTCGGCCGTGCCCGGCTGCGGCTTGAGCTCGAGCTGGGCCCGTTCCCCGCGTAGCAGGCCGAGCATGCGCCCGAGTTCGCCGACGGCCTGCCGTCCGGTTTCCTGGATCGAGCGCAGCGGTGCTCGCGCCTTCTGCGGGTCGCGGTCGAGCAGGTCCTCGGCGGCGCCCGCTTGGACCACCATGACGCTGACGCAGTGGGCGACGATGTCGTGCAACTCGCGCGCGATGCGGGCGCGCTCGTCGGCAAGCGCGACTCGGATCGCTTCCTCGCGCTCGGCCTCCAGTTGCCGGGCCCGGGCGCGGTCGTCGGAGTGGCTGCGGGCGCGGGCACGCAACACCCGGCCGGCGACGAAGCACACCGCCAAGGGCACCGCGACGAACGGGATGTTGCCGACGGTGCCGGACTCCGGGTTGCGCAGGAACACCACGACCAGGCCGGCCCCGACGGCCGCCACGCCGATGAAGGCCCGCGCCGACACGCTGTGCCGGGCCACCGAGTAGGTGGCGACCAGGATGGGCAGGAAGTCGCCCCACAGTGTGACCGTCAGCGGCGTCGCCAGCATCGGCCCGGCGATCGCGACCGCGACGATCACGGCGGTGGCGAGCGGCGTCACCCGGCGCAACGCCAGGATCGAGGTCGCCACCAGCGTGGAGACGACCACGGCCGGCATCGGGCCGTACGGCGTCGAGTTGTCGAGATGGAACGCGAGGTCGGCCTGGGCGAAGCCGGTGATCGCAAGGGCGAGCAGCGCGTCGGGGAGCAGCCCGGCGGGCCTGTGCCGCAGCCACGCACGCGCCGGCGACTCCGCCCGGGCCTGGACCGGGTCTGTCACGTCCATCACACCCGCAAGTTACTGCGGGCACGCTCGCGTGGCGTCATCCGCAGGTCGCATATCCGGCAGCGCGGTTCGCGACCGGGGTATGAACCGGCGCCGACCCCCGTACGACGACGCCGCGGGTGCGCGGGACCGACGCTGAGGACGCGCCGCCGACGGACGGCATCGCGCACAGCGCCTGGCGCTGCACACCATGGAGGAGACCATGACCGTGAACGTGAGACGTCTCGCCGGATGGGCGCTCATCGTCGGCACGATCGTCGCGGCGGCGGGCTACCTCGCCGCCAACCTGCTCGCGCCGGGCAGCGGCGAGGAGGTGTTCCGCTACCAGAACTGGCCGCTGTTCGAGGGGATCGCACTGGTCGGGGACGTCGTCATCGCGCTGGGGCTGCCGGTGATCCTGACCTTCGCCGGGCGCGCGCCGAAGCTGCACATCGCCGGCTACGTCGGCGTGTTCGCCGCGCTGGTGATGCTCAATGTCGGCGAGGGCACAACTGAGGCCTTCGTCAAGCCCTATCTGGTCGGCCACGGCGGCATCCCCGCGGAGGAACCGGCGGGCTTCGCGGTCTTCGAGGGTGTCGCGCTCCTGACGCTGGTCGTCGGCTCGATCTGCCTCGGCATCGCCGTGCTGAGGGCGCGGACGCTGCCGTGGTGGATCGGGGTCGCGTTGATCGTCTCGTGCCTCCTCGGCGCCCTCGGGCTGCCCGGGGCCTGGTTCCTGGTGCCGGACCTCGTCTTCTTCGCGGCGCTGTTCGCCATCGGCATCGTCGCCTTGCGGGGGCGGCCGGACCGTACCGCGGTCTGATCGTTTCAGACGGCGACCTCGCCGCCTTGGACAAGCTCGCCTGATCAGGCCCCTCTGCGGGACGACGAGGGCCGCGGTCGGTATCGGATCCGATCAGTGCGGGCGTACAGTCCGAGACGGTCCGCCATTTCCGGTGAATGCGCGCCGTGAAGGGTACGGCCGCGTGGCGGACAACCGGAAAGCCGGCGAAAGAGCGCCGGTGGGATTGGGACGCCCGACAGCGACGACGCTCACTGGAGGCGTGTGATGACGCCCGCTCGCCCGGCCGTTCGCCGCGGTGCTCGTTATGCCGCCGCGCGCAGACCTGCGACCGGAACGCAGAATCCTTCCCTGCAATGGCAGATTCTGTTCCTGATCGTCGCGGGAGCCTTCGCCGTCCACGCCAACGGCCTCGGCAACGGTTTCATCTATTTCGACGATCCCGAGGGCGTGGTGGACAACGTCTCCATCCGGGAGTTCAGCGGGGCCAACATCGGCCACTGGTTCACCACGCCGCTGCAGTTCATGTATACGCCGCTGGTGTACGTGTCGTACGCGATCGACTTTCTGTTCGGCCACGGCGCGATCGGCATGTACCACTTCACGAACCTGATACTGCACCTGGCCAATGTGGTGTTGGTGTTCCTGCTGTTCCGCCGGCTCACCGAGCGTGCCTTCCTGGCCTGCTTCGTCGCGACGGCGTTCGCGATCCATCCCGTGAACGCCGACACGGTCGCCTGGATCTCCGCCCGTAGCAACCTGCTGGCCACGCTCTTCTCACTGGCCGCACTCCTGGTCTACCTGCGTTACATCGGGTCACAGCGCTGGCAGCCGTTGGCCTGGTCCGTGGTCCTTTTCGGGCTGGCCGCGCTTTCCAAGTCGACCGCCGTCGCGCTTCCCCTGGTGTTGTTCCTGGTGGACCACGTGCAGGGCCGCAGGCCGAACCGGCGTCTGTTCCTGGAGAAGATGCCGTTTCTCGTCGTCGCCGCGATCACGGTTCTCGTCGCACTGAACGTACGGCAGGATGTGATCCCGCAGCACGGGTACACCGTTGCCGACCGGGTTCTCCTGACCTGCTCGGCGTTGGTCAACCATCTGGTGCAGGCGATCTTCCCGTTCCGCCTGTCCCTCGCCTACGAGTACCCCCACACGCCCTTTCCCTGGTACCTCTACCTTCTCCCGTTCGCGCTCGCAGCCGGGACCGCCGCTTTGCTGCTGGTGAGGCGAGCTCGCGGAATCGTCGTCTTCGGACTCGGGTTCTTCGCGGTCACCATCGCGCCGACCCAGGCCGTTCTCCTCATCGACGGCTACCACGCGAACAGATATGCGTACCTGCCGTATCTCGGCCTCTTCCTCATCGCCGGACATTTCGCGGACACAGCGCTCCGGCACCCTGATCGCAGGCTGCGTGTCGGCGCGATCGGGGCGACGGCGGTGTTCGTGATCCTCTTCGCCACGCTGACCGTCATCCGGAACACGGCCTGGCAGAATACGGAAACCATCATGAGCGACGCCATCGCCAAAGAGCCCGGCGTTGCGTTCACGTACAACAGCCGGGGCATCGCCAGGTTCCGCGACGGAAACCACACCGGCGCCACATCGGATTTCGAGCGCACCGTCGCCCTTGACCCGGACTTCGTCCTGGCGCACCATTACCTCGGCCTGATCAAGTACCACGACCGCGACTACACCGGGGCACTCGGCGAGCTCGACTACGAGGTGTCGCGGCTTCCGACCTTCCCCGCCGCCTACAGCGAGCGCGGTAAGACCAAGATCGCTCTGGGCGATTACTCGGGCGCGTACGCGGACCTCTCCACGGCCATCGCCTATGACCCACAGCTGGCAGAGGCCTACTACTCCCGGGGAGTGGCCGGGATCGCGCTGGGCAACCCGCGTGGGGCGATATCCGATCTGAACGCGGCGATCGGACTGATTCCGCAGTACGCCGACGCCTATTACCAGCGTGGCGTGGCCGAATCCCGGCTGGGCGACACCGGCGCCGCCTGTGCCGACTGGAACGCGGCGGTGTCCCTCGGGAATCCCGATGCGAACAGATCCCTCACCGACGACCGCTGCGCCGGTTGACCGGGCGGCCCCGGCGCGTCTCCTCGAGACCTCGCCCCAGCGCGGGCTCACTCGGCTATGTCCTCAGTCGTAGGTGGAGATCTCGATGAGGTTGTGGTCCGGGTCGCGGATGTACAGGCTGGTGATCGGGCCGAGCGCGCCGGTCCTGGGGACCGGACCCTCTTCGATGGGCACGCCCACGGCGTTCAGATGCGCGGCCACCTGATCCAGGGGTGAGTGGGTGATCAGGCAGAGGTCGGCGCTGCCCGGCACGGTGCGGAGGGCGTGCGGCCGGATCTCGTGCCCGGCCCGGTGCAGGTTGATCTTGCTGGAACCGAAGGCGAGCGCGTGGCGGCCACCGCTGAAGGTCACCGGCTCCATTCCGAGGGCGTCCCGATAGAAGTCGATCGTCCGGGGGATGTCGGCCACGGTCAGGACCAGGTGATCGAGGCTAGCGATGCGGACGGCGAAGGTCTCCTTGACGGACTCCCAGGCGACCGGTGGCAGGAGGTGCCGGTTACGGGCGAAGAACGCGTGAAGCGCGGGCCCGTGTTCCGCGCGGATGTCCGCGTTGTGCCGGGCGACGTCGATCTCGTTCGCGGCCGTGATCAGGATGAACGCCCGGAGTTCGGCGTCGGAGGGGTCGACCGGCTGGCCCGTGAAGCGGTCCACGAAGCGCAGGGCGGGGTAGGTGGCTGCGCGGTCGCAGGAGGCGTAGAGATACACCAGCGCCTCGGCCGGGGCCCCGATCACCGCGGCCAGCACGGCCCGGTCGGCGAGGTCGAGGAGCCGGTGGCCGAAGCCGTCCGTGCCGTAGGCCGCGTGGCACAGACCGGCGAGTCGCACCTCTTCAGGCGCGTCCCAGTCCTCGAGCTGGGCAGCGACGCGGTGCAGGTGCTCCAGGAGCGTGCCGCCGGGGTGAGGGATCTCGGCGGCGCCCTTGGAGGCGAGGAATGCTGTCGAATCCGTGAAGGTATCCGCTGTCATATTCGCCTTGTATACACCGGCGGGTGAGACCGACGCGGGTCCGGACAGGGATCAGGCGGCGGAGTCCGCGCCGCCGTGACCGTCGGCTCGTCGAGGGTGCCCCGACATGTCACGGCGTGGCCCCGCTTGACCTTGACACAGTGACAAGGCCTTCACTGTGGCCACGGAGGTGATCCCGATGACCACGCCAAAAGAGGACACGAACACGTCGCGAGTTCTTCAAGGGCTTGAGAACAGCAGCTCGTCGGTGCGGCTGCAGGCAGTGCTGGCGGTCGGCACGGCCCCGGACCCGCGGTTCATCGACAAGCTCATCGAACGGTGCGCGATCGAGCCCGATTTCTACGTGCGCGACATGCTTACCTGGGCGCTCACCCGTCACTCGTCATCGATGACGGTTCCGAAGCTCATCGACGAACTTCGCTCGGAGCGTGCGCAGGCGCGAAGCCAGGCGTTGCACACGCTGTCCAAGATCGGGGATCGGCGGGCATGGCCGGCGATCACGCGGGCGCTGCTCACCGACGCCGACGACGAGGTGGCGCGGAGTGCCTGGCGGGCAGCGGTCGTACTCGCGCCGGAAGGTGAAGAATCCGAATTGGCCGGGGTGTTGGCGACGCAGCTCGGACGCGGCGAGCGTGAGACGCAGTTGAGCCTCAGCCGGGCGCTGATCGCGCTCGGTAAGGTGATCATGCCGACCCTGCGCGCCGCGATGACGAATCGCGACCCTCGCGTGCGTCAGCACGCGATCGCCACGGAACGGCTGTTGCGCAACCCGGATGCGGGATTCGAGTACGCGATCGAGGAGGCGAAGCGCGTTTCGGTCCTCGGCACGGCCGGCCAGGAGGGGTGACAGGCGGTGTTGATCGGCGATGTGGCACGACGGTCCGGGGTCAGCGCCCGGATGCTCAGGCATTACGAATCGCTCGGCCTGGTGCGGCCAACGGGTCGTACCGAGGCCGGCTACCGGGAGTACTCCAGCGAGGACATCCGGCGAGTCTTCCATATCGAGAGCCTGCGGTCATTGGGGCTGTCGCTGCGTGAAGTCGGGCGCGCGCTGGACGACCCCGGCTTCACGCCCTCGGAGCTCGTCGCCGATCTCATCCGCCAGACGCGAGAACGGATCGCGGCCGAGACGGAACTGCTCACGCGGCTGCGTCGGATCGGTGCCGCGGAACCCGCCGACTGGGAGGACGTCCTCCGGATCGTGGCACTCCTCCAGGCCTTGGGGTCGGAGAGCGCGGGGAAGCGGCAGCGCGCGGCCTTGTCGTCGGTCGAAGAGGTTCCGGCGCCGGTGGAAGCCCTGGTCGAGGCGGCGCTGAACGAGACGGACCCGAACGTCGCCGGAGCCCTTCGATGGGCTCTGGCGCAATCGGGCGACAGCGGAGTGCCGCTGCTGGCGGAGGGACTCGAGTCACCGGTAGCCGAGGTGCGGAAACGTGCCGTCCAGTCCATCGCCGAGATTCCGGACGGTGCGGCCACCGCACTGCTGCGGCGCGCCCTCGCGAACTCCGACGTCGTGGTTCGCAGGTGTGCGGCTCTGGCGCTCGGGGCACGTGGAGTGGCCGACGCGGTCCCGGCGCTCATCGACATGATCGTCGAGGGGGCGAACGACGTCGATGCGGCCGACGCACTGGGCGCGCTGGCGAGTGATGCCGCGCTGGCCGACCAGATCGCTACCGGGCTCGTCGACCGCCTCGCCCACGGCGGCATCGAATCGTCGGCACGTCGACGGCTGACACAGGCGCTCGCGGACATCCCGGGGATCACGGCGTCGCGTGCCCTCGCAGATCTGTCGAACGACGAAGACCGTGCCGTTGCGCTTACCGCCACATACATTCTCAAGCTCCGCGACGCACGATGAAGGTGGCTCCGCAACCGGAGGCGCCAGGAAGCGCTCCAGCGGGTGCCCTGCCGCCCCGGCCTGCTCGACCATCCAGCGCCGACGCCTCCGTGATCTGTACTAGCGACCTGTCCGGCGACGAGCCCAGGGCGCGCTTCTGATCATCTCGGGGCGACCGGTGCGGCATGGTCGACAGGACGGGGGAGGGCGGGGAAGTCGCGTAGGCGGCGGAATGGGCTGAGCAGCAGGATGGCGACCGAGAAGAGCTGGATGACGGCCATCAGCTCCAAGGTCTCGCGTACGCCGATCGCATCGCCCAGCAGGCCGCCGAGCAGCCCGCCGAGGGGGATCGCGCCGTAGTTCAGGGCCGAGGCGCTCGCGGTGATCCGTCCGAACAGTTCGGCCGGGCAGTAGCGCTGGCGGAAGGTGCTCGTCAGGATGTTCGACGCCACGATGCCCAGGCCGGTGCCGAAGCCTGCGGCGGTGAAGAGCGCCAGTCCCATGCCGCCGCTGCCGATCGGTCCGAGCAGGGCCATCGGTGCGGCGAGCGCCTCGCACAGCAGGAATCCCCGTGCCGTTCCGAACCGCGCGGCCATCCGCCCGGACAGCGCGGCGCCGAACAGGCCGCCGGAGCTTGCCACCGCCAGCACGACACCCACCTGTCCTGCCCCGGCGCCGAGATCCCGGGTGAGGAACACCACCTGGATCGAGGAGTAGCCCACCAGGGCGATGTTGGACATCGCGCCGAAGGCCGTGAGGGTGCGCAGGTATGGGTCGCAGACGACGAACCGCAGCCCGTCGAGGATCTCCGCGCGCAGCCGCGGTCGCGCCGGACTCTCCCGGCGGGTCTCGCGCGTGCCCACGGAGCGCAGGCACAGCACGGCGATCGCGAAGCTGACCGCGTCGGCCAGCACGCCGCTGACCGCGCCGAACCATTGCGCGAGCAGCCCCGCCAGCCCGGGACCGGCGATCTGCGCGGCCGATTCGCCGCCCTGGAGCTTGGCGTTGGCTTCCAGCAGCCGCCGGCTCTCGACCAGCATGGGCAGGTACGCGCGGTAGGCGAGGGTGAAGAACACCTTCGCCGCCCCGCCCGCCGTGGCCACAACGAGCAGGTGCGTCGTCGTCAGCGCGCCGGACCATGCCACGATCGGCACGCTCGCGAACACCACCACGGACACGATGTTGCACACCAGCATCACCGGCCGTTTCGGCATCCGGTCCACCCATGCGCCGGCGGGCAGTCCGACCAGCAGCCACGGCAGCCAGGCGGCCGCGGTCAGCAGCCCGACGGTGAGCGGGCTCGCGTGCAGTGTCACCACGGCGACCAGCGGAAGCGCCACCCCGCCGACGGAACTGCCGAGCACGCTCGTCGTCTCGCCGATCCACAGGAGCCGGAAGTCGCGCGTCCCCAGCGGACCGCCCCGGACCACCGGCGTCGTGGTCACGGCCGGCCCGGTACGGCGCGGACGGTCAGGAAGACCAGCTTGCGCTCCTGCCCGTCGTCGGGGACCTCCCGGTCGGCCAGCGAGGCGAACAGGGCGAAGATCTTCTCTTCCAGTTCGGCGAGCTCGGTGACCGACAGCCTCGCCCAGTGGTCGGTGGTGAACGCCGCTCGCCGCCACGCCTCCGGGTAGCCGTCGCGCTCGGCGAACCACTGCCGTACGAGGGCGGTCTGCCGGTCAAGGACGAGCGATTCCGCCGCCGCGGCCACGGGATCGTCGGGGAAGTCCGACGCCGACCAGCTGAGAACCTCCGGCGACCTGCGCCACCAGCGTTCCCGGCGGTCACGCGCGAGCTCGGGGACCTCCTCGACGAGTTCGCTCGCGGCGAGGACCTTCAGGTGGTGGCTGATGTTGCCGACGGCCTGCCCGGTCCTGTCGGCGAGCACCGACACCGTCGAGGGCCCGTCCACCCGCAGGATGTCGAGCAGCCGCCGGCGCAGCGGATGGGACATCGCGGCGAGCACCTTGGAGTCGCGCACTTCACGCGTTGGACGATCACTCACCCGCTCACCCTAGGCGTACAAGAGTTGTTGTTCAACGACTCTTGTCGAACAGATCGCCTGGGTGTACGAGCAGCTTTTTACGGGGTTTCGCGACTTCCACGCGACGGCCTGGTTCGAGCTCTACAGCCAACTCGGTTTCGGACTGACGAAGCTCGAGTACGGGTGACCGCGGCCGGGAGGCGTCGTCCTCCCGGCCGGAAACGGCGTTCGTCGGCAGGCAGGCCGCCGTCAGAGTGCGGAGACGATCTCCTCGACGCGTTGCCTGGCGTCGCCGAAGAGCATCCTGCTGTTGTGCCGGAAGAACAGCGGGTTCTGCACTCCTGCGTATCCCGTGGCCATCGACCGTTTGAAGACGACGACGTTCTCCGCCTCCCACACGCGCAGGACGGGCATCCCGGCGATGGGGCTGTCCGGGTCCTCGACGGCCCCCGGATTGACGGTGTCGTTGGCGCCGATGACGAGGACGACCGACGTGGTGGCGAAATCGTCGTTGATCTCGTCCATTTCGAGGACGATGTCGTACGGCACCTTGGCCTCGGCGAGCAGGACGTTCATGTGACCGGGCAGGCGGCCGGCGACCGGATGGATGCCGAAGCGCACCTCGACGCCGCGTTCCCGCAGCTTGCGGGTGAGGTCGGCGACCGGATACTGCGCCTGCGCGACCGCCATGCCGTACCCGGGGGTGATGACGACCGACTTGGCCTCCTTGAGCAGGTCGGCGGTCTCGGTGGCGGTGATCTCCCTGTGCTCGCCGTAGTCGTGGTCGCCGGCGGGCCCCGCCTCGATGCCGAAACCCCCGGCGATCACGGAGATGAACGAGCGGTTCATCGCCTGGCACATCACGTACGACAGGTAGGCACCGGACGAGCCGACGAGGGCGCCGGTGACGATCAGCAGGTTGTTGTCGAGCAGGAACCCGGACGCCGCGGCCGCCCATCCCGAGTAGCTGTTCAGCATCGAGACGACGACGGGCATGTCCCCGCCGCCGATGGAGGCGACCAGGTGCCAGCCGAGCAGCAGCGCCACGGCGCTCAGCGCGACGAGCAGCCCGAGGTTCGGGGAGATCACGAAGAGCACGGTCAGGACCGCGAACGCCGCGAGCGCGCCCAGGTTCAGGGCGTTCTTGCCCGGCAGCATCATCGGGCGGGAGTCGATCCGGGCCGACAGCTTGAGGAACGCGACGACCGACCCGGTGAAGGTGAGCGCCCCGATGAACACGCCGATGGACACCTCGGCGTGGTGGATGCCCAGCAGCGAGCCGGGAACCTCCGCCTGCGCCCCACCGCCGTTCTCGACCTCCAGGAAGCCGTTCCACCCGACCAGGACGGCGGCGAGACCGACGAAGCTGTGCAGTACGGCGATCAGTTCCGGCATGGCGGTCATCTCGACGATCCGGGCCCGCCAGAGCCCGACGGCGGCGCCGATCGCCATCGCGGCCAGGAGCAGGACCACCGCCATGGCCTCACCGCCGTCCGCGGCGAGGACGACCGTCGCGGCGAGCGCGATGACCATGCCGGAGACGCCCAGTACGACGCCAGAGCGTGCGGTCTCGTGCTTGGACAGGCCGGCGAGGCTGAGGATGAACAGCAGGGCGGCGACGATGTAGGCGGCCTGCGCGGCCGTGGCGAGGGTCACGGTCAGCTCCTCGTGAACATGCCGAGCATGCGCCGGGTCACGGCGAAGCCGCCGACGATGTTGACGCTCGCCAGCAGGATGGCGACGAACGACAGGACGGCGACGACCGTGTCGCCCTGGCCGATCTGGAGCAGCGCGCCGACGACGATGATCCCGGAGATGGCGTTGGTGATCGACATCAGCGGTGTGTGCAGCGCGTGGTGGACGTTGCCGATGACGTAGTAGCCGATCACGATCGACAGGACGAAGACGGTGACGTGCTCGATCAGCGCGTTCGGGGAGAAGGCGGTCAGGAGGAACAGCGCGGCGGCGACGGCGGCGGTGACCAGATGGCGCCGCCGTCCGGGCGGAGACGGCGGTCTCCCGGCGGGAGCCGCCGCCGTTCCCTGCACCGGGGCCGAGGGGGCGGCGGGGGCGGGGGCCGCGCTCACCGGCACGGGCGGCGGCGGCCAGGTCTTCTCGCCGTCGCGGACGACGGTCATCGCGCGTTGCACGACGTCGTCGAAGTCCAGCACGAGCCGGCCGTCCTTGCCGGGGGTGAGCAGCTTCATCAGGTTGACGACGTTGGTGCCGTAGAGCTGCGAGGCCTGCGCCGGCAGCCGCCCCGCGAGGTCGGTGTAGCCGATGATGGTCACGCCGTTGCCGGTGACGACCGCCTCCCCGGGACGGGTGCCTTCGACGTTCCCGCCCTGCGCGGCGGCCATGTCGACGATGACACTGCCCGGCCGCATGCGCGCCACGTGGTCGGCCGTGAGCAGCCGGGGGGCGGGACGCCCGGGGATCAGGGCGGTGGTGACGACGATGTCCACGTCGGCGGCCTGCTCGGCGTACAACTCGGCGGCGCGGCGGTCGTAGTCCCGGGAGGTCTCCCGGGCGTACCCGTCCGTGCTCGCCTCCTGGGCGACCCCGACGTCGAGGAACTCCGCGCCCAGCGAGCGCACCTGCTCGGCGACCTCGGGACGGGGGTCGGTCGCCCGTACGACCGCGCCCAGGCTGGTCGCCGTGGCGATGGCCGCCAGTCCGGCCACGCCCGCCCCCGCCACCAGGACCTTGGCCGGGGGGACCTTCCCCGCCGCGGTCACCTGGCCGGTGAAGAGCCGCCCGAACGCGTGCGCCGCCTCGATGACGGCGCGATAACCGGCGATGTTCGCCATCGAGCTGAGCACGTCGAGCGCCTGCGCCCGGGAGACGCGCGGCACGGCGTCCATCGCGAGCACGGTGATCGGCCGTCGCGCGAGCGCGTCCACCAGGCCGGCGTTCGCCGCCGGGCCGATCAGGGAGACGAGCGTGGCGCCGTCGTGCAATGCCGCGATCTCGTCCGGCGTCGGCGCGTTCACCTTCAGCACGACGTCGGCGTCCCACGTCTCGTCGTGGCCGGCGATCCGCGCCCCGGCCCTGGCGTACGCGTCGTCCGTGAAGCCCGACCGTCTGCCGGCGCCCGATTCCACGATCACCTCGTAGCCGAGCGAGACCAACTGCGGGACGGTGGCCGGGGTGGCCGCCACGCGTGTCTCGCCCGGCGCCGATTCGGCGACCACGCCCAGGCGGTGCGCTGAGTGACTCATCACGATCCTTTCTGTCGGCAGGGTCGTCGGGTTGGCCGACCCTGAGGTCGCCGCCGTCCTCCGCTCACTCGTGGGTCGCGGTGGTATGGCACGGTGGCATGCCACGCGCCGCCGTACGGGCGGCGGTGAAAGGGATGGATGCGATTTGAGGCGAATAACGGGGAAATTGTCCCGACTTTCCCGTACAAGGATCAAGGGATACCCGCCGGCAGTTGCCCACCACGGCATGACTCCTCGGATCTCCCGTTTCCCCGGGCCCTGCAATTTTCATCCGCGACACCGGCTTATGCCGGCTTATCCGGCGGAAACCCGAGTTCACCGGCGGCTCATGCGGGCGGCGCCGAAATCGCCCTGGCGCGGGACCTCGGGCGCTTGACATCATTGCCGATCATGAGCACGGCCGCCGCTCGCTTCGTACGGCCCGGGGGAACAGACGACAGGGGAGCGGGCGGCGATCCGGGGGACGGCCCCGTTTCGAGGCGGAACGACATCCGCGGCGAGGGCCGGCAGGTGCGAGAGGAGACGGCACGTGACGGCTTTCGTCGAGGAAGCTGAGCACGACCCCGAGCACGGGGAACGAACGGGGCCGGACGCGGAGGCTCCCGGGCAGGCGAGTCTCCCCGAAGGCGGGGTCGCCGCCGAACCGCTGCGGCGCAGCGCCACCGTCCGGGACGCGCTGCTGCTGTGGGTGGGCACCAGGGCCGGCATGCTCCTCGTGGCGGTCTACGGGATCCTGATCGTCTCCGGTCAGAACCACGCCCCGCTGCTGGAGCGGTGGAAGTTCTGGGACGTCGACCTGTTCCGGAAGATCGCGGAGTTCGGCTACGACGGCGACCCGAAGCTGGAGCCCGATCCCGGGCTGCCGGCGTTCTTCCCCGGCCTGCCGCTGGCGCTGCGGCTGGTCCACCTGGTGGTCGACGACTGGACGCTGGCCGGGCTGATCATCTCGTTCGTGGCCGGCGCGGTGGCCGTGGTGGCGCTGGCCCGGCTCGCCGATTTCGAGGGGCCCGCCGGCGCGGGACGCTGGGCCGTCCTGGCGCTGCTGCTGTGTCCCCCCGCCGTCTTCCTGTTCGCCGGCTACTCCGAGGCGCTCTTCCTCGCCTTCGCGCTGCCCGCCTGGCTGGCGGCCCGCCGCCGCGCGTGGCCGCTGGCCTGCGCCCTGGCCGCCGGGGCGTCCTGCGTACGGATCACCGGCCTGTTCCTGGCCGTCGCGCTGATCGTCGAGTTCGTCGTGAGCCGCATCCGGAGGGACGGCTGGGCGGGCTGGTGGCGGGGGGCCTGGCTGCTGCTGCCGTTCGCGCCGATCCTCACGTATGCCGCCTACCAGCACTCCCGTACGGGTGACTGGCTGGCCTGGAACAACGCGCAGCAGACCGGATGGGGGCGGAAACTCGTCTGGCCCTGGGAGGCGTTCCGCACCACGTGGGACTCGACCGGCGGCGACGGCGGGTTCGCGCCGATGTTCCGCCTCGAGATCGCGGCGGCGATCGTGGGGGTGCTGCTGCTCGTCTGGCTGCTCGTCACCCGCCGCTGGGCCGAGTTCGTCTACGTCGGGCTGCAGGTGGGCGCGCTGATCACCTCCACGTTCTACATGTCGATCCCCCGGTCGGCGCTGCTGTGGTGGCCGCTGTGGGTGCTCATCGGCCGGGCGGGCGCCCGCCACCGGTGGTCGATCGTCCTCTACGCGACCGTGATCGGGCCGCTCATGGTGCCGATGATGATGTCCTTCCTCAACAGCTCCTGGACCGGCTGACCCGCCGCCGCGCGACGACGGCCGGGGCCGCCGGAAAATCCGGATGCGGGCGCTTCGCCTGTCTTGGAAGCATGGCGGGGTGGATCGACAACTGCTCAGCGCCATCGCCCATCGTGATCACCCCATCGCCGCGCCCGTCTCGGCCGCCAACCTCGATCGGCTGCTGCGCCGCGCCGCGCTGCCGGAGGGAGCCCGCGTCCTCGACCTGGGATGCGGCGAGGGCGAGTGGTCGCTCCGGGCGCTCGAACTCGTTCCGTCCGCCCACGCCGACGGCGTGGACATCTCGCCGCACGCCGTGGCGGCCGCGAACGAGGCGGCCGTCAGGCGAGGGCTGGCCGACCGGCTGACGCTGCACACGACGCCGGCCGACGCTTTCACGGCCGCCCAGCCGTACGACCTGGCGCTGTGCGTGGGCTCGACGCACGCCTTCGGCGGGCTGACGGAGACGATGGACGCTCTGGCCCGGTTCGTACGGCCCGGCGGCCTCGCCCTCGTGGGGGAGGGGTTCTGGGAGCGCCCTCCCGCTCCCGAGGTCGCCGAGGCCATCGGCGAATATCCCGATCTCGCGGGCACGGTGGAGTCCGCCGAATCCAAGGGGTGGCTGACCGTCTACGCCCACGTGAGCGACCTTGCGGAGTGGGACGAGTACGAGTGGTCGTGGACCGGCACGCTGGCGCGATGGGCCGCGGACAATCCAGGACCCGACGGTGAGCAGGCCCTCGCCGTGATGAGGGAGCACCGCGACATGTGGCTCAACGGCTATCGGGGTGCTCTCGGTTTCGTCACCCTGCTCCTCCGGCGCGTCTGACCTCCGTCAGCGGCGCAGCAGCCGTACCAGGCGGAATCCCGCCAGGACGCCCACTCCGAGGTGGGCCGTGACGAGGGCGATCTGGAAGACCCGCTGACCCGCGGTGAGGTCGGCGGCGTAGCCGCCGTCGTAGAAGCCGGACATGAAGGCGAGCACTCCGGCGATGACCAGGAGGACCGAGGCGGGGACGGCGACGCCGCGGTGACGCCGGGTCGCGCCGATGACCAGCAGGACCTGCGCGATCATCATCGGGATCGGCGCCGACAGCCGCGCCTGCGGCCCGAGGGCGTCGAGAAGTGTCGGGCTGAGGCCGGCGGACAGGGAGATGATCGCGCCGGCGACGTCCATGGCGAGCAGCAGGCCCACGCCGGCGACGAGCGCGGACGAGAGCGGGCGAGCGGCGGGAACGGTGGTGGGTGTGGTGGCGGGTGCGGACATGTCGTCTCCTCGAAGAACGCACGGGATGGTTGCGTATTCGAGGGTCCGGCGGAGGACGTCCGGCCGGCATGAGCCGCCGGTCCTCCGCGGGACGGGACATCTCGTCCCGTGACGACGGGACGTGCGGGTGGCAACATCCCCCTCATGACGGACAGATCGGCTCGGCGCGCCGCCGTGGCTGCGAGTGCGCTGCTCGTCCTGGTCCTCGGGACGCTGGTCGTCGAGCCCAGGCTGCGGCAGCTGGGCGTGACGGGGATCGTCGAACGGTTCGACGCCTTCCGCGCGGTCGCGGCGCTGTCGTTCGGCGTGCCCGGCCTGTTCGTGGTGGCGCAGCGGCCGGGGAGCCGGGTCGGCTGGGTGATGGTGGTCGTCGGCACGGCCCAGGCGCTCGGGCTCGCCCTCGGCGCGTACGGCCTGCTCGGCATCAACGGCGGCATCAACGGCGGTCTCAACGGCGGCATCAAGGGCAGCCTCGACGGCGGCGCGGTCGGTGGCGGCACCGGCCTGCCTGGGGACGACTGGGCGATGTGGGTGTCCAACTGGCTGTGGATCCCCGCCTATCTGCTGGTCCCGACGATCTTCTTGCTGATCTTCCCGGACGGCCGGCTCCCCTCACGCCGATGGTGGCCCGCGCGGGCCGCTGCGTACACCGGCATCGGGGTGCACACGCTCGACTGGATGGCCCGCCCGGTGACCTACGAGCAGGTCCCCGGGCTCTTCCCCAAGGGGTACGCCGGTGTGCTGGCCGGACTCACCGGGGTCCCGGACGCCCTCAGGACCGCGGGCACGGTGTGCACGGTCGGCGCGGTGCTCGCCGCGGTCGGCTCGCTCGTCGTCCGTTACCGGTCCGCGGGGGAGGAGGTGCGGCGGCGGCTCCAATGGGTGCTCGCCGCCGCGCTGCTGACGGTGGGCCTGCTCGGCGTCGCGCTGTTCGTGCCGTGGGGGCCGGTCATTGTGGCGTTCGCCGCCGTCCCGCTGCCGGTGGCGGTGGCGGTGGCCGTCGTCGCGCACCGCCTGTGGGACCTCGACCTCCTGCTGTCGCGCGCCCTCGCGTTCGGCGCCGTCAGCGTCGCCCTGCTGGCCGCGTACGCCCTGGTCGCGGCCACACTCGGGAACGCGATCGGCTCCGGGGCGTCCGCGCTGATCGTGGCGCTCGCGGTGCACCCCGTCTATCTGCGGGTGTCCGCCGCCGCGAACCGCCTCGTGTACGGCGACCGCGACGACCCGGCGCGCGCGCTGCGCCGGCTCGGCGTACGGCTCTCGGACGCGGGAGCGCCCGGCGACCTCCTGGAGCGGATGGCCGCGGAGGTGGGGCGGGTCCTGCGCATGCACTACGTGGCCGTCGAGGAATCGGGCGCGGTCGTGGCCTCCTGGGGCCGCCCGGGCGGCGTCGGCGCCGATGTGACGGAGCGCGTTCCGCTCCTCTACCAGGGCGAGCCGGTCGGCACGCTCGTGCTGGGGGAGCGGCTGCGCCCCAAGGACCGTGCGCTGCTGGCGCAGCTCGCGCCGCACGTCGCGGTGGCCGTACGGGCGCACCGCCTCGGCGCGGACCTGGAGCGTTCGCACGGGCGGCTGCTGGCGGCCCGGCAGGAGGAGCGTGACCGGCTGCTCTACGAGCTCCACGACGGGGTGGGCCCCACGCTGGCGGCCCTCGCGCTGCAGGTGGACCGGGGCAGGCGCCTGGTCGACACCGACCCCGAGGAGGCGAAACGGGTGATGGAGGAGCTGTCCGGCCGCATCCGCGGCACGGTCGAGAACGTCCGCGCGATCGTCAACGACCTGCGCCCGCCGCCCCTGGACACTCTGGGGCTCACGGGCGCGCTGGCCGAGCTCGGCAGGGGCTTCGCGGGTGATCTCGCCGTCGAGGTGGAGGTCCCGCCCGACCTGCCCGCCCTTCCGCCGCCGGTCGAGCTGGCCGCGTACCGGATCGCGGCCGAGGCCATGACGAACGCCGTACGGCACGCCATGGCGTCCCGGTGCACGGTCAGCCTGCGGGCGGGCGACGCGCCGGACGTCCTGGAGTTGCGGGTCGACGACGACGGCGTCGGGGTGGGGTCGCCCGCCCGCCACGGGTTCGGCCTCGCCTCCATGAGGCGCCGGTCCGAGGAGCTCAACGGCACCTTCGAACTGCTCGACCAGGCCGGGGCGGGCACGCACCTGGTCGTACGGCTCCCGCTGGCGGTCCGATGATCCGCGTCATGGTGGTGGAGGACCACCCGGTGTTCGCCGAAGGGCTGGTCGCGCTCTTCCGCGATCTGCCCGAGGTGGAGGTCGCGGGGGTGGCGAGCACCGGCGAGGCGGCCGTCGAACTGGTGGACCAGGTCGCTCCCGACGTCGTCCTGATGGATCTGCACCTGCCGGGCATCAGCGGCATCGAGGCGACGTCGCGGATCACGGCCCGGCACCCCGGCGTGGCCGTGCTGGCCCTGACCATGCTGTCCGACGACGCGTCGATCCTCGCCGCCGTACGGGCCGGCGCCCGCGGCTACCTGCTCAAAGAGGCGACGCCCGCGGACATCGTGCGCTCGCTCGAGGCGGTGGCCTCGGGCCAGGTCGTGTTCGGCGCTGCGACCGGAAGCCGGGTGCTGGCCGCTCTCACCGCGTCGCCCGTACGGCCCCGGCCGCTGCCCGAGCTGACGGAACGGGAGGTGGAGGTGCTCGACCTCGTCGCCGCGGGTCTCACCAACAACGCCGTCGCGCGGCGCCTGTATCTGAGCGAGAAGACCGTGCGCAACCACGTGTCGAACATCTTCGCCAAGCTCGGCGTCTCCGATCGGGCCGCGGCGGTGGCGCGCGCCAGGGACGCCGGCCTCGGCGGCCGGTAGGAACGGGACTCGGCGGTCGGTGGGAACGGGCCTTATCGGCTGCGGGCGGGCCGGTGCTGCGCCATGAGGATCGATCGTCCACGGGGTGCGATCGGCCTCGGTGCGCGGTGTGACCTGCCCGTCCCTCGGATTTGTCCGGATTGTTGGTGAGTAAAGTGAGGCTGTGCTGATTCACCCCTGGGACGCCGCCACGGACGAGGAGGCGCTGGCCTTCGTCCGCGCGAACGAGTTCGGCCACCTCATCGCGTCCGGACGCGACCGCGATGTGCCGGTGGTCGTGCCGACGCAGTTCCTCCTCGCCGACGAGTCCACGATCCTGCTGCACCTCGCCCGGCCGAACCCGATCTGGTCGGCGATCGAGGAGAACCCCGCCGTGGTCATGGCCGTGGCCGGCGACTGGGCGTACGTCGAGGGGGCGTGGAAGGCGCTGCCCGGCACCGACGAGAATCCCCGGCTCGGCATCCCCACGACGTACTACGCGGCCGTCCAGCTGGTCTGTCACGCGGAGATCGTCGACGACCGCGACGGGAAGCTCGGAATCCTGCGCGCCCAGCTCGCCCGCCTGGACCACGGTCTCGCCGACCCTGCCGAGCACCACCGGAGCCTGCCGGGCATCCGCGGCCTCCGGCTGGCCGTCCAGAAGGTCAACGGCAAGTTCAAGTACGGCGGGAACGTGGACGAGGACCACCGCCGGTACGTCGCGGAACGTCTCGCGGAGCGGGGCGGGCCCGGCGACCGTGCTGCGCGCGACCACCTCCTGCGCCGGCTCGGCTGACCCACGGAGAAACCACGTGCTCGGTGCCGTCACAGGACCGTGCGGACTGGCGCATCCCCTGGCTGGCGAGACCGGCGTTCCCCAGGGCCGCGCCGGGCCGATTCCTCAGCGCACACCCCTCGTCGGCGAAGGAACGATGACATGCCGAACCCAGCGCTCAACGAGCGAGAACTGGCCTATCTGCGAACACTTCGCCGAGGTCAGCGCATCACGGGAAGAGTCATCGAGATCGCCGACTTCGGCGTGACCTTCGTGGACATCGGCGGCTTCACCGCCATGATCAATATCCCTGAGCTGTCGTGGCGGCGCATAGATCACCCGGCGGATGTCGTCGCCGTCGGCCAAGAGGTCACGGCCGAGATCCTCGACGTCGATGTCGAGCGCGGGCGGGTGCCGCTGTCTCTCAAGGCGCTCCAGGAAGACCCGCTGATCGACCTTCGGCAGCGGATCGGCCGCACGGTCACCGGCCCCGTTACCAAGGTCGTTCCCATCGGCGCCTTCGTCCGCATCGAGGACGTGAAGAACGGGTTCGAGGGACTCGTACCCAGGTCCGAACTGGCCGACAGGGACGTGCGGCACGGCGACGTCCTGACGGTCGAGATCGTTCGCGTCGACGTCACCCGACGGCGGATCGAACTCGCCCTCCCCACGAGGCGAGCATGAGAGGCCGCCGCGGGAGCCACGGCGCCGTTGACGCGGACCGGGAGGCGGCCGCATTCCTCGCAGCCACGGCACTCGTCGAAATCCGATCCCTGGCAGGGAAGGTCCGACGCGAAGAGGAAGGGGTCTCACCGGCCGCTGTTCTCGACCGCATCAGGTTCCTGGCCGACCTCTGCCACAACATGCCGGGGCTGGCCATGCCGTCCTCTCGGCAGGACTCCCGTACGAACCCGCGTACGAGCACCCGGGAGCGCGCGATGGCCGAACGACCTATGAGCTGGACGTGGAACACCGCCGGCGCGGAAGGGCGCACATGGATCCTGGAGCGACTCGATCAGGCCGGATTTCGCTGGACGCCCCCGCCTCCGCTTCCGACTCCCCGTAAGGGCGGCCCGCCACGCCTCGGTCTGCGGCAGCGATTGGGCGTGCCGGAACGCTGGCCCGTACGAACCCCTGCCGGGCGCCCGCCGCTTCCTCGGCAAGCACGTGTTCTCAAGACGCTGGATGCCGACGCCATGTGCGCTATCCACGACGAAGCCGCAACGCTTCGGCTCGGCCTCGGCGGAGGCGGGTCGTGGCTGCGTGCCCACCTCGATCCGGAAAGTGCCCACTACCTGGTGCCGGACCCGGCGGACTACTACTGGCCGGACCCCGATGGGAAGATCCGCTGGTGGCAATGCCGGACGCTGCTGCGCATGGCCGACGGCGAACAGGTCAGCAGTTCGGTCGCCGTACTCCCCGAAACCTTCACCGCACTGCCCTCCAACCTTTCCCGCAGGCGGCAACGCAGCCTGGTTCACCTCGCTCGGGCCATCGAACGAGACACCGGCCTTTGGGGCCAGGACCACAAGACCGAATGCAGCCCAGAAAGCTGCGGCTACACGCCGGACTCCGACAGCTCGAAGTCCCGGGGTGAGTAGGAGACGGTATGCGGCAAAGGGGTGCCAGGCGGCTACCGGATCCGGGACGACAGAGCATGCGCGGCGTCTCAGGCGTCCCCGATGAGCGCGAAGGCGAACGCGAGACGCCGATCCAGCCATTCCTTGCGGATCCTGACGTGGGCGCTGCCCTCCGACGTCATCACGATCTCCTCACCGGACCGCCATTCGAGCGAACGGGATCCCCGGCCCAGGTCCGACAGATCGGGGCCGGCAAGCACGCCGTCGAGGGCCCCGTGCAACAACCGTTCGGCCGCGCGCCCGGCGACGTTCTTGAGGCTGCCGCTCACCCACTCGTTGCGCCCCGTGATCTCCGGATGCCCCGGCTGCTCGATCCGCCAGGTGTGCCGGAACGGGCACTTCGGCGGGATCCGCTTCACGGTGCCGATGACCTGTCCCTGGCCGTCGTGCACGACGTGGTGGCGCTCTCCGTCCACCTCCCGGGGAGCCGCCACGTAACAGAGCAGGCGCCGCTGGGTCGTGTCCTCGAAGAGGGTCAGCTCCGGAGCGGCGGGCAGCCCCCGGAGTTGCCCTGAGGCGAGATACGCGCAGGGGGCGAGGACCTTGTCGAACTTCCCTCCTCGGGGCACCCGTACGGCACGCGCCCCCAGGCTCGCCGTCTTGCGCTTGGGCGTCTCCGGGCGCTCCACCCTGCTGACGACGAACTCCCAGACCTCCGTCCACGCGACGGGTTCCACCGGCGGCTCATCGGCTTTCCCGGACCTGCCGAACGCCACGGCTGCCTCCTGATCCCTTGATCTTCCAGGAAGCGACAACTCTAGCCTCAGGGTGTCCACCGGCGACCGCCACCTCCGGGACGTCCGGCCGTGAGTTATCGGGGGTGCGCGACTTGTCGTACCCGAGGTGTAGAAGTGTGACGTGGTTGCTGAGACGACCTGGGCGCAGGTGCTCGCCTGGAGGCTGAGACGGCAGTTCGTCGAGCCCGCGGGCGGCGGCGACGCGGTGGCGATCGCCCGGCGATTGTGCGGGGTGCAGGCGCAGGTCGCCTCGTCGGCGGCGCTGGCCGTGGCCGTACGGCACGCGAACCCGCGTCCGGGAGAGATCGAGGACGCCCTGTGGCGTGACCGCACGCTCGTCAAGACCTGGACGATGCGCAGCACGCTCCACCTCCTCCCGGCCGACGAGTTCCCCGCCTACCGCGCCGCCCTCGGGTCGCTCCGGTTCTGGGAGAGGGCCTCCTGGCAGCGCGGCCACGGGGTGTCGGCCCGGGAGATCGAGGCCGTCGTGGACGCCGTTCCGCGCGCGTTGTCCGGCGGGGTGCTGACCCGTGAGGAACTGGTCGAGGCGGTCATCGAGGTGACCGGGGACGCCCACCTGAGAGAGGCCCTCACGTCCGGCTGGGGCGCGCTGCTCAAGCCGCTCAGCTTCCTGGGCGAGCTGTGTTACGGCCCGCCGCGCGACCGCAGGGTCACCTTCACCACGCCCGCCGACTGGCTGCCGGGCGGCCGGGGGGAGGCGCTCTCGCCGGAGGAAGGGGGAGTGCGGGTGCTCCGCGCGTTCCTCGGCGCCCACGGCCCGGCCACTCCCCGGATGTTCGACGCCTGGCTGTTCCGCGGTGTCACGCCGAAGGCCGTCCTGCGCGGCTGGTTCGGGGAGTTGGAGGGTGAGCTCGCGCAGGTCGAGGTGGAGGGGATGCCCGCCGTGCTGCCGGCGGAGCTTCTGGACGATCTGCTGGCCTGCCCGCCGTCGGAGGACGTGCATCTGCTGCCCGGCTTCGACCAGTTCATCCTGGGGGCGCCGCGTGACCTGGAACCGCTCCTGCCGAAGGCCGTGCGGCCCAAGGTGAGCCGGACGGCCGGGTGGATCTCACCCGTGGTCGTCCACCAGGGCCGGGTGGCGGGCGTCTGGGAGGCCAAGGAGGGACGTCCGGTCGTCGAGCTCTTCGAACCGGTGCCGGAGCACCTCCTGGCCGTGGAGACCGACCGCGTCGCCACGCTCCTCGGCTGCCTGTAGCCCAGGCTGCGGCCGGTCAGGTCACCTCCTTGCGGAGCACGCGGACCAGGCCGGCGGCCATGGGAAGGACGATCCAGAAGGCGACCGACGTCGCGAGCCGGGCGCTCTCGGCCCAGGTCATGTCGCCGCTCGTCAATGGGGCGGCGGTGGTGTTGAGGTCGAGCCACTCGGCGAGGGTCGCGCCGACGGAGCCGAGTCTGCCGACGACGGCCCACAGGACCGGGGTCGAGAGGTTGATCACGATCGCGGCGGGCGCGTTGAGGAGCAGTGCGCCGAGGGCGAGGCCCGCCGCGGCCACGAGGACGTTCCCCCCGGTCCAGCCGAGCAGCCCGAGAGGCCGGACCTCCCAGGTGGCGGGCATGTTCCGGACCCCGGCCACGACGGCCGTGGCCGGCACCGCGACCAGCATGGCGAACAGCGAGAGCGCCACCGCCGCGAGCAGGGGCGGCAGGCATTTGGCGGCGAGGACGCGATGGCGGCGCGGTTCGAGCACGAAGGTGGTCAGCGCCGTGCGATGCGCCCACTCGCCGGTCACCGTGAGGATGCCGAGCACCGGGAGCAGGGTGCCGAGGGCAATCCCCGCCGTGCCCACCAGGGTCTGCAGCTTCGGCCCGGCGACGGCGCCGCGCGCGACGACGGATGCGACCACCAGCCCGACCATGATCAACGAGATGATCGTGCCGCTTCGGGTGTCGACGAGCTTGCGGGCTTCGACGATGAGCAGTCTGCGGAACGGGATCGGAGTGTCGGCGGTCATGTCGTCGTCCTTCGTGACGGGGCTCGATCCCGGCCCCGCGATGTCGTCCAGGTGATGCGCGGCGCGGGTCATGCGGCGCCCCGGCCCGCGTCGATGCCCGGGGACGCGCCGCCGCCCGGGCTCCGGTCCGTGTGCGCGGTCAGTTCGAGGAAGGTCTCCTCGAGGCCGCGGCCCCGGCTCAGCTCGTCGACCGTGCCCTGGGCGAGCACGCGTCCACGGCCGATCATCACGATGTGGTCCGCCGCCTGTTCCACCTCGTGCAGCAGGTGTGAGCTGAGCAGCACCGCGCATCCGGCGTCGGCGAGGTCGCGCAGCAGGCGGCGCATCCAGTGGATGCCCTGGGGGTCGAGACCGTTGGCGGGCTCGTCGAGGACGAGCACCTCGGGCTCGCCGAGCAGGGCGTGCGCGATGCCGAGCCGCTGGCGCATCCCGAGTGAGTAGCCGCCGATCGTCCGCCGGCTCTCCCGTTCGGTCAGCCCCACCAGGTCGAGCACCTCGCCGACCCGGGTCCGCGGCAGTCCGAGGGCCATCGCGCCGAGCGTCAGCACCTCCCTGCCGGTGCGGCCCGGATGCTGGGCCCCGGCGTCGAGCAGGGTGCCGACCCGCAGGCCCGGGCAGGCCATCCCGGCGTACGGCAGGCCGAGCACGGTCGCCGAACCGGAGGAGGGGCGGGCGAGCCCCACCAGGATGCGCAGGGCCGTCGATTTCCCGGCGCCGTTGGGCCCCAGGAAGCCGGTGACGCTCCCGGCCCCGACGGTGAAGGTCACGTCGTCGAGCGCCTTCACCTTTCCGTAGATCTTGCTGACGTGGTTGAACTCGATCACGCCGCCCAGTCCACCGTGAGGGCGGACGCCGCCGCATCGGACCGGGGTACGCCGTGGTTCGACGCGGGGCCCGGCCTTTCGCCCGCGGGCGATACCTACGGTTGTCCACAGGTCGACCCAGGTCGCTAAAACCTGTTCGGCGTGGTCCCTAAGCTGTGGGGCTGTGCGCGGCCGACCGGACTACCAGCCACCCCTGGACAGGCAGGGTGTCGCGCTGCGTTACCTGTGCGCCGTGGTGCCGATGCTCTTCCACGGCACTGTGCTGGCCTGGCTCGTCCTGCACGACGGCGGCCGTCTCCCGCAGGCGCTGATCGACACGGCGCTCGGCCTGATCGGGCTGGTCCTGATGCGGTGGCGGCGCCGGTGGCCGTGGCAGATCGCCCTGGCGACCGCCTTGCTGACCGCGTTCTCGGCCACGGCGACCGGCCCCGCGCAGGTCGCGTACGTGTCCCTGGTGACCCATCGCCGGTGGAGCCGGACGATCCCGGTCGCGGCCGTGTCCGTGGTGTGCCTGCTGGTGAGCGGGGCTCTGGGCGGCATAGACCAGGCCACCGTCGTCTCCTCGGTCTCGGGGCTGACGATTCTCGGCGGGCTGACCGTGTTCGGCCTCTACCTGCGGGGACGCCGCGACCTGGAGCTGTCCCTGCGCGAGCGGGCGCGGGCCGCCGAGCGTGAGCAGCGGCAGCGGATCGACCAGGCGCGGCTGGCGGAACGGGTCAAGATCGCCCAGGAGATGCACGACGTGCTCGCGCACCGGATCTCCCTACTGGCGATGCTGGCCGGCGGCCTGGCCTACCGTACGGACCTCGGCCCGGAGCAGACACGCGAGGCCGCGCTGGCCATCCAGGAGAACGCGCACCAGTCGCTCAACGAGTTGCGCACGGTGCTGCGCACCCTTCGCGACGACGGCGCGGTGGAGGCGCCGCAGCCCGATCTGGCCCATCTGGACGCGCTGTTCGGCGAGGTCCGCGCCGCCGGCCAGCGGGTCGAGGTGGACGACCGCATCGACGGCCGGGAGTCGCTGCCCGCGCAGACGGGCCGGCACGCCTACCGGATCGTGCAGGAGGCGCTGACCAACGCGCGCAAGCACGCGCCGGGCGCCAGGGTCACCGCGGAACTCGGCGGACGGCCGGGGGAGGGCCTGCGGATCCGGGTGACGAACGCCGCACGCCCCGGCTCGGTTCCCGGACCGGGCGGCAGGCTGGGCCTGGTGGGCCTGGCGGAGCGGACGAAAATGGCCGGCGGCACTCTCACCCATACGATCCAGGACGGGCGATTCATCCTTGATGTCCGATTGCCATGGGAGGCTGCGGATCGTGACCCGGCTGGTGATAGTGGATGACGACGCGATGGTGCGGACCGGGCTGCGTCTCATCCTCGGCGGAGAAGCCGACTTCGACATCGTCGGCGAGGCCGAGGACGGGCTTCGCGCCATGGACGTGATCAGCGACCTGCGCCCCGACGTGGTGCTGCTGGACATCCGGATGCCCAACCAGGACGGGCTGACCACCACCGAGCTGCTGCGGGCCCAGCCCGGCCCGCCGCGGATCCTCGTGCTCACCACCTTCGACGCCGACGACATGGTGCTGCGGGCCCTGCGGCTCGGCGCCGACGGCTTCCTGCTGAAGGACACCCCACCGCCTCGGATGATCGAGGCGGTCCGTGCCGTGGCGAAGGGCGAGCCCGCGCTGTCGCCGAGCGTCACCCGGCAGGTGATCGCCGCGGCGACCGGCGGGCCCGGACCGGCCCTCCCGGCGGCGCGGGAGGAGCTGGGCAGGCTCACCGAGCGCGAACTCGAGGTCGCGGTCGAGGTGGCCCACGGCAGGTCCAACGCCGAGATCGCCGAGCGTCTCTATATGAGCGTCGCCACCGTGAAGGCGAACATCACCAGGATCTTCGCCAAGCTCGGCACCGACAACCGCGTCCAGGTGGCGATGAAGGTGCGCGACGCCGGTCTCCTGTGAGCGCCACTTCCCGTACGCGCCCCACGCCGGGCCGGCACCTGACCGAGAGCCGGGAAGCCGGTCGGACGATCAGTCCAGCCAGGCGGCGGGAGAAGGCAGGTGCCGGTCGAGCTCGTCCCACAAAACCGGCGGGATCGGGGTGGTGGCGAGGCTCAGCGTCTCCTCGATCCGCTCGGGTTCCGAGACGCCGACGATGGTGGACGCCACCCGGGGATCGCGCAGCGAGAACTGCAGCGCGGCGGCGGCGAGGGGCACGCCGTGCGCGTCGCAGACCCGTCGCATGGCGCGGACCGCGTTCCGGACGGACTCGCCGGTGTCCCGGTAGGCGTAGCGGGGCTGGGCGTCGGGTCCCTTGACCAGCATCCCGCCACCGTACGGCGCGCCGTTGACGAAGGCGACGCCGCGATCGCGGGCCTCGTCGAGCAGCGGGGCGGCCTCGCGGTTCACCAGCGTCCAGCGGTTGTGGCTGATCACGGCGTCGAACACGCCGGTGGCGACATATCTGCGCAACAGGCCGACCGGCCCACCCGCGATGCCGAGATGGCCGGCGACGCCGGCGTCCCGCAGCGCGACCAGCGCCTCCACCGCCCCTCCCGGGCCCATGGCCTCCTCGAAGGTGATGTGGAATTCGGGGTCGTGCAGGTACAGCAGCGGCACGTGGCCGACGCCGAGCCGTTCCAGGCTCTCCTCGGCCGAACGGCGCACGCGCTCGCCGGAGAAGTCGCCGGTGTCCGGGTCCGCGTCGACCTTGGTGGCCAGGACGAACCCGGCGGGCACGCCGTCGCGGTGGCGGACCACGGCGCCGATGCGTTTTTCGGCGCTGCCACCGCCGTAGTTGTTCGAGGTGTCGAGGAAGTTGAACGGCCCGTCGAACACGGCCTCCACCGTGGCCCGCGCTCGCTGCTCGCCGACCTCGTACCCGTACAGGCCCGGCATGCTCGCCAGGGGACTGGTGCCGACGCAGATCGGTGTCACCGCCAGGCCGGTGCGCCCGAACGGCCGGCGCAGCGTCGGGTCCGGGACCGTCAGGTCGTCGCGGGAATCGAGGGGCATCGGGGGCGTCCTTCCGTCACGAGCCGTCAGCGGTGGTCGGGCGCCAGGCGCGCCACGGCCGCCGAGGCGAACCGGTGTCCTTCGACCAGCCGGGCCAGCACCGCGTCGGTCGCGGCGTCGGGCCGGGTCTCCTCCGGATGGGCGGACCGCCAGGCGTGGAGTCGCCTGGCCCCTTCCGGCCAGGTGACGACCGGCCGGAACGACGGGACGAACCGCCTGATCTTCGTGGTGTCGAACACGGCGGTGTGCTGGAGGTCGCCGACGATCAGGTCGGACCAGAACCAATCCGGCGCGGCGAGCGGCAGGAATTCCGCGGGCAGGTGGAGGAGCCGGGCCGGTGTCGCGGCCGCCCGCCCGACGACCTCGTAGATCTCGTTCCAGGTCAGCGCCTCGTCGGAGGTGATGTGGAAGTCCTCGCCGAGCGCCTGCCAGGCGCCGATCAGGCCGACGAGGCCGACGGCGAAGTCGTCCGCGTGCGTCAGGGTCCACAGGCTGGTGCCGTCGCCGGGCACCACGATCTCGTCGCCGCGTACGACCCGGTCCCACGCCGTCCAGTCGCCGGGCAGCGGCGGGTGCGCGTCGTCGTAGGTGTGCGAGGGGCGCACGATCGTGACGGGGAAGTCGCGCTCCTCGTAGGCGCGGCGCAGGACGTCCTCGGCCGCGATCTTGTCTCGTGCGTACGCGAGGTAGGGGTTGCGCCGGGCGGTCGATTCCGTGAACGGCGCCCGCCGGACCGGCTTGTGGTAGACGGAGGCGCTGCTGATGTAGACGTACTGGGCGGTGCGGCCGTCCAGCAGGTCCACCGCCGCCGCGGCGTCCTCGGCCGTGTAGCCGAGGAAGTCGACGACGCAGTCGTACGTCCTCCCGGCCAGGGCCCGGCGCACCGCGTCGCGGTCCCGCACATCGGCGGTGAGCGTCGTGACCTCCTCGGGCAGGGGACGGCGCCGGGCGGTGTGGCCCCGGTTGAGCGCGTGGACGTCAAGGCCCCGGCGCACCGACTCGGCCACGCAGGCCGAGCTGATCGTTCCGGTGCCGCCGATGTAGAGGACCTTCACGCGGACTCCGAATCATGGGACGGCTACGGGCCGTGCCGCACCCGGTCCGGCGGGTGTCGGCTGACCCGAAAGCTTTCGGGCAATTTGTGAAAATTGTCGGTTTCGGCAGCAACCTAGGGCGTGGCGTCGTTTCACGTCAAGAGTGCCCGCCACTGGACACCTCGGGCGCCACGAGGTCGCGGATGCGCGTGGCGTACGCGCGGGGGTGGGTGGTGTTGCCGTTGTGCCCGCCGGGAAACTCCCGCGCCTCGACCCCGAGGAGCGCGGCGAGCTCCTGCGCGCACCGGTAGTCGAAGACGTGCCGGGGCGTGGTCCGGCCGAAGGCCGGGATGACGCGGACCAGGGTGTCCCCGAGCGCGGCGACGTCCAGCGTGTCGCGGGCGATCGCGGTGAAGTCGTTGCGGATGAAGAAGTCGAAGCCGGCCCGCCGCCGATCGTTCATCGGATGCGGGGTCAGTCCGGGCTCGGTGTCCTGGGCGACGGGGTCGATGCCCAGCGTTTCCGCGATCCTGACGAACGCCTCGGCGAGGCCGCGGTCACGGTAGAGGTGCTGCAGCTCCTCCAGTTCCCGAACGTGACGGACGCGTTCGGAGGCGGGCAGGAGACCGGGGGCGACCGGCTCGTGCGCGATCAGGGTGCCGAGCTGTTCCGGATGCTCGACGGCCAGATGCAGCCCGATGGCCGCGCCGAAGCTGCATCCGAGCATGTGCGCCGGCCGGTCGGTCACGGCGGCGAGCAGGCGGTGGACGTCGTCGACATGGTCGGCCATGGTCGCGCCGCCGCCGGGGGCGTCGAGGCTGCTGCGGGACAGGCCGCGCCGGTCGTAGGTGATGACGGTGTGGTCGCCCGCGAGGTGTCGGACCAGGTCGGTGGTGCGGTCGGCGTCGCCCTCCCCGCTCTGCGAGATGAGGAGCACGGGCCCGGCGCCGTGCACCTCGTAGTAGATGCCGGCGCCGTTCGTGCGGAGCATGCCGTTCATGGGTCGTCCTCTCGGCTCGGGGTGATCCGGAGGATATTCCATCAAAACTGATACATCAAATCTGATGTATTCTGGAGTCATGAACGGAGTCGACCTCTTCCTGCTCGGCAGGACTCTCATGAAGATCGGCGAAGAGGCCATGCCAGTGGAGGGCATCACCCCGTCGAGAACGACGCAGGCCGCCAGTGTCCGGACAGTGCTGGTGGTCGTCGCCGACCTGCGCGCCCATCCGGAGACCTCAGTCGGAGAGATCGCGGCGCGTACGGGGTTGCCGCAGAGCGCGGTGTCGGGGGCCGTCGCGCGGCTGAAGGAGGCCGGGGCGGTCGTGACGGCCCCCGATCCGGCCGACCGCCGCCGGATCCTGATCAGGCAGGCGCCCGGGCAGTCCGCGCGTGTGGAGGCCGTGCGGGCGGCCGGTGTCGAGGGGCCCCTCGCGGCGGCTCTGGGCACCGACGACCCGGCGCAGGTCGCCGAGGTCGTCGATGCGCTCGAGTTCCTCGCCCGCCGCCTCGCGCCGGGATCGGCGCCCCGCCGTTCCTGACGCCGGGAAGACCGGACCGTAGGTGGGGCGTCAGGGGATGGGCAGGTCCCGGCGGCGGAAGGCGGCGAGGCCGGCGGCGGTCAGCGCCGCGGCGATCGCCGACAGCGACGCCAGCGGCACGACGCCGAAGCGGTCCGCGGGCAGGCGGGGGACATGCGTGAACGGGGAGACGTCCAGCACCCACTGGTCCAGCCCGATCGCGGCCCCGACCATCCCGATCAGCAGACAGAACACCGGTGCGCCCCAGCCGAGGGCGGTGAGTCGGGGGAGCAGGCCGTACAGCGCGACCGTGACCCCGGCGAGCACCCAGACGGCGGGAAGCTGGACCAGCGCGGCGGCCAGCAGCCGGGACGTCTGCCGGGCGGCCTCACCGGTGTTCAGCCCGTGGGCCAGCCCCATCGCGAGCCCGGCGGCGGCGAGGACGGCCGCCGGGCCGAGCAGGGAGAAGGCGAGATGGCCGCCCAGCCAGCGCAGCCGCCCGACCGCGGTGCCCAGCACCGCCTCGGCCCGTCCGCTGGTCTCCTCGGCCCGCGCCCTGAGGGTGGCCTGCACGGCGTACGCGGAGGCGATCAGGCCGAACAGGTTCGTGGTGGCGGCGAGGTAGTCGTCGACGAGCCCGGCCGCGCCGCCGAGGCGGGCGAACACGTCGGCCATCTGCGGCGCGTCGCGCACGAGATCGGCGACGCTCGCCGCGAGGTAGCCGAGCACGACGCCCAGTACGGCGAACCCGGCGGCCCAACCGGCCAGCAGTCCCCGGTGCAGCCGCCAGGCCAGCGCCAGGGGCGAGCGCAGGGCGGGGCCCGCCGCCGGGCGGCCGAGCCGGGGCGGCAGCAGGCCGGCGCCGAGGTCGCGGCGCGTCGAGAGTGCGGCGGCCCCCAGGGCCAGCGCGACGGCCACCCCGGCGGTGAGGGCGACGGGCCACCAGGCGTCCTCACCGTACGGGCGGATCCACGTCACCCACTCCAGTGGGGACAGCCGACCGGCCCACGACGGCGTGCCGTCGTCCAGGGCGCCGACGTCGCCCACGATCCGCAGGACGTAGGCGGCGGCGAGGGCGCCGATCGCGATTGCGCGCGCGCTTCCCGCGCCGGCGGTCAGCTGCGCGGCCATCGCGGCGACCGCGGCGAACACCCAGCCGGTGACGGCGAGCTCGGCGCCGAAGGCCCACGAGCCGGCGGCCGGCAGGCCCTGCCCGATCATCCCGAGGGCGAGGACGGCGCAGAGGACGAGGCCGGCGGCGAAGACCGAAACCAGCGCCGCCGCCAGGGGCGCGTGGCGGCCGACGACGGCCGAGCCGAGCAGTTCGCGGCGGCCGCTGTCCTCCTCGGCCCGGGTGTGCCGGATGACTGTGAGGATGCAGAACAGCCCCGCCATGACGGGGATGAACCCGCCCCGCCAGGCGACCAGCTCGCCGAGGCTGGAGCCGTGCAGGCGGCCGTACAGCGCGACGAAGCCGGCGTTGTGCGCGCTCAGGTCCGCGTACTGCTGCCGCGCCGCGGCGCTGGGGAACAACCCGTCGATGGAGGCCACGTACGAGATCGGGACGAGGCCGAGGACCAGCACCCACAGCGGGGTCAGAACACGGTCGCGACGCAGGATCAGCCGGACCAGCCCCCAGGTTCCGGTGAGCGCCGTCATCGGGTCGCCTCCGGTGCGTCCTGCGCAGCAGGCTGGGAGGAGTCGTGCGCAGCAGGCGTGGAAGAGTAGTGCCGCAGGAACAGCTCCTCGAGCGTGGGCGGGCGGCTGACGAGGCTGCGCACGCCCGCCGCGGTGAGGTGGCGCAGCGCCGGGTCGAGCGCGGCGGCGTCGATGTCGAAACGCACCCGTCCGTCCCGTACGAGCAGGTCGTGCACGCCGGGCATCGCGGCCAGCCCGTCCGCGGGGCCGGCCAACTCGGCCTCGATCGTGGTGCGGGTCAGGTGGCGCAGCTCGGTGAGCGTGCCGGTCTCCACGGTGCGGCCGTCGCGGATGATCGTGACCCGGTCGCACAGCGCCTCGACCTCGGACAGGATGTGGCTGGACAGCAGCACCGTACGGTCGCCGCGGCGCTGCTCCTCCCGCACGGCCTCGCGGAACGCCTCCTCCATCAGTGGGTCGAGGCCCGAGGTCGGCTCGTCGAGTAGCAGCAGTTCCACGTCGGAGGCGAGGGCCGCGACCAGCGCCACCTTCTGCCGGTTGCCCTTGGAGTAGGCGCGCCCCTTCTTGCGGGGGTCGAGGTCGAAGCGCTCAAGCAGCTCAGTGCGGCGCCGCTTGTTCAGCCCGCCCCGCATCCTGCCGAGCAGGTCGATCACCTCGCCCCCGGACAGGCCGGGCCACAGGACGACGTCCCCGGGCACGTACGCCAGGCGGCGGTGCAGTGCGGTCGCGTCGGCCCACGGGTCGCCGCCGAGCAGGCGGGCGACGCCGGCGTCCGCGCGCATCATGCCGAGCAGGATGCGGATGGTGGTGCTCTTGCCCGCGCCGTTGGGCCCGAGGAAGCCGTGGACCTCGCCGGTGCGCACGACGAGGTCGAGGCCGTCGAGGGCCTTGGTCGGTCCGAACGTCTTGACCAGCCCGGCCACGGAGATGGCGTCTGTCATGGGGAATTCTCCTCGGTTCTGCGGCCGGGGGGCCGCGCGCCCGCGAGCCGGTCGAGGCCTGCCCGGGCGCGGGCGGCGTCCTCCGGAGTCATGAGGGGATGCGAGTAGAGGTCGACCAGTGCCCGGGAGAGCAGCAGGTCCCCCTCGGGGCTGAACATGTCCACTCCCATGGCGCGGGAGATGTGCGGGGCGAGGACCGGGATGCCCAGTGCCATCGCCGTGAACACGGCCGCTCTGATCTTCGCCGGAACGTCCGGGGGATCGGGGCGGCCGGCGTCGGCGCCCGCGATCCACTCCTCGCAGATCCGCGTCATCTCGTCGAAGATCGACGCGGCCGATCCGTCGGCCAGGCTGCGCGCCAGATAGAGCTGATAGGGAGCCATCGCCGCGCGGGCGGCGCCCACGTAGCTCACGTCGCTGAGCGTCGTGTCGGCCCGGACCTGGTCGTTCAGGCGCCGGATCATCTTCATGAGGTGCTCGTCGCAGGCCTCACGCAGCGCCTGCTTGGAGCCGAAGTGGTGGCGGACCAGTCCAGGGGACACGCCCGCGGTCCTCGCGATGCCCCGGATCGTCGCCTTCTCGAAGCCGTCGTCGCCGAAGTGCCGCAGTGCGGCGTCCCTGATCCGGGCGCGCGCCGTGAGGTCTTCGGGATCCGGTCCGGGAGGTGTCGCCACCGTCGTCCTTTCCACGCGTGCAGGATACTGTTCCCACGAACAGCAGGCTATACATGTGTATAGCCTTCGTCCAGCGTGAAACCGCGACTCCTACCGGTTCTCGGGCTCTACTCCGGCGAGGTCACCAGCCGGACGGCCAGGGCGGCGAAGACGGAGCCGCTGATGACGTTCAGGCCGCGCGCGAACCGGCGGCTGCGCCGTAGCAGCGTCGCGAGCCGTCCCGCGAGGGCGCCCACGGTCGCGTCGACGCCGAGGCCGAGCAGCACCAGGGTCAGCCCGAGGATCAGGAACTGGACGGCGACATGGCCCAGGGCCGGGTTCACGAACTGCGGCAGGAACGCGATGTTGAACAGGATCACCTTGGGGTTGAGCAGGTTCGTGACCATGCCCTGCCAGAAGGCGCGCAGGGAGGCGGTCACAGGGAGGCGGCGAGGCGGGCGGCGCGCATGGTGAGGTGGTCGCGCTCGGGGATGCTCGCCGTGAGGCCGGCCGCCGCGCGGTAGTCCGCGACGGCCGCCGTGAGGTCGCCGGCCATCTCCAGCAGGTGCGCGCGCGCCGCGTGCAGGCGGTGGTGCCCCGCCAGCGGCCCGTCCGCCAGCGGTTCGAGCAGGGCCAGCCCGGTGGCGGGGCCGTGCACCATGGCGGCGGCGACGGCGCGGTTGAGGGAGACCATCGGGTTGGGCGACATGCGCTCCAGCAGGCCGTACAACGCGAGGATCTGCGGCCAGTCGGTCTCCTCGGCCGTCGCCGCCTCGTCGTGCACCGCCGCGATCGCCGCCTGGATCTGGTACGGCCCGGCGGCGCCCCGGCGCAGGGCGGCCGTGAGCAGCGCGGTGCCCTCGGCGATCGCCTCGCGGTCCCACAGGCCGCGGTCCTGCTCCGCCAGCGGGACGGGGACGCCGCCCGGGCCGGTCCTGGCGGGCCGCCGGGCGTCGGTCAGCAGCATCAGCGCGAGCAGTCCGGCCGCCTCGCCGTCGCCGTGTGGGAAACCTCGCAGCAGGCGGTGCAGCGTCCTGGCCAGCCGGATCGCCTCGCGGGACAGTTCGACGCGGTGCAGGCCGAGGCCGCCGCTGGCGGCATAGCCCTCGTTGAAGATGAGGTAGAGCACGTGCAGCACGGAGGCGAGCCGCGCGGAGCGCTCCTCCGGCTCCGGCATGCGGAACGGCACCCCCGACGCCCTGATTCGTTGCTTCGCCCGGCTGATCCGCTGCGCCATCGTCGCCTCGGGCACCATGAAGGCCTTGCCGATCTCGGCCGTGGTCAGCCCGCCGACGGCCCGCAGGGTCAGGGCGATGGCGGACGCCGGCGTCAGCGCGGGATGACAGCTCAGGAACAGCATGACCAGCGTGTCGTCCCCGTCCGCCTCGTGCACCCGGTCGACCGCCGGGGAGGTCCAGTGGTCGGCGGGAGACCGGGCGGCCACCAGTTCCTCCCGGCGGCGGCGCGCCTGCTCGCCCCGCACCTGCTCGATCATCCGCCGGTACGCGACCTGGATGAGCCAGCCCTTCGGGTTGTCCGGCACGCCCTCCGCCGGCCACTGGGCGAGGGCGTCGAGCAGCGCCTCCTGGACCGCGTCCTCGGCCGCGCCGAAGTCGCCGAACCTGCGGGTGAGCACGCCGACGACCTGCGGCGTCAGCGGGCGCAGCAGGTCGTCGACGTGTGGGTGCGAAGCGTTCACAGCTCCTGCGCCGGGGCCGCCATCACCTGCCGCACCTCGATCGGCATGTTGAGCGGCTCGCCGTTCAGGCCGGGCGCCGCCGAGATGTGGGCCGCCAGCGCGTACGCACGCTCCGGCCCCTCGCAGTCGACGATCCAGTAGCCGACCAGGAACTCCTTGGTCTCCGGGAACGGGCCGTCGGTGACGACGGGGACGCCGCCCTCGCCGGCCCGCACGATCCGCGCCTGGTCGGGCATCGCCAGCCCCTGGGCGTCCACGAACTCGCCGGCCTCGACGAGCCCGCGGTTCACGTCGTGCATGAACTCGATGTGCGCCTTGATGTCCTCCGGCGACCAGGCGTCCATCGGGGCGATGCCGCTCTGCGGGCCGAACTGCATCAGCAGCATGTACTTCATGTCTTGCTCCTCCTGTCGCCCGCCCTTCGTGGGCGCGCTCACCCCTGGGTAGAAGCCGGCTCCCCGCTTCTCGACATCCTGCCGGAGAATTCTCAAAAATTTCTCGCAGCCCGTCTGGGAGGGGCACGGCTCGGAGGGACACGGCTCAGAGGGACACGGCTCAGAGGGACACGGCCACCTCGGCGTCCCCGGGCTCGTCCAGGGTGAACGTGACCGTCCGGCCGCCGGCCGTGATCTCGTACTCGCCGAGGAAGCCGTCGAATCGGACGCGGCCGTCCGCGTCGGTGACCATCGTCGTCGGAGACAGCCACCACTCGCCCTTGATGAGCGAGCGCAGCGCGTCGTACGACGGCTTGGGGGTGCCGTCGGCGCGGACGAAGCCGCCCGGCGCGCCGAGCCAGCCGCCGTCCGACAGGCCCCAGTAGGTCATGGCCTCCACGGCCGGGTGGGACAGCAGGGTCTTGTAGTGGCGCACGACCTCGTCGGCCTGGCGGGCCTCGCCCTCGGGCGTGGTCGGCCACTCGGGGATCTGGTAGTCGTTCAGGTCGACGATCTCCTCCGGCATGATGTGGCCGGAGACGATCGTCGTTTCGGTGAAGTGGATGGGCAGGCCGTACCGCGCGAAGCGGTCGATCGTGGCGAGCGTCTTCTCCTCGCCCCAGTAGCCCTGGTGCATGTGGCTCTGCAGGCCGAGCACGTCGATCTTTATGCCCGCCTCGAGCACGCCCTCGATCAGGCACTCGTACGCCGCGGACATGTCGAAGTCGTTGAGCAGCAGCGTGGCGTGGGGGTTGGCCTCACGGGCCGCGTCGAAGACCATCCGGACCATCGGGATCCGGCCCATCTCCCGGCAGATCCGGGTGATGCCGTTGTCGTACTTGTCGAAGATCGGCATGATCACGACCTCGTTGATGACGTCCCACATGTCGATGACGCCGGCGAAGTCGGTCATTTCGCGCCGGATCCGCTCCACCTGGGCCTTGGCGATCTCGGCGTTCGACAGGTCCATGAGCCAGTCGGCGGTCACGGTGTGCCAGGCGAGCGGGTGTCCCTTGACGACGCAGCCCCGGTCGGCGAACCACCGCGCCGTGGTGAGCAGCCGTTCGGTGTCCGGCCGGCCCCGGACCGGCTCGAACTGGCCCCAGTAGAAGGGCAGCGTGGCGAAGTTGAACAGGTCGAACCACAGGTCGGCGACCTGCTGGGACCCGGCCGCCGGGGCCTCGCCGAGCGACCGCCGCTCGCCGGGGTCCGTCGCGGTCTCGCCGTTGGCCAGCGGGATGAAGTCGAACCCGATGCAGCCGAACAGGAACTTGTGCCGGCGCTGCGCGACGACCACCTCCTGACCGGCGAGGGGCGTGCCGTTCGCGGTCACGGTGAGCGTGGCGCCGGCGGTGCGGTGCTTCCTGATCAGCGGGTCGGGGTCGGCGGCACCGGAGCCGGAAGCGTCCAAGGCACCGGAGCAGGAAGCAGGATGGGACGACATCGAGCGGCCTCCAGGGATGCGCAAAGCGGAGAAGTCCCCTCCGGGAGCCTCCTCGCCCCGGCCGGAGAGGTCGGTGATCCCGAGCACGTTAACGCTCTTGACGCTCGAACGGGCACAGACCTCTCCATCGGTGCGATCAGCGGCCGAAGTGGCGCGTTCAGCGGATCACGTGGGTGAAGCGGGCGGCGGGCTCGCCGTGCAGCCGTCCCTCGGGCAGCCGGCGGCCGCACAGGACCAGCACCAGGTCCTGCGCGGCGCCGGACAAGGGGGTGCCGGTCCCGAGCGACCAGTCGACGTCGTCGGCGCGCAGTTCGACGCCGTCCAGGTCGACGCCGAAATACTTGCGGCTCCGCGGGGACAGCGCGTTGTCGAGCAGGACGCGCAGCCGGTCGCCGGGAATCCGCCGGTCGATCCCGAGCGCCACGGTGATGTCCATGCCGTGGATCACGTCGTGCGACAGCGCGCCCGCGTAGCCGCCGCCCGGCGGCCGCCAGGGGTGCTCGGCGTTGTCCCGCAGGCACGCGGTCAGCTCTCGCGGGCCGAGCGCGGCCGCGTCCCTGCGGGCGAGCCGGTCGGCGAGCCGGTCGAAGTCGCCCCGGGCCCTGACGAGGCCGGCCAGCACGCTCAGCCCCGAGTGCCGGTAGGGCATCGTCATGTGGGCCACCACCTCCCGCACCCGCCACCCCGCGCACAGCGAGGGCGCCTCCCACGACTGCGGCGGCAGCTCACTCAGCAGGTCCGCCAGTTCGCGGCGTTCCGCCGCGATCTGCTTCCGGATATCGGTGTCCATTCGTCGCCTTTCCGGTGTGTCCGTCCGTACGCCCTTCCGACGAACGGGCGCGTCCCGGATGGACACCCTCCGCGCGCGTACGCACAGTGCGTGCCGCGCATATCGTGCGTGGCACGCAAGGACCGAATAGGGGGACAGCGGGAGATGAACGGCAAGGGGATCAACTTCGACACCGGCTTCGCGGACGCGTCCGCCCGCGCCGCCGGGCGCAGCACCCGGGAACCCTTCGACCTCGACGTGGTCGAACGGGAGATGCGCGTCATCCGTGAGGACCTGCACTGCACCGCCGTACGGATCACGGGCGGTGACCCCGGACGGCTCAAGGCCGCCGCCACTCGCGCCGCCGCGGCCGGGCTGGACGTCTGGCTGTGCCCGTTCACCTGCGACATCACCACCGACGAGCTGCTCGCCGTGATCGCCGACTGCGCCGAGCACGGCGAGCGGCTGCGCCGCGAGGGTGCGGAGGTCGTGCTGGTCACCGGCTCGGAGGTGAGCCTGTTCACCGACGGGTTCCTGCCCGGCGCGACGTTCGGGGACCGGATCCCCCTACTGGCCCGGCCGGAGAGCCTGCGGGAGGTGCTGCCCCTGGTGCCCGGCCGCGTCAACGCCTTCCTCCGCGAGGCGGTCGCGGTCGCCCGCGAGCGGTTCGGCGGCCGGATCGGCTACTGCTCGATCCCGTTCGAACAGGTGGACTGGACGCCCTTCGACGTCATCGCCACCGACGCCGGCTACCGGTCGGCCGCGACGGCGGCCCACTACCGGGACGACATCCGCGCCTTCGTCGCGCAGGGGAGGGCACTGGGCAAGCCGGTGGCGGTCACCGAGTTCGGGTGCGTCACCCACAGAGGCGCCGCCGACCTGGGAGAGCGCGGCGACTCGATCGTCAAGTGGGGCGAGGACGGCGCGCCGGTCGGCCTGATCGGCGACCACGTCCGCGACGAGCACGAACAGGCGGCCTACCTGCGCGAGGTGCTGGGGATCCTCGACGCCGAGGGGGTCGACACCGCCTTCTGGTACACCTTCGCCCGATACGACCTGCCACACCGGGACAATCCCCGTGAGGACCTCGACATGGCCAGTTGCGGCGTGGTGAAGGTGCTGGAGGGCCGTTCGGGCACGGCCTATCCGGGCCTGCCCTGGGAACCGAAGGCCGCGTTCACCGCCCTGGCGGACTGCTACCGGGCCTGACGCCCAAGCGTCAGCCGAGGGCGGCGAGGCGGCGGGCGAGGTAGCGGCGCTCGGCGTCGGTGGTGGCCAGGCCGGCCGCCTCCCGGTAGGCGTCGGCGGCCTCGGCCGTACGGCCCAGGCGGCGCAGCAGGTCGGCGCGGGCGGCGGGCAGCAGGTGGTAGCCGGCCAGGGCGCCCGTCTCCCGCAGGCCGTCGATCAGCGCCAGGCCCGCAGCCGGGCCGTACGCCATGCCGACCGCCACCGCGCGGTTCAGCTCCACGACGGGCGACGGGACCAGCCGCGCGAGCCGCGCGTACAGCACGGCGATCTGCGGCCAGTCGGTGTCCTCGGGGCGGGCCGCGGTGGCGTGGCAGGCGGCGATGGCGGCCTGCACCTGGTAAGGGCCGGGCCGCCCCCGCCGCAGCGCGCCGTCCAGCAGGGCCACGCCCTCGGCGATCCGGTCGGCGTCCCACCGGCCGCGGTCCTGGTCCTCCAGCACCACCAGGTCGCCGGCGTCGTCGAGGCGGGCGGCGCGGCGCGCGTGGTGCAGCAGCATCAGCGCGAGCAGGCCCGCCGCCTCGGGCTCGTCCGGCATCAGCCGCACCAGGACCCGGGCCAGGCGGATCGCCTCGGCCGCGAGGTCGTGCCGTACGAGGTCGGCGCCGGCCGTCGCCGAGTAGCCCTCGTTGAACAGCAGATACAGCACCGCGAGCACCGCCGGGAGGCGCTCGGGCAGCAGGTGGGCGGGCGGCACGCGGTAGGGGATGCCCGCGTGCCTGATCTTCTGCTTGGCCCGGGCCAGCCGCTTGGCCATCGCCTGCTCGCCGACCAGGAACGCCCGCGCGATCTCGGTCGTGCCGAGCCCGGCGAGGGTGCGCAGGGTGAGCGCCACCCTGGCCTCCAGCGCGAGCGCCGGATGGCAGCAGGTGAAGATCAGCCGCAACCGGTCGTCCGGCACGTCCGGCTCGTCGCCGGCGCCGTCGTCAACCGTCTCGAGCACGCCCGCCACCTCCCGTAGTTTGGCGGCGCCGGTGGCCTCACGGCGCAGCACGTCCACGGCCCGGTTGCGCGCGGCGGTGGTCAGCCACGCTCCGGGCCGGCGCGGCACGCCGTCGCGCCGCCAGGTCCGCACGGCCAGGGCGAAGGCGTCCTGCGCGCACTCCTCGGCCAGGTCCCAGTCGCCGGTCCAGCGGATGAGGGTGGCCACGACCTGCCCCCACTCCTCGCGGAAGGCCCGGTCGACGGCGGCCTCGACCGGCGGCGTCACAGCTCTATGAGCGGCCGGATCTCGATCGTGCCGTACGCCGCGGCGGGATGGGCGGCGGCGATCTCGATGGCCTCGTCCAGGTCGGCGCACTCGATCAGGCAGAACCCGCCGAGTTGCTCCTTGGTCTCGGCGAACGGCCCGTCCGACAGCAGCACCTCGCCCTCGCGCACCCGCAGCGTGGTGGCGTCGCTCGGCGGGCGCAGCCCCGCGCCTCCCCGGAGCACGCCGCGTTCCGCCATCTCCTCCGACCATCCGTCGCACCCGTCGTTGGCGTGCTCCGCCGCCGACTCGTCGCCGCAGATCAGCAACACGTACTTCATGCGTCCTCCTCGGACCGGTATCCCATCATGTCTGTACGACGAACGGGGACGGCCGGAATGGACACCCCTGCACGGGAACCGGGCGGCGGGGACGGGTCGTTGGCAGCGGTGAACGACCCGCGACCAAGGGAGTGATCGGTGTTCCGCAAGCTGATGGCCGCGCTCGGGGCCGGCGTCGAGGTCGACACGGTGCTGCGCGACCCGCACGTGCGTCCGGGGGAGACCCTGCACGGCGAGGTCCGCTTCAGGGGCGGGTCGTCCGACCACAAGGTGGACGGGATCACCGTCGACTTCACCGCCGTCGTGGAGGTCGAGCACGGTGACCAGGAACACCACGCGACCTACAGCTTCCTGCGGGCCCCGGTGTCCGGGCCGTTCGACCTGCGCGCCGGGGAGGCCCGCGCGCTGCCGTTCGCGATCCCGGTGCCGTGGGAGACGCCGGTCAGCGCGGTCGGCGGGCGCCCGCTGCCGGGCATGCGGCTCGGCGTGGCCACCGAGCTGGCGCTCGCGGGCGCGCTCGACAAGGGCGACCTCGATCCGCTGTACGTCAACCCGCTGCCCGCGCAGGACCACCTGCTGGGGGCGCTCGTCCGCATGGGCTTCCACTTCAAGCGGGCCGACCTGGAGCGCGGCACGCTCCGGGGCTCGACCATGCCGTTCTACCAGGAGATCGAGTATCACGCCGGTCCGGAGTGGCGGCGCCACTTCAGCGAGCTGGAGCTGACGTTCATCGCGGGACCGCACTCGATGGACGTGATCCTGGAGGCCGACAAGCGAGGCGGCTTCCTCACCTCCAGCCACGACGTCTACAACCGCTTCCGGGTCGGGTACGGCGACCACCCCGGCACGGTGGAACAGGCGCTGCGCGACGGCCTCGCCGCGATGGCACGGCACCGCGGCTGGTTCTGACCTCGGTCCGAAAAAGTCCGGCTTCGCCCCGAACCGGGCCACTAGGATGATCACCTCTTTCGTTCCGGAGGTGAAAACAGGTGGTCTCCCGCTCGGCCGCGGCGGTCCTTCCCCTCGTCTGCTGCCTGCTGGCGGTCTCCGCACCGGCGCGGGCCGAGTCCGGCACCGGCGTCACGGTGTCCACCTGCCCGCCGTACGGTCCGCTGACCCTCGGGGAGGCCGACGCCTGCGGCGGTGACATGCTCGACGCGCTGTTCACCGGCCTCGTCGAGTACGACCCCCGCACTTCGCGGGCGTCGTACGCGGTCGCACGGTCGATCAGCACCAAGGACAACCGCCGGTTCACGGTCAGGCTGCGTGAGGGCTGGACGTTCCACGACGGCACCGAGGTGAAGGCGCACAACTTCGTGGAGGCCTGGAACCGGACCGCGATGTCCGGCAACGCCCTCCTGTTCGAGGACATCAAGGGGTTCGGCTCCCGCGTGATGTCCGGGCTCAAGGTCGTGGACGACCACACATTCACGATCGAGCTGAAGCGGCCGTTCGGGCCGTTCACCCAGAAACTGGGCCACGTCGCCTTCTCGCCGCTGCCCGACTCCGCGCTGAAGGACCCCTTGTCGTTGGTGCGCAAGCCGGTCGGCAACGGGCCGTTCCGTGCGGTCACGTGGGCGCCCGGCACCGAAACCGTGCTGGAGCGGTACGACGGCTACGCGGGCCGGGCGAAGGCACGGGTGGGCAAGATCACCTATCGGGCGTACTCGAGCGACGAGGCTGCCTACGCGGACCTGCTCGGCGGCCGTCTCGACTACCTCTCCCAGGTGCCGGCCGTCGCGGCGCTGCATGTCGCCGAGGACCTCGACGGCCGGGTGATCAAGCCCGTGGTCGGCACCGTCCAGGAGATCGGCATCCCGCTCCGGCTGGGCACGAACGCCGATCTCCGCAAGGCGGTCTCGATGGCGATCGACCGTAGAACGATCACCCGCGAGGTCTTCCGCGGTAGTCGTGTCCCGGCCGACTCGTTCGTCCCGCCGACCGCCGAGGGCGCGAAGTCCGGCGCCTGCGGCGCGTTCTGCCGCTACGACCCCGCCCTCGCGCGCAAGTACCTCGCCCGGGCGAAGGCGAAGGGTTTGCGAACACCGGCGAGCATCCCGCTCTACTACAACGCCGACGGCGTCGGGTACGAGGAGTGGGTCAAGGCGATCGCCGCGAGCGTCGGCACGGTCTTCAAGGGCGAGGTGACGGTCTTCCCCAAGACGGTGAAGACGTTCGACGAGTTCCAGCGGGCGACCTACAGGGGCACCCTCAAGGGGATGTTCCGGATGGGCTGGCAGCTCGACTTTCCCCACATCCAGAACGCGCTCGGCACATTCGCTTCCGGCGACGGGTTCAACTTCGGGCTGTACCGCAACCCACGGTTCGACGCGCTGCTGCGCGCGGCCGACCGGGAGGTGTCGCGGGCCAAGGCGATCGGGCTCTACCGCAGGGCCGAGACGATGCTGGTCCGGGACATGCCGGCGATCCCGCTGTGGTTCTACCGGGACACGTCCGGGTATTCGCGCAGGATCGCGGCGCCCAGGCTGACGCCGTTCGGCTGGCTCGACCCGGTCTCGCTGCGGCCCGCCTGACCCTTCCACCGTTCACCGTACGCGGTGATCTAGTGCCGCATCAGAGAAAGATCGCCGAGGTGACGCTGTGTCACCGGCCGCATCGATCCCCACTTCGTTCGCCGCTCATCAGGGCAGGCGGGCGTGTTCGGCTCGGGTGGCAGCGATCCGCTCACGCGCGAGCGTACGGGCCCGTTTGGTGTCGCCGGTGAGTCGGGCGAGGATCGTTGCGAGCGGCCTGATCTGGCCCCAGCCGCCCCAGTGACCCTCGGGGATCTCGGTGGGGAATACCCAGATCCGGCTGGCGTCACGCGGCCAGGCGCCGTTCTCCGCGTCGAGGATTGCCTCGGTGACCTCGGCGATGACGCTCGCACGCTTCTGCTCGTCGAGCTGGCCCTCGGGGACGGACGGGACGACCTTGTAGCGAGGTGCGTCCGCGGGTTCTCCGCCGACGTAGACGCCGGCCGGTCGGTGCAGCCAGAGCCAGGAGACGGAACGGCTCATCGGGTCGGCGGGGTCGAATCCCTCGTTGCGGACGAGGATCTCGGTGATGCGGTTCAGCAGGGCCGCCTCGGCGTCCGGCTGGAGCGCGCCGTCGGGAATGTACACGTCGAGCATGGGCATGGTCGATCTCCTTTATGAGTTTAATTTTTCAACTCAGGCGGGAGTCTACGAGAGCTAAGTACAGCTTGTAAACCCAGATGGGTACACTCGTCCCATGGAGACGCGGCGAATCGACCCAGTGAACTGCTCGGTGGCGCGCGCCCTCTCGGTGGTGGGGGAGCGCTGGTCGCTGCTGATCGTTCGTGAAGCGCTGGACGGCGCGCGCCGGTTCGGAGAGTTCCACTCCCGCCTCGGGATCGCCAGAAATCTCCTGGCGACTCGGCTCGAGACCTTGGTGACCGCGGGAGTGATGCGCCGCGTGCCCTACCAGGAGCCCGGGGATCGGCAGCGCTTCGCCTACGAGCTCACCGAGCAGGGCCGGGCGTTGCGGCCCACGCTCGTGGCGCTCCTGGAATGGGGCGACACGTACCTCGCCGACCCGCAGGGCCCGTCGGTCATCGTCCGGCACCGGCCCGTCGACGATGCGAGCTCCTGCGACGAGCCGGTCAAGGTCGTCCTCGAGTGCGCTGCGGGGCACAGCCACCTCGCCCCGGAAGACGTCTGCCGCACGCCCGGGCCGGGCGCGCGCTTCGTGGAAAGCTCCTGAGATCCCAGGATCGTACTGAGCAGCCCATATCGCGAGAAGCATGATCCAAGCAGTGGGGCCGACGCCTGGGCCATGGGGCAAACGTTGGATGCTGCGGCACTAGCCTGGCGGGCATGGACGAGATCTGGCGGCTTGTCGAGTGCTGCCACGCACCGGTCTACTTCGCGCCCGAGGCGAAGGAGGCGTACGCCGCCGCGGGGCTCAGGGGCTTCTGGATGGGGTATTTCGCGTCCAGGTCCGCCGCGCTCGGCCCGGTCTCCCCGCAGGTCGTGACCGCCGCGTTCTACAACTTCGCCCCGTCGATGGTCGCCCGTGCGATCCCCGACGCCTGGCGGTTCTGCCCGCCGGAAGAGGTGCTGGCGGCGCGCCTGGAGGTGGCCGGCCGGTGCCTGCGCCGCCTGCTCGGCGATCTCGCCGATCACCCGGACGTACGGGAGGCGGCGGGCCTGGCCGGGGCCGCGGTGGAGGCGTGCCCCGCGGCCGGGCGGGTGCTGTTCGCGGCGCACGCCGCCCTGCCGCCGCCAGGCGAGCCGCTCGCGGCGCTGTGGCACGCGCTCACCGCGTTGCGCGAGTTCCGCGGCGACGGGCACGTGGCGGCCCTGGTCACCGCGGGGGTGGACGGCTGCGAGGCCAACGTGGTCGCCTCGGCGCTCGGGCTCGTGCCGCCGGAGCAGCGGGCCTACCGGGGGTGGACCGAGGAGGAGTGGCGGGCCGCGGCCGACCGGCTGCGTGAGCGCGGCGTCCTCGACCGCGAGGGAGCCGTGACCGAGAAGGGCCTGCGTGAGCGGGACGCCGTCGAGGCCGCCACCGAACGGCTCGCGCGGGCGCCGATGGACGCTTTGGGCGAGACAGGGGTGGCCCGGCTCGCGCACCTCCTGCGCCCGCTCGTCACCCGGATCATCGACGGGGGAGGGGTGCCCTTCCCCAACGCGATGGCCATGCCGCGCCCCTGAACGCCGCGCCCCCCGAACGCCGCGCCTCTGAACGCCGGGCGTCTCGTGCTCCGGTCAGCCGGCGCGGTGCCGGACGAGGGCGGCCGAGGAGCGGTCGGGCGAGGAGCGGTCGGCCGGGGGATGGTCGTGCCGGTGGCCGTCGAGGACGGCGTGATGGTCCACGCCGTCGTGAGGCAGCGGGTCGGCGTGCACGATGGCGGCCGTCAGCCGGGGGATGGCGTGGATCAGATTGTGCTCGGCCTCGGCCGCGACCCGATGCGCCTCCACCACCGTGGCGGCCGGGTCGACGATGACCTCGCACTCGGCCCTGAGCCGGTGGCCGATCCAGCGCAGCCGCACCTGGCCCAGGCCGAGCACGCCGGGCGTGCCCCGCAGGGTCGCCTCGGCGCGGTCCACGAGAGCGGGGTCGACGGCGTCCATCAGCCGCCGGTACACCTCCCGCGCCGCCTGCCGCAGCACCATCAGGATCGCGACCGTGATGAGCAGGCCGACGACAGGGTCGGCCCAGGTCCAGCCGAGGGCGGCCCCTCCGGCTCCGGCCAGCACGGCCAGTGAGGTGAAGCCGTCGGTGCGGGCGTGCAGCCCGTCGGCGACGAGGGCCGCCGAGCCGATCTCCCGCCCGACGCGGATGCGGTGGCGGGCGACCAGCTCGTTCCCGGCGAAGCCCACGAGCGCCGCCGCCGCGACGGCCCCCAGATGGGAGACCTCCCGGGGCTCCAGGAGCCGCCCGATCGCGGCGTACGCCGCGGCGATCGAGGAGGCGGCGATCGTCATGACGATGACCACGCCGGCCAGGTCCTCGGCCCGTCCGTAGCCGTAGGTGTAGCGGCGGGTGGGCGGGCGGCGGCCCAGCAGGAAGGCGAGCCCGAGCGGCACGGCGGTCAGCGCGTCGGCCGCGTTGTGCAGGGTGTCGCCCAGCAGCGCCACCGACCCCGACAGGGCCACCACCGCCGCCTGGACCAGCGTGGTCGCGCCGAGACCGGCCAGCGACACCCACAGCGCGCGCATCCCCCGGGCGGACGACTCCATCACCGGGTCGACCTTGTCGGCGGGCTCGTGCGAGTGCGGGCGCAGCAGATGCGTCACCCGCCCGCGGAGCGTCACCGCGCCGCGCCCATGCCCATGCCCATGCCCATGCCCATGCCCGTGCCCGTGCCCGTGGCTGTGCCCATGCCCATGCCCGTGGCCGTGTTCGTGCCCGGGGGCGGCCTGTCGCTGCCTCATGGCACCCACGATGCCGCGGAAAATCCGCCGCAGCATCTCGACAAGAGCAGGCGCGGCGCAGTTGCGAACGCCCCGCACCTGGCCCCGCCTCCGGAACTCCGGCGACGCGCCCGGCCTCAGGCCGGCGCGTCGCCGGTGCGGCCGGGGTCCTCCGCGGCCGCACGGATCTCGCGCAGGAGCGCCTCGCTGCGGCTCACGAGATGGGGCAGGCTGAGCCGCCGGTGGGCGTCCAGCCCGGCCTCCGCGTGTGCCAGGGCGGCCGGGACGTCGCCGACCCGGTGCAGGAGCCGGGCGACCACGTCGTGGAGCGGGCCCCAGGCGACGCAGCCGGTACCCATGATCACCAGCTCGTGGGCGATGGGCCGCAGCTCCGCGAGCATGGCGTGCGGGTCGGGACGGCCGAGCCGCGCGGCGACCAGACCCCACTGCCAGACGACGAACTGCCACGTCCAGTCCCGCGGTGCCACGGTTCCCCAGCGGTCGATCAGCCGGTGGGCCAGGTCGCGGTCCCCCGCCTCGATCGCCGCGAGCACGGCCGTGGGGCGCGCGACCAGGTTGGACTCGTCGGCCGCGGTGTCGACGAGCTCGGCGAGGAGTTCGCCGCCCCGGCCCTGACCCCATTCCACGAAGAACGAGTGGATCCGCTTCAGGACGTCCGGCCCCCAGAGGCTGGTGCGGCGGTAGCTCCCGGTGCCGAGGTCCGCGAGGCGCTTCGCCTCCGCCCAGTCGCCCTCCAGCACCGCCCGTCCGGCCGCGGCGTACGCGACCTGGGTCTCGATCTCCGGCATCCGCACCTCGGCGGTGAGCCGCAGGCAGCGGGCCAGCTCCGCGTCGTAGTCGGCGAGCAGGCCCGCCTTCAACAGCTTGGGCATGCGGTGCAGGCGAGCGACGATCTCGGTGGCCCTGGGCAGGCCGGGGAGGCCCAGCATCTCCTCGGCCGCCCGGTAGCGCTCCTCCTCGTGCTCGGGGGTCCAGGCCGCGATGACGAAGTTGTTCAGCGTGCGGGCCAGCAGCAGGGGGTCGCCGATGCGCCGGGCCAGCTCCACGGCCTCCAGGGCGTGGCGGCGGCCCTCCTCGCGCCGGTCGCCGTAGTACAGCTCGACGCCGAGCGTGCCGAGCAGCTCCGCGCGGGTGCGCACGGCGTCCGGGTCGAGCCGGGAGAGCTGGTCCTCCAGCACGGTCACCATGCGGTGGTCCACCACGCCGTACGAGCGCCAGTTCCACAGCGCGACGCCGCCGAAGACGGTGGCCGCCTCGATGACGGCGGCGTCGTCGCCGATGCCGGTCGCGAGCGTTACGGCCTCGTCCAGCGCGCTCCGCGCCCCCTCCACGTCGCCGGTCACCCGCCGTGCCTTGCCGAGGCCGATCAGCAGGGCGCAGCGGGTGGCCGCGGGCCCGGCGGCGCAGGCGTCGAGGGCCTGCTCCCAGTAGAGGACGGCCTCGTCGTAGGCGAGCCGGGCCGTCGCCTGCCCGGCCGCCTCCATCGCGTACGAGACGGCCTTGTCCGCGTAGCCGACCCGGGCGGCCAGCCCGAAGTGGTGGGCCAGCGCGGGCAGGCGCGTCCCCGCCTCACCCCACCGCAAGGTCTCGATGGCCTCGCCCACCCGGCCGTGGAGCTGGGCCCGCTGCCTGCGGCTGAGCCCGAAATACAGCGCCTCCTGCACCAGTGCGTGCGAGAAGCGGTAGTCCCAGCCGCCGTCGACCTCGACCAGCAGCCCGATGGCGACGGCCGGTTCGAGCAGCATCATCACCCGGGCGCCGCCGGCTCCGGTGGCGGTCTCCAGCACGTCGGCGTCCACGTCCCTGCCGATCACGGCGGCCGCCCGCAGCAGGGTCTGGGAGTCCTCCGGCAGCCGCGACACCCGCTGGTTGATCACGTCGCGCACGCCGTCGGGCACCGCCAGGGCGAGCACGTCCGCCACGCTCACCCGGCCGTCGGGATGGGTGCTGGTCAGCAGGCGCAGCAGCTCGCCCAGGAAGAACGGGTTGCCGCCGGTCCTGTCGTGGAGCGCCGAGGCGAGCTCCGGCCAGGCCCATCCCGTTTCGCGCAAATAGTCGGCGATCTGCTCAGGAGTGAGCGGAGTGACGGCCAGCCGTTCGGTGCCGCGCTGGCGGGTCAGCTCACCGAGTGCCTCGGTCAGCGCCTGCCGGTCCACCGCAGGCTCGGGCCGTACGGTGGCGAGCACCAGCAACGGCACGCGGTGCAGATCGGCGCCGAGGAAGGTGAGCAGCTTCAGCGAGGCGGCGTCGGCCCAGTGCAGGTCCTCCATCACGACCAGCACCGGGGCGGTGGAGGCCCGCCGCGTGAGCGCCCGCGCCACGCTGTCGTGCAGCAGGAACCGGGCGGTGTCGGGGTCGGCCGTGTCCGTCGGGTCCGTACGGTCGCCGTCCGAGAGGCGGTGGGCGAGCCTGGCGAGGTCGCCGCCCGCCTCCCCGGCCTCGCCGGTCGCCGGAGCCCTGTCCGTCGCCCGAGCCTGGGCTGTTTCCCGTGCCTGGTCCGCCCCCAGGGCGTTGAGCGCCTGGATCCAGGGCCAGAACGCGGGGGCGCCGCTGCCCTCGACGCACCTGCTCCAGGCCACCGCGGCCCCGCGCTCGGCGGCCATGCTCGCGGCGGCCTCGGCGAGGCGGGTCTTGCCGATGCCGGACTCCCCGCTCACCAGGAACACCCCGCCCACGCCCCGGCGCAGGTCGTCGAGCCGCTCGGCGATCCGGCGCAGGTGCGGCTCCCGCCCCACCAGTCCCGGCACGGCCGTGTCCCCGGCGTTCCCGTTCCCGGCCTTCCCGTCCGCCGGGCCGCCCTCAATGCCGTCGCCCGTGTCCGTCCTCGGGCCCGGCTCCGGCGGCTCGGCGACCACGGGGGCCCACACTCCCGCCAGGGACTCGTCCTGGACGAGGATGGCCTGCTCCAGCCGCCGCAGTTCGGGACTCGGGTCGAGGCCCAGTTCGTCGCCGAGCAGCGTGCGGCACCGCTGGTAGGCGGCCAGCGCCTCGGCCTGCCTGCGCTCCCGGTAGAGGGCCCGCATGAGCAGCGCCCACAGGCCCTCGCGGTAGGGGTCCTGTTCGAGCAGGCGCTCGACCTCGACCGTCACCTCGGCCGCCCGCCCGAGCGCGAGCCACGCCTCGGCGCGTACCGTCAGCGCGTGCAGGCGGGTCTCGCCCAGGCGGGCGATGGTGGAGCGGGCGAACGGCTCGTCGGCCAGGTCGGCCAGCGGCTCGCCCCGCCACAGCGCCAGCGCCGGGCCCAGGATCCGCTCGGCGTCCTCGGGACGGCCTCCGGCCAGAGCGGCGTGCGCGGCCTCGGCCGCCCGGCCGAACCGCTCGGCGTCGACCTGGTCCGGCTCGATGTCCAGCAGGTAGCCGGGCTCCCGCGTACGCAGGACCCGGCCGGGGGAGCGCGGGCTGCGCCCGGGTTCGAGCGTCCTGCGCAGATGCGAGATGTACGCCTGGAGCGTTCCCGTGGCGCTGGAGGGCGGCTCGTCCCGCCACAGCCGGTCGATGAGCTGGTCGAGCGGCACGACGTGAGGCGCGTTCAGCAACAGCAACGCCAGCACGGCCCGCTGCTTGCGCGGCCCGAGATCGAGGATCGTCCCCGTGCCGTCGGCGACCTCCAGCGTGCCGAGGAGGCGGAAGTCCAGAGCGGGGCCCTGGCGGCCGTCCAGGCCCGGGCGCGGCGCCGGTAATCGCGCGCCGTCGATGCTCGTGCGCATCACAACTCCCGAAAGAGCCAGGCGGCCCAGGGCCGGATTTCTGGCTCATCATACCCGTATGTCCGCTCGTTCTCGGGAGAGAGGCCGCGGTCGGTTCCGTCCCTGAAACCCGCGCTCTCCAGCAGGTTGCGCAGGCCGTCGTCCCCCGGCCCGGGGAGGAACCACACGGCCCGTACGCCGTCCGCGCGCAACTCCATCAGCAGGTCGTCGAGCAGGCGGTGGCCCAGCCCACGGCCGTGGTGCGGCACGGCCACGGCGAGCGTGTGCAGCAGGGCCCACCGCGGGACGTGCCGGGGCGCCCCGGTCTCCAGCAGCGCGGCGGCGAGCGGGGCGGCGGCGACCGGCCGGGCGAGGTCGGTCAGCACGTAGAGGCGGCACCGGGCGGCCGGAGTCTCGCGCAGGACGCGTTCCAGCGCCGGGCCGATGATCCGGGCTCCCGGCGCGCCCGTGTGCGCCGGCACCTCGCGCAGCAGCAGGGTGCCGGACGGCGCGGCGTACCGCGGCCGGCGCTTGTTCGACGGCGACGACATCGCCCCAGCGTGCGCGGGCCGTCTTGGACACTCCTAGTACGTCTCTAGGAACCCTTTCAAACGTCCCGCCGAACCCCGGCCCGGCAGGCCCAAGAGAACACCAAGACCCGGCTGCGACAACTATCCGCGTCACAGACGACGACAGCAGAAGGACGGACATGCACAGCACCATCGAAGACGCGCTGCGGGGACAGGTCGCCGGCCGGGTCCTGGTTCCGGGACAGGACGGGTTCGAGGAGGAGGCCGCCGGGTTCAACCTCGCCGTGCGCCACCGGCCCGCCGTGATCGTCGCGGCGCGGGACGCCGGCGACGTGGCCGCGGCCGTACGGCTCGCCGCCGCGCACGGGCTGCCCGTGGCCGTGCAGTCGACCGGCCACGGCGCCGTGCAGGCGGCCGACGGCGCGGTCCTGATCAGCACCCGCGCGATGCGTGAGGTCGTGGTGGACCCCTCCGCCCGCACCGCCACGATCGCGGCCGGCTGCACGTGGGGTGAGGTCATCGCCGCCGCGGCGCCGTACGGCCTGGCTCCGCTGTGCGGCTCGGCGACCGGCGTCGGCGTGGTCGGCTTCACGCTCGGCGGCGGCATCGGCCCGATCGCGCGGACCTTCGGGTTCGCGGCCGACCACGTGCGGGAGCTCACCGTCGTCACCGGGGACGGCGTGGTCCGCACCGCCGACGCGGTCCGCGAGCCCGACCTGTTCTGGGCGCTGCGCGGCGGCAAGGCCGGCTTCGGCGTCGTCACCTCGATCACCGTGGACCTGCTGCCGCTCACCGGACTGTACGGCGGCGGCCTGTTCTACGCGGCCGAGGACGCCGGGCGGGTCCTGCACGCCTACCGGAGCTGGACCGGCACGCTGCCGGAGACCACCACCACCTCGGTCGCGCTGCTGCGCCTGCCCCCGCTGCCCGAGCTGCCGCCCCAGCTCAGCGGCAGGTTCGTCGTGCACCTGCGGGTCGCCCACGTGGGGGAGGGGCAGGAGGCCGAGGCACTGCTGGCGCCCATGCGGGCCGTGGCCGAGCCGGTGCTGGACACCGTGGGGCCCCTGCCGTACGCGGCGATCGACTCCATCCACCAGGACCCGACCCAGCCCATGCCCGTCGCGGAGCGGGGCGCGCTGCTGCGCGAGCTGACCGCGGAGACCGTGGAGGCGCTGCTCGCGGTCGCCGGTCCGGCCGCGCCGGTTCCGCTTGCCGTGGTCGAGCTGCGCCAGCTCGGCGGCGCGCTCGCCCGCCGCCCCAAGGAGCCGAACGCCGTGGGCGGGCGAGACGCCGCCTTCACGCTGCTGGCCATCGGCGCGCCGGTGCCCGAGCTGATGGACACGGCCGTCCCCGCCGCCGTACGGGCCGTGATCGAGGCCGCCGCGCCCTGGTCGACCGGCGGCGCGCAGATCAACTTCCAGGGCGGCGCCCTGGCCCCCGAGCAGATCTCCCGGGCCTGGCCGGAGGAGACGCTGCGGCGGCTGGCGAAGCTGCGCGAGGTCTACGACCCGGCGAACCTGTTCCGCTTCGGCCACGTCGTCCCCCGCCAGGGCTGAGCATGGCCGTATGACCCATGTTCGTGTGCTCGGCGTCGACGCCTGCAGGGCGGGCTGGATCGGGGTGGTCCCGCCCGCCGGCCCCGGGGACGGGGGTGCGGCCCGCGCCTACTTCGCGCCTCGCGTCGCGGACCTGGTCGCCCTGGCGGACGCGGACGGCGAGGTCGCCGTCGTGGCGGTGGACATGCCGATCGGCCTGCCCGACGGCCTCCCCGACGCTCACCCCGGCGGCCCTCCTGGCCGGGGCCGCCGCCGGGCCGACGTGCTGGCGCGCGCGGAGCTCGGCCCCCGGTGGCGGTCGGTGTTCATGACCCCGGCGCGCGCCGCGCTGGAGGCGGACGACTACGCCTCGGCCGTGGCCGTCAACCGCCGCCTGACCGGCGAGGGCGTGTCCCGCCAGGCGTTCGGGCTCAAGGAGAAGCTGCTGGAGGTCGAGCGCTGGGTGCGGGAGGCGGGCAGGCGGGTCGTCGAGATCCACCCCGAGCTGAGCTTCGCCCGGCTCGCCGGGGCGCCCCTGCCGCACCCGAAGACGACGTGGGCGGGGGCCGAGCGGCGGCGTGAACTGCTGGCGGCGGCCGGCGTCGTGCTCGCGGGCGACCTCGGCCGGGCCGGGGCGGCGGCGGGGGTGGACGACGTGCTCGACGCGGGCGCCGCCGCCTGGACGGCCCTGCGGGTGGCGTCCGGGGAGGCCCGGCCCCTGCCCGATCCTCCCGAGGTCTTCTCCGATGGCATCCCCTGTGCCATCTGGGCCTGACGGCCGCGCCATCCGAGCCCGCACGACCTGGCCGTACGCCGCGTCCCCCGGGGGGCGCCGCGTACGGCCGGGGAGACCTCAGGCGAGGTGCTCGGCGAGCCGGTCGAAGAACTGGAGCCAGCCCGCCTTCGCGGCCTCGGCGTGCGCCTCGTCGGTGTTGTAGCCCTCCTGGGTGAACCTCATCTCGGTACGGTTCCCGAGGTCGGTGAGCGTGAGGGTCGCGACCGAGGCCACGGCGCCCTCCTGGTTGTCCGGGTCGCCGGTGGTGAACACCAGCCGCTCGGGCGCCGCGATCTCCCGGTAGACCCCGCCGAGGGGGGCCTTCGCGCCCTCCGGCGACACGAGGCACGCGCTCCACTCCCCGCCGGGACGCAGGTCCATGGTGATCAGCGAGACCGGGGTGGTGAAGCCGTGCGGGCCGAACCACTGGCTGAAGCGCTCCGGCTCGGTCCACGCCTCGAAGACGGTCTCGCGGGGAGCGTCCAGGACGCGGGTGATGGTGTATTCGAGGTCGGGGGTGTTCGTCATCGTCATGCCCTTCGTGGTCAGGAGTTCGGACGCGATTCTCGTCGGAGGGAGGGTCAGGGGAAGAGCCGGGAGAGCCAGGACCGCCAGGCGGCCTCGACCTCCTCCTGGTCGGCGTCCTCGGCGAAGACGTGGTGTCCGAGGACCACCACGTTGCCCCGCTTCGGGCCGGAGTGGATGAACCGGTAGAGCGCGTCGGCGGTCCGCACGCCGAGGCAGGTCGGGAAGCCGGTGTAGTCGACCACCCCGTCCTCCGGCGCCAGCCCGTCCACCGTGAGCCGTACGGTGTCGCCAACGCGGACGGTGCCCGCAAGGCCCAGCGCGTCCTTGATCGCCGCCCAGGCCGGCTCGTTCTCGGCCGCCTGGGGGCGTACGGCGGACACGACGGTGGCCGGGCGTCCCCGGAAGTAGGTGAGGTACTGCGCGAGCTTGTGCAGGTACATGTCCCAGTCGGCGCGCATCGCCTCGAACTCGGTCTCCCAGTCGTCGCCGAGGAAGCCGTGCTGCACCAGGCGCAGGACCGTGCTGCCGTGGTCGCGTCCCTCGATGAGGTACTCCATCGCCATGAACGTGCCGTCGGGGTTGCCGTCGCCGCGGTACGCGAACCGCTTGCCGGGCTCGTACGCGGTCACGGTGGTGCCCTCGCTGCTGCCGAACATGGTGAACCGGCCGCGGCCGCCCTCGACGGGCTCGATCTCGGTGCGCCCCATGAACCAGGAGTCCACCCCCGGGCCGGTGGCGATCGCCTCCCAAACCTGCTCGGGGGTCGCGTCCAGCTCGATTTCCTTGTGCAGTTCGAACTCGTGGGGCACGTCTTCAGCGCTCCTCTGGGTCGGCCGTCCGGGGGACGGCGGGATGGACGGCGACGACCAGGCGGTGCTCGCGCCCGCCTTCGGCTGAATCGTCGTGATATTTGCTCACGAGCGCGGCCACGGCGGCCGACAACTCCTCGGCGAACGCGGCCCGGTCGGCGGCCGAGGCGAAGCGTACCCGGCCGTCGACGGCGAAGGTCGCGAGCTTCTTGCGTGCCTGCGACGCTCCGACGATCAGCGTGCCCACGTCGCGTACGAGCTGGGCGGCGAGCGCGAGCAGCCACCGCGCCGACAGCCGGTCGGGTGCGCGTGAGGGATCGGGCGCGACCGACGCCAGCGCGGCGGGAGAGATCACGAACGCCGCCGCTGTCGCCCGCATGACCCGCTCGTTGACGTTACCCTTGCGGCGCTCCTCGACCAGTTCCACGAGGCCGTGCCGCTCCAGGGTCTTGAGGTGGTAGTTCACCTTCTGCCTCGGCAGCCCAACCTTGGCCGCCAGCATGGTCGCCGAGTTGGGCTCCGTCAGCTCGGCGAGCAACCGCGCCCGCATCGGATCCAGGGAGGCCTCCGCCGCCGCCGGATCCTCGATCACCGCCACGTCTTCCATGCCTCAACTATGGCCTCCGAAAAACAAAATTGTCAAGGCAACGAGAGATGTCGGTGTTGAACCCGCACTGATGCGGTCCTCCACCCCCAGATCGGCGATTCACTGCAAGAAGGCGAATCAGGAGGGTTCGTATGGGCAGGCGCAGGGACGGAATGACTCCCGTCGAGGCGCTGACCGTGGCGCTCACCACGGTCGGCACCTTCCAGGGTTATGTGCAGCATGCCGACGCCAAGGTCGCCACGGTCACCACCGTGCACCTCGGGGCGGCGGCCGTCGCGGCCACGCAGATGGGGGCGCTGACCGGCCTGCGAGCGCCGGGAGCGCCCATTGCACCGGGCGTGGTCGCCGTTGTTCTGGTCACGCTCTACGTCGCGGGGTTCCTCGTCGCCGGCTATCACCTCGTGCAAGGCTTACGTCCTCGCCTGGGCGGGCCTGCCGGGCCTAACAGGTTCGGCCTGGCCGGTCCTGGAAGCGGATCGTCACGGGTGAGCATCGCGCAGCAGGAACGGGAGGCATGGCTCCTTGTGGGCACGCTGGCCGAACTGAGCCGCGAGAAGCACCGCAGGGTGGGACGAGCGCTGCCGTGGACGGCCCTCATGCTCGTCGCCACCCTGCTGTGGCTTGCCCTGGGAGCGCTCTACGGCTGACCGAACCCGCTCGGCAGCAGGGGGTCGCGGTCGAGGGGCGGAACCGCCAATCCCAGGGCGGTCATCGCGCTCCGCAAGGCGGTCTCGCTGCCGAGGAGCAACTCGAGGAGGTTGCCCCGCTGATGGAGGGTCACAAGCTTGTCGAGCTTCTGTATGAAGTGGGCAGCGGTGTCCTCGCTCTTGTCCAGCATCTCCGCGATGATCTCAGCCTTGGCCTGCGGATGTTCGGCCAAGCGCATGGCGTATCTGGTCAGCTCGCTCCTGCGGGCCCCGGTCAGGAAGCGTTCCCAGGCGGCGCGGATCTCTTCGGCCGTCTCTGCACGTCGCTTCGCCTCCGCGACCTCGCAGTCGATCTCGTAGAGGCGGCGTGCCCGTTCCCGCTGCAGCGCGCGCAACTCCTCGCAGGGCCGTACCTCCGCTTGTGCCGTCCACCGAAGGATCACCCGCCTGTCATGCGTCGGCAGTTCTCTGAGGAGATCGCCGAGCGCATCGTTCACCTCGCGTTCGGCGTTCTCCGAGTGATACGGCGAGTGTCGCCGTGCGATCGCCCGTGTCTCGGCGCGAACGCGTCCCTGGACGTGGTCGCGCTCGGTTGTGTCCGGACCTCCCTGCCATCGCCGGCCGGCGGCCGACCAGCACAGAGAGACCGTAACGTCGAACTCGAAGACATCGCCTCGCGCCGGAGCGGTGAATGAGAACTCGGTCACGTTCTCGGCGGTCTCGACGCCGCCGGCGGGCACGCTGTATCGGATGAGCCACATGACGCTCAACTCCCTTCGACGAGCGCGGCGAGTCGGGCCGCGACTTCGGTGTCGACTTTTCCGATCCGGCCCCAGAGCCGGAGATGGAACGACAGAGACATCCGCAGTTCCTCGGGTGGCCGCGTAAGGACCTCGGAGAGGACGCGCCGGACTCCGGCGTCCGCATCCCACCTGCCGATCCAGTTGCTCAGCAGGTCCCACGACTCGGGCGTGAGGGCTGCATCCGATCCACGAGTGACCCCGTAGAGGAGGATGTGCCGCCACAGTGCGACGAGATCGGCGGCCGCGCTGGGATCCGCCGCCAGGTCGATGACCCGGATCGCGTCGGGAGACGCAAGCAGCCGTACGAACGCGAGGGCGGCGGCTCGACGCGATCCTTTCGAATCGGGATCGGCCGACCATTCCAGGAGAGCGGCGATGATTCTCCGCGTGTTCTCCGGGACCTCGGCGTTCTCGGCTTCGTACAGGAACGTCCTGCCGGTCCCCAGCTGATGAATCTGGGAGACGGCGCGGGCGACGCTATCGCAAAGGACGTAACCCGACGTCTTCGCGATGCCTCCGAGGACGCCCAGGGCCTCCTCGACATGGCGCGCTCCGAGCCACGAGCCGTAGGTTCGGATCACCACGGATTGGGCTCTCCGGCCGTTGTGGGCCCAGCGGCGCAGGCAATCGAGAACCCTCGGCTGCACCTGCGGATCCCGCGCCGCGGAGGCGAGCGCCCAGGCGGCGAGTTCCCGTCGCTCAACCTTGTCGCTGTCCCGCCACTCCTCGAGGAAGCGGTTACGGACGGAGAGAAAGTCGTAGGTAGCCAGGAGTCCGATGGCCTCGGCCGCCTTCATCCGCGTGCCGAATTGTTCGTCCTCGGTCAGTTGGTGTAGCCAGGTCAGCAGCGGCTCGTGAATGGTGGGCTGTTCTTCCCAGACGACCCGCAGGATCGAACCTGCCATCGGGGGCTCGTCGAACTCGACCACCTGCCCGTCGCCGCCCCGGCCGGTCTCCTTGACCCTGATGCCCGTGTCCTCGATCCAGTCGGTGAGCCACTCCCACAGGTGGTGCCGGCGCGGCTGCTCGACGGTCGTCTGCCGAGCCAGTTCCTCCTCGATGAGAGTCGCCAGCCTCAGAGTCTGTGTGGCGACCACGGCCGCCGCGGATCCGCTGAGAACAGAACTGGCGATCAAAAAGCTGCGCGCCCTCCGGGGAGTGTCCTTGTTGAGTAGATTCCGCGCCCTGATGCGTCTCTGTTCGGGCAGCCCCTCCAGGATCTCGCCGACGGATCGGCCGTGCAGGAGCCCGGCTGCCACCTGCAGAGCCAGAGCGCGTGCCTCACGAGGGTGCCGATAGCTGGCCAGCTTCTCCCGGACCAGCTCGTCGGCGGCCGTCTTGTCGGCCTTCTCCCGTGGATGGGCCTCGCCGCCCTCGTACAGCTCGTGGACCAGCCAGTTGGCGAACACGTTGTCCAGAGGAGGGGGCTCGTGCCTTACCGCCCAGTCGTGCTCGGGGAACTCGGGGCCGGCCAGGACGACGATCCGGGCCCCGGCCCGTTCGGCGACTCTGCACAGGTGTCCGAGCATCTGGTCGGCGTGGCCGATCCAGGTCGCGTCGTCGCCTGCCATGAGGAGGTACCCCGTCCCGTTGTGCAGGTCGGCGGTAACGAGGCGCAATGGGTCCCCGCTGAGATGCAGCCAGGCGAGACGCTCGTCATCGCCGGTCCAGCGCGCGAGGGCGGCCAGGGCGGCAGTCGGCTGCCCGGTGCGCGGCTCTCCGCACAGCAATAGCACATGCTCGTCGCGAAGACGACGGAGCAGCGTGTCGTAGGACTCGGTCGGCGCATGGCAACGACGTACGATGCCGACAGTGCGGGCGGGAACGCCGACGGTGTAGACGGCCTTGTCCTCTTGCGACAGGCCGAAGATGTACTGATCCCGTCCTGGCGCGTTGACCGTGCCGCCATCAGTCGCCCGGTGGGAGGCTCCCGCGATGTCGTCGCCACCGATGACGGTGTCGGCGTAGAGAGCGTCCAGGTTCTGCGCGGAGATCCGGCTTCGCTTCCTCTGCTCGCTGAGCTCCTCGCGCAGGTCGCGCTGAGCGTTCTGTTCCGCGCCGGCGTCCGGTCCGCGCTCCTTGTCACCACGGGCCGGTTCGATGGCAGGGGTCTCCTGCTCCACCATCAGTGCCCCTCGCGCCAGCGACCTATGACCTGGTCCCGGCCGGGAGCGTTGACAACGCCGTGACCGTCAGCCCGATGCGAGGGACCGCCGATCTGGTCGCCGTAGACGATCGTGGAGGCACGCCGCCCTTCTCCGTCGCGATCGAGGTTCGCCGCAGCGCGGCCCTTATCGGGTGTGGCCGGCTCCTCCGGGTCGAAGAGGTCGAGGGCGCCGAGCTCGCCGATATCGTGACCGGGTACGTGCAGGTAAGCGATGCAGGAGTGCTCCTTGACCCGCACCTGGACGGGCCGGTAGGCATGCGGCTCACCCAGTCCCTGGCTGATGTAGTCGTCGTACACGCGGTCGGAGACGATGAGGGCCAGGTCCGCAGCAGGGCAGGTGTCGAGTGCCCGCCGCACTGGGGCGGAGTCGAGGAGCCGGGCCTGCTGTACGGCGTGGCGGCCGGCCACCCCGTTGGGGGCGCCCAAATGGACGGGACCGAAGTGGACGGCCATGCGCAGGCGCATGCGGGTCCAGAACCGGCCGGCGCGGCGCCGGTTGTACAGGCCGAGTTGCCCGTCCAACTCGCGGACGAAGCCGCCGACCAGCACACCGAGATGCGCGTGGGGCGGGAGCCAGGAGAACTCGCCGTCCCCCTGGGGCTGACGCTCGGTCCACGTCGACCTGTCGAGACCGGCCTCGGCCGCGGCGGCGTCGAGCACCCGGACGAGGGCTTCCTGTAGGTGGAGTTGCTGCTGGTCGTTGCGCCCACTGTACTTCTCGATGTCCACTGCGATCATTGCGTGCGAGGTGGGCATGGGAGGGTGAGTCATCGTGCCTCCTGGCTGGCCTTTGTCGGCCGGACCACGATGACTCCGGCGGGCTCTCCAGAGCCCGCATTGATGCGGCTTTCAGCCGGATGATTGGAGCCGCAGGTCGGCGAAGTCGGTCAGGCCACCGAGGTCCCTGATGACCACGCCCCGGTGCCGTTGCAGCACGAGACCGCGAGCGGACAGGTCGTGCATCGCCTTCTGCACCGTGCGTTCCTTGATTCCGATGAGCTCGCCCAGTTCGGCCTGGGTGATCGGCACTCCGATGTCGAGGCCCTCGCGGTGGGGCCGCCCGTGTCGTACGGCGAGATCGACGAGGATCCGGGCCAGGCAGACGTCGGCCTCGTATCCCGCGAAGTCGAGGCGCCGGCGGTTCGCGAACCGCAAACGGTCGATCGCGACCTGGCTGAGGACGGCGGCGACTTCGGGAGCTCGGGCGAGATGAGCCGTGAAGACGGGACCCTTCAGCACGCAGACGAGAGATCGCTTGCAGGTGGTCACCGTGGCCGTTCGGGGGTGGTCCGTCAGTGCGGCCATCTCGCCGACGACGTCGCCGTCCGCCCGGATCGACAGGAGCGTCCTGGAGCCGTTCTCCGCGAGTGCCGTGACCTTCACCAACGCGTCGACCAGCAGGTAGACCGCATGACCGGGGTCGCCCTCCCGGATCAGGACGTGCCGGTTCGGATACGTCAACAGGGAGCCGAGCCGGAGGAGTTCCTCACGCGCTCGGGCCGGAAGCAGGCCGAGGAACGATCCACGTAACCAGGTGCGCCGCTCAACGCTCTGTGTCATGCCTTCACCTCCAAGCCGGAGTATGACCGGCGCGGTTCCTTGCGTCATCGAGCCCGAGTGCCAAGTCGGCCTTATCCACTCATTACGCCTATAACGTTGTGCGACTGATCTGTCACGCGATGTAATCACATCGGCGATGGGCCGGACCTACTGGCTCCGAAGGAGTGAATATGACGTTCACAGCTATGAACCCCACGACCATGGCGACCACGCTGGGGTACGGCGCTCAGCACCAGATCTCGCCCCTGCAGCAGCTCGGTCAGCAGATCCCGGGGCTGCAGCAGCAGCTGTCGCCGCTGGCGATGATCCAGCAGGAGGAGCACATCCTCCCGCAGGAGCACCTGGTGAGCCCGGTGACCTTCTGGACCAAGGTCGCGCGGTACAGCGTGCGTTACGGCGCTCCCGCGGCCCGCCAGATGCTGGAGGGCGTGCTCTACCAGCACCAGGTCCGCGAGCAGATCCAGCAGCAGGTTCAGCAGCAGGTGCTTCCGCCGCAGGTTCTGCAGGCCCTGCAGGCCATCCAGGCCCAGGCCCAGCAGATCCCGCAGGTTTACGGCCAGCCGTACGCCACCCAGGCGTACGCGCAGCACCCCGGCCAGCAGGCCCTCCAGTTCGGCGCCCCCTCGATCCACGGGGTGTACGGGCAGCAGGTCCCGCTGACCATGCAGCCGCTGTCGCAGGTCTACGGCCAGGCCTACGGCCAGGTCTACGGCCAGCCGTACGGCCAACTGCACCAGCAGGCCGCTCAGCAGGTCCCGGTGCCGGCCGGTGCCGCACTCTGATCGGAGGAACACCGTGGAGTCGATGGGTCCCGGGATGGGTCCGGTGACGCCCCCGGCCGTGGGAGCCGCGACGGGGCATCCGGCGCCGGTCGCGCCGCTGCAGGCGCACTGCGCCATGACGCTCCAGCGGCTGTACGGCTGGCTGCAGGCGTCACTCCCGCAGGCGCCCCAGGTCGCGGGGATCATCCCGCTGCTGGTGCAGGCGGTACAGCTGTACCGGGCCGGGCGGTACGACGCGTGCCTGGCGCAGATCCAGTTCGCGCTCGGCGCCGTCACCCCCGGACGGCCCACGGTTCCACTGCTGTGACGTGATCACCTCGGTGGCCCGGACCGGCCGGCGGCCGGTCCGGGCCCCCGCCGTCCCGAGACCGGCGAAATGTGATGACAGAGCCTGAACTGCCCGCCGCGCCGTACGAGGCGCGGCCGGCCACGCCAGCCTGAGCTGGGGAGAGTCGGAGACGTTTGTGACCAGTAACGACAAGCCCAAGGACGGAAGCGAGGAGCCGCGCCCGGCGTCCCCGCGGGGGCGGCAGGCGTCCCGCCAGGCGCCGCAGCCGGTGGAGTCCCGGCCGCGGCGCTACATGGTGGCCGCGCTGCCCCAGCCGCATCCGGCGGCGCCGGGAGCAGCCGTGCCGGCTCTCGACGGCGACACGGTGCGCAGGCTGCTGGAGGACGACCCCGAGGTGCGCGTGCTGCGCCGCCTGCGGGGGACGGCGGGGAACCCGGGGGCTCAGGCACCCGGGTTCCCCGCTGTGGTCGTGGCGGAGATGACCGCCGAGCACGTCGAGGCGCTGCGACGGCAGTATCCGCAGCTCTACTTCGAGCGCGACCGGCTGCTCACCTACAGCGACGTGCCCCAGCCGCCGCGCAGGCGGCGGCCCGCCCCGGCGGTGGTCCCGCCGGGCGTGGAGAGCACGTTCGCCTTCCTGGTCAGGGACGCGGACGGCACGCCGCTGCCCGGCGCGAGCGTCCTGGTGACCGGACACGGCTGGCCCGCCCAGACGTCCACCGGGGCCGACGGCCGCGCGGTGGTCACGATGGTGGGGGAGACGCCCGAGTCGATCACCGGGGTGACGGTCCGGCCGCGCTCCGGCTACTGGAGCGTCCACATCGACCGCCCCGCCCTGTCCACGACCCGCGACAACCTGATCGAGCCGATGCGCCTGTCGGAGACCTTCAGCGGTTTCCCCGGCAAGCAGGTCTTCGGCTGGGGCCAGCAGGCGATGAACCTCGACCGCCTGCCGCCCACGCTGCGCGGCGCGGGCGTCAGGATCGCCATCATCGACTCCGGGGCCGACGTACGGCACCCCGACCTGCGTGACCGCGTCCGCGCCGGCGTCGACCTCGTCGGCGGCGAGCCGGACGGCTGGTCCGTCGACGCCGCCTACCACGGCTCGCACTGCGCGGCGGTCGTCTCGGGCGCCGACGACGGCGGCGGCGTCGTCGGCTTCGCGGTCGAGGCCGAGGTGCACGCCTGCAAGATCTTCCCGGGCGGGCGGTTCAGCGACCTCATCGAGGCGCTGGACTACTGCATCGAGCAGCGGATCGACGTGGTCAACCTGAGCCTGGCGAGCAGGCACCACTCCCCGCTCGTGGCCGCGAAGATCGAGCAGGCGCGCGAGGCGGGGGTGGCGTGCGTGGTGGCCGCAGGCAACGACGGGGGACCGGTGGGCTTCCCCGGCATCCTGCCCGGCGTGCTGACCGTCGCGGCCGTCGGCAAGGCCGACGCGTTCCCGCCCGGCACCGCCCACGAGGCCGAGATCCGCGGGCCGATGACGGGCGACGGTTACTTCTCGCCGCGTTTCACCTGTCACGGTCCGGAGATCGACGTGTGCGCGCCGGGCGTGGCCGTGCTGTCGGCCGTGCCCCCGGACGGGTACGCCGCACTGGACGGCACCTCCATGGCCGCGCCGCACGTCGCCGGCCTCGCGGCCCTGGTGCTCGCCCACCACGGCGACTTCCGTGGCCCCTACAGCGGGCGGGACGCGCGGCGGGTCGATCACCTCTTCCACATCATCAGGTCGAGTTGCGTCCCGCTGAACCTCGGTGACCTCCACCGCACCGGCGCGGGGATGCCGAACGCGCTGCGCGCTCTCGCACCGGCCCTCGCGCAGATCACGCCGGAGCCGGTCGAGGCGGACACACTGCTCGGGGAGCTCACCGCCGAGATGACCGGCGCGGGACTGCTCGTGTCGGCGGCCTGGGGGCCGGGCGGCGACTGCGGGCATGCGGGCGGACAGGCGGGCCCCGGGGCACAGTCCGGAATGCCGCCGCAGGCGGCGTACGGTGCGAGCACGACGGCCAACGGGCCGGTGCCCGGCGGTCTCGTCACCGGCGGACGGCGCGGGCGCGCCACCGGGAGCGGCGGTGTCCCGGCGGCCGACCAGGGCGGGGCGCCCGGCGGCGCGGGGACACGGGGCAAGCGCGGGGGAACGGCCGCCGCCCGGCCGTACGGCACCGGCCCCGGCGCGGGCCGGGCACCCGGAGGCCCGGCCGGTGACGTCCCGCCGGGTCCCCGTACGGCGAACGGCACACCGGCGGGCGGGACCGGCCCGGCCGGAGGCGAGCAGGCGGCCATGGCCTGGCTGACGGAGGAGATGCGGGCCGCGGGGCTCCTCGGCGAGGGCCCGGCCGACCCGGTGGAATGAGGACCCGGTCGAATGAGGCCCGGTGGAATGAGGACCCGGTGGAATGAGGCTGGGAGCGCGGACTCCCGGGGGCTCGGGCGGAGCCCCCGGGCGCCGGCTCCGCTACCGGGCCCGTCCCCGGCGCTCCGGCCTCCGGCACGCACAGGCCGCCGCCGGCATCGCCGGAGTGCGGGTCACGGTCTCAGTACGACTCGTAGGCGGGGCCGGCGAGCTGGGCCACGTCCTCCGCGCCGTCCCCGATGAGCTTCGCCCCCAGGTCGGCGAGGGCTCTTCCGGCCGCCAGTTCGTCGCCGATGTCGGGCACGGGCCGGTCGGCCGGGTTGCGGCGGGCTCGGCCGACGCTCTCGTGGCGTCGTCCCGTGGGCGTGTAGAGCACGGCGGTCGCGGTGGTGACGTCGTCGTTGTCGTCCTCGTTCACGAAGATCTCGACGGTCCAGCGCTTCGATTCCATGTCGGACCACCTCCAGGACTCCAGCATCCCTCTCGGCCGCACGGCCCCGGCACCGGCCCCGGGCCGAGGACCTACGACCCTGGAGGGCCGCGGCCTCCGGTGGTCACATGGAGGAGGTTCGGGAAGGCCCCGGTGAGCAAGACGCAGATCAGGAAGGAGCGTCCATGTCCGGCCCGATCATCGTCGGCACCGACGGTTCGCCCGCCGCGACGGCCGCCGTGCGGTGGGCCGCGGACGACGCGGCCCGCCGCGGCTGCCCGTTGCGCTTCGTCTCCGTCGTCGACCACTGGGCGTACGGCATCCCGAAGTTCCCCGTCGCGGGCGGCGACCCGCTCACCGCGCATGCAGAGCGGGCGCTGTCCGCCGCGGAGGCCGTGGCGCGCGAGCGGCAGCCGGACGTGAGGATCAGTACGGAGATCATCGAGGGCATCCCCTCCCGCGTGCTGCGGGACAAGGCCAAGGAGGCCGTCGAGATCGTGCTCGGCAGCAGGGGACTCGGCGGCTTCGCCGGCGTCGTCATCGGGTCGGTCAGCGCCCACGTCGCCGGTCACGCCCCCTGCCCGGTCGTCGTCGTACGGCCCGGCTGGAGCGGCGAGAGGGGGGAGATCGCGGTGGGCGTGGACGACTCGCCCGAATGCGAGCCCGCCCTGGAGTACGCCTTCGAGCAGGCCAGGGCGCACGGCGACGCGCTGCGGGCCGTGCACGCCTGGCACCTGCCCGCCCATCCGCTCGCGCCCGAGATCACCTACGACGTGGAGGAGGTGCGCGAGGCCCGTCAGCGCGTCACGCGGGAGAAGCTGGCGGACCCGCGGAGGCGGTATCCCGAGGTGCCGGTGCGCGAGGAGATCGCCTACGGACACCCGGTCGACGCGCTCGTCCAGGCGTCACGCGGGGCCGGCCTGCTCGTGGTCGGCTCCCACGGCAGAGGCGTGGTGGGCTCGGCGATGCTCGGCTCGGTCAGCCGGGGAGTGCTGCACAACGCCGAGTGCCCGGTCGCCGTCGTACGGTCCCCGTCGGCGCCCTGACTGAGTCAGTCGGCCGAGCGACAGCCGTCGGACGAGGGAGGACGCCGAGCGGGCCGCCGACGCGGCTCGGGCCCGTCCGCGCGGCGCGGACGGGCCCGGCGTGGGCCGCTTCAGCTCTGCTGCTGCCCGGCTCCCGGCTTCTCGATCGGGATTCGCCTGCGCTCCTCCCGCTCCTCGGCGAGCCGCACGCTCACCTCGAGGATCCCCTTGTCGTAGGTGGCCTTCACGTCGTTCTCGTCCACGTTCGGCGGCAGCACGACCGACCGGGTGAAGGCTCCGTACCGGAACTCGGTGCGGTGCGCCTGCCGCTCCTCGTGGCGCCGCTCCGCGTGGATGGTCAGCACGCCGTTCGACACGCTGATCTCCACGTCCTTGTCCGGGTCGATTCCGGGCAGTTCGGCGCGCAGCACGTACCGGTCGTCCTTCACGTAGTCCTCAAGCCGCATCTGCTGCCCGGCCATCGGCCGGAGCGCGGCCATCGGCGCCTCCAGCAGGTCGAACAGGTCGGGAACGAGACCTCTGGACTCCCGTCGCATCGGAACGCCCATGCCTGTCACCTCCGTCCGGCAGAACTCATCATGGAAGAAATACCCGGCAGAAATCGGACAAATCGCCATCGCTCGGCCACTGCCGGGCCCGTGACGCAGAATGTGATCATGCCGCCAGAACGGATCTATCACGGCACCGGCCCCGGCCCGATCACTCCGGACGGGTGCGCGGTCGACTACTACGCGACGCTCACGCCCAACGGCGAACCCGAGATCGTCCACGCCGCGATACCGGAGGGCGCGGCGATCCTCGAGCTCGGCGCCGGGGTGGGCCGGATCACCCACGCCCTCCTCGCGCTCGGCCACGAGGTGGTCGCGGTGGACGAGTCGCCCGAGATGCTCGCCCACATTCACGGAGCGGAGACGGTTCTGTCCCGCATCCAGGACCTGTCCCTGCCGAGGGTGTTCGACGTGGTCCTGCTGATGTCGTACGTGATCGACACCGCCGACGACGACCTGTGCCGGGCGTTCCTGCGGACCTGCCGCCGCCACGTCGCCCCGGGCGGGTGCGTGATCCTGCAGCGTCAGCCGCCCGAGTGGTACGACACGGTGGGGCCGTCGGAGACGCGCCGCGACGGACGGGTGATCCGGATGACGGACGTGAGCAGGCCGGAGCCGGATCTGCTCGCCGCGACGATGGAGTACGTCCTGGGGGACCGGCGATGGACCCACACGTTCGTCAGCAGGCGCCGCACGGACGACCGGTTCGAGGAACTGCTGCGCGAGGCCGGGCTCACGATGGAGGGCTTCCTCGGCGGCGACCGGGGATGGGTGCGGGCGGCGCCGGCCTGACGTGGCCGGCCCATGGCGAAGGGAGTGGACGATGAGGTTCGTACGCGAAGGCGAGATCAAGGCCACCCGGCCGGGACCGGACAGGTTCACCGACGGCGTGTGGGAGGCGGAGGCGCTGAAGGCGGTGGAGCCGGACGGCCTGCGCGCCCAGCGCTTCTCCTACGACCCGCGGGCCCGCTCCGGCTGGCACACCCACGACGGGGAGCAGGCGCTGTACGTGCTGTCGGGGCGCGGGGTGGTGACGTGCTGGGGCGAGACCAGGGGCACGCTCATCGGGCCGGGCGACTGGGTCCACGTGCAGCCGGGCGAGAAGCACTGGCACGGCGCCGTCGACGACGACACGCTGGTGCACATCGCCGTCACGGCGAGCGGCAGGACGCACTGGCACGGGCCGGTGACCGACGAGGAGTACCAGGCGGGACTGGGCTGAGCGACGCCCGGACGCCCGGGGCCCGTCGGTCACCGGCGGCCGGCGCTATCGGACGGGCACCCGCAGTTCCCGGAAGCCGGCGATCCCGACGTTCAGCGTGGCGGAGTCCTCGGGAAGCGCGAACAGGCCCCAGAACTCCCTCACTTGGCCCGGCCTGAACTTCTCCGTGCTCGAGCGCACTCCGGACAAGCCGCTGCAAGCGCAGTAGGAGTCGATGCCGCCGCCGTCGGCCGGCACCTGGAAGCGGCCGGGCAGGTATCGGCGCCCGGCCTTGACGTCGGTCAGCGTGACATTCGTGGCGGCCTGATATCTGAACGACATCCAGTCCCGCGCGTGATGCAGTTCGTTGAACCAGGCCTCGCCGTCACCCTCGTTGGCGATGCGGTACGTGAGCAGGCCGAGGCCGCCCGGCAGCCCCCGCAGGCCGGTCACCTCCATGGAGATCGGCTGACCGTCCGCCTTTCCGGTGCTCTTCGGCCCGTTCCTCTCCGAGGCGATCGAGGCCGAGGGGGTGGCCGCCTGCTCGGTCTCGACGCGCTGCGGCCTGGCGAACGTCACCGTGACCCGCCGATTGCGCCGTCTCCCCTCTTCGGAGTCGTTGCTGTAGAGCGGGCGGCGCGAACCGTACCCTCTGGCTTCGAAACCGACGTCCGGCCGGGAGACGAGTGCGGACAGCGCCCTCTGCACGGTCCGGGCGCGGGAGGTGGAAAGCGGCTCGTTGATGACGTCGGTGCCGGAGGAGTCCGCGTGCCCCTCCACCTTCACCATGTGCCCGGCCGAGGAGAAAGACGGCCGGACGTGTTTCGGCGGGCGCCGGCCGGTGAGAACGGCCAGGATGAACGCACGATTCGACTATCCGGAGCCGCCCGACCCGGCCTTCCTCTTCGATCTCGACGGCACTTTGATCGACAGCGTCTACCAGCACGTCATCGCCTGGCGCGCCGCCCTCCGCGGGGTCGGCATCGACCTGTCGGTGTGGCGCATCCACCGCAGGATCGGCATGAGCGGCGGCCTGCTCGTCAACGCGCTGCTGCGGGAGACCGGCGTCTCCCTGAGCGACGAGCAGATCGAGGACCTGCAGCAGGCGCACGCCGAGGCGTATCTGGAGCAGATCGACTCGGTGCGCCCGCTGCCGGGCGCGACCGAGCTGCTGAAGCGGCTGTCCGACAACGACATCCGCTGGGCGATCGCGACCAGCAGCCGGGCCGACACCGCCCGGCACGCGCTGGACATGCTCGGACTGCCGCCCGGCGTGCCGCTCGTCCACCGCGACCAGGTGCGCCGGGCCAAACCCGACCCGGACCTGTTCCTCGCGGGCGCGGCGCTGCTGGACGTCGAGCCGAGGTTCACCATGGTCGTCGGCGACAGCGTCTGGGACCTGCTGGCTGCGCGGCGCGCGGGCGCCCTGGGCGTCGGGCTGCTGTCCGGCGGTTACGGCAGGGACGAGCTGGAGCGCACCGGCGCCTTCCGCGTGTACGCCGACCCCGCCGACCTGCTGACGCGGCTCGACGAGGTCGGCGTGCGGATCCGCTCCTGACGGCTCAGCCTGGACAAGGTCTGGGCGGCACGACGCGGCTCAGCCGGTGACGATGACGAGGTCGGCCCGGGAGCGCACGTCGTGGCGGGCGTAGTATCGCTGCTCCTGCTCGGCCCAGCGCCGCCAGTGGGGCGCGTACAGCTCACCGTCGCGGGCGAGCGCCCGCGCCCTGCGGACCTCCTCGCCGGCCTCCAGCCACACCAGCCCGCTGAGGTACGGCCCCGCCTCGCGGGCGCCGCAGCCCACGCCCTCGATCACGACGGCGTCCGCCCCGGGCACCTCGTGCCATTCGGCGTACCGGCCCCGCGTCCAGTCGTAGCGCCGCCAGCGTGCCCGGCCCCCGCGGCCCAGGGGACGCAGCACCCATTCCAGCAGCGCGTCCACCCCTGCCTGCAGGCCGTCCCAGCCGTCGTACAGGTCGTCCATGCGGACGACCGGCGCGGTGAGCGCCGCGGCCACGGCGGCGGCCAGTGTCGACTTGCCCGCGCCCGAGCGTCCCTCGACGGCCAGCACGCGGGTGCCGGCCGCGCGGGCGGGCCGCGTACGCAGCCAGCGTGCGACGGCGGCGGCATCGGGGGTCACGCGGGCCGAGCCTAACGGAGCACCGGCGCGCCGGGCCCTGTCACCCCTGGTGGGGGCTGACTCCCGCTATGGACAGGCCGAGCAGCCGCTGTGCGTCGGCGGCGGGGTCCGGGTGGTGTTCCGTGGCCAGGGCGATGCCGGTGATCAGGGCGAGCAGGTCGCCGATGGTCACGCCCGGCGCCAGCGCGCCGTCGTCCGCGGCGCGGCGCACCAGCGGGCCGCCCGCCTCGGTGAGCTGCGCCGAGCAGCAGTGCTCGTGCGCCACGTCCGGGTCGTCCGCCCGGTCCCGGGTCAGCGCGGTGGCCAGCCCCCGGATGGTCGCGGCGTCCGCGAGGACGGCGCTCAGCCATTCCAGCAGCGCGGCCCGGGTGTCGGCCCTGCCGGTCAGGTCGCGGGCGTGGGCGCACAGGGTCTCGACCCGTTCGCGGAAGACCGCCTCAAGCAGCGCGTGGCGGCTGGGAAAGTGCCGGCGCAGGGTGGCGGATCCGACTCCCGCGGTGCGGGCGATCTGCTCCATGGACGCGTCGGGGCCGTCCACGGCGATCGCCTCCTTGGCCACGGCGAGCAGGCGCGCGTAGTTGCGCCGGGCGTCCGCGCGCTGGAGGGGCATGGCGTCACCTCATGTTGCTAAGTGGCGGGGTCCGCCGTATCTTACCGAAGCATAAACGGCGGGGCCCGCCGTTTTGTCGACGCACACCACAGGAGGGGCCTCATGCCCACCGATTCCGCACCCGTCCTGGTCTCCGGCGCCACCGGACGGCAGGGCGGCGCCACCGCCCGCGCCCTGCTCGCGAACGGCGTTCCCGTACGGGCGCTGGTCCGTGACCCCGCGACCGAGCGAGCGAGGGCGGTCGAAGCGCTCGGCGCCGAACTGGTCGTCGGCGACCTCGACGACCGCGACTCGCTGATCAGGGCCGCGCGAGGGGCCCGGGCCGTCTTCTCGGTGCAGATGCCCCAGCCGAAGGGAGACGCCCTCGACTTCGAAGGCGAGCTGGCCCAGGCCGTCAACCTGATCGAAGGCGCGCTGGCCGCGGGCGTGCCGCAGTTCGTGCACACGTCCGTCTCCGGCGCGGGTCAGCACACCGAGGCCCCCGGCTGGGCCGAAGGCCGCTGGGCGTCGCTGGAGCCCTACTACGCCGCCAAGGCCGGCATCCAGGACCGGGTGCGTGAGGCGGGCTTCACGCACTGGACGATCATCAAGCCGGGCTTCTTCATGGACAATTTCCTTCCATCCCTGGCGTACCTGTTGCCCCGTGGTGTCGAGGGGGGCATCGTGACCGTGCTGAAGCCCGGCACCCGGCTCTCCCTCGTCGCGGTCGACGACATCGGCGCGGCGGCCGCCGCGGCCATCGCCGCGCCGGAGCGGTTCCACGGGGTCGAGCTGGAACTGGCCAGTGACCACCTGACGATGAGGGAGATCGCCGGGGTCCTCTCCCGGGCGCTGGGCACCGAGCTGACCGCGCCCGACATGACCATGGAGGAGGCGGTCGCCGCGGGAATGCCGGGAGCGGGCATCACTTCACACGAGTTCATCGACACGATCGGTCAGCCCGCCCGCCCCGAGTACGCGCGGGCCCTCGGCATCCCGCTCACGACCTTCGAGGAATGGGCGCACGGACACATGCGGGCCGCGGCCTGACACTTCCCGGGAACGGCCGGGAGCGTGCACGGAGCGGCCCGGAGGGACCGGCGGGGTCCCTCCGGGCCGCTCGTGGAAGCCCTTGCCCGTCCGCTACACGCCGGCGCGGGTGGGGCGGCGGATGTCGCTGCTCTGCTCCTGCCACTCGGGGGTCTCCCGCCCCTTCTCCTCGGCCATCTCCTCCATGCGCAGGGCGATCCCTATCGCGAAGAAGGTCGGCGCCCACTCGCCGACGAACAACGCCCAGCGGTCGGCGCGTTCGATGCCGGCCGCCTCGTACTTGTTCGAGATGACCCACGAGGCGATCGACATTCCGATCGACCCCAAAGCGGCGCCGTACATCACGTTGGAGCGCAGTCCCATTTTGTGGAGTGTGCTGATCATGCGTGTCCCCCTTGCGGTGATTTGCCCCGATTCGGGGCGTACCCGGCCTGTCCTCCTGTAACCCGGCCGGTCCCACGACGTCGTGCGATACTCGCGACCGCGCATGAGGCGGGGGCGGCTGGGTAGCCGTCCAGCCGGACCAGGAGGGAAGTCATGGAAGTTCTGGGCATCGACATCGGCGGTTCCGGGATCAAGGGCGCCACGGTGGACACGGCCGCCGGCGTGCTCACCCGCGAGCGCCTGCGCATCCCGACGCCGCGGCCCGCCGCGCCGGGGGCCGTCGCCCAGGCCGTACGCGAGATCGCGGAGCACTTCTCCTGGACCGGCCCGATGGGCGTCACCTTCCCCGGAGTGGTCCTCGACGGGGTCGTCAGGACGGCGGCCAACGTGGACAAGTCGTGGATCGGAGTGAAGGGCGCCGACCTGTTCGGCGAGCAGGCGGTCGTGCTGAACGACGCGGACGCGGCCGGCGTCGCCGAGATGACCTTCGGCGCGGGCCGGGACCGGCACGGGGTCGTGCTCATGCTGACCTTCGGCACCGGCATCGGCAGCGCGCTCTTCGTGGACGGCGCGCTGGTGCCCAACACCGAGTTCGGCCACATCGAGATCCGCGGCAAGGAGGCCGAGCACCGCGCGTCCGACCGGGTGCGCGAGGAGGAGGACCTGAGCTGGGACAAGTGGGCCCGGCGCGTGGAGGAGTACCTCAGGCACATGCGCGACCTGCTGTCGCCCACCCTGATCGTCGTCGGCGGGGGCGTGAGCAAGAAGGCCGACAGGTTCCTGCCGTACGTCGACCTCGGGGACACCCCGGTGGTGCCCGCCGTGCTGCGGAACGAGGCCGGGATCATCGGCGCGGCGATGGCGGCCGCGGGGGCCGCGCGCATCCCCTGAGCGATAGATCTCCCTTATTCCTACCTGGACACCGGGTAATATCGCTGTCATGATGATCCCATGAGTTCCTCGGGGAGGTTGACCCAGCGCCGGCACATCGACCTGCTGCGCGTCTGCGCCGCCGCCTGTTGACGACCGCGGTCACAACCGTCCGGTACGCCACGAGGCAAGGAGAGGGGCATGTCCCACCAGAACGTGATCGACTTTGTGGAGCGCAGGCGCGAGCAGGGCCATGAGCCCCCCGACCTCGGGCAGGGGTCCGTGCTCGGGGTGCTCCCGGTGCCGGAGACCGGCGCCGTGCTGATGATCGTGGGCTACCTGGTGCCCGCCGGGACCGCGGCGGACGCGCCGGAGCCGCCGGTCCTGCGGGAGCGTGCGCCCGCGGCCCCGCCGCGCCGGGACGCCCCCGGCGAGGAGGAGGAACTGGTCCTGGACCGGGCCGCGCGAGTGGCCAGGGCCGGCGGCGAGGAGATCGAGCTGACCTTCCGGGAGTTCGAGCTGCTCGACTACCTCAGCTCGGCCCCCGGCCGGGTCTACAACCGCCGCCAGCTCATGGCCGCCGTCTGGGACCGGTACGACGACGAGGGCGGCCGTACGGTCGACGTGCACGTCCTCAGGCTGCGCCGCAAGCTGGGCCGGCACGCCGGCCGCATCGTGACCGTCCGCAACGTGGGGTACAAGTACCAGCCGCCGCGCCGCCGCTGACACGCCCTGACGGGGCCGCCGGAAAAACGGCTGGCAGATCGGCGGGGGGCGTTGCCTATCCTTGAGCATGGAATGAACACGCTCGCCGATCTCCAGGCCCGCCTCCCCGACCTGATGCTGCGCGACCAGCGCAGGCTGCGCCGCCGTCTCGACGGCATGCGCCGGGTCCGCGACCGCGCCGCCCGCCAGTCCGTCGTCCAGGAGATCGCGGGGGACGTGGAGGCCGCGGAACGCCGCGTGGCCGCGCGCCGCGCGGCCGTTCCCGCTCTCAGTTACCCTCCCGAGCTGCCGGTCAGCCGGCACAAGGACGACCTGCTCGAGGCCATCAGGGACCACCAGGTCGTCATCGTGGCCGGCGAGACCGGCTCGGGGAAGACCACCCAGATCCCCAAGATCTGCCTGGAGCTCGGCCGGGGGGTCCACGGCCTCATCGGCCACACCCAGCCGCGCCGCATCGCCGCCCGCACGGTCGCCGAGCGCATCGCCGAGGAACTGTCGATCGAGCTGGGGGAGGCGGTCGGCTACAAGGTCCGCTTCACCGACCACTCCAGCGACGGGACGCTGGTCAAGCTGATGACCGACGGCATCCTGCTCGCCGAGATGCAGACCGACCCGCTCCTGCTGCAGTACGACACGCTGATCATCGACGAGGCGCACGAGCGCAGCCTCAACATCGACTTCATCCTGGGCTATCTCAAGCAGCTCCTCCCCAAACGGCCCGACCTCAAGGTGGTCATCACCTCCGCGACCATCGACCCCGAGCGGTTCGCCCGGCACTTCGCCCGGCCGGGCGGCGAGCCGGCGCCCGTGATCGAGGTGTCCGGACGCACCTATCCCGTGGAGGTGCGCTACCGCCCGGTCGACGAGGACGACGACCAGACCCAGGCCATCGTCGACGCCGTGGACGAGCTGTGCGCCGAGGGACCGGGCGACATCCTGGTCTTCCTCAGCGGCGAGCGGGACATCCGCGACACCGCCGACGCGCTCAAGGGCCGTCCCGAGGAGGTCCTCCCGCTGTACGCGCGGCTGTCGGCCGCCGAACAGCACCGGGTCTTCCAGCCCCACAGGGGCCGGCGCATCGTGCTCGCCACCAACGTCGCCGAGACCTCGCTGACCGTTCCCGGCATCAAGTACGTGGTCGATCCGGGCACGGCCCGGATCTCCCGCTACAGCCACCGCCTGAAGGTCCAGCGGCTGCCGATCGAGCCGGTCTCCCAGGCGTCGGCCAACCAGCGCAAGGGCCGCTGCGGCCGTACGTCGGACGGCGTGTGCATCCGGCTCTACTCCGAGGAGGACTTCCTCTCCCGGCCGGAGTTCACCGACCCCGAGATCCTCCGTACGAACCTGGCGAGCGTCATCCTGCAGATGACGTCGCTGGGCCTGGGCGACGTCGCGGCGTTCCCGTTCGTGGAGCCCCCGGACAGCCGTCAGGTCAGGGACGGCGTCAACCTGCTGCTGGAACTCGGCGCCCTCGCGGACAAGGACGCGGGCCGGGAGGCCGGGAAGGGCACGCAGCTCACGCCGCTCGGGCGCAAGCTGGCCCAGCTCCCGGTCGACCCCCGCCTCGCCCGGATGGTGCTGGAAGCCGACAAGAACGGCTGCGCCCGCGAAGTCATGATCATCGCGGCCGCGCTGTCCATCCAGGACCCGCGCGAGCGGCCGGCCGACAAGCAGCAGGCGGCCGACGAGAAGCACCGCCGATTCGCCGACAAGGAATCGGACTTCCTGACCTACCTCAACCTCTGGAACCACCTCCGCGACAGGCAGAAGGAGCTGTCGTCGAGCGCGTTCCGGCGGCTGTGCAAGGCCGAATACCTCAACTATCTGCGCGTGCGCGAGTGGCAGGACATCGACAGCCAGCTCCGCCAGGTGGCCAAGACCCTGGGCATCGTGCCCAACAGCGTGCCCGCCGATCCCCAGCGCATCCACCAGTCGCTGCTGGCCGGCCTGCTGTCGCACATCGGCGTCAAGGACGTCGTCGAGAAGCGCAGGCAGGACGGCCGCAGGCCGATCACGGAGTACATCGGCGCCCGCAACGCCCGCTTCGCGATCTTCCCCGGCTCGGCCCTCGCCAAGGCGCAGCCGCAGTGGGTGATGTCGGCCGAGCTGGTGGAGACCTCACGGCTGTGGGCCCGGGTCAACGCCAAGATCGAGCCCGGCTGGATCGAGCCCCTCGCGCAGCACCTGGTCAAGCGCACCTACAGCGAGCCGCACTGGGAGAAGGACCAGGCCGCCGTCGTCGCGCTGGAGAAGGTCACGCTGTACGGCGTGCCGATCGTGACCGAGCGGAAGGTCAACTACGGCCGCATCGACCCCGAGCTGAGCCGGGAGCTGTTCATCCGGCACGCGCTGGTCGACGGCGACTGGCGCACCCACCACAAGTTCTTCCACGAGAACCGCAAGCTGCTCGAGGAGGTCGAGCGGCTGGAGGAGAAGGCCCGCCGCCGCGACATCCTCGTGGACGACGAGACGCTGTTCGACTTCTACGACCAGCGGATCCCGGCCGACGTGGTCTCGGGCAGGCACTTCGACAGCTGGTGGAAGAAGGCGTCGCGGGAGACGCCCGACCTGCTGACGTTCTCGCCGGAGATGCTGGTCAACGACAGCGCCGGGGTCAGCGCCAGGGACTACCCCGACGCCTGGCGGCAGAACGGCCAGCGGATGCGGCTGACCTACCGCTTCGAGCCCGGCGCGGTGGAGACGGGCGAGGCGGACGGCGTGACCGTCCACATCCCGCTCGCCGTGCTCAACCAGGTCGACCCGACCGGCTTCGACTGGCAGATCCCCGGCCTGCGCGAGGACCTCGTCACCGCGCTCATCCGGTCGCTGCCGAAGAACCTGCGCCGCAACTTCGTGCCCGCCCCCAACTACGCCAAGGCCGTGCTGGAACGCGTACGGCCCGGCGGCGAGCCGCTCCTGCAAGCGCTGGAGCGCGAGCTGCGGGCGCTGACCGGGGTGGAGGTGCCGCGCGACGCGTGGGCCCTCGACCAGCTCCCCGCCCACCTGCGGATCACCTACCGGGTGATCGACGACCGCAAGCGCACGGTGGACGAGGACAAGGACCTGGAGGCGCTCAAGCGGCGGCTCGCGCCCAAGCTGCGCGCCACGCTGTCGAAGGCCGCCGACGACCTCGAACGCGACGGCCTGCACGGCTGGACGATCGGCACCCTGCCGCAGGTGTTCGAGCAGGGCAGGCTGCGGGCCTACCCGGCCCTGGTGGACGAGGGCACGAGCGTCGCGGTCCGGATGTTCGAGACCGAACGCGAGCGCGACCGGGCCATGTGGGCGGGCACCAGGAGGCTGCTGCTGCTCAACGTGGTCAACCCGGCCAAGGCCATCCTGCGGACCCTGACCACCGCGCAGAAGCTCGCCCTCAGCCGCAGCCCGCACGGCGGGGCCGCCGCCCTGTTCGACGACTGCACGGCGTGCGCCGCCGACAAGCTGATGGCGGAGGCGGGCGGGCCCGTCTGGGACGAGGCAGGGTTCGAGCGGCTGCGCGACCACGTGCGCGCCTCGCTGTTCGAGACGACCGAGGAGGTCGTCTCCCGGGTGGAGCGCGTCCTGGCGGCCTGGCACGCGGCGCAGAACCGGCTCGGCGCGCTGGGCGGCGGCGTGGCCGATCTCAGGGCCGACATCGCCGACCAGCTCGACGGGCTGGTGCACGACGGGTTCGTCACCGAGACGGGCTACGACCGGCTGCCGGACGTGCACCGCTACCTGCGGGCGGTCGAGCGCAGGCTCGACAAGCTTCCGGACGACCCCCGCCGCGACCGCGAGTGGATGCACCGCGTGCACGACGTCGAGGACGAGTACCGCGACCTGCTCGACCGGCTGAAGCCCGCCGAGCGGGACGCCAAGGCCGTACGGGACATCCGGTGGATGATCGAGGAGCTCCGGGTGAGCTTCTTCGCCCAGCAGCTCGGCACTCCCACCCCCGTCTCCGAGAAGCGCATCCGCAAGGCCATGGAGCAGGTCGAGGCGGCCGCCCGGGCCGGGTGACCCCGGCGGCAGGGTTTTCCGGACACAGCTCAGCGGCCGAGCGCGGCGCCGATCAGCGCGCGGGGGTCGGCCGCCCCGGCGAGCACGCCCGACGGGAGCAGGTCGATCAGGTGGGCGTGCCCGAAGTTGGAGCCCCACTCCACCGTCTCGACGGCGTGCCCGCGCTCGCGCAGGCCGTCCGCCCACGGCGCGCCCTCCTCGACCTCGACCACGGGGGCGGACCGCCAGGTGTCGAAGCCGGTGCCGCTGCCGAGCGCCCAGCGCGGGGCGCCGATCGCCTCGCCGGGCGTCTGGCCGTGCGCGAGCAGGCGGGTGACCAGCTGCAGCAGGATCTGCGGCTGCGCGTCGCCGCCCATCGTGCCGAGGACCGTGCGCAGCGTCCCGTCCGGCCGGGTGACCAGCGCCGGGCACAGCGTGTGGGGCGGGCGGCGGCCCGGGCCGTACTCCGCGGGGTGGCCGGGCGTGAGCGAGAAGCCGATGCCGCGGTTGTGCAGGTTGATCCCGGTGCTGGGCTCGAAGAGCAGGCTGCCGAAGCCCGACGCGTTCGACTGGATGAGCGAGACGCCCATGCCGTCCCCGTCGACCACGCACAGGTACGTCGTGTCGCCCGGCCCGGCGGGGGCGTCGGGCAGGGAGGAGCGCCGCTCGGGGTCGACCAGCGCGCGGCGGGCGGCGGCCGTGCCGAGCGGCGCGACGGCGGCCTCGTGGAGGACGTCGAGCCGGTCGTGCCCGGCCGCCCTCGCCGACTCGACCAGCAGGTGGGCCCAGCGCGGGTCGGCCGGGTCGGCGGGCGGGCCGAGCTCGGCGAGGATCTCCAGGGCCAGCAGGAGCAGGTAGCCCTGGGAGTTCGGCGGAACGGTCCAGATCCGGTGCCCGAACACCTCGACGCTCAGCGGCTCCACCCAGTCGGCGTTCGGCCGGGCCAGGTCCTCCTCGGTGTACTCGCCGCCGCCGAGTTCCAGCAGCCCCTTGCCGAACTCGCCCTGGTAGAACGCCGCCCGGCCGCCCTCGCCGAGCGCGGTGAGTGCCCGGGCGACGCCGGGCCTGCGGATCACGTCCCCGGCGCGGCGGGCCGCCGCGAAGTCCCCCGCTCCGGGCAGCGAGCCGATGAACTCCCCGCCCGGGGCGAGCAGCGGCGAGGCGGGGAAGCCCTCGGCCGCGAGCCGGATCGCCGGGGCCAGCAGGTCGGCGAGCGGCAGGCGGGCGTACCGCTCGTGCAGCGCCAGCCACCCGTCGGCGCAGCCGGGCACCGGGACCGAGCGGATGTCGTACAGATGGGGCATCCGGCCGAGGCCCTCCGCCCGCAGCCGGTCGGGATCGGCGCCCGAGCCGGCCCGCCCCGAGGCGTTGAGCGCGTTCACGGTTCCGTCGTGGACGAGGGCGAACAGGTCGCCGCCGAGACCGCACATGTGCGGGGCGGTGACCGCCAGCACGGCGTTGGCGGCGATGGCCGCGTCCACCGCGTTGCCGCCTCTGTCGAGCATGGCGACGCCCGCCGCGGAGGCCAGATGATCGACGGTGCATACCATGCCGTTCAGGGCATACCGAGTCTCGCTCACGTTCGGCGATGTTACGGCACACCATAGAGTGGCTGCCGTAACAGGACGAAGAGGAGAGGCGGTCATGGTCCGGGCGCTCGTGTTCGACGTGGGGGAGACGCTCATCGACGAGACCCGGATCTGGTCCCGATGGGCCGACCGGCTGGGCGTGCCGCGCCTGACCTTCATGGGCGTGCTCGGCGGCATGGCCGCCCTCGACCGCAGCCACCGGGAGGCGTTCGAGCTGCTCAGGCCGGGCATCGACCTCGACGCCGAGATGGAGGCGTGGCGGCGCGAGGACCCGGACGGGCTGCGCGAGAACTTCGACGCCGACGACCTCTACCCTGACGTGCGGCCCGGCCTCGCGGCCCTGCGGGAGGCCGGCTACGACCTGGTCGTCGCGGGCAACCAGCCGCCCCAGGCGTACGACGCGCTGGTCGCGATGGACCTGCCGGTGGACGGCGTCCACACCTCGGCCGGATGGGGGGTGGAGAAGCCCGACCCCGCCTTCTTCGCCAAGGTCGCGGCCGTCTGCGGCCATGAGCCCGGGCAGATCCTGTACGTCGGCGACCGCCTCGACAACGACGTCCTGCCCGCCGCGCGCGCCGGGATGCGGACGGCCCTGCTGCGCCGGGGGCCCTGGGGCTACCTGCACTCCGAGCGCCCGGACGCCGCCCGCGCCGACCTCGTCGCCGACGGCCTCACCGACCTCGTCCGCCTGGTCCCCACACTCGGCTGAGCGTCGAGATCGCCCGGGTAGGAGACGGGCGATCCGGTCAGCACCGCCGCCCCCACCATGATGGTGAACGGAGAGACCGCCCCCGCGCCGAGGAAGTCGCTCGCCCGTACTTCGGTCACCCGCACCCGGCCGGCGTCGTACACGGCCCGCGCGTCCTGCCACATCCGCACTCGCACACGGCCCTCGGCGCTGGTGGGCGCCGCTCCAGTGGCTGCTCCATCGGCGCGTCATCCGGGCGCAGGAGTTGCTGGAGACGACGGACCTGCCGATGGAGCAGGTCGCGCGGCTGAGCGGCCTGGCCACCACCGACTTCCTGCGGGCGCACCTGTCGAGGCGGACCGGTATCACTCCGAGCACCTATCGCGCCGCGTTCACCCACAACACCCGTTCGGAGGATCGGGACGTGCCAGCAGGTCCGGTCCGCACGCCGGTGCCCGGCTGATGAAAGGCGCAGCCAGCGGGCGAGGAGTTCGCGCGGCGTGCCGGTCTCCTCGCCGAGGCGGTTGAGCGACGCCAGGAACTCCTCCGGCGCGCCGTCAGCCCGGCCGGCTCGGACCCGAGGTGGAAGCCCATGGCCGCGGCGCTGTACGCGTGCCTGTGACGGTCCGCCGGGGGACGGACAGCGCCGCGACGTGGGGGCGCTCAGCCCTGTTCCTGCTTCTTCCGCCTGACGGCGGCGACGAGCTCGTCCTTGCTCATTCCCGACGCGCCCTCGACGCCCAGTTCCCTGGCCTGGTGCAACAGCTCGTCCTTGGTCCGGGAGCGCGGCTTGATCGGAGCGGCCAGCACCTCGGCCTTCCGCTTGCTGAAGGCCTTGCCGAGCTGCACCCGCTCCTCGAAGGGGACGGCCTTCTCCAGGACCGGGAGGATGTCGTTCTCCTCCTCCTCGACGTGGTGCGTCACCGCGTCGATGAGCTCGTGCAGCAGCGTGTCGAACTCGGGGCTCTCCGGGGCGGTCTCCAGGAGCCGGGAGATCATCTCCTCGGCCTCGTGGTGCTCCTCCGCGCCGTGGTGGACCTCCTCCTTCTCCTCGGGCCGCCGCTTGGCGAGCACGGGGTAGACCTCGTCCTCCTCGCCCTCGCTGTGGGCGATGAACTTCGCCGCCAGCTCCGCGAGCAGGGCCGGGCGGTTCTCCGGCATCTTCTGGAGCCGCTCGAACAGCGACTCCACGTCGCGGTGATCTTCCTTGATCAGGCTGATGACGTCGGTTGCCATGGGTTTCCTCCTGTGCGTGGACGCGCTCGCACTACCCGGTGCCACCGCGCTCACACCGGTCCCGGTGCCGGCTCGGCCTCGCGAGCGTCGTCGGGAGACGCTCCTGTGGCTCTGTGACCCATGCCACATGCAGTTCCTGTCAGCAATCGGGGCGCCGTTCCGCTCACCTCACCGAGAGCATCCGAGCCGACAGGAGCATCACATGAAGCACCGCATCGTCGTCCTCGGCGCCGGCTATGCCGGGGCCTACGTGGCCGGGACCCTGGCCCGCCGACTGTCACCGGCGGACACCGAGATCACCGTGGTCAACGCCGTGCCGGACTTCGTGCAGCGAATGCGACTGCACCAGTTGGCGGCCGGCCAGGACATCGAGGCTCCGCAGCTCGCCGACGTCTTCGCGGGCACGGGGATACGGCTGCGCGTGGCCCGCGTCACCGCCGTCGACCCCGAGCGCCGGTTCGTCGCCGTGGCCGATGCCGACGGCGGCGGCGAACTCGGCTACGACACGCTTTTGTACGCGCTCGGCAGCCACGGCACCGTCCGCGCCGTCCCGGACGCGGCCGAGCACGCCTTCGACGTCGCCGCCAGGCCCTCGGCGCTGCGCCTGCGCGAGCGCCTGGACAGCCTGGACAGCCTGGGCAGACGGGGCAGACGGGGCGAAGGCGGGCGTGTGGTGGTCGTCGGCGACGGGTTGACCGGCATCGAGACTGCCACCGAGATCGCCGAATCCCGGCCCGGCCTGTCGGTGGCGCTGGTCGCCCGCGGCGAGCTGGGCGCCCGGCTCTCCGCCGGGGCCCGCAGCCACCTGCGCCAGGCCTGCGTCCGGCTGGGCATCACCGTCCTGGAGCACACCGGCGTCGAAGCCGTCGAAGCGACGCGGGTGCTGTGCGCCGACGGCACCGCCCTGGCGTCCGACGCAACCGTGTGGACGGCCGGGTTCGCGGTCGACCCCATCGCCGCCGTCGGCGGGCTGGAGGTCACCGAGAACGGTCAGATCGTCGTCGATCGCACCATGCGGTCGGTCTCGCACCCGAATGTCTACGCCGTCGGTGACAGCGCCCACGCCATCGGCGACAACGGCCGGCCGCTGCCGATGTCCTGCGCTTCGGCCGGCTACACCGGCCGGCAGGCCACCGAGGCGATCCTGGGACGCCTGACCGGCCGCAAGATCGCGATTACCAAGCTCGTCTACGCGTACAACCACATCAGCCTCGGGCGGCGGGACGGGATCCTGCTGATGGTCGACGACGAAGGGCAGGCAAAGCCGAAGTATGTGGGCGGCCGGAAGGCCGCGAGGGTCAAGGCGGGCATTCTCAATATGTCGCTGTGGGCCACCTCGCACCCGACCTTCGGCATGCCCAAGCGCAAGCGCCGCCTGGCCGCCGCGCCGGACGCGACCCCCGAGAAGGCCCGCATCGGCGGCATCTACGACGTCCGCAATCCGGAAAAGCCGACCCGCGTCGAGTCCGGAACCCCGCTCACCCGGCGATGAACTCCCCCTCTCTGAAGGAGAAGGCATGTCCACCGAGGCCGCGCCCGCAGCCAACGCGTCGCCCTCACCCTGGCCGGCCGTGGCCGGGGCAGTCGCCTTGCTCACGGTGAGCATCAGCCTGCTGCTCACCGCCTTCGCCTGGCCGTCGGTACGCTCATCGCTGCATGATGTGCCGATCGCCGTCGCCGGGCCCGCCTCCGCCGTCCAGCAGCTCACCGCCGTACTCGACCGACGGCTTCCCGGCGGTTTCGAGGTCACCGAGGTCGCCGACACCACCGCCGCCGAACAGCTGATCCGCGACCGCAAGGTGTACGGGGCGATCGACCTGCGCGCCGGCACCCCGCAGGTCATCACCGCATCCGCCGGAAGCGTCGCCGTCGTCCAGACTCTGAACAGCATCGCGACCGGCCTCAGCCAGGGAACCGGCACGGCGGTCGCCGCCCGCGACCTCGTCCCGCTGCCGGCCGACGACCCGCGCGGCGCCGGACTGGCCGCCGGAGCCCTGCCGCTGGTCATGGGCGGCCTGCTCGCCGCCGTGCTGTTGACCAGGCTCGTCCGCGGCACCGTCCGCCGCGTCGCCGGAGCGTTCGCCTTCGCCATCACCGGCGGACTTGCCGTGGCGGCGATCCTGCAGTTCTGGCTCGGTTCACTCGACGGCTCCTACTGGGCCAACAGCAGCGCCATCGCCCTGACCATCGCGGCCACCTCCCTGAGCATCCTCGGGCTCGAGTCACTGCTCGGGTATGCCGGCCTCGGCCTCGGCGCCGCCACCATGATGCTCATAGGCAACCCCCTGTCGGGCACCGCAACCGCACCCGAGATGCTGCCCGGCTGGTCCGGCGCCCTCGGCCAACTGCTACCGCCCGGGGCCGGTGGCCAGTTGCTGCGCTCCACCGCCTTCTTCGACGGCCACGGCGCCGCCCACTCTGCCACCGTCCTGGCGACCTGGCTCACGCTCGGTATAGTGCTGTGCCTGGCCAACGGCCTGCGCGGCCCCTCGACCCACTTCTGAAACACCTGCCAGAGGGTGGTCCGCGTGGACAGCACCGCCACTGATCGCTTCGACACCAGCCGGTTCGAGGCCAGCCGGAACCGGCTGGCCTCACTGGCCTACCGGCTGCTTGGCTCCGCCGCCGACGCGGAGGACGCCGTGCAGGATGCGTTCCTGCATTGGCAGGCCGCGGACCGGCAACGGATAAAGGTGCCGGAAGCATGGCTGACGAAGGTCGTCACCAACCTGTGCCTCGACCGGCTTCGCTCGGCGCGAGCCCGCCGAGAACGCACCGCCGGCGCCTGGCTGCCCGAACCGCTCCTCGACGGCGACCCGATGCTCGGCCCGGCCGACTCGTTCGAGCAGCGCGAATCGGTCTCCCTGGCCGTGCTGACGCTCATGGAGCGCCTGTCGCCGCTCGAGCGGGCCGTCTACGTCCTGCGCGAAGCGTTCTCCTACAGCCACGCCGAGATCGCAGAGATCCTCGACATCACCGAGTCCGCGAGCCAGCAGCACCTCCACCGGGCCCGGCGCCGCATCACCGCCGCGCGCCGCGGCGTCGGCGAAGTCGACCCGGCATCCGCCCGCAGGGTCGTCGAGGAATTCCTCGCCGCCGCCTCCTCGGGCCGAACCGAACGGCTGGTAGCGCTGCTCACCGACGACGCGACCGCGATCTCCGACGGCGCCGGCCTGGCCGAGAAGCTGCTGTGGTACGACACCCCACTGCGCATCGCCGCCGTCGTACGGGCCGGCTTCAAACCCACACCCGCGAAACGACGATTCGCCGGCGGCACGCCCGCCATCCACTACGCGGTCGTCAATGGCGCCCCCGCCGTCCTCTTCGTGATCGGCGATCAGGTCATCGGCGCCGTGACGTTCGACATCACAGGCGGCAAGATCACAACCGTGCGCGGCATCGCCGCCCCCACCCGCCTCGTCCGCCTCGCCGAAGCCTGGCGGCGGCACGGACCGGACACGCCGCTCATCAGCCAGTGGTGATCCGACGCCGGGCGCGGGCAGGCGCAGCTGCCCGCGTTTCCTAGGTGGTCGCTCGTGAGTCCCACGTCGAGGCCGCCCGGCTCGCCCACGCCCTGCCGGAACCCGGAGATCAGGAGTCCCTGGTGAGGGTGCCCTCGTAGGCGAACAGGCCGAGGTCGTCGGTGTGGCGGTAGGAGAGGGCGTCGCCCTTGCGGGTGAGCACGACGTCGCCCGGCACGCACTGCGGCACGTCCTCCAGCCGGAACGTGAGCGCGGAGCCGGACGCCGCGGTCAGCCGCAGCGTGCCGTCGCACGAGTTGGCCGGCTCCTTCCACCTGCCGGACGGCTCACCGCGCTTCAACTCGATCTCGATGTCGTACTCGCTCGTGAGCAGGCCGGCGGAGTCCGCGATGTGACCCCGCCACTTGCCGGCGAACGCCTGCGGTATGCCCGCCGGTGCGGAGGCGGTCGCCGGGGTCGTCGCGCCCGTGTCGCCGGACGCGGGGTCCGTGGTTCCGGTGCCGGCCGGCGTCGGCTCCGGCGCGTACGTGCTCTGGGCGGGAGCGCTCGCCAGGGGTGTGGGGGACGGGCCGGCGGACACCGCGGTCAGGCGCGGGACCAGCAGCGCCGCGGTGATCCCGAGGGCCGCCACGGCCGCCCCGGCTCCGGCCAGGACCCGGGTGCGCGATCCGCCCCGGCCGCCTCCGGGAACCGTGGTCGCCCCAGCGAACCCGGCAACCGCACCGATCTGGCCGGTCGGCCCCGGCGGCGACGCGTACGGCTGCGCGGGCGCGGCAGGGGGGACGTTCACCGCCGCAGCCGTGGGCGCCGGGCCTGGCGCGGTGCCGACCAGTTCGAGCAGCAGGTCGCGAGCGGCGGGCCGGGCGGCGGGGTCCTTGGCGAGGCAGCGCTCGACCAGCGCCCGCAGAGGCGGGGGCACCGGCGTCAGGTCGGGGAAGGTCGTCATGATCCGGTGCAGCACGGCGGCGACGTTGCCGGCGCCGAACGCCGCCCGGCCGGTGGCGGCGAAGACGATCGTCGCTCCCCACGCGAAGACGTCGGAGGCGGGGGTGGCCGGATGTCCCGCGATCTGCTCGGGCGCCAGGTAGGCCGGGGTGCCCACCGGGCCCGCGGTCATCGTCTCGCTCTCGCCCTGGCGGGCGATGCCGAAGTCGACCACGCGGGGACCGTCCGGACCCAGCAGCACGTTGCCCGGCTTGAAGTCGCGGTGCACGATGCCCGCGCCGTGGATCGCCGCCAGCGCGGTCGCCGTCCCCACCGCCAGCCGTTCCAGCTCGCCTCCGCGCAGCGGCCCCGACGCGGTCACCCGCTGCTGGAGCGAGGGGCCGTCGACGAACTCGCTCACGACGTACGGCTCGCGCCCGTCCACCACGGCCGTGATCACCCTGGCCGTGCAGAAGGGGGCGACGCCGCGCAGGACGTCGAGTTCCCGCGCCAGCCGTGCCCGGACGGCGGGGTCGAGCCCGGTCTTGAGCACCTTCACCGCGACCGGTGCGCCGTCGGGCGCATGACCCAGGTAGACGACGCCTTGGCCGCCCTCGCCGAGCCGTCCGCTGATGCGGAACCCGCCGAGCGTACGCGGGTCGTCTGGACCAAGGGGGCCGAGCATGGTCACACCGTAGCGATCCCGCGGCCGGTCCGGGATCAGAGCAGGCGCGGGTTCACCGCGTAGGCGAGCGCGCGCCGTCCCGCGTCGCTCAGGTGCAGGTGATCACCCGAGTCGTACGAGACGGCCAGTTGCTCGGGGAACTGCGGGTCGCGTACGGCCCGGTCGAAGTCGAGGACGCCGTCGAACACCCCGCTCGTGCGGATCCAGGTGTTGAGCCGCTGCCTGATCTCCTCGCGCTCCGGAGTCCAGGTGCTCCAGCCGTAGAAGGGGGTGAGCGTGGCGCCCAGCACCTTGACCTTGCGGGCGTGCGCCTCGCGGATCAGCCGCTTGTATCCGTAGGCGAGCTGCTTGATCGAGGTGTAGTCGCCCCGGGCGATGTCGTTGATCCCCTCGTAGACCACCACCGTGCGCACCCCCGGCTGGGACAGCGCGTCGCGGTAGAACCGGCTGAGACCGCTCGGGCCGACGTTGGAGTGCAGCAGCCGGTTCCCGGCGATGCCGGCGTTGAGCACTCCCATCCGCCGCGACGACGACTGGTGGGCCAGCCGCTGCCGCAGGTAGTCGGTCCAGCGGCGGTTGGCGTCGACGGCCTGGCCCGCGCCGTCGGTGATCGAGTCGCCGAACGCGACCACCGAGCCCGTCGTGGCCGCGCCAGCCTCGACCGCGATCCGGTCGAGGAAGTACCACTGCGTGCTGGTGTAGGTGAAGCCCTCGCCGCTCTCCTCCGCCGCGTGGTCCCCGGGGTCCGACAGGTAGGTGGTGCTGTAGGCGCGTTCGTGCCCGGTCACCCCCATGACCGTGCCGGGCAGGTGGAGGCTGACGACCAGGGCGGAGCCGCCGGCGATCCGGCCCGGGATCGGGTCGCTCCAGACGGCCTGGCCCGGCGGCACCCGCACCGTGGCGCGCTTGCGGAAGGTCACCGGCCGGTTGGTGCCGGCGAGGATCTCGGCGCCGTACGCCTGGACGCCCACGTGGACGTTCTCGAACGTCACCGGCGCCTCCCCGAAGACGTTGGACAGGCGCAGGCGCGCGCCGGCGCCGCCGACGCTGGCGCGCACGACCATCCGGACGGTCTGACCGCCGAGGGCCGCCGTGATCCGGTCGGTCGAGGTGGTCCACGCGCCGACCAGGGGGCGCCGTACGGGCGAGTCGCCTTCGGGTCTCGGCGCGGCCGTGAGGGACTCCGCGTGGACCGGCGCCGTGGGAAGCGCGGCGGTCGCGCCGCTGACGGCGAGGGCGAGAGCGGCAATGGTCAACCGGTGAGCCGGCCGTGCCATCCGGGGTCCTCCATTGGGATGTGGCTGCCTGGGGCGGGTCCGTGGTGGTGACGCCTCCGATCCGCCGAGACCGTTGATCGAAAAGCGTCCGCGACGCCATACATTACGGCTGTTTGGCGAACACCGGGTGAGAAGTTGACCGTCGGGCGTAACGGTCGCCCACATTCTGGTTGAATCCCGACTGTAGCCTTGCCCGTTCTCCGAGCCGTCCGACGTCCTGGAGGACCTGACGGATGCTTCCGTCCACGCGCGACGACGACGTCCCGGGCGTACGGCCGCCCGCTCGCCGGCGTGGTTCGCTGGCCGCGCCCGCCCTCGCGGGCGTGGCGGCGGCCGTGGCGAGCGCGCTCGGCACCTCCCTCGACATATGGACGCTGCCGGTGCCCGCCCGCGTGGTGATCACCGTGGTGGTGGCGGCGCTCGTCGGCGCCCTGACCTGGGCCACGCTCGCGCCGCAGTCGCCGGGGTCCGGCCCGCGGGCGGCGAAGGGGACGCCGCCGCCCGCCGAGCTGCCGCCGGTCATCGCGCACTTCACCGGGCGGCGTGAGGTGCTCGCGGAGCTGCACGAGCAGTTCGCCCTGCGAGAGCGTCCTTCCTCGGGCGACCAGGACGCCCCGCTGGTCGTGTCGCTCTACGGGCGGGCCGGCGTCGGCAAGTCGGCGCTGGCCACGCGGTTCGCCCACGAGGTCATCGGCGAGTTCCCCGACGGCCAGCTCTACTTCGACCTGCGGGGCGCGGACGGCGCGGTACGGCCCGAGGAGGTGCTCGCCGCGTTCCTGCGGGCCCTCGGCGTCCGGCTGACCACCGACCCCGGCGGCCTGGTCGAGCTGCAGAAGCTCTGGTGGACGTGGACCAAGGACCTGCGCGTCCTGATATTCCTCGACAACGCGCAGAGCGGTGAACAGGTCAGGGACCTCATCCCGCCGGAGCCGGGCTGCGCCGTGATCGTCACCTCCCGGCAGCCGCTGTTCCTGCGCAACCGCTACGACCGGCAGCTCGCCGTCTTCACCGAGGCGCAGGGGGTCGAGCTGCTCGCCCGGCTCGCCGGAGACGAGCGCGTCGCCGCCGACCTCGACTCCGCCCTCGCGATCGTGCGGCTGTGCGATCGGCTGCCGCTGGCCATCAGCATCTGCGGCGGACGCCTGGCGACCAGGGAGCGGTGGTCCCTGCGGGAGCTGGCCGACCGGCTCGCCGACGAGCGGCGCAGGCTCGGCCAGCTGGAGGTCGGCACGCAGATCGACCGCAGCGTGCGGGCCTCGCTGCAGCTCAGCTACGACGACTGCACCGGCATCCAGCGCCGGTTGCTGCGCCTGCTCGGCCTGCTGCCCGCGCCCGACGTGCAGGCGTGGGTGGCGGGCGACCTGCTGGGCGCCTCGGAGCTCGACGGCGCCGACCAGCTGGAGGCGCTGGTGGACGCGCAGCTCGCCGAGTGCTCGGGCCGCGACGTCACCGGCAGCATGCGCTACCGCCTGCACGACCTGGTCCGGCTGTTCGCCCGCGAGGTCGCCGTACGGGACGAGCCCGAGGAGCGCCGCCGCGCCGCCATCGAGCGGGTCCTGTACGGCTACCGCCGCCGGGCCGAGAGCGCCGCCACCGAGCGCTGGCCGCAGGACTGGCGGCGGCGCGGCGTACGCACCGGAGGCGACAGCGGCGAGATCTCCTCGGCCGCCTGGTTCACCGCCGAGCGGCTCGCCCTGCTGTCCGCCGTCCACATGGCCAGGTCGCAGGAGCTGTGGGACCTCGCCTGGGCGACCGGGCGAGCCTTCTGCTCGCTGTGCCACTCGCTGCGCGCGTACTGGTCCGACTGGCGGGAGGTCGCCGATCTCGTCTGCGAGGCCGCCGAGCGCACCGGCGACCAAAGGGCCGTGGGGATCGCGCTGATGGAACGGGCGGCGGTCGTGGGCGGCAGCGGACGATCGGCCGAGGCGAGGGCGGACGCCGAGCGGGCGCTGGAGATCTTCACCGGCCTGGGGGAGTCGTGGTGGGCGGCGCGGGCCATGCGGACGGTCGGGATGACGCTGTTCGGCGAGGGCAACCTCGACCACGGGCAGGGGTACCTCACCGGCGCGATCAGCGCGTTCAAGGCCGAGGACGACCGCTGGTGGCAGGCCCGCACCCAGCGCAACCTGGCCGAGCTGCGCCTGGCCCAGGGCAGGCTCGCCGAGGCGAGGCGGCTCTTGGAGGACTCCCTCGCGGTCTTCGAGAGCGGGGGCAACCGCTATTCGGAGGCCCAGACCCAGCGGGTGCTCGGAGAGGTGCTGGCCGCGGAGGCGCGCGAGCTGCTCAAGGCCGGGGACGCCTCGGCGGCGGAGCGCAGGTTCGTCCTGGCGGGCAACGCCCTCCGCTTCGCCATCCGGGCGTTCCACGAGCGGGGGGAGGAGTGGGAGGAGGCCCGCTGCCTGCGCGCCGCGGGCGAGATCGGCGACCCGCAGGCCGGGCTGCGCGAGTACGCCGGGGTGCGCCTGGCCAAGGAGACGCTCGAGAAGCTCGGGGACTCCTGGGGTGTGGCCAGGACCCGGTCGTCGGAGGGTGCGGCGCTGGCCAGGCTGGGCCGCACGGAGGAGGCGGTCGCGGCGCTGCGCGAGGCCGTACGCGAGTTCGCGGAGCTGGGCGATCGCTGGTGGCAGGCCCGGGGGCTTCGCACGCTCGGCGAGGTGCTGCTCGCGGCGGGCCGCAGGGACGAGGCGCACGAGCCCGTCGCCGAGGCCCTGGAGATCTACCACAGCCTCGGCAACGAGGCGGGCGCCTCGCGCGCCCGGGCCCTGCTCGACCGTGTCACCCGAAAGGGACCTTGAGGCAGGTAGCGGGATCGATGTGACGCCGGGTGCAGATCTTCACTCTGCACTCATTCTTCCGTCATAGAGGGACGGATAGGCTCGGCTTGATGAATGCATACGAGCGTTGGATCGTTCTGGAAGGCGCGGCGAACGTACGGGACCTGGGCGGCCTGCCCACCGCGGACGGCGGGACCACGGTGTCCGGCCGGATCCTGCGGGCCGACAACCTGCAGGGCCTGACCGAGGGTGACGTGGCACTGCTCGTGGGCGACCTCAAGCTGCGGCACGTGGTCGACCTGCGGTCGGAGACCGAGGTACGCCTGGAGGGGCCGGGCCCGCTGACCCTCCTCCCGGAGGTCGCCATCCACCACCACAGCCTGTTCGCGGAGGGCGGCCGCCTCACCGACGTCGAGGCCGACACCATCGACGACAGGGCCCTGCCGTGGCAGGGCGAGCGGGACGAGGAGGACCTGGCCGAACTCCGCGTGACCGGCTACTACTACGGATATCTGCGCGACCGGCCCGACTCGGTGGTGGCCGCCCTGCGGGTGCTCGCCCGTGACGACGGCATGGCCGTGGTGCACTGCGCGGCGGGCAAGGACCGCACCGGAGTGGTCTGCGCCCTGGCGCTCGCCGTCGCGGGCGCCACCCGGGAGGCGATCATCGAGGACTACGTCGCCACCGGCGAACGGCTGGAGGGCATCCTCGCCCGGCTGCGCGCCAGCCGCACCTACCGGGAGGACCTCGACTCGAAGCCGGCCGACAGCCACCTGCCGCGGCCCGAGTACATGGACCAGTTCCTGTCGACGCTGGACGACCGGTTCGGCGGCCCCCTCGGCTGGCTGCGCACCCACGGCTGGACCGACGCCGACACCGAGGCCCTGCGCGGCCGGCTGCGCGACTGACCTCCGGCCGCCGCCGGAAGCGGGGTCAGGCGAGGGTTTCGCCGCCGTCGACGGTGATGACCTGGCCGGTGACGTAGTTGTTGGCCATGAGGAAGACAGCCGTGGCGGCGGCCTCCTCGGCGGTGCCGAAGCGGCCGAGGGGAGCGGACGTTCCGGCGGCGGCGATCGCCTCGTCGGAGTCCAGCCCCGGCAGTGAGCGCAGGAGCGGGGTGTCGATCCGGCCGTAGCGTACGGTGTTCACGCGCACCCGTGCGGGGGCGAGCTCCACGGCGAGGGCCCTGGTGAGGGTCTCCACGGCGCCGGCGGCCGACAGCGGGACGGTCATCCCGGGGTAGGGGCGGACCACGAGGATCCCCGAGCTGAACGTGAGCGAGCCTCCCGGGGGAAGGTGGGCCGCCGCCGCGCGGGCGGCGGCGAAGACCGTCTGGAGGGGGCCGGAGCCGAGGCTCGTGCGGATGTCGTCGGCCGACAGCCCGGTCAGGGGGCCGGCGCCGGTGATGCGGCCGGCGGTGACGTACACGTGGTCGACGTGACCGGCCCGGTCGAAGGCCTCGGCGAGGGTCTGCTCGTCTCCGCCGTCTCCGGCAACGCCCAGCACGGCGTCGTCGGGATCCTCGGCCGCGCCTGCACCGCGCACGCGGGAGACGGCGGCCTTCAGCCGCTCGGGATCGCGGCCGACCAGCACGACGCGCGCGCCGACCGAACGCAGCAGGACGCCCGCCGCCAGCCCGATGCCCGAGCTTCCGCCGATGAGGACGGCGGTGGTGCCGGAGAGGACGCTCGGCAGCGGCGAGCGGACGGGGATGGGTGTCGCAGTGCTCGGTGTCTCGGTGCTCATCGGAGAGCCTTTCGGTGAAATAAACCATCTGGTTGTTTTATTGCTGGCCTCGATACTGCCGCCTGGGCGGGGAGGAGTCAACTGGATGGTTTAATTTCGTCCATGGCCTACGACGCGGAGGACACCAGACGGCGGATCTTCGACGCCGCCGCGGCAGAGTTCGCCGAGCACGGCCTGGCGGGGGCCAGGGTGGACCGCATCGCGACGGCCGCCAGGGCCAACAAGCAGGCCATCTACCTGTACTACGGCAGCAAGGAGAAGCTGTTCGCCGCCGTCCTGCGGGCGAAGCTGGAGGAGGTCCGCGACTCCGTCTCCATCGATCCCGACGCGGTGGCCGAGTCGGTCGGGCAGATGTTCGACTGGTACCGGGATCACCCGGAGCTGATCAGGCTGCTGCTGTGGGAGGCGCTGGAGGCGTGCGACGAACCCGGCGAGAGCGAGCGGGAGCGGCGTGACGCTTTCCGCGAGAAGGTCGATCAACTCGTGGACGCGGGCGCGGCCGGCCACCTTCCCGAGGACGCGCGGGTCCGCGCCTGCCAGGATCTGCTGTTCACCGTCATGGGACTGATCTCCTGGAACTTCGCGGTGCCCCGGATGTGCCGCCTCGTCCTGGACGAGGAGACCGAGCAGGCCGCCTGGGCCCGCCGCCGCGAGACGGTGATCGAAGTCGCCCGCAGGCTCGCCACCGCCCCGGACGCCCCCGCGGCGCGGGCCCCGAGGTAGCGGACGCTATTCCGCCCGATCGGGGAGGGCGACCACCTGGCCGCGGGCGGCCGAGAGGGCGGCGGCCTCCAGGACGGCGATGGTCTCGACGGCGTCGCCCGGCTGGACCGGGGGCGGCGCGCCGTCGCGCAGGCAGGCCACGACGCCCTCGTAGAACCGCTGGTACGCCCCGGGCTCCGTGGGGACCGGGCGGGTCTCGCCCTCGGCCCCGAACGTGCCCCAGCGTTCTGGGGGCTCGGCGCCCCAGCCGGCGCCCCCACTCCGGCCGAAGTCGGCGGCGTCCGGGCGCTCGCCCGCGCGCAGGCGCTCCTCCTGGGGGTCCAGCCCCCACTTGACGTACGACGCGCGGGAGCCGAGCACCCGGAACCTCGGGCCGAGATTCGCGGCCACCGCGCTCATCCACAGGTGCGAGCGGGTCCCGTTCCGGTGCGTCAGTGCGACGAAAGCGTCGTCGTCGTTGCGGACCCCGGCTCGCCTGACGTCGGTCTCCGCGTACACGTGGGCGACCGGGCCGAACAACCGCAGGGCCTGGTCCACGAGGTGGCTGCCGAGGTCGTAGAGGGTGCCGCCGACCTCCTCCGGGCCGCCCGACTCGCGCCAGCCGCCCTTGGGCACCGGCCGCCAGCGCTCGAACCGCGACTCGAACCGGTGGACCTCGCCCAGCTCGGGCAGCAGCCCGCGCAGCGTCAGGAAGTCGCCGTCCCAGCGCCTGTTCTGGAAGACCGTCAGCATCAGCCCGCGGTCGCGCGCGAGCCGTACGAGGTCGCGGGCCTCCGCGGCGGCGCCGGCCAGCGGCTTGTCGACGACCACGGGAAGCCCGGCCTTGAGCGCCTCGGTCGCCAGGGGCACGTGGGTGCGGTTCGGCGTCGCGATCACCACGAGATCGCAGCGGTCCCACAGATCGTCCACGGCGGGGACGACGTCCGCGCCGGGGTGGCCGGCGCGGACACGCTCGGCCTTGGCGGGGTCGCGGGTGACGACGGCGGCGAGGCGCAGTCCCGGCGTGGCGGCGATCAGCGGCGCGTGGAAGAAGGATCCGGCCGGACCGAAACCTGCCAATCCGACGCGGATTTCGGGGAGATCTGAGGGCGGCATGAGGGGGCGAGGCGTCCTTCGGGTGGGTCGGGGGCGGCGGCTTCGCGGCGGCTCAGGTGTCGCGGTCGTCCCGTTCGGCGAGGAACGCCTCGAACTGGGCGGCGAGCTCGTCACCCGTGGGCATCTGCGCCTCCTCGGCCAGCAGGCTCTCCCGTTCGGCGCCCGACTGGAACGCGTCGTACTGCTGCTCCAGGCCGCGGATCGCGCCGGCCAGCTCCTCGGACGCCGCGATCTGCTCCTCGATCTCGATGGTGGTCTTGTCGGCCGCGTCCCTCAGGGTGTCCATGGGGAAGACCAGCCCGGTGCTGCGGGTGACGGCCTCCAGCGCCGTCACGGCGGCCTGCGGGTACTCCGCCTGGGCGAGGTAGTGGGGCACGTGGATCGCGTAGCCGAGCGCGTCGTGGCCCTTCGCCCCGAGCCGGAACTCGATGAGCGCGGCGAGGCTCCCGGGCACGCGGACCTTGCCGAAGGGGCTGGTCTGCCCTTGGACGAGGTCGGGGCGCGTGGCGTGGGCCGTCATGCCGAGCGGCCGGGTGTGCGGGACGCCCATCGGGATGCCGTGGACGGTCACCAGCCTGCCGATGTTGAGCCGGGTCACCAGCATGCCCACGGCCTCGGTGAACAGCTCCCACTCCCGGTCGGGCTCCGGGCCGCTCATGATGAGGAACGGCGTGCCGGTGACGTCCTTGGTCAGGTAGACGGCCAGCTCAGGAGTGTCGTAGTCGCTCCAGTGATCGGTGTCGAAGGTCATCACCGGGCGGCGGGACCGGTAGTCGAGCAGCCGGTCCACGTCGAAGGTCGCGATGACCCGGTGCTCCAGTTCGGCGAGGAGGTGCCCCAGGGCCAGCCGCCCGGCGGCGCCGGCGTCGACGAACCCCTCGAAGTGGTAGAGCAGCACCGGATCGGTCAGCTCGGGCAGGTCCCCGTCGAGCCGATAGAGATCCGTGGGGTCGGACACGTGTCCCAGCCTTTCTCACGAAGTCTTTACCTACTGAACCTACGGGACCCCCGGTCGATTCCGCTCGATTCCGGGGCGGTCGCGGCGACCTTACCGTTGGACTATGGGGAACATGGAGCCGGACCCTGAGCTGGAGGAGTTCGCCACCAGGTTGTTCGACCTCGCGAGGTCGGGGCGGACCGAGGCGCTGTGCGCGTACGTCGACGCGGGCGTGCCGGTCAACCTGCGCAACCAGAAGGGCGACACCCTGCTCATGCTGGCGGCCTACCACGGGCACGCCGCGACGGTGCGCGCCCTGGGCGAGCGGGGCGCGGACCCCGACCTCGCCAACGACCGCGGGCAGACCCCGCTCGCCGGCGCGGTGTTCAAGAAGGAGCCCGAGGTCGTGCGGGTGCTGCTGGAGCTGGGGGCCGATCGCTACGCCGGGACGCCGTCGGCCGTCGACACGGCCCGCATGTTCGGGGACGACGAGATCGTCGCGCTCATGGAGGGCTGATCCGATTGAGCCGTTCCGGCTGAGCTGATCCGACTGGGCCGTTCCGGCCGACCAATGTGTCCGTAATTATGGCAAGGCTGGCGCCCTTTGTCCGGCAGGACCATGCTTGTCGGATGGCTACTGCGAAAGCGGATTCCCTCAGTGGGCGCCCCCTCCGCCTTCCCTCCCTCACCTGCCCCTTCCCGAGTGCGGTGAACCCGCACGTCGACGAGGTGAACCGGGACACGCTGGCCTGGCTGGCCGCCTCCGGCATGATCGGCGACGACGACCAGTTCGAGCGTTTCCGGCTCGCTCGCTACGGATGGCTCGGCGCCCGGACCTACCCGTACGCCCCCCGGGAGCTGTGCCAGCTCGTCACGGACTGGTGCGTGTGGCTGTTCGCGTTCGACGACGCCTACTGCGAGTCGGACCGGCGGGCGGCCGAGATCGCCCGGGCCCTGCCCCAGCTCTACAGCGTGGTCGAGGACAACGAGGGGGACGAACCGGTCGAGAACGTCTTCGCCCGCGCGCTCCTCGACATCAAGACGCGGATCAGGAAGCACGGCACCGCCGACCAGCTCGACCGGTGGCGCGCCACGACCAAGGACTACCTGTTCGCCCAGGTCTGGGAGGCCGCCAACCGGGAGGACGACGTCGTTCCCACGATCGACGACTACATCTTCATGCGCCGCAGGACCGGCGCGATGCTCACCGTCTTCGCGCTGATCGACGTGGCCGCGGAGGTCCCCCTCACCATGGACGAGTGGCGCCATCCGGTGGTGCACGAGATGACCGAGCACGCCAACGACGTGGTCGTCTGGGACAACGACCTCATCTCGTACGCCAAGGAACGGAGTGAGGCGAACATCCGCAACAACCTCGTCAGCGTGCTGGTCGGGCACACCGGCTGCACGGTCCAGGAGGCGATGGACCGGATCGGCGCGATGCGCGACGAGGCGGTCGCCGCGATGGCGGCGCTCAGCCCCGCCACCGAGGCGCTCGGCTCGCCCGCCGTCGACGCGTACGTGAACGGCCTGAAGTACTGGATCAGCGGCAGCGTGGACTACTCGCTGACCAGCTCCCGGTACGTCGGCGCCTGGCAGTGATCACCCGCGGCCGGCGGCCCGGTCAGTCCAGGTGGAAGTCGTCGACGTCGTCCAGCGCGTACTCGACGAGGTCGCCCAGGCTGAACCGGGCCCCGGCGGCGTACGCCTCGTCGTAGGCGGCGTCGCCGATCAGCTTCTTGCACTCCTTGACGCACTGCTCGTGCTCCGTCGTGAAGAACGGCGACCCGAACTGGGGCAGCCCGAAGGTCCGCCAGTTGGCCTGGGCCGCCCCGAGGAGGGTCGCCGTCCGTTCCGGCTCGCCGGCCTCGAGGTTCAGCGTCGCGAGGTTGTCCACGCACAGGACGATCCCGAGCACGTCGTGGAAGTGCCGCTTGATGCGCAGCGCCTCCTTGCACGCCACCAGCGCCTCGTCGCGCCGGCCGGTCGCCCGGTGGACGAGTGAGGAGACGTACCAGGAGTAGGAGCGCAGCCACAGCTCGCCGCGCTCCTGGCAGACCTGCAGGCAGTCGACCAGCAGCGTCTCCGCCTCCTCGAACTCGCCCTGCGCGAGCAGCACCATGGACAGCTCGACGATCGCGGGCAGCAGGCCCGGGTTCAGCTCCCGGCCGCCGCGGTGGAACTCGATCGCGACGCCGAGCAGCGCGGTGGCCTTCTTCGCGTCGCCCTGCAGCATGGCCGCGGTGCCCTGCATCTTGGTCGCGAGCAGCACCGCGCCCGAGTCGCCCACACGCACCGCGTCGGTGCTGCACTGCTCGGCCGCGGCGAGCGCGCCCGCCATGTCGCTCTGGGCGCTGCGGATGTAGGCGAGCACCCACAGGGCCTTGCAGCGTTCCTTGCTGGGGGAGGGGCTGGCCTTGAGCGCGCGCTCCAGGTAGATCACGCCCTCACGGGCGAAGCCGCAGGCGACCCACAGGAACCACAGGGCCGACAGCAGCTCCAGGCCGACGCGCTCCTCGCCCGGGGTGGACAGGCAGTAGTCGAGCGCGACGCGGATGTTGTCGTGCTCCTGGCGCATCCGCGTGTACCAGTGCACCTGGCGCGGTCCCGACCACGAGTGTTCGCTGCGCTCGGCGAGCTGGAGGTAGTAGTCGCGGTGGCGGCGGCGCAGGTCCTGCGTCTCGCCGAGCTTGTCCAGCCACTCGCCGCCGTACTGCCGCAGCGTGTCGATCAGCCGGTAGCGCTGGCCGGCCGGGGTGGGGAAGCTCAGCAGGACCGACTTGTCGACCAGGCCGCCGATCACATCGAGGATCCGGTCGGAGGGCAGGGCGTCGCCGGCGCAGACGTGCCGGGCCGCATCGAGCTCGAAGTCGCCGGCGAACACCGACAGCCGCGCCCACAGCAGCCGTTCGGCCGGTTCGCACAGCTCGTGGCTCCACCCGATCGCCGCGCGCAGCGTCTGGTGCCGCGGCAGCGCCGTACGGCTGGCTCCGGCGAGCAGGCTGAACCGGTCGGCCAGCAGCGCGAGGATCTGCTCGACCGACAGCGTGCGCAGGCGTACGGCGGCCAGTTCGATGGCCAGCGGGATCCCGTCGAGGCGGCGGCACAGCTCGGCGACGGCCGTGATGTTGTCCTCGTCGACCACGAAGTCGGGCACGACGGCGGAGGCCCGCGCCCCGAACAGCTCGACGGCCTCGTTGGTGAACGGGTTCTCCGAGGGGCTGTCGCCGGGCACCGACAGCGGAGGCACGGCGGCGGTGTACTCGCCCGGCGCGTTCAGCGACCGCCGGCTCGTCGCCAGGATGCGCAGGTGCGGCGCCGTGTCGAGCAGTTCCTGCGTGAGCTGGGCGCACGCGTCGACGAGGTGCTCGCAGGTGTCCAGGATGAGCAGGAGCTCGCGGTCGGCCAGCCATTCCGTGAGGGTGTCGGACCCCTCACGCGGCGACTGGTCGGCGATGCCGAGCGCGGACGTGATCGTGTGGTAGACCATCGCCGGGTCCTGCAGCCGGGCCAGGTCGACGTACCAGACGCCGTCCCTGAACTGCCGCCGCACCTGGTGCGCGACACGCAGCGCGGTGCGTGACTTGCCGACCCCGCCGATGCCCGTCACGGTGATCAGCCGGTACTCCTGCAGCTTCTGTCTCAGCGACGCGAGCAATCGCGTCCGCCCGACGAAGCTGGTCAGCTCCACGGGCAGGTTGCCCTCTTGCCGCCATCCTGCTGGCGTTGCCATGCCGCCTCACGGGGGGTTCGTCCGGCGTGCTCCCTGCTCCCGCATCGTACCTTTGCGTGCGGTTGGCTGTCCGGTGGTACGGGCGTGACGTTTGCCCGGCGATGAGGGGGGATGATCTCCCCTCGAGGGAAGGAGCCCCAGCGCGCCGGGCCTTCGGCGCCGTGTCCGGCCGCACGGCTCTCACGGCTTCGCGGCTCCGGGCGGAGCCAGTAGCATTGGCCGCGTGAGTGTGCAGCATCCGGATGACATGCGTCCGGTGGACCTCTTCGACGAGGGGCTGCCGGTGCTGCCTGACCAGACGAGTGACGACACCGACCTCGGGTGGGGCGATTGGCGCTCCGACTCCGATGTCTCACGCCTGCTGGAGGAACGCCCGCCTCACTGGGACTAGGCCGGACACTCCTCAGGCACGGCCAGTTCGAACCAGACGGCCTTCCCCCTGCTCGTCGGGTGCACGCCCCAGGAACGGGACAGGGACTCGACGATCAGCAGCCCCCGGCCGCCCTCGTCGTCGTCAGGTGACCTGTCGCGGGCCCGCAACGGGACGCGGGCCTCGTCCTCGACCTCGCACCGCAGGACGCCGTCCCGCAGCAGGAGCGTGAGGACCGGCTCCCCCCGCCCGTGCCGCAGGACGTTGGCGACCAGCTCGCTGACGAGCAGCTCGGCCACCTCGGGCACCTCGCCCGCCGCGCTGCCCGCCCAGTCCCGCAGCGCGGCGCGGACGAGCCGGCGTGCCAGGCTCGTGGACGACGGGACCGCGGGGAGGACCCAGGAGGCCCGGTGCGCGTGCGTCACGCCGTCGTCGGCCGCGTCGTCCGCCGGGAGCCGCTCCCACGGGTAGGCGTCGTCCGGCCGCCGAGCCATGGGGACCAGCATGACCGTGCCCATGGACTCACGCGGCCTGGGCATAGCAGGCTCGGTGGGGGAGAAGGCTGCGGCCGTCGGGCAGCAGTTCGCCGGTGTCCTCGAAGACCACGACACCGTTGCAGAGCAGTCCCCACCCCTGCTCGGGGTGGAAGGCCACGAGACGGGCGGCGTCGTGATCGGGGGCGTACGCGGGCGGACATGGCGGGGTGTGCGGGCACATGAGGTTCACCTCGATCCTTCAGACGGCGGACCGTCCAACACTCCCTACGATGGCCTCTGGAAGGCCCCGCCGTCTGCGCTGGCAGCCCCCATCCGACGGGTGTGCCCACGGGCATCGCGAGATGGCGGCTAGCTGCAATGACGCGGACGTGGTCCGATGCCACTCTTGAGATGTGCCCCTCAGGTGTCTCATCGTTGACGACAGCGATCACTTCAAGGAGGCCGCCCGCATGTTGCTGGAGGCGGACGGCATCGCTGTCGTGGGCACGGTGTCCACCACGGCCGAGACGCTCCGGTCCTTCCGGGAGTTGCGGCCTGATCTCGTGCTGGTCGACATCGATCTGGGCGAGGAGAACGGCTTCGACCTGGCCCTGCGGCTCTACGAGGAGGCGGGAGACCGTCCGCCGCGCGTCATCCTGATCTCGACGTACGACGAGCAGGACTTCGCCGAGATGATCACGACCAGCCCGGCCCTCGCCTTCCTGTCGAAGCCGCGCCTGTCGGGCCGGGCCATCGACGAGATCCTCCGGGGCGCGGACGCCTGAACGGGCCGGACCGGCGACACCGGTACGGCCTCAGCGGGAGTCGAGGAACGCGAGCACCGCGAGCACGCGGCGGTGGTCGTCCTCCGTCTCCGGCAGCCGCAGCCTCGACATGATGCTGCGCACGTGCTTTTCGACCGTGCCCTCGGTGATCCAGAGTTTGTGCGCGATCCCCGCGTTCGACCGGCCCTCCGCCATGAGGGAGAGCACCTCGCGCTCGCGCTGGGTGAGCTCCTCCAGCGGATCATGCCGGCGGCGGGCGTTGAACAGCTCGGCCACGAGGCTGGGGTCGACGACCGAGCCGCCGTGGACGATGCGCTGGAGCGTCTCGACGAAGTCGGACACCGCGGTCACCCGGCTCTTGAGCAGGTAGCCGACCCGGTGCCCGGTGGCGAGCAGCTCCATCGCCTGCTCGACCTCGACGTGCGCCGACAGCAGCAGGATGCCCACCTCGGGGAACTCCGCGCGGATGACCTTGGCCGCCTCGACGCCCTCCGTCGCGTGCCCCGGAGGCATCCGGATGTCGACGACGGCCAGATCCGGACGGAGTTCCCGCACCAGGGCGAGCAATTCGGCCGCGTTGCCCGCCTGGCCGGCGACCTCGAATCCCGATCGCTCCAGCAGGCTCGCCAGCCCCTCGCGCAGCAGGACGTCGTCGTCCGCCAGCACCACTCGCGTCGGAGTCTCGTCCACTGCTCTGCCGCCTTCTTCGCGTGCCGGGACGTGCCGGTCAGGCGTGGCGGGCGACGGTGTTGACCTGGGCTTTCGCCTGTCCTCTATCCGTCGGGCGAGAGTAGTGTGGCCTTGTGCGCGCGCGATTGCTGTCGTTGCTGCTACGCGCGGGCCGCCCGCCTCTCCTGTGGGGCATCCTGACGGGCGCCGCATGCGTGGCAGCCGAGACGTTCATAGCCTTTGCGCTGGCGCAGGTGGCGCCCAGCAACGCCCTGGACGTAGTTTATCTGCTCGGCGTTCTCGTGGTCGCGTACCTCTGGGGCATGTGGCTCGGCGTGAGCGTCGCCCTGGCCAGTGCCATGGTCTACGACTTCTTCCAGGTCCCGCCCATCCACCGGGTCACCATCTTCAGCGGCTGGACGTGGGTGCCGCTGCTGGTCTTCCTGGTCGTCGGGTTGCTGGTGAGCGCGGCCGCCGCGCTGATGCGGTCCCTGGTCGTCGAGGCGGAGGAACGCCGCCGCGAAGCCGATCTCGATGCCAGGACGGCCCGTCTCCTCCTGCGCGCCGAACATCTGCATGCGGCGCTGCCGGTCGTGGCCCGGCGCCTGGCACAGGGCCTCGGCCTGCCGTTCCTGGCCGTCGAGCTCGGGCCGGTCGGCGACGATCCGCGCCACATCACGTTGCCGCTGACCGACGACGGTGCCGGGATCGGCACGCTCGTCGTGCCCGCGGGCCTGCCGGCGGCCATGATGCGCCGCCTGCGGGAGCGCGTGGTGCCCTCGCTGGAAACGCTGCTGGTGGCGGCGCGCGACCGCGAGGCCATCAGCACCGCCCTGGCGGCGAGCCGGGACGAGCTGGCCAGGATCGCCGAGGAGCAGGCCGCCCTGCGACGCGTCGCCACCCTGGTCGCGCGCGGGGTCCCGCCCACGGAGATCTTCGGCGCGGTCGCCCGCGAGATGGGCCTGATCGTGAACGCGGACCACACCGCGATCGAACGCTACGAGCCCGACCGCACGGTCGTCCTGGTGGGCTCGTGGAGCGGGTCGGACCGCGGGGCCCCGCCGCCGGTGGGCTCGCGCCGCCCGCTCAAGGAGAGCGGCCTGTCCGCCCTCGTCCTGGGGACGGAACAACCGGGCAGGATGACGGCGAAGGAGGGCGCGGCAGGGGAGCTGGACGGGTGGGCCGGCGATCAGCAGGTCGTCTCCGCGGTCGCCAGTCCCATCGTCGTCGAGGCCCGCCTGTGGGGCGTGATGATCGCCTTCTTCCGCGCTCCCGAGCCGCAGCCGGACGACGTCGAGGAACGCATGCGGGACTTCACCGAGCTGATCGCCACCGCGATCTCCAACGCCGAGGCCCGTGACGAGCTCGCCGCCTCGCGGGCCCGCGTGGTCGCCGCCTCGGACGAGACTCGGCACCGGATCGAACGCGATCTGCACGACGGGGCCCAGCAGCGCCTCGTCTCCCTGGGGCTGCAGTTGCGCATGGCGGAGACCGCCGTGCCACCGGATCTGCCCGAACTCAAGGAACAGCTGTCCCACACGGCCGAGGGGCTGACGCTGGTGCTGGAGGATCTGCGGGAGCTGTCGCGCGGCATCCACCCGGCGATCCTCTCCAAGGGAGGCCTCGGGCCGGCCCTGAAGATGCTCGCGCGCCGCTCGGCGGTTCCCGTCGACCTCCAGGTGCGGGTCGACGGGCGCCTGCCGGAGCGGGTCGAGGTGGCCGTCTACTACATCGTCTCCGAGTGCCTGACGAACGTGGCCAAGCACGCGCAGGCCTCCATGGTGTGCGTCGAGGTCGAGGCGACGGACGACGCGGCGAGGGTCGGGATCCGCGACAACGGGAAAGGAGGCGCGGACCCGGGCAAAGGTTCCGGGCTGATCGGTCTCATCGACCGCGTCCAGGCGCTCGGCGGCACGATCGAGGTCACCAGCCCGATCGGCCATGGCACGACGCTCACAGCCGTGATCCCCATCGGCAGCCGCTGACGGAGCGGTCACGCCCCCGGGCGTGACGGGGGCCATCCCGGTCGGCAACGGCTGACGGGGCGGTCACGCCCCCCGGCCGGACGGAGGATCGGCGAGCGGCAGGCGGACGACGAAGCGGGCGCCGCCCTCCGCCGCGTCCTCCACGCCGATGGTCCCGCCGTGCGCCCGCACGATCTCCCGCGCGATGGTCAGGCCCAGGCCCGAGCCGCCCCGGCCGCGAGACTTCTCCAGCCGGGTGAACGGCTCGAACACCCTTTCCCGGTCGGCTTCGGGTATGCCGCCGCCGTCGTCGGCGACGGCGAGCTCCGCATAGGCGCCCTCCTGCCGGACCTCCACCAGCACCCTGCTCCTGGCGTGCCGCTGGGCGTTGTCCAGGAGATTGCCCAGCAGGCGCTGGATCTCGTGCTCGACGGCGTGGACCGCCACGCCGGGAATGAGCCGGAGCAGCACCGGCGACCGGTGCGCACGGCTGGAGACCTCCGTCCGCACCAGCTCGGCCAGGTCGGCCGCTCTTCTCTCGTGGGGCGGCTTCGTCCCCGCCTTCAGGAGCAGCAGCAGGTCGGAGACGACCGCCTGCAGACGGTCCACGTCTCTCAGCGAGCAATCGACGAGCTCGACGAGGTCCGTCTCGGCGGGGTGCAGCCGGGCCTCCTCCAGCTGTGCCCGCACCCCGGCGAGCGGGGTGAGCAGCTCGTGGGAGGCGTCGACCAGGAATCGGCGCTGGCGCTCGGCCTTCCGGTCCAGGCGTCTTCCGGCGTCGGTGAGCCGTTCCAGCATCCTCTCGGCGTGCACCGGCAGGGCGGCCTCGTCCTCGCCGGCAGGGGTGGGGACACGGGTCTCCGGATCGCCGGTCGGGGCGGGGTCGTGGTGGCACATGACGCTCATCGCAATGCTGCCGTCGGTGTCGCGGCCCCTGCAGGCCCGCCTGCAGTGGGAGGCGGCGTGCGGCGGTGCCAGGCGGGTGGCGCGAGCGGCCACGGCGAGGGCGCTCGGCACAGCCCGGGCGCCACTGGTCTCAGGCAGGTCATCGGCACCCGGTCACCTCCGGTTAGGGTCGCCTGCTGTGGTCTCGTACCGTCCGGCGAGCCGGACGGCTGTGACCGATCAGAGACCACTCAGCCGCGCATGAGGGGCGCCGATCCGGATGTCCTGATCGGTTCCAAATACCACCATGTCTCCGTCGGCGCCCGCCCGTCTGCGCCGACAGCCCCCATTCCGACCCCACCGCCAGCCGTCCCCGGGCATTCCGGCTAGCTGGAATGCCGCCGGTCATCGCGGGGCCGTCAGGAGACGACGTCCCGGCGCCGGAAGCGGCGGAACGCCAGGGCGACGAGAACCACCGAATAGGTCACGGAGACCGCCACGCCCTTCACCATGCCGCTGTAGTCGGGCTCGGGCGCGAGCGCGTCGAGCCACGCGGCGTTCCAGAAGGTGGGCAGGAACTCGCGCAGCGAGCCCAGCGCCTCGACCGCCTGCAGGATGCTGCTGACGATCACCAGGCCGACCGCGCCGCCGACCGCACCGAGCGGGGAGTCGGTGCCGACCGACAGCAGGAAGGCGACCGCGGCGACCACCAGCTGGCTGACCAGGGCGTAGCCGATGACGACGGCGAACTTGGGCAGCACGTCGGCGGCGGGGATCACCTCGCCGGTCCCCGGCACGGTGATGTCGTTCCACCCGAAGGCCAGCGTGCCGGCGAGCAGGGCCATCAGCGGAAGCACGGTCACCGCGGCGGCAGAGTACGCCAGCGCCACCACCAGCTTCTGGCGCAGCAGCCGGTCGCGGGGAACGGGCGCGGCCAGCAGGTAGCGCAGCGACGACCAGCTCGCCTCGCTCGCCACCGTGTCACCGCAGAACAGCGACACGGCGACGACCAGCAGGAAGTTGGCCGACACCGACAGGGCGAACGCCGCGAAGTTGAGGCCGCCCGCCGTGGCCAGGTCCGACAGGCGCAGGCTGCCCTGGCCCCGCCCGGCCGGCCCGAACTGGAACGCCACCACGAGCACCCACGGGAGGGCGAGCAGCACGCCGAACATCGCCATGGTGCGGCGCCGCCGCAACTGCCGCACGAACTCCACCCGCAGCGGCAGCGTGCGTCCCGGAGCGTAACCGGGGGCCCGGCCTCCCGCGCCACCTCCGCGCGTGTCCGGCCCGTCCTGGGTGACCGGAGTGGCCCGCCCGCCGGCGGGGACGTGTCCGGCCGGAGCCGGATCCGGGGCCGGTTGCTTCGCCGGGCTCATCGTCGCTCTCCGATCAGGTCGAGGAACACGTCCTCCAGGCGGGGGCCGGCGCCGTTGGCGGCCGGCGCGGTGCCGAGCAGGTCGCCGACAGGTCCGGCCGACACCAGCCGCCCGCGGTGCATGACGACCACGTGGGTGCAGGTCTGCTCGACCTCGGCGAGCAGGTGGCTGGAGACGATGACGGTGCGCCCCCGCTCGGCGTACGCCTTGAGCACCCGGCGCATCTCGGCGATCTGCGGCGGGTCGAGGCCATTGGTCGGCTCGTCCAGCACGAGCAGGTCGGGGAGGCCGAGCATGGCCTGCGCGATGGCCAGGCGCTGGCGCATGCCCTGCGAATAGGTGCGCACCGCGCGTTCGAGGGCGGCGCCGAGCCCGGCGATCTCCAGCGCCTCCTCCATGTGGGCGTCCTGCGGCGGTCGTCCCGTGGCCTGCCAGTACAGCTCCAGGTTGGCCCGGCCGGACAGGTGCGGCAGGAATCCCGGCCCCTCGACGAACGACCCCAGCCGCGACAACACCGGAGCCCCCGGCCGCACGCGGGTGCCGAAGATCCGGATCTCGCCCTCGTCCGGGTGGATGAGACCCATGAGCATGCGCATCGTGGTGGTCTTGCCCGCACCGTTCGGCCCGAGCAGGCCGAGCACCTGGCCCTTCTCGACGCGGAACGACAGGCCGTCGACCGCCTTCTCGCCGTTGCGGTAGCGCTTGCCCAGCCCGCTGATCACCAAGGGCACCTCGGCCGACTCGGCGTCCACCGCCGGGCCATCGCCCCCCTCCGTGCCGCGCCTGGCCCTGCCGATCAGCAGGAGCGCGGTCGCGACCACGATCGCGGCGAGCGGCATGGCCCACGTCCACCAGGCCGGGCCGGTGGCGGGCGTGCGCAGCGCCGTGTCCCCGGGCAGTTCCAGCGTGGGGGAGTCCAGCGCGATCCGATAGACGGCGGGGGCGGCGGGCGTCGCGTAGCCCAGGTCGGTGGTCGACACGACCACGCGCATCCTGTGCCCGGCGTCGAAGCGCCTGTCGATGGCCGGAAGCGTCACCGTGACCGGCGTGCCCGCCTCGCTCGCGGTGACCCGCAGGGGCGAGACCAGGCTCGACGGGAGCACCGGAGGCGACCCTCCGGAGACGTCGTAGAGCTTGGCGAACAACGTGGCCTCACCCGTGCCGTACACCCTGATCGTGACGGTGGGGCTGCCGGTGACCTGTGCGGGCGTGGACAGTGGGGCGGACTCGAAGGCGGCGGCCTGGCCGGGCATGTCCAGCGAGAGCGACGCGCCGCCGCCGTTTCCGCCGAGCAGCCCGCCGAGGCCGGGGACCGCCGAGATCGACGACGGCGATCCGCCCGCCGGGTTGGCGACCGGCTGCTGGGAGCCCCGGAGGGCGACGGTGGTCCGCCGCACGCCCGGAAGGCCCGGGTAGCGGCCCGCGGTCGCGTGCAGGAGCACCGGGCGGCGCGTGCCCGGGTCCCGGCCGCCGTCCCTGGTCACGGTGAAGGCGGCCGAGTCGCCGTCGCCGGAGGAACCGGTTCCTTTCAGATAGCGGTCGAACCAGCCGGTCGTACGGTCGGACAGCCAGTCCGCCTCGCCGTCGCCGCCGTCGTGGCCGCCGTTGAACCAGACGACCTCGACCGGAGCGCCTGTGGCGGCGATGGCCCGGGCGTTGGCGTCGGCGTGCGAGAGCGGGAACAGCGAGTCGCGCTGGCCCTGGACCAGCAGCGTCGGCACCTTGATCCGGCCGGGCACCGAGATCGGGCTCGACCGCCGCAGGAGATCGACGGCCTCCGCGGTGGCCCTGCCGGTCTCGGCCACCTTCTGGTACATGTCGCAGATCTGCGGCAGGAACCGCCCGCACTGGACCTGCTCGCTCCCGGGCGTCCGCCCTGACTGCCCTCCGGACCCCTGACCGCGTCCCTGGCCGGTCTCCCGGCCCCCGGACGCGTTCCCGCCGGAGCCCGCGGCGGCGCCGGTGAGGCCGGCGAGACCACCCGCGCCGAGACCGCCGTCCGGGGCCAGCCGGTCGGCGGCTGCGCTGAAGAAGATGCCGGCCCACATCTTCTTGAAGACGCCGTTGAGCGGGCCCTTGCCCGAGGCGTCGGGGAAGAGCGCGTCGGCGAGGTCGTACCAGGTGATCTGGGGGACGATCGCGTCGACCCGGCTGTCGTAGGCCGCGGCCATCAGCGCGATCGCCCCGCCATACGAGCCGCCGGCGATGCCGACCCGCGGGTCGCCGGGGGCGTCGAGACGCACTTCGGGCCGTTCGGCCAGCCAGTCGATCAGCCCCCGCACGTCCTTGACCTCGTAGTCGGGGGAGTTGAGCGCGATCTGCCCGGTCGAGCGGCCGAACCCGCGGGCCGACCAGGTCAGCACGGCGTAGCCCTGCTCCGCGAGCCGTCCCGCCTGCTCGCGCATGCTCTCCTTGCTGCCGCCGAAGCCGTGGGCGAGCAGCACGGCCGGGGCTCTGCCGCCGGAGGCCGGGGGATAGAAGGTGGCGTCGAGATCCACGTGCTGGTCGTCCGCCGGTCCGTCCACGACGGGGATGACCAGGTCGTGCCCCTTCACCGCGGGGCCGGAGGGCCACAGGGCCCACGTCACGCCTCCGGCCATCAGGATGACCAGCGTGACCACGATCGCGAGGGCACGCCGCCCACCCGGAAACGTCATGTCGCGATGCTACTTGTGTCTGCTGAGAGACCGCTGAGGAGCCGCCGCGCCTGTGGACAACCGCCGCGACAGCGTGCGCGGACCCGTTCCGCACACGAATCGTGATGATGCATCGGGGTAAACCCTGATTGCGCCTCACCATAGGGAACGGCATCATTTCGCGCGTGAATGGAACGCCGCTCAAGCAGATCCCCGCTCGCGTGATCGAGTGGGCTCTTCCGTACTGGACCCGGGGGGAGGCTGGCAGGCAGACGCCGCAGGACCTCTTCCGGGTGCTCTACCTGGGCTGGCTCGCGGCGTTCGCCCTCAAGGTGCTCGGGTCGAGCTGGGACGTGTCGTGGCACTTCAAGTGGCTGCGCGACGACCTGGCCCCGCCGCACCTGCTCAACACGGTCGGCACGGTGATCGCCGTGGCGCTGACCATCGTGCACTGGTACACCGGCTACGGGGTGGACCGCACGTCCTCCCGCCTGATCGTGTGGGGCACCGGCGTCTTCCTCATCGCGATCCCGCTCGACCTGATCAACCACCGGGTCAACGGGCTCGACATCACCGCGTGGAGCCCCTCCCACGCGCTGCTGTACATCGGCACCGCGCTGATGCTCGCCGGAGCGATCCGCGGCTGGTATGTCGGCTCGGGCCGCTACGCCGAGATCACCCGCGGCCGGCGTGCGCTGGTGCTGGGCGGCCTGTTCGCGTTCTTCCTGGAGAACGCGCACTTCCCCGAGCTGCAGCAGGAGTACGGCGTGCTGGAGCTGGCCTCCTGGGACCGGGGGCAGCCGTACGCCGAGCCGACGCTGCTCGAATTCGCGGCCAACCAGATGGGGCGGGCCGTGGACCGGGCCATGGTGCTCAAGTTCTCGCTGCCGATCCCCGACGTCGTCTACGCCGTGTACGCGGGGGTCGTGGGCGTCGCGATCCTGGTCTTCGCACGCGTCATGGTCGGCCGCCGTTACACGGCCACCGCGATCGCCGGGGCGTACGTGGCCTACCGGTGCCTGATCTGGCCGCTGCTCGTGGGCGGCGGGTTCCCGCCGTCGACGATCCCGTTCTTCTTCCTGCTCGCGGGCCTCGGCGTCGACCTGGCCTTCCTGGTGCCGATCAAGTACCTGCGGCCGCTCGTGGGCGCGGTGCTCGCCACCGCCGGGGTGTACGGAGGGCTGCTGGCGCAGGACCGGGTGCTCGAAGCGCCGCCGTACGCGCCGGAGGCCTGGCCGGTGGCGCTCGCCGCGCTGGCCGTCGTGTGGTACGCGGTGGAGTGGTTCACCGGCCGCAAGGGGCTGACGGCCGCCGCCGCGGAGGACAGGATCGCCGGGGAGGCGCGGGCCGCGGAGAGTGAGACCACGGCGGAGCCGGGCCCGTCGCGCGATGCCGCGCCCGGCGCCGGGCCGGAGGCGGCGTCCGAGGCGACGCCCGCGCCCGCCGCCGTATCCGAGCCGACGGCCTGAGGGCCCCGCCCGCGCTCACGCAACGCGCCTTTTCCGAGCCGCTCCCTCTCCGGGGGCGGCTCTCGGCGTCTCGGGGGCGAGCCGGCAGAGCCGTGGGTCGGGCGAGCCGGGCAGGGCCGTGGGTCGGGCGACCCGGGGTCCGGGGGCCGTGGGTCAGGCGACCGGCGTCTTGGTCAGCGCGACCGCGACGCCGTACGCGAGGCCCATCACGGTGAGTTCCAGGGCCGCCCAGGCGGCGAACGCGGCCGGGGCCTGGCGCGTGACCGCCGGCAGCAGCCGCCAGCGGATGTTGCCCCCCAGCAGTGCGATCACCGCGGTGAACACCGCCTTGGCGACCACGAGCCGGCCGTAGCCCGTCGTGACCAGCGACGCCGGGAAGCTCTCGGCGGGCGTGAGCAGAAGCTCCACCAGGCCGTTGAAGAGCCCGGACAGCCCCACGACGACCAGCGCGTACGTCGCCAGCCGGGAGAACCGGGGCAGCGTGCGGGCGAGCAGGTCGCGGTGGCGCGGCAGCAGGACGGCGAGCGCGACCAGGCCGCCCACCCAGGCGCAGGCCCCGATGACGTGCAGCTCCATCGAGACCATGCTGAGGTCGTGCCAGTACCAGTTCGAGGCGTGACCGGTGACCGGGAGCGGCAGCAGCCCGAACCCGGCGACGAGCACCCGCAGCTCGGCCGGCACCTTCTCGCCGAACCGCACCGCGAGCATTCCCACGGCGGCGCTGGCCAGGGCGCACGAGGCGCTCACGATCATGCCCTGCCCCGCGCCGATGCCGTCGACGTACGCCGCCACGTCGGGGAACGCGCCCGGGGTGACCTCCGCAGCGCTGAGGACGGCCGACACCAGTGCCGCCGCGCACCAGACCAGCGAGAACAGCACGGCCCAGTGCCGGGCCCTGGCGGCGACCGGCTCGGTCCTGTCCGGGTCGTCGAAACCGAGGAGCTTGGGGAGCAGGCTGAGACCGATGGTCGCGGTGGCGGCCAGGTCGAGCACGAGCCGGACGACCGGCAGTCCGTACTCCACGACCGTGCCCGGCATGGGAAGCCCGGGCACGGCTCCCGGCAGCGTGAGCCAGGTCGCGATCACGACCGCGAGCAGGGCGCCCGCGGTCAGCCCGGCCGCCGGGACGCGGGCGCGGGCGTGCTCGGTGCCGGGGCCGGACCGGCCCGTCGTGACGTGCGGTTCGGAGGTCGTGGTCACGCGGCGCCGCCCGAGGCAGGGGAGCTTCCGGCGCCGGTCGCGGCGCTGGTGGAGCGGCCGGTGGACGGGCCTTCGGCGTCGGAGGCCGCCCGCGCCGTCCCCGCCGCCGGGGGAGCCGGGATCGTCCCGTCGCGCAGGCGCCGGTCGTGCCGCACGAGCACGCGGGCGCACAGCGCCAGCAGGGCGGCGGTGACGGCCAGCAGCCCCCATACCCAGCTTCCGCCGCCCGTACCGGTCGTCCCCGTGCTGGTCGTCCCCGTGCCGGGGTTCGCCGTGCCGGGCGCGGGAGTGGCCGCCGGCGCGGTGACCGTCCCGGGGGCCGCGCCCCCGCCCGTCACGCTGAACTTCACGGCGCCGGTGACCGGGTGGCCGTCGTTCGACACGATGCGGTAGCCGATCGCGTACGCCCCCGCGGGGGTGCCGGTCCGTACGCCGATGGAGACGTTCCTGCCGTCCACCGTGATCTCGCCCTGCTCGTAGTGGGCGCCGTCGGGTCCGGTGACGGCGATGCGCGCGAAGTCGCGGCGTACGGCCTGGTCGAAGGTGAGCGTCACGGAGGCGGGCATGGCGTCGAGGACCGCGCCGTCCTTGGGATCGCTGGCGACGAGCACGTCGTGGGCCCGTGCGGGCGTCGCGACCAGCATCACCGACAGCAGGGCCAGCAGCGGCACGGCGAGCAGCCGCAGACGGCCACGCGGCGGGACGGCGCGCACCCGCGGGCGGTTACGCGGCGGGACGGTGCGCGCGACCGCCGGGGGCGGGGCGGTCCGTCCGGCCGTTCGCCGACCGCCGCCCGTGGCTGGGGCGTCGTTGCACATCCGGGCGACCTGGTCCACCTGCCTTGCCTTCCTTTTCGCCGGGCGCCGACCCAGCCATGGTCCCATTGATCGCGGCCCGCGCACGCCGCGCGGCGAACCGGCGACGGCAGCGGATCGTGCCGTGATGATCGGTTCCGGTGATGTGCCGGGCGGCGTACGCATTCTCCTGATTAGGTGGACGACGGGCCGGATCCGGCGTTCGGCACCGTATTCGGCCCCGTATTCGGCACCGTGCGTCCGTCGTGACGACCGCCGCGAAGGAGGAGCTCATCATGACCCCCCAGCCGACCGTAGGCGGATCCGAGCGGAGCGAGGCGCCGGTGCGGCGCTCGCCGTGGCTGACGATCGTCGTCATCTACGTCGCAGGAGTCGTGGCGGCCATGAGCTACGGCAAGTTCTCCGCGGTCGGGCCGTCGATGGCCGACGAGCTCGGGCTGTCGCTGTCGCAACTGGGCTGGGCGATCTCGGCGGTGGTCGGGGTGGGTGCCGTCGCCGGGTTGCCCGCCGGGTATCTGGTCCGCCGGTTCGGCGCGGGCAGGTCGCTGGTCGCCGCCCTGGCGTTGATGGTGGCGGCGAGCGCGCTGAGCGCGGCCGCGGGGAGTTTCGGCTGGTTGCTGGCCGCCCGGATCGTCGAAGGCGTCGGCTATCTCGTGGTCACCATCGCCTGCCCGGCCCTGGTCCTCCAACTCGCCGAGGAACGGGACCGGGGGGTCGCCCTGTCCGTCTGGGCGACGTTCGTCCCGGTGGGCATCGGCGTGAGCACCCTCGTGGGCGGTGCCGCCGGCGAGGACCTCGGCTGGCGCGGCTGGGTGCTGCTGATCGCGGGGCTGACGCTGCTGATGGCGGTGGCCGTCCGGATGCGGCTGCCGCGGACGTCCGTCTCCGGCGCGGCCGCCGGGCCCGTGCCCGGCGCGCGGGCGCTGGCGTGGCCCGCGCTGCTCACCGTGTCCTTCTGCCTGATGGTGCTGGTGACGATGCCGGTGGTCGTGCTGCTGCCCACGCTCCTGATCGACGAGCACGCGAGCTCCGCCGGGGCCGCAGGGGCCCTGACCTCGGCGATCTCGTTCGTCGGCGTCCTCGGCGGGGTGTCCGTGGGCGTCCTGCTCCGCCGGGGCGTGCCGCTCGCCGTGCTCGCCGTGACCGGGCTGCTGGTCGTGCCGGCCGCCTGGCTCGTCTACGGCGCCGGGGCTCCGCTGGCCGCCGCGGCGACCGGCGCGGGGATCGTCTCCCTGGAGAACGGCCTGCTGGGCGCCTTCGCCTTCGCCGCCCTGCCCTTCGTGCTCGAGCGCCTCGACCACGCCGACGTGGGCACCGGAATGGTGGCCCAGATGGGCAGTCTGGGCGCGCTCGTCGGTCCCCCGCTGTTCGGCCTCGTGGCCGGGGCCTCCGGGTTCGGGGCCGTCGTGCCGGTCATCGCCGCCGGGATGCTGGCCTCGGTCGGCGGGATGCTGCTGGTGACCAGGAACGTCGCCCGCCGTTCCCGGGGCCTCGCCGCTGAATGAGAGGCGCGACGCCCGGCGGTCTCTCGACTTGTGATCGGCTGAGACCGCCGGGCGCCGGCTCCGGGCCGTACCGGTGTCACCGGCCGGGACGGCCCGGAGGCTGTGCCGTACGTCCGGGCGAGCCGCCGCGGGACGTGCGGGCGAGGAGGTGGGTCAGAGCTTGGTCCAGAGGGCGGCGACGTTCGGCGGCTCCCAGCCCGCCAGGGCGGTGTGCGGCTGCCGGCACTGGTAGACCGCGCCGCCGTAGGTCACCCGGTCACCCGCCGCGTACGCCGTGCCGGCCGCCCAGGCGGGGTAGCCGCCGGGGCTCGCCGACGGCGAAACCGACGGCGAGGCGGACGGCGAGGCCGAAGGTGAGGCGGACGGCGATGCGCTGGGGGACGGGCTGGGAGACCTGCTGGGGGAAGCGCTGGGAGACGCGGACGGCGAGGCCGAGGGTGAGGCGGACGGCGAGGCGGACGCGCAGGGTCCCTGGTCCAGCCACACCTGGGCGTTGCCCGGCGTCTCGCCCTGGGTCCACCACTGCGCCTTCCAGGTGTGACCGGCGTACGAGACGAGGTTGCCGCCCGTGTAGACGGTCGTGGACGACCACGCGGGGGCCGTGCACGTCCCCGCGGACGGCGACGCGCTGGGCGACGCCGACGGGGAGCCGGACGGGGAAGCCGAGGGAGACGCGGTCACGCCGCCCCTGGCGAGGTCCTGCGTGATGCCGTACGTCGCGCCGCCGAAGGAGACCGTCCAGTTCGAGGGGGTCGAGGTGGGCAGGTAGTAGACGAAGGCGACGTCCACGGAGGCGCCCGGCGCGAGGGCCTGCCAGCTCGGCAGCTTCAGCGACACCCGGTTGTAGTCGCCCTTCAGGCCGCCGACGTTGTTGGACGCGGTGTGGTCCCTGCGGATGATCGTGGAGCCGAAGCCCGATTGGTCGGCCGCGTTGCCCGGGGCCGAGGTCGCGTAGTCGAACTGGAACTCCGTTCCGCCCGGCAGCGTCACGCCCGAGTTGTTGGTGATGTGGATCTTCGGGTTGATCGGGTAGTTGTTGTCGCCCAGGGCGAAGTCGCGGAACTCCACCGAGACGTCCAGCTTCTGCGCCGGGATCGGGGTGGTCGCCCGTACGTTCCCGTACGGCGTGGCGGCCTTGAACTTGTCGTACATGAGCGTGGTCAGCGTGGTGCCGGGCTCGTACTGGCCCTTGGCGGAGTTCCAGCCGTAGTCGCCGGCCAGTTCCCAGATCATCGTGCCGCCGATGCCCCTGGAGATCACGTAGTCGGCCTTGGCCGCCACCGACTGGTCGTCCTCGGTGGACAGGAACACCTTCTTGGTGGAGTTCCACAGCCAGGGGGCGGTCAGCGTCGAGTCGTAGTAGCGGGCGTAGGTGCCGGTCAGCGACGTGTCGGTGACGCCGTAGGAGGCCAGGTAGTCGCCGAGGATGCCCTTCTCGAGGTTCTTGGCGTGCCACATCGGGTTGGAGCCCGCCGGGGACTCCTTGCCGTTGTCGTCGAGGTCGTGCCACAGGTTGTCGATGCCGACCGCGCCGTCGCCGCAGCTCGTGAGGCCGGAGCCGGCCGGGCAGGTGGTTGCGGGGGCGGTGCCCCACAGGCCGTTCGTGCCGCCCTGCACGTTCTTGAACCCCCGCGTGTAGTACGGCAGGCCGATGTTGATCCGGCCCGGCTGCATCGCCCCGCGGAAGTAGTGGTAGGCCCAGTCGGTGTTGAGGTAGCCGATGCCGCCGTACTGCCCGGCCCCGTACACGCCGGCGGCGGCGAGCTCGCCGTCCTTGCCGTCGTCGAAGAGGTAGGCGTTGGGGCCGACGTACTTGTTCCACGCGCCGTGCAGGTCGTACGACATGATGTTGACGTAGTCGAGGTACTGCGTGACCTGGTAGGTCTCCATGCCGCGCAGCAGCCAGCCGGACGCGGGCGCGGCGACGGTCAGCATGTAGTACTTCCCGTCGGCGGCGGAGGCCCGGTCCAGCTTCTCGCGCAGCGTCTTCATCAGCGCGACGTAGCCCTTCATCAGGGTGCCGCGCTTGCCGTTGGCGATCGGCCAGTCGAGCGGGTTGCCCGCGTCGTTGTTCGACGTCGGGTACTCGTAGTCGATGTCCACGCCGTTGAAGCCGTACGTGCGCAGGAAGGACACGACCGAGTCGGCGAAGGCGTCGATGCCTGCCTGGGTCGAGGTCATCGTGTAGAAGCCGCCGCTCGCCTGCCGGTTGCCGGCGTCGTCGATGTATCCGCCGGTCTCGGCCCAGCCGCCGACGCTGACGAGCGTCTTGGTGTTGGGGAACTGCTTCTTGAACTTGTTGAGCAGGTTGAAGTGGCCCTTGTAGGAGTAGGCCGGGTCCATCTCGGCCCCGGCGACGCCCGGCCAGGTCATGCCGATGGCCGGGTTCCTGTCCGTGTTCGACCCGACGGAGATCTTGTTGTCCGGCCCCACATGGGCGAACGCGTAGTTGATGTGGGTGACCTTGCCCCAGGGGATGTCACTGGCGAGGTAGCGGGTCTGGCCGTTGGAGCCGTCGCGCCAGCCGGTGAAGTAGCCGATGATGCGGCGGGGGTGGTCGGCGCCCATCTTCTCCCGGCCCTCGGTGTCGTAGGCCAGGCAGTAGGGGACCTCCACACCGGGCGTCCGGTAGAGCCCGTCGGGCCGGCACGCCTCGTCGCCGGCCGCCGCTCCGGCGGTGCCGCCGGTCGCGGCCAGTGCCACGGCCCCGGCGGCGAACGCGATGCAGACCGCGGAAGCGGTCCGCGCTAACGATGATCTCAACAGGCGCACAGCCATACCTCCGACAGGCGAAGTGCCGATCCTCCACACCCCACCCCCCAGGGGTTGATCGGAACGTAAGCCGCCGGAACAGCCGCGTCAATGCTTTCTATTAAGAAACTTTCCTTTTAATCAGCCCTTAAGGCGAGCTTGATCAGGCCAGCAGCCAGCCGTACAGCCAGGCGAGCAGCACGAGGCCGGTCAGGGCGGGGACGATCTTCGCGGCGGCGGCGTTCAGCCGGAACGCCTCGACGATCGACAGCCCGGTGGAGACGAGGGCCAGCAGGCCATACCAGGCCAGGGCGTGCGGCACCCCGATCGCGAGCGTGGTCCAGTCCCGGATCTCCGACAGGCTGAGGGCCGACAGCGCGCCCAGCGCGACGCCCGCCAGGCCCGCGAGCGCGCTCAGCCCGCCGCCGCGCCTGCGCACCAGGGAGACCAGCCCCGCGACGAGCTGGACGGCCGACACGAGCAGGAAGACCGCGGGGACGGCCAGCGGGATCGGCGACCGGGACAGCCGGTAGACCGAGGACGTGAGGAGCAGGTCGCCCGGTCGCACGACCGGGTACGGCGCGGCGCCGGGGTCGCACGGGCTGGCCGTCGCGGCCGGGTCGTCGAGGAACGCGGCGATCATCTGACGGCTGCAGGCGCTCGACAAGAAGGCGGCGTGCCCGGTCCCGGCGAACTCGGCGAACCGCGCGCCCGGCACCGCCGACACCGCCTGCCGCGCGGCCTCCGGGGGTGTGGTGGGGTCGTACTGGCCGCCGAGGACCAGCATCGGCGGCGCCGCCCCCTCCGACGACGCCGTCTGGGTGACCGACGCGTGCGGGGTCAGGAGGTCGGCGTCGGCTCGCGCGGCCGGCAGGCCCCAGGCGTCGCAGACCGCCGCGTCGACGACCCCGGTGAACAGCCGGGGGCCCCGCGAGCCGGGGAAGGAGTTGTACGGCGCCTCGTCCTGGCATTGGACGGCGTAGTACAGGCCCCACTCGTGCGAGGTCAGTCCGTCTCCGGCCGCGTCGACCAGGGGTTGCAGCAGTTCGGTGCGCCCGGCGGCCAGCCCGTCCACGAGGGCCGGCACGATCGGGATCACGTCGGTCTCGTGCAGCGCCTCGCCGAGGATCGTCGCCACGTCGTCCCCGTTGAGCTGCACCGTCAGCCGCTTGTGGGTGAGCGGGTCCTTGGTCTCGTACGTCGCTGGGTGCGCGTCGAGCGCCTTCACCATGGCGTCGAACCGGGCGGCGACGCCCAGCTTGGTCATCGTCGCCGAGAGCGCGGCGGACGCCTTGTCGTACCAGCGGGAACCCGCGGGAAGCAGGGAGTCCAGCACGACCCCCCGGGTGCCCTGCGGGTCGCGCGCCGCCGCCAGCAGCATGGGGCGGGTGGAGTAGCTGACGCCGAACAGGTACCACCGCGGGTAGCCGAGCGCGGTCCGCAGGTCCACGACGTCGGCCGCGATCTCGGCGGTCCGGTAGCCGCGCAGGTCGACGTGCTCGGCCTCCAGGCGCGACTGGCAGGCCAGCGCCTGCCGGGCGAGCGGGGTGGTCTCGGCCGACGCGGGCCCGGGCGTGCGCAGGGTGTCCACGACCCCGCGGACGATCTCGGGGCAGCTCAGCCTGGGTTCGGAGTAGCGCCCGCCGCGCTGTTCGAGCACGACCACGTCGCGGCCGGGGAACATCTGGCTGAGGAACCCGGTGAGCTGGAGCGAGGCCGATCCCGGCCCGCCGCTCATGTAGACGACCGGGTCGGCCGCCCGCCCCGAGGCCTGTGACGCCCGGTGCACCGCGTAGCCGACCTTGATCGTCCTGCTGTTGGGGACGTCACGCCGCTCGGGGGCGAGGAGGTAGCCGCAGGTCGTGCCGGACGGCACGGCGACCGGGCACGGGTGCTCCTCGACGGACCCTTCCGCCGCCTCGGCCGCCCGCTCGCGGGAAACCGCCGACGCCGGGCCGGTCACCGCGTGCCCCGCGCCCGGCACCGTCCCGGACCATGCTGTCCCGGCCGGCACCGTCCCGGACCACGTTGTTCCGGCCCGTACCGTCCCGGCCCCGTCGCGGACCGGCGCCGCGAGGGCCGCCGACCCGGAACCTCCCAGAAGCACGAGCGCCGCGGCGAATGCCGTGACGGCCGCTCCACGCGAACTCCGCAACCGTCAGCCCCGTCCCGCGAACCCGGCGATATCCGCAGAAACCTTAGCGTGTTCGTCGGTCATCCCGCCCCCATTCGTCCATGCGCTCCCATTTTGGACGATCATGGGATCGGTCCCGGTTTCACCGGGGCCGTGCGGTGCTCTCCCGGACCACGAGGTCGGTGGACAGCTCGACGCGGCGGGCCTCGGTGTTCTCGCCCCGGCCCATGGCCAGCACCATCCGCGCGGCCAGCGCGGCCATCTCCTCCAGGGGCTGGCGCACGGTGGTCAGCGGCGGCCACGCGGACCGGGACAGCGGCAGGTCGTCGAAGCCGACCACGCTGAGGTCCTCGGGCACCCGCAGGCCCCGCTGCCGGGCCGCCTCGAACACGCCGAACGCCTGCATGTCGCTGCCGGCGAAGATGGCGGTCGGAGGGTTGTCGAGCGAGAGCAGCGCGTGCCCGGCGTCGTGGCCCGAGTTGACGAGGAAGTCGCCGTACCGGATGAGCTCCGGGTCGATGGACACCCCGGCCGTCTCCAGCGCGGCGCGGTAGCCGTCGATCCTGGCCCGGCTGCACAGCATGTCGGGCGGGCCGCCGATCATGCCGATCCGGGTGTGGCCGAGGTCGAGAAGGTGGCGCGTGGCCGCGAGGCCGCCGTGCCAGTTGGTCGCGCCGACCGACGCCACGCCGGGCGGCGGCTCGCCCTCGGGATCGACGACGACGAACGGGATCGAGCGGGCGCTGAGCTGGCCCTGCTGCCGCACCGAGAGCCGGGAGCTGACGATGATCACACCGTCCGTGCGCCGCGCCGCGATGCGCTCCAGCCAGTCACGGCCGGGGCCCGCGTGGGTGTGCAGCACGGAGATCACCACGCTCGCGGCGGCCTCGTGCGCCGCCTGCTCGGCCCCGCGCACCAGCTCCATGGCCCACGGGCTCTCGATCTCGGCGAAAACCAGGTCCAGTAAACCGACCGGGCCGTCGCCCTGCCCCGTCCTGCGCTGGTATCCGTGCTTCTGCAGGAGGCGCTCCACCCGCTGACGGGTCTCCGGCGCCACCTCGGGACGGCCGTTGATCACCTTGGACACGGTCGGAACGGAGACTCCGGCCTCCTCCGCTATCTGGGCGATGGTCACCCGCCTCTTCACTGGCATGAAGCAGATCGTAGCCGAAAGTTTCGGGAGACCTGAACCGGTTCCTCCTGATGAGACGCCAGACGGCCGTGATCAAGCCGCGAGCGCCCTTGACGCTCAACCTCAGCTTTACTTATCCTCCGGACCACGAAACATTCGGATACTAGCCGAAACTTTCAGCGCGACCGTCAACAGCGGGTAGCGAGGAGGAGGCGGGGGCCGTCGCCCTCCGGCCACGCCGCCGGTACCGAGGATTGAGGAGAATCGATGACGCTGCTGCGCGTGTCCGGATCTCGGCTGGTAGACGAGGCAGGCGACCCGGTCAGGCTGCGGGGGGTGGGCCTGGGCGGCTGGCTCAACATGGAGAACTTCATCACCGGCTACCCGGCCGACGAGTCCTCGATGCGCGCGGCGGTGCGGGAGGTGCTCGGCGAGGAACGCTACGAGTTGTTCTTCGACCGCTTCCTGACCTCGTTCTTCACCGAGGCCGACGCCGACCTCCTGCGGGACATGGGCGTCAACTGCGTGCGCATCCCGGTGAACTACCACCACTTCGAGGCGGACGACCGGCCGATGGAGATCATCGAGCGTGGTTTCCGCCACCTCGACCGGGTCGTCGACCTGCTGGGGGAGCGCGGCGTCTACAGCGTCATCGACCTGCACGCGCTTCCGGGGGCTCAGAACCAGCACTGGCACTCCGACAACCCCACCCACGTCGCCTCCTTCTGGCAGCACCGGCACTTCCAGGACCGGGCGGTTCACCTTTGGGAGGCGATTGCCGACCACTACAGGGACAACCCGTGGGTGGCGGGCTACAACCCGATCAACGAGCCGGCCGACTCGAGCGGCCAGGTGGTCGGGCCCTTCTACGACCGTCTGGTCAAGGCGCTGCGCGCCGTCGACCCCGCTCACGTGCTGTTCCTCGACGGGAACACCTACTCGACCGACTTCTCGGTGTTCCGTGAGGTCTACGAGAACACCGTGTTCGTCTGCCATGACTACGCGCTGGCCGGATTCGCGCACGGCGGGCCGTACCCCGGGTACACCCGCGGCGAGTGGTGTGACCGCGACGAACTCGAGCGCGCCTTCGCCCGCCGCACCGCCTTCCAGCGCGAGACGGGCACGCCGATCTGGGTCGGCGAGTTCGGGCCCGTCTACACCGGCGACCCCTCCGTGGACGAGCAGCGCTACCAGATCCTGCGCGACCAGCTGGAGATCTTCGACGCGCACGAGGCCGGCTGGTCCATCTGGACGTACAAGGACGTCGGCCTGCAGGGGCTGGTCTGCGGAGGCATGCCCTACATGGAGCGGTTCGGGCCGTTCATGGCGAAGAAGAAGCGGCTCGGCGCCGACCGGTGGGGCTCGACGATGGAGGAGACGGCGAGCGAGCTCGCGCCGCTGCACCGGCTGATCGACACGGAGTTTCCTTCCTGGGACCCTTACCCGTGGGGCGCCCGCTACCAGACCGACGACCTCATCCGGCACATCCTGATCGCCCAGGCGCTGCTCCCCGAGTACGCCGAGCTGTTCCGCGGGCTGGACGACGACGAACTGCTCGCGCTCGCCGACTCCTTCGCCCTGTCCAACTGCACCCGGCGCGAGCCCCTGATCCGGCTTCTCGCCGACAACCTGGCCGCGCGCTAGCGCGGCACGAGGAGACCCCCCGATGCGCAGCCTCCGTTCCCGGGCGGCCGCGGCGATCCTGCGTTCGCTTGCAGTACGGCCCGCTGCCGCGGCCGTCCTGTGCCTGTTCGCGGGACTGCCGGTGGTCGCGGCGAGTGCGACACCCGCCGGCGCCGCGGCCGTGCAGGTCGCGAAGTACGACTTCGAAGACGGCACCACCCAGGGGTGGGGGCCCAGAGGCGACGGGGTCGAGGTCGGCGCGACCTCCGACGCCGCGCACTCGGGGTCGCGCTCCCTGCTCACCTCCGGCCGCACCGCCACCTGGCACGGGGCGTCCATCAGCCCGCCCTTCCAGAAGGGCGTCACGTACCAGGTCACGGCGTACGCCCGGATGGTGAGCGGGGAGCCGTCGAGCACGATCGCGCTGACCGTGCAGCGCACGCCCGACGGCGGCGACACCACCTACGAACGCGTGGCCGCCGCCACCGTGAACGACGGCGGCTGGGCCGAGCTGTCGGGCACCTACTCCTTCGGCGCCGACTCCACCGGCCTGCAGCTCTACGCCGAGAGCTCCGAGGCCACCGCGAAGTACTACATCGACGACATCGTCATCACCTCCGACACCGACCCCGCGCGCTCGGGCCTGAGCACCGACTTCGAGACCGGCACGGCCCAGGGCTGGTCGCCGCGCGCCTCGGCGTCCCTGACGGCGAGCACGGAGGCCGCGCACGGCGGCTCCCGCAGCCTCGCGGTGACCGGCCGCTCGGCCTCCTGGGACGGCCCGGCGATCAGCGTGCTCGGCAAGATGGCCAAGGGGTCGAAGTACACCCTGTCGGCCTGGGTGCGCCTCGGCCCGGACACGAGCGCGGGCGGTCTCGGCCTGTCGATCGAGCGCCGGACGAACGGCACCCCCAGCTACGAGCGGGTGGCCGCGCCGAAGGCCGTCCCCGAAGGACAGTGGGTGCAGCTCACCGGCACCTACACGCTCGCGTACGACGTGGACTTCCTCAGCGTCTACGTGGAGTCCGACACCGGCACGTTCCCGTTCTACCTTGACGACTTCACGCTGACGTACGTCGAGCCCAAGCCGATCCAGACCGACATCCCCTCGCTCAAGGACGAGGTGCCGTTCACGCTGGGCGCGGCCGTCGCCCGCGCGCAGACGCTCGGCGAACACGGCGACCTGCTGCTCAAGCACTTCGGCGGGGTCACCCCCGGCAACGACCTGAAGTGGGACGCGACCGAGCCGCGTGAGGGCGAGTTCACCTTCGCCGAGGGCGACTACCTGGTGAACTACGCCGTCCAGCACGGCCTCACCTTCCGCGGGCACACGCTCGCCTGGCACAGCCAGACACCCGACTGGGTGTTCAAGGACGGCGACCGCGACCTCACCTCCTCGCCCGAGGACAAGGCGCTGCTGCTCAAGCGGCTGGAGAACCACGTGAAGACGCTGGTCGGCCGCTACAAGGGCAAGATCGCGGTCTGGGACGTGGTCAACGAGGTCGTGGACGAGAACCAGCCCGACGGCCTGCGCCGGTCGAAGTGGTTCCAGATCACCGGCCTCGACTTCATCCGCACGGCCTTCCGCGTCGCGCACGAGACCGACCCGGCCGCCAAGCTGTTCATCAACGACTACAACACCGAGTTCCCGCGCAAGCGGCAGGCGCTGTACGACCTGGTGAAGAAGCTGAGGGCCGAGGGCGTGCCGATCGACGGCGTCGGCCACCAGCTCCACCTCAACATCGAGCAGCCACCGGCTTCCGAGGTCGAGGCCACCATCGAGCGGTTCGCCACGCTCGGGGTGGACCAGCAGATCACCGAGCTGGACGTGAGCGTCTACCCCGACTTCGTCTCCACCTACGACGAGGTGCCGGCCGAGGTGCTCGCCGAGCAGGGCTACCGCTACAAGGAGCTGTTCGACGTCTTCCGCAGGCACAAGGCGCAGATCAGCTCGGTCACCGTGTGGGGCCTGGCCGACGACGCCACCTGGCTGTCGACCTTCCCGATCACCCGGCTGAACGCCCCGCTGCTCTTCGACGACGAGCTCCAGGCCAAGCCGGCGTACTGGGGCGTCGTGGACCCGGCGAAGCTGCCGCCGCTGGTGCGCAGACTGGAGGCCCCCGCTGCGACGCCGAAGGTGGACGGCGGTCGCGACCTCGAATGGGACCTGCTGCCCGACGCCCCGATCGCCCGCGTCGGCGACGTGTCCGCCGGGTTCCAGGCCCGCTCCTCGGCCAGGTGGCTGTACGTCCTGGCCGAGGTGCGCGACCCGAGCGACGACCGGGGCGACCGGGTCACGTTCACCGTGGGCGGCACGCCGTACGCCGTCCGGCGCGACGGCGGCCACCCGCGCGGCGTCGACGCGGCCGTGAGGAAGACGGCCGGCGGCTACCGGGTGGAGGCGCGGCTCCCGATCGGGACCGACGTCACCGTGGCGGTCGCCGACGCCTCCGGCGGCTCGCAGACCTCCTGGACCGGGAAGGTCACCGCCACGCCCGCGGTGAAGCTGGCCACCGCGCCGGGCCGCCGGCCGGTGGTCGACGGCACCGTCGACCGGGCCTGGGCGGCGGCGCCGGAGATCCGCACCGCCACCTGGATCCAGGGCACGTCGGGGGCGACCGCGCGGGCCCGGGCCATGTGGAGCGGCGACACGCTGTACCTGCTGGCGCAGGTCGCCGACCCCACGCTCAGCGAGCAGTCGGCCAACCCGTGGGAGCAGGACTCCGTCGAGTTCTTCGTCGACCCCGGCAACGGCAAGACCAGGGGCTACGGCGACGACGACGGCCAGTATCGGATCAGCTTCTCCGGGAGGACGTCGGCCGGAGGTCCGCTCGACCCCGCCGCCATCGCGGGCAACCTGACGGCCGCCGCCAAGGTCGTCCCCGGCGGCTACGTGGTCGAGGCCGCCGTCAAGCTGCCCACGATCACGCTGCGGGACGGCACGCTGCTCGGCTTCGACGTCCAGGTCAACGACGCCACGGGGGCCGCCAGGACCAGCGCGGTGACCTGGAACGACGCCACCGGGCAGGGATACCGGGACACGAGCCACTGGGGCGTGCTCCAACTGCGCCACTGAGTTCCTGGCACTGAGCTCCGGCACCGGGTCCGGCGAAGGGGCCCAGCGGAGAGGACAGACAGTGCAGGGGCCTGGCGCAGGGAGGCCCCGCACTGGAAGGCTCTGCGCTGGAAAGCCCCACGCTTTGAAGGCGCGCCGCGTGTCCGTGCCGGACGGCCCGGTTCCCCACCTGGGGAACCGGGCCCGTCACGTTCGAGGAAGGGACGAATGATCGACGGAGTCGACGGCTGGGAGTACCGGAACCCGGTCATCCCCGGGTTCCACCCCGATCCATCGGTCTGCCGGGTGGGCGAGGACTACTACCTGGTGACCTCCAGCTTCGAGTGGTTCCCCGGTGTGCCGATCTTCCACAGCCGCGACCTGGTCAACTGGCGGCAGCTCGGCCACGTGCTCGACCGCCCGTCCCAGCTCGACCTGGACGGCATGCGGCCCTCGGGCGGCGTCTACGCCGCCACCATCCGCCACCACGACGGCGTCTTCCACGTGATCACCACGCTGGTGGACGGGCGGGGCAACTTCGTCGTCACCGCCACCGACCCCGCGGGCCCCTGGAGCGAACCCCGATGGCTGCCGGGAACCCGCGGCATCGACCCCTCGCTGCTGTTCGACGACGGCCGGGTCTGGCTCACCGGCACCAGGGAGAAGGACGCGCCCCGCTATCCCGGCGAGACCGAGGTCTACCTCCTGGAGCTCGACCCGTCCACACTGGAGCCGCGCGGCGAGGAGCGGGTCGTCTGGGAGGCCGCACAGCGGGGCGCCGTGTGGTCCGAGGGCCCGCACCTGTACAAGATCGGCGGCAGGTACTACCTGCTGACCTCGGAGGGCGGCACGTCGTACGACCACGCGGTCGTGGTCGCCAGAGCCGACCACGTCACCGGGCCGTACGAGCCGAACCCGCGCAACCCGATCCTCACCCACCGGCATCTCGGTCTCGGCCACCCCATCGCCTGCACGGGCCACGCCGACCTGGTGGAGACCCAGGACGGCGAGTGGTGGATGGTGCTGCTGGCCACCCGCCCGTACGGCACCCCGGGCGACCTCGGCGCCGGCAACGTGAGAGGCGACAACCTGGGCAGGGAGACGTTCCTCACCCGGGTCTCCTGGGAGGACGGCTGGCCGGTCGCCGAGCAGGTCGGGTCCGTGGCCGCGGGGCCGGCGCTGCCCGAGCACCGCTGGCCCGCCGTCCCCGCCTGCGACCACTTCGACGCCGACCGGCTCTCGCCCGTCTGGAACCACCTGCGCACCCCGCGCACGCCCTACTGGAGCCTGGGCGACAGCCGCCTGCGGCTGCGGCTGCGGCCGGAGACGCTGGCCCAGCGGGTCAACCCGAGCCTGGTCGCCCGCAGACAGCAGCACATGGACTTCGCCGTCCACGCCGCGCTCGACTTCACGCCCGCGGCCGGGGAGTGCGCCGGTCTCGCCCTGGTGCAGAACGACGACCACCACGTGCTGCTCGTGCGGACCGCGCGCGGCCTCGAACTCGTCCGCAGGAGGGCGGGCTGGGACGACCTGCTCGCCTCCGTACGGGTGCCCGGCCAGCGGCGGCTGTATCTCGGAGTGGAGGCGCGCGGGCAGGCCTACCAGGCCAGGTACGCCGTGGCGCCGGGGGAGTGGACCGACCTCGGCGACCCGGTCGACGGCAGGATCCTCAGCAGCGCCGTGGCCGGCGGCTTCACCGGGGCCTACGTCGGCATGTACGCCAGCTCCAACGGCCGCCCGAGCTCCAACGTGGCCGCGTTCGACTGGTTCGAGTACCTGCCGCTCAGCCCGTGACTCACTGGACGATGCGGCGGAAGGCGGAGCCTGCCGCCCGCACCGCCAGGGCGGGCGAGAGCCGTACGGCCCGCCAGGTGGCGCGGGCGGACGCGGGCGCGACGATGAGCGCCTGGTTCCTGGCCACGCCGCGCAGCACGTCGCGGGCGAGCGACTCCACGGGATACAGGCGGCCCTGGGCCCGCACGGCCGTCGTGCGGGCGCGCAGGCCGATCTCGGTCTGCGGGAGCCCGGGGTTGGCGTTGTCCAGCAGCGGGGTGTCGGTGAACCCGGGGCAGACCACGCTGACCCTCACGCCGTGCGCCGCCGCCTCGGCCCGCAGCGCGAGCGACAGCCCGACGACGGCGTGCTTGGTCGCCGTGTACGGCAGCATCATGGGTGCGGGGGTCAGCCCGGCCAGCGACGCGGTGTTGACGATGTGCCCGTAGCCCTGCTCGATCATGAGCGGGTACGCCGCGTGCACCCCGTGGACCACCCCGCGGAGGTTCACGTCGATGGTCCGGTTCCAGTGGTCGAGCGTGAACTCCTCGGCACGGCCGCCCACCGCGATTCCGGCGTTGTTGAACAGGAAGTCGAGCCGCCCGTGCTCGGCCGCCACACCGGTGACCAGTTCCCGCACCGCCTCCGCGTCGGAGACGTCGCACACGACGCCCGCGCAGCCGAGGTCCTTGGCGGCGTCCTCGGTCCCCCGGACGTCGGCGATCGTGACGTGGACGCCGCGCCGTACGAGCTCGGCGGCGACGGCCCGCCCGATCCCCGATGCCCCGCCCGTGACGACGGCGGTCTTCCTCACGAGTTTCCCCTCGCTTGAGCCTTCGGCTCATCCCAGATGCCCATCGCCCGCCACAAACGGCGGCTGACCGGGTTCATCATGCCCAGATCGGCGCAAAGCTCCCTCGTCCTGGACACCGAGTCGCGGGTCTGCGCGGCCGTCTCGGGGTTGTCGACGTAGACCTCGCGCACGACGTCGTCCGGGATCCGGAACGCCCTGATCATCGAGCCGGGCGGGGACAGCATGATCCGCGCCATCAGGCCGATGATCAGCGGCGTGAGCACACTCAGCGCGAAGCGGCGGTGGCGCGGCATGCGCGGCACCCGCCGGCGCAGGTAGTGACGGGCGAAGGAGATGTGCCGCGCCTCCTCCGCCACGTGGATGCGCATGATGGTCTCCTCGAGCGGATGCCGGATGCGCCCGCTCTTGAGCGTCGTGCGCTGCACGTGGTCGATCGGGTCCTCGCCGCCCAGCACGAAGACGAAGAACAGCTCGGTGGAGATCAGCGGAATCCACGGCACCACCTGGGCGAGCAGGCTGAGCGGCCCGGGCATGCCGCGAATAGGGAGCTTCGTGCGGTTCACGAACTCCTGGAACATCATCCCGTGATGGCCCTCTTCGATCGTCTCGTGGTAGACGTACCGGAACTCGGGAGAGCCGTTCGGCAGCCGGTAGGCGTAGTTGAGCAGCCCGCGCTTGAGCAGGTTCTCGAACTGCAGCCCGATCTTCATGGCGGTCGCGACCCGCCAGAGCCCGATGCGCGCCCTGACCTCCGGCGACCGGCTCCGGTACCAGGGATGGCCGCCCAGCCGGTCGGCCGGCGGCAGCTCCCACCGCGGGTCGGCCTGGTCCACGTGGAACTCCGGGTCGTCCCAGGGGATGTCGACGTACGGCTCCCAGTGCTTGTCGACCGAGGCCTTCGACAGGCGTTCGATGACGGCCTCGTACGCGCTCCGGGCGGCGACGTGCTCGTCCTTCTCCCTGCTCGCGGTGGTCTTCGGTGCGGCGGACATGCGGCCTCCCTTCCGGCGCCGCAATTGTACGACTCATCCAATAACTCGGGAAGGGGGCCGCCACGACGCGACTCGGCGGATTTCCCGGCCGGCAAGATTTCCGCGCGGTACAGTTCGGCGAGGTCACCCGTGTGTGGCCTTCTTGAACGGCCCTCCCTCACCTACTGTCGAAGCGAGGGGACGGCGAATTGGGAGCCCGCGTGCGTGAGACCTGCGACGTCGTGATCATCGGTGGTGGCGTGATCGGCTGCGCGATCGCGCACCGGCTGGCCGCGCGGGGTACGAGCGTGGTGCTCGTGGACGCCGGGCAGCGCCTCGGGCTCGGCGCCTCAGACGGCGCGATGGGCGGCATCCTGACCCAGACGGAGCCCTCCTGCCTCGGCCCGCTCAGCAGCGTCATCAAGAGCAGCCGCGACATCTACCCGGACTGGCTCGAGGAGATCCGCGACGCCTCCGGCGTCGAGGTCCCGGTGCTGGACGGCGGCGACATCCAGGTCGCGCTGGACGAGGCCGAGATGGAGCGCCTGGAGTCCAAGGTGCTGCCGCAGTGGAAGAACTCGCCGTTCGCCGTCGAGCGGCTGACGGCGGCCGACGCCAGGAGCCTCGAACCGCTGCTGAGCGAGCGCGTCGTCGGCGGGTTCCTGCTGCCGGAGGAGCTCGCGCTCGACCCGCGGGTGCTCATGGCCGCCCTGTCGGGAGCCGTGCTGTCGGGTCGTACGCCGATCCGGGTGCTGAACGCGGTGCGCGCCACCGACCTGCGGACCGGGCCGGGCGGTGTCGAGGTGGACCTCCACGACGGCCGCCGGGTGTCCGCGGAGCAGGCCGTCGTCGCGGCCGGCCACCTGAGCGGGGTCTTCCTGCCCCGCCACCGCGCCCACCTGTTCCCCATCAAGGGCGTGGCCTTCGACGTCCGTCCGCCCGGGGCCGTCACCTACCCGCTGCGCCACCACATCTTCGCGGAGATCAGGCAGGACGGCCGGGAGTACTACCCCTACCTCGTCCCGCGCCACGACGGCAGGGTGGCCGTCGGCGTCACGTACGAGGAGAACGTGGGCGACGTGACGGTGACCGCCGCGGCGGTCGAGGAGATCCGGCGGGGCGTCGCCGCTCTCATGCCCAGAGCGGCCACCTGGCCGATCGGCCGGCGCTGGGCCGGACTGCGGCCGGGCAGCGCCGACCACATGCCCATCCTCGGCCACGTGGACGACCACGGCCGGGTCGTGGCGGCCACCGGCCACAGCGGCCTCGGGGTCACGCTCGCCCCCGTCACGGCGGAGCTGGTGGCGGCCCTGGTCTGCGGGACCGCCGGCCCCCGGGAGAAGGAACTGCTCGCCGTCTGCCGGCCCGACCGCCCCTTCCCTCCCGCGCCGCTCCCGCCTACGCCGCCGGTGTCGCCGCCTCCCACAGTTCGCTGAACCGCTCGGCCCGCTCCCGCACCCTCTCCTGGTCCTGGACGAGGATCGTGCTGTGGATCACCGGGGCGATGCCGTCGCCGACCTGCGGGGCGGGGTTGGACTCGTAGTAGACGACCCCGTCGAACAGGATGAAGTCCGACAGCGACCCGCGCAGCAGGGGCGGCGCGTCGGTGAGGAGGAGCGTGCGCACCTCGATCCCGACCGTGGTCTGCCACTTCCACACCCGGCGGAACGCCTCGGAGTCGAGCCGCTCGGAACGGTCCACCACGAACACCCGGCGCACCCGCGCCCCGCGCTGGACGAGGTCGCGCTGGAGCTTGACGTAGCGCTGCCCGAGGTCGGTGTGCCAGAAGCCGCCCTCGAACTCGGTGTCGCGGGCGTCCACGCTGGTCAGGCTCACCGCGTCGAGACTGACCCGGGCGTTGCGCGCGAGCGCGAGCAGCCAGTCGCGGTCCTCGCCCTCGTACAGCGCGTACCTGCCGTCGGCCAGCTCGCCGAGGAACTTCGCCATCCGGGTGACCTCGTGGTGCACCAGGCTCTTGACGAGGTCGGGCATGTCGTCGCGGATCTTGGCGGCGTTCTGCACCAGCTCGGCCACACCCCTGGTCTCCAGCGCGGACATCTCCACGACGCCGAACAGTTTGCTCGCCTCGTTGATCTTGGAGAAGCTGTCGGCCACCAGGTTGTGGGTCTTCGTGTGCTGCCTGCGCTGCTCCTGCAGCACGGTCTCGAGCTGGTCGTCCACGTCGGCGAGGAACTGCACGACGAAGGCGACGCCGCTGATGAACGTCGCGAGCAGCAGGCTCCACAGGTCCTCGTTCGGTCCGTGGATGAGCGCGTTGCTCACGAGATAGCTCACGCCGCCCACGAGCACCGTCACGAGGACCTTGCGCACGATCCTAGGGACGAGCGACGGGGAGGGCTCGGGTGCTGCTCCGGTCACGGTCATCTCCGTCCGGCTTCGGCGGTCGCGCTGAGCAGTGCGAGGGTGTTCATCGCGACCTGGTCGCGGACCCGGTCGACCAGGGAACGCCACTGCCGGGTGAACCCCGGCCGCCGCTCCAGGCTCTCCCAGAACGGCGTCAGCCACTCCTCGACCCGGGCGGCGGGCATCCACAGGTGCATGAGGTGGTCGATGGCGGGTGCCAGGCGGGCCACCGCCTGGGCCCCCGGCGTCGCTCCGATCCGCGCCCGCTCGACGATGACCAGCAGCGACGTCAGCAGCCAGTCGTGCGTCGCCAGATCCTCGCACAGGTCGACCACGGCGGGGGTGAACGGGCCGGGATGCGTCAGGCGCAGCGTCCGCTCCTGCTCGGTGTGCAGGGTGAACCGGATCGACGGCTCGCCGGTCTCCGCCACCCACCGCAGGCTCGTCCGCGGGATCTTGAAGGGCGCCCGCCGATCCAGCAGCGGGGACGCCTGGACGAGGTCGAGGAACCGGCCGCTGACGGCGCCCAGATCGAGACAGCCGGGCGCGGGGTCGCCGGTGAACCCTTCGGCGAGGTCGGCCGCCTTCGCCTTCCCCAGGACCTCCACGACCCCGGGCCGGGACAGGTAGTGCGACCAGGGCAGCCTCCGGTCGGTCTCCGAGCGCACCACCCGGACGTATGACGACCCCTGGGCCACCCGGCCCCCGGTCACCGCGCAGCGGGACACGACCGTGCCGACGCCCCTGATCCGGGAGCGGGAGGCGGCGGGCAGCGCGCAGTCCACCCCGGTCAGCCGCTCGGGCGACAGCGCGTGGACGATGGGACGGCGGGAGACCCGCACGCTCTCCCCGGCCATGAGCCCCAGCACCTGACGGCACGTCGACTCGGAGATCTCCCCGGAGTTCTGCAGCAGCCCGGTGTGGACTTCCCCGATCACCAGCATCGGGCCCCTCAGACGAAGACGTAGGAGATGCGGTCGACGAGCTCCTCTTCGAGCCGGACGCCCTCGCTCTCGCTCCGGGTGGCGACCTGCCGCAGGACCTCGTCGTCCACCGCGACCTGGCTCAGGATCGTCCGTACGGCCAGCTCGACGGGCAGGAACCGGGGAGAGAGGACGGACAGCGTGGTGTACGCGCTGAACGGCGCGGCCTGGGGGTTGAGCCGGACGACCGCGGGCAGTCCGTCCCAGTCGCGGGGCCAGCCGCCGTCCAGGGCCACCGGCGGGAGCGGCACCCGGCCCTCGCTGCGCAGCAGCCCCAGCCGCAGGAGCTGCCAGACGGCCGCGAGGAAGGGGCACGACCAGGTGCGCCGCGGCCCCTTCTCGTCCCACAGCTCGACGTCCACGAAGATCGAGTGGCCGCGCTTGGCGTTCTGGGCGGGAGGCTCCCACGGCCGGGCCTTGCCCATCGCCTGCAGCGGCGCGGTGCGGGGCGAGCGGGAGCCGTTGCACAGCCAGCCCGTCTCCTTCACGGGCGGGCGCGACCCGTCGGTCTCCGGCGGCGGGTCGTCGACGAGCCGGTCCTCCACGAGCCGGGCCAGCTCGACACCGCCCGACTGGGCGCAGGCCGACTCGCGGGCCAGGTAGTCGATGGACAGGTCGTGCTCCGCCGCCGCCTCCAGGACCATCGGGACCAGCTCTGCGGGGGTGCTGAAGCGGCTGAAGTAGTCGTCCACCAGAAAGCAGGTGCTCACCCGGGCACGGCCCCCGGGCACCCGCTCCCGCCATAACGAGCGGACCGTGGCGAGCCACGGCGCGACCCTGCGGAACTGCTCGCGCAGCCGGTCCGGGCCCGCCTCGAAGTCCTCCATGTAGAGGTGCCCGAGCTCGACGGACACATGGGAGAGGGGGACGGAGGCGATCCTGCGCTCGGCCGCCACCTCGCCGAACGTCGCGTGCACCGGCGTCACAGGCCCTCCCACGCGCTGTCGTCGACGATCTTCTTGGCGAGCTCGTCGAACGCGGCGGCGGTCTCCGCGTTGGCGATCTTGCTGGCGAGCACGTCCTCGTCGGTGATGAGCTGCTCGCGCCACTGGAGGACCGGGTCCAGGGGGATCTTGCCGAGCATGGCCGTACGGCCGACGCCGTGGCGGCCGGCCAGCTCGCGCAGCTCGCTGTCGCACGCGCTCAGCCAGGCCCGCTGCTCGTCGCGCAGCCCGACGAGCTCCGCCGCGTCCGGTTCGAGCACGGCCGTGCGCACGAAGCGGATGCGGTCGCGCAGGTCCTCCCGGTCGTGACCGAACCTGCTGCCGACGTCGAGCAGCCCGTCGGCGCCGGCGACGAGCCCGTCGGCCGCGATGATGTGCTGGCGCGTCCAGCGGTGGAAGACCAGCCAGCGGAACGGGACCGCGGGCATCCGCACGGTCGCCGCCAGGACCAGCTCGGCGGTGAACGACCGGCCGGCGCTGACGTCGATCATGCACAGGTCGAACTCCTCCTCCAGCCGCCCGAACAGCTGGACGCAGCGGCCGACGATCTCGTCGGTGAGGGCCGACAGCTCGCCGCCGCCCTCACTGCCCGGCAGCAGCACGAGCCGCCCGGCGCCGGGCGGGCGGGTGCGCAGCCCCTCGCGGTCGGACTCGGCCCACACGTCCACCCGCCGCGGCTGCGGGCACTCGCCCCGCAGGTATTCGTGCAGGCCGTTCTCCGGGGTGCCGCGGGCCACCGCGCTGACGCTGAAGATCGCCCCGGCGGTCGGCGAGCCGAAGTCGAAGTCCAGGTAGCAGACGTCGTTGCCCTGCAGGGCGTGCCGGTACACGATGTTGGTTCCGGTGACCGAGCGCCCGGTCCCGCCCTTGTCCGAGATCGCGAAGACGAGCACCTAGATCGCCTCCGACGCGCTGTCGCGGGCGGCGGCCAGCCGTTCGAGGCCGAGCAGGGCGTCGTTGATCAGCGCCTGGGCGGTGGCGGGCCGGTCGCTGACGATCGCCCTGGCCCGCTGCAGCGACGCCTGGATCGAGCGCAGCTTGGGCTGGATCGTCTGCCCGCCCACCAGAGGCCGGGTGACCAGCTCCTGGTCCAGCAGGTGCTCGGCCTCCCCGAGCATCTGGAGGGCCAGCTCCACGAGCTGGGGGCTGCGCAGCGGCGGCTCCCCGCTGGACGTCGCCGCGGAGACGAGGAACTCGACGACCCGCTCGCTGAAGTACCAGGACGGCTCCTCGTCGCGCACCTGGATGTCGCTGAATACGTTGCCCGGCTGGTCCCACAGGCCGGCGGCCGGGCCGTCCGTGTGGCGGCGCAGCATGATGTGCCGCCAGATCTGGTCGGCGAGGGCGAGCAGCCGCTCGCGCATCCGCGTGTTCTGCGCGATGGAGGCGGCCCAGATGGTCCGTTTGAGCAGCGTGATGGCGAAGTCGGAGACGACCCACACCAGGTGGGGGCCGAGCACGTCGCTGCCGTGCAGGTTGATCGGGACGCCGGGGGAGTGCATCAGCACGGGCGGGTCGCCCGGCACCGCCCTGCGGATGATCCTGGCGCGGACGGCCAGCTCCTCCAGCACGGCGGCGACCCGGCCGAGGTCCACGTCGGCCGCCCGGTTGTTGACCAGGCTCTGCACCACCATGGCGGTGACGCCGAGGCTGTAGTAGTCCGACTCCTTCTCGTCGACCGTCCGCCAGGGGATGTCCTCCAGCGGCCAGGTGCCCCGTCCGTACGTCGCGATGGTGCGCCAGTAGGACTGGGTGAGGTCCCAGCGGCGCTGGATCGCCTGGGCGAGGGTGATCTGGTCGTCGTTGAGCAGGCTCAGGACGCGGGTGCGGGCGGAGAACAGGTCGGCGATGCCGACGAGGGCGTTGACGGTGAAGTACAGGAACGGCGTGTCGGCGGCCACGCCCTTGGGCTGGGGGCCGATGTCGAGCGGCGTCACGATGTCGGGGGCGTCCTTCACGATGCCCCACGTCCAGCCGCACTCGAACAGCAGGTTCTCGTTGTCGAGGTCCACCTGGCTGCCCGAGCCGATCGTCAGGTCGCGCAGGCCGGCCCGTACCGGCCGCAGCTCGCGCCGCAGGTCGTCGAGCACGCGGCGGTCGGGTGCGCCGGTCTGGTTCACCGTGCGCAGCAGCGCGCGGCCCGCCGTGGAGCCGGGGTCGAACGCGTTGACCGTGAAGCTGCGCAGCAGGCCCGCCATCGCGGCCGACAGCCGTTTGCTGGCCAGGTCCTCCAGCTCGCGGATCTCGCGGCGGATGGACTCGCGCCGCACGCTCTGGCGGAAGACCTTCAGGAAGCCGAGTGTGCCGAGCGCGAGCGTGACCGACATGGAGAAGGAGTCGACCACGTCGAGCTGGAGCTGCTCGGGCGTGACCTTCGTCTCGTCGTCCACCGAGCGGAAGTAGCTGCCTCCGGAGAACAGCGGGCGGCCGTCGTCGGCGGTGTACGTGCGCAGGTACTGCCCGATGACCTTGAGCAGGAGCTTGGGGATCTCCACGGAGTCGCCGAGGACGGACAGCGCGGCCAGCACGTCGTCGGCCGTCTCGTCCGGCGTGTCCAGGCGGAATCCCGGCAGTTCCGAGGCCGGATACATGAAGCAGAGAAGCTGCTCCGCGTCGGAGATGGAGTTCGACCCGTCCCGGCCGCCCCACGCCCAGACGCCGTCCCGGTAGGAGGCGCGCGCGGCCGCCTCCCACAGCTCCAGGAGCTGCTGTCGCGGCTGGAGTTTCATTTGGGCCCTCTCTGCGCTGCGCCCTCTTCACTGCGCTGCGCCGTCTTCCGTGCCCTCTCCGTGCTGCCGTCGCGAAGAAAGGCACGCTCGTGTGGCCGGGCGGGACCGAGGCCGGGGTCCCCAGACCCTCCCTAGGGGTTTCCTTTTCCGACTCAGGTGGAGACGGAACCACCACAACCCTTATACCATTGGATTCCAGCTCCGTCGCCTGGACCATCCGTGGTATTTCGTGCACCGCCTGGTTGTTGTGATTGGAGAGATACCACAGAGAAAAACAGACATATATGTCCTAAGTCTGAGAGATATTTGAAATGTCCCAAACCGCGGCTCCAAGGGATATAACGGACTATCGTCCCGTGCAGCCGTGGCCGGCGGCCGGAGCGGCCCCCAAGGGTGGGACGGTCCTGGTGACCGGGGCGGGCATCGACATGGCGCTGCTGGAGCCGCTCGCCCGGCAGGGGCTCACCGTACGGCGGCTCGCGTCGTCGCTGACCGAGGACCAGCTGGTGCGCGAGCTGCGGGGAGCGGTCGCCTATCTGCACGGCGGTGAGGAGCGGGCGAGCGCGCGGGTGCTGCGCGAGGCGCGCAAGACGCTGAAGGTCGTGGCCTTCCTCGGGGTGGGCTACGAGAACTTCGTCGACGCCGCGGCGGCCGACCGGCTCGGCATCGCCGTCACGAGCACGCCGGGGGCGGCCACCGACGCGGTCGCGACGTTCACGGTCGCGCAGATCGTCAACGCCAACCTGGGCATCCCCCGGCATCTGGGCGCCCGGGTCCCCGGCTGGCAGGGCTCCGACGAACTGCCCCACGAGCTCGCCGCCCGCAGCGTCGGCATCATCGGCATGGGCGCGAACGGCCGGCGGATCGCGGAGATCCTGCGCCGGGGCTTCGGCGTCCGCGTGTCCTACTACAGTCGCACCCGCAGGCCGGACGCCGAGCGGGACCTCGGCATCTCCTACCTGCCCCTGCTCGACCTGGCCGCGGGCAGCGACATCCTCGTGGTCATGGTGCCGGAGACCGGCGAGACCAGGTCGATGGTCGACTCGTCGGTGATCGGCCGGATGCCGGAGGGTGCGATCCTCGTCAACACGGCCCGCCCGGCCATCGTCAGTCCCGGCGCCCTTTACACCGGCCTGGAGAAGGGCCGCGTCAGCATGGCGGTCTTCGACGGCTTCTACGGCCCGGAATGCAAGGAGGCGATCGAATTGCGGCGGGATTTCCCCGAACGCCTCCTGGTCACCGGGCATATCGCCTCCCACACCGTCGAGGCGATGGACCGGATGGTGCGCCAAGCCGTGAAGTCCATTGAGAATGTTCTGACGTACGGATGGGACGAACACGAGGTCGGATCGCGTTCCCGGCCCCGTTTTCGTTAGCCGGAGGAAAAAGGCGGCACGCGGAACGGTAGGGCGATGCGTGGAAGGGGAAACCATTTGGGAAACCCAAGGGAAACCCCTCCGCTATCCCGGGAAGTGATACGTGGACGGCCATGACCCGATCCCCCCGGCGGGGACGATCACGACGCCCACGGGGGCGCGCGCCCTGGTCGAGGCGCTGCGCCTGCACGGCGTCGACACGATTTTCGGTATTCCGGGCACCCATAACCTCGCGATCTACGAGGAGCTCGACCGGGCGGGCGTGCGATGCGTGACGCCCCGGCACGAGCAGGGCGCGGGATACGCCGCCGACGGATACGCCAGAGTGACCGGCAGGCCCGGCGTCGTCGTCACCACCACCGGTCCCGGTGTGGTCAACGCGGCCACGGCCCTCGGGCAGGCGTACTCCGACTCCTCCCCGGTCCTGCTCGTCTCACCGGGCGTTCCCACCGCCCATCCCCGCGACGGCCGCGGCTACCTGCACGAGAGCAGGGACCAGTCGCGGGCGATCGACGCGCTGTGCGCCTGGAGCCACCGGGTGACGACCGTGCGGGAGATCCCCGCCGCGGTCGCCCGCGCCTTCGGGCGGTTCGCCGAGGGACGCCCCCGGCCGGTCCACATCGAGATCCCCTTCGACCTGCTCGACCTGAAGGGCCAGGTGAAGATCGTCCCGCCGTACCGGATCACGCGCCGTGAGCCCGACCCACGGGCCCTCGACGCGGCGGCCGGGCTGCTGCGCACGGCGCGCCGACCGGGTCTCGTGCTCGGCGGCGGCGCCCAGTGTCCAGGCGAGCGGGGCCCCGGCGGGCGGCGCCCGGATGGAGGGAGCCCGGACGACGAGCCGCCGGTGGGGCGTCTGGCGATGCGCCTGGCGGAACGGCTCGGCGCGAGGGTCGTGACCACGGTCAACGGCAAGGGCGCGGTGCCGGAGAGCCACCCGCTGGCGCTCGGCACCACGCTGCACCTGGCGGCCGTACGCCGGTGGCTCGCCGCGTGCGACGTCGTGCTGGCCGTCGGCACCGAGCTCGGCCCGGCCGACCTGTGGGACGACGCCTTCGTCCTGTCCGGCCGCCTCGTGCGCATCGACATCGACCCGGGGCAGATGCACGGCGACCACGTGGCCGACGTGGCGATCGTCGCGGACGCGGAGCTCGCCATGCGCGGGCTGGCGGAACGGCTCGACCGGAAGGGCGCCGTGCCGTTGCCGCGCCGGGAGCCGGATCCCGGCGTGGGCCACAAGGCGGAGCTCGACGAGCTCACCCGCAGGTGGTCGGGCCAGCTCGCGGCTCTGCGCCGGGCCCTGCCGCCGGAGACCGTCGTGGTGGGCGACAACTCGATGTTCGTCTACCACGGGGCGCTCGTCGGCATGCCGATGGACCCGCCCGGGCGGTTCCTGTTCCCCACCGGGTTCGGCACGCTGGGCTTCGCGTTGCCGGCCGCCATAGGCGCCAAGCTCGGGCGGCCCGACCTCCCCGTGGTGGCGCTGGCCGGCGACGGGGCCTTCCAGTTCAGCCTCCAGGAGCTGGCCACGGCGGTGGAGCTGGAGCTGAGCCTGCCGATCGTCGTCTCCGCGAACGGCGGCTTCGGGGAGATCCGCGAGGAGATGCGGGAGCGGGGCATGCGGCCGGTCGCCGTGGACCTGCACGCGCCCGACTTCCCCGCCCTGGCCGCCGCGTACGGAGCCCGGGGCCGTGCCGTCAAGACGCCGGGGGAGCTTGAGGAGGCGGTCGCCGAGGCTCTGCGCGTCCCGGCGCCCACCGTGATCGTCGTACCCGAGGAGGACTGAACCGTCACCGGGCGGGCGCGAGCGGGAGCCGCAGCACGAAGCGGGCGCCCCGGTCGCTGTCCTCGATCGTGAGCGTCCCCCCGTGCGCCTGGGCGATCTGGCGGGCGATGGACAGCCCGAGCCCGGTGCCGCCGGCGTCCTTCGACCGGGCGGCGTCGAGCCGGGTGAAGCGCTGGAAGACCAGTTCCCGCTTGTCGGGCGGGATCCCGGCGCCGTCGTCGAGCACCTCCAGCACGCCCTTGCCGTCCTCCCGCCGCACGGTCACCGTGAGCCTGGACACCGCGTGCCGCTCGCCGTTGTCGAGGAGGTTGTTGAGCAGGCGCGCCAGGGCCAGCCGATCGCCGACGACGATCACGCCGGGCGCCAGGTGCCGCACCACCTCCACCTTGCGCGACCTGCGGTCGAGCTCACGGGCGGCGAGGCCGCCGAGGTCGGCGGGCTCGCGGCGGGGCGGCGCGCCTGCGTCGAGCCGGGCGAGCTGGAGCAGGTCGGTCACGAGCGCCTGCAGGCGGTCGCAACTGCTCAGCAGGGCGCGCCCGGTGGCCGGCCAGTCGGCGTCCTCGCTGTGCAGCAACGCCTCCTCGATCTCCGTGCGCATCGCGGTCAGCGGACTGCGCAGGTCGTGGGAGGCGTCGGAGGCGAAGCGCCGCTGCCGCTCGACGGCCATCTCCGCCCGGTCCAGGGTCTGGTTGGCGGTCTCGGCGAGCCGCCGTATCTCGTCGTGATACTTCGGCACCGGCACGCGCTGGCTCAGGTCGGTCGCGGTGATCCGGGCGAGCTTGCCCGTGATCGCCTCCACCGGGCCGAGCGCCTTGCGCACGGTCTGGTACGTGCCGAGCACGGTGAGCCCGACCAGCAGGAGCGAGCCGCCGAGCAGCGCCGCCAGCAGCGGGCCGCTGACGTACCACGGCACGGTGTCGTCGGCCGCGTAGATCGTCCACAGGCCCCCGGTGTTGTGGAAGCGGAACGCGACGACGACCATGCACCGGTCCGGGAACGCCGGGGAGGCGCACAGCACCTTGCTCGTCTCCGGGGTCGTCAGCTCCGGCCGGAACGCGGCCATGCGCGGGCGGCCGGTCAGGGTGTCGCTGACGGAGACGATCCGGCCGTTGTTGTCGATCACCTGCACGCCGGCCACGCCCGGGTCCAGCAGCACCGGAGGCAGCCGGTCGCGCTTGGCCTGGTAGGCGAGGCGTACGGCGGTGGTGGTGATCTCGTCGGTCTTGTACCGCTCGGCGGTGCCGTGCAGGATCCCGAGGACCAGCAGCACGGCGACGGCGCACAGGAGAGCCATCACCGCGCTCGCCAGCACCGTCAAGCGGATCCGCACCGAGGATCCCCGCCACCCGCTCACCTGATTCCCCCCGGTAATCAGATGACCATTCAGGCCTCGCGGCCGCCGTCAGGGTGTCCCCACCCGGCTCACCTGGCACGTTACCCCTGCCGATGATCGACGCCGTCGCCGGGACGCCGCTGTCCGGTCCTTACCCATTCCGGCCCGTACGCAGCGCCGGGTCACGCCGCCCGTCTCACTCCCGGGCAGGGGAGCGCCGCTCGACGACGTAGCAGCCGCCGGCGAAGCCCGTCACCGTACGGCCCTGCGCCATCAGCCCGCCCAGCACGTCGCGTACGGCGTGCCGCCAGTCCTTGGCCGCATCCGGGTCGGCGCGGCGCAGGGTCTCCACGTCCGCCGGCACGGCGACGAGCACGGCAGGCCCGTCCGCGGGCAGCGCCACCGGCCGGCCGTCCCGCTCGGCGAGCGCGGTCACCGCGCCGTCCGCTCCGGCGGGCCGGTGCGGCAGGCCGTCGCAGGCCCGCGCCACCCGTGGGTCGTCGAGCCGCCACACCGCGAGGACGCGGTCGGACTCGTCGCCGGCGTTGACCGCGTCGCCCATCGGGCCGTAGAAGTCGGGCAGGTACTCCTCCGGCAGGGCGGCCAGCTTGGCCAGGTTGAAGTGGGCGTTGCGGCGCACGAGGGGATCGAAGGTCCAGGTGATCCGGCTCAGGCCGCGCTCCAGGGCCCAGGCCCGCTGGTGCAGCTTGAGTGCGAACCCGGCGCCGGGCCGCACGGCGCCGGTCACGTGCGAGTGCAGCGCCTGCCCCGCCGGCGCCGCGAGGAAGGCGACGGCGGCCCCGACGAGTTCCGGGCCGTCGAACGCCCCGGCGACGTACCCGCCCGCGTGGGTCAGCGCCCGCATCAGCTCCGCCGTGATCGGCGGGTTCCAGGGCTCCGGACGCCAGATGCCGTCGAACAGCCGGACCACGCGCTCGAACTCGGCGACCGTGCGCAGCTCGGCGATCCGCAGGCCGCGCCGCGCGGCCGCCCGGGCCGCCTGATCCCGGGCGGCGACGGGATCGCACGGGTTCACGCGGTCTCCCCGGCGGTCTGCTTCACGTCCCGCGGCGTGGGATAGACCGGTGTGGGATCGGCCGGTGTGGGATCGGCCGGTGTGGGATCGGCCGGTGTGGGATCGGCCGGTGTGGGATCGGCGCCGCCGGGTCCGCTGGGGCCGCTGATCGGCCCGCCCGACAGCACGTACGCGACCAGCGCCGCGACCAGGCGGGCGCGGACCGGCATCTCGGCGACCAGGACGTGCTCCTCGGCGGCGTGCGCGCCGCCCCCCACCGCGCCCAGGCCGTCGAGTGTCGGGCAGCCGACGCCCGCGGTGAAGTTGCCGTCAGAGCCGCCGCCGACCGACACCCCGCGCAGCGGCGCCATCCCCAGCTCGGCGGCGAGCCGTACGGCGACCTCGAACAGCCCGGCGGAGGCGGCGGGGTCGAGCGGCGGGCGGTTCGGCCCGCCGCGCAGCTCCAGCCGGACGCCCTGAGTGTGCGGGGCCAGCGCCCGCATCAGCTCGTCCACCCGCCGCTGCGCCGCCAGGTCGGGCACGCGGACGTCGACGGCGACCCGGCCCCGGGCCGGCACCGTGTTGGTGCTCGTCCCCGCGGTCAGCATGGTGGGCGTCACCGACGTCGCCCCCGCCCTGGACGACGACTCGACCTGGGCCGCGATGCCCGCGATGGCCAGCACCTGGTGGGCCAGTTCGACACCGGCGTTGGCCCCCAGCTCGGGTTCGAGGCCGGCGTGCGCGGCCCGGCCGTGCACGGTCAGCTCGTAGCGCGAGATGCCCTTGCGGGCCGTCTTCAGCGCGCCGCCGTCCGCGCTGGCCTCCAGCACGAACGCGGCGGCGCACCGCGACGCGATCGATTCGATCACCGGGCGGGAGGTCGGCGAGCCGAGCTCCTCGTCCCCGACGACGAGCACGGTCAGGCCGTCGGGGGACGGCAGCGAGGCGACCGCGTGGAAGAGCTGCACGAGACCGGCCTTCATGTCGAACACGCCCGGCCCCCGCGCCACCCCGTCGGCCACCGACCAGGGATGCTCGCGCAGCGTGCCGACCGGCCAGACCGTGTCGTGGTGACCCAGTAGCAGGACCCGCGGCGGGCCGAACGACCAGCGCAGGTGGGTGACCCCGTCGATCACCAGGGTCTCCGGCTCGGCCCCCAGCAGCCTGCGGCCCAGCGCCCCGACGACCCGCGCGCTGCGCGCCACCGCCTCGTGGTCGGTGGAGTACGACTCGCAGAGCACCAGCTCCTCGAGGTCGGCCAGCATGGCCTCCAGGTTCACCGCCGCGGCCGTTCGGGCTCGGGCCGTTCCCGGGCCGTACGGCCCAGCTCCGCGCGGAACAGGCGCATCACGTTGGCGCCCAGGATCTTCTGGATCTCCTCGTCGGAGAAACCCCGCTTGACCAGCGCGTCGGTCACCAGCGGCAGGCCGCGCGGGCCCTCCAGCCCCGGGATGGCCGCGCCCGAGTCGATCCCGGAGTAGCTGAAGCCCTCGCAGCACGGCGGCGTGAGGTCCTCGTACACCTCGCGCACGAAATCGGGGCCGAGGCCCACGTGGTCGATGCCGGCGACGCCCGCGACGTGCTCGATGTGGTCCACGAGGTGGTCGATCGTGGCCGAGCGGGCGTCCTCGGTGAGGAAGGCGGCGAGGAAGTTCACGCAGACGACACCGCCCCCTGCGGCGACGCCCCTGAGCTGGTCGTCGGTGAGGTTCCTGTGGTGGTCGCGCAGGGCACGCGCGGAGGAGTGGGTCGCGATGACGGGCCGGGTCGCGATCTCCAGCACGTGCGCGACGCCCGTGGCGCCCAGGTGGGAGATGTCGAAGATCATGCCGAGCCGTTCCATCTCGCGCAGCGCCTCGACACCGTGGCTGGTGAGCCTGGAGCCGGTGCCGTCCTGGCCGCTGCCGTCGGCGAGAGCCGTACGGCCCCAGTGGGCGATCGAGGCGACGCGGACCCCGAGGCGGTGCAGGGTCGGGATCAGCTCGACGCTCTCGTCGATCCCCGGCATGCTCTCCAGGGCCAGCACCAGGGCGATCCTGCCGAGGGCGAGGGCCTCGTCGATCTGCTGCCCGTCGTGACACAGCGCCACCGCGTCGGCGTTGCCCTCGGCCAGCACGTGGGCGCACTCGATCATCCGCAGCGTCTGGCGCAGCGCGCCCTCGGGGCGGAACTGGCTCTCCACGAACACGGGCAGCACCTGCACGTCGACCCCGCCCTCGACGAGCTGGGGAAGCCACCGCTCGCGGAAGAACGAGGCCCATATCGCGGGCGGCCGGGCGGACACGGCCATGAGCAGGTCGTTGTGGGTGTCGGCGACCACGGACTTGACGTGCAGGCTCTGCTGATCAACGGGCACGCTGGGGATCCTTCCTGACGGCGGGGCGTCAATGGGGACGTTACTCTTCCCGGAACGTTCCGCCAGCAGGCTGTAGTGTGCGCGGGTGGAATCGATCTCCTGCACCCTCGCCGAGGTGGTCGAGTGCCTGGAGGCGCTGTACGACCCCTCGTGGGCCGAGCCCTGGGACGCCGTGGGCCTCGTCTGCGGCGACCCGGAGCAGGCCGTACGGAAGGTCCTGTTCGCGGTCGACCCGGTCGCCGCGGTCGTGGACGAGGCCCTCGGCTGGGGGGCCGACCTCGTCGTCACCCACCACCCGCTCTACCTGCGCGGCACCACGAGCGTGGCCGCCACCACCTTCAAGGGCCGGGTCGTGCACCGGCTCATCCGCGGCGGCGCCGCGCTCTACGCCGCGCACACCAACGCCGACGTCGCCGACCCCGGGGTCTCGGACGCGCTCGCGCGGGCCGTCGGCCTGACGGGGGACCTGCGGCCCCTCCAGCCCTCCGCCGACGACCCGCGCCGGGGGCTCGGGCGGATCGGGGACCTGCCCGCCCCGACGCCGCTGCGGGAGTTCGCCGCGCTGGCCGCCTCGGGCCTGCCCCGTACGGCCGGGCCGCTGCGGGTCGCGGGCGACCCCGACCGGCCGGTGCGGACCGTCGCCGTCTGCGGCGGCGCGGGCGACTCCCTGCTGGGCACGGCCAGGGCCGCGGGCGTGGACGTCTTCCTGACGGCCGATCTGCGGCACCACCCGGCCAGCGAGCACATGGAGGCGGACGGGCCTGCGCTGGTCGACGCCTCCCACTGGGCCACGGAGTGGCCGTGGCTCGCGGACGCCGCCCGGCGTCTGACGTCAGCGTTGGCGGCCAGGGGCATTACTGTTGAGGCGCGCGTCTCGGACGCCGTCACCGACGCCTGGACGGCGACGACCACCGACTTGGACCCCCGAGCATCTTGAGGGATTTGGGATGAAGGCCGCACCGGAAGCACAGAAGCGTCTGCTCGATCTCGCTGAGCTCGACACCAGTCTCGACCGGTTGCGGCACCGCCGCCGCACCCTGCCGGAGCTCGCCGAGATCGACGAGCTGTCCAAGAGGCTGGCCCAGGTCTCCACGCAGATCATCGCCGCCGAGACCGAGGCCGGCGACCTCGCCCGCGACCAGGCCAAGGCCGAGTCGGACGTGGACGCCGTACGCGTCCGGGTCGACCGCGACCAGAAGCGCCTGGACTCCGGGCAGGTCTCCTCGCCCAAGGACCTGGCGAGTCTCCAGTCCGAGATCGTCTCCCTGCGGCGCAGGCAGTCGGACCTGGAGGAGGTCGTGCTGGAGATCATGGAGCGCCGGGAGGCGGCCGACGCCCGGGTCACCACCCTCAAGTCCGAGCGCGAAGAGGTGACCGGCACGCTGCGCGCCGCCGAGGACCGCCGGGACGTGGCCTTCGCCGAGATCGACAAGGAGACCGGCGAGCTGACCTCCGGCCGGTCCGCGATCACCGCCGATGTCCCCGCCGACCTGCTCGGGCTGTACGAGAAGATGCGCGAGCAGACCGGCGTCGGCGCCGCCATGCTGCACGGCGGCCGGTGCCTCGGCTGCCGTACGAGCCTGTCGATCGCCGACCTCAACCGGATCCGGGCCGCCGCCCACGACGAGGTGGTCCGCTGCGAGGAGTGCCGCCGCATCCTGGTCCGTACGGCCGAGTCGGGTCTGTGACGGTCGCCGTGGGGTTCATCGTCGAGGCCGACGGCGGGTCGCGGGGCAACCCCGGACCGGCCGGGTACGGCGCGGTGGTCAAGGACGACGCGGGGCGGGTGCTCGCCGAGGCCGCCGAGTCGATCGGCACCGCGACCAACAACGTGGCCGAATACCGCGGCCTGATCGCCGGGCTCCGGGCGCTGCTCGCGCTCGGCGCGGAGGGCGGGCAGGTCGAGGTGCGGATGGACTCCAAGCTGGTCATCGAGCAGATGGCCGGCCGGTGGAAGGTCAAGCACGAGGGCCTGCGGCCGCTCGCCCTGGAGGCGGCGGGCCTGGCCCGGCGGTTCCGGGTCACGTGGACGTGGGTTCCGCGCGAGCGCAACAGCCACGCCGACCGGCTCGCCAACGAGGCGATGGACGCGGCGGCCCGGGGGGAGACCTGGCAGTCGAGCGAGATCACCTCCGCGCCGGAGTCCGCCCCGGTCGTCGAGCCCGGTGCCGCGCCGCCCAACACCGACGCGCCCTCGCTCTTCGACGACGTTCCAGACACCCAGGCTCCGGTCGCCGCCGATGGACGTGCGGGAACGGCGGCGGCCGGAACCGCCACGTCCCACGACAGGCGCGGGCACGGATGGATGCCCCGGGCCTCGCACGCCGCCACGTCCCTGCTCCTGCTCAGGCACGGGCAGACGCCGTTGTCGGTGGAGAAGCGGTTCTCCGGGCTGGGCGACCCGTCGCTCACCCCCACCGGGCTCGCGCAGGCCGAGGCCGCCGCCCTGCGCCTGTCGCGGCAGCCGTACGAGGTCGAGGTGATCGTCGCCTCCCCGCTCGCGCGCGCCCGGCAGACGGCGGAGGCGGTGGCCGCCCGGACGGGCCTGACGGTGCTGGTCGACGACGACCTCCGCGAGACCGACTTCGGCGAGTGGGAGGGGCACACGTTCGCGGAGATCCAGCAGCGCTGGCCCCGGGAACTGGCGGCCTGGCTGGCCGACCCGGACGTCGCGCCGCCCGGCGGGGAGAGCTTCGCGTCGACGGCCCGGCGGGTCGAGCAGGCGAGGGACCGCATCGTGAAGGCCCACGAAGGCCGCAGCGTCGTCGTGGTCTCCCACGTGAGCCCGATCAAGATGCTCGTCCGCTTCGCGCTGGGCGCTCCGCCGGAGGCCCTCTATCGGATGCACCTCGACCTGGCCTGCCTGTCGGCGATCGACTACTACGCCGACGGGCCCGCCGTCGTACGGGCGCTCAACGACACCGCCCACCTTTCCTGACGCCGCTGTCACAAGGCGACACGCCGCGGGGGCCGCACGCTCGGCCGTGCCCCCGCGGCGTCGGCTTTTCGGGCCCGCCCGCACCACCGGTCGCTTGAAGTGGATGGTTGAGGGTTTCGCTCTCGCGATCTGGCGATTTAACGGACAAGTCTTCACGTAAAGGTTCAACGATACCGTTGAAGGTATGGATACCGGCATCAAGGACACCGTCCATCCCGTCGAGGCCGCCTCCGTCATGAGGCTGCTTCCGGACCGGCCGCGGCTGCTCGCCCTGGGCGAGCCCACCCACGGAGAGGACCTCCTGCTCGACGTGCGAAACGAGCTTTTCCGGCAGCTCGTGGAGCAGGAGGGCTACCGGACGATCGGGATCGAGAGCGACTGCCTGATGGGCGTGGTCGTGGACGACTACGTCACCTCGGGCACGGGCACCCTCGACGAGGTCATGGAACGCGGCTTCAGCCACGGGTGGGGCGCGTCCGCTGCCAACCGCGAGCTCGTGCGCTGGATGCGCGCGTACAACGACGGCCGGCCCGCGTCCGAGCGGGTGCGCTTCGCCGGTCTCGACGGCCCGCTGGAGATCAGCCACGCCGCGAGCCCCCGGCAGGCCCTCACCGTGCTCTACGGCTACCTCGCGGCCCGGGTGGACGCGGATCTGCTGCCCTGCGACGCGGAAACGCTCGACCGCCTGCTCGGCGCCGACGACCGCTGGGCCAATCCCGCCACGATGATGGACCCGTCCCAGTCCGTGGGGCGGTCGGCCGAGGCCCGGCAGCTGCTCCTGCTCGCCGACGATCTCGTGGCGCTGCTCGACGCGCAGACGCCGCACCTGATCGCGGCGTCCTCCCGGGACGACTGGGACCGGGCACGCCTGTACGCGCGTGCCGCCACCGGCCTGCTGCGCTACCACTACTGGATGGCCGACACGTCACCGGGACGCATGCCGCGGCTCCTGGGCCTGCGCAGTTCGATGATCGCCGCCAACATCCTCGCCGTCGCCGAGCGGGGCCCGGCGCTGGTCCACGCCCACAACGCGCATTTCCAGCGGGAGAAGAGCTCGATGCGGCTGGGCGACGTGCCGTTCGAGTGGTGGAGCTCCGGCGCGATCGTGAGGGCCCACCTGGGTGAGGGGTTCGCCTTCCTGGCCACGGCCCTCGGCACGATCCGGCACCAGGGAGTGGACACCCCGCCCCCGGACACCCTCGAAGGGCTCCTGTACACGCTGCCGGAGGACCGCTACGTCGCCGACGCCGGCCGGCTGGCCGCCGCGCTCGGCGACGCGCGGCCCGCCCTCCGCGTGTCCCCCTGGTTCGGCTACGCCCCGCTGGACCCGGCCCACCTGGCCGGGTACGACGGGATCGTGTTCGTCAAGGACGTTACGCGACGCTAGAGCGGCACGGCGTCGCCTCGCGCCTCGTCCGGGGCGGAGAATGGATCGGGAGCCGCTAGGCTTACCTTCACGGTGGACGAGCCGGCCGGGCGGCCGCGTCAGGGCCTCATGGCCCTGCCGAGGAAGGTCCGGGCTCCACAGGGCAGGGTGGTCGGTAACGCCGACCCGGGGTGACCCGCGGGACAGTGCCACAGAAAACAGACCGCCCCCTTCGCGGGGGTAAGGGTGAAACGGTGGTGTAAGAGACCACCAGCGCCCACGGTGACGTGGGCGGCTCGGTAAACCCCACCCGGAGCAAGGTCAAGAAGGGACGTTCTCCGGAACGTCCCGCGCGCGACGTTCGAGGGCTGCCCGCCCGAGCCGCGCGGGTAGACCGCTTGAGGCCGCCGGCAACGGCGGTCCTAGATGGATGGTCGCCGGTCAGCTCTCATGGCTGATCACAGAACCCGGCCTACAGGCCGACTCGTCCGCCCGCCAACCCGCGACCTAGGGTTTGTCCCCGCTAGCCAAGATCGGGCACATTCAGGGCACATGGTCCTTGATAGCGAGGTAGGGCGCCCGACTGCGTGGTCACTGTGCCGAGGCGTGCCCCGCGTCGGTCATTCGCTTCTCCAGAAGATCCTGCGGCAGCGCGTATACGTGGGCCAACTGCCGTAGTTCGTCCACCGTCGGCGCCGACGCCGCACCGTCCTCGATCGCTACCAGACGCTCTTCCGATATGTGGGCCAGCTTGGCGGCTTCCTCCACCGTCTGCTGTCCGAACTCCCGGTCGGCCCGCAGATCCTGGCCCAGCCGTACTAGCTGTTCGAGCGAGACCGTTGCCGACACCGATGGCCGAGGCGATTGCCCATCAGAGGGCGCAGTCAGTGACTGGCCAAGGACATACAGGCCCACCAGTACGATAATCGCCAGCCCGCCGCCTGCTCCAGCCTTTCGAGTGAAACGACCACGCGCGTCCCTGGGATGCTTGCTGGGATTCCACGACATACCCGGACGTTACAAATTGTCATCGCGCAGCTCCAGAAACATTCACCAGGCGACCTAGTGACGGCTTGAATACCGCGCCGCGACTGGTGATTGGCCGCAATCTGTTCTGCTCCGGCAATACCGGCGCGGCTCCTTCTTCGGAGACGCGGGACCGTAGCACAGCTCTGAGGGCTGTTTGGGGCTGATCTGCGCCGCCGCGCGGCCGGCCGCGCATGGTCTGCGCCACCGGCGGGGGCACCCACACTTAGGGGGTCGGGCCCTTTGGGGGCACGTAGCTACGGAGAGCGCTGGCAAACGATGACAACGAACGTAAGCGTTTGCGCAGGTTGCCCGTAGGCCAGAACGGATACGTGCAGGTGGGGAGCGTGCGGAATTTGAACCCGGCCTACAGGCTGACTTGTCCACCTTCCGCCCTACCAAGTTGACGCACCGGCGCAGGGCTTTCCAGAGTCGACATATCGGCCGACGGCCAACGCTGATCAGCTTTTCGGCGGACTCTCCTCGGTCGGCCATGGTGTCGGCTTTTACTCCTCGTGGTCGTCGCCGTCCCGGTGCTGGAGCGCCTCCGCCGAGGGTTTCGGGTGTTGATCGCGGTGTTCCGTGATTGCCATAGCGACGGCAGCGAGCATCCAGCCAGCTCCCGATATGGCCAACGTGATAGGGATGCCGATCTCTCGATGAGCTTCGCAGGATGCGAGCACGCCCAAGAGGAGAGTGAGGGTGCCAAGGGTTAAGAAGATTTGGCGGGCGGTCATTCGAGTGATGTTAGGGCAAGCGGGATTGGCTGAGGAGGGGCGCTTCGCCCTTGCCGGTAACGAAGTAGCCGACGGCGAGGCGCAGGCTGGGCACACTCGGGAGAGCTGTACAGCAGCCGGGTACAGCAACGTCGCCTTACACGCGCACGTCCCACCGGCCCTCATCTACCGATCGAGCAGGGCGGAAAGCTCTCTACGTCGTGACTGGCTCACGTTTGCGCGCAGAAGGTCAGGGGGTGTGCCAGGTGCCGAGAGCCCCGGGGCGGCGCGCTGCCGCTTCACAGTGGATCGAGGGCAAGCGGGACAGAGGGGGCAGAGAACATGCTCGCGCCGGAGCAGCCTGGAACCAGAGCGAAACAGTAAACGTTCCATGATTGACTAGATCGAAGAGCCGAGGGCGGCAAGTGAGCAACGCGCAGCACTCAAGTAGGCGAGCAAAACGGCGACGCGCCCGAGCGGCCAAGCAGGCGGCTACGGAGAAAAGCGTGGTTCGCAGGCTTGTGCTCTACACAGTGGGCGGCGTTCTTATTCTCGGCGGCTTGATCTTTCTGGTGTTTCCGAGCGTGGGAGTGGCCGGTGCAGGTGGCATCGCCTCGGCCGTAATCTTCGGTGCTTCAGCGGGTACGCCCACAAGCTGGGTAGTGCGACCTAACCCCCGTGCACCCTATCGCGCCCTGGTCGTGGCCATCAGCGGTCTTCTGTTCCTAGCGTTCGTGCTGGTGTATGGAGTCTCAAACATGTCGGGTGAGTGACCAACTGCGTGACAACGCCGACGAACGACACTGGACACTGGCGCACCGCAGTGGACTGACTCCGCAGGCAAAGGCCATGTAAGGCCATTTCGACACCTGTTGCCGTTGCCTGATAAAGAAGCGGTCACCGGAGAGCCATGCATGGCCTGTACGAATCAGAATTAGACAAGAAGGGAGCACTGAGTGAGTGAGCGACGCAGGGGCGGGCGCGCGAGCGGACTGATGGAGATGTTCGTTGAGTTCACCGGCAGCATGGTCGTGTTCCTCGTGGGGTTGGGCGTTGTCACCGGGATCGCCGCTCTGTTCCGCTGGTCAGTCCCGGACCTTCCGGAGCTTCTCTATTGGGCCGTAGGGGTGGCTGTCCTCGTCATGATGCTGATTCCCACGGCTTGGCTGATACGAAAGATCAAGATAGGTTGATGATTCGCTGACTTCGCCGGCCCCGCAGGTCACATCCCCGCCGACTCCAGGGCACAGTCAGGGCACATGAGCGCGAAAAACAGCGCGAAACGATGAGAACCGGCGAACGCCGAAAGCTTAGCTGAGCGTAAGAGCCGGGCAGACGTCGCAGGTCAGCCGTCAGGATGGATCAGATCTCGATGACCTGAGGGTGATCGCCGCATGCCACGAGCACATAGTCGCTGGGCAACGTGTCAGTGCACGAGAAGGCAAGATCAGGTTCATGAACGAGTACTCATGGCCTCCGGACTACGCCGCGGACAGTAAGAGAGCCGAGGAAGCCTGGCTTGCCACGTGCATAAGCCTGCCGATCGGAAGCCTGGTGACGGGAACCGTCATCGGCCGGCAGCCCTTCGGAGTGTTCCTCAAGATAGACGGTGTCCCGGATGCCGTTGGCCTTGCTGAGATCACAGCTCTACCTTCGGGCTCCGACCTTCCCCGCCTGCACGCCCAGGTTAGCGGCGAGGTCATATGGCATGCTGAGCACAACCATCAGGTGAGGATCAGGCTCACTCTTCCTCCGAGTTCTACGCCCTAAGACTCACCGCGAGGTGGCGTGCTAGCGAAACCCGATCGGGGGCGCTTTGGGGGCACACACGCTCGGAAAACGCTGGCAGGCGGATGACAAGGAACGGAAGCGTTACCTCAGGTCATTTGCGGGCTCTTCGCAGTGAGGGTGTAGATCTGGGCCGGCCGATGAGTGCCGTGCAGACGCCACCTGTGTCTGGTCCGACAGCGGCATCACGCACCAGGGCTAGCGGCGCTAGGCGGTGACGATCGGCCGGTCGGGTCTATCGCTCGAGCGGTACCTTCTCGATCGGTTCATCGGGCTGGTTCGGTTTGCATCGCCTGTGTGCCCACGACGGTCAGCAGCGCGAGCTTCTCGGCGGTGTCGGTCCCGGCGCGTGGGGTGAACCAGAGCAACCGCTGGCGGCCGTCCTCGCTGAAGAGGCTGAGGCAGTTGAGGTCGAGCATGCCGACGGCGGGGTGGACGATCCGCTTGCGCTCGTCTCTGCGCACCTCCACGTCCTGGTCGGCCCAAAGCGCCTGGAACTCCGGCGACTGCTGCAGCAACTCGTCCACCAGCTTGGTCGCCTCGGCGTCGCCTGGGCTGCGTCGCCCGACTGCCGCGCGCAGGTCGGCAACGAACGAGCGTGACTGTGGGGCGAGGTCCTCCTGCGGGTAGATCTGCCGCGAGGCCGGGTCGGTGAACCATCGGTAGATGAAGCTCGCCGCGCGGCCGTGGTGCGCGGACAGGTCGCCGAGCATCGCGATGGCGAGCGGGTTCTGGACCAGAACGGTGTGCAGGTCGGTGCTCACCATCGCCGGGGTCCCGTCGATCCGTGTCAGCAGGTCGAGCATCGCGGGGTGGACGTGTGACGCCGTCCCGCCCTGGTGCGGGATCGGGCGGTTCGCCAACCGGTACAGATGGTCGCGTTCGTCGCGACTGAGGCGCAGGGCGCGGGCGAGCGCGGCGAGCATCTGGTCGGAGGGCTGCGAGCCGGAACCGCGCTCGAGCTCGGTGTAGTACTCCACCGAGGCACCGGCCAGAACGGCGACCTCGTCACGACGCAGACCGGGGACGCGACGCCGCGGGCCGGGCGCGAGCCCGACCTCCTCGGGGCGGATCCGCTCGCGTCGCGAACGCAGGAAGCCACCGAGTTCGGAGTACCTCGTCTTCGACATAGGCACAGCCTCCCTGGGCGGCGCCGTTGGCGCCAGGGGATGTCGTCCCCACCTTTGGCAGCAACTGTCGCGGGCCCGCGCCGCGCCACAGAGTGGACGCCATGAACACCTCACTCACTGACACACTCACCGACTCGGCCGCATCGCCGGTCGCTGGAAAGACGGTCCTGATCACCGGTGGCACGAGCGGGATCGGCGCCGCGACCGCCCGGCTCCTGCTCGTGCGTGGCCACCGGGTGGCCGTCACCGGGCGCGACCCAGGTCGGCTCAAGGCCTTCCTCGACGAAGTCGGCTACGCGGACCGCGTCCTGGGCCTGGTAGCAGATGCCTCCGACTGGGACTCCACGAACACGGCGGTCACCAGCACGGTGGAGCGCTTCGGGTCGCTCGACGCGGCAATCGCGAACGCAGGCGGCGCGTCCGCGGATCACTTCCGGACGGGCGGTGCCGGTGTCATCGACGGCGGCGATCCGGAGCTGTGGGCACCGATGGTACTCGCCAACGTGCTCGGACCGGCTCTGCTGGCCAAGGCGACCCTGCCCCACCTCGAGCAGTCCCGCGGCCGGCTGGTGCTCATCGGCAGCGTGGCCGGAATCAAGAACAGCCCGGGCAACCTCTACTCCGCCACGAAGTGGGCAGTGGTCGGCTTCGCCGAGAACCTCCGCCTGCACGCCACGACCCGCGGCATCGGAGTCACGGTCGTGAACCCCGGCATGATCGACACCGCGTTCTGGCACGGCCAGGCTCCCCCCATCGCGATGAGCCCGGATTCGGTGGCCGAGGCGATCGGCTTCGCGCTCGACCAGCCGGCAGGCGTCGACCTCAACACGGTGACGATCCGTCCGATCGGCCAGCCCGTCTGACTTCAGGCGGGCAGCGTGCTCACTGGTGCACCATCCTCGTGTCAATGATCTTCGATGGATCGCTGATGCATCCGAGGTGCTGCCGGGTCATCGCCCTGCTCGCTTGACGCGTTGGACGTCCAGCATGAGTTCTGGGGGGCCCGGCAGAGGGGGCGTGGTCGGTGGCCGGGTAAAGGTCGAGGCCTCCCGACCGCCACCACCGAGGAACTGCAGACGCGGTCGCGGTCATGGACCCGTTCCACGTCGTCCGCCTCGCCGGCGACGCACTGGACCGCTGCCGACGCCGGATCCAGCTCGCCACCTGCGGACACCGCGGCCGAGCCGGCGACCCGCTCTACAAGTCCCGACGCACGCTGCACACCGGCGCCGACCTGCTCACCGACGAGCAGAAGACCCGCCTCGAGGAGCTGTTCGCCAACGAGGACCACCTGCAGGTCGAAGCCACCTGGGGCATCTACCAGCAGATGATCACCGCCTACCGCGAACCCGACCGCGGCGCCGGCCGCAAGCTATGCAGCAACTGATCACCTCGCTCAGCAGCGGTGGTCCTCGCGCGCTGACCGAGCTGGTCACGCTCGGCCGGATATCGAAGAATCGGGCCGCCGACGCTCGCCTACTTCGACCGACCCGGTACGTCCAACGGCCCTACGGAGGCGATCAACGGACGGCTGGAACACGTACGCGGCTCGGCGCTCGGCTTCCGGAATCTGACCGACTACATCGCCCTGCAATTGAGTCGGACAGGTCCCGCGTGCTCTCCAGCCGGAGGCGGCGTACCGGTTCGTATCGGGTGCCGCGTTCCGAGGGAGTGGCGGCACGGGCGTGAGCGTGGACCTTCCTACGTATCGTGCTGTCGGCGCACCATCTCGGTGATCCAGATGGGCGCGAATGGAGACGTGCATCCAGGCGAAGTCGGGTAGTCCTTGAGCACCTCCAGGCGCTCACCGATGCCGATCGCACGGGCGCGGTGCTCGGCGTGCTCGATCCCGATCTGAGCCAGGCAGTGGTTCATCGCCCACTGCAGGCGATCTGGGGCGTCTTTCATCTCCGCCTCGATGGCGTCGAGCAGTCCAGCGAGGTCGAGGCCCTCAGGCTTCTTGGCCACGCGCTCGGTGGTCAGCGCCCAGCCGGCACTCGCGACCACCGGATCCGGATCTGCGAACCAGGCCAGGCGCAGCTCTTCGGAGTGCGGGTTCTTCTTCACCACGTAGTTCACGAGCCAGTCGTGCACTTTGGGTGTGCGCGCCACGCGCACCATGACGTCCAACTCGTCACGCTCGAACGCCTTCGGGCGGCAGATCAGGATCGCCAGCAGTCTCGCCGCGGTGTCACCGGTCTCCCAGAGCCGGCACGCGAGCTCCTGCTGCGTCTTCAGCCGCTTCGCGAGCGCGCGCAGCTTGCTGAGGTTCACCCCGTGATCGTCGCCGTGTTTCTCGTTCACCTCGCGTGCCCTCGGGTCCTCGAGCTCGGCCAGCTCGGCCATCACCTCGGCTAGCGTCGTCTCGGCCACCTCAGCCTCCTGCCCATCGCGTGTGAGAGGCAGCCTACGAGCACTCGCCTGTTCAGCTCGGCACCGCGGTAGGTGGCCGGCTGGGGGACCACGGCCGCGAACTACAGCGAACGACGCTGAGCAGTCCTTGTAGGTCAGGCCACCGAAATTGGTTCGCGTGGCGGGATGCCGAGCGCCTAGCGTTGATCTCCCTTTGGGCGCGGACGGCGTGCCCTGTCTTCAGCAAAGGAGGTGCGGAGCGGAATGACTTGTCACCTCGTCGCGCTCTGCTTCGATGCGCATGATCCGCTCCGTCTCGCGCGTTTCTGGGCCGGCGTCCTGGGCTGGGAGATGGCCGACGACCCCCAGGACGGCATCGCGCTCCTGCCGAGCGATGACACGGGGTTCCGGATCCGATTTCTTCCGAGTCAGGAGCAGAAGGTTGGCCAGAACCAGATGCACTTCGATCTGACGAGCACGTCCATCGAGGACCAGCAGCAGACGGTGGCGAGGGCGCTCGAGCTCGGCGCCCGGCACATCGACATCGGTCAACGCCCGGACGAGGACCATGTCGTGCTCGCGGACCCCGAAGGCAACGAGTTCTGCGTCATCGGGCCGGACAACAAATTCCTCGCCGACTGCGGATTCATCGGTGCGCTTGCCTGCGACGGTTCGCAGGAGGCCGGGTACTTCTGGAGCGAAGCGCTGGGCTGGCCGTTGGTCTGGGATCAGGACCAGGAGACCGCGATCCGCTCGCCGCACGGCGGTCCGAAGATCACCTGGGGTGGTCCGCCGCTCAATCCGAAGACCGGGAAGGAGCGGCTGCATTTCGACCTCGCTCCGCCGGCCGACGGTGATCAGCAAGCGGAGGTCGACCGTCTCATCTCTCTCGGGGCGACGCGCATCGACATCGGTCAGGGCGAGGTCAGCTGGGTGGTCATGGCCGATCCCGACGGCCACGAGTTCTGCGTTCTGACCCCGCGATAGCGCGAACAGATCCCGAGACAGGCCCCTGCGTAGGCGCGACCGGTGGCCTCAGCGGTGCGCGCTAATCCGCCTCAAGAAGCGAGAGGGGAAGATGGGAACTTGAGGTCCGCCGGCAGAGCGATCTCGTGGCATGAGGGCTATCCGATCGAGGAGTGGTTGCCCAAGCCTCTTGGAATCGGCTTTTTAGCCGAGGCAACGGAGGCGTTGGAAGTGGCCGTGTCTCCAGAGGGCTACTACTGGTCTGGTTGGGTGAATCCCCGCGAACGTCAGGAAGCGCGAGAGTCGATCGACACCATTTTCGCCATTCTCCGCTCCGCGTGTTCCAGCGGCACGCACTGAGTGACGAACTGTCCGGCAACGTCCTTTGACACCCGTGCACGAGCGTGAACGTCTTCAGCAGACGGCGCGATCCGCCGACCAGGTCGCGGAGCGTTCCCTCGTCGCTGGCTCCCGCTCGCAACCAGGGTGTCAGGGAGTTCGGACGTCGTGCGCAATCTGACCGTCTACGGCTAGTCCGGCAGGAACATCGCCGGTCCCTCGCCCCACAGCGCATGCCACAGCAGCGGCAGCGCCAAGAAAATGCCTCCTCCGATCGCGGCGCCCAGCAAGAGAGCCACCACGACCAGCTTCACCAGCGCATGCAGAGAGCGCCGAGTTTGGCGCTGGGGAAGCGTCATGCCGATAATCTTTCGTCACCAGCCCCGACTGGTCAATCCTTTTCCAGGAGAGGTCCGGGACACGAATGGCTACGGCCTGCCGATTCCTGTAGCTCGCGCCGGAAACAAAGTCCTATGTGCTGATTTTAGCTGTCCATGGGAATCGGCGCGGACGGGGCAGGGCACCTCACAGATGTGACATCGCTCCGCCACCTCCGTGAATGCCTTGGCGAACTCGATGAGCTGGAGCGCAGCATCAAGCACGGCATCGACAGCATGTGCGGCAAGCTGTATCGGGCCATCGACTGGCAGCGACGATTCGAGGCCGACGTGTCGCACGAACTGCGCACCCCGATCGCGGGACTGCGGGCGCAGTTGGAGGAGGCCCGGCTGCACCCCAGCGAGATCGACGTGGACGACCTGCTCGAACGGGCGCTCAACGACGTGGAACGGCTGCAGGCGCTGGTGGACGACCTCTACCTGCTGGCCCAGCTTCAGGCCGCCGCGCAGCCGGCCGAACCGGCCCTGCTGGACCTCGGGGATCTCGTACAGAGCGAACTGGCCCGGCGCACCGACAGGGTCGACGTGAAGATGCAGGCCGTTCCCGGGATTCTGGTACGCGGCCTGGACGGGCGACTCCGGCGAATGCTCTCCGAACTGCTCGACAACGCGCAGCGACACGCCAAGACAGTCGTGTTCGTCCAGGTCCGGCGTACGGCCGACACCGCGGAGCTCGTCGTGGCCGACGACGGCGACGGGATCGGGAAGGAGGATCGGGAGCGCATCTTCGACCGCTTCACCCGCCTCGACGCCGCCCGCTCCCGCGATCGCGGTGGGACCGGCCTCGGCCTGGCCATCGTGCGGAACATCGCGTACGGCCACGAGGGCCAGGTGCACGTGGAGCAGTCGCCCGCCGGCGGTGCGGCGTTCGTCGTCCGGCTCCCACTGGCCTGACCGGTCGTCCTCGCCGGAATCACGCACCGTACAGCCGCAGACCCCGAAGGCGGCACCGGGTGATCAGGGGCCGGTGCGGGCGGCGGCGATCGCCGCCACGGCGTCGGCGATCTGGGCCCGCAGCGTGGCGGGGTCGGCGGCCAGTCCGGGACTGAGTCGCGGGCCGAAGGGGCTCGCCGCCGACCAGGCGGTGGCGAGCGCCAGGATGGCCGTCAGCAGGAATTCCGGCGCGAGCCGCGCCCCCGGGCCGTCCGCGTCGTGCGCCGCGGCCTCCATGGCCGCCACCTTCGCGCTCTGCGCCGCGTTGCGCAGGGCGACGTCGCCGGCCTCCTGTTCCAGGCCTGCCCATGCCATAAGCCGCATCAGACCGGGATTGGCCATCGCGAAGTCGAAGACCCGCGCCGCGTACCCGGGCAGGTCGTCGGGCGTGAACCGCAACTCGTCGTAGACCCGTCGGAGGTTCTGCTCCAGGACGGTGGCGAACAGGGTCTCCTTGCTCTGGAAGTAGATGTAGAGCAGGTTCTTGTTGCAGCCGGCCGCCTTGGCGATGCGGTCGACGCGCGCCCCGGCGATGCCGTGGGCGGAGAACTCGTCCCTGGCCGCTTCGAGGATGCGTGCCTTGGTCGCCTCAGAGTTACCGGTCGCCACGGCGCCATCCTAGCTTTGACTAACCGGTTAGGTCGAGGCGTAGACTAACTAACGAGTTAGCTAGGACTCGGAAAGGGTTACGACGATGGATGCGCGTACATGGCTGATAACCGGGGTGAGCAGCGGCTTCGGCCGGGAGATGACGCAACAGCTCCTCCGGCGCGGCGATCGCGTCGCCGGGACGGTGCGGCGGACGGAGGCGGTGGACGACCTGAAGGCGGAGTACGGCGACCGGCTGTGGCTCGCCCGCCTCGACCTGACCGACGCCCCCGCGATCCGGGAGGTGGTGGACCGGGCGTTCGCCGACCTCGGCAGGATCGACGTGGTCGTCAACAACGCCGGGTACGGCTTGTTCGGCGCGGCCGAGGAACTCACCGACGAGCAGATCGTCCACCAGCTCGACACGAACCTGCTCGGCTCGATCCGGGTGGCCCGCGCCGCGCTGCCTCACCTACGCCGTCAGGGTGGCGGCCGCCTCATCCAGGTCTCCACGTACGGCGGTCAGGCCACCAACGCGGGCGCGTCCGTGTATCACGCGAGCAAGTGGGGCATCGAGGGCTTCATGGAGTCGACGGCCAAGGACGTCGCCCCGTTCGGCATCGGTGTGACCATCGTGGAGCCGGGCAGCGCGCGCACCCGATTCCGGGACGGGAGCTCGCGGCTCGCCGCACCGATGAGCGCCTACGACGACAGCCCGGCCGCGCTGACCCGGGGCATCCGCGACCCCGCGCTGCCGTCCGTCGGCGACCTCGCCAAGACGGCCGCGGCGATTGCCGGCTGTGCGGACCTGGACCCCGCGCCCGTACGGGTCGCTCTGGGCAGCGACTCCTACACCCATATCCACAAGGCGCTCACGGATCGGCTCGCGGAACTGGAGGCGGGGCGGGACCGCACCTTCTCCACGGACGCCGCCTGCAGAACCGTGCGCCGCTGAATCGCGTACGCGAAGAGACAGAGCCGCTCAGCAGAAGCGCTCGACGGTAACGGGGATCGGTTCCGCGTGGCGCATCGCCGTCGTCAACCGCCGCAGCAGCGGCCCGAGGGCCTCACAGGACGCGGTCCCCAGGTGAGCCGTGAGGTCGAGGCAGCAGGCGATACCGGGCCCGATCCGGCGTACCTCCCAGGTGAAGACGTCCGGGTCTGTGCGCAGCTCACCCGTGCCGATGATCCGGGTCCGCGGGTCGCCGGCCTCCCGGGCGAGCGTCACCACGTCCGCGAGGCGGGACAGGTGCGGCTCGCCGGCGAACAGGACGCGGTAGACCCGCGTGTCCTGGAACCCGTCAGGGACCCGCGGCGGGCCGAGGCGCAGGGGAGGCGAGTCCGGCAGAGGCTGGTGGTCCCGGAAAAGGGCACGCAGCCGCGTCTCGCCGGGCAGTTCGCCCCCGCCGAGACCGCGGTAGGCGGCCTCGGCCTCGGAGCGGCTCACCGCGCGGGTCCGGGCGCGCAGGCCGGGATCCTCGCGCATCGCGCGTCCGAAGGCCGCGGAACTCCACCAGGCGCCGTCGGCCGCGGTCCATCCGGCGGTGTCCAGGCCGACCGTCCTGAAGTCGCCAGTGAGCGCGAACTCCTCGACGACGAGTCCCTCGGCCGGGGCTCCGTCCGGGCCGGCCGCGGACATGATCAGGTAGTAGTCGAGAGCCGCCTGCGATCCGGGCGGGGCGGTGACGGATGCGCGCCCGCGCCCGCGTATGTCGCTGGTCATGGGCCGCACCCTACTGACCTTCGATTGTCCGTACGCGGGGGCGGGCGGCCCGCCCGGTGCTTCGCCGGAACCGTGCCCGTGGGGGAGCGGGACGGGTCAGTGCGGCATGGTGCTCATGCCCGAGCCGGTGCCCATGCTCATGCCGCCCATGTCGTGGCCGGGAACGTTCCCGTTCTCGTCGGCCACCATGAACACGCCGGCCATCCCCATGTCCGAGTGGCTCTGGACGTGGCAGTGGTACATCCAGGCCCCGGGGCCGACGCGCTCCCCGGCGATCACCTGGAAGCCGAACGACTCGGCCGGTCCGGTGATCTTCGTGTCGATGATCCGGCTCGGGTCCTGCGGGTTGTCCAGCAGGCCGGTGCGGTTGTCCGCCCAGCGGTGTCCGTGCAGATGCCAGGTGTGGAAGAAGTTCCCGTGGGTGACCACGATGAACTCCACGCGCTCGCCGATCTTCGCCATGAAGTGCGGCGCCTCGCCGGCCTTGGCGTTGTTGACCGTCATGTCGTTGAAGAAGACGACGAACTGCTTGTCCGGCAGGATGTCGCCCTTCCGCCGGACCACCAGTGCGCCGTAGAGCCCTCTGCTGATGCCGCCGGTGCCGTGGTCGGTCCCGACGACGTGGTCGTGGTAGTGCCAGTAGCCGGCGCTGCCGGGCTCGATGGTGCCGCCGGGGCGGCGGCCCGGCGCGTGGGTGCGCCAGACGTAGGTGCGCCGGCCGCCCGGCTCCACCACGCTGTTGCTCATCCGCGTGCCGTCGCTGGTGATCTCGTAGTCCACGCCGTGCACGTGCAGGCTGACGGTGATGTCGGTGTTGTTGACCAGTTCGATCTCGAGGGTCTCGCCTTCGACCATCTCGATGAGCGGGCCGGGGATCGTGGCCTTGCCGGGCTCCAGGCCGTATCCCAGCAGATTGTTCGGCAGCTTCTCCGCGTAGAGGGTCATGCGGCGGACGTCGCCTTTGTCGGGCTTGCCGGTGACCTTGTCGGACGGCGCCGCGTTGGCCTGGCCCGCCCCGACCAGCGGAACGAACGCGGCGGCCGTCGCGGCCGTGGTGAAGGCGCGCCGGGAGAAGAGGCCTCGCGTCGTGCCCCTGCCTGCCTCGGTCATGGTTCCCCAATCCGATCATGACGCCTCACTGCCGTGAGGCGAACGGCATCTGTTCGTGGCGCCGGCCCGGGGACCGGCCTGTACGGCGTGACGTCTCGATGCGGCCCCCGAAGTGGGGCGCGTTCCGCCGTCGGGTGACGGGCGGGGACCGGCCAGCGAGGCTTTCGACGCCGTAGATGAAGCTTTCGATGGAAGTAGGCGATAGTTCCGCCAAAAAGTCAAGAAGTCAGAGTGTAAGTAAGGAAACTTTGTCACAGGACTGGATGAAGTGTCGTGAGGCTGCTACGTTGAGCCCAAACCACCCACTTGACGCATCCGGAATCTCCCAGTCCGATCCCGTCTCCTGGGCATCACCTGGCCCTCGTCCACCCGCCCACGCAACCATCCGCGACTCTCGGAAAGGCTCAGCGGTGCTTCGGCGACACCCCCCACGGCCGACATCCGCCCTGCACGGCCCGCCCTCGCACGCCCCGGCGGACCTGCGGCTCAGACATGCCGGACCACGCCCCGGCGGCGCCGCCGGGCGTCTCCGGCATCCCGGCGCCCCGGCCTGAGGCCGGGAAGACACCTCATTTCGGTCGCCGTCCCGACGGACGGCCGGCGACCGCTGCACGCGATCCGTCCCCGGCGCCCACGGGTTCTGCGGCGATCGCGCCCGTCGACAGCGCGACGAACGGCGATGCCGCACGCCTGCGACGGCCCGAACCGTCCTGACCGCGTCGCCGCGACGCCGGGATCAGGGACCGACCGGCGAGCGAGAGGAGAAAAGACCGGCACAACCCTCGGCCTTCCGGCATCTGCGTGCCCGGTCGCCGTCATGGCCGACCGAACGACCTCCGCAAGGTGCTGATCCAACCCCCCGACCTGAAGGAGCGAACGATGGGTCGCAGAGACCTGCTCGTACACCCTCGGCCACCCGCCTGGCGCCGTGCTCTGATCACGGCGTCGAGCGCCGCGCTGACGCTGGGACTGGCGACGGTCCCCGCCGTGCAGGCGCAGGCCGCACCGGCCCTCCCCGCCGCGCAGTTGCAGGCGCAGGCCAAGCCCAACCCTCCCGAGCCCGATACCGGTAAGCCGGATAAATCCGATAAGTCGGTCAGTGTGCTGGTGTTCCACGGCCCCGCCAAGGAACAGAGCGACCCGGTCGAGAAGGCCGCGGAGTCGATCAAGAACCTGGGCAAGGACAACGGCTTCTCGGTCGAGGTGTCCGAGGACCCGGCGGTCTTCACCTCCAGCAACCTGTCCCGCTATCGCGGCGTGGTCTTCCTGTCCGCCAAGGGCGTGACGCTGAACGCGGCCCAGGAGGCCGCCTTCCAGGCGTACATCCGGGACGGCGGCGGGTTCGTCGGCGTCCACGACGCCGTACGCGCGCAGCCCGACTCGTCCTGGTTCACCGACCTGGTCGGCACCCGCCCCGCCGGCAGCCTGCCCCCGGCCGAGAAGGTCGTGGAGATCACGGCGAACGCGGACAACCCACCGAACGAGACCAAAGAGAAGCTGGTCGACGGCAACAACAACACGAAGTGGCTGACGTTCAACCCGACCGGCTGGGTCTCGCTCAAGCTGGAGCAGCCGAAGGCGATCGCCCACTACGCGCTGACCTCGGCCAACGACTTCCCCGGCCGTGACCCCAAGGACTGGACGCTGCAGGGCTCCCAGGACGGGAAGAGCTGGACGGACCTGGACAAGCGGACGGGGGAGACCTTCCCCTCGCGGTTCCAGACCAAGGAATACAAGTTCACCAACACCACGGCGTACGCGTACTACCGGCTGAACATCACGGCGAACAGCGGTGAGCCCCTCGTCCAGCTGGCCGAGCTGCGGCTGTTCGGTCCCGACGCCGGGCCGCCGCCGGACAGCCAGGTGCAGAAGGCCACGGTGGACTTCACCGACCGTCAGCACCCGGCGAACAAGGGCCTGCCGTTCAACACGACGCGGTCCGACAAGTGGATGAACTGGAGCCCGAGCCCCCTGGGCAAGGTCCAGACGGTCGCGCAGGTCGAGGAGTGGACCTACAAGGCGGGCCTGAACGGCAACGGCGCGTTCCACCCGATCTCGTGGTGCCGTGACTACGACGGTGGCCGGTCGTTCTACACCGGCATGGGCGGCACCGAGGAGAGCTACACCAAGGACGAGCAGTTCAAGAGCCACCTCGGCGGCGCGATCAAGTGGGCGGCCGGCCTGGTCCGCGGCGACTGCCAGGCGACCATCGCGTCGAACTACAAGACCGAGCGGCTGACCGCGCAGAACCAGTCGGGCCAGCTCGACCAGATCGGCGAGCCGCACGGCCTGACCATCGCCCCCGACGGCAAGGTCTTCTACGTCGGCAAGGCGGCCTGCCCCACCGGCCCGATCACCGACTGGAACAACCCGAAGGTCGGCCTCGGCTGTGGCACGATCCACCAGTGGGACCCGAAGACCAAGCAGGTCAAGCTCCTCACCACCCTCGCCGTCATGGGCAACCGCGGCAGCGGCGACGAGCTGGTGAAGAACGAAGAGGGTCTCCTCGGCATCGTGCCCGACCCCAAGTTCCAGCAGAACGGCTGGCTGTACGTCTACTGGATGCCGCACGAGTCGATCGACAGGGACAAGCGGATCGGCAAGCGGACGATCTCCCGGTTCACGTACGACGCCGCCACCCAGACGATCGACCAGAAGACCCGCAAGGACCTGCTGCAGTGGGACACCCAGATCCACAGCTGCTGCCACGCGGGTGGCGGCATGGCCTTCGACAAGGAGGGGAACCTCTACGTCGGTTCCGGTGACAGCAACTCCTCCGGCGGCTCGAGCGGTTACTCGGGGAACAACTGGACCCAGGACTACAAGGGCACCTCGTTCCAGGACGCCCGCCGCACCGCCGGCAACACCAACGACCTGAACGGCAAGATCATCCGTATCCACCCGGAGGCCGACGGGACGTACACGATCCCGAAGGGCAACCTGTTCACGGGTAAGGAAGAGGGCGGCGGCAAGACCCGCCCGGAGATCTACGTGATGGGCGTCCGCAACATCGCGCGGCTCCAGTGGGACAACGTGAACGACTGGCTGACCGCCGGATGGGTCGGTCCGGACGCCGGTGCCCCGAGCGAGATCTGGGGTCCGGCGAAGTACGAGACCGCGACGATCCTCACGTCCGCCGGCAACCAGGGCTGGCCGTACTGCATGGGCAACAAGCAGCCCTACCGTGACCGCAGCAACGTCGACGCCTCCCAGCCCGCCGACTGGTACAACTGCGACAACCTGAAGAACACCTCGCCGCGCAACACCGGCCTGGTCGACATCCCGCCGGCCCGCGACAACATGATCTGGTACTCGCCGCAGGGCGGCGGCCCGGTCTACCCGAAGCGGACCGACGGCAGCGGCCTGCCGACCTACAAGCTGGGCGAGGAGACCCTCACCCAGCCCTACCTCTCCGGCGGCGGCCAGGCGGTCATGTCCGGGCCGACCTACCACCGCTCCGAGGTCGACACCAACAGCGGTGTCGCGTGGCCGGCGTACTGGGACAACAAGTGGTTCATCGGTGACGAGTCCAACGCGAACAACCGGGTCGCGGTCACCGTCGACCCGAAGGGCGTCAAGGACGCGAAGCCGCCGGTCTTCGCCGAGGACCTGCGCTCCATCATCCAGCCCGGCGGCGGAGCCACCCAGCTCCAGTCGTGGATGGACGCGAAGTTCGGCCCGGACGGCGCGCTGTACATGCTGGACTACGCCGGTGGCTTCTTCAGCCTGCACCCCAACCAGAAGCTGATCCGCATCACCTACCAGGGCGGTCCGGCGACGCCGAACCCGAGCCTGGCCACGGTGCGGCCGGAGCGGCAGAGCACGCCGAAGACCGTGGTGTTCTCCAGCACCAGGGCCGGCGGCGTGAAGTGGGAGTGGGACTTCGGCGACGGCAGCAAGCCCTCGACCGAGGCCGACCCGACGCACACCTACAAGGACTTCGGCACCTACAAGGCCAAGCTGAAGGTCACCTACGCCGACGGTGAGGTGGCGACCGGCGAGGTCACCGTCGTGATCGGCTGCCCGGCGCCCGACGCCCGGCCGACGGTCCGGCTGCTGGACACCGACACCGGCGTGGCCAACCGCGTCGTCGCCGGTGGCTGCACGATCAACGACCTGATCGACGACGAGCGCATGTGGTCGAACCACGGCGAGTTCGTCAGCCACGTCAACGACCAGGTGAACGAGTTCCGCAAGGCCGGCGTCATCGACAACGGCGAGGCCTCCACGCTGAGCAAGGCGGCGGCGCAGTCCGACATCGGCAAGATGAACGGCTACGAGACCATCTTCGACGGGACGCCCGCGTCCCTGCAGGGCTGGTCACAGGCTCCGTCCGGCCAGTTCAACCTGCAGCAGGACGGCACCCTCCGCACCTCCGGCGGGCTGGGCATGCTGTGGTACTCCGACAAGGCGTACGGCGACTTCTCGCTGCGGCTGCAGTTCCGTGACGTCGCGCCTGGCACGGCCCGTGCCAACACCGGCGTGTTCGTCCGGTTCCCCGACCCGCGGACCCCGCTGGACCAGCGTCCGGCCGGGAGCTGCGGCACGGTCGGCTCGGCCCGTACGTCGCAGGCCTGGGTCGCGATCTACTGCGGTCACGAGATCCAGATCTACGACGGCGACACGGGCGAGCCGCAGAAGACGGGCTCGATCTACAACTTCCAGCCGAACACTCTGGACAAGGCGGGGGCGACCCCGAAGGGCCAGTGGAACGACTACGAGGTCCGGGTGGTCGGGCAGCACTACACGATCATCCGCAACGGCGTCGTGATCAACGAGTTCGACAACACCCCGGGCAAGTCGTCGTCCCGCGCCGGCGACCCCGCCACGGACCTGCGTCAGTTCGTCAGCGGGTTCATCGGGCTGCAGAACCACAGCAACACCGACCTGGCGGAGTTCCGCAACATCCGGGTGCGGGAGCTCTGACCCGGTAGCCGGGCGGGGGAGACCCCGCCCGGCTGTCTCCCATGACCCTGGCGGGCGACGCCGTTCGCCCGCCCACATGCATGCACGTTCTGTGAGGTGCGACCTCAGATGCAGTTATTGACAGGGAAGCTACGGAGGGCGCTGGGCGCAGCCGTGGCCGTGGCGCTGTTGTGCGTGGCGCTTCCGGCGCTGTGGCTGTCGCCGGCCAATGCCGCCGCGCCGAAGCCCGAGGCGCGGCAACAGGTCGGCCAGGCGGCGGCGCAGGTGCTCACCTGGACCGCCGACAACAGCATGACCGCGTACAAGGACACGCCGGCCACGGCGGTCGCGGGCCCCGCGACGATCGTCTTCGAGAACAGCATGGCGACCGGCAGCACGTTCGGAATGACGCACACGCTGACCTTCGACACGTCGACGCCCGGATACAACCACGACGTCAACGTCAACATCATCGCCAGCCCGTATGACGCGGACGGCGGCCGGCACGAGGTCCAGGTGAACCTCACCCCCGGCAAATACCGCTTCTTCTGCGCGATCCCCGGCCACCAGATGGTCGGCGAGCTCGTGGTCACCCCCGGCGGCCCCACCGACACGACCGCGCCGCAGGTGTCCGCCAACGTGTCGGGCGAGAAGGACGCGAACGGCAACTACGTGGGTTCGGCGACGGTGACCGTCTCGGCGAGCGACACCGAGTCGGGCGTGGACAGGGTGGAGTACGCGCTGGACTCCGGGGCGTTCACCACCTACTCGGCTCCCGTGTCGGTGAACCAGGTGGGCTCCCACACGGTGCAGTATCGGGCGACCGACAAGGCGGGCAACGTCTCGCCGGTCGGGTCGGTGTCGTTCAAGGTGGTCGCCCCGCCGGCCAAGGACACGACCGCGCCGCAGGTGTCGGCGCAGGTCGCGGGTGACAAGGACGCCAACGGCAACTACGTGGGCTCCGCGACGGTGACCATCTCGGCGAGCGACACCGAGTCGGGCGTGGACACGGTCGAGTACTCCCTCGACTCGCAGCCGTTCGCGCTGTATTCCAAGGCGCTGACGGTCGACCAGCCGGGCGCGCACCGGGTGAGCTACCGGGCTACCGACAAGGCGGGCAACACCTCGGCGGTGGCGTCGGTGACGTTCACGGTCGTGGTGCCGCCGGCCAAGGACACCACGGCGCCTCAGGTGTCGGCGCAGGTGTCCGGTGACAAGGACACCAACGGCAATTACGTGGGCTCCGCGACGGTGACCATCTCGGCGACCGACACCGAGTCGGGCGTCGACAAGGTGGAGTACGCGCTGGACGGCGCGGCCTTCACGACGTACTCGGCCCCGGTCTCGGTCAACAAGACCGGGTCGCACACGGTGCAGTATCGGGCCACGGACAAGGCGGGCAACACCTCGGCGGTGGCGTCGGTGACGTTCACGGTGGTCGCGCCGCCGGCCAAGGACACCACGGCGCCCCAGGTGTCGGCGCAGGTGTCCGGTGACAAGGACGCCGACGGCAACTACGTCGGGTCGGCCACCGTGACCATCTCGGCGACCGACACCGAGTCGGGCGTCGACAGGATCGAGTACTCCCTCGACGGGCAGCCGTTCGGCCTGTACTCCGCACCGGTGGCGGTCAAGCAGCCGGGCGCGCACACCGTGAGCTACCGGGCCACCGACAAGGCCGGGAACGCCTCCGACGTCGCGTCGGTGTCGTTCAAGGTCGCCGCACCGGAGCAGAAGGACACCACGCCTCCGCTGGTGTCGGCGCAGGTGTCCGGTGACAAGGACGCCGACGGCAACTACGTGGGCTCCGCGACGGTCACCGTCTCGGCGAGCGACAGCGAGTCGGGCGTGGACAGGGTGGAGTACGCCCTGGACGGCGGAGCCTTCGCGACGTACTCGGCCCCGGTGTCGGTGAACACGGCCGGATCGCACACGGTGCAGTATCGGGCGACCGACAAGGCCGGCAACGTCTCGCCGGTCGGGTCGGTGACCTTCAAGGTCGTGGCGCCGCCGGCCAAGGACACGACCGCTCCTCAGGTGTCGGCGCAGGTGTCCGGTGACAAGGACACCAACGGCAACTACGTGGGGTCCGCCACCGTCACGATCTCGGCGAGCGACAGCGAGTCGGGCGTGGACAAGGTCGAGTACTCCCTCGACTCGCAGCCGTTCGCGGTCTACTCGAAGGCGCTGACGGTCGACCAGCCGGGCGCGCACCGGGTGAGCTACCGGGCGACCGACAAGGCCGGCAACACCTCGGCGGTGGCGTCGGTGACGTTCACCGTGGTGGTCCCGCCGGCCAAGGACACCACGGCTCCGCAGGTGTCGGCCAACGTGTCGGGCACGAAGGACGCCGACGGCAACTACGTCGGTTCGGCCACCGTGACGATCTCGGCGAGCGACACCGAGTCGGGCGTCGACAAGGTCGAGTACGCGCTGGACGGCGCGGCGTTCGCGGCCTACACGGCTCCGGTCTCGGTCAACAAGACCGGGTCGCACACGGTGCAGTATCGGGCGACCGACAAGGCGGGCAACACCTCGCCGGTCGGGTCGGTGACCTTCAAGGTCGTCGCGCCTGAGCAGAAGGACACCACGGCCCCGCAGGTGTCGGCCCAGCTCGGCGGCAGCATGGACTGGGCGTGGAACTACGTCGGCTCCGCCACGCTCACCATCTCGGCGACCGACGCCGAGTCGGGCGTGGCCACTGTGGAGTACTCCCTGGACGGGCAGCCGTTCGCGCTGTACTCCAAGCCGGTGGCGGTGGGCCAGCCGGGGGCGCACACCGTGAGCTACCGGGCCACCGACAAGGCCGGCAACACCTCCAACGTGGGCACGGCGAAGTTCACCGTCGTCGCCGCGCCGGGCTCGGACTGCACGAAGCCGGGCAAGGGCAAGGGCTGCAAGGACGCCTGAGTTCGTTCAGCCGCAGGCGGCCTCGGTCCGGCGACGGGCCGAGGCCGTCTCTTTCCGGCCATCGGGGCTCGCCCTCACTCGGTCCGGAAGGGGTCGTGCTCGGCGAGTAGCTTGTCGAGCCGGGCCTGGTCCACCCGGCTGACGACGGTCGCCTCCTCCTGCCGGTCCCGCACGCACTTGGCCAGCGTGAACGTCGAGGTCACCACGTACATCAGTCCGAGGGCGAGGAAGGAGCGCACCCAGGTCGTCACCGGAAGGTAGAGGATGCCGACCGCCAGGCCCACGAGGGAGATCGCGAACGAGATGACGGCCTGGACGTAGAAGGCCGTCGTCGTCGAGGGTTTCACCGGTTTCGCCATGATGCCATCGTCCGCGGCGTACGCCTGCCGGGCATGAGCGCCGATACTCAGTTACCGGTGAGTACGAGCGCCCGCTTCAGTGGTCCGGGTTCAGCGCGTTGCCGATGTACATGGCCGTCAGCATGGTGAACAGGAACGCCTGCAGGAACTGGATGAATATCTCCAGGCCGGTCATCACGACGGCCATGGCCACGCCGAGGACGCCCACCGGGAACCCGAGCCCGGTCGGCTGCTCGACGAGGAACCAGAATCCGACCGCGCTGAAGAACGCCAGCAGCAGGTGCCCCGCGAACATGTTCGCGAACAGCCGTACGGCGTGGGTGAACGGCGCGGTGACGAATGTGTAGAGCAGTTCGAGCGGCGCGTAGAGGACCAGCGCGAGCGGCTTCGGCAGGCCGGGCGGGAACATCAGGCTCTTGAGGTATCCGCCCACCCCGTGGTGCCGGAAGCCGAGATAGAGCTTGATCACGTACACGACCAGGGCGAACACCACCGGGAAGGCGATGTGGGAGTTCACCGGGAACTGCACTCCCGGGATCGCGCCGAACAGGTTCCACAGCAGGATCACCGAGAAGAGGCTGAGCAGGAACGGCATCCACCGCTCGGCGTCCGCACCGAGGAACGGCCGGGCCACCTGGTCGCGCACGAACAGGTAGCCGTACTCGCCGAGGTGCTGCAGCCCGCGCGGGACGAGCGACGGCCGCGCGAACGCCCCCCACGCGACCGCGCACAGCAGGATCACCCCGACCGCGGCCAGCACCACGGGCTTGGTCAGCCAGTACGGCGCGCCGGGCCACAGCGGCGGAAAGTCGAACAGTTCGAGACCGGGAGCCGTGAATTCGTCCCCGGCGAGGCTTACGGGCATGGGGAATCCCCTCGTCCGGCCGTCCAAAAACTGAGTACGTCGTACTCACTTTCTCGATGTGAGCCTACATACCGGGTACCGTGTACGCAATAGCGCGACGACCTGGGACGACCAACGATGACGGGCCACGAGAACCTGTGGATGCGACCCGAGCGCCCCGCGCGGGGGCCGCGGCCGAGCTTCAGCCGCGCCGCCCTCGCGCAGGCGGCGATCGGGATCGCCGACGCCGAGGGGCTGGAGGCGATCTCCATGCGTCGCCTCGCCGCCGATCTCGGCGCGGGCACGATGTCCCTGTACCGCTACGTGACCGGCAAGGACGAGGTGTTCGACCTGATGATCGACACCGCCGTGAGGGAGTACCTGCCGGAGGACCAACGGCCGCCGGACGACTGGGCCGACGGCCTTCGCCGGCTCGCCTGGCAGGTCCGGCGCACCATGCTCCGCCACCCGTGGCTCGCGCCGCTGGCGGCCGGCCGCCCGCAGACCGGCCCGAACAGCGCGCGTCTGATGGAGACCGCCCTCGGCATGCTCGACGGCCTCGGCCTGAGCATCGACGAGATGCTGACCCTCGTCGGCACGGTCTTCGCGTACGTGAACGGCTACATCCAGAGCGAGCTGGCCGAGGCGGAGGGGCAGCGGCGGACGGGGCTCACGCTGGCCCAGCGGCTGGCCCGGCACCTGTCCTACATCCAGTCGCTCATCGCGACGGGCGACTATCCCATGCTGGAGCGGATGACGAAGGAGGCCGGGCGGGAGTACATGGCCAGTGACGCCCGCTTCGCGTACGGCCTGGACCGGCTGCTCGACGGCATCGCCGCCGGTCTGCCGCCGCGCGGCGGCCCGCAGGGGCCCACGTCATCGCGGTGACGACGCCTCCGGCTCACCGTCCGAGCTCCGTGGCTTCCACATCGCCGCAGGCGAGGCCGGTGGCCGGTCTCGGTGGCCGGTCTCAGAGGAGTACGGCTCAGTTAGGCGTGATCTCGTGGAGGCGGCAGACCTGCCGCCAGACGCGCGCGTCGAGCGTGCCCGCCCTGTCCTGGAAATCGGCGACGGGCACGCGGACCGGGCCGGTGAGGTCGAGGAAGCTGTTGTGGTCGGCGTCCGGGTCCCACGTGCGGGTGGGGATCTCCACGTGGTCGGCGCGGTCGCTGCGGTCCTGGCTCGTGATCTTCAGGACCTCGGCGCCGCCCCGGTAGGTCCTGAGCACCACACAGGGGCGCACCTTGTGGCCCGGCCCGTCCTCGTAGGGCACGTCGGCCCACCAGATCTCACCCGGGCGCGGACCGGCCTGCGTGGCCGCACCGCCGCGCACGCCCGCCTCGCCGCCCGTCGCCGGGCGGCCCCCGCCCCGGGTCCCGGTCCCGGAGGCGGTGCCGCGCCTCGCGTGGGGAGCGGCGCCGCCACCGGGCCTGGTGCCCGGCCGCGAGGCCGGGGCACGTCCTCCGGGCCGCGCGGTCCGGCCGGCGCGGCCTGACGGGCGGCCTCCCGGGGAGGGGCGCGGCGCGGACCGTCGCCGTGAGGTTCCCGGCAGGCGTCCGGCCATGCCGAGCCCGCCGAACACGACCAGCACGGCCACGATCACAACCACCCAGATCATGGCCGACAGCCTACGGCTCCGCGCACACGACTCCGGCAGGGGAGTCCGCCGCCCCCGCCCGCCCGCACGCGGGCGACGGTCACGGTCAGGAGCGGGCGTCCCAGGCAGCGAGGATGCGCGCCTCCTTCTCCGGGTCGATGCCGTGGTGCATCTGGCCGCCGAAACTACGCTGCTCCTCCGGGATGTCCTTCAGCCACTCCCAGGTGTCCCGGACGGTCTCCCGCACGGGCCGGCAAGTGAGGCCTGCGGCGATGGCCTTCGCGGAGGAGTGCGTCCACACGCCCTGGTGGCCCGTCTCCGGAGCCCACAGCGGAAGCTCGGTCCACATCTCCACGCCCTGGTCCGCCAGGAACGTGTCGTCGACCCACACCAGCTCCGCGTCGGAGCCGGTGACCTCCACGCAGTCGTTCAGCCAGCCGCCGTACGTCGTGTTGCCGTGCACCCCGCCCGTCATGTAGCGGCCGGTGGTGCCCTTGGCCGCCTGGTCGAGGGTGAACGCCGCGATGTCCCGGGCGTCGATGAGCTGCATCGGCAGCGCCGGGTTGCCGGGGGCGAGCACCCGCCCGCCTCTGGAGATGCGGGTGAGCCACCAGGGCAGCCGGCCCACGTTCTCGTGGGGGCCGAGGATCAGGCCGGGCTGAATGATCAGGGCGCCGCCGTCGAAGTGCTGCTCGACCGCCCGCTCGCAGCCGGCCTTCAGCACGCCGTAGTCGCCGAACTCGGCGTCCGCGTCCGGCGGGCACTCGTGCAGCGGGAAGGTCTCGTCGACGCCGGACTTGTCGGGCCAGTCCGGGTAGGCGGAGATGCTGGAGATGAACGTGTAGTGCGGAGCGTGCCCCGACAGCGTCCGCACCGACTCCAGGACGACGCGGGGGACGAACCCGCACACGTCGACCACCGCGTCCCACTGCCTGCCGTCGGCGAGCCGCCGCAGATCGTCGGTGACCTCGCGGTCGCCGCGCACCGCCTCCACACCGGGCAGGTCCGTCCCGCTCCTGCCCCGGTTGAACGTCGTGACCTCGTGACCGCGCCGCAGCGCCTCCTCCACGATGGCGCGTCCGAGAAACACCGAACCGCCGATTACCAGAATCTTCATACGGTCATCCTTGGCCCGCCCGGGCCCGGCGTAGGCCCCGTTTCACGGTCGGCGGACATGATCCGCTCACAGCGAAGCTCGCCGTCCCTCCCGACTCCACCGGAGCGGGGCTCAGCCGGTGCGCAGTTCGGGCACCGGTGTGAAGCGCTCCTGCTCCAGCACGTGCACCCGCGCCGCGCCGATGTCGAAGTACAGGCCCGTGAGCTCCAGCTTCCCCGCCCGTACGAGGGTGTCCACGAACGGGTGGGTCCGCAGGTTCTCGAGCTGCTGGATCACGTTGGTCCGGCAGAGCCGGTCGAGCGGCCCGGCGTCGTCGTCACCCGGCTCGGCGGCCACGAACCTCGCCAGGCTCTGCCGCCCGTGCCGCAGCCAGTTGCGCAGCGCGGGCAGGTCGGGCACCTCGCCCAGCAGGGCGGCCATCGCACCGCATCCCGAGTGCCCGCAGACCGTGATCGTGCGCACATCGAGGACCTTCACGGCGTACTCGATCGTGGCCGCGACCGAGTCGTCGGCGGGGGTGGCGCCGGCGCGCGGCACGAGGTTGCCGATGTTGCGCAGCGTGAACAGGTCGCCGGGACCGCTCGCGGTGATGATGTTCGGCACGATGCGGGAGTCCGCGCAGGTGATGAACAGGTGCGACGGCGACTGCTTACGGGCCATGCGGTGAAGCAGCGGGCGGACCATCGGCGCGGTCCGGCGCTGGAACTCCCGCGTCCCCTCCAGCAGGTCGGGCACGCCCTGCGGCTCGCAGACCACGGGAACGTCGTCGTGGCTCCCGCCGTCCGCGCCGATCACGGCGTAGGACCCGGCGGCGTCCATGGGACGGGGGCGTCGCCGGTAGGCCCAGGGCAGCCACCAGCGGTCGTGCCGGGGCGGGATCCTGGCCGGGAACAGGCGGACGCCGTCGATCGCGGCGGAGTACCACTCGCCGTGCGGCTCGTCCACGTCGATCGCACCGCCGGTGCGTTCGTGCTGGAGCCGCCAGGCGTGCAGCGCCTCGAAGGCGGCGTTGTCCATGAAGTCGAGGTGAAGGTCGAGCTCGACCGCGGCCCCCGCGGGGATGCCGCGCAATGCCTCGGTCAGCCGGGGCACGCCGAGGAACGTCAGCGACCCGGTGACGACGACGCGCCAGCGCCGCTCGCCCGCCTGCCGTACGTCGACCGAGACCCAGGCCAGGCGGCGCAGGGCGAGCAGGGCGGCCAGCCCGAGGCCGATCGCCACGCCCTCGGCCAGGCCGATCAGCACGACTCCGGCCATCGTCACGAAGTAGACCGGCATCTCGCGGTGGCTGCGCAGGTTGCGGACGTGCCCGAGGTTGACCATCTGCACGCCGATGAACAGCAGCAGCGCCGCGAGCGCCTCCAAGGGGATCAGCGCGATCATCCAGGCGCAGGCCGTGGTGAACAGCAGCACCCACACCCCGTGGAGCACCGTGGACCAGCGGCTCCGGGCGCCCGCCCGGGCGTTGGTGGTCGTACGCACGACGACGCCCGCGACCGGGAGGCCGCCCAGCGCGCCGGACACCGCGTTCGCCACGCCCTGCGCGGTCAGTTCACGGTCGAGGTCGGCGCGGGGACCGTCGTGCAGGCGGTTGGACGCCACGCAGGTCAGCAGCGACTCCACTCCGGCGAGGAGGGCGACGAGCAGGACGGCCCCGGCGATCGCGTGCCAGTCGCCCTGCGGCATCAGAGGTCCCTGGACGGAGGAGAATCCGCCCTTCAGATCCACCTTCGTCAGGTCCCAGCCCGTCACCGCGGCCGTCAGCGTGGCGACCATCAGCGCGGCGAGCGGGGCGGGCACGGCGCGCAGCCGGGGGATCCGGCTCCACACGAGCAGGACCCCGATCGTGAGGACGCCGATCATGACCGCGTGCGTGTGGTTGTCGAGGATCTGGGCGGGGAGTTCGAGGACGTTCTCCAGCGCGGAGCGCTGCGGCGAACCGCCGAGCACGATGTGCAGCTGGGACAGCGCGATCACCACGCCGACCCCGGCGAGCATGCCGTGGACGACGGCGGGGGAGACTCCGAGCGCCGCCCGCGCCACCTTCAGCCCGCCCAGGGCCAACTGGAGGAGGCCGGCCATGACGGTGATGGCGCATGTGGCGCGCCAGCCGTACGTGTGGACGAGCTCGGCGACCACCAGGGACAGCCCGGCGGCCGGGCCGCTCACCTGGACGACGGACCCGCCGAGGGCGCCGGCCACCACGCCGCCGACCACGGCGGCGACGAGCCCGGCCGCCACCGGCGCGCCGGACGCGACCGCGATGCCGAGCGACAGCGGCACCGCCACCAGGAAGACCACCAGCGATGCGGGCACATCGTGCCGGAGTACGGACTTCCAGTCACGTGGCGAGATCGTGTCGTCACTGATTGTCATGGGCTGACAATATGTCAGCCGCGGAGGCCGTCACCAGGCAGGGAACGGGAAAATCACCGGTAGTAGTCGGGATAGTCGCTCTCCGGGTTGCGGTGGCTGCCCCGCCGCCGTCCGCTCGCCGAGGTGGGGGTCTCGCCGTGGACCTCGTCGTAGGAGGGCCAGCTTCCATCGGCGGCGTTCTGCTCGGGCCACGACGGATGGGTGCCGCCGTATCCCTGCTGCTGCCGGTCGTAGCCGTACTGGCTCTGCCCCGACGGCGCGTCGTAGCCCGCCGACTCGTACGGCGAGGCGGTCCCCGGGCCCGAGCCGGTCACCGTGTCAGAGGCGTCGATGGTCGCCCAGCCCGTGCTCACCTCGTACGACGGGGTGGAGGGCGCGGCGGGCGACGGCGTCGAGGCGGCCGGGTAGCCGCCCTCCGCCGAGTAGGTGGACGAGTAGCCGTCGTAGGCCGGGGTCTGGTAGGTCTCCGCGTTCGGCCAGGAGGACGCGCCGCGCGGCGGTTCCGGGTCGTCGAGCACGTCGCGGGCGCCCGTCCAGGAGGGGTCCGTCGTGGGGGCGGAGGCGGCGGGGACCGGCGGGTAGCTGCCGGCGACCGGCCAGCCGGGGTCGGTGGCGCCCGCGCCTGTCACACCGGCACCCGCCGGGTTGGGCGGGTACGACGGCGATGCGTCGGCCGCGCGGAACGGGCCCGTCGCGGCGCGGGACGGATCGTAGGCGTCGGACCGGGGCGTTTCGTAGCTCGCCGCCCACGCGTCGAAGGAGCCGCCGGTGGAGCGGGGCGCGGGGTCGGCGAGGGCGTCGGCGGGCGAGGCGGCGGGCGTCGCGGCCTCGAACGAGCCGCTCGTGCGGGCCGCGTCGTACGCGCCGGCCACGAAGGACCCGGTCGCCGGGACGGGGGAGGACGGCGCCGTGTCGTAGCCGCCGTCGTGGGCGCCCACACCGCCCTGTGAGGCGAACGGGCCGGTGCCCGCGGGCGTGTCGTAGGCGGGGGCCCCGAACGGGCCGGTACCCGTCGCGATCCCCAGGGGGTCGGCGCTCGGCTGCGTCCCGTGCGAGCCGGTGCCGGCGGACGACGGGAACGGGCCCGTGGCGCGCGGGCTGTCGTAGGAGCCGCCGGCCTGCCCTGCCTCGGCGGCAGCGGCGGCGCGACGGGCCGCGGCCCGCGACGACCGGCCGGACCTGCTCGACCTGCGGCCGGACGCGCCCGGCGTGCTCGCCTGGGTCCCGGCGGCGGCCGCGAAGGGGTCGCTCGCGGGAGAGGCGGGGACGCCGCTCACCGCGGGGGAGTCGAAGGGGCCGGTCGCGGGGGCGCCGGCCGGAGCGGCGGGGGCGGCGAGCAGGTCGGGCGTAGGCGCGGAGAAGGTGACGGTCTTCTGGTCGGCCATCGCCGAGGCGGAGACGGGGGCGGCGGGAGACACCGGCTCGTCGGCGTCGGCGCGCCGGGCGCGACCGGGGCGGGCGGGAAGGGGGGCCTGCACGGTCGCGGCGTCGGGGTCGGCCACCTGGGCCGCGCCCGCGGTCTCGTCCACCGGCCGGGGGGTGGCCATCCTCGCGGCGATCGTCCCCCCGAAGCCGCCGTCGTCGGCGCGTACGCGCGACCAGTAGTCGTCGTCGTAGTCGTCGGCCTCGCCCCACTCGTCCACGCCACGCTTGCCGCGGGCGGCGGCGGGCTGTTTGCCGCCGCGCTGCGCGGGCCGCGCCGCCTGCCGCCCGCCGGGGCGGGGGGCCGGGCGGGGCGCCGGCCGCTGCTTCTCCGGCTCCTCGAAGGCGTCGAACCCCTTGGGGAAGCTCTCGAAGAACGTCTCCTCGGCGGGCCGGCGGGGCTTGGGACCCTTGTTCTCGGCCATCGCCTTGATGCGCTCGGCGGAGAGAGCACTCTCCCTGCGGTTCATCGACCGCATGCCCAGCGCCACGACCAGCAGCACGAGAAGCACGACGGCGACAAGACCCGAAATGACCGCAGTCATAGCACCACCCTCAAGGCCATGGCCTTTCTGCGGCGCCGGTGAGGTCGCGCGGCCATCGACGCGACCTGCCCCCTTTGATCACCTGCGCTCAGCAATTGGATCCGATTCTGCTCGACCACAATGACCGTTGTCACACCCTAGGTGAAGATTGGTGTAGCACGACTACCTCCGGTGCCCAGCATGTCACTCGATCGTGTTCGCCGTGAGGCGCCCACGGGCGATCGTGTGACTCGCGATGCTCCCCAGAGTCTGCGCGAGTCCGGCGCCCTGCTTCAGGTCGAGCTTCGCGTTCAGTGCGTAGACAGTGAAACGGTAGCTGCCGTCGGCCTGACACGGGGGCGCATAGCCCACCTTCCCGCTCGACGTCATGCCCTGCCGGGCGCCTCGGGGGACGTCGTTCATGCCCAGCTCGGTCGTCGCGGGGTCGATGTCGAACACCACCCAGTGCACCTCCGGGCCGCTGTGGGGACTGTTGTCGTCGACCACGAGGGCCACCGACTTGGCGCCCGACGTGCCCGACCAGCGGAGAGGCGGGTTGCCCTGCCCCCCCTTGCAGGAGTAGTCGTCCGGCAGGGGTGCGCCGTCGCGGAACTGCGGGCTCGACACGCTGATGACGTCGAGGTTCCTCGGCGATCCCCCGCCCAGGATTCCGCAGCCCGACGCGGCCAGCGTGAGCGCCGTCACCGTGACGGCGGCTCGCGTGACCGCTGATTTTCTCGGCGACCCCATGCCCGATGATGCTACGCGGATTGGACAGGTGCCCCGACCGGATCGCGGTGATCCGTACCGATGATCGGGCCCGCGCGAGCCGTTGACCTCCGTGTTCTCCCGAATCGATCCGTACGTACGGAGGACCGGTATGTGGGGTGTGAGGCTCCGGGCGCCCTTATCCGCCACAATCGAGGCATGCAGGGGGACGCTCCGGGAGCGGGCATGAGCTTCGCCGTTCTGGGCCCCCTCGACGTACGGCGCGACGGGCGGCCGGGCGAGGTCGGCGGGCAGCGGCTGCGGGCCCTGCTGACGCTCCTGCTGCGGGGGCGGCCGCACGGGCAGCTCATGCGCGCCCTCTACGGGTCGGGCCGCCGCGTCGAGGCGCTGGCCGCCTACGAGGAGGCCCGGTCGACGTTCGCGGGCCGGCTCGGGGCCGACCCCTCGCCCGCGCCGGCCGAACTCCGTCTCACGATGCTGAGGGGCGAGCCCGCCGCCGAGGGAACCCGGCCGGCGCCGGTGGCGACACCCACCGGGCACGCCGGGGTGGACCAGGCGCCGCCGCGCGCTGCGCGCCGGGGCTTCGAGCTCGCGCCGGTCGGCGGCCCTCAGATGGGCCTGCGAGGAGGCCGAGACGGACCTCGCGCTGCGTCTGGTCGGCGGGCTCGGGTGGTACCGGTGGCTGTCCGGCCACCGCCTGGAGGGCGCCCAGCGAGCGCGGGCGGTGAGGGCGACCTGGGGCAGGCCGGGCGGAGCCTGGCGGTCACGCCCTCAGCGCCGTGTCAGCGCCCCTCCGCAGAGTGGAGGCGCACACGGGCCGTCAGCCGCTGAGATATCGCTGACGGCGCGCTGAGAAGGCGGAGAGAGAGCCGGTGGAGGCCTCAGGGGCGGCGGGCCAGGACTCCGATGTAGCCGCTGTTGCCGGGGTCGCCCGGGTACTGGTCGTGGCGGGGACGCCAGAGCTCGACGGGGACGACGCCGGGTTCCAGAATCTCCATGCCGTCCAGCATGGCGGCGAGTTCCTCGGGTCCACGGTGCACGAAGCCCCCGGCGGAGGTCTTGCCGTAGACCGACTGCGCCTGCTCCACCTTGTGCTGGTCGGAGCGCCGGACATAGGTGTGGGAGATGGCGAGGTAGCCGCCGGAGGGCAGCCCGTCGCGAAGACTTGAGACGATCCGGCTCACCTCCGCGTCGTCGGTGAAGAAGTGCAGGATCGCCAGCGCGAGGATCGCCACCGGCCGGCTGAAGTCCAGGTGCGCCCGGACCCGCTCGTCGGCGAGGATTTCGCCAGGATGCTTCAGATCCCCCTGCACCACGAGGGTGTTGGGCGTGTTGGCGAGGATGGCGCGTGCGTGCACGAGCACCGTCGGGTCGTTGTCCACGTAGACGGTGTGGGAACCGGGACCGAACATCGCGGCGACCTGGTGCACGTTCTGCTGGGTGGGCAGCCCGGTCCCGATGTCGAGGAACTGACGCACGCCGGCATCGGCGAGTTCTCTGACCACCCGCACCAGGAAGGCGCGGTTGGCGCGGGCCAGCGCGGGGATGTCGTACCCCTGCTCGCGCCCGAGCCGGATGACCTGCTCGGCCGCCTCACGGTCGGAGGCGAAGTTGTCCTTGCCGCCGAGGAAGTAGTCGTAGATGCGCGCCACGCTCGGGACTTTCGGATTCACACCCGCCGGAACGCGTCCCGTCTCCGTCATTCGTCGCCTTCCGCCCGATAAGTGCTCCACGGTGAGTTCATTGGTGATCATAGAAGGTGTGAGCAGCGCCTCTCCGGTATTCACGGGAGGAACCCAGACCAACGGGCTATGCGCCGGCGAGCGCCGACCGGTGGCAGGCGTGGGCCGGGCGGGTGCGGTCAGCGAGGTGTCCAGGTCGGAGCGGGCGCCGGGCGGAAGAGGAACACCTGGTCGGGCCGCCCGGTGCAGGACTTCTGGGCGAGTTCCGCGCCGGGGGCCACGTCGGCCTCGCCGTACAGCGCTCCCACGCACAGCTCGCTGTGCAGGGGGTGCAGGGCGAACCCCACCCCCGCGGGCTTCAGCAGGAACCGCTGGTGCGCCGCCCCGGAGCAGTCCGCGGGAGCGATCAGCGCGCCCGGGCCGGTCAGCGCCTCGTCGACGGTGAGGCAGCCGACGCCCTCTTCGGGATGGTGCCACTGGATCTCGTGGGCGCCGCCGGCTGCGTGCAGGTAGGTGTCGGGGACGACATCGCGGCAGGGCCGCTGCACGGCCAGGTGCCGGTCCGTGCGCTTGCTGCGCTCGCGTCCCTCCCCGACGCACAGGTCCCGTCCTGCGACATGCGACGGGACGATGTGATACCACCCGTCGGGCGGCGTGCGACCGCTCCCGGCCGTCGCGGCGGCTGGGGAGGCGGAGGGCCGCGCGTCGCCGCCGGCCCAGGAGACGGGCAGTTGCGCCAGGAGCGCGCCCATGGCGAGGAGCAGGACCACGACGCCCGCCCCCGCCATGGCGAACCGCCGCAGCGCCCGGGTCTCCGGTCGTACGGTGTCTCCGTCCGGCCCGGCCGGTTCGCCCGGCGCGGCGGGGTCCGCAGGAAGGGCGTGCTCGCGCCCGTCGAGACCGCCGGGCTCGAAGCGACCGGCCTGATCGGGCCGGTCATCCTGGCCGGGCTGCAGCGGCGGGACGGGCGAGTGGTCCGGGCCGGCGGTCGCGCCGGGAGGATCGGCCGGAAGCGTCATGCCGGCGGCCAGTCGTTTCCTGTGCGCCACCCAGCGCGCCGTCTCGGCCTCGCCGAGCCCGCAGGCCCGTACGAAGGCCGCCACGAATTCCTCCCTGGGGAGGGTCGTGCGCCCGAGGACGCCCGCGATCGTGCTGGAGGGCAGCACGTCTCCCGACGCCTTCGCGGCGGCCGTGAGCTGCCGGTAGGTCAGACCGGACCACTGGCGGAGACGGCCGAGCGCGGCGACGAATTCGGCCGGAGTGGTCAGGCCGTCGGGATGGGGAGGCGCGCTGAACGGCCCTGACACGACGATCCCCCCAAGCCACGCTTCGGCGTCGATCCGGGCGAAACACTAACAAAGATCGATGACGCGAGGCAGCCCCCGGGTCGGCGGATCTCGCCGCCCAGCGGGCCTGGAGGTGCTGCTCGGTTCTTTTCCCTGGTCGCGTACGTAGACGTAGTGGACACCGAGCCAGAGTCGGCCGAGGGCGTCCTCCTCGGCGGCCTGCTCGAAACTCGTGAAGGTCCTGGTCTTCGGATCGGCGTTCGGGGCGTCGGTGGACGCGGTGAAGGTCAGGCTGTGCCCGAACCACCTCTGCATCACGTGGTCGGCGGACCGCGAGGTGGGCTTCTTCGCCCCGCCGTACGCCTTGACCTCGGAAGGCTACGGATGGTGTCGAGAAAGACGCTGTTCCAGTAGAGCAGGTGATCGAAGGCGGACGCCTGCGGCGGTGGCCCCGTGACCGCCGCGTGCGCCGCCTGGGGGAGCACGACCAGCGTGCCGGCGGTCACGACAGCGGCCGCCGCGATCACGCGTACGCGCCTCCACCGTGATCGTCGATGCAGGGAGAACCTCCCTAGGGGAAGGCCCCGAGCCCCCCGGCCGGGTGCCGGGAAGAGGGGTGCACCACAGAAGATCCTTGATCTACGAAAGGCGGGACAAGGTTCATGATTGTGCGGAACTGTTCCGGACGGTCTCCCGTACGGCGCTGTTCGCGTGAACCGCCTGGACACGTGCCCGCGGTCTGGTCACGCCGCGAGGGGCCTCTCGGGGCGCGCGACGGGGCAACGGGGGATTCGGGACGGGCGCATGACCCGGACAGACGGCTGAAGGCCGGCCGGTGAGTTCGTGAACTCGCCAGCCGGCCTTCTCGCGCGGGTCGTGGTGACGCCGCCCGGTGGACGGCTCCGCCGCGGCGCCCGAAGACACCGCGTCCTGTGGGGTCAGTCCTGCTTGCGCGCGCCGAACATGATCTCGTCCCAGGTCGGCACCGACGCCCGGCGTCCGCGCGACTTGCGGGGTCGCGGGGGAGCCGGCTTCGGCACGGGCGGGGCGGGCGTCTCGGGCTTGGCGTCCTTCGGAGCCTCCTTCTGCGCCTCCTTCGCCCCGTCCTTGGACCCGTCGCCCGCACGCTGCGTCTTCCCGGCGTCCCCCGTCCGGGGCGCCGGGGCGGTGGCGGGTGCCTGGGCCGCCGGCGCCTGCGGCGCGGGTGCGGCCTCGGCGGCGGGCTTCGCGGGAGCCTGCGCGGGCGGCGTGGCCTGTGCTGCCGGGGCAGCTGCGGCCTGGGCCGCCGCGGGCGCCGGAGCCGGGGGCGTGGCGGCCTCTGCCGCCGGAGCGGCAGGAGCCGCCGATGCGGCGGGGACGGAAGGCGCTGCGGCGGGCTCCGATGCGGACTCCGCGGGCGTGCTCGGCGCGGGCACATTCGCCGCTGGGGCGTCGGCCGCGTTGCCTGCTGTGGGTTCCTTCGCGGAGTCCGCGGGCGGAGCGGGTGCGGGGACGGCAACAGCGGGCGTCGGCGACGCCTCGTCCGTCGCGCCGCCCTCGGCCGGGTTCACGGCCGTGCCCGTGCCCGTGGCCGCCGCCGTGTCCGTGCCGGGGACCGGCTGGGACGCGGACGCGACGGCCGAGGGCTCGGCCGGTGTGGCGGCCTCCGCGGCGGTCTCCGTGCTCTCGCGGCCGGAGGCCACGCCCTCGGCGTCCTGTGGGGACGCTGCGGCGGCGGCCACGGCGTCCGTCGCCCCGGAGCCTGTCGTCGCGGAATCCGGGGACGTCGTGGTGCTCGTGGTCGTCGTGGCGTCCTCGGCGGCCACCCGGTCCACGGGCGTCGCCGGACGCGCAGCCTCCTGCGGGTCCGCCGCTCCACTGGGTGGCGTCGCGCTGGTGGGGGCGTCGGGCGCCGCATCCTGACCGTCCTCGCGGCGCGCGCCGTCTCCGGACGTCTCCCGGCCCGCAGCGTCCGGAACGCCCACAGTGACCGGGGCGGCCGGGGCGGCGTCGAAGGGCGTACGCGGATCGGAGGGCGTGTGCGGGGGAGCGGCCTGCGCCGCGGATTCGGTCCGCGGCCTGTCCTCCACCCTGGGCTCGGCGGCGGGCGGCGGGGGTACGGCGTCGGGAGTGGCGATGAGCGACTGCGGCAGCCGGAAGGGCACCGGGGTCAGCTCCGGCCGGTAGGCCGCCGGCTCGTCCGCGTACGGTTCGGGCCGCTCGGGCCGGCCGGTCTCCGCACGCAGCGGCGGGCTCAGCCGCGGCGGAGGCACGGGCTCGGGGAGCGCGGCGGGCTCGGAGCGTACGGCAGGCACGCTGAGACCGGGCTCGTCGCGGCGGGGAGAGGCCTCCTCGGGCAGCGGCGGCACCGGGGCGAGCTTGGACGCGAGGCGGGGCACGAAGGGGCGCACGGTGGCGTCGTCCCGCTCCGGCTCGACGTACTCGGCGGCCGACAGGCGCATGGCCTCGTCGTCGTTGGGGGTGATGTGGCGGCGGCGCGGGTCGAAGAGCCACTCGGCGTGGCGGGTGTGACCGTTCCAGACAAAGCCGAGCCGCACCCGCCACAGGTTGTCGTCGCGCTTGGCGGAGTCCCAGTCGATCTCGTCGGCGGGCACGCCGCGCCGGGTGAGCCGCTCGGCGACCAGTTCGCCGAGCGTGGGCCCGGGAGTCGTCTCGCCCGGCATCCGGACCGAGACGCGCTGGGCCTGCTGGGCCATGTACTCGCGCTCCTGGAGAACCGGTCCCTCGAACCAGCGGACTCTCTCCACCGGAATGCCGGCGGTGGCCGCGATCTCCTCCGCCGTCTCGCCGGCACGGATGCGCGCCTGGATCTCCTTGGGACGCAACGGGCTCTCCACTTCGATCTCGTACTGGCCGAGACGGGAGAAGTTGCCGCGGACCGCAGCGCGGAGCCGGTCGTCGACGGGCAGCGTGAAGCGCGTGCCCCGCCCGGCCGTCGCCAGGACGAGGTACGTTCCGTCCTCACTTACCGCGACGAGACGGAGCTCCTGCATGCGAGTCCCTTCGTCGTCGTGCTCTGTCTTCCCCCGGACCCTTGAGTCTCTCGCGTGAGCCGGTTGCCTTCCAGCACCGTACCCGGCATGTCCGAACATCGCCTCGCCAGGGGGCGAGGCAGATGTTGTGACCCCGGTCACATTTTTCGCGTTCACCTTTCCGCAACCTGTCGGTCGTGTGGGAGCGGCAGTCCACAGGCGGCCGCGCCGCCGATCCGGCCCACAAGGCGAGAGCGAGGGTCGTGTCTCCTCAGGTGGTGCGCGCCCACCGCCCGTCCGTACGGCGCGGGCGCGGCGCACGGCGGCGTGACCGTGCCGTACGCCGTGCGGCCGGACCTGCGGGAGGGTCTCATTCCTGCTTGCTCCCTCGGGTTCGAGTGGCGCGCCGGGCTCTGGTGTGCCCGTGCTCCGCAATGTGCCTGCCCGAGGGCCGGCGCGGGCAACGCGACACGCGGAAGACGCCGGACCGTGGAGAGGGACTTTACGCGGCGATGGGGTCAGCCTTCCCGCGACGCGCCGAGCACCCGGTCGAGGTAATCGTTGCCGAACAGCCCGTCCGGGTCCATCTCGCGGCGCAGTGCGAGGAAGTCGCCGAACCTCGGATACACGCCACGCAGGTAGTCCGCGTCCCGGGTGTGCAGCTTGCCCCAGTGGGGCCGGCCCCCCAGCCTGACCATGATCTCCTCCACGCCCTCGAAGTACGCGGGGTTGGGCGCCTGACGGTAGACGTGGCAGGCGACGTACGCCGAGGGCCTGCCGTACGCGGTGGACAGCCAGGCGTCCGAGGGCGGCGTGACCCGAACCTCGACGGGGAAGGTGATCGGCCAGCCCGACCGCTCCACGAGGTCCCGGGTCTCCCGCAGGGCCTGGGCGAGGTGGTGGCGCGGGACGGCGTACTCCATCTCCAGGAAGCGGACCTCGCGCACCGACGTGAAGATCTTGTAAGAGGTGTCGACGCACTCAGACGAGCCGAGCAGCCGGCCGGAGATCCCGTTGATCGCGGGCACCGCGCCGGGGAAGCGCGCCCCGACCGCACAGGCGGCGCCGAACAGCGTGTTCTCCAGGAAGACGTTGTCGAGCCAGCGCTTGAACGGCGCGGGCGGCCGGGCCGGTCCGGTGTCGCGGTTGTTGCGCTTGACCAGGCAGGTGTCGGTGTGGGGGAGCCAGAAGAAGTCGAGGTGGTCGTCGGCCTCCGTCAGGTCGTCGAGCGTGTCGAGGATCCGGCTGAACGCCATCGGCTCGCGCCGGTTGCGCAGCAGGAACGCGGGCTCCACCCGGAACGTGACGGCGGTCAGGATGCCCAGCGCGCCGAGGCCCACCCGGGCCGCGTCGAACAGGTCGCCCTCGCGCACGGTCGTCACGGAGCCGTCGGCGAGGACCATCTCCAGTTCGACGACCTGGTCGGCGAGGCCGCCGACGTGCCTGCCGGTGCCGTGCGTCCCGGTCTGGATCGCCCCGGCGGCGGTCTGGGCCGTGATGTCGCCCATGTTGGCCAGCGCCAGGCCGCGCCGGTGGAGTTCCTCGTTGAGCGCGTGGAGCGGGGTGCCCGCGGCGACCTTGACCCACCCGTCGCCCGCGTCGAGGACGCCGGTCAGCGCGCCGGGCCGCAGCAGGATGCCGTCGGTGAGCGCGACCCCGGTGAACGAGTGCCCGGTGCCGGTCATGCGCACCCGCCGGCCCGTCTTCGCGGCGTCCCGTACCGCGTCGGCGACCTCGGCCGCCGACGCGGGGGCGCGGACCTCCGCGGGGGTGACCGACTGGTTGCGCGCCCAGTTGACGAAGGCGTCCATGCTCCTCCTCGCCCCGGCACCTGCCCCGGGGTGAACATGAACACTACTCATGAATCGCTCCGCTGCCTACGGGGCAAAGCCGGGTCTCAGTTGGTGTGCTGGTGACGCACCCGGACCAGTGCCGAGCCGGCGAGGCCCACGACGGCCGCGAGCAGCGCGCAGGCGTAGGAGAAGCCGTACGCGTTGGACGCGCCGAACAGGTCGGTCAGCCGTCCGCCCGCCCAGGAGCCCACGGCCACGCCGAGGTTGATCGAGGTGGTGATCCACGCCATGCCCTCGTTGAGCTGGGCCCCCGGGACCAGGCGTTCCACCAGCGAGAACCCGGTGATCAGGGTGGGCGAGATGGACAACCCGGCGACGAAGAGCGCCAGCGCCATGACCCGCACGTCGCGCATGAGCAGCACCGGCGTGAGCCCGGCGGCGAACAGCGTGAGCCCCCGGACGAACCGGGCGCGCAGGCTGATCTTCCACTGCCGCGAGCCGTACCACAGGCCGGAGATCGCGCTGCCGCACGCGATCGCGGCGAGCAGCAGCCCGGCGGCGCCCTTGCTGCCGTGCTCCTCGGCGAAGGCCACGGTGATGATGTCGACAGAACCGAACACCGCGCCCATGGCCAGGAAGACCGCCGACAGCAGCGCCACGCCCGGGATCGCGATGGGGGACCCGGCCGCCCCCCGGTGCCGTACGGCGGGCGGTTCTGTGCCGCGGAGCGAGGCGAACGCCAGTGTGCCCGACACGGTCAGCGCGATCGCGGCGATCAGGCCCGCGTAGGGGTTGATCGCGATCGTGAGGGCGGTCACGAAGGCGGGCCCGCCGACGAAGATCACCTCGTCGGCCACGGACTCGAACGAGAACGCGGTGTGCAGCTTGGCGGGATCGTCGAGCACGTGCGACCAGCGGGCCCTGACCATCGAGCCGAGCGAGATCCCGGTGGCCCCGGACGCCGCGCCGGCGGCGTACAGCGTCCACTCGGGTACCGAATCGTTCGCGCTGGCGTGCGCGCACAGCATCAGGGCGGTGAGCGAGCAGCCGTGCAACAGCACCAGCGGCACCAGCACCCGCGCCTGGCCGAACCGGTCCACCAGCCGCCCGGAGAGAGGCCCGGCCACGGCGACCGCGATCGAGAGGGTCGCCGCCACGGCCCCCGCCTTCGCGTACGACCCGGTGATGGCGGTGATCAGCAGGATGACGCCGATGCCGAGCATCGACATGGGCGCCCGTCCGACGAAGCCCGCGATGACGAAGCCCTTGACTCCGGGCGTGCCGAACAGCCCGCGGTACGGCCCGACCATGGTGTGTTCCCCTTCGGCACTGTGTTCGGCACTGTGTGCGTGTGCGTCCGGGCCGGCCGTTCGACAGCGGCGGCGGTCCCGGAAGGCCCCGGGACACGCGGACGGCGTTTGTCTCCGGTTTGACCATCGCCTACCCGCATATCATGAGGCAAGTGATTTTTCCGCGTCGGTGGTGGAGGGGCTGAGGTTGAGGTCGTCCACTCATTCCGCCTCCACGCGGCTCCGCCCGATCGTGACCGGCCTCGCGGTCGTGATCCTCAGCGTCATGGCCGCGGGCACCGCCTTCCTGGTCACCTGGCCGGGTGACGGCGCGCTGGCGGCCGGCGGCGGCCGGGCGGAGACGGACAGGACGCGGGCGGACAACCCCCTCCCGGCCGCGCGGGCGACGGCGGGAAGCCTCATGCCCGACCGCACGCTGCCGTCGAGCGCGCCCGTCGTCGGCGGGCCCGGCGTGCAGGTCACGCTGCCGCACCTCCTGGCGATCTCCCCGAAGCGGGTGCCGCAGAGCACCCTGTTGAAGATCGCCAAGCTGCGGCACGTGCAGAAGGTGGCGGTCGCCGACGGCGGCGCGGTGCGCGTGTCCGGCACGGCCCTGCGGCTGCTCGCGGTCGACCCGGCCACGTTCCGCTCGTGGACGCCGAAGAACGTGGCCGGCCATCCGGAGGTGTGGAGCGCGCTCGCGCGGGGTGAGATGGTCGCCGACGCGGCCACGATCAAACGTCTCGGCATGGTGCTCGGCGCGGAGTACCAGATCGACCGGGGCCCCAAGCTGCGCGTCGCGGCCTCGGCCTCGCTCGGGCTGCCCGGCGTGGACGGCCTGGTCAGCCAGGACCTGGGCCGCAGGCTCGGCTTTCCCAGCGGCGTCGTGGTGCTCGTGCACGGCGACCCGGGCAAGGTGAGCGACAAGGCGGTCGCGCGCCTGCTCGGCAAGGGCGCGCAGGTCGTGCGGGTCGGCCAGGCCGCCGTCCGGCCGCGGGCCACCGCCACGCCGGGGCAGGCCCTGGTGGGACGGCCGACGAGCTACCTGGACCTCTACCAGCGGTCCGCCACCGTCTGCCCCGGCCTCTCCTGGACCGTCCTCGCCGCCATCGGCCAGGTGGAGAGCAGCCACGGCCGCAACAACGGCCCCTCGTCCGCGGGGGCGCTCGGGCCGATGCAGTTCATGCCCGCCACCTGGAAGGCGTACGGCGTGGACGGCGACGGCGACGGCGAGGCGGACATCTGGAGCCCCTACGACGCGGTGCCGTCGGCGGCCAAATACCTGTGCGCCAACGGTGCCGGCGCAGGCGGCGACAAGCTCAGGAAGGCCGTGTGGTTCTACAACCACTCCTGGGACTACGTGAACAAGGTCCTGTCGCTCGCGGAGGCGTACGCCCGCACGTACGCCTCCTGACAAGGAAGGCGCACGACGGCGGGTCCTGCCGTGCCGCCTACGGTGCCGTTACCGCTACCGGCCCGGCCGGGCGGCGGGCCGTACGGGTGCCGGGCAGCAGGTGGCCGCGCACGGCGCGGGCTCGGGCTCGGCGAGCAGTTCGGCCACCATCGACACGAACCGCGGGTGGGTGCCCGCGGTCGAGGCCCTGGTGAGGGCCATGCCGAGCTTCTCGGCCGTGTCCGCGGCCTCCACGTCGAGGTCGTAGACAACCTCCATGTGGTCGGAGACGAAACCGATGGGCACCAGGACGGCCGACCGCACGCCCTCGGCGTGCAGCGCCTCCAGGTGGTCGCAGACGTCGGGCTCCAGCCAGGGCACCTGCGGCGGGCCGCTGCGGCTCTGCCAGACCAGGTCCCAGGCCCGGCCCTCTTCCACGTGTGCGGTCACCAGTTCGGCGGCGCGCCTGAGCTGGGCCTCGTACGCGCCCCCCGCCGGCCCCGCCGTGCGGGCCATGGAGACGGGGATGCTGTGCGCGGTGAACACGAGGCGGGCCTGCTCGCGGGCGTCGGCGGGCAGACGGTCGAGGGCCTCGCGGGTGTGGTCGGCCATCGCCGCGATGAACCCGGGGTGGTCGTAGTAGTGGCGGAGCTTGACGATCTCGGGGGCGCCGGGGACGGCGGCGCGGGCACGGGCGATGTCGTCGAGATACTGTCGGCAGCTCGAGTAGGAGCTGTAGGCCGCGGTGACGAAGGCCGCCGCCTTGCGGACGCCGTCCTCCTTCATCCGCCGGACCGTGTCCTCCAGGAACGGGTGCCAGTTGCGGTTGCCCCAGTAGACCGGCAGGTCCACGTCGAGCGCGGCGATCAGGTCGCGGCACTGCTGGTTGATCGGGCTGACCCCGCCGAACCCCTGGTAGTGCGCCTCGACCTCCAGCAGCCGCTCGCGCGGCACGCCCCGGCCGCGCACGACGTTCTCCAGGAACGGCATGACGTCCTCGGGCTTCTCCGGCCCGCCGAAGGAGACGACGAGCAGGGCGTCGTATCCGTTGGTGCTCCCCATGCGCCACACCTTACGCGGACGGTACGACGGTTCCGTCCGCGCCTGTTTGGCTTGGGCGGTGGTGCGTCAGCGAGTAGGTTCGAGCGGTGAGCCAATTTCCGGACATCCGCGAATACATGGCCCTGCCGCGCGTGAACGCCCTGCGGCTGTCGCCCGACGGGACCCGGCTCGTGTCCGTGGTCCAGTCGCTCAACCCCGACGGCAAGTCGTACGGCACCGCGCTGTGGGAGATCCCCCAGGACCCCGGAGGCGAGCCCCGCCGGCTGACCCGGTCGGCGAAGGGGGAGGCGGGGGCCGAGTTCGCCCCCGACGGGACCCTGTTCTTCGTCTCCCGGCGGCCCGACGAGACGGTGAAGGAGAGCGGCGGCGACACGGCCGCCCTGTGGCTGCTGCCCGAGCGCGGCGAGCCGGTGCGCGTCGCCACCCGCCCCGGTGGGATCGGCGGCGTACGGGCGGCCGGCGGCACGGTCGTCTACACCTCCGAGGTGCTGCCCGGCGACGCCGCCACCGAGGAGGAGCGCCGCAAGGCCCGCGAGGAGGCCGGGGTCGGCGCGATCCTGCACGAGGGCTACCCGGTGCGCTACTGGGACCACGACCTCGGACCTGCGGAGACCCGGTTCTTCACCGGCCGCGCCGTACGCGAGGGCCTGGAGGACGTGCGCGACCTCACGCCCGGGCCGGGCGGCGCGCTGCGCGACGCCTCGTTCGACCTGACGCCCGACGGCTCGTCGGTGATCAGCAGCTGGCAGGTATTCCTGCCGAACGGGGAGGTCCGTACGGACCTGGTCGCGATCGACGTGGCGGACGGGTCGCGGCGCACGCTCGCGACGTCCGAGGGGCACGACTTCGTCGGGCCCGTGAAGGTGTCGCCCGACGGGCGGCGGGCCGCCTGCCTGCGGGAGCGGCACGGCACCGAGGAGACGCCGATCGCGCTCGACCTGTGGGTGATCGACCTGGCCACCGGTGAAAGCCGCGCGGTCGCCGGGGAGATCTTCCCCGCCTCTGTCGCGTGGGCGCCCTCCTCGCGGGAGCTGTTCTTCGCCGCCGACCACCAGGGCCGCAGGCCGATCTTCCGCGCCACCCTGGACGGCGCGGTCACCAGGCTGACCTCGGACGACGGCGCGTACGCCGAGCTGTGCCCGGCCTCCGACGGTTCGGTCTACGCCCTGCGCGGCGCGATCGACTCGCCGCCGCGGCCGGTGCGCGTCGCCGCCGACGGGTCGGTCACCACGCTGCCCTCGCCCACGCCGCCGCTCGAACTGCCCGGCACGCTGACCGAGGTGACCGCGACGGCCGAGGACGGGACCGAGATCCGGGGCTGGCTGGTCGTCCCCGCGGACGCGACCGCCGAGGACCCGGCGCCGTTCCTGCTGTGGATCCACGGCGGCCCGGTGTCCAGTTGGAACGACTGGAGCTGGCGCTGGAACCCCTGGATCATGGCCAGGCACGGCTATGCCGTGCTGTTGCCCGACCCCTGCATGTCCACGGGGTACGGCCAGGACATGATCCAGCGGGGCTGGGGCGACTGGGGGCCGGTGACCCACGCCGACCTCATGACGATCACGGACGAGTGCCTCAAGCGGCCGGAGATCGACGAGCAGCGGACGGCGGCGATGGGCGGCTCGTTCGGCGGCTACATGGCGAACTGGGTCGCCGGGCACACCGACAGGTTCCGGGCCATCGTGACGCACGCGTCGCTGTGGAACCTGGACCAGTTCGCCGGCACCACCGACGGCGCCAACTTCTGGCAGCGCGAGTTCGGCGTCCTCGGGTCCGCCCGCTACGCCCGGCTGTCGCCCCACCGGTGGCTCGGGGAGATCAGGACGCCGATGCTGGTGATCCACGGCGACAAGGACTACCGCGTGCCGATCGGCGAGGGCCTGCGGCTGTGGTGGGACCTGCAGCGCTCGGGGGTCGAGTCGAAGTTCCTCTACTTCCCGGACGAGAACCACTGGGTGCTCAAGCCCGGCAACGCGATCGCCTGGTACGAGACCGTCCTGGCCTTCCTCGCGCAGCACGTCCTGGGCGAGGAGTGGACCAGGCCGCCGTCCCTGAGCTGACCGTTGAACGGCGGTACATCCTGATTTGGGAGGATGTCATCCGTGCGGCCGACGCCCGTGCCGGGCGCCGGCCGCTTCGTTGTGAGCACATACGAGGAGGGGGCAGGCCAGGATGGACGAGCGGGAGCATCGGCATGACCGCACGCGGGTGGAGGAGCTGCTGGAGCTGGCGACCGGCATAGCGGAGGAGGCCGGCCAGATGCTCCTCGCCAAGCGGCCCGCGCGGCCCGAGGTGCTCGCCACCAAGTCGAGCCCCACCGACGTCGTCACCGCGCTCGACCGGGCCGCGGAGGAACTGATCCGCGGCAGGATCGCCGAGGTCAGGCCGCACGACGCGATCCTCGGCGAGGAGGGCGGCGACACCCCCGGCGAGGGCGGCGTCCGGTGGGTCGTCGACCCCATCGACGGCACGGTCAACTTCCTGTACGGCCTGCCGGACTGGGCGGTCAGCATCGGCGTCGAGGTGGACGGCGAGATCGTCGCCGGAGCGGTGCACAACGTGCCACGCGGCGAGTTGTTCACCGCGTCGAAGGGCGGCGGCGCCTGGCTGAGGGGTGAGCGGCTGCGCTGCAACACCGGCGTCCCGCTGGCCAAGGCCCTCGTCGCCACCGGGTTCGGCTACGCGGCCGGGCGGCGCCGGGTGCAGGCCGAGGTGCTGGCGCAGGTGGTGCCGCAGGTCAGGGACATCCGGCGCGGCGGCTCGTGCGCGGTCGACCTCTGCTCGGTCGCGGCGGGCCGGGTCGACGCCTACTACGAGCGCGGCGCCAACTACTGGGACCACGCGGCGGCGGGCCTGATCGCCGTGGAGGCCGGGGCCCGCATCGGCGGCCTGAACGGCAGGCCGGTCAGCCCCGACATGGCGCTGTGCGCGGCCCCGGGGCTCTTCGAGGAACTGCACGACCTGCTCGTCCCCCTCGACCCCGAGCGCGACTGACGCGCCTGCTCGGCCACCCCTCCTCGCCCGCGTACCCAACGGGCGATGGAGGGGGCGGCCCGCTCAGTCGTGTCGTTCAGTCGCGTTGCGCTGTGCCGTTCAGTCGCGCTGCTCCCTGCCTCCGAGGCCGAATTCTCGTGCGACGTCCTCGACGTTGGCGAAGGTCCGGTCCGGCAGCGCACGCAGGGCGGACAGCACCCCGTCCGGCGCAGACTCGGACTCGGCGCGGACCAGCAGGTCCTGCCGGCTCGCCGGGAAGGCGTGCGTCCCGCTGATCCACCGCGCGAGATCGCTGCGGCTGTCCACCTCCTGCCTGCTCAGGCCCTCCGGCGAGCCCGGCTCGTGCTCCTGGCCCGGCCGGTCGCGTTCGATGCCCTGTTCCATGGCGATCCACCTCTCGTGCTTGGGTGACGCTGCGGAGACGACGGCTCTACCCGCCCCCCTGGCGGCAAACCCGCCGCCTCCCCGCGAGCCGGGCGGTCGATCATCCGCACCTCGTGGTCGCCGTGAATTCGCGTCGAGTTCCCGCCGGCTTCGCCCGATGCACAGACAGGCGAGGGGGCCCACCGTTCGGCGGGCCCCCTCGTCAGTGTCGGTTTGGGTCAGCGCTGGATGGAAATGCCGTGATCCTCGGCGAGGCGGTGCAGGTCCTCGATCTCGGCGGTGAGGGTGTCGGCGAGGAAGTCGTCCCCGCTCGTGGTGGCCTCTTCAAGACCCTTGTAGGCCTGGTCGAGCCTGGTTTCGATCGTGGTCGTGAACTCGCCCATCTCACCTTCTTTCTCAGGGGGCGAAACGTGTCACGGGGGCTCCGGCACGGATCCTGCGGAGAGGCGCGCCCTTCCCCGGCACACGACAATGGAGGGTGTCCGGGGCCTTACCCATGTCCGGACCGACCGCAAACCTGTGAATTTCTGTGCTCTACGTCACGTAGAGCGCCGGAACCGCTTACCGGCGGCTTACGTCGAATATGGCCACAATGAGGGGCGTCGTACCAGCTAGGAGGACTTGATGCGCGTGCTTGTGGTGGAGGACGAGCGGGTGCTCGCGGACGCGATCGCCACCGGACTCCGCCGGGAGGCGATGGCCGTGGACGTCGCCTACGACGGCGCCGCCGCCTTGGAGAAGACCGGTTACATCGACTACGACGTGATCGTGCTCGACCGCGACCTGCCCAAGGTGCACGGCGACGAGGTGGCCCGCCGCCTGGTCGCCCAGCGGTCGGCCTCGCGGATCATCATGCTCACGGCCGCGGGCGACGTGGACGACAAGGTCGAGGGCCTGGAGCTGGGCGCCGACGACTACCTGGCCAAGCCGTTCGTGTTCATGGAACTCGTGGCCCGGGTGCGCGCGCTCGGCCGCAGGTCCGCGCCGCCGCTGCCGCCCGTGCTCGAACGCGCCGGCGTCCGGCTCGACCCCGGCAGGCGCCAGGTGACGAGGGACGGGGTCGAGGTCCACCTCACCAAGAAGGAGTTCGCGGTGCTGGAGGAGCTGATGCGGGCCGAGGGCGCCGTCGTCAGCCAGGAGGACCTGCTCGACAAGGCGTGGGACGAGAACATCGACCCGTTCACCAACGTGGTCAGGGTGACCATGATGACCTTGCGCAAGAAGCTGGGCGATCCGCCGGTCATCGAGACCGTGCCCGGTGTCGGGTACCGGCTGTGACGATCCGCGCCGCCACGTCCCGGGGGAGGGGGCCCTGTGACCGAACCGCGTGACGTCTCCGAGGGGGGGACGCCCCGGATCCTCCCGCCGCCCGGCGGATCGGACGCCGCCACGACCTCGCCGGACGTGGCGGCTCCGACCGGCGGCCAGGCTCCGGCGGCTCCCACCCGCCGGATGTCGAACCCGATGGGCACCGGTCCCTACCGCAGCCAGGTGCCGCCGCCGCCCAGCGGGCCGCCCGCCTGGGACGGCCCGCCGCCCCTGGTCGCCCACCCCGTGCAGCGGGGCAACCTGCTCAACGAGATCAGGTCGCTGCAGAACCGCGTCAGCATCCGCTGGCGCCTGACCCTCACGTATGCCGCGTTGGTCTTCGTCGCCGGCGCGCTGCTGGTGATGGTCATGTACGTGCTGATCGGCCAGGCGATCGACATCGGCTGGCAGAGCGCGCCGCAGATCATCTTCCCGCGCGGGAGCGTGCCGCAGGAGTGGATCGACGAGGTCAACCACCAGTTCGCCCAGTCGCAGGCGGAGGTCACCGCGGTGGCGCGGGCCGAGCTGTTGAAGCGGGCGCTGCTGGCGCTGGCGGGCGTCGGGATCCTGGCGCTGATGCTGGGATACGTCGTGGCGGACCGAGCGCTGCGGCCCGTGATCAAGATGACGGCGACCGCGCGGAAGCTGTCGGAGACCTCGCTCGCCCACGAGCGCATCGACCTCCAGGGCCCGGCCGACGAGCTGAAGGAGCTGGCCGACACCTTCGACGCGATGCTCACCCGGCTCAACACCGCCTTCGACGCGCAGCGGAGGTTCGTGGACAACGCCTCCCACGAGCTGCGGACGCCGCTGGCGATCAACCGCACGGTGCTGGAGGTGGCCCTGTCCGATCCCGAGGCGTCGGACGACCTCAAGGTGCTCGGGCGCACGCTCCTGGGCACCACCGCACGCAACGAGCGGCTGATCGAGGGCCTGCTGCTGCTCGCCCGCAGCGAGCGCGAGCTGTCGGTGCGCAAGCCCGTGGACGTCCAGGAGGTCGCCAGGACGGCCGTGGAGCAACTGGCCCCCTTCGCCGAGGAAGAGGGTGTCACCGTCGAGCACGACCTCCACCCGGCGGCCACGACGGGCGACCCCGTGCTCATAGAACGCTGTGTCTCCAACCTCGTCGAGAACGGCATCAAGCACAATCTCGGCGAGTCCGGAAAAGTATGGGTCCGGACGGGAATTGTGGACGGGGGTGCGGTTGTTCAGGTCGCGAACACGGGACCGCACGTTCCCGCGTACGAGGTGGAGAGCCTGTTCGAGCCGTTCCGGCGCCTGAATGCCGACCGGGTCCAGTCCGCCAAGGGCGCGGGTCTCGGCCTGTCCATCGTGCGCGCGATCGTCCGCGCGCACGGCGGAACGGTCGCCGCCGTCCCCCGCGACGGGGGCGGTCTCGTGGTGACGGTGCGTCTGTCCGGAGCCGGGGCATCTCCGGGGACGCCGCAGTCGGCGCGCTGATGGAGCGTGCGCGCCGCACATGTGGTTGGATGTGCCGTCGAACGCGGTGGGGGATACCGCCGATACTGTGGTTTTCGCCATATTTGGCTAACCGCAGCCCCCGGCGGGACGCCCCTCGCGTGTCGGAAGGTTCAGTGTTCGTTCAAGCGGGTACCGAATGCACAATTTACCGGCCCCCGCGGGCACAACACCGGCCTTCCGAGCGTTATCCACGCGCGACACAGGCGCAGGCAGATAGATGAGGGGGATGGAGTAGCAGATGGCTACCGACTACGACAGCCCGCGTAAGACCGACGACGACCTCAGCGAGGACAGCCTTCAGGAACTCCAGGCGCGTAGGAGTGACAAGTCGTCGGGCAGCATCGACATCGACGAGACCGATCTGGCCGAGTCGCTGGAGTTGCCGGGGGCGGATCTGTCGAACGAGGAGCTCTCGCTGCGGGTGATTCCTCGGCAGGCCGACGAATTCACCTGCTCGCGGTGCTTCCTGGTGCACCACCGCAGCCAGCTGGCCTCGGAGAAGAACGGCCAGCAGGTCTGCCGCGAGTGCGCCGCCTAGGAGACCCTTGGGAGGGTCCGTGACTTCAGCAGCGGATGAATCAAACAACGAGGTGGCCGACCTTGTCGGCAAACTCGTCGCCCCTGAGGAGACGGACGGGGCCGAGCGGCGTCGGCTGCTCGGCCGCCTCAGCGGGGCCTTGGCAAGGTCCGCCAGGAAGGCACGAGAACGGGGAGTCGGCCGGGGGCGATGGCTGGCCGACGTCTTCATGAACATCGCCCCGCGGTTACCGATCAGGGACTACGAGACGCTGCGGGAACACCACTACGGGCTCACCGGCGAGCAGCTCGCCGACGATCTCGTCCGCACCGCCGCGAAGGCGACGATGGCGGTCGGCGCGGTCGGCGGAGCGCTCGCCGCGGCCGAGTTCGCCGCTCCGCCGCTCCTGCTGTCCGCACCCGCCCAGATCGTGGCCGAGACGCTGGTCGTCGCGGCCATCGAAGTGAAGCTCCTCGCCGAACTGCACGAGGTGTACGGCGTGGAGGTCCCCGGCACCGGCGCCCAGAGGGCGACCGCGTTCGCGCTCGCCTGGTCGAAGCAGCGGGGCGTCAACCCCCTCGCCCCCGGTTCGGCCACGATCGCACTCGGGACCGCCGCCAAGACCGCGCTGCGCAACCGCCTGATGCGCACGCTCGGCCGCCACCTCACCACGCTCGGCCCGTTCCTCACCGGCGCCGTGGCCGGCGGTGCGCTGAACCGGGCCGCCACCAGGAAACTCGCCGCCGCCGTACGCGCGGATCTGCGCCGTCAGCGCGCACTGCCCCCCGGCTGACGCCCCTGCCCCCCGGCTGATCCCCCGTCTCGGTCCCCGGGTGAAGCGCCGCGATCCTGGCGCCCGTCCCAATCGGCACTCTCCGGCCGTCCTGATCTTCCAGATAGGGAAGTGTCACCGATTGGTCTAAACCTCTTGCCGACCCCGTATGAGCTGCATGAGATCATTCTCACAGCCTTAGGCGTGGATTGTGCACGTTCTTACGGGTATGGGGGTCACTGGTGACTTTCCGTATGGTGGTCACAGGCGACCACCTGGAGGGGATTCATGCGTGGCACCAGCTCTTTTCTGATCGTCGCGAACCGGCTGCCGGTCGATCGCGTGGGCGAGAACGAATGGCGGCGCAGCCCGGGCGGGCTCGTGACCGCCATCGCGCCCGTCATGCAACGCCGTGACGGGGCCTGGCTCGGCTGGACCGGGGCGGCGGGAGAGGAGCTGAAGCCCTTCGACCACGACGGGATGCACCTGATCCCCATCCCGCTGTCCCAGCTCGAGGTCGAGCTGTACTACGAGGGCTTCTCCAACGCCACCCTGTGGCCGCTCTATCACGACGTGGTCGCCACGCCCGTCTACTCCCGCGTGCTCTGGGACGCGTACCGGGCGGTCAACGACCGCTTCGCCCGCGCGGCCGCGGACGCCGCCGCGCCCGGCGCGGTCGTCTGGGTGCAGGACTACCAGCTCCAGCTCGTGCCCGCGATGCTGCGCAAGCTGCGGCCCGACCTGAAGATCGGGTTCTTCCTGCACATCCCGTTCCCGCCGGGCGAGCTGTTCTACCAGCTGCCCTGGCGCAACGAGATCCTCGAAGGGCTGCTCGGGGCCGATCTCGTCGGCTTCCAGCGGCCGGGCGGCGCCGCCAACTTCCTGCGCCTGTGCCGCCGCCTGCTCGGCGTGCAGTACCTCCGCAACGAGATCCAGCTCGAAGACAGGACGGTCCGCGCCGAGTCGTTCCCGATCTCCGTCGACGTCGGCGAGCTGGACCAGCTCGTCCGCGAGCCGCGCGTCCAGCAGCGGGCCAAGGAGATCCGCGCCGAGCTGGGCGACCCCGAGCACGTGCTGCTCGGCGTCGACCGCCTCGACTACACCAAGGGCATCGGCCAGCGGCTCAAGGCGTTCGGCGAGCTGCTCGACGACGGCGCGATCAAGCCGGACGAGGCGGTCTTCGTGCAGGTCGCCACGCCCACCCGCGAGCGGGTCGCCGAGTACATCCGGCTGCGCAACGACATCGAGCTGCGGGTGGGCCGCATCAACGGCGAGCACGGCGTGCTCGGCCGCATGCCGATCTCCTACCTCCACCAGTCGTACAACAAGGAGGAGCTGGCGGCGCTCTACTGCGCGGCCGACGTCATGGTCGTCACGCCGCTGCGCGACGGCATGAACCTCGTCGCCAAGGAGTACGTCGCCTGCCGCCACGACCTGCGCGGGGCGCTCGTGCTGAGCGAGTTCGCCGGGGCGGCCGACGAGCTGCGCCAGGCCTACATGGTCAACCCGTACGACATCGACGGCATGAAGCGGACGATGCTGGCGGCGATGCGGGCGACCCCGCACGAGCTGGCGCGCCGGATGCGCTCGCTCAGGCGCAGGGTCGCGACGTACGACGTGGACAGGTGGGCCAGCGACTTCCTCACGGCCCTGGAGTCCGGGGAACCCGTCGCTCCTACGGAGTAAGGTCCCGGGCGGCGTCCTTCCAGGAGCGCCACTTCTTCGCCGCCGACCGCGTGATCACGATCCGCGTGATCTCCATGCCCAGGCCCATCACCACGGCGTACGCGATCGCCTCGCCGAGCCCGATGTCGGGGGAGTCGGCGCTCGCCGGCGGCTTCTTGCCGGTCGCCTTCTCCCACGCGAACGACAGCACCTTGCGCGAGCAGAAGCCCACCGCCAGGCCGAGCAGGCCGCCGACGATCCGCCACTGCATGTCGGGCTTGTCCGTCGCGCCGAGTTCGCGCTTGGCCTCCCGAGCCATGTCCGCCATGATTCCTCCTCGATAACGACCTTAGTGTCTCCCCGCGGGGTGACGGTCCACGCCATACCATGTGGTGGCATGACCGAACAGCGACTCCCCGCAGCCATGCCCGAGAAACCCACACTCGACGGCTTGGAGGCGGTATGGGTAGCGCGCTGGGAGGCCGAGGGCACCTATCGGTTCGACCGGTCCCGGGGGAGGGACGAGGTCTACTCCATCGACACCCCGCCGCCCACCGTGTCCGGGTCCCTTCACGTGGGGCACGTCTTCTCCTACACGCACACGGACACGATCGCCCGCTACCAGCGGATGCGGGGGCGCGAGGTCTTCTACCCGATGGGGTGGGACGATAACGGCCTGCCCACCGAGCGCCGCGTGCAGAACCACTTCGGCGTGCGCTGCGACCCCTCCATGCCGTACGACCCGGCTTTCACGCCGCCGGAGAAGCCGGACGCCAAGCGGCAGGTGCCGATCTCGCGCCGCAACTTCATCGAGCTGTGCGAACGGCTGACCGCCGAGGACGAGAAGGCGTTCGAGGAGCTGTGGCGGCGCCTCGGCCTGTCGGTGGACTGGTCGATGACCTACGCGACCATCGACGCCAATGCCCGGGCGGCATCCCAGCGCGCGTTCCTGCGCAACCTCGCGCGCGGCGAGGCGTACGTCGCCGAGGCCCCGACCCTGTGGGACGTGACGTTCCGCACCGCCGTGGCCCAGGCCGAGCTGGAGGACCGGGAGTGGCCCGGCGCCTTCCACCGCATCGGCTTCGAGCGTGCGCCGGACGACGGCATGGTGTGGATCGAGACGACCCGGCCCGAGCTGATCCCGGCCTGCGTGGCGCTGGTCGCCCACCCCGACGACGAGCGTTACCGGCCGTTGTTCGGCACCACCGTCCGCACCCCGGTCTTCGGGGTCGAGGTGCCGGTCGTGGCCCACCACCTCGCCGAGCCCGACAAGGGCTCCGGCATCGCGATGATCTGCACCTTCGGCGACGTCACCGACGTCACCTGGTGGCGCGAGCTCGACCTGCCCACCCGGCCGGTGATCGGCTGGGACGGCCGCCTGCTCCCCGAGCCGCCCCACGGCGTGCCCGCCGAGCCGTACGCCGAGCTGGCCGGGAAGACGGTGCACAGCGCGCGCGAGCGCATCGTGGAGATGCTGCGCGAGTCCGGCCGCCTGGACGGCGAGCCGCGCAAGATCCAGCGGCCGGTCAAGTTCTACGAGAAGGGCGACCGGCCCCTCGAGATCGTCACCACCCGGCAGTGGTACATCCGCAACGGCGGCAGGGACGCCGCGCTGCGCGCCGAGCTGCTGGAGCGCGGCCGGGAGCTGGAATGGCACCCGCCGCACATGCGGGTCAGGTACGACAACTGGGTGGAGGGCCTGGCGGGCGACTGGCTGATCTCCCGCCAGCGGTTCTTCGGCGTGCCGATCCCGGTCTGGTATCCCCTCGACGCCGACGGCGAGCCGATCTACGAGGCGCCGATCGTCCCGCCGGAGTCGGCGCTGCCGGTCGACCCGTCCAGCGACGTGCCGCCCGGCTTCTCCGAGGACCAGCGGGGCAAGCCGCTCGGCTTCACCGCCGACCCCGACGTCATGGACACCTGGGCGACCTCCTCGCTGAGCCCGCAGATCGCCGCCGGGTGGGAGCGCGACGACGACCTGTTCCGCCGCGTGTTCCCGATGGACCTGCGGCCCCAGGCCCACGAGATCATCCGTACGTGGCTGTTCTCCACGGTCGTGCGGGCACACCTGGAGCACGGCGGGCTGCCCTGGCGGCACGCGGCGATCTCCGGGTGGATCCTCGACCCCGACCGCAAGAAGATGTCGAAGTCCAAGGGCAACGTGGTCACGCCCATGGGCCTGCTGGAGGAGTACGGCTCCGACGCGGTCCGCTACTGGGCGGCGAGCGGGCGTCCCGGCACCGACACGGCGTTCGACACCGGGCAGATCAAGATCGGCCGCCGGCTGGCCATCAAGATCCTCAACGCGTCGAAGTTCGTGCTCGGCTTCCGGTCCGAGGGCGGCGGCGAGGTCACAGAACCAGTCGACCTGTCCATGCTGGCCGCGCTGGGGGCGGTCGTCGCCGAGGCCACCGAGGCGTTCGAGGCGTACGACTACACCCGGGCGCTGGAACGGACCGAACGCTTCTTCTGGTCGTTCTGCGACGACTACGTGGAGCTGGTCAAGGCCCGCGCGTACGACGGGGACGCCTCGGCCGTCGCCGCGCTGCGGCGGGCGCTCGACGTGCTGCTGCGGCTGTTCGCGCCGTTCCTGCCGTTCGTTGCCGAAGAGGTCTGGTCGTGGTGGCGGGAGGGCTCGGTGCACCGTGCCGCCTGGCCGTCCCCCGACGAGCTGCCCGAGGCGCGGCGCGGCGACCCCGCGGTGCTGGACGCCGTGGCGGAGGTGCTCCGCCGGGTGCGGCGGGCCAAGTCCGAGGCGCGGCTGTCGATGCGGGCCGAGGTCGCCCGGCTGACCGTGTCGGGGGACCGGGCGGATCTCGTCCGGCCGGCCCAGGACGACCTGTGCGCGGCCGGCAACGTCGAGGAGTTCGTCCTCGAACCCGGTGACGGCCCGCTCGACGCGGTCGCGGAACTAGGTCGTGTCCCGTGACCTTTCTCGCCTACTGCGGTCGCCCAGATGGCGCCTCACTGCGTTCTCGTCGTCGCCCATAGCTCCGCTATGGGCTCCTCCTCGGCCTTGTGATGCATCCATCTGGCCGATCCTCGCTACGGCAAAAGATCACGGGACGCTCCCTGACCGCGTGAGGCCATTGCCGGCCACCGCCGCGCCTGCGTGGTGACGACGGTGGCCGGCGACGGCTTGGGACGTTCCATGGCATTTCGGCACGGCGACGCTCTGCGGAGGGGGACCTGCGGCGGGGGCGCGGCGAGACGACCACCACACCCGGGTAAAACGACTGCGCGTCCCGCCCGCCGACATGCCAGGCTGGATCCGTGATCCCGTCTAACCGCAGTACCACGGAAAGGGTTCCGCCGACGCTGGCCACGATGGCCGCGTGGAGCTGGCGGCTGTTGCTGCTCGGCGGGATGATCTACGTCCTGTGGCTGATCATCCAAAGGATCAGCTTCGTCGTCATGCCGGTGGTGGTCGCGCTGCTGCTCGCGGCCCTGCTCCACCCGCTGACCCGGCGGCTGCGCTCCGCCGGGCTCCGGCCGATCTACGCGACGTGGATCACGATGCTGCTCGGCCTCGCGCTGATCGTCGGCATCGGCTTCCTTATCGGCGTGCGGGCGAACGAGGAGTTCCCCCGGCTGGTCCTGCAGATCCAGGTGACCGTGCGCAACGTCCAGGACTGGCTGCTGCACGGCCCCCTCCATCTGAAGGAGGCGCAGATCGCCGACTTCGTGGACCAGCTCAGCAGCCAGGTGACCCAATACCGCAGCCAGATCACCAGCACGCTGCTGAGCGGCGCCACCGCGGTCGTCGAGGTGCTCACCTCCATCGTGCTGATCCTCTTCGTGACCTTCTTCCTCCTGAAGGACGGCGACCGGATCTGGGCCTGGTTCCTGCGGGCCTTCGGCGGCGCCGCGACGCGCGTCGACAACGCGGGCCGCGCCGCCTGGGCGACGATCTCCCACTACGTGCACGGCACGGTGGCGGTCGCCGCCATCCACGGGCTCGTGATCGGAGTGGTGCTCGCGGGGATGCAGGTGCCGCTGTGGGCGCCCCTCGCGGTGCTGGTCTTCGTGGCCAGCTTCATCCCGATCGTCGGCATCCTGTTCGCGGGCACCATCGCGACGCTGGTGACCTTCGGCTCACGCGGCTGGTTCCTGGCGCTGATCTTCGTTGGCATCCTCGTGGTCGAGCAGCAGTTGGAAAACCACGTGCTCCAGCCGCTCATCGTGGGCCGGGCCCTGGAGTTCCACCCTCTGGCGATCATCCTCGTCCTCGCGGTGGGCGGCGTGCTCGGCGGCATCGCGGGCGCCGTGGTGGCCGTGCCGCTCACGGCGGTCATCTACCGCGCGCTGCCCGAGCTGCGCCGCGGCCGGCCGGCCATCGAGCCACCGGCCGAAGGCGGCCCGCCCGGCGCCGCGGAGCCCGGAGCCGGGGACGGGGACGCGCCCGCGCACCCGGAACCCGGCGCCGCGGAGCCCGAGCCCTCTCACGCGTCCCAGCCCGCCGCCTCAGCGCACAGCGAGCAGAGTGAGCAGAGCGGACAGGGCGGGCAGGAGCCGGAGACGGCGCGCCCGTCCTCCGGAGCGGGAGAGGCGGTGTCCCCCCAGCGCAACGGGTAGGGTCTTGCCTCATGAGCGACCGAATCAGGGAACACGTCGAGGCCGCCCGATGAGCGTCGAGATCCTGATCCACCGGCTCGACCCGGACCTTCCGCTCCCGTCGTACGCCCATCCGGGCGACGCCGGGGCCGACCTGTACGCGGCGGAGGACGTGGAGTTGCTGCCCGGCGAGCGGGCGGTCGTGCGGACCGGTGTCGCCGTCGCGCTGCCGGACGGGTACGCCGCCTTCGTCCATCCGCGTTCGGGCCTGGCGGCCCGGCACGGTGTCACGCTGGTCAACGCGCCGGGAACGATCGACGCCGGCTACCGGGGCGAGATCAAGGTGACGATGATCAACACGGACGCCAAGGACGCGGTGCGGTTCCGGCGCGGCGACCGGATCGCCCAGCTCGTCGTCCAGCGGGTGGAACGGGCGGCGTTCTACGAGGTCGACCGGTTGCCAGGCTCCGTACGGGGCACGAACGGGTTCGGCTCGACGGGGAGCTGACACCGCGGGGCCCGGGTACCGGGCCACAATGCGAGGAGAGTGAGAGAAGTGTTGCGACGCCGGCGACGCGCGGAGGAGGAGACCGCACCAGCCGTCGTGCGGGAGGAGAGCCCCGCCCCGGCGCGGACGGCGGGCCCCTGGGACGCCGATGACGACTATCCGGAGGCCGAGCGGGTGGACCTGGGAGGCCTGCGCCTGCCCGTCGGTCCCGGATTCGAGATCCAGCTCAGCATGGCGGGCGACCAGGTCGACGGTGTGATCGTCCTGGTCGAGGAGAGCGCCCTGCAGGTGAACGCCTTCGCCGCGCCCAAGCGCAGCGGGATCTGGGACGAGGTGCGGACCGAGCTCGCCCGTGAGGTGGTGGCCGCCGGAGGCTCGGCCGAGGACCGCGACGGGCCGTTCGGCCCCGAGATCGCGGCAGAGGTGCCCGTGCAGGGCCAGACGCAGGCGCGGCAGCCGGTGCGCTACCTCGGCGTCGACGGGCCGCGCTGGTTCCTCCGCGCCGTGATCAGCGGCAGGGCGGCGGTCGACCCGGAGGCGGCGCGGATCCTGGAGGACGTCGTGCGCGGCATCGTCGTCGTGCGCGGCGACGAGCCGATGCCGCCCAGGGAGGCGATCCAGCTCCGGCTGCCCGCCGAGGCCCGGCAGGCCGTGGAGGAGCAGCAGGGACCCCGGCGGGAGGAGCTCCGGCCCTTCGAACGCGGTCCGGAGATCAGCGAGATCCGCTGACGCCCGTCCGGTGCGCGCCGGGTTGACCGAATCGGGAGGCAAGCCCTGCCCTGACCGTCCTTCTGGCCCGTGGGCGGCTCACGTATGCTGCGGTGGGAAACGACCGGCCTAGGCTGGAGCCAGGACGACGAATCCCCTCGAAGGGGATCGCGAGCGAGGAAGCTGGGTGAGTGACCGATGGGCACGCCGGAGCCTGCCAGACGCGGCGGACTGCGGGGCTTCTTCCGAAGGCTGACCACCAGCCAGGCCGAGCTGGAGGCCGCCGAGCTCCAGGAGGACCTGGAGCAGCAGGGGGCCACTCCCATCGCCCGGTGCGGTGAGCGTCAGCGTACGTGCGTGGCGGGCACGCTGCGCACCGTGACCCTCCGCCCGCGCGGCGGCGCCCCCGCCCTCGAGGCGGAGCTGTACGACGGGTCGGACGTGATCGACCTGGTCTGGCTCGGCCGCCGGAAGATCGCCGGCATCGAGCCGGGCCGGGTGGTGCGGGCCGAAGGGCTGGTCAGCGTCCAGGACGGCCGCAAGGTGATGTTCAACCCGCGCTACGAGCTACGCCCGGCCGGTGGCCCTTGATCTCTCAGGAGACCGTATGAGCACAGCGGACATGACGGCCCCCGGGGCACACGCCACCGTCGAGGCGGCGGTTCGCGCCCAGATGAGCAAGGCGCTGGGCGGCAGGCGCGGGATCGTCGAGGCGGCGGTGCCCACACTCGCCTTCACCGGCACGTGGATGGGCACCAACGAGCTGAAGACCTCGCTGATCGTCGGCATCGCCTCGGCGGTGGTGCTCCTGCTGGTGCGGCTCGCGCAGCGCACGACGCCGCAGTTCGTGCTCAACAGTCTCGTCGGCATCGGGATCGGCGCGTTCTTCGCGGCCCGCACCGGCGACGCCAAGGACGTGTTCCTGCCGGGAATCCTCTACAACGCGGCCTACGCCGCCGGCATGCTGCTGTCGATCGTGGTCCGCTGGCCGATCGTGGGCTTCCTGATCGGCTCGGTGACCGGCGACCCGACGGCCTGGCACAACGACTCCGCGCTGGTCCGGCTGTGCTCGCGGCTCACGTGGCTGCTCATGCTGCCCTGCCTGCTGCGGGTGGTGGTCCAGCTGCCGCTCTACTGGGCGGACCAGGTGACCGCCCTCGGCGTGGCCAAGATCGGCCTGGGCTGGCCGTTGCAGGTCGCGGGGCTGGCCGCGATGGTGTGGGTGCTCGCCCGGGGCCGCACCCCGATCGAGCCCGGTGTCCAGCCGCCCGCGCAGCCGTCCGTCTGACGATCACGTGAGAACGACTCAGGCCCCGAGCCGCGTGCCCGGGGCCTGAGTCGTGTGCGGGTCAGGGACGTTCGTGGGCCGACAGCAGTTCGGTGAGCTCGTGCTCGACCTCCTGGCTGGCCACGAACAGCAGCTCGTCGCCGGCCTCCAGCGGGTCGTCGGCCGAGGGGACCAGCACCCGGCCCTCGCGCAGGATCGCCACGAGGGCGGCGTCCACCGGCCACGGCACCGAGCCCGCCCGCTGGCCGACCACCGGGGCGTCCTCGGCCAGCGTGAGCTCCACCAGGTTGGCCTGGCCCTGCCGGAAGGTCATCAGCCGCACCAGGTCGCCGACGCTGACCGCCTCCTCGACCAGGGCCGACAGCAGGCGCGGGGTGGAGACGGCGACGTCCACGCCCCACGACTCGTTGAACAGCCACTCGTTCTTGGGGTGGTTGACCCGGGCGACCACCCGCGGCACGCCGTACTCGGTCTTGGCGAGCAGCGAGACCACGAGGTTGACCTTGTCGTCGCCGGAGGCGGCGATCACGACCTGGCAGCTGTTCAGCCCGGCCTCGTCCAGCGAGGAGATCTCGCAGGCGTCGGCCAGCAGCCACTCGGCGCGCGGCACGCTGTCGATCTTTATCGCGCGGGGGTCGATGTCGATGAGCAGGACCTCGTGGCCGTTCTCCAGGAGCTCCGCCGCGATGGAGCGGCCGACGGCTCCGGCGCCGGCGATGGTGACGCGCATCAGTGCTCCTCGTCGGACGGCGGGGCGGACAGCACCTTGTTGATGCGGTCCATGTCGTTCTCGGCGGCGACCAGGTGGAGGAGGTCGCCCTCCTGGAGGACGGTCGCGTCCTTCGGCACGAGCGCCTCGCCCATGCGGTTGACGAAGGCCACGCGCGCGCCCGTGACGTCCTCGATCACCCTGGCCCGGGTGCCGATCCAGCCCTGGTGGAAGGCCACCTCGGCGAGGACGACCGTACCGGTCGGGTCCCGCCAGAGGGGTTCGGCGCCCTCGGGCAGCACCCGGCGCAGGATCTGGTCGGCGGTCCAGCGGACCGTCGCCACGGTGGGGATGCCGAGCCGCTGGTAGACCTCGGCCCGGCGGGGGTCGTAGATGCGGGCGACCACGTTGTCCACGCCGAACATCTCCCGCGCGACCCTGGCGGAGATGATGTTGGAGTTGTCTCCGCTGCTCACGGCGACGAAGGCGGCGGCCGAGGCGATGCCGGCCTCTTCGAGCACGTCGCGGTCGAAGCCGATGCCGGTGACCCTGCGGCCCCGGAAGCCGGCCCGCAGCCGCCGGAAGGCCTGCGGGTCACGGTCGATCACGGCGACCGAGTGCCCGTTGTCCTCAAGGATGTGCGCCAGGGTCGAGCCGACCCGTCCGCATCCCATGATCACAATATGCATGCTCCCCCGCCGTGGGTTGTGGCGGTCTCCTAATGCAGACAGTATGTCGCCAGTGCCGGACACCGCATGACCCGGGCACGGCGCCGGGGGACTAGGCTCAACAGACGTGTCGAAGGTGCCAGATCTTGTCAAGCGGCTCCTCGTGGGGCGGGCTCTGCGGAGCACCCAGCTCCACCACCAGCTGCTGCCCAAGCGCGTGGCACTGCCGGTCTTCGCCAGTGACGCGCTGTCCTCGGTGGCGTACGCGCCGCAGGAGATCCTGGTCATCCTGTCTATCGGCGGGGTCGCCCTCTACAGCGTCAGCCCGTGGGTCGCGGCGGGGGTCGTCCTCGTCATGCTCACGGTGGTCGCCTCATATCGGCAGAACGTGCACGCCTATCCCAGCGGCGGCGGCGACTACGAGGTGGCCACGACAAACCTGGGACCGACCGCGGGACTGACCGTCGCGAGCGCCCTGCTGGTCGACTACGTGCTGACCGTGGCGGTGTCGGTCGCCAACGGCGCCGACTACGTGGGCGCGACGATTCCCTTCGTCGCCGAACACCGTCCCCTGGTGGCGATAGCCATCGTCGTACTCTTGACGATCATGAACCTGCGTGGCATCCGGGAATCGGGTGTCGCGTTCGCCGTTCCCACCTACGCCTTCATGATCGCGGTCATCGGCATGGTCGCGTGGGGCCTGTTCCGGCTGATCGTGCTCGGCGACGACCTGCGCGCCCCGACCGCCGACTACCGGATCATCGGGGAGCAGGCCAATCTCGCCGGGTTCGCGATGGCGTTCCTGGTGCTGCGCGCCTTCTCCTCCGGCTGCGCGGCGCTCACCGGCGTCGAGGCGATCAGCAACGGCGTGCCGGCCTTCCGCAAGCCCAAGAGCAAGAACGCCGCGACCACGCTGCTGATGATGGGCCTCATCGCGGTCACCATGTTCAGCGGGATCATCTTCCTCGGCCTCAAGTCCGGGGTGAAGCTGACCGACCCGGCGATCGTGGCCAGCAACGTCATCATCGACGGGCACCCGGCCGGGCCCGGCTACTACCAGCAGCCGATCATCGCGCAGGTCGCCTCGGCCGTCTTCGGCCACGGCTCGTTCCTGTTCGTCGTGATCGCCGCGGTGACCGCCCTCATCCTGTTCCTGGCCGCCAACACCGCGTTCAACGGCTTCCCGGTCCTCGGCTCGATCCTCGCCCAGGACCGCTACCTGCCGCGTCAGCTCCACACCCGGGGCGACCGCCTCGCGTTCAGCAACGGCATCGTCATCCTCGCGGCCGGTGCCTGCCTGCTGATCTGGGCGTTCAACGCGGACGTGAGCAAGCTGCTCAACCTCTACATCGTCGGCGTGTTCGTCTCGTTCACCCTCAGCCAGATCGGCATGGTCCGGCACTGGACCCGTCACCTGAGGACCGAGACCGACGCGAGGGCGCGCTTCCGCATGATGCGCGCGCGGGTGATCAACGGCTTCGGCGCGGTCATGACCGGGCTCGTGCTCGTCGTCGTCCTGGCGACCAAGTTCACCCACGGCGCGTACATCGTCTGCATCGCGATGCCGGTGCTCTTCCTCATGATGAAGGGCATCAGGCGGCACTACGACCGGGTCGCCGAGGAGCTCGCCGCGCCGGAGGGGCACGAGGTCGACGAGTCGCTGCTGCCCGCCCGCAACCACGCGATCGTGCTCGTCTCGAAGATCCACAAGCCCACGCTCCGCGCGCTCGCGTACGCCAGGGCCACCCGCCCGTCGAGCCTGGAGGCCGTGACCGTCAGCGTGGACGCCGACGAGGCGAACAGGCTCAGGGAGGAGTGGGACCGGCGCGGCATCGAGGTGCCGCTGAAGATCCTCGACTCGCCGTACCGGGAGATCACCGGCCCGGTGCTCGACTACGTGAAGTCGTTGCGGCGGCGCTCGCCGCGCGACGTGGTGACGGTCTACATCCCCGAGTACGTGGTCGGCCGCTGGTGGGAGCACCTCCTGCACAACCAGAGCGCGCTGCGGCTCAAGGGCCGGCTGCTGTTCAAGCCCGGGGTCATGGTCACGAGCGTGCCGTTCCAGCTCGCCTCCTCCGACCGTCTCAAGGGCCGCAGGGAGCCGGCCGCTCCCGGCGCCTCCCGCCGCTCCTACCAGCCCCCATCGAAGGACACGCAGGTCAAGGCATGACCGACACGAAAGAGGCCGACATGGGCGGCGCACGGCTTGAACTGACGGTTGACGCCGTCGCCAACGGCGGCTGGTGCGTCGCCAGGCACGAGGGCCGGGTGGTCTTCGTCCGGCACGCCCTGCCCGGCGAGCGGGTCGTCGCCGAGGTCACCGAGGAGACCGCGCGGTTCCTGCGGGCCGACGCGGTCGAGATCCTGGAGCCCTCACCCGACCGGGTCACGCCGCCCTGCCCGTTCGCCGGCCCCGGCCGCTGCGGGGGCTGCGACTGGCAGCACGCGACGCTGGAGGCGCAGCGCCGGCTCAAGGCCGACGTGGTCGCCGAGCAGTTCCGGCGCCTGGCGGGCCTCGACCGCAAGGTCGTGGTCGAGGAGGTTCCGGGGGCGGAGGACGGCCTCGGGTGGCGCACCCGCGTGCGGTTCGCCGTGGAGCGGGACGGCACGACGGGGCTGCGCAAGCACCGGTCGCACGAGATCGAGCACGTCACCGAGTGCCTCATCGCGCACCCCGGCGTCGAGGAGATCGGCGCGGAACGCCTCACCTGGCCGGGGGCCGCCTCGGTCGAGGTGGTGGCGGCCTCTGGCGGCGACCGCGCCGTGATCGTCGAACCCGTCCCGCGCCGCCGGGCGGCCATCCCGGACGTGGACGCCGCGGTCCTGCTCGACGAGGGCAGGCGGGGCACGCGCGCGCTGCGCGGCCGGGCCTCCCTGACCGAGCGGGTGGGCGAGCGGGACTTCCGGGTCACCGCGAGCGGTTTCTGGCAGGTCCACCCGGGCGCGGCGGCCACGCTGCTCGCCGCGGTGCTCGACTTCGGCCGGCCGGAGCCGGGGGAGTGGGCGCTCGACCTCTACTGCGGCGCCGGCCTGTTCGCCGCCGGGCTCGCCGAGGCCGTCGGCCCCGAGGGCGCCGTGCTCGGCATCGAGTCCGAGCCGCAGGCGGCGCAGGACGCCCGGTTCAACCTGCGTGACCTGCCGCAGGCGCGGATCGAGCGGGGCAGGGTCGAGGAGGCGCTCGACCGGCTGCGGATCGAACGGGCCGACCTGGTGGTGGCCGACCCGCCCCGCGCGGGTCTCGGCCGCCCGGTGGTCGAGCGCGTCGCCGGCCTGGAGGCCTCGCGCGTGGTGTACGTCTCCTGCGACCCGGCCACGCTGGCCAGGGACGTCGCCTGGTTCGGCGAGCACGGCTACCGGCTGGAGGACCTGCGGGCCTTCGACCAGTATCCGATGACCCACCACGTGGAGTGCGTGGCGCTCCTCGTCAGGGACTGAGCCCGAGCCACTTCACGGGTGGGGGCGGGACATCCCCGCCACCAGGAGGTCCGCCAGCCTCCGGACCGCAACGGCCGCGCTCTCGGGCGAACCGGCGCGGAAGGAGGCGATGGCCCTCAGGCCGATCCTCACGTCCTCGACCGTCAGCTCGGGACGGACACCGCCCGCGCTCCTGGCGCGCTCGACGAGCCGCTCGAGCCCTCGGGCCTGCGCGCGGCGCTGTCCGGCGAACGCGGCGCCGGCCGGGTGGGAACCGAGCAGCGCCGCGTTCAGCCCGCGGTGCCGCACCTGGTGTTCGGCGAACCTGTGGACGGTTCCGTGCAGCGCGCGCCAGGGGTCGGGGTCGTCCAGGGCGGCACGCATCTGCTCGCGGCACACGGTCACCTGCTCGGCGAGCACGGCCCCGACGAGGTCCTGTCGCGACGGGAAGTGCCGGTAGACGGTCGCGACGCCCAGGCCGGCACGCCGGGCGATCTCGTGCACGGGCAGGTCCAGCCCGTCCGCGGCGAACGCGGCACGGGCGACCGCGACGATGTGCCGCCTGTTGTGCTCCGCGTCCGTCCGGGGTTTCCGAGTCAATGTCGTCCGCGCCCCTCTCACTTCCCGCGATCCGAGCCGGCCGCTCCGTTGTGTCCGCCTAGCGTGGTCGACGGCCAGTCGGAAACAGCCGGATAGGTGAATATGTTCCCGGATGCGGAAATGTTTGCAGTACAGTTCGACCGGTTCGGTCCCCCCGAGGTCCTCATGGTCGGGGGGTTCCCCGAACCTCACGCGGGTCCCGGCGAGGTGCGTGTCAGAGTCAGGGCCGCCGGGGTCGCCCCGGTCGACCTCGCGCTGCGCTCCGGCACCTCGCCGTCGAGCGGACGGCTCCCCCTGCCGCACATCCCCGGCGTCGACGCCGCCGGGGTGATCGACGAGGTCGGCGCGGACGTCACCGGGTTCGCCACCGGGGACGAGGTCTTCGGCGCCGTCGACGTCTCGCGGCTGGGCGGCGCCGCCGCCGAGTTCGCCGTGCTGGCGTTCTGGGCCGCCAAGCCGCCCTCGATGTCGTGGGAGGAGGCCGGCGCCGCAGGCACGAGCGTCGAGACAGCCACCCGGGCGCTCGACAGGCTCGGCGTACGCGTGGGAACGACGCTCCTGGTCGACGGCGCCTCCGGTGGCGTCGGCAGCGTCGCCGTCCAACTGGCGGCAGCCCGCGGCGCGCGGGTGATCGGCACGGGCCGCCCCGAGAATCACGCGTTCATCGCCCGGCTCGGCGCGGTCCCGGTCTCGTACGGGCCCGGGCTGGCCGAGCGCGTCCGCGCTCTCGTGGCCGGAGGCATCGACCTCGCGCTGGACATCGCCGGGGCCGGCTCGCTTCGCGAACTGATCGCGATCACCGGCACGCCGGCGTCGGTCCTCACCATCGCGGACTTCACCGGCCCCGAACTCGGGGTCGGCATCTCCCTCGGTGAGCTCGGCGGCGAGCCGGACGGGCGGCACGGTCTCGCCCTCGCGGCCGCGCTGTCGGAGGAAGGGCGCTTCCGCGTTCCCGTGCGGGCGGTGTTCCCTATGGCCCGGGCGGCCGAGGCGCACGCGGCCGCCGCGCGAGGGCCACGGCAGGGCAAGGTCGTCCTCGCGGCTCCGCCCGCTGACGGCGGGCGCGACTGAGGCGTCCCCGCTCGCGCGGGCCGGAAGCGACGGGGCGCCGGTCAGGGGGTGGGGTAGCCGTCCGGCGTGGGATGTGATCTCGTGACGGGTGGGGCCGCTGAGGACGGCCCCGCGAGGATCCGCAGGACCTGCTCCGAGGGACGGGCGCCCCGCACGGACAGCCAGGCCAGGCCGTTGCGGGCCCGGAACGCCGCCAGCCGCGCCGCCTCGCCCGGCCCCAGGTCGCGGGAGCCGGCGAGGACGGGCGCCAGGCCCATGCGCCGCCACGTCGCGTCCGGCGTGACGCCCAGCGCCGCCGCGATCTGCGGGCGCGCCGCCCGGGCGGCCACGGCCAGGCCGTGGAGCGCGGTGGGGCCGGACCCCATCGGCACGAGCAGGCCGACCGACTCGATCTCCACGCCCGCCTCGCGGGTGATCCGCAGCGCCTCCCGGTCGGCGAACCTCAGGCCGTCCCGGGAGGCGGGAAGCGTGAACGTCACCCGGAGCGAGCCCGCCCCGCCGGTCGGTCCTTCCCGGGTCCGCGCCTCGCGCTGCAGGCGGGCGAGTACGGCGGCGCGGCGGCGGGCGACCGTCTCCCAGGCCGTGCCGGTCGCTGCGGCCGGGCCCGTCTCCGTGGCCGGGGCCGCAGGCTCCGTGGGCTCGATGTCGACGCCGGGCGGGTCGAGCGCCGTCACGACGTGGCGGTAGGCCGCGAGCAGCCGGGCCGGGTTCTCGCAGGTGACCGACAGCTCCTGCCCGTACGGCCCGCCGAACGCCGGCCACACCTCGCCGCCGTCGGCCCGCAGCCGTCCGATCCGCGCGGCGACCGGCTCCCCGCCCCGTGGGACCGCACCGGCCCAGCGGGGACTGCAGCCGCCGGGGCCTGCCACGACATGGCCGATCGCGAACGAGCGAACCCCCGCCCGCAGCAGTTCCGGACGAGGCTCCCCTGCGGCGTCGAGGAAGCCCCGGTAACGGGTCACGGGCTCTCCGGCGAGGGGAGCGGCGGCGGGCGGGGTCGGCGCGGCGACCGTCTGACGCGCGGCGACCAGCGTCTCCGGCGTCGAGGGGGCCGGGGTCCGCTCACCGGTGGGCGTGGCACCCGGCTCGACCCCGGGCTTGACACCGGGCTCGACACCGCGAGTCGCGTCCCAGCCGCCGGGAGGGGCGGCGGGCAGCGCCCACAGTGCCGCGCCGGTGCCCGCGACGAGAGCGGCCGAGGCCAGGAGGACGAGGGAGCGCGGGGGGCGGCCCGCTTCGCGGGAATGACGTGCGGAGTCCACGCTCACCACCCTGAGTTGCGATGCGAACACGTTGCGCACAGGCGGCTCGCACTCTAGCAAGCCGCGAGCGCGGGGGCGGGGATAATGGACGGATGAAATTGAGGATCTTCACCGAACCCCAGCAGGGGGCGAGCTACGACGATCTGCTCAGGGTGGCGCAGGCGGCCGAGCGGCTCGGGTTCGACGCGTTCTTCCGGTCCGACCACTACCTGCGGATGGGCGACGGCGACCCCAGCCCGGGCCCGACCGACGCGTGGATCACCCTGGCCGGTCTCGCCCGGGAGACCTCGCGCATCCGGCTGGGCACGCTGGTGAGCGCCGCGACGTTCCGGTTGCCCGGCCCGCTGGCGATCAGCGTCGCCCAGGTGGACCAGATGAGCGGCGGCCGTGTGGAGCTCGGTCTCGGCACCGGGTGGTTCGAGGAGGAGCACACGGCGTACGGGATCCCGTTCCCCTCCCTCGGCGAGCGGTTCGAGCGCCTGGAGGAGCAGCTCGAGATCGTGACCGGGCTGTGGGCGGCGGCCAAGCCGTTCTCCTTCGAGGGCGCGCACTACCGGCTGACCGACTCCCCGGGACTGCCCAAGCCGGCGCAGCGGCCCCGGCCGCCCGTCATCATCGGCGGCGGGGGCGCCAAGCGGACGCCGCGGCTGGTCGCGCGGTTCGCCGACGAGTACAACGTGCCGTTCCACCTCCCCGAGGACACCGCCGCGGCGTTCGACCGGGTCAGGCAGGCGTGCGACGCCGCGGGGCGGGAGACCGTCCTGCTGTCGGCGGCGCAGGTCGTCTGCGCCGGGCGGGACGAGGCGGAGATCGCCCGGCGGGCCGCCAACATCGGCCGCAAGGTCGACGAGCTGCGCGTCAACGGGCTGGCGGGCACCCCGCAGGAGATCATGGACAAGATCGGCCGGTTCGCCGAGATGGGCGCCGAGCGTCTCTACCTCCAGGTCCTCGACCTGGACGACCTGGAGCACCTGGAGCTGATCGCGGCCGAAGTGTTGCCGCACGTGTGAAATGAGCGCTACCGCACATCTGAGCCACAGGTCGGAAAAGCCATAGCCGGTCGAAGGGGGCATCCGGCACACTTTGCCGGGTGCTCCTCACGATCTCGACGACTCTGCGGCCCGCCACGGACCTCGGCTTCCTCCTGCACAAGCATCCCGATCGGGTGCAGGAGTTCGAGCAGTCGTTCGGCACCGCGCGGGTCTTCTACCCGGAGGCGGGCGAGGACCGGTGCACCGCGGCGCTGCTGCTGGAGGTCGACCCCGTGCGGCTGGCCCGTTCGCGGGGCTCGTCCTCGCCCGACTTCTCCCTCGGGCAATACGTCAACGACCGGCCGTACGCCGCGTCCTCCCTGCTCGCGTCGGCGCTCGCCGACGTGTTCCGCACGGCGCGGACCGGGCGGTGCGCCTCCCGGCAGGACCTCGCGGACGGGCCGATCCCGCTGGAGATCGGCCTGCCCGCGCTGCCGTGCCGGGGAGGGGCCGATCTCGCGCACCGGCTGTTCGGGCCGCTGGGCTGGGAGGTCGGCGCCGAGGCCGTGCCGCTGGACCCCGGGTTCCCCGAATGGGGCGAGTCCCGGTACGTACGGCTCGCGCTGCGCGGCGACGTGCGCCTGGCCGACGCGCTCAACCACCTGTACGTCCTGCTCCCCGTGCTGGACGACGCCAAGCACTACTGGCTGGCGGGCGACGAGGTCGACAAGCTCGTCCGCGCGGGGGAGGGCTGGCTGGCGGGCCATCCGGACAAGGGGCTGATCACCCGCCGCTATCTCGGCCGGAGGTGGGCGCTGACTCGCGCAGCCTTCGCCCGTCTCGCCGAGCTCGGCGACGACGTGGAGGAGAGCCTGGACCCGCCGGTGGAGGAGGAGCCGGGCGTCGAGGCCCCCGCTCTCGCCGCACCGGCCGACGAAGCCGGGCAGGAGGAGTCCGGCGCCGCCGAGCCCACCCCGGGTGACGGGTCCGGCGAGGAGCGGGTGCCGCTGAACACGCTGCGCCGGGAGGCCGTCGTGGCGGCGCTCGAGGAGGTCGGCGCGCGCACCGTGCTCGACCTCGGCTGCGGCTCGGGGCAGCTGCTGTCGGCGCTGCTGGCCAGGCCGGCCTTCGCCAAGGTGGCCGGCATGGACGTGTCGGCCCGCGCGCTCGCGCTGGCCAAGCGCCGCCTGCGCGCCGACCGGCTGCCGGACGCCAAGCGGGCCAGGCTGGAGCTTTTCCAGGGCTCGCTGACGTACACCGACGCGCGCCTGGCCGGATACGACGCCGCAGTGCTGATGGAGGTCGTCGAGCACGTGGACCCGCCGCGGCTGCCCGCGCTCGAACGCGTGGTCTTCGGCACGGCGCGGCCCGCAAATGTGATCGTCACCACGCCCAACGTGGAGCACAACGTCAGGTACGAGCTGCTCGCGGGGGCCCGCCGTCACCCCGACCACCGGTTCGAGTGGAGCCGGGCGGAGTTCGCCCGGTGGGTGCAGGGCGTGTGCGAGACGTACGGCTACGCCGCCGATCTGCGGCCGGTCGGCGAGGACGACCCCGAGGTCGGCCCGCCCACCCAGATGGCGGTCTTCAGCAGGAGGGAGGAGCGGCCGTGACCGAGATCAGCGTGCCGGAGCTGTCGCTGGTGGTGCTCGTCGGCATCTCCGGGAGCGGCAAGTCGACGTTCGCGGCCCGGCACTTCGCGCCCACACAGGTCGTCTCGTCCGACTTCTGCCGCGGCCTGGTCGCCGACGACGAGAACGACCAGACGGCCACGCCCGAGGCGTTCGACCTGCTCCACCACATCGTGGGCATCCGCCTGCGGCGCGGGCTGCTCACGGTGGTGGACGCGACCAACGTGCAGTGGGAGGCCCGCAAGAAGCTCATCGAGCTGGCCAGATCGCACGACGTGCTGGCCGACGCGATCGTGCTCGACGTGCCGGAGGAGGTGGCGCGCGCCCGCAACGCGGCCCGCCCCGACCGGGCCTTCGGCCCCCACGTGATCACCCGGCAGCGTAAGGAGCTGCGCCGGTCGCTCGGCAAGATCGCCAGGGACGGCTTCCGCCGGGTCCACGTGCTGCGCGGCGACGAGATGGACGACGTCACCATCACGTACGAGAAGGCGTGGACCGACAAGACCCACCTCACCGGGCCGTTCGACATCATCGGCGACGTGCACGGCTGCCGGGCCGAGCTGGAGTCCCTGCTGGTGAAGCTCGGCTGGGAGGTCGGGCCGGACGGCGCCGTCCACCCCGAGGGGCGTACGGCCGTCTTCGTCGGCGACCTGGTCGACCGCGGCCCGGACACGCCGGGCGTGCTGCGGCTGGTCATGAGCATGGTCGAGGCCGGAACCGCGCTGTGCGTGTGCGGCAACCACGAGCAGAAGCTGGTGCGGGCCCTCGACGGCCGCAAGGTGCGGGTCGCCCACGGCCTGGAGCGGTCGCTGGAGCAGCTCGACGCCGAGCCGGAGGAGTTCCGCGCGGCGGCCAGGACGTTCATGGACGGTCTCATCAGCCACTACCGCCTCGACGGCGGCAGGCTGGTGGTCGCGCACGCCGGGCTCAAGGAGGCCTACCACGGGCGGGCCTCCGGGCGGGTGCGGGCGTTCGCCCTGTACGGCGACACGACAGGGGAGACCGACGAGTACGGCCTGCCGGTGCGCTACCCCTGGGCGAACGACTACCGGGGGCGGGCCATGGTCGTCTACGGCCACACCCCGGTGCCCGAGCCGGAGTGGGTCAACAACACGATCTGCCTCGACACCGGCGTGGTCTTCGGCGGGCGGCTGACCGCCCTCCGCTACCCCGAGCGCGAGCTCGTCTCGGTCCCGGCGGAGAAGGTCTGGTACGAGCCGGTGCGGCCGCTGGCCGCGGCCGCCCCCGCCCGCGACCCCGGCGTCTTGGACATCGGCGACGTGGACGGCACCCGCTTCGTGGAGACGCGGTTCGGCGGCCGGATCAGGATCGCGGAGGAGAACTCCCGCGCCGCGCTGGAGATCATGAGCCGGTTCGCCGTGGACCCCCGCTGGCTGGTCTACCTGCCGCCGACCATGGCCCCGCCGGAGACCTCCGCGCTGGAGGGCTACCTGGAGCACCCGGCCGAGGCGTTCGACGAGTTCGCCCGGGCGGGGGTGACCCGGGTGGTGTGCGAGGAGAAGCACATGGGCTCGCGGGCGATCGCCGTGCTGGCGCGGACGCCGGAGGCCGCGGCCCGCCGCTTCGGCGTCGCCGACGGCACGACGGGCAGCGTCTACACCCGCACCGGGCGGCCTTTCTTCGACGAGCGCGTGCCGGAGCTGGTGGACCGGCTGCGCGAGGCGGCCGCGCCGCTGTGGGAGGCGCTGGAGACCGACTGGGTGGTGCTCGACTGCGAGCTGCTGCCGTGGTCGGCCAAGGCGGAGGGACTGATCCGCGACCAGTACGCCTCGGTGGGTGCGGCCGCCCGGGTGGCGCTGCCCGAGGCGGTCGCGGCGCTGGAGTCGGCGGCGGGACGTGGCCTGGATGTAGGCGCTCTGCTCGACCGCACCCGCCGCCGTGCCCACAACGCTGCCCGGTTCCGCGACGCCTATGCCCGTTACTGCTGGCCGGTCTCGGGTCTCGACGGCGTACGGCTCGCGCCGTTCCAGGTCCTCGCCTGCGAGGGCAGGGCGACGGCGGTGGAGGAGCCGCACGAGTGGCACCTGAAGACGCTCGGCCTGATGGACTCGCCGCTCGTCACGCCGACCCGCCACGTCTTCGTCTCCCTCGACTCGCCGGAGGAGCGGGAGGCGGCGGTCGGGTGGTGGACGGCGCTGACCGAGGCCGGGGGCGAGGGCATGGTGGTCAAACCTGCCGCGCACCCGTCCGGCCACGGGGAGGGACGGGTGCAGCCGGGCGTGAAGGTGCGCGGCAGGGAGTACCTGCGGATCATCTACGGCCCCGACTACACCGAGTCGCTCGACGTTCTGCGGCGCAGGTTCACCGGCAGGAAGCGGTCCCTCGCGCTGCGGGAGCACGCGCTCGGCCTGGAGGCGCTGACGCGCCTGGCCGAGGGTGAGCCGCTGTGGCGGATCCACGAGGCGGTCTTCGCCGTCCTCGCGCTGGAGTCCGAGCCGGTCGATCCCCGCCTGTGAGACCGGACGGCCCCCGGGCACGGCCTCCCGCTCACGCACGGGAGCCGTACCCGGGGACCGGGCTCAGGGGGCAGGCCTCAGGGGGCAGGGCTCAGCGGGACTCGGCCGCGGCGGGCGCGTCCGCTCCGGCGGGGGCCGGCTCGGCCAGGTCCACGCTGTCGCGCAGCCGCACCTGCGGGAGGAACAGCACGGCGAGGATGCCGACGACCGCGATGCAGGCCGAGATCAGGAAGATGTGGCCGGTGGCGTCGCCGTAGGCGGCGCGCACGATCGTGCGGATCGGCTCGGGCAGCGCCCCCATGTTGAGGCTGCCGCCGCCGCTGCTCTGGGACGCGGGCACCCGGATGCCGGCCTTGGCCATGCCGGTGGCGATGTTCTCGGTGACCTGGTTGGCCAGCACCGCCCCCAGGACCGAGACGCCGATCGTGCCGCCCAGCGAACGGAAGAACGTGATGGCGCCGCTGGCCGCGCCCAGCTCGCGCAGCGGGACGGTGTTCTGCACGGCCAGGACGAGGTTCTGCATGGACATGCCGACGCCGGCGCCGACCACCAGCATCCCGGCTCCGACGATGACCAGCGAGGTGTCGTGGTCGATGGTGGACAGGGCCAGGAAGCCGAGCGTGAGCACGATCGAGCCGACGAGGATGTACGGCTTGACCCGCCCGCTGCGGGACACCATCCGCCCCGAGACCGTGGACGACACGAGGACGCCGAGCATCATCGGGATCGTGAGCAGGCCCGCCTCGGTGGGGGAGTAGCCGCGGCCGATCTGGAAGTACTGGCCGAGGAAGACCGCGCCGCCGAACATGGCCATGCCGACGGCCAGGCTGGCCAGGATCGCGAGGGCCGGGGTGCGCCGCCGGATGACGTGCAGCGGGACGACCGGCTCGCGGACCACGGACTCCACCCAGACGGCGATGCCCAGCAGCACGACCGAGGCGCCGACCATGGCGAAGGTCTGCCAGGAGATCCAGTCGAAGGAGTTGCGGACGAAGGTGACCCAGACGAGCAGGATGCTCACGCCGGCGGCGATGAGGAGCGCGCCGGGGTAGTCGACCGACGTGCCCGGACGGCGGACCGAGGCGATGTCGAGCGTACGGTGTAGGACGATCAGCGCGAGCGCGGTGAACGGGATCGGCAGGAAGAAGCACCACCGCCAGCCCAGCCAGGACGTGTCGGTGATCAGGCCGCCCAGCAGCGGTCCGCCGACCGTGGCCACGGCCATGACCGCGCCGAGGTAGCCGTTGTACTTGCCGCGCTCCTTCGGGCTGATCATGGCGGCGATGATCACCTGCACCAGGATCTGCAGCGCGCCCATGCCCAGGCCCTGGACCGCGCGGAAGGCGATCAGCATCGGCGTGTTCTGGGCGAAGCCGCAGGCCAGCGAGGCGACCAGGAAGATGCCGATGGCGATCTCGAGCAGCAGCTTCTTGCTGAACAGGTCGGCGAGCTTGCCCCAGATCGGGGTCGAGGCGGTCGTGGTGAGCAGGGCCGCGGTGACCACCCAGGTGTACTGCGACTGGGTGCCGTTGAGCGAGCCGATGATCTGGGGCAGCGAGACGGACACGACCGTGCTGCTGATCATCGCGAGGAACAGGACGAGGAGCAGGCCGCTCAGCGCTTCGAGTATCTGCCGGTGGCTCTTGGCCCCCGTCTCCGGCAGCGTGGGTGCGCTCACGCGCAGCCTCCAATCGGATGGGTGAGGACAACTGCCCTCAGATTACATGCCCACTGAGCAACTTTGCGCGGTGGGCAATGTTTCAGCGGCTAAGCTGAGCCCACCATGGAGACGACGGCGGGATTGCGCGAGCGTAAGAAGGCCGAGACGCGGCAGGCCATCCACAAGGCCACGCTGCGGCTCGCCGTGGAACGCGGGCTGGACCACGTCACCGTCGACGACATCGTGGAGGCCGCCAACATCTCGCGCCGGACCTTCTCCAACTACTTCGGCAGCAAGGAGGACGCCCTCCTGTACGGCGAGGAGGAGCGCGTACGGTCCCTGGTGCGGGCGATCCGCGAACGGCCGGCGGAGGAGTCGGGCTGGCAGGCGCTGCGCGGCGCCGTCCGCGACGAGCTGGAGGACGTGGGCGAGCCCGATCGGGAGTGGGCGGTGCGCACTTCGCTCACCAAGCGCCACCCGTCCCTGCTCGCCCGGCAGCTCGCCAACCACGCCGCACTCGAACGGGAACTGGTCCAGGCGATCTCCGACCGCGACGGGGCGGGAGAGCCGGGCGCCGAACTGAAGTGCCGGATCATGGCCGCCGCCTTCCTCGTCGCGTTGCGCATCGCGACGCACGTCTGGATCGAGGAGCAGGAGGCCCGCCCGCTCTCCCAGATCATGCAGCAGGCCCTCGACGAGATGGCGCGGCCCTTCCACTGAGCCTCCGGCCTCTCCGCCGGGGCTCCGGTCCGGGCTCCCGGCGCTCGTCCGGGGCCGGGCTCAGCCCGTGAAACGGGCCAGGAGCAGCGCGAGCCTGTGGTCGTGGTGCTCGCGCGGGAGCCGGCCGCCGCGCATGAGGGTCGCCAGGCCGTGCAGGGCGGCCCAGAAGGTCTCGGTCAGCGCGCCCAGATCGTCGCCGCCCGCGTGCGGCCGAACGGCCTCGGCCAGCTCGCCGAAGGCCGCCTGCAGGGCGGGCGGGGCCTCGGGGGTGGCGAACGGCAGGGGGACGGCCAGGCTGAAGATCACGTCGTAGAGGGCCGGGTGCCGGTCGGCGAAGGCCACGTAGGCCGCGCTGACGGCGGCGATGGCGCGGCGGGCGTCCGGCGCCGCGGTCCGGGCCGCACGCAGCTCCTCGGCCAGGTCGGCGCAGCCCTCCACGGCGACGGCCGCCATGATCGCGTCCTTGCCCTTGAAGTGGCTGTAGAGCACCGGCTGGCTGTACTCGACCCGCTCGGCCAGCCGCCGGGTCGTGACCGCTTCCCAGCCTTCGGCCTCGGCCAGCTCGCGGGCCGCCGTGATGATCAGCTTCTCCCGCTCGGCGCGCTCGCGTTCCCTGCGTGACTGGATCGACATGCTTGGGACTCTAGCAGCGCTAGCGTTTATCGCAACGCTCTGCTAGCGTCATTCTCGTTCCTAGCGCTGCTAGTTCTCGGAGAGAGACATGCTCACCCCCATCGCGTACGGCCTCGCCGTCGTCCTCAACCTGTTCGTCCTGTTCATCGGAGCCCGTTTCCTGCTCGTGCCCCACGCGGCGGCCGCCGGCTACGGCGTGCCGGCGAAGAAGGACGGCGACGTCGCCTATCTCACGATCAAGGGCCTGCGTGACGGGGGCTACGGCCTGCTGGGCCTGGCCCTGCTGGCCTTCGCCGGCGCCCGCGCCGAGGCCTGGTACATGCTGATCGTCGCCCTGCTGCCCCTGGGCGACACCCTGATCGTGCTGCGCAACGGCGGCACCCGGGCGGTCGCGTTCGGCATCCACTTCGCGACCGCCGTGATCGTCCTGATCAGCGCCGCCCTGCTCTTCGCCGTCTGATCCCCGACCGACGCACCTTCCGGTTGACCCACCTGTGCACCGGCGCCGTCCGGAATGCTGCCAGGAGCGGGAGGGGCACTAGCATCGCGGCATGGCCCCCACCAAGGCCGACCTCGAGGCGGCCAGGAACGCGACGATCGAGGACGTGCTCGGCCCCGGGCTCGACGTGCTGTTCTGCGGGATCAACCCCAGCCTCTACTCGGCCGCGACCGGCCACCACTTCGCGCGGCCGGGCAACCGGTTCTGGCCCGCCCTGCACCTGTCCGGTCTCGTGCCGCGCAGGCTCACGCCGTCCGAGCAGCACCTGCTCCCGTCGTACGGGCTGGGCATCACCAACATCGTGGCCCGGGCGACCGCCCGGGCCGACGAGCTGGCCCCGGAGGAGCTCCGCGAGGGCGGCGCGCGGCTCGCGCGGCTGGTGGCGGAGTTCCGTCCCCGGGTCCTGGCGATAGCGGGGGTGTCGGCCTACCGCGTCGCCTTCGCCCGCCCCGCCGCCCGGATCGGCCCGCAGGAGGAGACGATCGGCGGCACGGGGTTGTGGGTGCTGCCCAACCCCAGCGGGCTGAACGCCCACTGGAGGCTGGAGGCCATCGCGGCCGAGATGGCCCGCCTGCGCCCGCCGCGTGCCTGACGGGACCGGCCGCGGCGGTCAGGGACGGTCCGCTTCCGGATCCTGAACCTCCTGCCCGGCCCGCACCCGGGTGGCCAGGAAGCGGGCGGCCTCGTCGAGCGCCTCGTCGGCCTCGTCGAGGTGGCCGAAGTGGTTCTGGAAGACGTGCGGCACCTGCGGCCAGACCCGCAGCGTGACCTCAACCTCGTCCGCGGCCGCGCGCCCGGCGAGCCGGACGGCGTCGTCCAGCAGGAGTTCGTTCGAGCCGGCCTGCACCAGCAGCGGGGGCAGGCCCCGCAGGTCGGCGAACACGGGGCTCGCCAGCGGCTGGGCGGGATCCTGGCCGGCCAGGTAGGGGGTGGCGAACGCCTGGATCGCCTCGCGGGTGAAGATCGGGTCGGCGTCCTTCTTGGTGCGCATGCTCTGCCCGCCGAGTGTCAGGTCGACCCACGGAGAGAAGACGACGGCGCCCGCCGGCTGCGGCAGGCCGGCGTCGCGGGCCGCGACCAGGGTGGCGACGGCCAGCCCGCCGCCCGCGGAGTCCCCGGCGAGCACCAGTTCCTCCGGTCGCACCCCCTCGTCGAGCAGCGCCCGGTAGGCGGCGAGGCCGTCGTCCACCGCGGCGGGGAAAGGATGCTCGGGGGCCAGCCGGTAGTCCAGGGACGTCGCCCGCAGCCGGGCACGGCGCGCCAGCTGGGCGGTGAATCCCGCGTGCGTGCCGGGCGACCCCAGGACGTAGCCGCCACCGTGGAAATGGAGCAGCCGCGCACGGCCGGTGGCGGTGGCCGGGGTCAGGTCGAGCGCGGGACGGCCGGCGAGCACCGTCTCGTGCACGGCGACGTCGTCGGGCAGGGGCCGGGAGAGTGCGCCGGCGAATCCGGCGCGTTGCTCCGCCAGGGTCGGGTTCGGGTGGACGGGGGCGTTGCGGTGCAGGGCGTCGACGGCCTCGCGCTGCCGGCGGGTCATCCGGACCTCCATGATGTCGAGGGTGAGAGGATGCATTCCGTGGAATGCACATGTGATCCTCAACCCGATTCCACGGAAGATGATTCCTTGGAATCGAATCCGCCCATGAATGTGACCGACATCACTCGCCTGTTCACCGATCTCGTCCGCGTCGAGACCCGGCTGTACAACGCGGTGAGCGACCGGCTGCGCGCCGAGCACGGCATCGGCCTGGGTACGTTCGAGTTCCTGGAGATCATCGGCGGGCGTCCCGGGTGCCGGGTGCTCGACATCGTGCGGGAGGTGGGCATCACCGTCGGAGCCGTGAGCAAGGCCGTCGACCGGCTCGAGAACGCGGGCTTGTGCGTGCGCGCGGCGCATCCGGAGGACCGGCGGTCCTCCATCCTCAGCCTCACGCCGGAGGGCGCCCGGCTTCTGGCCGCGGCCCGCCCGGCCCTTGAGGACGAGCTGGCCGCCCGCACCGCCGCCGTTCCGGCCGCCGACCTCGCCCGGACCGCCGCGACGCTCGCCACCCTGCGCGGAGTGCTTGAGGAGCACGGGCGGGACGGGGCCTGAGCCCTGTCCCGCCGGCCGGGGGGCGCGTCTCAGGGATGACCGGGGCGGGACAGGATCCGCCGGGCGACCGGCGGCGGCAGGTGCGCCACCTCGCGGTCGTGGAAGGCCACCATGTCCTCGGCGTCGGCGTACAGCTCGGCGACGGCTCGGGCGCAGCCCTCGACGACCCGGGTGTCGGTGATCCGCCGCCCGCCGACGTGGGCGCCGATCTCGTCGTAGAGGACCTCGTACATGAGGTCCGGGTTGAGGATCAGCAGCTCGGGCAGCGGCGCGCGGCTCTCCAGGTGGCGTACGGACCGGGCGTGCAGCGCCCGTGCCCGCTCGCCCGCCCGCGTGCGCGCCGCGAGCAGGACGATCTCCCACTGCAGGTACGGCGTCGGCGGCATCTCGACGATCCGCAGCCGGCGCAGCTCCGCCCGGGGCGGCAGGTCGTCGGCGAAGCGCATCTCGTCCATCAGCGCGAGCGACCGGTCCCAGTCTCCGCTCATCATGGCGACCCAGCTCGGGGTGTCGGGCTCGTGGAAGTGCTGGGCGCGTTCCAGCTTCCATACCACGCCCTCGATCCGGCTCAGGTGGTCGTAGAGCTCGGTCCGGTACTCCGCTGCGGGAAGGATCTCTCCCGCGGCCTGTCTGACGTGCTCGAACGCTTCTCCGGGCATGGAGCCTCCTTCGGCCGAAGCCGAATCGCTGGTCGGAGCGCGCCCGGCTCCGGCCCGGATCTGGAAGCGTGGCGCGCGTGGGTCTTCCGCGGACGTCTGGTGAGTCAGTTCCCCGTCGAGTTGCTGCACACGGCCGTCTCCGTCGCGTCCAGCAACCTGATCACGATCTGCCTCGTCCGCGCCGTTCCTTCGGTCTCCTGCACCACCTCGGGTTCTGGCTCGGCCGGCTTCATCTCACCCTCCGTTCGTCGGCGTGGCCGCAGACTCTCCCCCGAGGGCGACATGTCGATCGTTGGCCGCTCCCGATCTCGGGTCAAGGCCCAATTCGGGCAGGCTTCTCCGACAGGCTGGGCGGAGGCGGCAGCGGGGCCACCTCGCGTTCGAAGAAGGGCAGCAGGTCCTCGCCCTCGCCGTACAGGGAGACCAGGGCGGACAGGCAGGGGGAGACGACGCCGGGATCGGTGATCCGGCGGGCGCCGACGGCGGCCCCGATCTCGTCGTAGCGGACCTCGTACAGCAGGTCCGGGCCGAAGATCACCAGTTCGGGCAGCGGCGCCCGGGTCTCCAGCGGCGCCACCGCCGAAGCCGCGAGCACCCTGATCTCCTCGCCCGCCGCCACCCGTACGGCGAAGATCTGTGACTCCCACTGAAGGTACGGGGTCGGGGGCAGCTCGACGACGCGCAGCCGCCGGAACGGGGCCCGCTCGCGGTACATCGCGGTCAGCGGGGCCCGCATCTCCTCGATGAGCTCGACGGCCCGCGCCCAGTCGCCCGCGTCGGCGGCCCGCCAGCTCGGCACGGCGGGCTCGTGGAAGTGCTGGGCGCGCTCCAGCTTCCACACCACCTCCGTCGCGTCGCGGTAGACCTCCTCGAACTCGGCCTGGTAGGCGTCCAACCCCAGGAACTCGCCGGCCGCGGCCCTGACGTCATCGAACACATCGCTCGGGATCACGGTTCCTCCTCAGCAGTCCGGCGGCACGGCGCGCCCTCGGACCGTGCCTGAGCCACCACGTCCTGGCCCAGAGGACGTGGAACCCGGTGACGACCAGCACCGTGACCACGCCGTCCGCCGCGGCGACCCAGCCGGGCGGGTCGAGCAACGCGCGCACGGAACCGGCGAGCAGGCCCACGGTCGCGGGAACCGTCACTGCGGCGGCGAGGCAGAGGCACAGCGCGGTCCCGGCGACGAGCAGCGCGGTGTAGGCCCGGACCCACCGGCCCTCGGTCCGCGGCAGCCGGGCGAGCGGATCGGCCGACGGGCGCAGCAAGGCCCGCCGGCACAGGTGCGCGGCGTACGCGGTGGAGTCGCCGTACAGGTTCCGGCAGCGCGTCACGTCCTGCAGGACGAAGTAGAGATCGGTGCGCATGAACACCAGGAACTGGGTCGACAGCATGATCAGCGCCGTCATCGCGACGACGGACAGGGCCGGATGCGGACCGGCCGGCACGGTCAGCAGGAGGCAGACCGCGCACACGGCGGCGTCCAGCGCCATGCCGGACAGGTAGACCGTCAGCCGGACCCGGCGCTCGGCCAGCCAGATGCCCGACACCTCGGTCTGGGCCGTGAGGAACTGCAGCCGGGTGCCGAACCTGACGCGCCCCGGCACGCCGGCGGCGCGGGCCGTGCAGAGATGGGCCAGCTCGTGCAGGAGGATCAGCAGCCATCCGGCCGCCGACTGCGCGAGCAGGACCAGCGTCCCGCGGTCGCTCCAGAGCAGGTCCCGCCAGCCGGGTACGGCGCCGGGCCGCAGCAGTGCCACCGCCGCCCCGGCCAGGATCACGGTCGCCAGGGCGGCGTGCAGCAGCGGGTTGAGCGTCCACCGCACGTGGCGGGGCAGCAGCCGGGGAAGGGTGGGCGGCGGGGGAGCGGCCGTGGGAACCGGGCATCCGTCCACCGCCGCCACCAATCCCGCACGGAGCAGGCCCTCGACGAATCCGCCCACGTTCACCCGGGTCCCGGTCTCCGCGCCGAGCCGCCGCTCCACCTCGGGAACCGTCGCCCCCTCCTGCAGCAGGCGGATGACCCGCATGCCCTGCGTGGGCACGGCGATGACGTCGCCGGTCTCCACCCGCCCGACGATCCACTCCTCGCGGTCCCGGCGTACGCCGAGATCGTGCAGGGTGACCCTGGTCGGTGTCATGACGGACGTTCCACGGGGTGTACCGGGGCGGGCGACAGGCCCGCCCCGGTCCCCGTGCCCGACAGGTCACGCCCTGCCGCGCGTGGCCCGGGCGGCGCCTCGTCGCGCTTCACCACGGAGAACTCCTCGCAGAATCGGGATTTCCGCGGCGCCGGAAATCGCCGCCCCACTCGCGGGAATTCCTCGCGGGCCCGGAATCGCCACACGGATTGGGACCCCACCCACGGAAATTCCTCGCAGGCTCGGAACTTCCGCGGGGCCCGGAATCGTCGCCCATAGCTCCGCTATGGCCTCCTCCGCCTTGCGATGTGTCCACCTGGGTTCCCGCCCGTGACGGGCGGTATTCGTCAGGCACTCCCGGACCGGCCTCAGGTCGAGTTCCCCTGGCTGAAGGCCGTCGTCTCGATCTTGTCCAGTCTGCGGATCGTGATCTCGGCCGCGGCCGGCTCGGCCGCTTCCTCCGGCTGGGTCTGGTTTTGCTCTTGAGGGGTCATCGAACACCTTCTGTTAAGGATTTGTTGGTGCCGACCTCGCGCGAGAAAACATCTAAATGTTCGGATGCCAGACATGATCGGTCAAGTCTCATTTTGTGACCCGGTCGATTTCCGCATCGCTGCCGCAGACCGGGCATTCCGGGCGGGGCGGATGCCGGACCCAGACGTGCTGGTCCGGTGCGATGAGGTTCAGTCCGATGACCGTTCCGGTGGTGGGCTCGGGCACCCCGGTGAGGAGCGAGATCACCGAGTGGGCGACCAGGTGGCCCGAGACGCCTGCCGAGGCGGCGACCACGCCCGGTCCTCCGAGGTCCACCGGAAGACCCGGCCTGCGGCGGCGCGCCTCGCCCGCGGCCAGGCACTCGTAGCAGGCGCCGCGCCCGGGGGCGAAGGCGCCCACGGTCACGAGGGGGCCGTTGTAGCCGCCGCCGACCCACGGCACGCCGGCCCGCGCGCAGATCCGGTTGGCCCAGATCCGGATGCCGGGCTCCCTCGGCTCGTCGGCGCACAGCGCGAGGACGTCGGCGCCCGTCACGACGGACAGCAGGTCCGCCTCGCTACCGATCGCCCGCCGCTCGCCGGTGACCTCGATGTCGGAGTTCAGCCTGCGCAACCTGCCGACGGCCGCGTCCACCTTGGCGCGGCCGAGGTCGTCCTCCGTGTAGAGGACCTGCCGGTTCAGGTTCGACAGCTCCACAACGTCGGCGTCGACGCAGTGCAGGCGACCCACGCCGGAGGCGGCGAGTGCCCACGCGGCGTGGCTCCCCGTGCCGCCGAGGCCCAGCACCACGACGCGGGCGGCCCGAAGCCGCACCTGCGCGTCCCACCCCTGCCGTCCCGGCGCGAGGTCGACCTGATGGAAGAACGCCTGGCTCCTGTTGTACCGCTCGCGCTCCCGTTCGCTGAGCTCTCCCGGTATCGGAGCCGAGGCGTCCTCCACATGTCCCGACGCGATGAGGGCGGCGACGATCCGCGACGCCTGGAGCGCGGAAACACCGGGCAGCCGCCGGCACACGGCCTCGGCGACGTCCGCCGGAGACCGGGTGCCGTCCATGAGGGTGAGCGCGGCCCACGCCCCACCCGTCGGATCGCTGATCTCGGTGGCCAGCCCGTAGATCTCGCCTCCGATGCGCACCGTTCCGTCATCGAAGCGGTGCGGTTCGTGCTTCCGCTTGACCCGTGGCAACAGCACGTGTCCCGGCTCCTCCCCGGCAGACGGCTGACGCGGTCCTACCGAGAAGTCATCACGTGGAGTTCCGTTTCGCAAGACCCGGATGCCAGTGCCGGTGGTGACGCCGGTGGTGGGCCAGGCCGAGCACCGCCTTCACCACCAGGGCGACGAGCAGGAACTTCAGCACCAGGAACGGGGGCCACATCGGACCGGCCGCCAGGACGACGATCGCGGCCACCGGGATGAGGAACAGAGCCGGATGCGGACGGTGGCCGCGCCGCCGCGGGACCATGCCGTATCCCCAATTGCCATATGCCCAGTTGCCGTATGCCCAGTGCGGGCCGCCGGGCCGGTGGGGCCCGTACGGGCCGTACGAGCCGGGGCGCATGGCTACGGGGGAGCCCGGGAACCCGGGCATGCCGGCGGGCGGGAAGCCCGGGCGCCAGGGGCCACCGGTGCGCGCGTCGCCGGCCCGGCGGCCGCCGTCCGAGGCGTCGTCCGGCCACCCGCCGGGCAGGTCGGCGGTCACCCGCCGCAGGTCCTCGGCCGTGCGCGCCGAGAGCGTCGCGTCGAGGCGCTCGTCGAGTTCCTCGCGGGTGATGCGGCCCTGCGCGAACGCGTCGTGCAGGAGCCGCGTCACCTCGTCGCGCTCCCGGTCGCCGATCCGCAGCCCGCCGTGCGCGGACGCGCCGTACGCCGGGCCGCTCGGCCGGGCGTGGCCCGCGGCTCCGGCGCCCGGCGCGCCGCCGCCGCGGGGGTGGTGTGCGCCGCCGCCGGCGGCGGGCTCGGCGGGCTCGTCAGGGGAGACCATCGTCATTCCTCCACAGGGTCGCCGTCGGCGAGGATCTGGTACAGCCGCCGCCTGGTCTCGGTCAGGACCTGCCTGGCCTGCCTGACCTGGCCCTCGGTGCCCGAGTGGGCGATCTGGAACAGCGCGGACGCCGCCTGCCTGGACAGGTCGAACAGCTCGTGGACGTTGTCCCCGATGTCCGGCGTCATCTCCTCCCAGGGCGCCCGGACCTCGTCCCCGTGCTCCTCGACGTAGGCGCGGCCGGCCTCGGTGAGCTGGAACGTCTTGCGCCCGTCGGTCTCCTCCGCGCGCACCAGGCCCTCGTCGGTGAGCTGCTGCAGCGCCGGGTAGACCGCGCCGGGGCTGGGCTTCCATCCGCCCTGGCTGCGCTCGGCGATCTCCTGGATGATCTGGTAGCCGTTGCGCGGCTCCTCGGCGAGCAGGGCGAGGATCGCCGCCCGTACGTCACCGCGCTTGGCCTTCCTGGGCCGTCCGAAGCCCCGGGGGCCGAACGGGAAGTTGCCGCCCGCCCACGGCGGCCCGAACGGGCCCGGCCCGAAGCCGCCCCATGGGCCGCGCCCCCGCATGCCGCCCCTGTGCCGGTGCTCGTGAGGGCCCCCGCCCTCGTGACTTTCCTGGTGCCACATGGTCGCCCCCTTCATCAACGCCTCGTGCATCGCGCGCCGCATGTGGCGGCGCATCTCGTGTCTGAGCCGGTGGCCGAACTCCGGGTGCGCCCAGGGTCCGCCGACCGTGTGTGCCGAACTCATCGCAGTGCCCCCTTCTGGTTCACGATTCGTTCTCGATGGCTCAACGATATATCGCGAGCGTTCCGGCGACAATCCACGGGTAAGAGTGACATAGCTCACGAGGAAGTTTTTTCGAGTAGGGGGAACAGGCCCCGAGACCGTAGCGTTATCTCTCACGAAGACGGGATCGTTCTGCTCTGAGAGGGCTGGGGGGTGCTCTTGGAGCGGGACGATCCCGTCTTTGTCGTTCCGGCCGCCGCCCCGCGCGGCACGCTCGGGCCGCTGAAGCTCCGTGGCACGTTCCCGCCGCCGCCGTACGACGGAGGGCGACACGGGCCCGGGCGGGTGGGTGCTTCGCGGAATTTGTCGGTGCTTTGCCGTACAGTCTCAAAGCGTGATCTTGTCATGATGGGGCACTCGCACGCCCTCAGCGGGGCGGCGGTGTGGCTGGCGGTCGCGCCGGCCCTGGTGGCGCTGCCGGGAGCGCTGGGGCATCCGGAGCTGGCGACGATGACGGGGCCGATCCTGACCCCGCCCGAGCTCGTCGCGGGCGCCGTGGTGTGCGCGGGCGCGGCCATGCTGCCCGATCTCGACCACCCCAGCGCCACGATCGCCCAGACGTTCGGACCGGTGACCTGGCTGCTCAGCAAGGGTGTGAACTTCGTGAGCGGCGGGCACCGCCACGCCACCCACTCGCTGCTGTTCAGCGTCCTGATGGGAGTGGGCGCGCACCTGCTCGGCGAGCGCTACGCCATCGGGCGAGACATCCTGGTCGTGCTGATGATCGGCCTGGCGATCCGCGCCGTGGGCATCGGCGTGCCCGGCAAGACGCTCACCTCCGCGATCGTGAACGTGGGACTCACCGCGGGGCTGTTCCTGACCTTCATGACGCTCGGGGTCACCTACTCCTGGCTGGGGCTGGCCATCGGGATCGGCTGCCTGGTGCACGTGATCGGCGACTGCCTGACCGAGCGCGGCTGTCCCGTCTTATGGCCGATCAAGGGGCGCTGGCTCCTGCCGTGGGACATCGGCATCAAGACCGGCAAGGCGTTCGAGAAGCAGTTCCTCGGTCCCGCCCTGTCGATCGTGGTGATCGCGCTGTTCTGCCTGCGGCTCATGCCCGCATGAGCGGGGACGCGCCCGAAGCATCTGCAGGAACTTCCCGAAAGCCGAAAAATTCGGCTGTTTGCCGACGTCAGCCCTGTGGCCGTCGGCCTACCCATTAGTAACTTGATGTCGAGATATCTTGAGGGATATCTTGACGTCGAGACATCCGCCGAGCCGCACAGGTTAGGGCAACCTAATTGTCGGGAGTGTCCCGTGCGTGCGGGAGGATGCACACGAAAACCTGTGACAAGCCCGGAACCCTGGGGAGGCGAACTTCGTGTCCGCGAACAGCTTCGGCAGCCGTGACACGCTGCGCGTCGGTGACGCGTCATACGAGATCTACCGGCTGGACGCCGTCGAGGGGTCGGCGCGCCTCCCGTACAGCCTCAAGATCCTGCTGGAGAACCTGCTCCGCACCGAGGACGGCGCGAACATCACCGCCGACCACATCCGCGCCATCGCGGGCTGGGACCCGAACGCCCAGCCGAGCGTGGAGATCCAGTTCACCCCCGCCCGGGTGATCATGCAGGACTTCACCGGCGTGCCCTGCGTCGTCGACCTCGCCACCATGCGCGAGGCCGTACGCGACCTGGGCGGCGACCCCGCGAAGATCAACCCGCTCGCGCCGGCCGAGATGGTCATCGACCACTCGGTCATCGTCGACTTCTTCGGCCACCCCGACTCCTTCGTCCGCAACGTCGAGCGGGAGTACGAGCGCAACCGCGAGCGCTACCAGTTCCTGCGCTGGGGTCAGACGGCGTTCGACGAGTTCAAGGTCGTCCCGCCGGGCACCGGCATCGTCCACCAGGTCAACATCGAGCACCTGGCCCGCGTGGTCATGACCCGCGACGGCAAGGCGTACCCGGACACCTGCGTGGGCACCGACTCCCACACCACGATGGAGAACGGCATCGGCGTCCTCGGCTGGGGCGTCGGCGGCATCGAGGCCGAGGCCGCGATGCTCGGCCAGCCGATCTCGATGCTGATCCCGCGGGTGGTCGGCTTCAAGCTGACCGGCAAGCTGCCGGCCGGCGCCACCGCGACCGACCTCGTGCTCACCATCACCGAGATGCTGCGCAAGCACGGCGTGGTCGGCAAGTTCGTGGAGTTCTACGGCGAGGGCGTCTCCAGCGTGCCGCTGGCCAACCGCGCCACGATCGGCAACATGAGCCCCGAGTTCGGCTCCACCTGCGCCATCTTCCCGATCGACGGCCAGACCATCGACTACCTCAAGCTCACCGGCCGCTCGCCGGAGCAGGTCGCGCTGGTCGAGGCGTACGCCAAGGAGCAGGGCCTGTGGCTCGACCCCTCGGCGCCCGAGCCCGTCTTCAGCGAGTACATCGAGCTCGACCTGTCGACCGTCGTCCCGTCGATCGCCGGGCCCAAGCGCCCGCAGGACCGCATCCCGCTGGCGGACGCCAAGTCGGCCTGGCGCGCGGCGGTCCGCACGTACGTCACGGACGAGTGCATCGAGGGCCCCGCCGACGAGGCGTCGGCCGAGTCGTTCCCGGCGTCGGACTCTCCGGCGATCTCCCACAGCGGGGCGGGCGACGTGCCGCACGCCGTGCGGCGCAACGGCGAGCGGCCGCACCGGCCGACCCCGGTCACGCTGTCGGACGGCACCTCGTTCGAGATCGACCACGGTGTCGTCACGATCGCCGCGATCACGTCCTGCACGAACACCTCCAACCCGTACGTCATGCTCGGCGCGGCCCTGCTGGCGAAGAACGCGGTGGACAAGGGCCTGTCGCGCAAGCCGTGGGTGAAGACCTCGCTCGCCCCGGGCAGCCAGGTCGTCACCGGTTACTTCGAGCGGTCCGGCCTCCAGCCCTACCTGGACAAGCTGGGCTTCAACCTCGTCGGCTACGGCTGCACCACCTGCATCGGCAACTCCGGTCCGCTGGAGCCGGAGATCTCAGCGGCGATCCAGGAGAACGACCTCGCGGTCACCGCCGTGCTGTCGGGCAACCGCAACTTCGAGGGCCGGATCAACCCGGACGTCAAGATGAACTACCTGGCCTCGCCGCCGCTCGTGGTGGCGTACGCGCTGGCCGGGACCATGGACATCGACCTGAACAACGAGCCGCTCGGCGTCGGCTCCGACGGGCAGCCGGTCTTCCTCAAGGACATCTGGCCCGCGCCCGAGGAGGTCGCGGCGGTGGTGTCGGAGTCGATCAGCCAGGACATGTTCCAGCGCGACTACGCGGACGTGTTCAAGGGCGACGAGCACTGGCAGTCGCTGCCGATCCCGACCGGCGACACCTTCGAGTGGGACCCCGAGTCGACGTACGTCCGCAAGGCGCCGTACTTCGACGGCATGCCCGCCAAGCCTGAGCCGGTGACGGACATCAGGGGCGCCCGGGTCCTGGCCAAGCTGGGCGACTCGGTCACCACCGACCACATCTCGCCCGCGGGCTCGATCAAGGCCGACACGCCGGCGGGCCGCTACCTGCGCGAGCACGGCGTCGAGGTCAGGGACTTCAACTCGTACGGCTCCCGCCGCGGCAACCACGAGGTGATGATCCGCGGCACGTTCGCCAACATCCGGCTGCGCAACCTGCTGCTCGACGGCGTGGAGGGCGGCTACACCCGCGACTTCACCAAGGGCGGGGAGCAGGCGTTCATCTACGACGCGTCGCAGAACTACCAGGCCGCCGGCATCCCGCTGGTCGTCCTGGCCGGCAAGGAGTACGGCTCGGGGTCGTCGCGTGACTGGGCGGCCAAGGGCACCGCGCTGCTCGGCGTGCGCGCCGTGATCGCCGAGTCGTACGAGCGCATCCACCGGTCGAACCTGATCGGCATGGGCGTGCTGCCGCTGCAGTTCCCGGAGGGCGAGAGCGCCGAGTCGCTGGGCCTGACCGGCGAGGAGACCTTCGACATCGTCGGCGTCGAGGAGCTCAACACCGGTTCGACCCCCGCCACCGTCACCGTGCGGGCCGGGGACGTCGAGTTCCAGGCCGTCGTGCGCATCGACACGCCCGGTGAGGCGGACTACTACCGCCACGGCGGCATCATGCAGTACGTCCTGCGCTCCCTGCTCGCCAAGAGCTGAACCGCATCGACATGACGCTGTCCTGGGCGGGATCTCGGTCCCGTCCAGGACGACGCCGCTGTCCTACAGCATGTCGACGACCCAGTCGGCGATCTCCGACAGTATGTCGGGCGGAACGACTCCGATTCTTGTGCCGAATCGTTCAGGTGAGAGCGCGCGTAGCTGTTCGACCATCGCCCAGCTCGTCTTCGGCAGCCCCGTTTCCTCGGGCGCTATCTCGATGTGCGTGTCCCAGCCCCGGAATCGTGTCGTCAACGGGACGGCGAGCACGGGGTCGCGTACGAGCCTGTTGAAGATGTCGTTGCTGACGACGACGGCGGGCCGGCCGTACCCTTGCTCGCGGCCGATCGGGTCACCGAGGTTGGCCCACCAGATGTCGCCTTGCCTAACCCTCATCCCTCTCCTTGGGTTCGTCGGGGAGATCCTCGGGCGCATCGATCAGCCCCTCCCACTCGGGGGCGATGCGGTTTGACGGAGGGCCGAGCCACAGGTCGCGCTCTGCGACGTACTCCGCCCAGCCTTCCGGGTCTTCCTTTCGCGTCCGCTCCATCTGCTCTGCGACACGCTGCCAGCGGAGCTTCTTCCTGTGCTCCCTCACGGCGTCCTCGACCAGTGCGGTCATGCTCTTGCCTTCCTGCTCCGAGAGTTGCGCTATCAGGTCTCTGATCTCGACGCTGACCCGGATCGTCGTGTGGCGTTGCTCGCTCCCCATACCGCGAGGCTACGATCCTGTCTACAAAAAGCGCTATGGCGATGTCGCCACGTGGGAGTCTACGAAGGCTCTGATTACTCTCGCAACATATTTCAATTACTGACGGTGATTGTCCGAGTTCCTGGGCCTGGATAACCGGTTGCCGGGGCGGCGGGGGGCGCCGCTAGGGTCCGCGCATGGATCACGACGTGGCGCTGCTGCTCATCGCGGGCGTGGCCGTCTTCATCGGGGCGGTCGTGCAGGGCGGGGTGGGGTTCGGGCTGGGCCTCGTGGCCTCCCCGCTGATCACCCTGCTCGACCCGACGGTCATGCCCGGCGCGGTCCAGGTCGTCAACATGGCGATGCCGCTGTTCACCCTGGCCAGGGAGTGGCGCAGGGCCGAGTGGCGGGGGGCGGGCTGGGCCCTGCTGGGCCGGCTCCCGGGCAGCGCGATCGGCGCCCTCGTGGTCGTCTACGTGAGCACGGCGACGCTCGGCGTGCTGGTCGGCGTGATGGTGCTGGTCGCCGTCGTGCTGACCGCCCGCGCCGTCGCCGTGCCGCGCAACGGCGCGACGCTGACGGCCGCCGGGTTCCTGTCGGGGATCACCGGCACGGCCACCGGGATCGGCGGCCCGCCGATCGCCCTGGTCTACCAGAGCGCCCGCGGCCCGCAGATCAGGGCGACGCTCGCGATGTTCTTCTGCGTGAGCGCCGCCCAGTCGCTCGTCATCCTCGCCCTCCTCGGCAAGCTGCCGCCGCGCGCGCTGGCCGCCGGAGCGGCGCTGGTGCCGTTCGTCCTGCTCGGTTTCGCGGTCTCGGGGCCGCTGCGCCGCTACCTCGACGGCGGGCGGGTCCGTACGGCCGTCCTGACGGTGGCCGCCGTCTCGGCCTGCGCGCTGCTCGGGCAGAGCCTCGCCCACTGAACGGGCTCACTGAACGCGCTCATTCAACTGGGTCCAGGGGCCGCCCCCGGGCCACGGCGGGTAGCCGACCGTACGGCCGGGAGGTCCGCGGATCGAGTCAGGCCGGCGCCTCGCGCAGACGCTCGACCCGGACGCCGCGCAGGAGCAGTTCGGCGGTCGCCGCGGCGGCGACCAGGCAGGCGGCCAGGGCGGCGGCCGCCACGAGGACGACCGGGCCGGGGACGATCGTGTACGCGAGCGCCGGCGTCAGCGGCGGCTCGGCGAACTCGGGCACCCGGGGCAGCGCCACGCGGGCGGCCGTCACGCCGGCGAGCACGCCGGTGAGACCGGCCCACGTCAGCGTCACGGCCTGCTCGATCAGCAGGGAGCGCCGCAGCGGGCCGGCGCGGGCCCCCGCCGCCTCCAGGGCGGCCAGTTCCAGGGTGCGCCGCCGCGCGGCCGCGTACAGTGCCAGGACGGCGCGGCCGAGGGCGAGCAGGGCGGCGGCGCCGGCCGCCACGACGAGGAGGATCAGCGCGAGACCCGGCCCCTCGCTCGCGTAACCGGTCCGCAGGCCCGCGGTGGTGCGGGTGGCCAGGACCGGCACCCCGGCGGCGCGCAGGCCCGCGAGGACCGCCCCCGCGCGGCTCGGCGCCGCCCAGATCTCGAACTCGGCCTTGTCCGAGTATCCGTACGCGGCCCGATCGGCCAGTTCGATGTCGACCACTCCGCCAGCGGCATCGAGGCCGGGCACGGCGGCGGCGGGCACGGCCGGGACGTACCCGGAGGCGAAGGCGTCGTCGAGGCCGGGCAGCTTCCGGTTGCCCGGCGTCCCGCTGGTCAGGGCGGGCAGCGGATCGGGGAACGTGGCGGGCACGGCCGCGCCCGCACCCCCGGCCGCCCCGGCCCAGGGGGACATCGACAGGACGAGCCCGGCCTGGCCGGCCACGGCGGGCCGCCACCTCGCCCGGTCGGTGAGGCCCGCGTCGAGGGCGGCCCAGCGGCCGTCCCGCCGCACGTCCAGCCCGACGACGCCCAGGTCGCCGGGCGGATGCTCGAAGTCGCTGGTGCCGGTGGGCGTGGACTGGACGCGCAGCCCGCGCAGCTCGCAGGTCCCCGTACGGCAGGCCGGGGGCAACCCCCACTCGTAGACCATCCGCCCGTGCTCGGGCCGGGCGAGGGGGAGCACCGAGGGCCGGTCCTGCCCCGGCACCCGCACGCTCGCGAACAGGACGATCGTCCAGCCGTGAGGGATGTCGCCCACGGCGAGGCGGGCCCGGATCCGGTCGCCGATGAGCGGCACGCGGGGAGCCACGGGGGCCGTCAGGCGCGGCGTCAGGTCCTCCAGCGCCCGGCCTCCCGCGTACGACGGACGCCAGAGCGCGACGGCGGCGAACCTGGCGGGGTCGGTCGCCAGCATGACGGGCGGCCCGGGCATGCGGACGACCGGCGCGCTGCCGGGGATGCCGGCCGACACCCGCCGTAGCGTCGCGGCGTCCCCGGCCCGGACCACGAACACGGTCTCCGCGCCGTTGTGGACGCGGGCCACCTCGGCGAAGTTGCGCGAGGTCACCGACCACGCCGCGACGGCGAAGACCGCAAGGCCCAGCCCCGCGCCGAGCACGATCACCGTGCTGCCGGTGGCGCTCCCACGGGCGATCTGGCGTACGGCGAGGAAGGGCGCGATCCCGCCGTGCGAGCGGGTGAGCCGGAACAGCGCGGCGCACGCGAGCGGCAGCAGCCGCCGCGCGAGCAGCGCGAACGCCACCGCGAGCAGACCGGGCGCGAGCAGGGCTCCCGTGTTCTGTCCGGCGGAGCCGCTGATCGGGCCGCCGGCGAGCAGTTCGACGAGACCGACGCCGGTGAGGGCGAGCACCACGGCCTCGGGGATCCAGGTGCGGCGCCGGGCGCGCGGGGTGCGCCGCCACTGCTCGACCACGGGACGCGTGATCGCGCTCCACGCCGCCGCGGCGGCGGCGAGCAGCCCGCCCGCGACGGCGGCCGGGCCGTACAGCGCGGTCGGCCCGTCCAGCGTGACGGGCACGTCCGCGCGCAGGAACTCGCCGGCCAGCCGCGCGGCCACCGCCCACGCGGCGGCCAGGCCGAGCGGCAGTGCCGCCAGCAGCAGCACCACGGGTTCCGACAGGCCGAACGCCCACACCCGCGCGGTGCTCAGGCCGCGCAGCCGGGCCAGGGCGGTCTCCGGGGCGCGGGCGGCGACGAGGTCGCGCACGGTGAGGAACAGCAGCAGCCAGCCCAGCGCCACGAGCTGCAGGGTCACGAGGGTCACCGGCACCGACAGCGAGTCGGTCTGGCGGCGGATCCGCGTGAGCGTGTCGTCCATGTGGGTGAATACCGTGACGGCGTCCCCGCTCCGCCCCATGCCCGCCAGCCGGGCGTGCGCCGACTCCAGCCCGGCCAGGTCACCCCCGCCGATCACCCGCGGGTCGGTGTAGACGATCGCGTAGCCGGTCCAGGCGTTCCCGGCGGCGGCGTCGGCGGCGCTCGCGCCGGTCGGCAGGCCCGACCGCGCCTGCGTCTCGGGGACCGTGAGGAGCGGGTCGCCGTTCCCCTCGCTCACCCCGGCCGTCTGGGGGAACAGGTTGCGGCCGAACCAGAAGGGGTCGCCGGGGTCGGCCCGGTAGATACCCACCACCCGCAGCGGCACGAGGCGCTCCTCGCCGTCCTCCCTGGTCGTGATGGAGGTGAGCTTCACGTCCGCCCCGACCCGGAACCCGGACGCGCGGGTCACCATGATCTCCATGGCCGAGCGCGGGCAGCGGCCCCTGAGCAGCGTCACGTGGCCGCACTGGCCTTCCTGCCACATCAGCGGGTAGGTCTTCTTGCCCCGCGGGTCAGGGCTGAGCAGCTCGGCGCCGGGAACGGGCGGCCGCAGGTACGGCGCGGACACCCGGCGGGCGAGATCGGCGGCGTCACCCCGCACCGACGTGACACGCCAGCCCCGGTGGTCGGGAGGGGCGGTGTCCAGGGCGTCGCGGAGCACGGCGGCGCGCGCCGCCTGGGCGTAGAGGGGGCCGAGGGACGCGGCGGCCACCGTGACGGCGGCCACGACGAGAAGCGCGAGCGACAGCCACCGGCGCCGCCACAGGCCGCGGAGCGTCATTCGCCGGCCCTCCGCAGGATCACGCCGTCGCGCAACGGCTCGACCCGGGCCATCGACCCCGGCGGCAGTAGTTCGTGATACTCGGGCGGAAGCTGGACCGCACCCTCGCGCCCGATCACCACGAAGTCCTCCCCGTCCCTGCCCTCGGCGCCGATCCGCCCGTCCCTGATGGTGACCGTACGGCTCATGGCCTCGCTGACCCGGGGATCGTGGGTGACCACCACGGACGTCGGGCCCATCTCCTTGATCAGCTCGACCACGGCCCGGCCCGACTCCGCGTCGAGCTGGCTGGTGGGCTCGTCGGCGAGCAGCAGGCGGGGCCGGTTGGCCAGCGCGATCGCGACGGCGAGGCGCTGCTGCTCGCCGCCCGACAGCAGCCCGGCCGGGCGGTCCCGCACGGAAGTGAGGCCGACCCGCTCCAGCAGTTCGCCCGCCGGCCGCCGGGCCCGCCGCCGTACGGCCCGCTGGGCGAAGGCGACGTTCTGCGCCGCGGAGGCGTACGGGATGAGGTTGCGGGCCGGATTCTGCATGACGACGCCGATCTGGGCGGCCCGCAGCCGGTCGAGCGCGCGCGGGCCGAGCCTGCCGACCTCGGCGCCGCCCAGCCACAGCCGTCCTGCGCTCGGCCGCAGCAGCCCCGCGAGCAGCCACAACAGGGTGGACTTGCCCGCTCCAGAAGGCCCGAGCAGTGCGACGCTCTCGCCGTCCTCGACGACCAGGTCGATGTCGCGCAGCGCGACGACCTCGATCTCCCTGGTCTTGTAGATCTGCACGACGCCGTCGCAGCGCACGGCCGCGTTCGCAGGAGCGGTCACCGCCGGCTCACCGCCGCCCGCAACTCGACCACGCGGTCGCACCGTCCGGCCACCTCCGGATCGTGGGTGGCCACGACCAGGGCGGCGGGCGACGCGAGCAGCGCCTCCAGCACCAGCGCCCGGTTGACCTTGTCCTGCTCGGCCGTCGGTTCGTCGGCGAGCAGCACCCGCGGCCGGAGCGCGAGGGCCCGGGCGACCGCTACCCGCTGCTGCTGGCCGCCGGACAGCTCCTCGACCAGGTGCTCGGCATAGGCCGTGAGCCGCATGCGCGCCAGCGCCTCGGCCGCCTCGGTCCGTGCCTCCCCGGCCGTACGGCCCGCGGCGCGCAGGGCGACCTCCACGTTCTCCGCGGCGGTCAGCAGCGACAGCAGGCCGTAGGACTGGAAGACCAGCGCGGTCTCCCGGCGCAGGTCCGGGCGCTCGCCGAGCGGTACTCCGCCGACCAGCACACGGCCGGAGGCGGGCGCCAGCAGGCCGCCGAGCGTGGTCAGCAGGGTGGTCTTCCCCGAGCCCGAGGGGCCGACGAGGGCGACGCGCTCGCCCGGCGCGACGTCCAGCGACAGGTCGCGCACGACCTCACGGCCGCCGGCGCGGCAGCTCAGCGACTGGCAGGACAGGACAGGCTGGGGCATCACCGGCCTCCGCATCGCCGGCCCCGCCGCCACACGCGGGGGGCGTCCCCGCCGACAGTAGGAGCCCCTTGGTCACGAACGTGTCACGATCACCTGTCGAACCGGGCCGGGGCGGAACGCCGTCCGATGTTGATCGTGCGTTTCTTCATTGTTACCGCAGACAACAAACGTTACCGTCCTGTGTCTTTCACCACCTGGGCTTTGGGCTTACGTTGTCTCAAACAACATTCCCTGGAGCGGTGAACGCCGTGACCCGGCCCCTGCCGTACCGGGTGGCCAAGGTGCCTACAGCCCACAAGATCTGCCCAGACGACGGGACGGGGCACCGGCTCGGCCGCACCCCCTCATAGACCCCCAGTCAAAGAAAGGACCCACGCATCATGCGCAAGGGGATCCTCAGCATCGGCGCCGCGGCCGCGGCGCTCACCCTCGGTCTCACCGCCTGCGGGGGCGAGAGCGGTGACACCTCCGCGCAGTCCAGCGGCGCCCCCTCGTCGGCCGCCGCCGGTGACGCCAAGCCCGGCAAGATCGGCGTCATCCTGCCGGACAGCAAGTCCTCCGCCCGGTGGGAGACCGCCGACCGCAAGTACCTCGAAGAGGCGTTCAAGGCGGCGGGCGTCCAGTACGACATCCAGAACGCCCAGGGCGACAAGACCGCGTTCCAGACGATCGCGGACCAGATGATCACCAACGGCGCGACCGTCCTGATGATCGTCAACCTCGACAGCGGCACCGGCAAGGCCGTGCTGGACAAGGCGAAGTCCCAGGGCGTCGCGACGATCGACTACGACCGCCTCACGCTCGGCGGCAGCGCCTCCTACTACGTGTCGTTCGACAACACGGCGGTCGGCAAGCTGCAGGGCGAGGGCCTGGTCAAGTGCCTGACCGACAAGAAGGCCGACAAGCCGATCATCGCCGAGCTCAACGGCTCGCCGACCGACAACAACGCCACCCTCTTCAAGCAGGGCTACGACAGCGTGCTGCAGCCGAAGTACGACTCCGGCGACTACAAGAAGGGCCCGGACCAGTCGGTTCCGGACTGGGACAACACCCAGGCCGGCACGATCTTCGAGCAGATGCTGACCCAGGAGCCGAAGATCGCCGGCGTCCTCGCCGCCAACGACGGCCTCGGCAACGCCGCGATCTCGGTGCTGAAGAAGCAGAAGCTGAACGGCAAGGTCCCGGTCACCGGCCAGGACGCCACCGTGCAGGGCCTGCAGAACATCCTCGCCGGCGACCAGTGCATGACGGTCTACAAGGCCATCAAGAAGGAGGCCGACGCCGCCGCGCAGCTCGCCGTCTCGCTGGCCAAGGGCGAGAAGCCGCAGGCGAGCGGCACGGTCAAGGACACCGAGGGCAACCGTGACGTCCCCTCCGTGCTGCTGGAGCCCCAGGCCATCTACTTCGACAACGTCAAGGACGTCGTGGCCGACGGCTTCGTGAGCAAGGACGAGCTGTGCACCGGCGACTTCGCCGACAAGTGCACCAAGGCCGGCATCAGCTAAGCACATCCATCCACCGGGTGCGTACGGCGACGCGGACCCCCTGAGCGGGTGACGTGCTGAGCCGCGACGAGCACCGTGCGGGGCGCCCCCTCCTGACCTGGCACCGTTCTGACCAGGCACAGGGCGCCCCGCACCGCCCGGAGCGACGAGAGGCGGCCCGGAGAACGGCGCCGTACCGGCCCCATCGATCTACGGAGTAGCCCATCGTGTCCCAGGGACCGATCCTGGAACTGCGCGGCATCAACAAGAGCTTCGGCCCCGTGCAGGTCCTTCACGACGTCGCCTTCTCGGCCTATCCGGGCGAGGTGACAGCACTCGTCGGCGACAACGGCGCCGGCAAGTCGACGCTGGTCAAGTGCATCGGCGGCATCCACCCGATCGACTCGGGCGAGTACTTCTTCGAGGGCGAGCGGGTCCACGTGAGCGGGCCCAGGGACGCGGCGGCGCTGGGCGTCGAGATCGTCTACCAGGACCTCGCCCTCTGCGACAACCTCGACATCGTCCAGAACATGTTCCTCGGCCGCGAACGCCGCAGCGGTCTGGTCCTGGACGAGGACACGATGGAGGAGATGGCGGCCAAGACCCTGGCCGGCCTGTCGGTCCGCACCGTCAAGTCGCTGCGCCAGCACGTCTCCAGCCTGTCCGGCGGTCAGCGGCAGACCGTGGCGATCGCCAAGGCCGTGCTGTGGAACAGCAAGGTCGTCATCCTCGACGAGCCGACCGCGGCCCTCGGCGTCGCGCAGACCGCCCAGGTGCTCGAACTGGTCCGCCGCCTGGCCGACAAGGGACTCGCGGTGGTGCTCATCTCCCACAACATGAACGACGTCTTCGCCGTGTCCGACCGGATCGCGGCGCTGTACCTGGGACGGATGGCGGCCCAGGTCAAGGCATCCGAAGTGACGCACGCACAGATCGTGGAACTGATCACCTCCGGGCGCAGCGGGGAGCTCGGGCTCAAGAACGGCAACGGAGCGGCATCATGACAACCGAAACGCTCCCCAAGCAGGAGAATGCCGAGTCCGCACTCGGCGTGCACGTCAAGGGCTACCTCGAGCGGGTCAAGGGCGGTGAGCTGGGGGCGCTGCCCGCGGTCTTCGGCCTCGTCATCCTCTGCGTGGTCTTCTCGGTCCTGCGCCCGGCCTTCCTGTCGGCGGTCAACTTCGCCAACCTGTTCACCCAGGGCGCGGCGGTCGCCGTCATCGCCATGGGCCTGATCTTCGTGCTCCTCCTCGGCGAGATCGACCTGTCCGCCGGTTTCGCGAGCGGCGTCTGCGCGGCGGTGCTCGCCGTGCTGCTGACCCTGCAGGGCTGGCCCTGGTATCTCGCCGTCCTGGCCGCGATGGTCACCGGCGCGCTCATCGGCCTGGTGCTCGGGTCGCTGGTGGCCAAACTCGGCATCCCGTCCTTCGTGGTCACGCTGGCGGCGTTCCTGGCCTTCCAGGGCGTCGTGCTGCTGCTGGTGAAGGACGGCACCAACATCTCGATCCGGGACGAGACGATCCTCGCGATCGCGAACAAGAACGTCCCGCCGGTCGCCGGCTGGGTGGCGCTGGTCGTGGGCGTCGCCGCGTACGCCGCCATCCAGTTCCTGCAGGCGCGCCGCCGCGCGGCCCGCGGCCTGGTCGCCACTCCCATCGCGGTCATCGCCGCCCGGGTCGTGACGCTCGCCGTGGTCGCGGGCGTCGCGGTCTACGTGCTCAACCTGGAGCGCAGCCGCAACGCGGCGATCGTGTCGCTCAAGGGTGTGCCGATCGTCGTCCCGCTGATCGTGATCCTGCTGATCGTCTGGACCTTCGTACTGCGGCGCACGGCGTACGGCCGGCACATCTACGCGGTCGGCGGCAACGCCGAGGCCGCCCGCCGGGCCGGCATCAACGTGGACCGCATCCGCATCTCCGCCTTCGTCATCTGCTCCTTCATGGCCTCGATCGGTGGCATCATCGCGGCGTCGCGGGCCAACTCGGTCGACCCCAACACCGGCGGCAGCAACGTGCTGCTGTTCGCGGTGGGCGCGGCCGTCATCGGCGGCACCAGCCTCTTCGGCGGCAAGGGCCGGGCGCTCGACGCGCTGCTCGGCGGCGCCGTGGTCGCGGTCATCGAGAACGGCATGGGCCTCATGGGCTACAGCGCCGGCGTCAAGTTCGTCGTGACCGGCTCGGTGCTCCTGCTCGCCGCGGGCGTGGACGCGCTGTCGAGGAAGCGCGCGGCGGCGACCGGCAGAAGATGACGTGATCGGGCCCGATAAGGTGATCTCCGACCCCTGACCTGCTCAGGTTCCCCCCGACCCCACGGAATCCGAGGCTGCCCCGATGATGCGCGCCGGTCCCTCACAGGAGGAGATCCGCAAGCACAACCTCGGGACACTGCTGCGGCACGTCCATCTCGGGGGGCCGACCTCGCGGGCCGAGCTGACCTCGCTGATGGGGCTGAACCGGAGCACCATCATGGCGCTCACGGCGGACCTGACGGCGGCCGGCCTCGTCAGGGAGGAGTTGCCCAAGGACACCGGCCGGGCGGGACGGCCGTCGCTGGTCGTCCGCCCGGAGACGGCGCGCGTCTACGTGCTCGCCTTCGAGGTCGGGGTCGACCGGCTGGCCGCCGCGCGCATCGGCCTCGGCGGCGTGATCCTCGACCGCCGCGAGGTCGTACGGGCGCGCGGGCCGTTCGACATGGCGCAGGTCGTGGGGACGCTGGCGGGCTTCGCCCGGCAGATGCGGCGCAAGACGCGCGAGGACACGATCTGCGTCGGCGCGGCGGCGGCGGTCTCCGGAGTGGTCCGCGCCTCCGACGGCGTGGTCAGGATCGGGCCCAACATCGGCGCGTTCGAGGTGCCGCTGGGGGAGGAGCTGACGAAGCGGCTCGCGCTCGGGCTGCCGGTGGCGGTGGGCAACGAGGCCAACCTCGGCGCGCTCGCCGAGCACACCCGCGGGATCGGCGCCGGCTGCCGCGACCTGGTCTACCTGCACGGGGACGTGGGCATCGGCGGCGGCATCATCGTGAACGGCCAGCTCCTCGGGGGGTACGGCGGGTACGGCGGCGAGGTGGGCCACATGGTGGTCAACCCCGACGGCCGCCCGTGCGCCTGCGGCTCGCGCGGCTGCCTGGAGGCCGAGGTGGGGGAGCCGGCCCTGATGGAGCACGCCGGCCGGTACGGCGAGATGATCGGCAGGGACGCGGTCCGCGCCGTCGTCGACGCCGCCGACCGGGGCGACGTGATGGCCCAGGAGGCCCTCGCCCACGTGGGCAACTGGCTCGGGCTCGGCGTCGCCAGCCTGGTGAACATCTTCAACCCCGAGATGGTCGTCTTCGGCGGCATCCTTCGGGAGATCTACCTGGGCTCGGCCGCCCAGGTGCGCAGCCGGATCGCCACCGGCACCCTGCGCGCGACGCGGGAGCAGGTCCGGCTGCGCACCTCGGCCCTGGGCGACGACGCGACGCTGATGGGGGCCGCCGAGCTGGCCTTCGCCCAGGTGCTCGCCGACCCCCTCGAAGCACTGTCCCGGGTCGCCCCCTGAGTGACGGCGAAGACGCTACGCGGCGGCGACGAACGCCCTGAACTGCCGCTCCAGCGTCTTGGCCGCACCGCCACGCCAGCTCTCGGCGATGGCCTCGGACACGGGGTCGGGGAAGATGTCCTCCTCGTCCTTCTCCACCCCGTCGAAAACGGCTCGTGCGACGGACTCCGGAGACGCCTTCGGTATGTCGAGGTTTCGGGACATGCCGGTGTCGATGGGTCCGGCCAGGACGGCATGGACGCCGACGCCCCGCCCGGCCAGAAGAGCACGCAGCGCCTGCGTCATGGAGAATGCGGCCGCCTTCGAGATCGCGTACGCCGGCTGGACCGGCACGGCCGCGATGGCCGACAGGGACGAGATGGTGACGATGGCGCCCCGGGAGCGAGTCAGCAGCGGCAGGAAGCCCTGGGTGACGTCGTAGGTACCGAAGAGGTTGACGGCGAGGAGTTGCTCGAGAGCGGAACGGTCGCCGAGGTCGGCGTAGAGCGCCAGGCCGGCGTTGTTGACGAGGACGTCCTTGTGCGATGGTGCAGGCCGGGCTTCGGTACGCTTCGTACCGGCCGCCGTCCACGCGCTGGTAGACGACGAGGGCGGGCTGGCCGTTGGCCTGGGTGGGCTCCATCCGCCACAGGTCCGGGACCAGTACGTGATCGGTCAGGAACCCGACGACGGCCTGCCGTCCGGTGAACCAGGTCGGGATCGGCGGCATCTCCAGCTCGACGTCGGCCCGGGTGAACGCCTCGACATAGTCGTCGAGGAGGATCCGCCGGGTCTCCTCGTCCGGCTCGGCCAGGTCGTCCTCGACCGGTCCGGCCGCGGCCAGGCGGGACCGGGCGCGGCGCAGCGCGCTGTCGACGGCGGCGGCCGTCGTGTCCAGCATCTCGGCGACCTCCGCCGTGCGGAAGGCCAGCACGTCGCGCAACGTCAGCACGGCCCGCTGCCTGGCGGGCAGGAGCTGGAGCGGCCCGGAGGCGGTGATCCGGTATTCCGCTGCGCTCCCCGGGTCGTGGGCGAGGTCCACGACGGCCCTGGCGACCTGTTCGGCGGTGAGGATGGGCTGCATTCCCTCGGCGAGGGTGCCCGGGGCCACGCCCTGGCGGGCGGCGTATGCGGCGACCGCGGCCGAGCCGAGGGCGGTGGCCGGAGTCAGCTGCGGGTACAGCGCGACCAGCCGGATGCCCAGCCCGGCCCGCCTCGACTCCTCGGCCGCGTACCGGCTGATGTAGCCGATGGCGGCCTTGGCGCCGGCGTATCCGCCGCTGAGGGGGGACCCGGCCTGGACGGCCCCGCTGGACATCGTGACGATCACGCTGCCGGGAGGCAGCGGCTCGCGCAGCCCCGCCCGGATCCAGGTGAAGACGTGCCGGGTGTCGGCGTGCCAGTTGCGGCCGAAGGTCTCCCAGGTCTGCTCGTGCAGGGGCGCCAGGTGCGGCGCCGCACCGGCGTTGAGGACGATCAGGCCGGGACGGTGCTCGCGGATCACCTCGTGCGCGAGCGTCTCGTCGGTGGCGTCGGCGGGCAGGGGGGTGAAGGCCCTGCCGAGGCCGTGGCGCACGGCACCCAGCTCTTGCTCGTCGCGCGCGACGCCGACCACACGGGTGCCGGAGGCGACGAGCGCGGCGGCGATCGCGCGCCCGAAGCCCCGGCTCGCGCCGGTGACGACGGCGGTCTGGAAGGGGTTCGACATCGAAGGCTCCGTAGGGTGGAGGAACTCGTTCGATATCAAGACCCGTCACCGGAGGAGAATCCGGCGTCGCACGCGAAAACCGGGGGAGTGATCTGCGTCACAGCCCGGATGCCTCCGCTCGTACGGCGCGTCGAGCGCCTCTTCCACGGGCGGCGGCGCCCCGCAGGCGGCGCGGTCCGACTGCGCCGCGGCGAGGAGTGAAGCGGGAGATCGAGAGCCTAGGCGGTCCTGGCGGCGGGGGCGGAGAAGGTGTTGCACACCTTGGGACCGTTGCCGTACCAGCCGCGCTTGAGCCAGTAGCGGATGTTGCCCGCCTTACCGTGCCACTTGTCGCCCACGATCCACTTGAGCTGCTCGTCCCAGTCGAGCTGGTCGCGGCCGAGCGAACGCCAGACGCTGCCGATGAAGGCACCGGAGAAGCACTCGGCCTGCAGTTCGATGCGGCGGTTGAGGTCGTACATCCGCTTCTTGCTCAGCTTGGGGTACTGCCGGGCGAACTCGTACAGGATGCCGGCGCGGTCCTGGGCGTAGTGGCCGTACTCGTGGGCGATGACCGTGAAAAGGTTGAACTCCGTGGGGTCGGACAGCTGCCCCTTGGACAGCAGGATCCACATGGTGTGGTTCCTGGGGCAGTACAGGCCCGCCGCGTAGCCGGCCGGGTATTTCCCGCAGCCCGTCCCCACGCTCTTGGTGATGTAACGCACCCTGGGCGGGGAGAACGGCAGTCCGGCCTGCGTGAACTCCTCGGTCCAGGTCCGGTTGAGGCAGTCGAGCAGGTTGTCCAGATAGATCCGATAGGTGTCGATGTCGCCGGGCCGGCGGCTCAGCTCGGCGCATTCGAAGAACTCGAACTCACCCGTCGTGTAGAGCGGGTTCCTCGTCAGTGCTCCCGGGCCCATGGGCACGGGCCGCGCCGACGACGCGGCCGGTGCCGCCGTCGTGCCGGACGCGCCCGCCGTGCCGGTGAGGGACAGGACTGCGGCCACCGCCGTGGCTGCGACGGCCACCGCGCGGAGGCTTATGCGAATCATCAGTGGGCATCCCAAGCGGACAGAGAGATAGTCAGGAATGTGGTGAAACGTCCGAATGCCCGGTAATGCGGACTTTTCCTTCGGAGGATCATGAGGGTAGGGCAGGAGGCGGCGACGGGTAAAGCGGGATCGACGCCGGCACCGGGAAGGTCTTGTGGAGGTTCGGTGCAACCCCTGATACTCCCGCACCTTCCTCGAACTAGACTCGATCCGTTCGATGGCGAGCGGGAAGGATGAGCGGTGGGGATTCTGGAGACGATCAAGGACCCGCTCGACGTGAAGCGCCTTGAGGCCGGGGAACTGCCCGTGCTGGCCGAGGAGATCCGCGACCTGCTGGTCTCCTCCGTCGCGAAGACCGGCGGTCACCTCGGGCCCAATCTCGGCGTCGTCGAGCTGACCATCGCCCTCCACAGGGTCTTCGACTCACCGCGCGACCCGATCCTGTTCGACACCGGCCACCAGGCGTACGTGCACAAGATGCTGACCGGGCGGGCCGGGCAGTTCGGCACGCTGCGCCAGGAGGGCGGCCTGTCGGGGTATCCCAGCCAGGCCGAGTCCGAGCACGACGTCATCGAGAACTCGCACGCCTCCACCGCCCTGTCGTACGCCGACGGGCTGGCCAAGGCGATCACGCTGCGCGGGGAGACCGGCCGCACGGTGGTGGCCGTGATCGGCGACGGCGCGCTGACCGGCGGCATGGCCTGGGAGGCGCTGAACAACATCGCCGGGCGCAAGGACCTGCCGCTGATCATCGTGGTCAACGACAACGGCCGCTCCTACTCGCCGACGATCGGCGGTCTCGCCTCCCACCTGTCGTCCCTTCGGATGACCCAGGGCTACGAGCACGTGCTCGAACTGGTGAAGAACAACCTCGGCCGGGTGCCCGTGGTCGGCGCGCCGCTGTACGACACGCTGCACGGCATCAAGAAGGGCCTGAAGGACATCCTGACCCCCCAGGTCATGTTCGAGGACCTCGGGCTGAAGTACGTCGGCCCGATCGACGGCCACGACGAGGGGGCGGTGGAGGCCGCGCTGCGCCGCGCCAGGGGTTTCCGCGGGCCCGTCATCGTCCACGTGCTCACCCGCAAGGGCAACGGCTACTCGCACGCGGAGAACCACGACGAGGACTGCTTCCACGGCCCGGGCCCGTTCGACCCGCTGACCGGCGAGGAGCGGCCCAAGCCGCACAGCTGGACCAACGTGTTCAGCGAGGAGATCGTGAAGATCGGCGGCGAGCGGGACGACGTGGTCGCGATCACCGCGGCGATGCTCCACCCGGTCGGCTTGGCGGCGTTCGCCGAGGCGTACCCGGACCGCATCTACGACGTGGGCATCGCGGAGCAGCACGCCCTGACCAGCGCCGCCGGGCTCGCGATCGGCGGCCTCCACCCGGTCGTGGCCCTCTACGCGACGTTCCTCAACCGGGCCTTCGACCAGCTCCTGATGGACGTGGCGCTGCATCGCCTGCCCGTCACCGTCGTGCTCGACCGCTCGGGTGTGACGGGGGACGACGGCCCCAGCCACAACGGCATGTGGGACCTGTCGATCCTGCAGGTGATCCCCGGGCTGTCGATCGCCGTCCCGCGCGACGGCGCGCGGCTGCGCGAGCTGCTGGCCGAGGCGGTCGGGATCGGCGACGGCCCGTCGGTGGTCCGCTACCCCAAGGGCGGCCTGCCCAAGGAGGTGGAGGCCGTCGGCAAGCTCGGCGAGATGGACGTGCTCCGCGCCGGGGACGCCGACGTGCTGCTGGTCGCGGTCGGCCCGATGGCCGAGGTCTGCATGGAGGCCGCGAACCTCCTCGACGCGCAGGGCATCTCGGCCACCGTGGTGGACCCCCGCTGGGTGAAGCCGCTGGACCAGGCCCTGGTGCTGGCCGCCGCCGCGCACAAGCTGGTCGTCGTGGTGGAGGACAACGGCCGGGTCGGCGGCGTGGGCGACGCCGTGGCGCGCCTGCTGCGCGACGCCGACGTGGACGTGCCGGTGCGGACCTACGGCATCCCCCAGCGCTTCCTCGACCACGCCAAGCGGCCCAAGATCCTCTCCGAGATCGGCCTGACCGGGCAGGACCTCGCCCGTCAGATCACCGAAGCCGTGGCGCGCCGGTCGCAGGTGATGGAGAGCCATCCGGCGCGGCTGGCGCAGCCCACAGACCGATAACTATGAGTAATACCGGTGTGACCGGGAAGTCTGCAGGTCATCGACGTGATGAGGAGCCTGCGGATGAGTCTTTTCCGGACGAAGCCGGTAGAACAGTCGATTGAGGATGCCGAAGGCGGCGAACATCGGCTCAGGCGCAGCCTGAGCGCTCTCGATCTCACCGTCTTCGGCATCGGCGTGATCGTGGGCACCGGCATCTTCGTGCTGACCGGAGTGGCGGCGCGCAACACGGCCGGGCCGGCCGTCGCGATCTCCTTCGTGATCGCCGGGATCGTCTGCGCGCTCGCGGCCCTGTGCTACGCCGAGTTCGCCGCCACGGTCCCGGTGGCCGGCTCGGCCTACACCTACGCGTACGCCACGATCGGCGAGTTCCCGGCCTGGATCATCGGCTGGGACCTGATGCTGGAGCTGGCACTGGGCGCGGCGGTGGTCGCCTCGGGCTGGTCGGGCTACTTCGCCTCGCTGCTGAAGAACTTCGGGATCTACCTGCCGTCGTCCATCGCCGGCGACGAGGCCGTCTTCAACGTCCCGGCGGCGCTGATCGTGATCCTGCTGACCGGGGTGCTGGTGGCCGGGATCAAGATGTCGGCCCGGTTCAACGGCGCCATGGTGGCGGTCAAGCTGGCCGTGGTGCTGCTGGTGATCGTCGCCGGGCTGTTCTTCGTCAAGGGGGCCAACTACCGGCCGTTCATCCCGCCGTCGCACCAGATGGCCGCCGGGGAGGGCATGAAGACCCCGCTCATCCAGGTGCTGTTCGGCGTGCAGCCGGTCGCGTACGGCGTCTTCGGCGTCTTCACGGCCGCCGCCCTGGTGTTCTTCGCCTACATCGGCTTCGACGTCGTGGCGACCGCGGCCGAGGAGACCCGCCGCCCGCAGCGCGACCTGCCGATCGGGATCATCGCCTCGCTGGTCGTCTGCACGATCCTCTACGTGGCGGTCTCGCTCGTGGTCGTCGGGATGCAGCACTACTCGGAGCTCAGCGCGTCCGCCCCGCTCGCCGACGCGTTCCGGTCGGTGGGCCAGCCCTGGATGGCGACGCTGATCAGCATCGGAGCCATCGCCGGGCTCACCACGGTCGTGATGATCCTCATGCTGGGCCAGAGCCGGGTGCTGTTCGCGATGTGCCGCGACAGCCTGCTGCCCCGCTCCCTCGCCAAGGTCCACCCGACGTTCCGCACGCCGTACCGGATCACGATCGTCATCGGCGCGGTCACCGCGCTGCTCGCGGCGCTGATCCCGCTGAGCGCCATCGCCGAGCTGGTGAACATCGGCACGCTGTTCGCGTTCGTGATCGTCGCGGTGGCGGTGATGGTCCTGCGGAGGACCCGCCCCGACCTGCCCCGCTCCTTCCGCACGCCGTTCGTGCCGGTGGTGCCGATCCTTTCGGTGCTGGCCTCGGCCTACCTGATGCTCAACCTGCCCGTGGAGACCTGGTTCCGGTTCTTCGTCTGGATGTGGGTGGGCACGGTCGTCTACTTCCTGTACGGCTACCGCCGCAGCAGGGTGGCGACCGCTAGTACACCGGGAAAAGCAGTCCTCGGACAATGAGCACGGCGCCGACGGCGGCCAGCAGCACGCCGCTCGCGCCCAGCAGCAATCGGTAGCCGCGGGGGGTCAGCCGATGCCGGCCGGCCCCCACGGCTCCCGCGAGCGCCACCTTGGAACCCACCAGGACCAGGTAGAACCCGCCCACGAAGGCCAGCGCGTACGCCGGGGCCCGGTCCCACGCCGAGACGAAGATCGGTGAACCCACCGCGATCCAGAACAGCCAGGGGTGGGGGTTGAGCAGGTTCACCACCACGCCGCGCAGGACCTCCCGGGCCGAGGAGGGCGCGTCCTCGCCGGGGCGGGGCGGCAGGGCCGTACGGGCCTCGCGCAGCGTCTCCACGCCGAGGTACACGACGTAGAGCCCGCCGCCGACCGACAGCACGCGCAGGAGCACCTGCGGCAGCGCCCCGACGGCCGTCACGGCGAGCAGCACCACGGGCAGGTCGGACAGCAGCGGCACGCAGGCCAGGCGCACCCCCGAGCGGAACCCGCCGCGCAGGCTGGCCGTGATGACGAGCGTCAGCAACGCACCGGGCGTGACGCCCGCGCCCAGGCCGAGGCTGAGCCCCATCAGCAGTTCCGTCACGCGGGCGACCTCCCGTTTCGTCCGCACGTGAGGCTATCGCCGGTGGAGCAGCGGGGGAGCACGCGACGGAAGAGATCACCCCGGGCAGCGTGCCGGCACCCCGGCCGGCGTGTTCGCCTGGGCGCCCCGCCTCGTCCAGATGCCCGATGAACGGGCGCCCGTGGCTGACCCCGGGCAGCGCCAGTGCCGTCTCGCGCACTCTGTCCTGGAGCTTCTCGCCGCTCATGGGCATGACGAAGTCAGGCGCGGCGGCCGTAGGTGCGCGGATCCACGGGCTGCTCGGACGTGGGAAGCCCGCCGACCACGAGACGGTAGGAGTCGATCACGAGCTCCTTCACCAGCTTCTCGTCGATGGGGTGCCCTGACCGCCCGGCCAAGGACCAAGGTGGCGTCTTCCGCATGGCCGCCACGAACGGCGGCCCATGACCCGCCAGCCGGACTGCGGCCATCCGCTCCCTACGGGCGTACGCGGATGACCGTCTTCCCGCTGCGTCGCGTGGTCGGGGTGAGGGCAGTGATGGCATCATCGAAGCTCGCGACGTCACCGATGTTCGTCCGCAGCCGTCCGTCCCGCACCCGCTGCACGATCTCACCCAGTTCGGCACGATCGGCCTCGACGACGAAGTCCACCGCCAGGCCGTCAGCGGGCCGCGCCTCGGCCGGGCCGACGATGGACACCAGCGTTCCTCCGGCCTTGATCAGGGCAGCGGATCGCGTCTGAACGTCGCCGCCGATGACGTCGAAGACCAGATCGACGCCCCCGACGTCTTCCAGCGTGTCGTTCTCGAGGTCGACGAACTCATGCGCGCCGAAGTCGAGTGCCTTCTCACGGTCGGCGGCGCGTCCGGTGCCGATGACGTAAGCGCCGGCCTCACGTGCGAGCTGGGTCACCATCGTCCCGACCGCCCCGGCTGCGCCATGGGCGAGGACGGTCTGGCCGGGCTGAAGGCGGCCGTGCTGGAACAGCCCCTGCCACGCGGTCAGACCTGAGATCGGCAGGGACGCGCCTACTGTGAAGTCGACGTCGCCGGGCAGCGGTGCGAGGTTGCGTGCTTCGATCGCCACGTACTCCGCAAGGGTGCCGTCGCGGTACCAGTCGGCAAGGCCGAACACCCGCTGCCCGACCGACAGCCCCGTCGTGCCGTAGCCGAGGGCGGTGACCACTCCGGCCAGCTCGTGGCCGGGGATCGACGGTGTCCTGTCACGGCCGGCGCGATCGGTCCAGGTCGATGGCCACTCCATCTCAGTCGGGACGAAGCCCGATGCATGAATCTGAACGACGACGTCGTTGATCGCTGCGGGCGGCTCCGGCCGCTCCGTCAGCGTCATCCCGGCCGTTCCCGCGGCCTGGTCGGTTACCACAATGGCTTTCATTGCGATTGTCCCCTTCCTCGTTTGTGTTGTGGGTTTTGGTCTCCGGGTGGGTGTTCAGATGAAGGTGAACAGCTGGTCGGCGTCGAATCGCGAGATCGGGCTGGTGTACACCCTCGCCGGGTCGGGGTAGCCGAGGGCCAGCAGCACCGTCGTGCTGTGTCCGGTCTCGCGGATCTTGAACGCCTTGTCGACACTGGCCGGGTCGAACCCTTCCAGCGGCGTGGCCTCGACGCCGAGCTCAGCGGCCGCCATCATGGTCAGGCCCACCGCCATGTAGGTCTGCTTCTCCATCCAGTGGTTCAGGTCCTTGTAGCCGTAGCTGCGCAGGTTGAGGAAGTCTCGGGTCATTGACTCCCACAGCTCCTGCTTTGACGGGTCAGGGAACCGGCCGTCGGCCCTCTCCTTCGCGAACACCGCCTCGAGGTGGCTGTCAGGCAGATCTGCCCGGGTGGTGAGGATGATGGTGTGCGACGCGTTCAGGATCTTCTCGCCGTTGTCCTGGAATCGTTCGCCCAGGTTGTTGGCGAGCCGCTCCTTGCCCTCGCGCGTGGCGAGGACGTAGAAGTGGTTGGGCTGTACGTTCACCGATGACGGCGTGGAGCGCAGGAACCTCAGCAGCTGCTGAAGGGTTTCCTCCGGAATGGTCTTGCTGGGGTCGAAATACCTGGTGAGGTGCTTGCTCATGAGCTTGTCGAGATTCATGGCACTCTGCCGTTTCTTGCGATGAGCGGGTGAGGAGCAGTGGTGTCGCTGATGCGCTCGAAGTCGATCCCTGAATGATCGGTGGAGCCGGTGACGGATTGACGGCTCGGTACGCCGCCTCGACGAGGACGCCGGCGCTCATCCCGGCGTACCGACCGAGCTGACCGCGGCTCTCCACCAGCTGCTGAGCGAAACGAGAGCAGTGTCATGACGGACGTCGAGGACGGTCGGGTTCGACGCGAGAGTCGCGAACATGTTCGGAACGAAGCCGAACTGTGCGCCGACGTTGTCGAGGATGCCCTCCACCCCGTCGGGGACGTCGTCAGGAGAGGGAACGTTCAGTCGTGACACGGCGAATCAGCCTCCGGTGAGTGGTCAGCCCGGGTCGCATTCGAGATTTTTTGGGCTGATCAGCCCACTTCTTGAGTCAACACGGTTCGGGACTGGGCTGTCAAGCCCAATCCAGGTATCGTCTGAAGCATGAAACCGACCACAGGAGCTCGGGAGCCCCACAAGCTCACCGAGAAGGGACAGGCAACGCGGGCCCGCATCCTGGAGCACGCCGCGGAGCTCATCTACACCAAGGGGGTCCACGCGACGAACAACGAACAGCTACGCCGCGCCGCCGGCGTCAGCGGATCGCAGCTCAACCACTACTTCCCGACCAAGGAGAGTCTCGTCCTGGCCGTGATCGCCTGGCAGGCCGAGCGCGTTCTCACGTTCCACCGCGGCGAGCAATTCGCCTGCTTCGACAACCTCGACGCGTTTCGGGCGTGGGCGGATTTCTACGTCCGCTACGAGCGCGCCTACCAGGAAGGCTGCAGCCTCGGCTCCCTGGCGAGCGAGATCATCAAGACGGACCTTGACGTCCACGACGAGCTCGCGAATGCGTTCGACCAGTGGAGGGGCATCTTCCGCGAGGGAATCGAGCGCATGCAGCAACTCGGCCGCATCAGCGCTGAGGCGGATCCCACACAGCTGGCCAATCTGCTCCTTGCCGCCTTCCAGGGTGGCATGCTCCTCGCCCAGGTCGCGCGGGACATCGCTCCACTGAAGGAGGCGTTGCAGGCAGCCATCGACCACGTGCAGACCTTCGCGACGTCTCTCGACGCCGGCGTACTCCAAGCTCGGTAGCCGCTTCCAGGTGTATGGGCCAGCGGAGCTTGGCCTCATGTGACGCTGCGCAGTACTCCGCCCGCAAACGATCGCGCCCCGACCCGAGCGCCAGACCCCTCTTCGGTGGTGACCGGACCGCGGATGGCGCCGGGCCCCCACAACTCCTCACTTCGGTTCCTCCTCAGCACGACTCCTCCGGGGCGTACGTCCTGCCCCCCGGACGGGCGCTACAACTCCCCGATCGGCGCCAGCCGCAGCCGGTTCATCGACGCGACCTCGGGCGGGCCATTCGGCGGGGACTGCGACGTTCCCCAGCGGGCGACAACGCGTTCCCGGCCCTGGCGTTCGCCGATGACGGGCGGCCGATGGCCTTGGGCGACGACATCGGGAGGATCGAGCTCTGGAGCGGCCCGCGGCCCGACGCTCCGGGCGCCGGTCCTGCACGGCGCCCTGAGCCGGTCGAGGCCATGTCCTGCGTAGGGCGTCCGAGACGCCGGATCAACCAGGTTCGACCCGGTTCATTCCGGGTGAACCGGCCGTGGACCGGGTCCTGATCTCCTGGTTCGGAACCATTGCGGTTCTGCGCGTACCCCCCGCCTGTTGGAGACCCGATGCGCCTTCGCCCGCGCGGCATCGCCCTGGCCGCCTGCGCCTTGCTCACGGCCGGTGCCGTACACGCCGGCCCCGCCCTGCCCGCGGCGGCGGACAGCACCCCCGGCCCGTCGCCGTCACCGGCCGTCGCCTCGACCGAGAGGGAGGCGGTGGAACTGGCGCGGACGTCGCGGGAGCGGGTGGAGGTGCTGCCACTGCGCACCGAGACGCGCCAGGTGTTCGCCAACGCCGACGGCAGCCTCACCTCCGAGACGTCGGCGCTGCCCGAGCGGGTGCGACGCGGCACGGACTGGGCCGACGTCGACACCACCCTGCGCTTCGCCGACGACGGCACCGTGCGGCCGGTCGCGGCGCCGCTGGACCTGTCCTTCTCCGGGGGCGGGACGGCGCCGCTGGCGACCATCGGCGACGGCGGGCGCTCGGTCGCGATGACCTGGCCGGGGACGCTGCCGAAGCCCGACCTGGACGGGAACACCGCGACGTACGCGTCGGTGCTGCCCGGGGTCGACCTCAAGGTGACCGCCTCGGTGCTCGGATACTCCGAGGTCCTGGTGGTGAAGAGCCGGGAGGCCGCGGCCAACCCGGCGCTGGCCGGGCTCGCCTTCGGCATGCGGGCGAACGGGCTGACCGTGCGCAAGACGCCAGCCGGAGCCCTGAGCGCCGTGACCGACACGGGCACCGAGGTCTTCCACGCGCCGCAGCCCCGCATGTGGGACTCCTCGGGCAAGGACCTCGGACCCGCGGTCGCCGGGCCGCGGCAGCAGGCCAAGCAGGCGCTGATGGGCGTCGACGTCGCCGGCGACCGGGTGGCCCTCACACCCGACAGTTCGGTGCTGACCGGCCCGGACACGGTCTACCCCGTCTACATCGATCCCCAGTGGTCGGGGTCGAAGCTGGCCTGGACGTACGTCGACAAGGCGTACCCCTCGCAGTCGTACTGGAACTCCGACCACACGCCGGAGATCGGCTACTACGGCAGCGGGGTCAAGCGGTCGTTCTTCCGGATGGACTCCGACAACGTCAACGGCAAGCACATCCTCAAGGCGACGTTCCGGATCACCCAGACCAAGTCGTGGGGGTGCAGGTCGGACCCGCAGGTCGCGCAGATCTGGCTGACCGGCGGCATCTCCACGTCCACGACCTGGAGCCACCAGCCGTCCTGGGCCGACCATCTCGACAGCGTGGCGTCCGACGCCGGATACAGCTCCTCCTGCCCGGACAAGGGCATCGAGTTCGACGTCACCGGCGCGATCGTCAAGGCCGCCGAGAACGGCTGGTCGAACACGACGTTCGGACTGAACGACTACGACGACGGCGCGGGCAGCGTGTGGGGCTGGAAGGGCTTCAGCGGCTCGCCCAAGCTCGTGGTCGACTACAACACCCCGCCCGCCACGCCGTCCGGGGTGGGCACCTATCCCGGCACGCCGTGCGTGACGGGGGCGAACCGCCCGTGGATCAACGCGGGTGACGCCGCGAACCCGATCAGGCTCAAGGCGAAGATCTACGACCCGGACAAGGCGAACGACGGCGTACGCGCGGAGTTCGTCATGAACCACTACAACACGACCACCGGTGCGTGGGAGAGCATCACCTCTTCACTGCCCGGCGGCGGCAAGACGGCGTACAAGTACACCACCACCGCGACCGACCACGAGATCAAGCTGCCCGGACTGGTCAGCGGCGAGAGCTACTCCTACAAGGTGCGGGCCTACGACGGCACCGACGCCAGCGCGTGGAGTCCCTGGTGCGAGTTCACCGTCGACACGGTCGACCCGGCGACGCTGCCGAAGGTGGCCTCGGGGGACTACCCCGCCGACACTCCCGACGACTGGAAGGGCGGCGTCGGCTCCGAGGGAGCGTTCACCCTCAGCCCGGGGGACGGCGAGAGCGACGTGACGAGCTTCCGGTACGCCCTGGACGATGCCGCTCTCGCCACGCCGGCGACCCAGGTGACCATTCCCTCGGGGCAGACGTCGGTGACCGTGAAGGTCGCGCCGCGGCACGACTGGATCAACACGCTGTACGTCTTCCCGGTCGACAAGGCGGGCAACGTGGGCAAGACGCCCGCCGCGTACAGCTTCTACGTGAAGGCCGGCGCCGGCCCCGCCGGTGAGTGGCATCTCGACGAGACGTCGGGTGTCAGCGCCGCGGACTCCGGCGCCGCCCCGCATCCGGTGACGCTGTCCGGCACCACCGGCTGGACCGGAGGCCGGGTGAACGGAGCCGTCCACCTCGACGGCTCCACCGCCTACGGCACCACCTCCGGGCCCGTCGTGCACACCGACAGAGGCATGACCGTCTCGGCGTGGGTGCGCCTGACCGACAACAGCAGGAACTCCACGGTGGTGAGCCAGGCCGGCAACAGGGGCGTCGGCTTCCAGCTCTACTACTCCTCGTCCTACAAGCGGTGGATCTTCAACAAGTACGACGCCGACAAGGACAACCCCGTGATCGTCCGGGTCGTGAGCGACACGGAGCCGCAGGTCGGGGTGTGGACCCACCTGGCCGGCGTCTACGACGCCCCGGCCGGGCAACTCCGCCTGTACGTGAACGGCGTACGGCAGTCCGTCCCGGCCGCGTACACCTACACGCCCTGGGACGCCACCGGGCCGCTGCAGCTCGGGCGGGTGAAGTACAACGGGACCTTCCAGGAGAACTTCGCCGGTGACATCGACGAGGTGCGGGTCTGGGACCGGATCCTGTCCGACGACCCCCGAACCGTGAACGACCCGGCGCTCGGCAACGAGATCGCCGTCATGGCCAAGCAGCCTCCGGCCCTGTCCGGCCGGTGGGCGTTCGACGAGGGAACGGGCACGTCCGGCGCCGACTCCTCCGGCTACGGCAGGACCGCGACCCTCAAGGGGAGCGCCGCCTGGTCCGACGACGGTGTCGACGGCGCCGGCGTGCTCAGTCTCGACGGCGCCACGGCGTACGCCACCACCGCCTCGGCCCCCGTGCGTACCGACCACAGCTACACCGTGTCGGCCTGGGTGCGCCTGGCCGGCGACGACACCTGCGTGCTGCCGGACCGCGTGATGACCGCCGTCGGCCAGGACGGCAGCAGGAACAGCGGCTTCTACCTCGGCTACCGCGTCTACACGGAGAACGGCGTCAAGGTGTCCCGCTGGGGCTTCTCCACCGCCAGTGACGACACCGACACCGAGAAGATGACGGTCGCCAAGTCCGCCGAGCCGATCGACTGCTCAGCGATCAACTCCTGGACCCACCTCGTGGGCGTGTACGACGAGGTCGCCAAGGAGATCCGGCTGTACGTCAACGGACAGATCTCCGACGTACGGCCGTCGTCGGGCTGGCACGCGAGCGGCGGCCTCGAGATCGGCCGGGTCAAGTACCGGGGCGGCTACGTCGACTACTTCGCCGGCGACGTGGACGACGTCCGCGTGTTCGCCGGGACACTCACCGATCGCCAGATCGTCAACCTCACCCTGGGACTTCCCCTGGACGGCTGACCGCCGCCTCGTCCCCCTTCATCGACGTTCAACCGGAGGTAGTCGTGCTCGCTTCATGGCGGGGCTGGGCCGGGGTCGCCGCGATGCTGGCGGTCGTGGTGCCGGCGACGCTGGCCGTCCCGGTGCCCGTGGCCCAGGCCGCGGGCGACCCGGCCTGGCACAAGGCGCAGGACCAGCGTCCCGTGCCCGGCCACGAGAGCCGGGCGCGGGCCGCCGCGCCCGACCCGGGGGCCCGGTTCGACCTCAAGGGCGCCCCCGCGGTGACCTGGCCGCAGCCCGGCACGGCGGTGGTCGCCCTCGGCTCTCCCGCCGGGGACGCGGCGGCCGCGAAGGCGTCCCCGGGCAAGGGCGCGGGGCCGGGAATGGCGCGGGCCGGCCTGCTCCCGGTGTGGATCGGCCCGGCGGGCGCGGCGAAAGGCGGCACCCCGGCACCGTCCTCCGACACCGCGGCGAAACCCGGCACCTCGGCGCCGTCCTCGGACACCGCGGCGAAATCCTCGGCGCCGTCCTCCGGGGCCTCGGCGGCGGTGCAGGTGCGGGTGCTCGACGCGCCCACGGCCAAGCGGTCGGGCGTCACGGGGCTGGGCCTCCAGCTGACCCCGCAGGCGGGAGGAGTGGCACGGCGGGTCGCGGTCGCGGTCGACTATTCGGGCTTCCGGTACGCCTACGGCGGCGACTGGGCGTCCCGGCTGCGCCTCGTCCGGCTGCCCGGGTGCGCCGCCAGTACGCCCGACCTGCCGCAATGCCAGACCCGTACCCCGCTGCCCACGAGCAACGACGTCACCGCGGGCCGGTTGACCGCGGACGTCGACCTCGCCGCCGCCGGCGCGACCACGCTGGCGGCCGAGGCGGCGCCGTCGGGACCGGCGGGCACCTACGAGGCCACCTCGCTGTCCCCGTCGGCCACCTGGAGCGTGAGCAACCAGAGCGGGGCGTTCTCCTGGTCCTACCCCCTGCGCCTGCCGCCGGTCCCCGGAGGTCCGACCCCCAACGTCGGGCTCGCCTACTCATCCGGCAGCGTCGACGGCCGCACGGTCGCCACCAACAACCAGGCCTCCTGGATCGGCGAGGGCTTCGACTACTGGCCCGGGTTCATCGAGCGCAGGTACAAGGCATGCGCCGACGACGGCGTCACGCCCAAGCGCAACGACCAGTGCTGGGGCAACTCGAACGCGACGATGTCGCTGAACGGGCAGGCCACCGAACTGGTGCTGGACGACGCGACGGGCACCTGGCAGCCGAAGGACGACGACGGTTCCAAGGTCGAGAAGCTCTCCGGCGCCGACAACGGCGACGACGACGGCGAGTACTGGCGGGTCACCACCCCGGACGGCACCCAGTACTACTTCGGCCGCAACCACCTGCCCGGCTGGGCGGACGGCAAGGCGGAGACGAACGCCACCTGGACCGTGCCGGTCTTCGGCGACGACGACGGCGAGCCGTGCCACAAGAGCGCCTTCTCCGACTCCTGGTGCCGGCAGGCCTGGCGGTGGAACCTCGACTACGTCGTCGACCCGCACGGCACGGTCAGCACGTTCTGGTACGGCAAGGAGACCAACTACTACCGCCGCGACGTCACCACGCTGACCGACGGCGTGCCCAACGGCACCCCGACCGCGTACGACCGGGGCGGCTACCTCAAGCGCATCGACTACGGACAGCGCTCGGACGCGATCTTCACCTCGTCCGCTCCGGCGCGGGTCTCCTTCGACGTGAAGGAGCGGTGCATCCCGACGTCGGGCTTCGACTGCGCGGCGGACAAGTTCACCAAGGACAACGCCAAGTACTGGCCCGACGTCCCCTACGACCAGAACTGCGACTCCGGCGAGAAGTGCATCGACAAGTACTCGCCGACGTTCTGGACGCGCAAGCGGCTGGCCGCCGTCACCACCCAGGTGTTGTCGGGCAGCGCGTACAAGGACGTCGACACCTGGACGCTCGACCAGGAGATGCGCGCCCCCGGCGACGGGACGGCGGCCACGCTGTGGCTGGCCGGGATCACCCACACCGGCAAGGTCGGCGGCGGCACGGCCTCGCTGCCGTCGGTGAGGTTCGCGGGCGTGCAGAAGCCCAACCGCGTCGACGCCCTCGAAGGACGCCCGCCGCTGACCAAGTGGCGGATCTCGGCGATCGACAACGAGACCGGCGGCTCGCTGTCCGTCGCCTACTCCGACGAGGACTGCACGGCCGGCGACAAGCCGGACATCGGTACCAACACCCGGCGGTGCTACCCGCAGTACTGGTCGCCGGAGGGCGCGACCTCGCCCAAGCTCGACTGGTTCCACAAGTACGTCGTCACCCAGGTGCGGGAGATCGACCGTACGGGAGGCGCGCCCGACGAGGTGACGAGCTACGAGTACCTCGGCGGCGGCGCCTGGCACCACGATGACGACGACGGGCTGACCAAGGAGAAGTACAAGACCTGGTCGCAGTGGCGCGGCTACGGCAAGGTCCGGATCAGCCACGGCGAGGCGCCCGAGCAGCGCTCCCAGTCGGAGTACCTCTACTTCCGCGGCATGGACGGCGACGAGCTGCCCGGCGGGGGCACGCGGAACGTGAAGGTCACCGACTCCACGGGCACCGCCGTGGACGACGCCGACGCCCTGCAGGGACGGGTCCGCGAGGAGATCCACTACGACGGCCCCGGCGGTCCCGCCCTGAGCGGCACCGTCACCGGCTACTGGACGAGGCAGACCGCCAAGCGGGTGCGCTCCTGGGGCACCACGACCGCGCACCTGGTCCAGGCCGACACGGTGCGCACCCGCACCGCGCTGGCGTCCGGCGGCTGGCGGTACACGAAGACCGAGACCGACTACGACAACGACGGCCTGCCCACGCAGGTGAACGACCTCGGCGACGAGTCCACCGCGAGCGACGACCAGTGCACCCGCACCACCTACGCCCGGGACGACGCCAAGTGGATGATCTCCTACGCCTCGCGCGTGGAGACCGTGACCAAGGCGTGCGGCGTCACCCCGGACCGGCCGGGCGACGTGGCCTCCGACGTGCGCAGGTACTACGACGGCAAGGCGTTCGGCGCCGCGCCCGACAAGGGGAACGTCACGAAGACCGAGAAGCTCGGCTCGTGGAACGGCGGCCCGCAGTACGTCACCACCGGCACCACCACGTTCGACGTGTACGGCAGGCCGCTGGTGGTCACCGACGCCTCGGGCGGCAAGACGACCACGGCGTACACCCCTGCGACCGGCCTGGTTACCGGCACCACGGTGACCAACGCGCTCGGGCACGTGAGCAAGACGGAGGTCGAACCGGCCTGGGGACTCCCCACCGCCACGATCGACGTCAACGGCAAGCGCACCGACATGGCCTACGACCCGTTGGGCCGGCTGACCGGCGTGTGGCTGCCGGGGCACGCCAAGGCGACGTACGCCTCGGCGCCGAACATGAAGTTCGGCTACCAGATCCGGGCCGACGGGCCGACGACGGTGACCACCTCGACGCTCCGCAACGACGGGGCGAATTACACCATCGGTTACGCCCTGTACGACGGCCTGCTGCGCGCCCGCCAGACCCAGCAACCCGCCCCCGGCGGCGGCCGGGTCGTGAACGACACGCTGTACGACAGCCGCGGCCTGGTCTACAAGACCAACGACGACTACTACGTCGAGGGGGCGCCCGGCGCCACGCTGTGGACCCCGGCGAGCGACGACGACGTCCCCGGTCAGAACGTCACGGTCTACAACGGCATGGAGTGGGCCACCGCGCAGATCTTCCGCAAGCGCGGCAGCGAGCAGTGGCGCACCACCGTGACGTATGGCGGCGACCGCGTCAGCGTCGATCCTCCCGAGGGATCGACGCCGACCACGAGGATCACCGACGCCCGCGGCGAGATCGTCGAGTTCCGGGAGTACAAGGGCGACGGCCCTAGCGGCGACTACGACGCCACCACCTACACCTACACGCCGACCGGGCAGCCCGCGACCGTCAAGGACGCCGACGGCAACGCGTGGACCTACCACTACGACCTGCGCGGCCGCCTCGTCCAGCTCGACGACCCCGACAAGGGCACCGCGAAGCTGACGTACGACGACACGACCGACCGCCTGCTGACCACCACCGACGCCCGCGGCAAGAGCGTCTTCTTCACCTACGACGCGCTCGGCCGCAAGACCGCCGAGTACGAGGGCACCTCGGCGAGCGGAACCAAGCTCGCCGAGTGGACGTACGACGCCCTGCCCGACGGCACCGTCGTCAAGGGCCAGCCGACCGCCTCGACCCGGTACGTCAAGAACGCCACGACCGGCGCCATGGACGCCTACACGACGGCCGTCACCGGTTTCGACGACGCCTACCGCACCCTCGGCACCGAGACCGTCATCCCGGCCTCCGAGGGCGCGCTCGCCGGCACCTACAAGACCAGCACCGACTACAACCCCGACGGCACCGTCCGCCGCACGGTGCTGCCCGCGGCCGGCGGGCTGCTCGGCGAGACGATGCTCTACGGCTACGACGAGCTCGGCAACCCCACCACCACGCGCGGCCTGACCGACTACGTCACCTCCACCACGTACTCCAAGCTCGGCCAGGTGCTCGACATGACGATGAGCACCGGCCTGAAGCGGGTGAAGGAGACCAACTTCTACGAGGAGGGCACCAACCGGCTCACCCGTTCCCTGTACGAGCGAGAGACGGCGCCGATCTCCGTCGCGGACACCAACTACACCTACGACGATTCCGGAAATATCACCAAAATCACGGACAAGCCGTCCGGTCAGACGCCCGACGTGCAGTGCTTCCGGCAGGACTACCTGCAGCGCCTGACCGAGGCGTGGACGGCCACCGACGACTGCGCGGCCGACCCCTCGCAGGCTATCATCGGAGGACCGGCGCCGTACTGGCAGTCCTTCGCCTACGACAAGGTCGGCAACCGCACCAAGGAGATCGACCACCAGGCGAGCGGCGACGTCACCAAGACCTACACGTACGCGGGGGCCGGCAAGCCGCAGCCGCACACGCTGACCTCGGTCGAGTACAAGGGCGGCGACCGCGACGGGCAGATCGACAGCTACACCTACGACGCCGCAGGCAACACCACCGAGCGCGGCTCGGGCCGGGCGCTGGAATGGGACGTCGAAGGACACCTCGCCAAGTCCACCGACCCCTCCGGCGTCAGCACCTTCGTCTACGACGCCAACGGCGAGCGCCTGATCCGCCGCGACCCCACCTCCACCACCCTGTACGTCGCCGGGATGGAGATCCGGGTCGACAAGGCCACCGGCGCCAAGACGGCCACTCGCTACTACACGCACGGCGGCCAGGTCGTCGCGGCCCGGACCAACAAGGGCGTGACCTGGTTAGGCGCCGACAACCACGGCACCACTGACATATCGGTCACCGACGACGCGGCCCAGACGCCCACTCGCCGCCGCTTCACCCCGTTCGGGCAGCAGCGCGGCACCCCACCGTCGTTCTGGCCCGGACAGAGAGGCTTCGTGGGTGGCGTCATCGACGACGCCACGGCGCTCACCCACCTCGGCGCCCGCGAGTACGACGCCGAGACCGGCCGCTTCATCTCCGTCGATCCCGTCTTCGACGCGGCCGACCCCCAGAGCTGGAACGGCTACGCCTACGCCGACAACAACCCGGTCACCAAGTCCGACCCGAGCGGCCTGATGCTGCCCCGCGACAATGGAGGCGGCGCGCACGCTCCTTACAACACCGGTAGCGACAGCAACAAAGGGAGCAGCGGGAACGCGCCTTCCTATCCTCCTCCGCCCCCGCCGGTCAGCCGGCCGCACTGCGGCACCTGGGACTTCGGCTGCAAGGCCAAGAACTTCTGGAACCAGCACAAGGCCACGATTGTCAACGTCGCCGTTTCGGTGACCGTGACCATCGGCTGTGAGGTGGCCACGGGCGGCGCCGGCAGCGTCGGCTGCGCCGCGGTCGGCGGAGCCGCGGGCAATCTCGCCGGCTACATGGTCTCCACTCCGCGTGACCAGTGGAGCCTGGGCGGCGCATTCCACGCGGCGGCGGTGGGAGCCGTGGCCGGCGCGGCCGGGGGCGTGCTCGGCAAGGCAGCCTCGGCCGTGCTCGGCAAGGTGGCCAGCACGGCGGCGGGCAAGGCCGTCACCGGGGCGGTCGGCAAGGCCGCGAGCAAGGCGCGGGCCGCTCTGGGCAAGGCGGGCGCCGCCGCCGAGGACGCGGCCGAAGCGGGCGAAGGCGCGGCCGCACGATCGGCCGGAAGGGGCGCCGCACGCGAGAGGGCGCACGCCTCGTCCGGATCTCGCGGGACCTGCGACAGCTTCGTCGCCGGCACCCTGGTCAAGCTCGCCGACGGCACCACCAGGGCGATCGAGAAGATCAAGCCCGGCGACAAGGTCCTCGCCACCGACCCGTCGACCGGTGAGACGGCCCCGAAGCTCGTGGTCGCCGCCTTCTCGGGCGTCGGCTACGTCAGCCTCGTCCAGATCACCGTCGACACCGACGGCAAGAAGGGCCACGACACCGGGGTCATCCTCGCCACGGAACACCACCTGTTCTGGGACACGGTCGATCGCACCTGGGTCCGCGCCGACCATCTGGCCCCGGCCGACCGCCTCCGCACCCCGTCCGGCGCCACCGTCCAGGTCGTCGGCACCACGGTGGTGCCGTCCCACCCCGCCGTCTACGACCTCACCGTCGCCGGCACCCACACCTTCTACGTCCAAGCCGGACCCGCCCCCGTCCTCGTCCACAACTGCGGAGACAAGCCCTTCCGTGATCGACACGGGAACCTCACCGACGGTAGATATACCGTGAACGATGCTGCGATGGCTCCGCATACGAGTGGATCGTTTGCAGGAAAGATGCTCCCGGACGGAAGCTTCTTGCCTGCGGGCAAGAGCCAGTTCCTGTTCCAGGTGGACGCGGCCGGAGAGGCCCTCAGAGCGGCGCGATTTGCAGACGCGAACGATCTCTGGATCGGCAACAAGGCGAAGGTTTTCGTTGAGAATGGCCCTATCGGTGTTATCGGCAGGACGGGTGAACTCACGAATTGGATGACGGTAACGCGTTCTGGACGGACAATCCATGCCTGGCCATCGGGGGCGCCATGATGGCAGCTATACGAATAGATGACCATCTGAGCAGCATCGTGGATTCTTCTTGGGACGAGTCGACCACTTTGCGCTTCACCTCATCGGTGATCTCACGGTTTCCCGAAGCAGTCATTGCGTGGGACGAAGGCGATGAGGACTGGATACAGGTTCTGTGTCCAGAGACGATGTGTTATGTCCACATTAATAGGCCGTTTGTCATGGCCATACGCTGGGCGGCGGACGACCTGTCAGAGCTTGCTGGGAAGGATGTGGTGGTACTGCGTGTGGATTCCTGGGATGCAAGGTGCTTCTCTGCAGACGTGAATCTTCTACGTAGGGCTTTTCCGGGTTACATCCTTCCGGATGCCCTGCCTACTCGTACCGCGGAGGAATTTTCGGCTGAGGATCTGTGGTTTGCCACGGATTGATGCTGCCTGATCTTGCCCTGAGTCAGGTGGGTGCCTAGGATCTAGGCGTCTTGTGACTCGGGGTGGAGGCGGCGTGGAATACCGGCTCCTGGGTTCGGTTCGCGTCCGCGACGCGGACGGCCGGGAGGTCCCCCTCGTTCGCCCGAAGCACCGTCAGCTCCTCGTCACCCTGCTCGTGAGCGCCAACAGGGCCGTCCCGGCCGATCACCTCGTGGAGCATCTCTGGGACGGCGCGGCGCCCCGCTCGGCCCGGGGCAACCTCAAGACCTACGTCTCGGCGCTGCGCCGGCTGCTGTCGCCGGAGGACCCGGCGGCCGCGCCGATCGAGACGGTGGGAGACGGCTACCGCCTCGTCGTACGACCCGGCGAGCTCGACCTCCTGACGTTCCGGGACCTCGTACGGCAGGGCCGTGGCGCGCTGAAGGCGGGTGACGTACGGCAGGGGGAGGCCAGGCTCCGGCGGGCCCTTCTGCTGTGGCGTGACGAACCCTTGCAGGGCGTGCCGCTCACCCTCCTGATGAACGAGATCGCCGCGGGGCTGCGGGAGGAGCGGCTGGGGGTCTTCGAAGACTGGGCCGACGCCCGGCTCGATCTCGGCCTGCACGCGGAGGCGATCGGCCCGCTCCGGCAGTGCGTACGCGACCACCCCTTGCGTGAACGCCCGTGGGGCCAGCTGATGCTGGCCCTCGTGCGTGACGGCCGGCGGGCGGACGCGCTCGCCGCCTTCCACGAACTGAGAACCCGCCTGGTCGAGGAACTGGGCGTGGAGCCGGGGCAACCCGTTCAGCGGCTCCACCAGCGGATCCTCGCCGGGGACGCCGGCCTCTTCCTCTATGCTGCCCGGGCCGCCCCGGGCGGGACCCACGACGGCGGGGGACCGGCACCTCCGGTGGCGCTCTCGGCGGTGCCGAGGCAGCTTCCCTCCGGCGCGCCGCATTTCGTCGGCCGGGAGCGGGAGCTGAGCCGCCTGGAGGCCTGGCTGAACCCTCCGGACGGGTCGCCGCCGACGCCGGTGGTGGCGATCTGCGGCCCGCCGGGTGCGGGCAAGTCCGCCCTGGCGCTCCACGCGGCGCACCGGGCCGCGGCCCGTTTCCCCGACGGCCAGGTGTACGTCAACCTGCGCGGCGCGATGCCCGGCGTGCGACGACTGGACACGGGTGAGCTGATCGGCCGGCTTCTGCGGACGTTCGGCACGCCGGGGTCGGAGGTTCCCCCCGACGTGGACGAGGCCGCCTCGGCCCTGCGTACGATCCTCCACGGCAGGCGGGTGCTGCTCCTCCTCGACGACGCCTCCTCGATCGCGCAGGTCGGCCCCCTGCTGCCGATGACCTCCGGCTCGACCGTCCTGCTGACGTCCCGCGAGAACCTGGCGCCGGCCGCTCCCGCCTCACACGTCGATCTCGGCCCCATGCCGCGGGACGAGGCCGTCGCCATGCTGGTGCGCCGGTTCCGGTCCGGCGGCGTCGGCTTCTCCCAGAAGGCCGTCGAACGGCTCGCCGACCTCTGTGACGGGTTTCCTCTGGCTCTGCACGTCGCCGGCGCCCGGCTCGCGAGCCGCTCCGGCTGGTCGGCCGACATGCTCATCGAACGCCTGGAGGACGAGAGCAGCCGGCTGGACGAGCTGCGCACCGGGGAGGTCGGCGTGCGCAGCAGCATCGCGGTCAGCTACACGGCCCTGGCCGGCAGCGGGCAGACTCTCGACCGTGAGGCCGCACGGGCGTTCCGCCTGATCGGCCTGCTGCGCGTACCGGACCTGAGCCTGGAGGCGGTGGCCGCGCTGCTCGACGTGCCGCCACGGACGGCCGAACGAGTCGTCGAAAGGCTCTTCGACGCGCGGCTGGTCGAAACCCCGACTCCCGGCCGCTACACGTTGCACGACCTGATCAGGCTGTACGCGCAGGAGCGCGGGCTGGACACCGAACCGCCGGAGCGGCGGGAGGCCGCGCTCCGCCGCGTGCTCGGCTTCTTCCTCGCCACCACGGGCGCGGCCGTACGGATGATCGACCCGCATCGCCTGCACGCCGGCGTGCCGGAGGTGCCGCAGACGCCCAAGGCGCTGCACGACCGGGAAGAGGCGACCCGCTGGCTGGAACGGGAGCGGCCGAGTCTGCTGACGATTCTCGGCCAGGCGTGGGACGGCGACGCGGCGACCGCTCACCTCGCGATTGCCCTCGCCCTCAACCTGCAGTGGCATCTGGCCGCGCAGGGGTACCGTCACGAGATGCTCTGGCTCGGCACGAGGTCGCTGGAGACCGCGCGCCGGCTCGCGGACCGTGAGAGCGAGGCACAGGCGCTGGCCATGGTGGCGATGGCGCACCGCCTGCTCAACCACGACGAGGCAGAACTCACGTGCCTCCATGAGCTGCTGGACCTGTGCAGGGAGCTCGGCGACCCTCTCGGAGAACTGCGCGCGCTCGGCAACCTCGCCAGTGCCTGCCTGTCGCTGGAGCGCCCGGAGGAGGCGCTGCGATATGCCGAGCGGCAGCTTGTGATCAGCCGGCAGGTCGAATCCCCCGTGGGCGAGCGGTACGCGCTGATGATGGTCGGCGAAGCCCATCTGCTGCTCGGATCACACGACGAGGCCGTCGCGACGCTGCGGCAGGCGCTGCGGCGCGCCCGGGAGGCGGGCGACGCGATGCACGAAGCGATGACGCTCCGGCGTCTCGGCGAGGCGCACCTCGAGGCCGGGGACGTCGTCGCCGCCCGCGCGCAACTCCTGGACGCGCTGGCGAGCTTCGACGCCTTCGCGCAGGGGCCGCAGGAGCGTTCGCAGGCCCTGGTCGCGCTGGCCCGGTCCTCCCGGATGCTCGGCGATCTCGACGAGGCGTCGAGGCATGTGGTTGAGGCGCTGCGGATCGCCAGGGAGAGCGGCGACCGGCACGACGAACGACGTGCCCTCCGGGAGCAGGCCGAGATCCACGGCCACGGCTGACCGTTTCCGGTCCACCTGCCCGCACGCCCGAAACCGTCGTCGGCGCCCCCATTGAATCTTCAATGAGTGCGAACTTTCTCGTCCCGATCCGCATCGAAGTCCCCGAAGGTCGCTACATAACGGGGAGAAAGATGAAAGAGCACATGAAACACCTCCTGATTGCCGCATTGATCGGCGCGGGACTGGTCGCGGGGGCCAGCGTCGTCGTTCCGGACCACCACGTCCAGGCGATCGCCGACCTGTTCCCCGACCCGGTGGGCAGCTGCTGCTGACCGTCGCGAGTGACACGCTGTACGCCGAGCCGCCGCGCCGATCGGGCGCGGCGGCTCGGGGCCGAGTCCGGAGGCGGGCCGGCGAACCTCCCTGTCCTGGCCGCATGCCGAGAGCCTGAAACAGGCTTGTGTTCCCAAAAGGTATCAATTACCTTGACTTGGTGGAATCGCGACTGTTAGCGCTCACTTCGAAAAGAGACTGAATGCAGCGTGACGGCGGAAGTCCAGGCACGCAATCCAGGAGTTTCGGTATGGCGTTATTCCATCACGGCGGCATGCGCCCCACGGGCGTGCGCCGGCTCTCGGCGGTGATCGCCGCCGGGGTCATGATGGTCGCGGCGGTCCTGACCGCGCCGCGGCCGGCGGCAGCGGACACACCGTGGCTGAGTGTTTCGGACGACGGCTACGTGTCGATCAGCATCCCGGCGGCCTCCATCGAGGCGAACGTGGGCCAGGTGTCGGAGGTGATGGTCGAGGGGAACTTCGGCCCCTCCTTCGCGTGGGCGGAGTACGGCCTGACCCGCCGGGGCGACGTCTGGTGGGGAGCCCTCGGCCCACTCAAGCCGGGGCTGTACTCCTATCAGGTCACGGGCGACGACACCAAGGTCCTCAAGGATCCGACGAACGCCACCAGCGTGGCGTCCAAGCCCCTGTGGAGCACCTTCATCGTCCCGGGTGACTCGGTGCGCCTGCTGGCGGATGCGCCTCAGGGACAGGGCGGGAAGGTCGAGACCCTGACCTACCGGACCAAGAAGAAGGAGCGGTCGGCGCTGGTATGGACGCCGCCGCGGTACTCGGCCAAGGGTGCCAAGGCCTACCCGGTGCTGTTCCTGCGGTCCGGCGAGGGGCAGAGCGCAACCGACTGGCTCGATCTCGGCCGGGCCAAGCAAATCCTCGACAACCTGTCGATCCAGGGTGCCATGGAGCCGATGGTGGTCGTGATCAGCGACGGTGACGGGCCGGACGACGAGAAGGAGCTGAAGGACCTCCGGAAGGCGGCCGAGGACAAGTACCGCGTCCTCCGCGACCCGGCGCACCAGGCCATCGCCGGTGTCTCCGAGGGCGGGACGCGGGCGCTGCGTGCCGCTTTGACCAACCCGGGTCAGTTCGCCTACGTCGGCTCGTTCTCGGGTCTTCTGACGGACGGCGTGGATCGGGCGAACGCCAAGGCCGTCAACCGCACCGTCACGCTGGTGCGTCTGTACACCGGGAACGTGACCGATCCCGCGTACAACGCGACCGTCCGCCTCACGAGGGCGCTGGACCGCGCCGGGGTCAGGTACGAGTTCGACGGGGTCAACCCCGACGCGGGGGCGAACTGGAACGCCTGGCAGGAGAACCTGATCGATTTCGTGCCGCGGCTGTTCCGCACGGTGCCGGATCACGGTCCGAGCGCAGGGCACGGGCGGTTGAAGGGCGAGTTCACCCCGCCCGCAGCCGGCACCACCCCGACGCCGTTCCTGACCGAGGACGGCTTCGTCACCTTCGAGACCACGACGGACTTCACGGACGCCAAGCACGTCACGGTATGGGCGAACGACGCTCCCGGCGGGAGCTGGCTGCGCATCCCGATGTCCCGTGAAGGCGACCGGTGGCGGGCGACCGTCGGTCCGCTGGACCCGTGGTTCTACTACTACAAGTTCATCGTCGACCGGGTCTCGGTCAAGGACACGTCGAACCCGACGAAGGTGACCACCGAGCCGACCTGGAGCACCTTCTTCATCCCGGGCGAGAGGTCGCGCCTGCTCTCGGACGTTCCCGCCGGTCAGGGCGGAAAGGTCGAGAGCCTGACGTACCGGAGCACCGTGGCGAACCAGGACCGGACCGCGTTGGTGTGGACCCCGCCCGGGTACGACGCCGGCCGCGCGGAGCCGTATCCCGTCCTCTACCTCCAGCACGGCAGCGGTCAGAGCTACACGGACTGGGTGGAGATGGGCCGCGCCAAGCAGATCCTCGACCACGAGTTCCTGGACGGGAAGCTGGTGCCGATGGTGGTCGTGATGGGCAACGGCAACGTGTCCGACTTCACCAAGGAGCTGCTGGACAACATCGTTCCGGCGGCCCGCGCCCACTACAACGTCTCCGGCGACCCGTCGCGGCAGGCCCTCGCCGGCCTCTCGATGGGCGGTGTGCAGACGCTCGGGGTGCTCAAGGCGCACCCGGGCCGGTTCGCCTACGTCGCGGCGTTCTCGGCCTGGTTCGGCGACGGCACCGGCGTCGACGTGGAGGCGGTCAACAAGGGGACCAAGATGCTGCGCCTGTATGTCGGCGACCAGACCGACTTCGTGCAGCCGTTCTTCATGGGGTCGCTGACCACGTTGAACGATCTCGGTATCCACTATGAGTTCGACGGGGTCACCCCCGGGCCGCACGGCTGGGACGTGTGGCAGAAGAACCTCATCGACCTGGCTCCGCGTCTGTTCAGGCGCTGACCCGCGGCTTTTCGCGGCGCGGTCGCCCGACGCCACGGGCGACCGCGTCGCGCCGTAGCGCCTTATTGGCAGCGCGCCGTCCCCGTCATGCCCGAGATCAGCGAGGCGTCAGCTGGGCGCGGTGGGCACGGTTGACGTCGATGAGCCGGTCGAGGGCGTCGCGGGCCTGCAGGAGCTCGTCGATGTGCCGGCTGATGCGTTCTCGCTCCTGGAGCAGCCGCTCGAACGCCTCGTCGGAGTTCCGCTCGCTCGGCGAGTCGACGCACGGCAGCACTTCGACGATCGTCCGGCTGGAGAGCCCGGCGGCGTACAGACACTGGATGAGCCGTACGCGCTCGACCTCGTCGTCGGTGTAGTGGCGCTGGCCGCTGGGGCTGCGCGTGCTGGTGAGCAGGCCCTGCTCCTCGTAGTAGCGCAGTGAACGGACGCTCACCCCGGCCTGCGACGCCAACTCCCCGATGCGCATCGCGCCTCCTGTCGAAAAATCTGCGCTCGAACGCTTGCATCTGACGTCAGTGTCAGGTCTTAGCGTAGTCGCCGTGTCCAGCCGGCGGACGCGTCCTTCCGCAGGAACCCCTGAAAGGCGCTCAGGAATGACGACCCTTTTCGACCGCTACCAGCTCGGCGCGCTGACCCTGCCCAACCGTGTGGTGATGGCCCCGATGACCCGGGTCCGCGCGGCCGCGGGCGGCCTGGCGACACCGTCGATGGCGACCTACTACGCCCAGCGCGCCACCGCCGGGCTCATCGTGACCGAAGGGGTGCAGCCGAGCCTCGTCGGCCAGTCCAACCCGGGCACCCCGGGGCTGTACACCGACGAGCAGGTCGCGTCGTGGCGGCCGGTCACCGACGCGGTCCACACCAACGGCGGCCGCATCTTCGCCCAGATCATGCACGGGGGCCGTGTCTCCCACCCCGACACCACGGGGATGCAGCCGGTCGGCCCCTCGGCCGTCGCCGCCCCCGGGGAGGTGTTCACTCCGGCGGGGCCCAAGCCCGCGCCCGTGCCGAGGGCGCTGGACACCGCCGAGGTGCCCGAGCACGCCCTGTCCTACGCGCAGGCCGCGCTCCGGGCCGTCGACGCCGGTTTCGACGGTGTCGAGCTGCACGGCGCGAACGGCTACCTCATCGCGCAGTTCCTGTCCAGCTCCGCCAACCTGCGCACCGACGCGTACGGCGGATCGATCGCCAACCGGATCCGCTTCGCCGTGGAGGCGGTGTCGGCGACCGTCGAGGCGGTGGGAGGCGACCGGACCGGCATCCGGCTCTCGCCGGGCGCGGGCATCTGGGGCGCGGAGGAGACCGACGTCCCCGAACTGTACGGCGCGCTGCTCGCCGAGCTGGCCCCCCTGAATCTGGCGTACGTCCACCTGGAGGCCACCACCGACGAGGACGTGCTGGTCGAGCTGCGCAAGGCCTGGCCCGGCACGCTCATCGTCAACCCGGTCTTCCCGATGGGCCCGCGGCAGACGGACAAGGCGGCCGCCGACCACTGGCTGGGGCTCGGCGCCGACCTGATCAGCTTCGGCCGGGCCTTCATCGCCAATCCCGACCTCGTGGAGCGGCTGCGCCAGGGGCTCCCCATCGCGCCGCATGACGAGTCCACCTGGTATCAGGGCGGCGACACCGGCTACATCACCTATCCCGCCTACCGCCACGCGGCCTGACCGCGTGCGGAATGACGGCGAGCCGCCGCGCCGGGGTGGCGCGGCGGCTCAGCCTCGGCGCCCGGTGTCCTGGTTTGGAGCTTCTGGGGGCGGGTCACCCCACCCCCAGAAGCGGTAGAGCGCGTTCTCCCGCAGCGATGCGGACGACAGGCGGTCACCTCGTCGGCCGAGGCCGCCCGGGACCATGTCATGCACAGCTCGCCGATATCAAGGGAGCGCTCGATGAGGTCCGCATAGTGAGCCTCGATCTCCGTGAGCAAGTCCCAGCCCTTCCCGTTGATGTTCTGTCTCGCGCGGTGATCTCGCGCCGAGCGGATCGGAGGCCGTCACCGATGCTGCTTGACCGCGCGAGGACCAGTGGGCATATTCGCCGACATGTCTGATGGGACCGAGTCGAGATCCTCACGGTCACGACTGTTGTGGATCGCGGGTCCGCTCGTCGTCGCCGTACTGGCTGCCGGAGCGTGCGGGCTGCCCCGGCTGCTGGCCGGGCGGCCCCAAGGACCTCTCCCGCCGCCACCCGGCCCCTGGCCCACGACCGGGACGTTCGAGGTGAGCGTCGGCTCGGCGACCGAGGCCGAGAAGAAGGCCGTCCTCGCCGCGCTTGAGGCCCGCCCCGACGTACGCGAGGTCGAATATCAATCAGCCGAGCAGGAGTGGAAGGAGTACCAGGAGCACAGGAAGCTCACCTGGAGCACAAGCGACGACCCGCTCCACGAGTGGCAACGCGAAGACATGACCGACTCCATCGTCGGCGTCCTGCTCGACCGGTCGAAATCCCGTGAGTTCTCCCGCACCATCCGTGCGCTACCTGGTGTGGACGGTGTCTATCCCCAGGGCGACGGATTCTGGTACGGCAAGGCCCACGTGTCGCTGCGCCTGTGTCTGCCCGAGCCCGGAGAGGGGGTCGGGTGCCGTGAACCTCTGACGAAGGCGCAGCAGGACGCGGTCGTCGAAGCGATCCGCGGCACACCGGAGGTCGAGGCGTTCTACTTCGAGGATCCCGAGCACGCCACCAAGGACCTGCGGTCTCGCACCAGCAGCGATTTCACAGCCGAGGTGTCCTACTACCACCTGAAGCTCAAGGATCCCGACGACGTCCCCACCGTCATCGACCGCTTCCGAGGCATGGAAGGCCTCTGGCAGGCCCGGCCGGTCGAGCGCTGTCTGCTGGCTGAATGCTGACCGCGCCGGGCGCCGCGTTTCCTCAGGCGGCGCGGATTTGATTTCCGGCTGTCGGGATCACCTACCTATCGGTCCAGCGAGCGGCGAGAATCTCGCGCCACGGCTTCCCCTCGGAACGGGGTCCGCCGGCGAGGACATGTTCGGCCCGCTCGTGCATCTGCCGGCGGCCTTCGGGATCGAGTACAGAGTCGCAGGCGGAGATCCACCACCGGTGTACGAACGCGTTGAGCGCACCCAGGTCCAGACTGACCCTGACCTCGTCGAGCACTGCCGCTGTCATGGCCTGCTCCCTTCCTGCTCATAGAGACTACAGAGGAGGGATGACATCCTCGGCGGCATTCCAGGGTTTCAGAGCCCACCCAGGTCGCAGCTTCGGTAATGCGGAGCCGCCGCGCCGGGGTGGCGCGGCGGCTCGGGTCGGGGCCCTGTGGTGCGGGGCCCCGTGTTCCGCGCGGCCCTGTGGTGAAGGGCCTGGTGGGTCCGCGGTCTCGTGGTTCGCGGGTCCATGGCGGAAGGCTCGGGCGGGCCGCCCCGGCGCGGGCCGTGTCAGCCTGGGCCGGGGCGACCGCATGCGTCAGGCCGGTACGGAGGCGACGCCGGGCTCCAGGAAGCGGGAGCCGGTGACCTCCTCGGAGATGCGCGTACGGTCGAGGTAGGGCGTGATGCCGCCGGTGTGGAACGGCCAGCCCGCGCCGAGGATCATGCACAGGTCGATGTCCTGCGGCGCCGCGACCACGCCCTCGTCGAGCATGAGCCTGATCTCCTGGGCGAGGGCCCGCAGCGCGCGCAGCCGCACCTCCTCGCCCGTTGACGGGGACGAGCCGCCCTCGAACAGCGTCCGCACCTCCGGGTCGATCTGGAAGTCCGGGCCGTACAGGCCCGGCTTGCCCGCGGCGACCAGCTTGGCGAGGTTCTCCGAGACGCCGAAGCGGTCCGGGAACGCCGCGTGCATGGTCTCGGCGACGTGCAGCGCGACGGCCGGGCCGACGAGCTGGAGCAGCGCGAACGGCGTCATCGGCAGGCCGAGCGAGTCGAGCGCGTGGTCGGCGACCTCCAGCGGGGTGCCCTCGTCGGCCGCAGCCGTGACCTCGCCCATGAACCGCGTCAGCAGCCGGTTGACGACGAACGCGGGCGCGTCCTTGACCAGCACGCACGACTTCTTCAGCGTCTTGCCGACCGCGAACGCCGTGGCCAGCGTCGCGTCGTCGGTGGCGGCGCCCCGGACGATCTCCAGCAGCGGCAGCACCGCGACCGGGTTGAAGAAGTGGAAGCCCACCACCCGCTCCGGGTGCCGCAGGCCGGCCGCCATGTCGGTGATCGACAGCGACGAGGTGTTGGTGGCGAGCACGCAGGTCTCGGAGACGACCTCCTCCACCTCGGCGAAGACCTTCTGCTTCACGCCGAGGTCCTCGAACACCGCCTCGATCACGAAGTCGGCGTCGGCGAAGGCGTCCTTGGTCAGCGAGCCCGTCACCAGGCCCTTCAGCCGGTTGGCCAGGTCGGCGGAGACGCGGCCCTTGACCAGCAGCTTGTCGACCTCGGCGTGGACGTAGCCGACGCCCTTGTCCAGCCGGGCCTGGTCGAGGTCGGTCAGCACGACCGGGACCTCCAGGCGGCGGGCGAACAGCAGCGCGAGCTGTGAGGCCATCAGCCCGGCGCCCACCACGCCGACCTTGGTGACCGGGCGGGCCAGTGACCTGTCCGGTGCGCCGGCCGGCCGCTTGGCCCGGCGCTGCACCAGGTCGAAGGCGTACAGCCCGGCCCGCAGCTCGTCGCTCATGAGCAGGTCGGCCAGTGCCTCGTCCTCGGCGGCGAAGCCCTCGTCGCGCGACGCCGTACGGGCCAGGGCCATGAGGTCGAGCGCCCGGTACGGCGCGGGGGAGGCCCCGCGCAGCTTGAGGTCGACGAGGGTCCTGGCCTGGTCGATCACCGGGGTCCAGTCGTCGGCGGTGTGGTCGGCCCGCTCGACGGTCACCTCGCCGCGCAGCACCTGAGCGGCCCACCGCAGCGACTCCTCGACGAAGTCGGCGGGCTCGAACATCGCGTCGGCGATCCCGAGCGCGTACGCGTCCCGGCCCTTGATCATGCGGTTCTGCGACAGCGGGTTCTCGATGATCAGCTTCAGCGCCTTCTCCGGCCCGATCAGGCGGGGGAGGAGCTGGGTGCCGCCCCATCCGGGAACCAGGCCGAGGAAGCACTCCGGCAGCGCGATCGCCGGGACGCCGGACGACACGGTGCGATAGGTGCAGTGCAGCGCGATCTCCAGCCCGCCGCCCATCGCCGCGCCGTTGACGAACGCGAACGACGGCACGTCCAGCTCGCCGAGGCGGCGGAACACGTGGTGACCGAGCTGCCCGATGGCCAGCGCCTCCTCGCGGGAGGACACCGCCGCCGCGCCCTTGAGGTCGGCTCCCACGGCGAAGATGAACGGCTTGCCCACGACGCCGACGGCCGCGAGGTCGGAGCGCGCGGCGATCGCGTCGAGCGCGTCGTTCAGCGCGAGAAGGCCGTGCGGGCCGAAGGTGTTCGGCTTGGTGTGGTCGAGGCCGTTGTCGAGCGTGATCAGGGCCATCGTGCCCGCGCCGTACGGAAGCTCGACGTCGCGCACGAGCGCCTTGGTGACCACCTCGTCGGCGTTCTTGCCCTCCAGGAGGGCCTTCCAGGTCTCGATCGTGCTCATCAGTTACCTCCGAGGAGACCGCCGCCATCGGGCGGGAAGGAACCGGGCCCTGCGAGCAGGGCAGAGATACGCGATTCGCCGCGAGACGAACCATCATCTACAGCAATTGGCCAGTGCGTAACTGATCCATTGCATAAAGTAAAGGCGTGGTGCAGATCGTGAAGCGGGCCTACAAGTACCGCTTCTACCCGAGCGCTCAGCAGGCCGGAGAGCTTGCCCGGACCTTCGGCTGTGTGCGCCTGGTTTACAACAAGGCATTGGAGGAGCGAACCCGCGCCTACACGACGGAGAACCGCCGCGTCTCCTACACAGAGTCCTCGGCTGCACTCACCGTATGGAAGAAGACCCCCGAGCTTGGGTTCCTCACCGAAGTGTCCTCGGTGCCGTTGCAGCAGGCGCTGCGTCACCTGCAAGCAGCCTTTGCGAACTTCTTCGCCAAGAGGGCCAGGTATCCGACGTTCAAGTCCCGCAAGCGATCCCGCGCATCGGCGGAGTACACTCGGTCGGCCTTCCGCTGGCGCGACGGGCAGTTGACGCTGGCGAAGATGAACGAACCTCTGGACATCGTGTGGTCGCGTCCACTCCCGGAGGGCGCGCGGCCGTCCACGGTGACGGTGTCCAGGGACGCGGCGGGGCGGTGGTTCGTGTCGATCCTGGTTGAGGAGACGATCCGCCCGCTCGACCCGGCGGAGAGCGCAGTCGGTGTGGACGCGGGGATCACCGCCTTGGTAACGCTGTCCACGGGGGAGAAGGTCACCAACCCTAGGCACGAGCGGCGAGATCGCCGCAGGCTGGCCCGGGCGCAGCGGGCGCTCGCTCGCAGGGTCAAGGGGTCGGCGAACCGTGCCAAGGCCCGGACCTGGGTGGCCCGCGTCTATGCCCGGATCGCCGACCGGCGCCGGGACCATCTGCACAAGTTGACCACTCGGCTCGTCCGTGAGAACCAAGCGGTCGTGATCGAGGACCTCCGTGTTGGCAGCCTGGTGAAAAACAGACGGCTCGCTCGCGCCATCGCTGATGCATCGTGGCGGGAAATGCGGGCGATGCTGGAGTACAAGGCGGCCTGGTACGGGCGGGAACTGCTGGTCGTGGACCGGTGGTTTCCCTCCTCCAAGCTGTGTTCGGCGTGCGGCACACTCCATCAGTCCGTGCCGCTGCACGTCAGGGAGTGGCGATGCGCTTGTGGTGTGGTCCACGACCGGGACGTGAACGCCGCCAAGAACATCCTCGCCGCCGGGCTGGCGGAGAGGCGAAACGCCTGTGGAGCTGGTGTAAGACCTCAACGAGAGTCCTCTCGAGCGGGCCACCGGCTGTGAAGCAGGAAGCCCAACCGGCGACGGTTGGACTCCCCTCCTTTCAGGGAGGGGAGGATGTCAAGCGAGGTTCTCCCAGATGACGGTGCCGCCCATGCCCATGCCGACGCACATCGTGGTGATCCCGTAGCGGACGTCGGGCCGCTCGGCGAACTCGCGCGAGAGCTGGGTCATCAGCCGCACGCCCGACGAGGCGAGCGGGTGGCCGAACGCGATCGCGCCGCCGTACGGGTTGACCCGGGGGTCGTCGTCGGCGATGCCGAAGTGCTCCAGGAAGGCGAGCACCTGCACGGCGAACGCCTCGTTGATCTCGAACAGGCCGATGTCGTCGATGGACAGCCCGGCCAGGCGCAGCGCGCGCTCGGTGGAGGGGATCGGGCCGATCCCCATGACCTCGGGGTCCACCCCGGCGAAGGCGTAGGAGACCAGCCGCATGCGTGGGGTCAGGCCCAACTCCCTGGCCACGTCCTCGGCGGCCACGATGCAGCCGGTCGCGCCGTCGTTGATGCCGGAGGCGTTGCCGGCCGTCACCCGCCCGTGCGCGCGGAACGGCGTCTTGAGCGTGCGCAGGCCCTCCAGCGTCGTGCCGGGGCGCGGCGCCTCGTCCACGGTGGCCAGGCCCCAGCCCTCGGCGGCCTTGCGGGCGGCCATCGGCACCAGGTCGCGCTGGATCTTGCCGTCGGCGTACGCCTTGGCGACCTTCTCCTGCGAGGCCACGGCGAAGGCGTCGGCGCGCTCCTTCGTGATGGACGGGTAGCGGTCGTGCAGGTTCTCCGCGGTCATGCCCATGACCAGTGCCGAGCCGTCCACGAGCTGCTCGGACAGGAACCGGGGGTTGGGGTCCACCCCCTCGCCCATGGGGTGGCGGCCCATGTGCTCGACGCCGCCGGCGATGGCCACGTCGTACGCGCCGAAGGAGATGCCGCCCGCCACCGTGGTGACGGCGGTCATCGCGCCGGCGCACATGCGGTCGATGGCGTAACCGGGGACCGACTTCGGCAGGCCGGCGAGCACCGCCGCGGACCTGCCGATGGTCAGGCCCTGGTCGCCGATCTGGGTGGTGGCCGCGATGGCCACCTCGTCCACCCGCTCCGGGGGGAGGACGGGGTTGCGCCGCATCAGCTCGCGGATGACGCGGACTACCAGGTCGTCGGCACGCGTCTCGGCGTACAGGCCCTTCGGGCCCGACTTGCCGAAAGGCGTCCGAACGCCGTCGACGAAGACGACTTCACGGGACGCAGGCACGGGTTCGCTCCTACTTGTCGGTAGCTTCCGGCTCCCTATGCTACTGGCCAGTAACCGGTCCTGGGATCGGTGGGGCCGCCGTGCCTGTGAATGATCGTTTACCGGCCGGAAACCGGACGGAATCAGCACATGTCGCCGGTGACGATCTCATTCGGGATGCAACCCCTCAAACCTCAAGAATCCCCCCTCTAACTCTCCTGAGCGGCTTTCTTGGGGCATTGCACTCGAAAAGGAACCAATGCGCTCTCCTGTTCGCGCCTGGACCAAGGCGCTCGCCACGGCCGTCACGGCCGCGACCCTGTCCACCCCCCTCCTCGCGGGACCCGCGCACGCCGCGCCGCCCGGCTCGGCCGGCGGGGACGGCACCTGGACCGTCGAACCCGTCGGCGGCGGCCACCGGGTCACGCTCCACCTGAACACGCCGCTGCCGGTCCGCGACGCCGTCCCCGAACTCGCCGCGGACGGCCGGTCGCTCGGCCCGGCCGAGGAGTCGCCCGACGGCATGACGCTGACCGTCGTCACCCCCGACCCCGCCGTGGCCACGGCGGGGTCGGTCGACGTGGCCTGGAACGGCGAGGTGCCCGAGGCCACGGCGGCGGCCGCCGGCAAGGCCGCGCCAACGCCCCCCGAGTCGCCCGCCAAGACTCACGGCAAACCGGCTCCCGCGCCCGTCGATCCCGCCGCGCCCGGTCCGTACGCCGTGACCCACGACGAGTACGACCTGGGCGACACCGCCATCACGCTGGAGGGCCTCGGCGGCCGTCAGGCCGAGATCCGGGCGAAGGTCTACCTGCCGGACGGTGCCCGCGGCAGGCGCCCCTTGGTCGTCTTCCTGCACGGCCGCCACTCGGCCTGCTACAACCCGGCGGCGTGGACGACGTCCAACACCCAGTGGCCCTGTCCGGCGGGGCAGCAGCCCATCGCCAGCTACCAGGGCTACGACGGCCCCGCCGACGTGCTCGCCAGCCACGGGTACGCCGTCGTGTCGGTCAGCGCCAACGGCGTCAACGCCGCCGACAACCCCTACAGCGAGGACCGGGGCGCACTGGCCCGGGGCGAGGTCGTCATGCGGCACCTCGACCTGCTCGCCGACGCCGACAGGGGCGTGGGCGACGCGAAGCTGGTGAGCCTGTTCAAGGGCCGCCTCGACATGTCCGACGTCGGCCTGATGGGTCACTCGCGCGGCGGCGAGGGCGTCGTCAAGGCCGCCCTGATGAACGCGGGCCGGGCCAGGCCGTACGGGATCAGGGCGGTGCTGCCGCTCGCGCCGACGGACTTCGCGCGGGCGACCCTGCCCGGCACGCCGATGGCCGTCATCCTGCCGTACTGCGACGGGGACGTCTCCAACCAGCAGGGCCAGCACTTCTACGACGACTCCCGGTACGCCGCGGACGGCGACCCGGCCTTCCGCTCCTCGCTGCTGGTCATGGGCGCCGACCACAACTTCTTCAACACCGAGTGGACCCCCGGCGTCGCGCACGCGCCCGCGTCCGACGACTGGTCGAACCGCAACGACCCGGTCTGCGGCGGCACCGCGCCGTCGCGACTGACCGCCGGCGAGCAGTACGCCGTCGGCACCGCGTACATCGCCGGGTTCTTCCGCCTGGTCCAGGGCGGCGAGCAGGGCCTGCTGCCGCTGTTCGACGGCAGCGGCGGCACCACCGCTTCCGCCGGGCGGGCCGTCGTGCACGCCGTCGCCCAGGCGCCCGCGGGCAGGCGCCTCGACGTGGCCTCCTTCACGTCGCTCGCGCCGTCCACGCGGGTCTCCGGCGCGGCCACCGCGGTCGTCTGCGCCGGGATGCTCGGCCGCTCGCCGCAGAGCGGCCTGCCGTCCTGCGCCTCCACGCTGACCACCGCGCAGGCGCCGTCCTGGACGCCCGCGACGTACGCGAACAACGTCGCCTCGACCCCGGTGCTGCGGTTCTCCTGGAGCGACCCCACGGGCACGGTGACGGTGCCGCTGGACAAGCAGGTCCAGAACGTCTCCCGCTACGACGCGCTCACCTTCCGTACGGCGAGGGACGAGACGGCGACCGGCGACGTGGACCTCGCGGTCGAGGTCGTCGACAAGCGGGGCGCCTCCCAGACGATCAGGGTGTCCGAGGTGAGCGACGCGCTCACGGCGTTCCCCGGCACGGCCTCGCCGCTGCCCAAGACCTGGCTGCGCACGGTCCGCGTCCCGCTGAGCGCGCTCACCGGCGTCAAGCCACAGCAGATCAGCGAGATCCGGATCTCGGGCGCGAGCCGGCAGGGCGCGGTCTACCTCGCCGATCTCGCGTTCACCACGATGGCCGCGGGTGAGGCCCGCACCGACACGCTGCCGCAGGTGTCGGTGGAGGGCGCCACGGTGGACGAGGGCGACGGGCCGGGCACGGCCACGATGACCGTGCGGCTGTCGGGCAGGAGCGCCACGCCGGTGACGGTCCAGATCCAGACGATCGCGACCGGGGCCGCCCCGGTGGTCGCCTCGGCGGCGCAGGAGGTCGTCGTCCCGGCCGGGGCCCTGGAGGCGTCCTTCCGGGTGCCGGTCAACGGCGACACCGCGGTGGCGTCCGCGCCGCAGTCCTACCAGGTGGTCGCCTCCGTGCCGGTCGGCGCGACGATCGGCGGCGGCTTCACCCGGCTCGTCGTGACCGACGACGACGCGGTCTGATCACGGGCGGCTCCCGGGGGCGCGCCGACCACGCCTCCGGGAGCCTCCGCGTGCTCACACCGGTTCGAGGAACTCCAGGCGGTTGCCGACGTTGTCGTGGGCGTAGAAGCGGCGGTGACCGGGGAAGTGCGGATCCCACGCGACCTCGACGCCGGCGGCCTCCAGGCGCGCGGCGAGGTCGTCGAGGCCGGTCACCAGGATGCCCGGGTGCGCCTTGCGCGCGGGGCGGAAGTCCTCCTCCACGCCGAGGTGGATCTCCAGGGCGCCGGCCCGCACCCACAGGCCCCCGCGCGCGGCGAGCACGGGAGGCTTGCCGATCTCGGTCATCCCGAGCAGGCCCACGTAGAAGGCGCGGCAGTCGTCCTCCGCACCGGGCGGGACGGCGAGCTGGACGTGGTGCAGGCGGTAGCCGAAGGGGGACTCCACGTCCGCGCCATGGCCCCGCATGTCACACCTCTCCTTTGATCTCCAGCCGTTCGAGCGCCTTGGCCAGCGGGTGGACGGTCAGGCCGATCTGCCACTCCCGCGCGCCCAGTGCGCGCAGCCGCGCCGCCACGGTCTCCTCGCTGATCGGCGCGGGCGGCTCCCAGGTCAGCCTGCGTACGGCGTCGGGCTGGAGGAGGTTCTCCGTCGGCATGCGGTGCTCGTCGGCGAGCGCGGCGACGACGGCCCGCGCCGCCACGAGCCGCTTGGCGGCGGCCGGGTCCCGGTCGGCCCACCGGTTGGCCGGGGGAGGGCCGTCCCCGGGCCCCACGGGCTGCGGCAGCGCCGCCTCCGGCATCGTGCGGGCCCGGTTCACCGCCGCCAGCCAGTCGTTGAGGTGGCGGCGGGCGCTGCGGCCGACGAACGGCGTGATCTCGGTGAGGGACTTGGTCGTGCGCGGCTGGTCGAGGGCGGCCTGCACGATCGCCGAGTCGGGCAGCACGCGGCCCGGCGCGAGGTCGGCCTCCCGCGCGATCTCGTCGCGCAGCGTCCACAGCTCCCGCACCACGGCGAGCCCGCGCAGCGTGCGCACCCGGTGGATGCCCGAGGTGCGCCGCCACGGGTCGGTACGCGGGGGATGGGCGGGAGCGGCCAGGATCGACGCGAACTCCTCCAGCGCCCACTCCAGCTTGCCGGTGGCGGCCAGCTCGTCGTGCAGGACGTCGCGCAGCTCGACCAGCACCTCCACGTCGAGCGCCGCGTAGCGCAGCCAGTCCTCCGGCAGCGGGCGGGCCGACCAGTCGGCCGCGGAGTGCCCCTTCTCCAGCCGCAGGCCGAGGACGAGCTCGACCATGGTCCCCAGGCCGACCCGCTCGTAGCCGAGCAGCCGCCCGGCCAGCTCGGTGTCGAACAGCCGCCGCGGGCGGAAGCCGAGCTCGGCCAGGCACGGCAGGTCCTGGTTCGCGGCGTGCAGGACGACCTCGGCGTCGCGTACGGCCTCGTCCAGCGCGGACAGGTCGGGACACTTGATCGGGTCGATCAGCGCGGTGCCCGCGCCGGCCCGGCGCAGCTGCACCAGGTAGGCGCGGCCGCTGTAGCGATATCCGGAGGCGCGCTCGGCGTCGACGGCCACCGGCCCGGTTCCACGGGCGAAGGCGTCCACGGCGACCGCGAGCGCGGCGGAGTCCTCGATGACGGGCGGGATTCCCTCGCGCGGCTCCAACAGTGGCTGGACTACGGGTTCTGTCACGGGCTAAGGAACTTTCGGATCATCACGGCGGGCGGGGCGCGGATGCAGCGTGGCGACGTCGGGCGGGAGCGGGGGGATGCCCGCGGCCAGGCACATGAGATCGCACCAGGCGGCCGCGTGCGGCGACAGGTCCTCGTCGAGCGGCGACCACGAGGCCCGCAGCTCGATCTCGGTGGTGACGGGGTCGTCCGCCTTGCCGCCGAACCCCTCCGAGACGGCGCGGGTGACCGTGCCGCCCACCGCGGCGTACCTCGCGCCGTGGGCGTCGAGCGCCTCGGTCAGCCAGCTCCAGGCCACCGGCCCCAGCAGTGGGTCGGTGGTCATCTCCGGCTCCATGTCGGCGCGTACGTAGGCGACGAGGCGGAACGGTCCCTCCCAGCCGCGCTGGCCCTCGGGGTCGAACAGCATGATCAGGCGGCCGACGGCGAGTTCGTCGTCGTCACGGTACACGGACGCCCCGACCGCACCGGAGTACGGCGCGAGCCGCTGAGGCGCCGGGATGTCCTCCAGCTCGATCTCCGGCCGTACCTCGGCGGGGCGCAGCGTCTCCAGCGCGCGCCGGAAGGCGGCGGGAGGCGCGGGCGGTTCACCGAGGGTCATGACGGAAGAGTAGGTCGGATTCGGGAGAGCGCGAAGCAGGGGGGTGGCTGTGGGGGGCATCGGAAGTCGTCAAACCGTCGCCGCCAGTCGAGCCGTCACCCGGCCGGCCGTCCGTGCCGGGGCCCGTCCGCGCGTGCGCTCCCGGCGGTCGCCGCGGCCGTCCGCGCGGTCTCGCCGCCCCGTCGCGCGCGCCGCGCTGCTGGGGCGGGCGGGGCGCGCGGCGTCGCTGCCGGCACAGTGCTCAGTGCGGCGTTCGGGGGAACTCCACATCGAAGTCATCGCTCCGGGGCCTCTCGTCGGATCCACGGTCGTGGCGGTCGCTCGGGACTGATCCGACGTTGGCACGTCCCGGCGACATTTCCCCGCATCGCACTCGGCGTGTCTCGAAAGTGGTATTGGAATCGATGCCGGATGGCCGATTGGCGAACACATTGCCGAGCTGTGAGATGACTCACAGGAGGGGATGGGGTTCACCTTACGCGATCAGCGGCCTTGCTCGCGTCGTTCTGGAGCCCCAGGTCATGGGTCCGGGCGCCGGGCGGCGCCGGGACATGGCAGGCTGGTGCCGTGAAACCCCAGCTCGCCGATTCCGTTTTCATTCGCGCGTGCCGGCGCGAGCCCGTTCCGCACACGCCGGTCTGGTACATGCGCCAGGCCGGGCGGTCGCTGCCCGAGTACCGCAGGGTGCGCGAGGGCGTCGAGATGCTCACCGCCTGCGCCACGCCCGACCTCGTGGTCGAGATCACCATGCAGCCGGTCCGCAGGTACGGCACGGACGCGGCGATCTTCTTCAGCGACATCGTGGTCCCGCTCAAGGCCATCGGCGTCGACCTGGACATCAAGCCGGGCGTCGGCCCGGTCGTCGGGACCCCCATCCGCGACAAGGCGGGCATGGAGGTCCTGCGGCCCCTGGAGCCGGACGACGTCCCGTACGTGACGGAGGCGGTCGGCGCGCTCACCGGAGAGCTGGGCGGGACCCCGCTGATCGGCTTCGCCGGAGGGCCCTTCACGCTCGCGTCCTACCTGATCGAGGGCGGCCCCTCCAAGAACCACGACCGCACCAAGGCCATGATGTACGGCGAGCCGGAGCTGTGGCACGAGCTGATGGAGCGGCTCGGCGCGATCACGCTGGCCTTCCTGCGCGTCCAGGTGGCGGCGGGGGCCTCGGCCGTCCAGCTCTTCGACTCCTGGGTGGGCGCGGTCGCGCCGCAGGACTACCGCACCTACGTGCTGCCGCACACCAGCAAGATCTTCGCGGGCCTGGCGGACCTCGGCGTGCCGCGCATCCACTTCGGCGTCGGCACGGGCGAACTGCTCGGCCTCATGGGCGAGGCCGGCGCCGACGTGGTGGGCGTCGACTGGCGGGTGCCGCTCGACGAGGCCGCGCTGCGCGTGGGCGCGGGCAAGGCCCTGCAGGGCAACCTCGACCCGGCGATCCTGCTCGCGCCCTGGGAGGTCGTCGAGAGGCGGGCCAGGGACGTGCTCGAACGCGGCCGGGTGGCCGAGGGGCACGTGTTCAACCTCGGCCACGGCGTGCTTCCCTCGACCGACCCCGACCAGCTCGCCAGGCTCACCGGCTTCGTCCACGAGTCGTCGGCCCGCTGACGCTACCCCGGCGTGCGCTCGGATTCCCGGCCCTGGTCCTGGCTCTCGTCCCGGTTCTCGTTGTCCCGGTCCTCGTCCCGGTCCTCGCGGGGCGCCGGCTCCGGTGAGCCGAAGCGCGGCTGCCCGGCGGGGCCGTCCGTGGGCGCGGGACCCGCGGGGAAGCCGGGCCCGTGCCCGGGAGGAACCGGAGGAACGGAGCCGGGGGGAACGGCACCGGGAGGCACGGGACCGGCCGGCGGGGCGGCACGGCGGCGCATCCTGCGCATGACGACCCGGACGGCCAGCCACACCACCCCGGCCACGACGATCCAGGGCAGCAGCGCGCCCAGCACGGTCAGCGCCATCACGGTGGAGGCGGTCAGGGTGTCCCACCCGGCGCGCAGCCCGGCGAGGAAGCCAGTCCCCTCCTCCTTCTTCGCGGCGCGGGCCGAGTGCTCCGGCGGGGGCACGAGGGTGAGCGTCACGGTGGCCATGCCGGTCTGCGCCTCCAGGGCCTTCTGCCTGGCCTGCAGCGACTCCAGATCGGCCTCGCGGCTGGAGATCTCCCGCTCGATCTCGAGGATCTCGCCGATCTTGTTCGCCTTCGACAGCAGCGTGCGGAACTGCCCGAGCGCGGCCTCGGCCGACTTCACCCGGCTGGCGACGTCGGCGACCTCCTCGGTGACGTCCTGCGCGTTCTGCCGGACAAACGTGCGTTTCCCGAGGTCGCGTCCGAGCTGGGCCAGCACGTCGGCGTAGCGCGCCGGGGGCACCTTGAACGCGATCATCGACTGGACGCCGCGCGAGACGGACTCGCTGCGTTCCTCGGCGACGTACCCGCCCGCGCCCGTCACGATCGCCTTCGCGCGGTCGGCCGCCGCGGTGACGTCCTTGGCCTCGACGGTGAGCTCGGCCTGGTAGATGATCGCGCGGCCGGCCGGTTCGATCCTGGCCTTCTCCTGCCCGCCGCTCGCGCCGCCCGTGGAGGGCGCCCGCTCCTCGCCCTGATCCATGGCCCCGGCGGTGGCGGCCTCCCCGGCCGGCGCCACGGGCGCGGCCGCGCTGCCGGCCGTGTCGCTGCTGGATTCGCCCGAGCCGCCGCACCCCGTCAACAGAAAGGCGACGGCCACCAGGGCCGCCGCGCCGTACCGGATTCGCCTCATGTCCTTTACATCGGTTCACCGATAGGGACAGTTCGGCGCCGGCGATCACGATGGCATCACGATGCCGCCGTGGTCGCCGGCGCCTCTGCAGAGCGTTTGGGGGGTGTGGGGCCCCGCGGGCCCGGCCGGGCCGGGCCGGACCCACGGGACGTCTTGGCTAGCCGCGCAGCTGCTCGATCAGCGCCTTGGCGTCGCGGATCAGCGCGTCGCTCGCGGCCTTGTCGGTCACCCGCTTGGCGTCGCCGGCGAAGCCGGTGAACCGCTCGAGGGCCTTGATCGCGTCGTCCTTCTTGCCCTTGCCGGCCTCCTTGGCCGCCTGGTCGAGCTGCGCGATCAGGACGTCGCCGTCCTCGGTCACCGTGCCGGCGCCGCGGAAGGAGGTGAGGAGGGCCTTCACGTCCTCGAAGGAGGTCGTGACGGTGAAGGTCGCCGTCTTCTTGGTGGTGTGCCCGGCCTTGTCCTTGGCGGTCACGACCAGCTCGTTCTCACCGAGCGGCAGCTTCCACAGGGGGAGCGCCTCGCCCGACTTGACCTGCAGGTCGCCGATGGCCGCCGTCACGCTCGCCACCCCGGACGTGGCGTCCGTGGCGGAGAAGACGGGCGTGATCGAGGTCGAGTCGCCGTGGTCGCCGGACTCGACGCCGCTCACGGTCAGCGCGGGCGCGGTCTTGTCGATCTTCACGGTGAGGGTGCCCTGCCCGACGTTGCCGCCGCTGTCGGTCGCGCGGTAGCGGACCTCCGTGGCGCCCTCGGTGCTGAACGTCACCGCGTTGTTGGCGCTCAGCCAGGTGGCGCCGCCGTTGGTCGAGTACTGCCGGCTCGACACCGTGCCGTTGTCGGTCGCGGTGACCGTCATCGTCACGTTGCCGGTGTACCAGCCGTTCTCACCGTTCGGCTGGGCCGGGTTGAGGGTGGCCGTCACGGTCGGCGGGGTCTTGTCGGCCACGCCGTCGCCCACGAAGGTGAACGCGTCCACGTCCACTCCGCCCGTCGAGGTGACGTACAGCTTGCCGCTGCCCTTGGGGGCGTTCGGCAGCGCGGTGGTCACCGTCTGCCAGCCGGAGCCGGCCGGGATCGCGACGGTCGCGAACGGGGCCGCGGTCGGCGAGTTCCAGCGCAGCGACAGGGTGCCCGCGCCGGTGGCCACGGTCTTCACCGAGGTGATGCCGGAGAAGTTCACCGGGTCGTAGCCGATGTAGTCGCCCGCGTCGAACGAGGTGACCTTGTTGAGGCCGGACGCCGTCTCGTCCTGGGTCTTGGTGACGCCCTTGCTGTCGTCCCCGTGCTCGGCCTGCATGAGCTTCGGGTTGAGGATCAGCGTGGCGTCGCTGCTCGCGCCGGGGATGCCGTTGGCGCCGTTGTCGCGGTAGCTGACCACGACCACGCCGAAGATGTTCTCGGTCACGCCGTGCTCGGGCGCGTCGGCCGGGGTCGCCCAGGTGACGGTGCAGCCGGTGCCCGTGGTGATCGGGTGGGCGTGCGTGTCGTGGCCGAGGCCGAAGGTCCACTGGACGCGGCTGCAGGTCGGGCTGTCGCCGTCCTCCTGGTCGCTCACCGCGACCTTGAACGGAACCGCGTTGCCCCAGTCGATGAAGCCGCCGTCGCCGGGGGTCTCGATGCTGACCTTGGGCGCGGTGTTGCCGACGGTGATCTCGATCGTGGCGAGGCCGAACCTGCCGCCCGCGTCGGTGACGCGGAGCCGGGCGGTGTACTGCCCGAGCTTGTCGTAGGTGTGGGTCGCCGTCACGCCCTTGGCGTCGAAGGAGCCGTTGCCGTCGAAGTCCCACTCGTAGGTGAGGTCGCCCGCCTCGGAGTCGGAGGACTTGGCGCCGCTGAACTGGACGGTGAGCGGCGCGCTGCTGCCCGACGTCCTGTCAACGGTGATCTTCGCCTGCGGGGCCTTGTTGCCGGGCGAGTAGTCGATGCGGTACAGGCCCGCGTCGGGGTTGGCCCGGAAGAAGCCGTCGCCGTACTCGAGCACGTACAGCGCCCCGTCGGGGCCGAACTCGAGGTCCATCGGGTTGTCCGTGATGGGCATCGCCATCTTGGTCAGCTCGGCGTTCGGCAGGAAGTGCTCGATCTTGGTGACCGGGCCGTCGGAGCCGGACACCGTGAACGCCGCCAGGTAGTCCTGGGAGAACTCGCCGAAGAAGAACTTGTTGTCCCAGTACGCGGGGAACTTCGTCGTCGAGGGGTTGTCCGCGTCGTAGTGGTAGACCGGGCCGCCCATCGGGGCCTGGCCGTTCTGCACCGGGTCGAACTCGGTCAGCCCGGACCACTCCGCCGGCTGGTCGCTCGCGCGGTCGCCGTAGTACAGGTCGGCCGGGGTCGCGGGCGGCAGCTTCTCCAGGCCGGTGTTCCACCGCGAGGTGTTGGTCGGGCCGCCGGCGCAGTCGAACCACTCACGCGGCTTGGAGTTCGCGTAGTCCCAGTTGTTGTAGTTGAAGTTGTCGCCGGTGCAGTACGGCCAGCCGCCGTTCATCGGCTTGTTCAGCGGGGTGACGTTCCACTCGACGTACCCCATCGGGCCGCGGTTGGGGTCGGCGGCGCCGGCGTCCGGTCCGTAGTCGCCCCACGACAGCGTCCCGGTCTTGGAGTCGACGTCCATACGGAACGGGTTCCGCACGCCCATCACGAAGATCTCGGGCTTGGTCTTGGCGGTGCCCTTCGGGAACAGGTTCCCGTCGGGAACGGTGTAGGAGCCGTCCTCCGCCACCTTGATCCGCAGGATCTTGCCGCGCAGGTCGTTGGTGTTGCCCGCGCCGCGGCGGTCGTCGAAGCCTGGGTTCATGCCGGGGGCGTCGTTGTTGGGCGCGAAGCCGTTGGCGCCGGGCGCGCTGGCCGGGGTGTTGTCGCCGGTGGCCAGGTAGAGGTTGCCCTCGTCGTCCCAGTCGAAGTCACCCGCGACGTGGCAGCACTGCCCGCGGTTGGTCTCGATCTTGATGATGACCTGCTCGGTCGACAGGTCGAGCTTGTCGCCGTCCCACTTGAACCGGGAGAGCTGGTTGTAGCCCTTCCACTGGTTCCAGTAGGACTCGTCCGCGCCGGCGGGCAGGGAGTTGGGCGCCGAGCCGGCCGGAGTCGTCTCCGGGTACGGCCCGGTCATCTTCCTGGGCGCGTAGTAGACGTAGACCCACTTGTTGTGTGCGAAGTCGGGGTCGAGCCCGATCGTCTGCAGGCCGTCTTCCGAGTTGTTGTAGACGTCGATCGTGTTGATGACCTTGGTGACGCCGGTGGCGGGGTCGGTCATCCGGATGTCGCCGTTGCGGGCCGTGTGCAGGACCCTGCTGTCCGGCAGGATCGCCATGTCGATCGGCTCGCCGACGTCCTTGGTGAGGGTGACCTTCTCGTAGTTCTCCCAGTGCAGCGCGTCGTCGTGCGCCTGGGCCGGTGCGGCGGTGAGCGCCGCCGTGAACGGGAGCGTCAACGCGGCGGCGAGACCGCCGACCAGAATGCGAGTACGCTTCAAATCTGCTGCGCCTCTTCTTTTCAGGGGGGTGGCAGGGTAAGGCGGGCCGCCGCGTGCCGGTGGAACGGGTCGAACGCGTGGCGGTCCGCCATAGTCAGATGACTGGCCGAGATGCTCGGGTGGGCCTCGGCCTCAGCCGCGGAGCTTGGCGATGTTGTTGTAGCTCAGTTCCGCGTACTGCAGCGACTGCGCCGGGTTGGCCGTGCCGCCGGGGGCGTTGTCCTGCTCGTACATCGGGTTGTGGTAGCCCTTGGCGCCCATCTGGGAGAAGAAGCTCTTGTAGTCGATGTCGCCGGTGCCGAACGGAACCATGTCGTAGCCGTTGGAGGTGCCGGTGTTGATCTTGCCGTCCTTGGCGTGGAACAGCGGGAACCGCATCGTCTGGGCCTGCACGACGCCGAGCGGGTTGAAGACCTGCGTCTGGGTGGAGCCGTCGGGCGCGGTGTAGGTCTTGTACTTGTACTGGGCCACGTGCGCCCAGAAGATGTCCATCTCCAGCCAGACGTTGTTCGGGTCGGTCTGCGAGAGGAAGTACTCGAGGCGGCGGATGCCGGAGGAGCGGGTGGGCCGGCCCTGCGCGTCGAGCGGGCCGCTGTCGAGCAGGAAGCTGTAGGCCACGTCGTGGTTGTGGGTGTACAGCTTGAGGCCCGCGGCGGTGGCGAGCTCGCCGAGCGTGTTCCACTTCTCGGCGGCCACGTCCCAGTCGGCCTTGTACGCGCTGCCGGTCGGGTCGCTGCCGGTGCCGACGTGGCCCATGCCGAGGATGTTGGCGATCTCCAGGTGGAGCTTGAAGCGGTCGAGGTCGGCCTGGCTCAGCGGCCAGGAGCCGGGGATGAAGCCGTGGTTGCCCTCGGCCTCCAGGCCGTTGTCGTCCAGCCAGGTGCGCAGCAGGCGGGCGCCCTCGACGCTCTCCAGGCTGGCGCCGCCCTCGGCGTTGCGGTGCTGGGCGTAGCCCGCGAACTCCACCTGCTTGTAGCCGATGCGGCTGAGCTCCTGCAGCACGGCGCGGAAGCCGGAAGGGAGGTTGCTGGACAGCGGGTCGCGGGTGATGGCGTCGCGGACCGTGTACAGGATGATGCCCCGCTTGCCGGGCGGCACGAGCACGCCGTTGCCGCCGGCCGTCGCCGCCCGCGCGGCCGACTTGAGCGGACCGGCCGCGGCCACGGCGGCGACCGCCGCCATGCCGGTCGTGGCCGCGAGGAACTGGCGGCGGTTGAGCCCCAGCCTGCGTCCGAGGTTGCCGGCCGTCTCCATCTCTTCTTCGTACGCACTCATCGTCTTGCTAACTCCATCTGCGTGAAGAACCTTGATCCCCCGGATGACGCGGCCGAGCGCCGCTGGTGACTCCTCAGGAGCGGACGGGACGGTCAGGTGTGACGGCCGTCGCCGTGGCGGAGAACCACTGGATGTCCTGCCATGGGTACCGCCGTTCGTCTCACTCCGACCCCTCATGACTGTGCGGAGCACTTGGCGAGCAAGTTACGCCACTTTTACCTAACGTGGAAGAAGTTTTTTCATGATCTTTTGAACTTTCTCCTTCGAGAGGACAAAGTTCGAGGATCCGCGAGCGCTCGGAGGGGCGGGGGCGGCTGCGAGCGTCCGCGCCTATCGGGTCGACGGGCCGGCAGCCGGGAGCGCGCAAAGTGTTCCCGTGCAGGTGGGTGAACTTTCTGTAGCTCACAGGAAACTTTTGCTTGTCAGTGACGAAAGATCCCTCTTACTATCCGAATGTTCCGGGGTCATCCTTCATACCCGAGTTGACGGGAGAGTTACAGTGCCCATCGGTGTCTGGCTGGTCGGCGCTCGGGGGTCCGTCGCGACCACGGCGGTGGTCGGAGCGGCGGCGGTTCGCGCGGGTGCGGCCCCGCCCACCGGCTGCGTCATCGAGGCCGCGGGCTTCCCGGGGGACTTCACCCCCCTGGGCGACCTGGTGTTCGGCGGTCACGACGTGGTCGCGACCCCGCTGCGCAAGAGAGCCGAGCTGCTCGCCCAGGCGGGCGTGCTCCCTCCCGTCCTGACGACCCTGCTCGCCGCGGATCTCGACGCCGCCGAGGCCGAGATCAGGCACGGCTACGTCCCCGGCGAGGAGAGCCAGGCGGAGGCCGCGCGGCGGCTCGCCGGCGACATCGCGGACTTCCGGGAGCGGCACGGCCTGTCCCGCGTCGTCGTGGTGGACGTGTCGTCGACCGAGCCTCCCGCCGAGGTGCCGTACGCCACGCTCGCCGACCTCGAGGAGGCGCTGGCGTCAGGGCAGGACGTGCTGCCCCCGAGCTCCCTGTACGCCTACGCGGCCTTCACGGCCGGCTGCGGCTACGTCGCGTTCACCCCCTCCGCCGGCCCGACGCCGCCCGCCCTGGACGAGCTGGCGCGGCGCGGCGGCCTGCCGTACGCGGGACGCGACGGCAAGACCGGGGAGACGCTGGTCAAGAGCGCGCTCGCGCCGATGTTCGCCGGCCGCGCGCTGCGGGTCCGCTCGTGGTCGGGGCTCAACCTCCTCGGCGGCGGCGACGGCGCCACGCTGGCCGACCCCGCCGCACGGGAGAGCAAGTCGGCGAGCAAGGCGCGGGCCGTGCCCGCGATCGTGGGCGAGGACGTCGAGGGCCTGACGCACATCGACTACGTGGCCGACCTCGGCGAGTGGAAGACCGCCTGGGACCACATCACGTTCGAGGGGTTCCTCGGCGTCCGGATGACCATGCAGTTCACCTGGCAGGGCTGCGACTCGGCGCTGGCCGCCCCGCTCGTCCTCGACCTCGTGCGGCTCGTCGCGCGGGCGCACGAGGCCGGGCACAGCGGCGTGCTCCCCGAGCTCGGCTATTTCTTCAAGGACCCGCTGGGCGGCGCCGGGCACGACCTGCCCACCCAGTACGCCCGGCTGGTGGCGTTCGCGCAGGCCCTGTCGGAGGAGCGGCCGTGAGGGCCTGGCTGGAGCTGGTCCGCGCGCCCGCCGCGCTGTCGGTTCCCGGGGACACGCTCGCCGGTGCTGCGGCGGCCGGGCGATCGGCCCGGCCCGGCCTCGCCGCCGCGTCGGTGCTGCTCTACTGGGCCGGAATGGCGCTCAACGACTGGTCCGACCGGAAGATCGACGCGAAGGAGCGGCCGGAACGGCCCATCCCCTCCGGCCGGATCAGCCCGGAAGGCGCCCTCGGCCTCGCCGCCGCGCTGACCGGCGCCGGGGTGGCCACCGCCGCGGTCTTCGGCGGACGGCGCGGATTCGCGCTCGCGGGCCTGCTCGCCGGCGCCGCCTGGGCCTACGACCTGCGTCTCAAGCACACGGCGGCGGGCCCGGCCGCGATGGCGGCCTGCCGCGTGCTCGACGTCCTGCTCGGGGCGGGCCCGCACACGCGGGCGGCCGCCCCCATGGCGCTGGCCGTCGGCGCCCACACCTACGGGATCACCCTGCTCGGCCGCGCCGAGGTGGACGGCGCCACCCCCGCGACCGTCACCCAGGCGCTGGCCGCGACCGGCGCGTCCGCGGCGCTTGCCGCCTTCGCCTGCCGGAGCGGTGAGACCACCGGGAGGCTGGGCGCCGCCGCGATGATCGCCGGCTACCTCGCCACCGCTGGAAGGGCCCAGGCGGCGCTGCGCACCGACCCCGACCCCGAGCAGGTGCGGCAGGCGGTGCGGATGAGCATCCTCGGCCTGATCCCGCTGCAGGCGGCCGCGGTGGCCGGGCGGGGCAGGCTCGCCCAGGCGGCGGCGCTGCTGGCCGCGCTGCCGGCCGGGCGCTGGCTGTCGGCGAAGGTGGCCACGTCGTGAGCGTGCTCATGAACTGGGCCTACTGCACCAACGGCTTCCGCGACCATCCGCTCGACCAGACGCTGGAGGTGCTCGCCGACCTGGGCTACACCGGCGCGGCGGTCAGCCTCGACCACGGGCACCTCATGCCCGGCGCCTCCCCGGCGGAGGTCGGGCGGATCGCGGCGCTGGCGGGGCGGCTCGGCCTGGCCCTCGCCGTGGAGACGGGCGGCCGTTTCACCCTCGACCCCCGGCGCAAGCACTTCCCGACCCTGCTGCACGACGAGGCCGAGGCGCGCGTGCGCTTCCTGTGCCGGGCCATGCGGGTGGCGGCCGACCTCGGCGCCCCCGTGGTGCACCTGTGGAGCGGCATCCGGCCGCCCGAGGTGCCCGAGGACGAGGCGTGGGACCGGCTCGTACGGCAGTGCGAGCGCCTGCTCGAAGAGGCCGACAGCGTGGGCGTCACGCTCGGGTTCGAGCCCGAGCCGGGCATGCTCGTGGCGGACCTCGCCGGTTACGAACGGCTGCGCGCCCTGCTCGGAGGGCACCCGAGGTTCGGCCTCACCCTCGACATCGGGCACTGCCGCTGCCTGGAGCCGTACGACGTGCCCGAGTGCGTCGAGCGGGCGCTGCCGCACCTGGTGCACGTGCAGATCGAGGACATGCGGCGGGGCGTCCACGAGCATCTCGAGTTCGGCGAGGGCGAGATCGACTTCCCGCCCGTGCTCGCCGCCCTCGACGGCTACGGCGGCCTGGTCGCCGTCGAGCTGGCCAGGCACAGCCACGCGGCGCCCGACGTGGCGCGAAGGTCGATCGAATTCCTGAGGAGGGCACATGACCTGGCTGGCGCGGGCCGTAGCCGACGTTGAGCGCGACCCCGAGACCGTCTACGCGCTGTTCCCGCGGGCCGCGCGGGAGGGCGGTCCCGGCGCCCGCGCCGAGCTGCTGAGGGCGCTGGGGAAGGCGCTGCCGGACCCGGCGGCGGCCGTCATGAAGCTCTACTGGCAGGGCGACGCGGGGGAGCGGCTGGAGATCCTGGAGTCGCTTCCGCAGCTCGACCTCGGTCCGGCCGCTCTCCCGCTCGTCCACGACGCCCTGCGGACCAACGACACCCGGCTGGTCGCCGCCGCGCTCGGCCCGTACGGCTCGGCCTGGCTGGACGACCACGCCTTCCGGCAGGGCGTGCTCAAGTGCGTCTTCATGTCCGTCCCGCTCGCGTCGGTCGAGGGCCTCGGCCGCCGGTTCGACGAGGAGCTGCGGCGCATGCTCGCCGACTTCGCCGCCGAGCGCCGCGCGGCCGGGCGTCCCGTTCCCCCCGACGTTCTCGAGAGGCTCTGATTCCGATGAGGATCTTCGACCCCCACGTCCACATGACGTCCCGCACGACGGACGACTACGAGCGCATGTACGCCGCCGGGGTCCGCGCCGTCGTGGAGCCCGCCTTCTGGCTCGGCCAGCCGCGCACGAACGTCGGCAGCTTCCTCGACTACTTCGACGCGCTGCTGGGCTGGGAGCCCTACCGCGCCGCGCAGTACGGCATCCGCCACCACTGCACGCTCGCGCTCAACCCCAAGGAGGCCAACGACCCGCGCTGCGCGGGCGTGCTCGACGAGCTGCCCCGCTACCTGCTGAAGGACTCGGTGGTCGCGGTCGGCGAGGTGGGCTACGACTCGATGACCCCGGAGGAGGACCGCGTCTTCGAGGCCCAGCTCGCGCTCGCCGAGGAGCACGGCCTGCCGGTGCTCGTGCACACGCCGCACCGCGACAAGGCGGCGGGCGCCCGGCGCACCCTCGATGTGGTCAAGGGCATGGACCCCGGCATGGTGCTGGTCGACCACCTCAACGAGCTGACCGTCGGCATGGTCCACGAGGCCGGGTGCTGGATGGGCTTCTCGATCTACCCCGACACCAAGATGGACCCCCAGCGGATGGTGGCGATCCTCAAGGAGTACGGCACCGAGCGGATGATCGTGAACTCCGCCGCGGACTGGGGGCGCAGCGACGTGCTCAAGACCCGCGAGGTCGGCGAGGCCATGCTGGCCGCCGGGTTCACCGACGAGGACGTGGACCGGGTGCTGTGGCAGAACCCGGTGGCGTTCTACGGGCAGAGCGGGCGCCTGACGCTGGACGACGTCGAGTCGGGCGGCGACTACGAGGGCAACACGATCCTGCGCGGGACGCGCTGACCATGCGCCTGCTCCATCCCTCCGGGTCCGTCGTCCACCTGGCCTACTGCACCAACGTCCACCCCGCCGAGGACCTCGCCGGGATCCACGGGCAGCTGTCCGGCGTCGCCGCCCGGGTGCGGGCGCTGACCGGCGCGCCGGTGCTCGGCCTCGGGCTGTGGCTGTCGTCGGGCGCGGCGCGGGCGCTGCGGGCCGACCCCGGCGAACTGGCGCGGCTCCGTGACCGTCTCGACGAGCTGGGGCTGGAGGTCGTCACCCTCAACGGCTTCCCCTACCAGGGCTTCCACGACCAGGTCGTGAAGCTCCGGGTGTACCGGCCCGACTGGGCGGAGCCGCAGCGGCTCGCCTACACCCTCGACCTGGCCGAGATCCTCACCGCGCTGCTGCCCGACGACGTGACCGAGGGCTCGATCTCGACGCTGCCGCTCGCCTGGCGCACCGGCTGGACGCCGGACAAGGCCGCGGCCGTCGCCGCCAACCTCGACGCGCTCACCGGGGGCCTGCGGGCGCTGGCGGAGCGCACCGGCAAGACGATCCGCGTCGGCTTCGAGCCCGAGCCCGGCTGCATCGTGGAGACCACCCCGCAGGCGGTCGAGCTGCTGGGCGGCACCGACCCCGCGTACCTCGGCGTCTGCCTGGACGCCTGCCACCTGGCCGTCGGCCTCGAGGAGGCCGCCGACGCGGCCGGCCTGGGGCTGCCGATCGTCAAGCTCCAGGTCTCGTCGGCCGTCGAGGCGCCGCCGGGCGGCCAGCGGGCGCTGGCGGCGTACGAGGAGGAGCGGTATCTCCACCAGACGCGCTGCGCGGCCGGGTACGCCGACGACCTGCCGGAGGCGCTGGCCGGCGGGCTCCCGGTGGACCTGCCGTGGCGCACGCACTTCCACATGCCGCTGCACGCCGCGCCCCCGCCGCCGCTCACCACGACCACTCCGTACCTGGAGGACCTGCTGGAACGCCTCATGGCTGCCCCGGGCGCGCCGCTCACCCGGCACCTCGAGGTGGAGACCTACACCTGGAGCGTGCTGCCCGGCCCGGTGGACGTCGCCGAGGGCATCGCCGCCGAGCTGGACTGGACCCGGCGGCGGCTCGCCGCCCTCGGACTTAAGGAGATCTGATGGCGCCCGTCGTCGTCGTGAACGTCGTCGGCCTGACCCCGCGCCTGCTGGCGCACATGCCGAACGTGTCCAAGGTCGGCGCCGCCGCGTCGCTGCGGCCCGTGCTGCCCGCCGTGACCTGCTCGGTGCAGGCCACCCTGCTGACCGGTACGATGCCGCGCGACCACGGCATCGTCGGCAACGGCTGGTACTTCCGCGACCTGGGCGAGGTCTTCCTGTGGCGGCAGCACAACCGGCTGATCCAGGGCGAGCAGCTGTGGGACGCGGTGCCCGGGATCCGCACGGCCAACGTCTGCTGGTGGTACGCCATGGGCGGCTCCAGCGACTTCATCGTCACCCCGCGCCCGATCTACTACGCCGACGGGCGCAAGGAGCCCGACTGCTACACCAGGCCGCCGTCGCTGCACGACGACCTGGTGGCCGAGCTGGGCGAGTTCCCGCTGTTCACCTACTGGGGACCGACGGCGAGCATCACCTCGTCCAAGTGGATCATCGCGGCCGCCCGCCGGATCCTCGCGAAGGAGCGGCCCGACCTGCTCATGGTCTACGTCCCGCACCTCGACTACGACCTGCAGCGCTTCGGGCCCGACGCGCCGCAGGCCGTCGCGGCGGCCCGTGAGGTCGACGCCGCGCTCGCGCCGCTGCTGCGGGAGGACGCCACCGTGGTCGTGCTGTCGGAGTACGGCATCACCAACGCGTCCCGCCCGGTCGACGTCAACCGGGCGCTGCGGCGGGCCGGGCTGCTGGAGGTCTACACCCAGGACGGCATGGAGTATCTCGACCCCTGGGCCTCGCGGGCCTTCGCGGTCGCCGACCACCAGGTCGCCCACGTCTACGTGCGCGACCCCGCCGACCTGCCCCGCGTACGGGACATCGTGGCCGAACTGCCGGGCGTGGACGAGGTCCTCAACCAGGAGGGCAAGGCGAAGTACGGCCTCGACCACGAGCGGGCCGGTGACCTCGTCGCCGTGGCGGAGCCGGACGCGTGGTTCACCTACTACTACTGGCTGTCCGACGACCGGGCGCCCGACTTCGCGAAGCTCGTGGAGATCCACCGCAAGCCCGGATACGACCCGGCGGAGCTGTTCATGGATCCCAACGACCCGCTCGTGAAGCTGCGCGCCGGCACGGCGCTGGCCCGCAAGAAGCTGGGCATGCGCTACATGATGTCGGTCGTGCCGCTCGACCCCGAGCCGGTGCGCGGCAGCCACGGCCGCCTGCCCGACGCGGCGGCGGACGGGCCGGTGCTGCTCGGCCCCTTCGACAGGGACGCCTACGCCGCGACCGAGGTCAAGGGTCTGCTCACGCAGCTGCTGAAGGGCTGAGCCTGTGATGTGAAGACGGCCGCCGTCCCCCTCGGGGGCGGCGGCCGTCCGGCGTTCTGAAGGGGGCCGCGGGGCCGCGTGCTCACTCGACCGAGAAGACGTGGTCGCTGATCAGGCGGGTCGCCCCGATGATCCCGGCCGTGTCGCCGAGCTCGGACAAGACGATGGGCAGGTTGCCGGTCGCCAGCGGCAGCGAGCGCTGGTAGACGACGCTGCGGATCTCCGCGAGCAGCGCGTGGCCCAGACCGGCCACCCCGCCTCCGATGATCACCAGGCCGGGGTTGAAGAAGCTCACCAGCGAGGCCAGCACGATGCCCACGTGCCGTCCGCCCTCGCGGATCATCCGTACGGCGGCGGCGTCACCCGAGGCCGCCGCCGCGGCGACGTCCTCCGCGGTCAGCGTGCCCTCATGGGCGAGCCGGTCCGCGAGGAAGGGGGAGTCGCCCGACTCCGCCGCGGCCCGGGCGTCACGCGCCAGCGCCGCGCCGCCGAAGTACGCCTCGAGGCAGCCGGTGTTGCCGCACGTGCACAGCGGGCCGTCGTCGGACACCCGGATGTGGCCGATGTCGCCGGCGCTGCCGGTCACCCCGCGGTAGATCTCGCCGTCGACCACGATGCCGCAGCCGACGCCGGTGCCGATCTTCACGAGCAGGAAGTCGCCGACGGCCCTGGCGAGGCCCGCGTGCAGCTCGCCGAGTGCCATGATGTTCACGTCGTTGTCCACGAGCACCGGGCAGCCGAACTCGCGGCTCAGTGTCTCCCGCACCGGGAAGCGGTCCCAGCCCGGCATGATCGGGGGCGAGACCGGGGTCCTGTCGAGGAAGCTCACCGGGCCGGGGACGCCGATCCCGACGCCGTGGATCTCGGTCGTCTCGCCGGTCCGCAGCTTGCCGACGAGCTCGAGGGCCTGCTCCAGCACCGCCTCGGGGCCGTCCCGCACGTCCGCGGGCTTCGACAGGTGGCCGAGCACCTCCAGCTCGCCGTTGGTGACCCCCACGTCGATGGACGTGGCGCCGATGTCGATGCCGACGAAACGCAGGTGTGAGGCGATCCGTACGATGCCCGACCGCCGGCCGCCCCGCGAGGCCGCGAGCCCGCCCGATTCGAGGAGGTTCAGCTTGGTGAGCCGGTCGAGCTCGAGCGCGAGCTTCGACGGTGACAGACGGGCCACCTCGCCGAGTTCGGCACGCGAGCGCGCGCCGTCCTGACGCAGGAGGCGCAGGATCCGCGCCTGGTGCGGGTTCTCGGGGCGAGCCGTCATTCGCTTCACGCCGCTCTTCTGGTCGGGGAATCGGGTGCGTGCCAGAAGTGACTGTACTTCTGCTCTGACTACAACAACTTTATTACAGCGAACCCTTACTTTTTGCCCTACAGGTGAAAAGTTTCTGAGAATCTTGCGTTCCTGACGGCTTTGTTGAGCAGTGTTCCGATGCGTGACGATCCGTGCTCCCTCGGTGGCGGCGAGGTTCCCCGCTTCGCGGCGGACACGCCCCGCGCCGGTGCGGGACCCGGGCGTACGGGCCGGTAGCTTTTCCCCATGGACGGGATTGCGGGTCGTCATGTGGTCGTCGTCGGCGGGGGCATCGCGGGTCTGGCCGCGGCGCTGTACCTGAACCGGGCCGACGCCGGCCTGCGGATCACAGTGCTGGAGGCGGCGTCGAGAGTCGGCGGCAAGCTGTACGCCTCGCAGGTGGCGGGAGTGGAGGTCGACGCGGGCGCCGAGTCGATGCTTGCGCGGCGGCCGGAGGGCAAGGAACTGGCCCGGCTGGCCGGCCTCGGAGACGACCTGGTGGACCCCGGCACGACCCGGGCCGCCGTCCTGTCGCGCGGGTCGCTGCGCCCGCTGCCCCGGCAGCAGGTCATGGGCGTCCCCTCGGACGTGGTCGCCCTCGCGCGCTCGGGCATCCTGTCGCCGGGCGGCCTCGCCCGGGTGCCGCTCGACCAGTTCCTGCCGCCTACGCTCGTGACCGGCGACGTCTCCGTCGCGGCGTACATCCGGGCCCGGATGGGGAGCGAGGTCGTCGATCGGCTGGTCGAGCCGCTGCTCGGCGGCGTGTACGCGGGCCGGGCCGACATGCTGTCGCTGGACGCCACCATGCCGCGGATCGCCGCCGTCGCCCGCACCGAGCGGTCGCTGCTGCAGGCGGCCAGGAGCATCACCGCGGAGGCCCCCGCGGACGCCGGGCCGGTCTTCACCACGCTCAGGACCGGCCTGGGCGCGCTGCCCGAGGCGGTGGCGAAGGAATCCGGCGCGCAGATCCGCACCGGCGTCACCGTGCGCGACCTGATCCGCACGTCGGACGGCTGGCGGCTGGTCACCGGTCCCACCAGGGACGAGGAGACGATCGACGCCGACGCCGTCGTCCTGGCGGTCCCCGCGCGGCCCGCCTCCCGCCTGCTCGGGCGCGAGGTGCCCAGGGCGGCGGCCGAACTGGCCGGGATCGAGTACGCCAGCATGGCGATCGTCACCCTCGCCTACCCCAGGACGGCCTTCCCCGAGCCGCCGGAGGGCAGCGGCTACCTCGTGCCGCCGGTCGAGGGCAGGCCGGTCAAGGCCGCGACGTTCAGCAGCGTCAAGTGGCCCCACCTGGCCGAGGCCGACCGCAACGTCGTGATCGTGCGGTGCTCGCTCGGCCGCCTGGGCGAGGAACTCGTGCTCCAGCGCGACGACGCCGAGCTGACCGCCCTGGCCATGAACGAGATGGCCGAGATCATGGGCGTGCGGGGCCTGCCGCTCGACACCCGGGTGACCCGCTGGGGCGGTTCGCTCCCGCAGTACGACGTGGGCCACCTCGACCGGATCGCCCGCGTGCGCGCCGCGATCGCCGGGCAGCCCGGCCTCGCCGTCTGCGGCGCCGCGTACGAGGGAGTCGGCATCCCGGCCTGCGTCGCGACCGCCCGCACCGCCGCCAAGCTCGTCATCGAGCACCTGCGGGACGCCCACGGCGCGCCGGCCTCCGAAGCCTGACCGGCCGCGTGGGCGCCGGCCGCCGGTGCGCCTGATCGGCGGCACCCGGCGGCCGGACCACCGCCTCCTACCGGCAGAATGGAGGCATGACGGAGCCTGCCCCGCGGCCCAAGGCACGCGATCTCAACCTGGTCATCCGATACACCATGTGGTCGGTCTTCCGGCTGCGCGACCAGCTTCCCGCCGCCCGCGAGGGCGTGGCCGACGAGGTCGAGGAACTGCTCGCGCAGGTGGCCGGCAAGGACGTGACGACCCGAGGCTGCTACGACGTCGCCGGGTTCCGCGCCGACGCCGACTTCATGTTCTGGTGGCACGCCCCCTCGCCCGAGGACCTGCAGGAGACCTACACCCGCTTTCGCCGCACCGCCCTCGGGCGCGCGAGCGAGCCGGTCTGGTCGGCCATGGCCCTGCACCGCCCGGCCGAGTTCAACAAGTCCCACATCCCGGCCTTTCTCGCCGAGGAGGAGCCCAGGGGCTTCGTCTGCGTCTACCCCTTCGTACGGTCCCTGGAGTGGTACCTGCTGGAGGACTCCGAGCGGCGCAGGATGCTCGCCGAGCACGGCAAGATGGCCCGCGACTACCCCGACGTGCGGTCGAACACGGTCGCCTGCTTCGCGCTCAACGACTACGAGTGGATGCTGGCCTTCGAAGCCGACGAGCTGCACCGCATCGTCGACCTGATGCGCCACCTGCGCGGAGCCGAGGCGCGGCGGCACACCAGGATCGAGATCCCCTTCTACACCGGCACCCGCAAGCCGGTCAGCGAGCTCGTCGCCGCGCTGCCCTGACGACCGACCACCCCAGGACCGCCCAGGTCAGGGCCTCGACCAGGGGGCCCGCCGCGCCGAGCGCCATCGTCAGCGGCAGCGTCGCGGGGAGGGCGACGGCGACGGGGCGGGGAACCACAGCGGAGCGGAAGGCCGCGATCGCCAGCGGGACCAGGCCGGCCAGCCACAGCACGATCCCCGGCGCGTACAGCGCGCCGAGCGGGTCCGGCGGGTTCGTGGCGAGGACGAAGGTGGCGGTCACCGGGATCGCGACGACCGCGTGGCCGAGGCCGTACAGCAGGGCCCCGGCGTCGCCGATCCGTCCCCAGCCCGGGGCGTGACCGTGGACCCGGCGCAGGGTCAGGACGGCCGCGACCGCCGCCGTCAGATAGAGGGCGTACGCGCCCTCGCAGACGTAGTCGCCCACGGAGGCGAACGGCACCGTCTGCGTGTGCAGGATCTGCGCCACGCCGAGCGTCAGCGCCGCCGCCGCGGCGACGGGCCGGGCGCCCGTGCCCGTGGCCCGATCGTCAGGGGTACGGCCGGCGACGGAACGATCGTCCGGCGCGGTGGGGGTGGTGGAAGCGCGGGGCGACGCGGTGGCGTCCATGACTGTTCTCCTCGGGAGGGCGCTGTCGTTGCCCGTCCAGATTCGGGCCGCGACGATCCCGGCAGGAGGAGCCGATGTTCCCGCGGGCCCGGGAACGCCTCCCAGACCCTCGGGACGCCCGGACGGGCTCAGCCCGCGGCGAGTCCCGCCGCGCGGGCGGCGGCGACCGCCTCCGCCCGGTCGCGTACGCCGAGCTTGACGAGGACGCCGGAGACGGCGTTGGCCACGGTCTTCGGGCTGACGCCCAGGCGGGCCGCGATCGCCTGGTTGCCGAGGCCCGACGCGACGAGTTCGAGGATCTCGTACTCCCGGTCGGTGAGCGCGGGGAACGGCCGCGGGGAGACGCGGGGCGGCGCGTGCAGCAGCTTGATCACGGCCTCGGCCGCGCCGGTCCCGAAGACGGCCTGCCCCCGGGCCGCCGCGCGCACCGCGGCGACCACGTCGTCCTGGGCCGCGTTCTTCAGCAGGTAGCCCCTGGCCCCCGCGCGGACGGCCGCCAGCAGCGACAGGTCGTCGTCCGACATCGTGAGCATGACCACGCTCGGCGGCCGGGGTCCCGCCGACAGCCGGCGGGTCGCCTCGACGCCGTCCATGTTCGGCATCGAGATGTCCATCAGCACGACGTCGGGGGAGTGCTCGCGGACGGCCGCGAGCGCCCGCAGGCCGTCCTCGGCCACCGCGACGACCTCGATGCCCTCCACGGTCGACATCAGCGCCCCGAGACCGTCGCGCACCACCGGGTGATCGTCGACGACGAGCAGCCTGATCACAGGGGAATCCATGCGGTCACCACCGTTCCGCCGCCGAAAGCGGCGTCGATCGTCAGCTTTCCGTCCAGTTCCTCCACCCGCTCCCGCATCGAGGTCAGCCCAACTCCCGGGACGGCCTCCGGCCCGAGCCCCCGCCCGTCGTCGCTCACGCTCAGCTCGAACCCGCCCGCGACCCGGCCCAGCCGTACGGCGCAGCGGCGGGGGCCGCCGTGGCACACCGCGTTCGTCAGCGCCTCGCGGGCCACCAGGTAGGCCGTGACCTCCACGGCGGCCGGCAGGCCGCTCACGTCCGCGGCCGTGATCTCGATCTCGACCCCGCCGTCGCCCAACGTCGCGGCGGTGTGCTCGACGGCCCCGGCCAGGCCGAGCTGGGCCAGCTCGGGCGGCCGCAGTCCCCGCACCAGGCGGCGTACGCCCGCCCCCGCCTCGGCCACCTGGGCCGTGATCTGGGTCAGCAGGCTGCGCGCCCGTTCCGGGTCGGCCTTCAGCGCGTTGCCCGCGGCGTCCACCGTGAAGCCGATGCCCGCGAGGAAGGCGCCCAGCCCGTCGTGCAGGTCCCTGCTGATCCGCCGCCGCTCCTCCTCCCTCGCCGTGACCAGCAGCGTCCGCGAGCGCTGCAGCGCTGCGGCGCGGTGGGCGGCGGCGAGCGCGGCCCCGGCGTGCGACGCGAGCGGGGTGAGCACCCGAGCGTCGCCTCCCGACGACCCGAGGGCGCCGAGGACCTCGTCCTGGAAGCGCAGCGGCACCGACACGGCGAGCGGGGCGGGTGTTCCCCGCTCGACGACCCTCAGCGGCTCGCCGGGCGCGCCCAGCTCGGCCCGTACGTAGGGGGCCCGGGTCGCCTCGGCCACGGCGTCGGCGACGGCGGCGGCGGCGAGGATCTCCCCGGGCTCCGAGGTCGCGGCCAGGCGGGCGCCCAGCCGGGCGTGGACGGCCTCGGGGTCGGCTCCGCCGCCGTACAGGATGCGACCGGAGGCCCGGCGCAGCCAGCGGTGCAGCGGCTCGACCACGACCGCCACGCCCCGTACAGGTCGTGGCGGAGCATCGCCACGCCGACGCAGGCCGGCAGGGCCAGGATGAACGGCACGCCGGCACCGGGCAGCAGGCGAGGGACAGGAGCCGTTCAGAAGGGACATTGTGGCGGATCTTGCGCGAAGCGTCGGAAACGGTCTTGGCGCCTCGAAGTCTTTGCCATACTGTGACGAAGGATCGACGTTGATGTGAGGCAGAGTGGCAAGCGGGCTGGCACGTTCCAGGGGGCGCCGCCGTAAGAGGCGGGCCCGTTCGCACGTCGTCGAGGTGTCCATCGGGGTGGCCGCCTTCGCCGTCGGAGCCGTCGCGATCGCCTGGCCGCTGTCGCGTTCCGACGCGGCCCCCGGCCACGTGGTCGCCGCGCCCGCGCCGCAGGCCTCCCCGGCCGGCGAGCTGACCGTCGCCAGCGTCGACACCGACAAGAAGGCGACCAAGAAGCGGGACAAGAAGTCGGCCGAGAAGAAGGCGTCGGGACCGTCGAAGTACACCGACATCACGGCGGAGGCCTACTTCCGCAGCAGGTGGAACGACAAGACCGCCAAGCGGGTCAAGGACATCCGCACCACCGGCCGCTACCTGCGCATCTACACGAACCTCCCCGAGAACGCCGACAACTCCAAGGCCGCGATCACGCTGTGCAAGCGCGGCCTGGAGTACCTGGCCGAGCGGGGGGAGGCCAACCCCGTGGTGTTCGTCCAGTCCAGGTTCGGCGAGAACGGCAACCCCGTCCTCGCCAACGTCCTCGGCCCGGACGACGACGACTGCCGGGTCACCTACCCCAAGCCGAAGAAGTAGGCGTCACCCGGCCGGCCGCAGGGTCAGGCAGACGGAGTTGATGCAGTACCGGTCGTCGGTCGGCGTGGGGTAGCCCTCGCCGTGGAACACGTGCCCGAGGTGCGAGTCGCAGCGCGCGCAGCGGACCTCCACCCGGCGCATGCCGAGTGAGTCGTCCTCGTGCAGCGTCACGGCGTCGGACTCGGACGGCTCGTAGAACGACGGCCAGCCGCAGTGCGACTCGAACTTGGTTTCCGACCGGAACAGCTCCGCCCCGCAGGCGCGGCAGGAGTAGACCCCGACGGTCTTGGTGTCCACGTACTCGCCGCTGAACGGGCGCTCGGTCCCCGCCTGCCGGAGGACCCGGTACTCCTCGGGGGAAAGCTGCTCGCGCCACTCGGCGTCGCTCTTGATGACCTTCTCCATGGCTCACCACCCTGCCTTCGGCGGCCCCTCGCGGGGATTACGAAGTGAGGAACTCCACGGACGCCCGGGATCTTCCCTGCACGTGTTCGCGGGTCGAGGCATCCTTTCCCGGGTCCGCCTGCGTCTTCACAGACGAGGGGGTTGATCGCCGTCACCCGCGCGGGGGCGGTCACCCGCACCGCCGTCAGGGCGGCGAAGCACCCGACCCGTGCTGGACGCCGCCGGACGGTGAGAGGAGGCCGCCCGCGGGCGGCCGTGTGGTCCGTCCCGTCGCGTGCGGCGCCGTCCGAACGCGAGCGCGCCGTACGCGACCACGAGCCTGCGCCGGAAGAGCGCGGCCGTGGGAGCGCCCGGTCCGGCCGCCGTCGGCAGCCCGGGACGGACCCCCTCCTCCCTGGGTAGGGTCACGTGCATGGCTTCGCCGTACATCGAGATAGAGGTGGGTGGCCGCACGGTCAAGGTCACCAATCCAGACAAGGTCTACTTCCTGGAGATCGGCGCCACCAAGCGCGATCTGGTGGAGTACTACGTGAGCGTGGGGGACGGCGTGCTGCGCGCCCTGCGGGAGCGGCCGACCTACCTCAAGCGGCACCCCGACGGCGTCGGCACCGAGGCGATCTACCAGAAGCGGATGCCCCGGCATCCCGACTGGATCGAGACCGTCACCGTGCGCTTCCCCAGCGGGCGCACCGCCGACGCGTTCTGCCCGACCGAGGTGGCCGCCATCGCGTGGTGCGCCAACCTCGGCACGATCGACTTCCACCCGTGGCACGCCCGCCGCGCCGACCTGGACCATCCCGACGAGCTGCGCATCGACATCGACCCGCAGCCCGGCACCTCCTTCGAACAGGCCCGTACGGTGGCCTTCACGGCCAAGGAGATCCTCGGCGAGCTGGGCATGACGGGCTTCCCCAAGACCTCGGGCAGCCGCGGCATCCACGTGAACGTGCGCATCGAGCCCCGCTGGACCTTCACCGAGGTGCGCTACGCCGCGATCGCCTTCGCTCGCGAGGTCGAGCGGCGCTCGGACCTCGCGACGAGCGCCTGGTGGAAGGAGGAGCGGGGGGAGAAGGTCTTCATCGACTACAACCAGAACGCCCGCGACCGCACGGTGGTGGCCGCCTACTCGGTCCGGGCGCGGCCCGACGCCCGGGTCTCCGCCCCCGTGACGTGGGAGGAGCTGGCCGACTGCGACCCGCGCGACTTCGACATCAGGACGATGCCGGAGCGGTTCGCCAAGCTGGGCGACGTGCAGCGGGCGATCGACGACCGGGCCCACGACATCGGCACGCTGCTGGAGTGGTACGACGCCGACGACCGGGGCGACATGCCGTACCCGCCGAACTACCCGAAGATGCCCGGAGAGCCGAGGCGCGTGCAGCCGAGCAAGGCGAGGCCGTCCAGCTGATCGTGACCCGGCGGGTGACGTTTTTGTCCGCCTGTCTCTGCTCTTGATCGGCTCTTGCATTCCCGCCCGGTGTCCCTGGAGACGGGTGCGGGGATGGTCCTGGCGAGCGCTCGCCGACGGGGGAGCGGGCGCTCGTCCCCGGGCAAGACCGCATACGGACGAACCTGGAACACCCGAAAGCCTCGCCCTCGCACCGCTGCCGAGGGCGGGGCCGTTTTGCACAAGACCGAGCGGGGGGAGACACCCGGATGTGCCTGAGCTGCGGCTGCGGCGAGCCTGACGACGACCACGGGAATCCCGACCACATCACCTGGACGGATCTGCGGAAGGCCTCCAGGGCCGCGGACATCAGCCCGGAGCAGGCCGCCGACAACATCAGGTCCGGGATGGAAGCCCTCGGCACGCCACCTTCCTGACGCCGGGCCGTTTTCCCCCGACCGGAACAGGTGGAAGCCGCCGCCAGACCGATATGTATGGAGAGTGACCAAGTGACAACACCGGTCAAGAGGATCACGATGTCCAAGCCGTTCTGCGCCCTCGCGGGCGTCGGCCCGTACGCCCTGGCCAAGGCCAACGAGGTGTACGAGGACATGGCCGTCCGCGGCCGCAGGATCGTGAGCAGGATGAGCCGTGAGGCCGCCCAGGAGTTCGAGGAGACCGCGCACGAGCTGGAGGACATCTCCAGGACCGCTCGCCAGCAGGAGAAGCAGGAGCGGGAGAGGGAGACCGTCGGCCAGACGACCGGCCGGGCCCGCGCCACGACGTCCCGGGCCTGACGCGCGTCGCGTTCGTCTCGCCACGAGCGAGGCACGCGCCTCCGGTCACGCCGCCGGGCACCCCGGAAACCGATCGGAACGCGGAGCGGCCCCGCCTGTCTCGATTGCGGGAGAAGCGGGGCCGCTATGGCGCGGCCGCTCTCCTCTCCGTCGCCTGTCTCATTCAGGCGCCGCCGGGCTGAAGGCATGCATCTCGAAGACGCCGGGTTCGACGACCGTGTACGTTGACTCCGGAACCTCCAGCCACAGGCCGGGCAGGTCGCGCAGGGGTTCCGACACGACGATCCCGGCGTCGTCGGAGAGCTCCACGGACTCGAAGACCTCCGGATGCAGATGCCGGAGAGTCTGGGTGTTCCCGCTGTGGAACAGCGACCGCGAACGACGGTCGCTGGAGTAGCGGAAGGACCGCAGCCGCTCGCCGTTCGACGTGGCCAGCGACATCTGGAGCGGGTGCTCCACGTCGTGTCTCCGCCCTGTCCGCTCCACGAGGCCGGCCATCCGCTCCACCGCCCCCGGCGGGTCCTCCGGCAGCCCCAACGTGAGCGCCAGGTAGAACATGACCTCGGAGTCCGTGGACCCCTCGATCGCCGGGAACAGATCCGGGGCGATGGCCATGACGAGGTCCCGTTTGACGCGGCCGAACTCCGAGATCGCGCCGTTGTGCATCCACAGCCATGGGCCGTACCTGAACGGATGGCAGTTCGTCTGTTGTATCGCCGTTCCGGAAGACGCGCGCACGTGCGCCATGAACAGCGGCGACCGGACATGGCGGGCGAGTTCGCGGAGGTTGCGGTCGCCCCACGCGGGCTTGGTGTCCTTGAACACCGCGGGCGGCAGGCCGCCGTCGCCGTAGTAGCCGACGCCGAACCCGTCGCCGTTCACCGTCTCCTTGCCGTACCTGGCGTGGAGACTCTGGTCGATCAGCGAGTGCTCCGGCTCGTAGAGCAGTTTCTCCAGAGCGATCGGAGAGCCGCAGTAGGCCAGCCAGCGGCACATGTGTCCTGACCCCCGTCACACAAGCTCGTCCGGCGTCCCGTACGGGTGGGCCGCGACGGCCTCGATGGATGCCGTTCCCCCGCGGGCAGGTCCGTACGCGTGGCGAGGCGCATTCCGGGGATGTACCCGGCGTCAGCGCGACCGCGGCCACATGTCGTCGTAGCGGTAGCCCAGCTTCTCGATGTCGAGGACGGCCGTGACCGTGTCGCCGTACCGGGGCAGGCGGCTCTCCTCTGTGACGTTCCCGTACGCCGACCGCACCGGGGCCTTCGGATGGCGGGAGCGCCACATGTGCCACAGCAGGTCGCCGAAGCAGGCGACGACCCAGTACAGGGGGTCGTTCGGGGCGACGGGCTGGGCCAGGTCGCCCCCGATGCCCATCAGCACCGCGCCGATATGGATCTCCAGTTGCATGTTGAACACCTGGAAATCCGGATTTTTCAGCATGTTCGCAATGAGATCGGGCGAGGCCCATGGGGGAATCTTCCCGCCGTCGGCGTAGGAACGGCGGAGCGGATGAACCCGCGGGACTTTGGCGGTCCACCCGGCGAACGCGCCGTCGAGCACGGCCTGATCGCGCTTTGCACTGCCGTTTCCGCCGAAATACGCCGTGGACAGCACCGCCGAGCGCTCCGGCGCCCGGCCGTCGAGGGGCCAGTCCCAGTACGGCACGCATACGGCCGGATCGACACGCCGGAGCGCCCGCTCGAATTCCAGAAGGTATCTGCGCTGCCAGGGCAGGAAGAAGCCGTTGGCGTGGGTGACGGTGAAGTCGTCCGCGTAGGCCTTGACCAGCGCGTCGTAGGTCCCCCGCGCCTTAAGCGCGCGCACCGCCCCGACGAACGCCTCCCACTGCTCGGTACTCATGTCGCCGACCCGTCGGCGGGTGCTCATGCCGTCGGCCCGCCCGCTGGTGGTCGTGTCCCCGGCCCGCCGGCGGGCCGGCGGCGGGGCCGGGTCCGCGTGCGCCGCCGTCCCGCGCACCCCCAATGCGATCGCCGCCGTGCCCCACACCGCCGATGCCAGCATCTCCCGCCTGCTCGGCCCACGCATTTCCGCCCCCCGAATATCACCGGATTCCGTGGCCTGTTCCGATCGGCGGAAAGATTAGAACGACGAGGCCGCCGGACCGCCGCATTTGGCGCCGTGTCGGCCGTGGTCGTGACGGCGGTGGGCACGGGGCGTCGCGGCGGCGTTGTCGGTGCGGTGTTCCGTGACTCGTTCACCAGCTCCTCGTTCGCTTTGCGAGCGGCTCGTTCCTCACCGCTCACTCCGCTCACTGCGTCGGGTTCTCTCGTGTGCCACTGTAGGAAGCGTGCGCCGCATCCACCCCTTCACCGAGGACGAGCCGGACATCCCCGCCGCCTACGCCTACCCGCGCGACCACTGGCTGCGCCTCAACATGGTGGCCAGCGCCGACGGCGCGGCCTGGGTCGAGGGCCACTCGGAGGGCCTGTCCGGCCGGGCCGACAAGCGGATCTTCGGACTGCTGCGCGGCCTGGCCGATGTGGTGCTGGCCGGGGCGGCCACCGTCCGCACGGAGAGATACCGCCCGGCCCGCCCGCGCGAGTCGTGGCGGGCGCTGCGGGAGGGCAGGCCCCCGGCGCCGCCCATCGCCGTCGTCACCCGCCGCCTCGACCTCGACCTCGGCAGCCCGCTGTTCACCGAGGCGGAGCCGTACGCCCGGACGATCGTGATCACTACAGAGTCGGCGCCGAAGGACCGCCGCGAGGAGGCGGCAGGGAGGGCCGACCTGATCGTCGCGGGCGACGAGCGGGTCGATCTCGCGACGGCCGTGAGCGAGCTGCGCGACCGGGGGCTCGGCCGCGTCCTGTGCGAGGGCGGCCCCCGGGTGAACGCGCAGCTCGCCGCCGCCGGCCTGGTCGACGAGCTGGCGCTGACCGTGAGCCCGCTGCTGGTCGGCGGCGACGCGGCGCGCATACTGGACGGCGTCGCGTCGCACACGCCGCTGACCCTCGCCCAGGTGCTCGAGGAGGACGGCTTCCTCTTCTGCCGATACATCAGGGAGGCGCAGGATGAAGCTTCCGGTTGAGCCGGAGATCCCCGACCTGGATCTGCCGGTCGTGCCGCCGATCGCGCCGATGCTCGCCAAGGCCGTCAAGGGGCTGCCGAAGCAGGACGGCACGCTCTACTACGAGCCGAAATGGGACGGCTTCCGCTGCATCGTCTTCCGGGACGGCGACGAGGTCTTCCTGGGCAGCAGGAACGAGCGGCCCTTCACACGCTACTTCCCCGAGCTGGTCGAGGCCGTCAGGCGGGAGCTGCCGCCCAAGTGCGTCGTGGACGGCGAGATCGTGCTGATCAGGGGACAGTCGCTCGACTTCGACGCGCTGCAGCAGCGCATCCACCCCGCGCAGTCCCGGGTGCGGCTGCTGGCCGAGAACACGCCCGCGTCCTTCGTCGCCTTCGACCTGCTCGCCACCGCGACGGAGGACCTCATGGAGGCGCCGTTCTCGGAGCGCAGGGCCCGGCTGGAGGAGATGCTGGCGGGCGCGGGCCGGTCCGTACGGCTCACGCCGGTCACCCAGGACGAGGGCCGGGCCGCCGAGTGGTTCGACGCGTTCGAGGGCGCCGGTCTGGACGGCATCGTCGTCAAGCCGGGCGACCAGCCGTACGTGCCGGACAAGCGCGTGATGTTCAAGGTCAAGCACGAGCGGACGGCCGACTGCGTGGTGGCGGGCTATCGCGAGCACAAGTCGGGGCCGGTCGTCGGCTCGCTGCTGCTCGGGCTCTACTCGCCGGACGGCCGACTGCACCACGTCGGCGTCGCGGCGTCGTTCCCGATGAAGCGGCGGGAGGAACTGGTCGAGGAGCTCGCGCCCTACCGGCTGGAGGACCTGAGCGAGCACCCGTGGGGCCACTGGGCCGAGGCCGCGGCGGGCGGCGCCGAGGGCCAGCGCCTGCCCGGCGCCGTGTCACGGTGGAACGCCAAGAAGGATCTGTCGTTCATCCCGCTGCGGCCGGAACGGGTGGTCGAGGTGGCCTACGACCACATGGAGGGCGACCGGTTCCGGCACACCGCCCAGTTCCGCCGCTGGCGGCCCGACCGCACCCCCGCGTCCTGCACCTACGAACAGCTCGAACGCCCGGTGAGCTACGACCTCGACAAGATCCTCGCCCGCTGACCTGCCAGGCCGTCGGCCGGCCTGACCGTCAGCCGGTCAGGGCGCGGACGGCGGCGGTGACGACGACGGCGACCGCGACGATCACCAGGAACGGCGCGCGCAGCAGCAGCGCGACGGCCGCTGCCGCGAGCCCGGCGGCCCGGGCGTCGACGACGAGCGTGCGGCCGTCGGCGAAGGTCTGCAGGGCGATCAGCGCCGCCAGCGCCGCGATCGGCACCAGCGCGGCCAGCCTGCGGACGAGCGGCCGCTCCAGCACCGCCGCCGGCACCGACAGACCGAGCAGCTTCACGGCGTAGCACCCGGCCGCCGTGACGACGATCGCGACCCAGACCATCAGCGTCCTCCTCCGGGCGAGCGGCGGGCGAGGAGCCGGGATACGGCCAGCATGGCGGGCGCGGCGAGCACGGCCACCAGCACCGGCACGCCCGCGGGCACGAACGGCACGCAGGCGAGGGCGAGCACGACGGCCAGCGCCGCCACCGCCGCCTCCTCACGCCGGAAGATCGCCCGGACGAGCGGGGCCCGGCCCGCCGAAGTGGCGGGCGGCGCGGCGTGCGTGCGTGCCTTGTCACCGGCCGGCCCGGGAGAAGCAGCGGGAGAAGCGGCAGCGGGAGCGGCGGGAGGAGCGGCAGCGGGAGCGGCGGGAGGATCGGCAGGGGGAGTGGCGGCGGGTGTGGAGGAGGAGCGGGCCCGGAGCATGGGCAGGAGCAGGGCGAGGAAGACGGCCGGGCCGGCGGCGTCGAGCCCCCAGGCCGCCGGATCGCCGAGCGCGGAGGCGCCCAGCGCGCCCAGGAACGTGGTGACGTTCCATCCGGCGTACAGGCTGACCCCGGTGACCGTGAACCCGAGCCGCGCGAGGCGCCGGTCGGGCTGGGCCAGGGCCACGGCGGAGGTCTCGTCGATCACCCACTGCGCGGCGAGCGGGCGGACCGCGACGGGGAGCCCGAGCAACTGCGACAGCCGCAGCCCGTAGAAGGCGTTCCGGACGCCGAGCAGCAGCGCCCCGGCCGCGGCGGCGAGCGGGTTCCCGCCGCCGCCGAGCGCGCCCACCAGAGCGAACTGGGACGCCCCGGTGAACACGAACAGCGACAGCACGCAGGTCTGGACGACGCTCCCTCATCCCCGCACCCGCCGAGGTGACGCCGAACGCGAAGCCCGACAGGCCGACGGCCGTGCCGACTCCGAGGGCGTCCCGCACGACCGCCGCCCGGGGCTTCGGCGGCAGGCCGGCCTGCACTGGTGTCGTGGTCACCCGCCCGAGGGTAACGAAGTGTGCAGGAATGTCCCCTATGGGGGTAAGTCGGCCGAGTTCTCGCCGCCGACCCGCACGGCACGCAGGTCCGCCTGATGCGTGCCCGGCCGCGCCCCGGCCTTCCGGCGGGCCCAGGGCGGCAGCGGGACGGCTTGGCTCAGTCGCCGGCGCAGACCAGGACCCGCATGGACCGGTCGGCGAGGCAGACCTTGGCCCCGGCGGGCAGGATCTCCTCGGCGTACGGGTCGTCGCGGACGTCCTCCTCGGCGGTGTCGAGGACGGGACGCCAGGCGGCCCCCAGCTCCGGCCCGGGGAGGGCGAACGTCAGGTTCTCGTGGTGGGCGTTGATCAGCAGCAGGAACGTCTCGTCCCTGATCCGCTCGCCGCGCGGGCCGGGCTCGCTGATCGCGTCGCCGTTGACGTACACCGCCAGCGACTTCGCGTAGCCCGTGTGCCAGTCGCCGTCGGTCATCTCCGTGCCGGACGGCGTGAGCCAGATGACGTCCCTGCTGCCGTCCCCGACCGTGCGGCCCTGGAAGAACCGGCGCCGCCGGAAGACGGGATGCGCCCGCCGTAACGCGGCCAGGCGGCGGACGAACTCGAGCAGGTCGCCCTCCTGCCGGATCAGCGACCAGTCGATCCAGGAGATGTCGTTGTCCTGGCAGTAGGCGTTGTTGTTGCCGTGCTGGGTGCGGCCGAACTCGTCGCCGGCCAGCAGCATCGGCACGCCCTGGGACACGAACAGCGTGGTGAGGAGGTTGCGCCGCTGCCGACGGCGCAGCCGTACGATGCCGGGATCCTCCACCGGGCCCTCGGCGCCGCAGTTCCAGGAGCGGTTGTCGTCCGTGCCGTCACGGTTGCCCTCGCCGTTGGCCTCGTTGTGCTTGTGGTCGTACGACACGAGATCGGTGAGGGTGAAGCCGTCGTGGGCGGTCACGAAGTTGATCGAGGCGACCGGACGGCGGCCGCTGCTGGCATACAGGTCGCTCGACCCGGCCAGGCGCGAGGCGAACTCGGGCAGTGTCTGGGAGGCCCCGCGCCAGAAGTCCCGCACGGAGTCGCGGTATTTGCCGTTCCACTCGGTCCACAACGGCGGGAAGTTCCCGACCTGGTAGCCGCCCGGGCCGACGTCCCACGGCTCGGCGATGAGCTTGACCTGCGAGATCACCGGGTCCTGCTGGATGAGGTCGAAGAACGCGCTCAGCCGGTCGACGTCGTGCAGTTCCCGCGCCAGCGCGGCCGCGAGGTCGAAGCGGAAGCCGTCCACGTGCATGTCGAGCACCCAGTAGCGCAGCGAATCCATGATCAGCTGAAGCGCGTGGGGCGAGCGAACGTTGAGCGAGTTGCCGCACCCGGTGTAGTCGAGGTAGTAGCGGCGGTCCTCCTCGCGCAGGCGATAGTAGGCGACGTTGTCGATGCCCCGGAAGCCCAGCGTGGGACCCATGTGGTCGCCCTCGGCCGTGTGGTTGTAGACGACGTCGAGGATCACCTCGATGCCCGCCTCGTGCAGGGTGCGCACCATCGCCTTGAACTCCTGGACCTGCTCGCCGCGCTGCCCGGAACTGGCGTACGCGTTGTGCGGCGCCATGTAGGCGATCGTGTTGTAGCCCCAGTAGTTGGTCAGCCCCCGGGCGACCAGGAAGTGCTCCGGCACGAACTGGTGGACGGGCATGAGTTCGACCGCCGTCACGCCGATCGACTGGAGGTGGTCGATCACGGCCGGGTGGGCGAGCCCCGCGTAGGTGCCCCGCTGCTCCTCGGGGACGGCGGGATGGCGCATGGTCAGGCCGCGTACGTGCGCCTCGTAGATCACCGTCTCGTGGTACGGCGTGCGGGGCGGCCGGTCGTTGCCCCACTCGAAGAACGGGTTCACGACCACGTTCTTCGGCATGTACGGCGCGGAGTCGTCCGTGTTGAGCCGGGCGGGGTCGGCGAAGTGGTAGGAGAACAGCGACTCGTTCCACCGCACCGAGCCCTCGATCGCCTTGGCGTACGGATCGAGCAGCAGCTTGGACGGATTGCACCGGTGCCCGTGGTCGGGCCGGTAGGGCCCGTGCACGCGAAAGCCGTATCGCTGACCGGGCATGATCCCCGGCACGTAGCCGTGCCAGACGAACCCGTCGACCTCAGGCAGGTCGACGCGGGTCTCCCCGCCTCTGTCGTCGTACAGGCACAGCTCGACCCGCTCGGCCACCTCCGAGAACACCGAGAAGTTGGTGCCCACACCATCCCAGGTGGCGCCGAGCGGGTAGGGCTCTCCAGGCCAAACCTCGCGCATGTAACCTCATTCTCCACTGCCCGGGCGAATCGTGCACCCGCGAGGACCCCTACTCTCGTACGGGAACGCGGGAGCCCCCGCCGGATCGGTCCGGCGGGGGCTCCCGCTGGTGCTCAGCCGACGAGTTCGGCGTTGAGGGTGATCGTCGTGCCGGCGAGCGCCTTGCTCACCGGGCAGTTCGCCTTGGCCGTCTCGGCGGCCTGCTGGAAGTCCTCGGCCGAGATGCCGGGCACCTGTCCGCGGACGGAGATCACGATGCCGGTGATGCCCTCACCCGGCTGGAACGTCACGTCCGCCCGGGTCTCCAGCGACTGCGGCGGCGTGCCGGCCTTGGCGAGGCCGTTGGACAGGGCCATCGAGAAGCACGAGGAGTGGGCGGCGGCGATCAGCTCCTCCGGGCTCGTCTTGCCGTTGGCCTCCTCCGCCCGCGAGGGCCAGGAGACGTCGAAGGTGCCGACCCCGGAGGAGTCGAGCGAAACGGTGCCCGAACCGTCGAGCAGCGCGCCCTTCCACTGCGTCGTCGCGGTACGAGTGGTCGCCATGGCGACTTCCCTTCACTAGCGAGTCTTAATCCGTCAGCAGCGACCTTAACGCCGCCGCCGACGCGATGGGCTCACCGGCATGGCCGGTCGGCTCACGCCGGCGCCGCGCGGTCCAGGATCGCCTCCAGGTCGAGTCCGGAGGGCAGCGTGCCGAAGGCGCGCCCCCAGTCGCCGGACAGGCGCGACGCGCAGAACGCGTCGGCCACCGCGGCGGGGGCGTGCCGTACGAGCAGGGACGCCTGGAGAACCAGCGTCATCTCCTCGGCCACCCGGCGCGCGTCGGCCTCTCCCGCCGAGGCGAGCCTCTTCAGCACCCGCTCGGCCGCGTCGGCGACCCTCGTGTCCTGGGCCAGCGCCACCTCGGCGAAGAACGCCTCGACCGCCTCGGGCTCCCTGGCCATGACGCGCATCAGGTCGAGGGCGGCCACGTTGCCCGAGCCCTCCCAGATGCCGTTCAGCGGCGACTCCCGGAACAGCCGGGGCATCTGCGACTCCTCGACGTACCCGTTGCCGCCGAGGCACTCCAGCGCCTCGGCCGCGTGGACCGGCGCCCGCTTGCACACCCAGTACTTGCCGGCGGCGAGGGCGGCCCGGCGGAACAGGCCCTCGGCCGCGTCGCCCCCGACGGCCCGGTCGGTCGCCCCGGCCAGGCGCATCATGAGCGTGGTCGCCGCCTCGGACTCCAGCGCCAGGTCGGCGAGCACCGAGCGCATCAGCGGCTGCTCGGCCAGCGTCCGGCCGAACGCCCTGCGGTGGCGGGCGTGGTGGAGCGCCTGCGTCAGGCCGTACCGCATGCCGGCGGCCGAGCCGATCACGCAGTCGAGCCTGGTCATGTTCACCATCTCGATGATCGTCCGGACGCCCCGGCCCTCCTCGCCGACGAGGTAGGCGACCGCGCCCTCGTACTCGACCTCGGCCGAGGCGTTCGACCGGTTGCCGAGCTTGTCCTTCAGCCGCATCAGGCGCACCGCGTTGCGGGTGCCGTCGGGCAGCACGCGGGGGAGCAGGAAGCACGACAGCCCGCCCGGGGCCTGGGCCAGCACCAGGAACACGTCGCACATCGGGGCGGAGTTGAACCACTTGTGGCCGGTCAGGGCGAAGCTCCCGTCGCCCAGCGGCTCCGCCCTGGTGGTGTTGGCCCGCACGTCGGAGCCGCCCTGCTTCTCGGTCATGGCCATCCCGGCCAGCACGCCGCGCTTGTCCTGCGGCGGGCGCAGCCCGAAGTCGTACGTGCGGGAGGCCAGCAGCGGCTCCCACTCCGCCCGCAGCGACGGCGAGTGCCGCAGCGCGGCCACGGCGGCGTACGTCATGGAGATCGGGCAGCCGTGCCCGGCCTCGACCTGCGACCAGGTGAAGAACTTGGCGGCCCTGGCGACGTGCGCGCCCGGCCGGGCCGACGTCCAGGGCGCGGCGTGCGCGCCGCTCTCGACCGCGACCGTCATGAGCTCGTGCCAGGCCGGGTGGAACTCGACCTCGTCGATCCTGTTGCCGTACCGGTCGTGGGTGCGCAGGACGGGCGGGTGCTCGTTGGCCAGCCGCCCCCACTCCTGCGCCTTCGCCGAACCGGCCAGCAGGCCGAGCTGGCGCAGCTCCCCGGTCGCCCAGTCCGCCCCCTCCCTGGCGAGCCCCTCCAGCAGCGCCGGGTCGGCCGAGACGTCGTGGCCGGTCAACGGGGGCACCTGGTTGGTCACGTCGTGGGTCACTGGGTCCTCCTGTGGTCGATGCCGGGACTCGTCCATACCGGGACGTCCACGATGCCGGGACTCCATCTCAACATTTCCGGCGGCCGGGACAAACACCGGGCGGAGATCCGGTCAGGCGCCCGAGATCTCCAGGCCGAGCTCCTGGGCCGCCTCCAGGGCGAGGTCGCGGGCGTAGTCCTGGTCGGCGCGCGCCTCGCACAGCACCCGGTGGACGCCCTCGATCGCGCGCCGGTCCCCGCGCCCGGCCAGGCCCCGCGCGGCCTCGGCCACCGTGGTCAGATCGCGGTCCGTGAGCCGGGTGACCAGGGCGTCCCTGATGGAGGGGGTGTCGGCGGGCAGCCCGGCGATGCCCATCGTGGCCCAGTCGCGCACCTCGTCGTCGGCGCACTGGCTCAGCCGGATCAGCGTGCTCAGCCCGTCCTCGTCGTCCGGGGGCAGGACCGCGGCGAGCGCGATGGGATCGTGGACCGTCGGCTCCCGGCCCGGGCTGTTGACGATCTTCAGCACCTCGGGGAGCGCCCGTTCGTCGGCCTGGTGGCCGAAGGCGTGCAGGAGCGCCTCGACGACCGCGGGCTCGGTCTCGTGCCGGGCCATGTCGCGCAGGATCTCCAGGACGCGGTCCCGGTAGGGCGCGTGCCCCGCGGCCAGGGACACGGCGCCCTGGCCGGCCCCCGCCTCCTTGCCGAGCCCCGCCTCCTGGCCGAACTGCGCGAGCACGTCGACGCCGAACTCCCGCTCCACCGGGTCGTCGCTCTCGCACAGCCGGGCCAGCGCCAGGAACGTCTCCTCGTCGTGGCGCGACTGGAGCGCGTGCACGGCCGCCCACCACGTCTCGTCGTCCTCGTCCAGGTCGCGGTAGGGCAGCACGCGCCTGAGCAGCACGTCCGCGGGTGGCCGCAGGCCGAGAGCCGCCTCCAGGACCGTCGCGATCGCGGCGTGCCCCTGCTGGCGGGTGATCGAGTAGTCGCCGTCGGCACCGCGCGCCTCGACCGTGACCCGTCGGGTGCCGTCCGCGGCGGAGGCGTGGACCACCAGCACCGTGTGCTCGCCCTCCACCCTCGTCGCGACCTCCTCGCGCAACAGGGCTTCGAGATCCACCGCCGCCAGCCGTGCCGCGATCTCCAGCGGGGTCGCGCCGTCCCAGCCCGGCGCGGACGGGTCGGCGCCGTGCTCCAGCAGGGACCAGACGATCCCGTACGCCCCGAAGATCGTGGCCAGCGTCAGCGGGGTGTCGCCGTCGTCGTCGGCCCGGCCGGGATCGGCCCCGGCGTCGAGCAGGATGTCGGCCGACTCCAGGTTGCCGTTGGCCGCGGCCCACAGCAGGGCCGTCCAGCCGCCCTCCTCCGCCGCGTCGGGGTCGGCGCCGCCGTCGAGCAGCGCCTGCACGGTCTCGGCGTGGTCCCAGCACGCCGCCGCGCAGAGCGGAAGGCCCTCCTCGTGCCCCCCGCTCGGCTGGTCCGGGTCGGCGCCGTACTCCAGGAGCAGCCTGACGATGTCGTGGTGACCGGCGACGGCCGCCCGGTAGAGCGGCGTCGTCCCCTGAGCGGGGTTCACGGCGGTGTCCGGGTGCAGCATCGCCGCCACCCGCGCGACGTCCCCTCCCGCTATCGCCTCCAGCAGTCTGCTGCGGGTCACGATTCCATGCTCACACAACCCTGTTCCGGCCTCGTCCGCAGGGATCGTCTCGCAGGATCGTTCCCCAGGATCGTTCCCAGGGAGGAGGGAGAGCGGGGCCGGCCGGGATACGGTGAAGGGCGTGAACGATCCGGGTGGTATGCGGGCATCCGACGCCGAACGCGAGTCCGTGGTGGAACGGCTGCGCGTGGCGTCCGCGGAGGGGCGGCTGACCCTCGCGGAACTGACCGAGCGGACCGAGGCGGCCTATCTGGCGCAGACCCACGGCGAGCTCGCCCAGATCACCGCCGACCTGCCGGGTGCCGCGCCCGCTCCCTCCTCCGCTCCCGCCGTGCCGGCCGCCCCGCAGGGCAGGATGCGCAAGTGGATCGTGGCGGTGATGGGCGACGCCAAGAGGACCGGCACGTGGCGGATCGACGACGGCATCGGCGCGGTCTGCGTCATGGGCGACGTGGTCCTCGACCTGCGCCAGGCGGAGGTGCGCGGGCGTGAGGTGGACATCGTCGCCACGTGCGTGATGGGCGACGTGAAGATCATCGTGCCGGACGGCGTCGACGTCGAGCTCTCCGGTATCACGATCATGGGGGACAAGAAGGTCCAGGTGGTCGAGGCCCCCCGCGGCCAGTCCGCCCCCGTCGTCAAGATCACGGCGTACGTGCTGATGGGCGACGTGAAGATCATCGGCGACTCCCGGGCCGAGCCGATCAAGCGCGGCTGGTTCGCCTGGAGCGAGTGGTGGCAGGAGCGCCGCCGGCGGCCGGGCTACGGCGGATACGAGGTCCCGGACCGCCGCCACCACGGCCTGCACTGATCCCAGCCGTACCGATCCGGCCCGCACCACCCTTTCGTGAACGGGATGGCCGTGCGAGGCAACGGAGGGACGCTCCCAGGGCGTAGTCATCGGTGACCGTTCACCGAGGGATCACCGAGAACCTGGGGGCCGCACATGCGCGACCGGGCCGACTTCGAGCGCTACGTGGAGCAGCGCTCGGACCGACTGCTGCGGACGGCCTACCTGCTCTGCCGCGACTGGGCCACCGCCGAGGACCTGCTCCAGACGGCGCTGGCCAAGGCGTGGCTGGCCTGGCGCAGGGTCGGCGAGAACCCCGACCCGTACGTCTACCGCATCCTGGCCAATACCCACGCCTCCTGGTGGCGCAGGCGCTGGCGGGGTGAGCAGCCGACCGACGTGCTGCCGGAACCGGCCGTCGGCGACTCCGCCGACCTGCTCGGCTCCCGCGAGGCCGTACGGCAGGCCCTCACCTGCCTGCCGCCGAAGCAGCGTGCCGTGATCGTGCTGCGGTACTTCGCCGACCTGGGTGACGCCCAGATCGCGGAGATCCTCGGCTGCTCGGTCGCCACCGTGCGGAGCCAGGTGAGCAGGGCTCTGGCCAGGCTGCGCGTCGATTCCGCCGCCCGCTCCGCGATGAGCCTGGAGGGCTGACATGACGATGACCGACGACGATCTGCGTGACCTGCTCGCCCGGGACGCCTCCGTAGTGAACGGCGCGGGCGTCACCCTGGCCGACGTCGACCGGCGGGTGCGGCGCATCCGGCGCCGTCGCGGCGCCGCGGGGGCGGTGCTGGCCGCCGGCGTGGCCGCCGCGGTGATGGTGGCGACCGCGCCGCGTACGGTCACGATCGCACCCGACGACGGCCCGGGGACCGCAGCCGCCATGGCCGGCCCTTCGCTGACCCCGGGGGTGTCGTACCTCGCGGGGCAGCGGGTGTTCCTCCAGAAGGAGATCGAGACGGGCGGGCGCGTCCTGCGGTTTCCCTACACGAGCATCAGCGAGTCGGTGAACGTGCAGGTCGACTGCCGCGAGCCGTCGTACGCGTTCGTCTGGCTGAACGGCCGGCTGGAGACGCAGGGCGTCTGCGGCGTCCAGAGCGACCAGGTCGATCACCTGATCTCGTGGATCGACGAGTCCGGCAGGGATCTGAAGGGACCCAACGAGGTGGACGTCGCGCTGGTGCCGGTCCAGCGGGTGGCGGCGGACCGCGACCCGGGTGCGCCGATTCCCGCGCTCGGCGAGCAGGAGGCCGAGCGGGTCGTCGGCGAGACCGGCGAGTATCGCACCCGCGCCAGGGTGACGATCCGGGAGGCGTGGCTGCTGGCCGTGGCGCCGACGCCCATCAACTGTGACAGGGACATCGTGATCCGCAGGCCGAACGGGCAGGAGATCCTTTCGTCGGCCTGCGACCGGCCGTCGTCTCCCGCCGAGTAGGTCAGGCGGCCGCGGAGGCGGCGCGTACGGCCTGGGCGTGGCGTTCGAGCAGGAGAGCGGCCAGTTCGGGGGCTGGGCCGAGGACGCCTGCCACGGCGTGCGCCCCGGCCTCCAGGGTGTCGCGCTCCACGGCGTCGGCGAAGTAGCCGGGGGCCAGCAGGTAAGGCGCCACCACGACCTTCGGGGCGCCCGCGCGCGTCAGCCGTACGACCTCGTCCCGGGGCGTGGGCGCGGCGGCCGAGGCGTAGGCGGCGGTGACCGACCACCAGGGGCGGGTGCGTGTCCACTCGCGGGCGACGGCGGCGATCGTCGCGTTCGCCCGGCGGTCGCTGGACCCGGCCGAGACGAGCACCACGGCCGTATCCGGGTCGCCGATCTCCACACCGGCCTCGGCGAGGCGGCGTTCGAGGGCCCGGACGAGCAGCGGGTGCGGGCCGAGCGTGGGGCCGCAGACGGCCCGCAGCAGCGGCGTGCGGCCGGCCGCCTCCCGCAGCGCCGCCGGGATGTCCACCCGGCTGTGGTAGGCGGCGGTGAGCAGCAGGGGGAGCACGACGGCCTCGTCCAGCCCCGACAGCGCCTGCGGCAGCGACGGCGTGGCGTGGTCGAGATAGGCGGCGCGGACGTCCAGGCCGGGCCGTGCCCGCCGTACGCCGTCGAGCAGCGCCTCCACGGTCGCGGCGGCGCGCGGGTCGCGGGACCCGTGCGCCACCGCGATCAGCGGCGCGCCTGCGTGCGGGACGGTCGTCACAGGTGGATGCCGCACTCGATCTTGCCGAGGCCGGACCAGCGGCCGCTGCGCGGGTCCTCGCCCGGCGCCACCCGGCGGGTGCAGGGAGCGCAGCCGATCGAGGGGTAGTCGTCGTAGTGCAGCGGGTTGATCAGGACGCCGTTGTCGGCGATGTAGTTGTCGACGTCCTCCTGGGTCCACCGGGCGATGGGGTTGATCTTCACCATCTGCCGCTTGGCGTCCCACTCCACGACCTTGGTGTTCGCCCTGGTGGGCGACTCGTCGCGGCGGATGCCCGACACCCAGGCGAGGTACGGCTCGAGCGCCCGGTTCAGCGGCTCGACCTTGCGCAGGTAGCAGCACAGGTCGGGGTTGCGCCCGTACAGGCGCGGCCCCAGGTCGCGGTCCTGCTCCTCGACGGTCCTTGACGGCTTCACGTTGATCACGTTGACCTGGTAGACCGCCTCGACCGCGTCCCGCGTGCCGATGGTCTCGGCGAAGTGGTAGCCGGTGTCGATGAACAGCACGTCGACGCCGGGCTTGACCCTGCTGACCAGGTCGATCAGCAGGGCGTCGCTCATCGACGAGGTGAGACAGAGACGGTCGCCGAAGGTGGCCGCGGCCCACCGGATGATCTCCCGGGCGGGCGCGTCCTCAAGGAAGCGCGCCGCGGACTCCACAATGCCCTGAAGGTCCAGCGTCACCCGCTGTCGCTCCAGCCCTGCCTCTATCTCCGCCACCGACATCGCTACTCCTCACACGTCGTTCATTGGTTCATCGGATGATTGGATGAAAAGCCTTCGGGGATCACGAACGCACGCCGAGGCCGAGGAATTTCACCCGGAAGGCACGGGCACAGGACCTGCAGTACCATCCGTGGCTCTCCTCCTCGGTCACGTAGGGCTCCAGGTCCTCCTCGCCGCAGTACGGGCAGTAGAACGGCGCGGCCCTCTCGGTACTCATTCGCTCGCTCCGCTCGCTGGCCTCGGGCGCTTTTGCGGTGGCGCTTCCCTCGTCGCGCTCTGGTCGCTTCGCTCCCGCGCGCTCCTCAGTCCAGACGCCACCGCGCCCTCGGTGCTCATTTCAGGTCGGCCTCGTCGGCGCGCTGGACCCACTCGGCGAAGGTCTCGCCGTCGTTCTTCTGCTTCTCGAAGTTGCGCACGACCCGCTCCACGTAGTCGGGCAGCTCCTCGGCTGTGGCCTTGAGCCCGCGGACCTTCCGGCCGAAGCTCGGGTTGAGCCCGACCGAGCCGCCCAGGTGGACCTGGTAGCCCTCGACCTGCTCGCCCTTGTCGTTGACCACGAGCTGGCCCTTCAGGCCGATGTCGGCGACCTGGATGCGGGCGCAGGAGTTGGGGCAGCCGTTGACGTTGATGGTCAGCGGCTCGGCGAAGTCCGGCAGGCGCCGCTCCAGCTCGTCGATCAGTGCCGACGCGGTCGCCTTGGTCTCGACGATCGCGAGCTTGCAGTACTCGATGCCGGTGCAGGCCATCGTCTGACGGCGGAAGGTGGACGGGTTGACCCGCAGGTCGGCCGCCTCAAGCTCCGACACGATCGACTCCACCTTGTCCGGGGCGACGTCGAGGATGACCATCTTCTGCTCGACCGTCGTGTGGACCCGGGCGGACCCGTGCCGCTCGGCGATGTCGGCGATGCGGTACAGGGTGTCGCCGTCCAGCCGGCCCACCCGGGGGGCGAAGCCGACGTAGAAGTTGCCGTCCCGCTGCGGGTGGACGCCCACGTGGTCGCGTCGGCCGCTGCGCGGCGTCTGCGGGGCCGGGCCGTCCGGCAGGGCGTACTTGAGGTACTCGGTCTCGAGGACCTGGCGGAACTTCTCCGCGCCCCAGTCGTTGACAAGGAACTTGATCCGCGCCCGGTGCCGCAGGCGGCGGTAGCCGTAGTCGCGGAAGATCCCCGCCACCCCGGCCCACACCTCGTGGACCTGCTCGGGCCGGACGAACGCGCCGAGCCGCTTGGCGAACATCGGGTTGGTCGACAGGCCGCCGCCCACCCAGACGTCGAAGCCGCGCTCGCCCTGCTCGTTCACCACGCCGACGAACGCGACGTCGTTGATCTCATGGACCGTGCAGTGGGCCGGGCAGCCGCTGACCGCGGTCTTGAACTTGCGCGGCAGGTTCGAGAACGCCTTGTCCCCGATGTACCGGTCGTAGATCTCGCGGATCTGTTCCGTGCCGTCGATCACCTCGTCGGCGTCGATCCCGGCCAGAGGGCAGCCGAGAATGACACGAGGGGTGTCGCCGCACGCCTCGGTGGTCGACAGGCCGACCGCCTCCAGCCGCCGCCAGATGTCCGGGACGGACTCGATCGCGATCCAGTGGAGCTGGATGTTCTGGCGGTCGGTGACGTCGGCGGTGCCCCTGGCGTACTCGTTGGAGATGTCGGCGATCACCCGGAGCTGCTCAAGGCTGAGCCGGCCGCCGTCGATGCGGACGCGCAGCATGAAGTAGCGGTCGTCCAGCTCCTCGGGCTCCAGGATCGCGGTCTTGCCGCCGTCAATGCCGGGCTTGCGCTGGGTGTACAGGCCGAACCAGCGGAAACGGCCGCGCAGGTCGGCGGGGTCGATCGAGTCGAAGCCGCGCTTGGAGTAGATGTCGATGATCCGCTGGCGGACGTTCAGCCCGTCGTCGGCCTTCTTGTTCTCCTCGTTCTTGTTCAGCGGCTCACGGTAACCGAGAGCCCACTGACCTTCGCCGCGCGGGCGCTTGTGGTGGCGGTTCGCCGGGCGGGCCGGGGTGCTCATGGGCACACGTCCTTCTCCGAGGCTCGGTCTGAGATCGGGTTTCGGCGGACGTCGGCGCAGGCGGCCTCTCACCTCGCCGTCGAGTGTGAGGGCATACGAAAAAGACGCCTGGCCGAACGCCCGGGATGGATCAGCGGAGGGCGACGGTCAGCCGGCGTCGATACAGATCGCGCTACGGACACGCAGGAGATCGACGTGGCGTCGCACGACGAGCAACGGGTCCGCTGGCATGTCCCAAACGATACCTCTGAGATCCTGGATGTCCAAGTTCGTGTCCAGGATGCGGGATTGTGACGGCAATGTGACGCGGGGTCGTCAGCCCTTGCGGACCCAGTTCTCCGGCGGCTCGGCCTCGTGCTCCCTCTCGGACGGATCCTGATGCTGGCAGTCGCACCAGGATCCGCCGCGGCACTCCTCGTGCCTGTGCTCCCTGCACGCTGGGCAGATCATGCCTCCATTGTTAACCCTCTGTCACGGACAGATGACACGGGTACACGTGCAACGGATCGTGAGGGGTTCTCGCGAGCAGGACGCCGGGACCCCTATCCTTGGCGGCGAACAATCCGCCCGCAGGTCACGTACTAACCGCCGCGGCAGCGGGTAGAGCGCAGTTCTCATGACCGGTTGGGTGCCATGACCTCCACGGACGCGCCGTCGCGCAGGCCGCGGCGCCTCACGCGCAAGGGTATGGCGCTGGCCCGCGCGCGCGTCACCTGGCTGCGCGAGACGAACGTCTGGGCCCTGGTCAAGGCGACCACGATGGCGGGCGTCAACTACCGGGTGACCGGCCTCGCGGGCGAGGCGGCGTTCTTCGCGCTGCTGTCGCTGCCGCCGTTCGTGCTCGGGCTGCTCGGCGTCATGGGCCACCTGAGCGGGCTGCTCGGCCCGGCCGCCATCGGCGAGATCAGGCGCTGGGTCGTGAACCAGTCCGAGTTGCTGTTCACCGACAACACCGTCCAGCGGGTCGTCAAGCCGCTGCTCGCCGACGTGCTGAGCGGCGGCCAGGTCTCGCTGATCTCCGTCGGCTTCCTGCTGTCGCTGTGGTCGGGCTCGCGGGCCCTGTTCGTCTACGTGGACCTGATATCCATCGCGTACGGCCTGGGGGAGACCCGGGGGATCATCCGCACCCGGGTCCTGTCGTTCGGCCTGTACCTCGCCGCGCTGCTGATCGGGCTGGTCGTCATGCCGATCCTGGTCATCGGGCCCACCCTGATGTCCACCGCCCTGCCCAGGTACGCCGTGCTCGTGACGATCCTCTACTGGCCCGTGCTCGTGATCGGCTCGGTGCTGATGCTCACGCTGCTCTACCACGTGAGCGTGCCGCATCGCACGCGCTGGTGGCGCGAGGTTCCGGGGGCCGTGCTGGCGCTGGTGATCTGGATCGTGTGCGCCGCGTTCCTGCGCGAGGTGCTGGCGGCCTGGTTCACCCCGCTGTCGATCTACGGCTCGCTCGCGGCGCCGATCGCCGTGCTGCTGTGGCTCTACATCACCGCGCTGGCCGTGCTCATCGGGGCGACGCTGAACGCGGAGGTGGACCGGCTGTGGCCGCTGGGCGGCGCCACCCGGCACGAGCACCATCACCGCAAGTCCGGTAAGGACTGATCCATCCTGATAGCGGTGGAAGGATGGCGTCGATGGACGCACAGCCTTCCACCGGTGACCCCACCACGACCCACCGGCGCACGATCGGTCCCTACGTCCCCGTACGCCGCCTGGGGGAGGGCGGGATGGGCATCGTCTATCTTGCCCGCGATCCGGCCGGCCGCCAGGTGGCGCTCAAGGTCATGCGGCCGGAGCTGGCCGCCCAGGAGGAGTTCCGGGCCCGGTTCCGCAAGGAGGCGGAGGCCGCCAAGCGCGTCGCCAGGTTCTGCACCGCGCCGCTCCTCGACGCCGGGCGGGACGGCGACCGGCACTATCTCGTCACCGAGTACGTCGACGGTCCCGACCTGTCGTCGGTGATCGACGCGCAGGGCCCGCTGTCCGGCTCGAACCTCGACGCGCTCGCCGTCGGCGTCGCGACGGCCCTCGCGGCCATCCACGAGGCGGGGATCGTGCACCGCGACCTCAAGCCGTCCAACATCCTGCTCTCGCCCCTCGGCCCTCGAGTGATCGACTTCGGCGTGGCCCACCTCGCCGACACGCTCGCGGAGCGGACCGGCACCGTGATCGGGACGCCCAGTTACATGTCGCCCGAGCAGGCGCGGGGGGAGCCGGTGACCTCCGCGGCCGACGTCTTCGCCTGGGGCTGCGTGGTCGCGTACGCCGCCACCGGCAGGCCGCCGTTCGGCAGTGGCCCGGCCCCGGAGGTCCTCTACCGGGTCGCCCACCACGTGCCGTACCTGACGGGGATGGACGAGCGCCTGCGGGCCCTGGTCGAGCAGGCGCTGGACAAGGACCCGGCCCGGCGGCCGAGCGCCCAGCGGCTCCTCGACCGGCTGCTCGGCCGGGAGGAGGTGGCGGTCGAGGCCGCCACGAGGATCGTCAGCGACATCTGGGCGACCTCCGCCGAGCCGACCCGCCGCGCGGGCACGGCGCCGGACGGCGCGGACGGATCGGGCGGGGCGGCACCGGACGAGGCCGGGGCGGGCCGAACGGGCGGGCGCCGTGGCCGCCGGTGGGTGCCGGTCGCGGCGGCGGGTGGGGCGCTCGTAGTGGCCGCCGCGGTCCTGGTCCTGGCGCTGCGCCCCTTTGGCGGGTCGACACCGCAGAAGGGCCCGCTGGCGACCCGGGACGTCACGTTCAACGGTTCCTCGCTCCACGTGGCCATCGACGCGGTGCGGCGGCGGGGGACCTCCGTGAGCGTGCAGCTGACGGTCACCCTTAAGGATGGGAACCGGTGGTGGCCGAGGGATCTGTTCGGCGCTGAGATGTCGGGCGCCGCCCTCGTGGATCCGCCGAGCGGATCCAAGTTCATGCCCGCGAGCAAGGACGGCGGCTGCCTGTGCAGCGCGCTCCCCACCCAGTTCTTCCACCCGGGTGACGTGCTTCCTCTCTACGCGACGTACACGAATGTGCCGGAGGGCCTGGAGGAGATCGGTTTCGACGCTCCCGGGTTCGGGCTCTTCGCCGGGCTGCCCGTCTCGCCGGAATGAGGGGGTCGTCCCGCTCCGATAAAGTGGGGACGTCGCGACTGGCGCTGACGTGCTCCTGTGGCGCGTCACTAGGTGGGGCACCACCGGGGAGCGAATTCGCGGAGGCCGTGCGCCTGGGTCGCCGCCGCCGTCGACGTGGAGAAGGAAGGCGCCATGGCTGAGAACTCGCTGAACGCCGTCGATCCCGAGATCGCCGAACTGATCAGGGCGGAGGAGCGGCGGCAGGCCGACACCGTCAAGCTGATCGCGTCCGAGAACTACGTGTCCAGGGCCGTCCTGGAGGCGACCGGGACCGTTCTCACCAACAAGTACTCCGAGGGCTACCCGGGCAAGCGCTACTACGAGGGCCAGCAGGTCATCGACAAGATCGAGACGCTGGCGATCGAGCGGGCCAAGTCGGTCTTCGGCGTGAGCCACGCCAACGTCCAGCCCTACTCCGGCTCGCCCGCCAACCTTGCGATCTACCTGGCGTTCCTGAACCCCGGCGACACCGTGCTCGGCATGGGCCTGCCGTTCGGCGGCCACCTCACCCACGGCTGGTCGGTGTCCGCCACCGGCAAGTGGTTCAACTCGGTCCGGTACGGCGTGCGCCGCGACACCGGCCGCATCGACATGGACGAGGTGCGCACGCTGGCGTTGGAGCACCGGCCCAAGCTGATCTTCTGCGGCGGCACCGCGATCCCGCGCACGATCGACTTCCCGGCCTTCGCCGAGATCGCCAGGGAGGTCGGCGCGGTGCTGGCGGCCGACATCGCCCACATCGCGGGCCTCGTCGCCGGTGGCGCCCACCCCTCGCCGGTCGGGCACGCGGACGTGATCTCCACGACCACCCACAAGACCCTGCGCGGCCCGCGCGGCGCGATGCTCATGGCGAACTCCGAAGAGGTCGGCAAGGCGCTCGACAAGGCCGTGTTCCCCGGACTGCAGGGCGGCCCGCACAACCACACCACCGCCGCCATCGCCGTCGCCCTGCACGAGGCCGCCCAGCCGGAGTTCAGGACCTACGCCGCGCAGATCGTGAAGAACGCCCAGGCGCTCGCCGACGAGCTGCTCGCCCGCGGGTTCGACCTGGTCTCCGGCGGCACCGACAACCACCTGATCCTGATGGACCTCACGTCCAAGGGCGTCGGGGGCAAGCCGGCGGCGCAGGCCCTCGACCGGGCGGGCCTGGAGACCAACTACAACACCGTGCCCTTCGACCCGCGCAAGCCGTTCGACCCGTCGGGCATCCGCATCGGCACGCCGTCGGTCACCTCGCGCGGGATGGGCGAGGCCGAGATGCGCCAGATCGCCGCGTGGATGGACGAGGTCGTCACCGCCGTGGCCAAGGGCGACGCGGAGGACGTGATCACCCGGGTGCACGGCGAGGTCACCGAGTTGACGAGCCGGTTCCCCGCGCCCGGCCTGTCCTGATTCCGGAAGCGACGAGCGACGGCTCCCCGCGGCCTCACGAGTCGCGGGGAGCCGTCGTCGTGTCACCTGTGATTCCGCACGGCGTGGACGAGGGTGGATTTATTCGGTTGCGCGGGGCCGCGGGGGTGCTGCTAGCGTTCTCCCGTCGCCGCCACCGGGCGGCCAGGACAGGGAGGTGAGGACTATGCGGGTCTTTCTGACGACCATGCCGTCCGTCAACTCCCGGGTGTCCGCCTAGTCTCTCTCGCTGGGACACCCGGTTTCCGAAGGGTGTTCACCAGCAGTGTTCAACGATCTTTCTCTTCTCGGCTGGCACGACGGGCTCGCGGAGCAGCTCCCCGACCTGCCCGACGGCGCCGTTCCCGCGCGTGTGGCGCGGGTCGACCGGGGCGCCGCCGAGGTCATCGCCGCCGACGGAACCCACCAGGCGCGGTTCGGCGCCCGCGTACGCAGGGCCGCGGCGGCCGACCCGCTCGCGCTTCCGTGCGTGGGCGACTGGGTCGCGCTCACCCGGCTCAGTGAGGGCCGCTACGAGCTGGCCGAGGTGCTGCCCCGCCGTACGGCCTTCGTCCGGGGCGGGGTGAGCCGCGACTCGCGCGGAGGGCTGTCGGGCGACGGCCAGGGCCAGGTCCTGGCCGCCAACGTCGACGTGGTCTTCGTGGCCGAGCCGTCCATGCACGCCACGGATTTCGCCGATCTCGGCAGGATCGAGCGCCTCGTGGCGCTCGCCTGGGAGAGCGGCGCCCGGCCGGTCGTGCTCGTCACCAAGGCCGACCTCTTCGATCAGGGGCTGGACGATCTCCTCGCCGACGTCGCGGCGGCGGCGCCGGGCGTCGACGTCCACCCGGTCTGCTCGCTCACCGGCGACGGCGTCGACCTGGTGCGCGCCCATCTCGGCCCCTCCGGGACCGCGGTGGTCCTCGGCCCGTCGGGCGCGGGCAAGTCCACGCTCGTCAACGCCCTCGCCGGCGCGGAGGTCATGGAGACCCAGCAGGTCAGGGCCGCCGACGGGCGGGGCAGGCACACCACCGTCCACCGGCAGCTCATCCCGCTGCCCGGTGGCGGGCTCGTCATCGACACTCCCGGCATCCGCCGGGTGGGCCTGTACGAGATGAGCGAGGGCGTGGACCTGGTCTTCTCCGACATCGAGGAGCTGGCCGGGAGCTGCCGGTTCTCCGACTGCCGGCACCGGGAGGAGCCGGGCTGCGCGGTGCTGGCGGCGGTCGAGTCGGGCGAGCTGCCGGAGCGGCGGCTGGAGAGCTGGAACAGGCTCCAGCGCGAGGCCGCCTGGATGGCCCGCCGCACCGACGCCAGGCTGCGTGCCGAGGAGACCCGCAAGTGGAAGACGATCCACAAGCAGATGAGGGGCATGAGCCGCCCGTAGCGCCGGGTGCCTCCCGTCCCGGGCGGGTATGACCGGGGCGTGAAGACGATGCGGGTGCGGCTGCCGTACGCCGACCGCGCCGAGGCGGGGGCGCTGCTCGCCGAGGTCCTGTGGGACATGAGCCCGCGGGATCCGGTGGTGCTCGCCCTGCCGCGCGGCGGCGTGGCGGTGGCCGCGCCGATCGCGGAGCGGCTGCGCGCCCCGCTCGACGTGCTGGTGACCCGGAAGATCGGGCATCCGGCCCGGCCCGAGCTCGGGGTCGGCGCGATCGCGGAGGGCGGGCGGCCCGTGTTCGACTCCGAGATGCTCGACCGGCTCGGCCTGGAGCCGGAGGACGTGGCGGAGGTGACCGGCAGCGAGCGGCGTGAGCTGGCCAGGCGGGTGCGGGTCTACCGGGGGGATCGGCCGCTGCCGGAGCTGCGCGGCCGCGACGTGATCGTGGTGGACGACGGCCTGGCGACCGGAGGGACGGCGCGCGCGGCGCTGCGGGCCGTACGGACGATCCAGGCGGGACGGGGCCGGGTGACGCTGGCGGTGCCGGTCGCCGCTCCGGAGACGGTGGAGGCGATGCGGGGCGAGGCGGACGAGGTCGTGGTGCCGGCCACGCCGGAGAACTTCCGCGCGGTGGGCCAGTGGTATCGGCGGTTCGACCAGCTCACCGATGACGACGTGCTGGGCCTGCTGGCCGGGGCGGGATGTGGAGGGACGGATGACACCTGAAGGGCGCTCCGCGTGCGCCGTCGCCCGGATCGGGGGACGGGACGCGAAGCGCCCAGCGGTGACGCGTGTCGGGGAAGGGGGAAACGCTCAGGCGACGGCGCTGATGCCGGCGCTGGCGGCGCGGCGCATGCGACGGCGACGCTCGGACGCGCGCTCGTCCTCGTTGAGGCCGCCCCACGTGCCGTACTTCTCCGGACGGGAGAGCGCGTAGTCGAGGCACTCCGCTCGCACAGGACACTGAGCGCAGATGGCCTTGGCCTTGCGCTCCCGGATGTCGCGCTCGGGCTGACGCTCGCCGTCAGGACCGAAGAACAGCACCAGGTCCTCTCCCCGGCACGCGGCATCATCCTGCCAACCCCAGCTGGGGCGCGGGCGGGCGAGCTGCCGACGTACCTGAGACATGAGAAACCACCTTTGGTGAGAGGTATTTCAGTGTTTGTGCCGCATTGGACGCTTGTGGCGTCCCTTGTGCCAACGCCGGGATAGGCCGTGGTGTTCCCGGCTCCGGGGAGGAGCCCTCAGGTCAATACCGGCGTGAGCTCGCTCAGCTCGGCCAACCTGTAGGTCGGGATTCCGTCGGCGCAGGTCATCCCGCACGGTGCCGTGAACACCGTGGGTTCGACCACGACCCGAAACCGCGACGTCCCACGCTCCGTCGTGCGCCGCACGACGCAGATCGTGGTGTCGTCAACCGACCGGGAGGATTCCACGGCCACCCCGCCGACCGAGAGCTCGCCGGTATGCGCCCGGACGAAGTGCTCGGCGGCCTGCAGTGGCTCAGGGATACCCGCGCGTCCCCGGAAACGGTCGAGGACGACCTCGCCGTGCCGGTACGCGTTTGCCGCCGCGATCGCAGCAGCCTGAGACATGCTGCCGTAGTAAAGCCCGTGTGGCAAGCATACGAGGTTGGCGGCGTATCGATCGCCGCCGACATGTGTGGTTTCCCACACTTCGCCGGGCAGGTTCTCGTCGAGGGACCGCGCCAGCGGGAGTCCCAGACGCGCACAGCACGCGTTGTGCCTGCCGTGCGTGCAGACCAGGTACATCGGCTCGCTCACCAGTATGCAGGACTCCGGAACCACTCCGTGCACGAGAGCGCCCAGGTCAAGATCGTCGGGGCGCTCCACGAAGCCCTCGGCGAGCCACGGATCCTCCACCGCGGACGCGGCCACGTAGACGTGCAGGGGGCCCGTGAGGGCCTCGCGGCGGCCGGGCCGGCGGATCAGTTGCGGCCGGATGTCAAGAGCCCTGGCGCGGGAGATCAGCCGGTGGACGTCGTCGGGCAGCCGGCACTCCTCCAGCTCCGCGGCCCAGGGCCCCGCGTGCTCGATGAGCAGCCAGAAGCGGCCCTTCTTGGTCGCGCTCGCCAGGATCGGCGCCTCGCCCGTGTGGCAGGCGGCGGGGTGCTCGCACCCGTTGGCCATCCGGTCCCCGTCCTTCACTCGTGTTTCTTAGGTAAGACTAACCTTATCCAATTGAGTCAGAGGTCGCGGGGGCGGGGCCGTAAATCGACGTTAAATCCGCAAATTTCCGCATACTGCCCGTGAATGCGTTCCGGGCGAGGGCGGGCGGGATCCGGAAGAGGGCGGGCGGGGTCAGGAGTAGGCCAGGGCGGCCTCGGCGGCGGGGAGGGCCGCCGCCCGGTCCTCGGGCACCAGGCCGATCCTGGTCCGCCGGTCCAGCAGGTCGCCGGCGTCCAGGGCGCCCTCGTGGCGCACGGCCCACACCAGTTCGGCCCGGGTGATCCCCAGCGCCACCGGTTCGGCCAGGGCCGGATCCCGGCGCATCAGGTCGCGCACCGCCCAGGACTCCGAGCCGTACCTGCGGGCCAGCCGCCCGGGCGTGCCCGGCCGCACCGGCCCGGCCCCGACCAGGGGCAGCCGCGCCGTACGGCTCGGGCGGGCGTGGGGGCAGGCGGCGTCGACGGCGTCCTCGGCCATCCGCCGATACGTGGTGAGCTTCCCGCCCACGACCGTCACGACGCCGTCCGGCGAGCGCAGCACGGCGTGGCGGCGGGACAGGTCGGCCGTCCGGCCGTCGGGGGAGGCCGGTGCGCCGACCGTGCCGACCGCGTCCGCCGTGCCGACCAGGGGCCGCAGCCCGGCGAAGGCGCCGGCGACGTCCGCGCGGGACAGCGGCCGCTCCAGCACCGTCCCGACGAGTTCGAGCAGGAACGCGACGTCGCTCTCGGGAGCCTCGGGGACGTCCGGGACCGGGCCGTCGAGCGGCTCGTCGGTCAGCCCGGCGTAGACCCGCCCGTCGGCCTGGGGGAGCACCAGCGCGAAGCGGGCGCGCTCGCCGGGGATCGGCACGTGCAGCCCCGCGCGCAGCGCGCCGAGGGCGCCGGGGCGCAGGACGAGGTGCGTGCCCCGCGAGGGACGCAGCGCCACCGACGGCGTCAGCTCTCCCGCCCACACGCCGGTCGCGTTGATCACCGCACGGGCCCGGATGTCGAACTCGTCGCCGGTCAGCTCGTCGCGCACCCGGGCGCCGTCCCCGGCGAGCGCCAGCGCCCGGCACCGGGTGAGGATCCGGGCGCCGTGGGCGGCGGCCGTACGCGCCAGCGCCACGACCAGGCGGGCGTCGTCCACCACCCGGCCGTCCCACGACAGCAGCGCCCCGCGCAGGCCGTCCGCGCGCAGCGACGGGGCGAGCGCGAGCGCCCGGTCCGCCGCGAGCCGGGAGGGGCCGGGCAGCAGGCGCCGCGGCGTGCCCGCGGCGGCCCGCAGCGCGTCGCCCAGGCGGTAGCCGGTCATGAGGGTCGCGGCCTGCCCCCGGGGGACGTCCGGCGTCAGCGGCAGCAGGTACGGATGGGCGGCGACGAGATGGGGCGCCGTGAAGCGCAGCAGGGCGTCGCGCTCCACCGCGCTCTCCCACGCCACGCCGACCTGCCCGCTCGCGAGGTAGCGCAGCCCGCCGTGGATCAGCTTGGAGCTCCACCGGGAGGTGCCGAACGCCAGGTCGTGGGCGTCCACGGCGGCCACCGACAGCCCGCGTGAGGCGGCGTCGAGCGCGGCTCCGGCCCCCGTCGCCCCCAGGCCGACCACGAGCACGTCCACGACGTCCGTACGCGCCTCGTCGAGGTCCCACCGGCGCCTGGCCGCGTTCAGTGAGGAGTTCATGTCCCCTCCACTACTTCCGCATTACTCTTGAGTAACCTACCTGGAGGCGCGACGGCTATGGAAACCCCTCTCACTCCGGCGGAACCCATGCTCTGGTCGGGCTGGGGCGATCCCGCCAAGGCCGCCGAGCTGCCCGCGCCGGTGCGCGACCTGCTGGCGGAACTCCTCGGCGTCCGGGCGCCCGCCACACCGGCGGCGACGTTCGGCGAGGTGCGGCTGCCCCCGGTGGTGCTGCCGCCGCCCGTCCTGGCCGAGCTGGCCGCGATCGTGGGGGACGAGCACGTGCGGGCCGACGACGACGCCCGCATCCGCCACACCCGGGGCAAGTCCACCCCCGACCTGCTGCTCATGCGCGCGGGGGACGCCTCGGACGCGCCCGACGCCGTCGTGCTCCCCGGCTCGCACGACGAGGTGGCCGCCGTGCTGCGCCTGTGCGCGGAGCGGCGGGTGGCCGTGGTGCCGTTCGGCGGGGGCACCTCGGTGGTCGGCGGCCTCGTGGCGGCGCGGTGTGGCTCCGAGGGGGGCTTCACGGGCGTGGTCGCGCTCGACCTGGCCCGGCTCAACCGGCTCGTCTCCGTCGACCCCGTGTCCATGGTCGCCGAGCTGGAGCCGGGCCTGCGCGCGCCGCAGGCCGAGCAGCTCCTCGCCGCGCACGGTCTGACGCTCGGGCACTTCCCCCAGTCGTACGAGTACGCGACGCTGGGCGGGTTCGCGGCGGCCCGGTCCAGCGGACAGGCCTCGGCCGGGTACGGCAGGTTCGACGACATGGTCGCCGGCATGACCGTGGCGACGCCCCGGGGCACCTTGGAGATCGGCCGTGCGCCCAGGTCGGCCGCCGGGCCCGACCTGCGCCAGGTGTTCCTGGGCTCGGAGGGCGCCTTCGGGGTGATCACCTCGCTGCGGCTGCGCGTCCGCCGGGCCCCGGCCGTCAGGACGTATGAGGGCTGGCGGTTCGCCACCTTCGCCGAGGGCACGGCCGCCCTGCGGCGGCTCGCGCAGCAAGAGGGCCCGCCGCCCACGGTGCTGAGGCTGTCGGACGAGACCGAGACCATGGTCGGCCTCGCGAAGCCCACCGACCTCGGCGCGGCCGGGCGCGACTCCGGCTGCCTGCTGGTGGCGGGCTTCGAGGGCTCCCCGGGCGACGTGGCCCACCGGCGGGACCTGGCCGCCGCCGTGCTGGTCGAGGCGGGCGGCGTGCACCTCGGGCCGGAGCCGGGCGAGAAGTGGGCGCAGGGCCGGTTCTCCGCCCCCTACCTGCGCGACTCCCTGCTGGCCGCCGGGGCGACGGTGGAGACGCTGGAGACCGCGTGCTTCTGGTCGAACCTGCCGCGCCTGTACGACGCCGTACGGCTGGCCCTGCTCGGCGCGCTCGGTTCACCGCTGGTCATGTGCCACATCTCCCACGTGTACGCCACGGGGGCCTCGCTGTACTTCACCGTGGTGACCGCGCAGACCGGCGACCCGCTCGGGCAGTGGGCGGCGGCCAAGCGCGCGGCGAACGAGGCGATCGTGCGGGCGGGTGGCACGATCTCGCACCACCACGGCGTCGGCCGCGACCACCGCGAGGCGTACGCCGCGGAGATCGGCGACCTGGGCGGCGAGATCCTGCGGGGGATCAAGGAACGGCTCGATCCCGCCGGGATCCTCAACCCGGGTGTGCTGATCCCGTAGAAACGCCAAGATTGTTCCCATGGTCGATGTGGGCGCGGCCGCCGCGCGGGGGAAGCAGGTCTCGTCACGGGTCTCGCAGGCCGGAGCGGGCTGGGACTGCCCGCAGATCGGCACGTTCGACGCGCTGCGGCCCAACCGGAACTCCTTCACCTGGCTGAACCCCGCGACCCTGTGGCGGTCCCGCAACGAGGTCCTCGCCCAGTTGTTCGGCGACCCCTCGCCGCAGGTGCGCCGCCGCTGGGTGGCGGCCCAGCGCGACCGCGGCGCCGACCCGGACTTCCGCGTCAGGCTCGACCTGGGGGAGGAGTTCTCGTTCCTCGTGCTCGGCGACACCGGCGAGGGCGACGCCTCGCAGTACGCGGTGGTGCCCGGGCTGCTCAAGCTCGGCGCGGACACCGCGTTCGCCGTCATCGCGAGCGACGTGATCTACCCGACCGGGTCGGGCAACGAGTACGGCGACAAGTTCTTCCGGCCCTACAAGGACTACCCGGCCCCGATCTTCGCCGTGCCCGGCAACCACGACTGGTACGACGGGCTCGGCGGCTTCATGCGGGTCTTCTGCGACGCCCACCCCCTGTCGGCGGAACAGCGTGGTTTCCGGCTGTCGCCCGACGGGCTGCGCGGGCTGCTGTGGAAGAAGCCGGAGACGATCGACGAGGACGCCCTCGCCGAGGCCAGGAAGATGCGGCCCAACCCGGGCCCGGCGCTGCCGGGGCCGTACTGGGTGATCGACACCGGCCGCCTGCTGCTCGTCGGCATCGACACCGGGATCAAGGGCACCCTCGACCGCGAGCAGGGGGAGTGGCTGCGCCGGGTCTCCGCCGGCCCCCGGCCCAAGATCCTGATCACCGGCAAGCCGATCTACGTCAACAACGCCTACCACCCGTGCGAGATCGAGGGCGGTGGCACGGTGGACGACGTGGTCCGCGACCCCGCGCACAACTACGTCGCGGCCATCGGCGGCGACGTGCACAACTACCAGCGCTACCCGGTCCGGGCGGAGGGGCGGCTCATCCAGTACGTCGTGTCCGGAGGCGGCGGGGCGTTCATGCACGCCACGCACACCATCCCCCGGGTGGACGCCGGCGGCGTCCACGAGGACGACTTCAAGTGCTATCCGCTGCGCGGCGACTCGCTGTCGTTCTACAGCCTGCTCTACAGCAGGAGGCTGCGGCTGCGCGGCCTCTACATCACCCCTGAGGAGGGGCTGGCCCTGATGTCGCGGCAGATCGGCAACACCCCGCCCCGGCCCACGCCGGGGGCGCCGATCGGAATGCGGGTGAAGTGGGCGGCCCGGCTGCTCGGCGGCTGGCCGATGCCGTTCCGCCTTCCCGTTGGGCGGGTCTTCCACCGGTACATCTCCGAACTGTCCGACTGGGACACCCCGCCCTTCTTCAAGAGCTTCCTCCACCTGTCGGTCACCGGGGACACGCTCCGGCTGCGCTGCTTCGCCGCGACGGGCTGCCTCCCCCAGGAGGAGGAGCCGCCACTGGAGGACGAGGTCGAGATCCCGCTCTGACCGGCCGGGGCGCGGTTGGGGAAATGTCGGCGCCGCCTGGCACGCTGGTGGGGTGCACGTTGTGGTGGCGGCCGACGCCGAGGGAGGCGGCACCGTCAAGCCCCTCGGCGGGCCGGCGAGCCGGGTCTCCGATCTCGCGGCGGCCGTGCGCGCGCTGGAGGCCGCCGAGCGGCCCCGCTGGGTGTGGGCCGACGCGCGCCGCGTCTACCCGGCGCTCCTGTCCGCAGGCGTACGGCTGTCGCGCTGCCACGACGTCGCGCTCACCGAGAACCTGCTGCTGGCGTCGGACGGGCGCTACGGGGAGCCCAGACAGGTCCAGGCGGCCTACGCGCGCCTGCACGGCCTCCCGGTGCCCGCCGATCCCCATGAGGCCTCTGACGCGCATCAGGCGGGCGGCACGCAGGCGAGCCTGTTCGACCCCGCGCCGCCGGGGCACGGCGTGCCCGAGGCCGACATGGTCGCCGAGGTGTTCGAGGACCAGCGCCGCCGGGTCGCGCGCACGCCCGATCCCGGACGGTTCCGCCTGCTCGTCGCCGCCGAGTCGGCCGGTGCGCTCATCGCCGCGGAGATGGCCCACGACGGCATGCCGTGGCGCGAGGACGTCCACGACGCGCTGCTGACCGACCTGCTCGGGCCCCGCCCCGCCCACGGCATGCGGCCCGCGAAGCTCCAGGCCCTTGCCGACGAGGTGTCGGCCGCCTTCGGCCACCTGGTCAATCCCGACTCCCCGCAGCAGATCGTCCGGGCGTTCAAGACCGCGGGGATCGAGATCCCGTCCACCCGCTCCCACGTGCTGAAGACGGTCGACCATCCGGCCGTCGCGCCGCTGCTGGCGTACAAGGAACTGGCCCGTCTGTACAGCTTCCACGGCTGGACCTGGGCCGCGCAGTGGGTCAGCGGCGACCGATTCCGGCCCGAGTACGTCGTGGGCGGGGTGGTGAGCGGCCGGTGGGCCACCAGCGGCGGCGGCGCGCTGCAGATCCCCAAGGTCATGCGCAGGGTCGTGATGGCCGACGACGGCTGGACGCTCGTGGTCGCCGACGCCGCGCAGCTCGAACCCCGGGTGCTGGCCGCGCTGTCCGGTGACCGGGGGCTCGCGCGGGCGGCCGGGGAGATCGACCTGTACGCCGCGCTGGCCCAGGCGTTCGGCGGGGTCCGCGAGTCGGCCAAGATCGCCATGCTGTCCGCCATGTACGGCGGGACCAGCGGCGACGCCTCCAAGCTGCTGGCCGTGATGCGGCAGCGGTTCCCAAAGGCGTACGCGTTCGTGGAGGACGCGGCCCGCGCGGGGGAGGAGGGGCGGCTGGTCCGCTCGTGGCTGGGCCGCACGTGCCCGCCCCCGTCGGAGCGGTGGCGGCGCTTGGTGGCCGGTCCCGAGGGCGCCAGGGCGGCCAGGGACCGGGGGAGGTTCACCCGCAACTTCGTCGTGCAGGCCACGGCGGCCGAGTGGGCGCTGACGCTCCTCGCGGTGCTGCGCGGGCTGCTGCCCGGCCCCGCCCGGCTGGTGTTCTTCCAGCACGACGAGGTGATGGTGCACTGCCCGCTCGACGTGGCGGGCGAGGTCCGCGAGGCCGTCGGCCGCGCCGCGGAGGAGGCGACCCGGCTGCTGTTCGGCGACACCACGGTCCGCTTCCCGATGGAGGCGGTGGCCGTCACCTGCTACGCCGACGCCAAGTGACCCGGCAGGCCCGCCCGCGGGCGTCAGGCGGGGCGGAAGGTGCTCCAGAGGGCCTGCCGTACCGGTGCGGCGGACTCGTTCCAGTCGAAGTCGGGCGAGGCGAACATGATCGCGTAGGCGCGCCCGCCCGTGTCCAGGTAGCGGATGACCGCGTGGACGGTGACCTCGCTGGTGTTGGTGTAGGTGTACTCCCAGTCGGCCGCGGGGTAGCGGTAGTCCACCTGGCGAAGCTGGACCTGCGTGTAGTCGGTGAAGTCCTTGATGTCCAGGTTCTGCTCGGCGGACCGCAGCGCCGCGAGGCTGCCGTCGGGAATCCTCTTGATCGTGATGCTCTGCCCGCTGTCCTTCGGGCCCGTGAGCCTGACGACCCCGCCGTCGGCCGCGGCGGTCCAGTCCTTCGGCACCGCCAAGGACACCCCGCCCTCGGTCAGCAGGCGGTAGCCCTCGGGCACGCGTACGGCCGACAGCGGGCGCGCGGTCGGCCTGGCGGCGCCGGTGGGCGTGAGGGTGGCGGCCGACGCGCCGTCCTGCCGGGAGACCACGGCCTCGTCGTCCGGGCCGCTCGGCAGCAGCACCAGCACAATCGCGACGATCACCGCGACCACGGCCACGGCGGCGACGGCGAGCAGGATCTTCGACCGGCCCTCGCCGTCGGGGGCCGTGTCGGCCCGTTCCTTGCGCCTGCGCCCCACCCCGGGCCGGTGCGGGCCCGTGGCGTCCTCGACCGGGCCGGAGTCACCGGCCTGCGGTGAGACGGTCTGCGGGGACATGGTCTGCGGCGGCACGGTCTGCGCGGTGGCCCCCATGGCGGCGGCCTGCAGGGGCGCCGCGTGCTGTGGTCCCGTCTGCTGGGGTGCCGCGTGCTGCCCGGGCCGGTACGGCGGCTGCGGCGTCCCGCCCAGGTCGCCGGGCATGTCGCCCGGCGTGGGCGTCGGCCACATGGCCTCCTTCGGTCGCTCCGGCGCGTGCGTCGACCCCGAGGGAGACGACAGCGGGTCGAAGCCCGTGTCGAAGGAAGGGGTCTGCCCGAAGGCGTTCACCGGCCCGAACGCGCCCGGAGGCTCGTACGCCGGGTCGCCGGCCCGGGGCTCCGCGGGACGGGGAGCGGCGGCGCCGGGCGGGGTCGCGCCCGCGGGCAGGCTCTCCGCCGTGAGCGGCACGCGGACCGGACCCGAGGGCGTCTCGATGATGCGCGAGGGCAGCGGCCCCGAGGGGATGTCGAGCGGCGGCAGCAGCCCCGCGGGCGTGGAGTCCTGCGGGGTCGGCACCGATGTCGGCGTCCCGGCGCGGCCCGGCAGCCCCGCGCCGTGGCTGTGCAGCACCCGCTCCAGCATCTCCGCGACCTGCGCGGCCGGGAGGCGGTCGGCCGGGTTCTTGCGGAGCAGGCCCTCGATGACCGGCAGCAGCGCGCCCGCCCGGCGCGGCCGGTTGGGCTCCTGTGTCAGCACCGCGCCGAGCACGGCGACCGCGTCGGGGCCCTCGTACGGCGGGCGGCCCTCCACGGCGGCGTAGAGCGTCGCGCCGAAGGACCACAGGTCGGCGGCGTGGGTGATCGGGCGGCCCTGCAGGCGCTCCGGCGGGATGTAGGCGGGCGAGCCCATGAGCAGCCCGGTCTGGGTGATCGTGACGTCGCCCTCGATGGCGGCGATGCCGAAGTCGGTGAGCACCACGCGGTCGGCGGTGAGCAGCACGTTGCCGGGCTTCACGTCCCGGTGGAGGATGCCGGCGGCGTGGGCGTGCCGCAGCGCGTCGAGCACCCGGATGCCGATCTCGGCGGCCTGCACGACCGGCAGCGGCCCGCTCTGCCGTACGGCCTGCTCGAGAGACCAGGCGCGGACGAGCTCCATGACGATCCACGGCCGCCCGTCCTCCTCGACGACGTCGTGGACGGTGACGATGCCGGGGTGGCTGAGCCGCGCGGCCGAGCGCGCCTCGCGCAGCATGCGCCGGTGGGCGGTCTGCGCGCCGGCGTTGTCGAGCCCGAACGGCAGGAGCAGTTCCTTGACCGCGACGTCCCGGTCAAGCAGCACGTCGTGGGCGTGCCAGACCATCCCCATGCCGCCACGGCCCACCGGGGACAGCAGCCGGTAGCGCCGGCCGACGAGACGTCCCTGCCCTTCGGGGGCGCCTCCCGCGGGGACGCGGCCCACAGGTCCCTGACCCTCTGGCATAGGGGGGACCATACCGAGCAGGCGATCGGTCGTCATAGATAAGGTCCCCAATTCACGCTCGCTCCGCAAGATCCCCCGAACGGACCGTGCGAATTGCATCGGATATCTGAGGTTGACGACGATATTACGGTCTGATGACGGTCAAAGGGAATTCATCCGTCGGCGAGCGCGTCGAGGGCGGCCGTGAAGGCCCCGGCCGGCGGGCTGACCAGACCCGCTCCCACCTGCCCGGTTCCGGCCATCCTGCCCGCGATTCCGGTGTTCACGACGGGCAGCAGACCGGTCCTGGCCACGAGCGCGACGTCGATGCCCGCCGGCGTGCCGCGGAAGCCCAGCCCCGGGATCTGGTACGCCGGGTGCTCGGCCATGGTGATCTCGTACATCGAGGTCGTGGCCGCCACCGCGTCGGACACCTCGCCGCCGACGAACCGGACGATCGCGGGGGCCGCCGCCATGGCGAAGCCGCCGAGGCCCGCCGTCTCCGTGATCGTGGAGTCGCCGATGTCGGGGTTGGCGTCGTCCGGGCCGTACCCGCCGAGGTACAGGCCGTCGGGCACGCCGGCGGGGCCGGTGAACCACCGGTCGCCGAGGCCCGACACCTGTATTCCGAAATCGGTTCCATTGCGCGCCATCGCCACGACCAGGCTCGATCCGGGCACCCCGCGCGCCGCGTCGGCGCTGACTTTCGCCGCCGCCATTCCCGCGTTCAGGAAAAAATGATCATTTCCATTGATGAATCGCAGCACCTCGGCCGCGTGGTCCGGGGCCGCCTCTACGACCGCGGGCGCGATCTCGCGCACCAGCAGGGACGTCGCGGCGCGGTTGCGGTTGTGCAGCTCGTCGCCCATCTGCAGCGCCTGGGCGATGAGCGTGCGCAGGTCGAGGGGGCCGCACCGCTCCAGCGCCGCGGCCAGCGCCGGCCCGAGCACCTCGCCCATCCAGCGCAGCCGCTCGATCACCTCGGGCCCGTACGCGCCGTAGCGCAGCACCTTGCCCAGCCCCTCGTTGAGCGAGCAGTAGGCCGTGCCGCCGTGCTCGGCGTCGGCGACCTCCAGCATCCACATGGACGGGCTGACCACCCCCGCCATCGGGCCGACCGTGCGGTGGTGGTGGCAGGAGTCGAGCGTGATCCCCGCGCCGGAGGCCAGGCGGTCCTCCGCCTCCTCGGGGGTGGCCGCCAGGCCCTCGAACAGCATCGCCCCGACGAGCGCCCCCCGCATCGGGCCGGAGGCCCGCTCCCAGGTGATGGGCGGACCGGCGTGGAAGAACTCCCCGGCTTTCAGGCCGAGGACCTCGCGCGCCGGACGTACGCCGGTCAGCATGGGCCGGGCCGACAGCATCCTCCCGACGGCGGTCGCGTTGGCGCTCTCGCGCCGGGGGTCGGCCAGCACCCGCGCGAGGGCCCCGGAGGCGCCCGGCAGCGGCGGCCGCCAGTCGACCTCCCGCCGCGGCACGGCCTGCCGGTCCAGCGCCTCGCCCAGCACCTGCGCGCCCACGGTGATGACGCGCGGCTCGCCGTACAGCATGGAGAGGGTCATCGGGCTCCGATCGGGGTCGGCGCGGCCACGCCCGTCACCCGCCCGCCAGGAGGCGGGCGTGCCGGGCGGCCGCGGCGTTGGAGGTGAAGACCGCCGCCCCGGCCTCGTTCAGCCGGGCGGCCTGGGCGCGCAGCCCCTGCGGGTCGCCGTCGGTGCCGACGACGGCCACGACCACGTGGACGCCCCTGTCCACCGCGTCGCAGATCGCGGGCGCGAGCCAGGAGGACGGGTCGGGGTCGGCGCCGTGCCCGAGCACGACGTCCATCAGCACGACGCCTGAGGCGACGCCACGCAGCGCCTCCAGGCGCAGCGCCGGGTCGATCATGGGATGGGCGCGGCCCCGGGTGTAGGAGTCGTCGCCGAAGTCGGTGAAGTCGCCGGCGCCCGCGAGCAGGGCCGCCTCCGCGCACAGCGTGCCGCCGGCGTAGAGCCCCCGCAGGGCACCCGCCGTGTTCGGCCGACTCGCGGGGGCGGGCCAGGACGGCCACTCGGGCACGTCGCGGCCGAGGGCCCGCAGCACCTTCTCCGCGGCGGTGGTCAGGTCGTCCTGCCCCGGACCGAGCAGCGCGGCGACGACCGGCGTCGCCAGGTCGAGGTCCCGTACGGCACGGGCCACCTCGGGGGCGGGGGGCTTGGAGACCAGCACGATCAGCTCGGTGGCGGGGTCCTCGTCGAGCGCGCGCAGCGCCTGCACGGCCGAGCGCCCGCCCACCTCCGCGGACAGGTCCCTGCCGCCCACGCCGAGCACGTGGGACACGCCGACGCCGGCGAGGTCGAGCAGGCTCGTCACCTGCTGGGCGCCGGTCCCCGAGGCGGCTACGACGCCGACGGGCCCGGGGCGCAGCACGTTGGCGAAGCCCAGGCCGGCCCCGCCCACGACCGCGGTGCCGCAGTCGGGCCCCATCACGAGCACGCCCTTGGCCCGCGCCCGGTCCTTGAGCAGGATCTCCTGCTCCACCGGCATGTTGTCACTGAAGATCATCACCGAGAGCCCGGCCTCCACGGCGTCGAGCGCCTCGGCGAAGGCGTGCTCGCCCGGCACGCTCACCAGCGCCAGGCTCGCCTCGAAGGCCCGCGCCGCCGACCGGGTCGTGCGCGGCGGCGCCTCGCCCCGCGTCCCGCTCGCCGGCGCCCGTGCGGCGAGCTGACGCTCCAGTTCTGCGGCTGCGTCCTCGAGCTCCGCCGGCGAGGCGGCCCGGACCGCCACCAGCAGGTCGCCGGGCGTCGCGGGCGGAACCGCGAAGCCGAGATCGCGGGCGAGGCCCAGGTTGAGCTCGGTGGCCATCGCGACGACGGCGACGGCCACCCCGGGGCGGTCGGTCAGCGCCCGGCTCACCCGCATCAGCGTCACGGAGTCGCGGTAGACCCCGGGCCGCACCTCGACCAGGTCGTTCACAGGGTCGTTCACTGGCCCTCCCGATGGGCGAGGACGGCGGACAGGCCGATCTGCACCCCCCAGGCCAGGTCGGCGCCCGAGGTGTGGCCGAGGCGGAGCAGGCGGTGCACGGCGGGCTCCAGCGGCTGGTGCCCGGCCACGCCGCGCAGCACCCCGGTGACCTCCGGGCTCGCCTCGCCCCTGGCGGCGCAGTGCAGCAGGGTGGCCGAGATGGGCGTGGTCCGGGTGCGGGCGTCGTAGGTGACCGCAGCGGCGAGCCAGTCGGCCAGCCAGACGGCGCGCGGCACCCCCGCCGCCGCGCCGAGGTGCCGCAGCGCGACCAGCAGGCCGGCGAGCATGTCGTCGCCGCTCGGCGTCAGCCCCGGGCCGAGGCCGATCAGCCGCTCGGCCGCGGTGATGCTCTCCACCAGCGAACCGGCCCGGCAGCCGCGTTCGAGCAGCGCGGGGGCGCCGTCCGGGTCCAGTCCCGGCCGCCGGGGCGAGGCCGCGCGGGCACGGCCGAGCAGGCCGAGGGCGGGCGCGAGCCGTGCGGGGTCGGCGGGGCCGAGCGGGGGAGCGGGGTCCCACCAGCGGCGCACGCAGATCGACACGCCGCCGACCTCGACGGTGCCCTCGCCGACCCAGGCGTCGTCGCCCGCGGACACTCCGCCGAGGCGTTCGGGGAGAACCACGGCGTTGGGCAGGCGGGTGGCCTCGCCCGTCACCACGGCGACGACGTGCGGTTCGGCCTCGCTCCTGATCTCCAGGTAGAGCGCGAGGGGAAAGACCGCGAGCACCCTGGCCGGGCGGCGGGGCGCCTCGAGCGCGGGCCGTACGGCCACGCTCGCGGCGCCGCTCACGTAGGTGGGGGCCGCCGGGGGGCGGGACGCGGGCGTCGTCGCCCGCCGCCCTCTCGGGCGCGTGCCAACACTCACCGGACCTCCCGAAGCCAGTCGTTGCCGACGCTAAGGCCCGGTCTCCCCCCCTCCGTACGGAGAAAGATGCCAACAGTCGGCCGAATGCTTGGCTCTTCCTGACAGGACCGCGGTCGTGCACAATCGGCCTGAGACGTCCCGGGAGCGAACCCGACGCAGTGAGCGACGATGAATCCGAGGACGTCGCGACCCCCGGTGACGGCATTCTCGGAGACGGCCTTGCAGAACGACCCGGCCCCGCCCGCCATGCGCCTTGCGAGCACGGGAACGATCCTCCACGGCGTGTCGGTGGGCGAGCTGCTCGGGGTCTCGACGCTGGCGGACGCCCGCCTGATCGCCGGACGGAGCGGCCTCGACCGCATCGTGCAGCGCCTCAACGTGATGGAGGTGCCCGACATCCTCGCCTGGGTGAAGCCGCACGAGCTGCTGCTCACCACGGGCTACCCGCTGCGCAACACGCCGCAGTCGCTCGACCGGCTCGTGGCCGACCTGGACGAGCGCGGCCTCGCCGCCCTGGCGATCAAGCTCGGCCGCTACCTGGACGAGCTCCCGGGGGAGATGGTCGAGCAGGCCGACCGGCTGGGCTTCCCGCTGATCCTGCTGCCCAACGACGTGGGCTTCGACGACATCCTCAACCAGGTGCTCACCGACATCCTCAACCGGCAGGCGGCGATCCTCGCCCGTACGGAGGAGGCGCACCGGGCGCTCGTGCAGATCGTGCTGGCCGGGGGCGGGATGCGGGAGGTCACGGCGGAGGTGGCCGGGCTGCTGCAGGTGGCGGTGGGGGCGACCGACGCCGCCGGTCATCTCCTCGCGGCCGCCGGGGAGTCCGCGCAGGTGGCGCGGCTGCGGGAGATCAACGCGGCCCTCGCGCGGACGCCGGCGGCGACGCCCGCGGCCGGCGACGGGCACTACGCGGCGGTGCCGATCGTCGCGGGCGGGCACCACCACGGGAGGATCGCCGCCTACAGCGCCAACGGCACGCTGACCCCCAGCGACATCGGCATCCTGGAGCGCGCCGCGACCGTCGCCGCGCTGGTGATCACCAAGCAGGAGGCGGTCACCGCCGTCGAGAGCAAATACCGCGCCGACTTCCTGCGCGACGTGCTCACCGGCAGGGGCGGGCTGCGGGTGGCCGAGCGCGCCCAGGCGTTCGGCTGGGACCTGGAGCGCCCGGTGAGCGTGCTGGTCGCCGAGATCGACCCGGACGCCGAGGAACGACCGGTCCAGGACCGCATGCTGGCGGCGTGGCAGGCGTCGGTGCGCAAGCACGACCCGCGCGGCGCGGTCGCCGGCTTCTCCCACGAGGTCGTGGCGATCGTCGGGGCGGCGGCCGACCCGGCCAAGGTGGCCAGGGACGCGCTCGCCGCCGTCTCCGACGGCACGTTCTCCACCGGCCTCAGCCGGGTCGCCTCCGGCGTGGACGCCCTGCCCGGCGCGTACGGCCAGGCGCTGAAGGCCGCCCGGGTGGGCCGCCAGCTCCACGGGGCGGGAGCGGTCGCCCACTTCGACGAGCTGGGGGTCTACCGGCTGCTTTCGCTGGTGAACGACACCGACGAGCTGCACGCCTTCGTCCGCGAGACCCTGGGCCCGCTGGCCGGGGACGACGACGCGGAGAACGCCGACCTGCGCCGGACCCTGCAGGCGCTGCTGGAGACCAACCTCAACGTCGCCGAGACCGCGCGCCGGCTGCACTTCCACTACAACACCCTGCGCTACCGGATCGGGAAGCTGGAGCGCATGCTGGGCAACTTCACCGAGGACGCGCACCTGCGGCTCAACCTCACCCTCGCTCTGCACGTCCTGCGCATGAGGGGCATCTAGGCTGGCGGCGTGAACGACGCGAAGGCCCCAGCGATCACCTTCGAGCTGGACGGCGACTACATCCCGCTCTGCGATCTCCTCAAGTTCTGCCAGATCACCGACAGCGGCGGCGCGGCCAAGCACCTCATCGCGGAGGGCCGGGTGCGCGTCGACGGACGCGTGGAGTTGCGCAAGGCCTGCAAAATCCGGGCGGGCCAGGTCGTCACCGGCGAGGGGTACACGATCCGTGTGGTATGACGCCCAGGAGCTCGCCGGTTTGGCAGATCATGCCCATGTCTGTCGCGCACGCCAGTCCTAAAGTGCCCCAAACGGTCCAGAAGCGCCGCGGAGGGACGCCTGCGGGGTGGCCGACCGGCCCACGGCCCAGTGAGCAAGAGGGGCGTACATGGCTTTCAGATGGACGATGCACGGCGACGGGAGAGGGCTGGCCCCCGGGGAGGTCGTCAAACCGAACGAGAGGCTGAGCTGGCCGCGCACCATCGGCATCGGCGCCCAGCACGTGATCGCCATGTTCGGCGCGACCTTCGTGTTCCCGCTCGTGATGGGCCTGGATCCGAACATCGCCGTGATGATGTCGGGCGTCGCGACGATCCTGTTCCTACTGATCACCCAGGGGAAGGTGCCCAGCTACCTCGGCACCTCCGCGTCGTTCGTCGGCGGCGTGGTCGCCGTGCGGGCCGCGTTCGGCGGCGACACCCCGGCGGCCGACAAGGTCGTCACCGGTGCGATCCTCGTCGCCGGCCTGGTGCTCGCCCTGTGCGGCGTGGCGATCCACGTGCTCGGCGTGCAGATCATCCACCGGATCTTCCCGCCGGTCGTGACCGGCGCGGTGGTCATGCTGATCGGTTTCGGCCTCGCATATGTGGTGGCGGACGTCTACTGGCCGCAGGACCCGTGGATCGCGCTGATCACCATGATCGCGACGTTCGTCTTCATCGTGCTGTTCCGCGGCTTCCTCGGCCGGATCGGCGTCCTGCTGGGACTGATCTTCGGGTTCGTCGTCTCCTGGCTCGCCGACAAGGTGTTCGGGAACATCACCGCCTACAACGCGGGCACCGGGAAGATCGACACCCATCCCCGGGTGAGCTTCCAGGCCGTCGCCGACGCCGACTTGTTCGGCCTGCCCCACTTCAACATGCCCCCGTCGTTCCATGTCTCGGCGGTGCTGGTGGTGCTGCCCGCCGTGATCGCCCTGATCGCGGAGAACGTCGGCCATGTCAAGGCCGTGGGCCAGATGACCGGCGCCGACGTCGACCCCCAAATGGGCAAGGCGATCATCGCCGACGGCGTCGGCACCGCGGTCGCGACCGCCGTCGGCGGCTCGCCCACCACGACGTACGCCGAGAACATCGGCGTCATGGCGGCCACCCGGGTCTATTCGACGGCCGCCTACTACGTCGCCGCGGTCATCGCGATCCTGTTCGGCCTGTCCCCCAAGTTCGGCGCGCTGGTCGCCGCCACGCCTGGCGGCGTGCTCGGCGGCGTCACGGTCATCCTCTACGGCATGATCGGTCTGCTCGGCGCGAAGATCTGGGTGGAGAACCGGGTGGACTTCGCCGACCCGGTCAACATGGTTCCGATCGGCGCGGGGATCATCCTCGCGATCGGGCCGGTCACCCACCAGATCACCGGCGACTTCTCGCTCGCCGGGATCGCGCTCGGCACGATCGTGGTGCTCGCCGGCTATCACCTGCTCCGCGCGATCGCGGGCAGACGAGCGAAGGAGGTCACGGGTGGGGAGATCGGGCTCGAACGCGACCCGGCCGTCTGAACGGCCCGCGTCGCGGGTGCGAACGCGGTGAAGCCGCCCCCGTTCGGCTACCACGGCCCGGCCACCCTCGGCGAGGCGCTCGACGTCCTCGCCGAGACCGGGCCCGGCGGGAAGGTGCTGGCCGGCGGCCAGAGCCTGATCCCGCTGCTCAACATGCGGCTGGCCGCGCCCGCCCACATCATTGACGTGAACCGCGTGCCCGGCCTGGACGGGATCGAGGCCAGGCCGTCCGGCGTACGCGTCGGAGCCCTGGCCCGCCACGCCGCCGTGGAGCGCTCGCCGGAGGCCGCCGCCGCGCAGCCGCTGCTGCGGCAGGCGCTGCGGCTGGTCGCCCACCCCGTGATCCGCAACCGCGGCACGGTGGTGGGCAGCCTCGTCCACGCCGACCCCGCCGCCGAGATGCCCGCCGTGCTCGCCCTGCTCGGCGGGTCCGTACGGCTGGCGAGCCGGGGCGGGGAGCGGGAGGTGCCGGCCGCGGAGTTCTTCACCGGCCCGATGGAGTCGGCGCTGCGGCCCGGCGAACTGGCCGTGTCGGCGTTCTTCCCGGCGCTGCCCGGGCGGTCGGGCACGGCCTTCCACGAGGTGGCGCGGCGGCACGGCGACTACGCGGTGGCCGGGGTGGCCGCCGCCGTCACGCTGGACGAGGACTTCCGGATCGCCGCCGCCCGCGTGGCCTGCGTGAGCGTGGGACCGGTCCCGGTGGTCGTGGACGTGACCGCCGCGTGCGGCCCGCGCCCGGCCGCCTCGGCCGACTGGGCGGCCGTGGCGGGAGCCGTACGGGACCGGATCGAGCCGGAGGGCGACATCCACGCCACGGCGGACTACCGGCGGCACCTCACCGGGGTGCTCGCCGCTCGGGCGCTGCGGGACGCCGCCTCCGCGGCCCGCGGGGAGGAATCGTGAACGAGACACGCCATCACGTGACGCTGACGGTCAACGGGGTCGTGCGGGAGGCGACGGTGCCCGGGCGGCGGCTGCTGTCCGACTGCCTGCGCCACGACCTCGGCCTCACCGGCACCCACGTGGGCTGCGAGCACGGCGTCTGCGGCGCCTGCACGGTGCTGCTGGACGGCGAGCCGGTGCGGTCGTGCCTGACGCTCGCCGTCACGGTGGACGGCCACGAGATCACGACGGTGGAGGGGCTGGCGCGCGACGGCGAGCTGTCGCCGGTCCAGCGGGCCTTCACCGAGTGCCACGCCCTGCAGTGCGGGTTCTGCACGCCGGGGTTCCTGTGCACGGTCACCGCGTTCCTGCGGGACAACCCCGCGCCGACCGAGGAGGAGGCGCTGGAGGCCGTCGCGGGCAACCTGTGCCGGTGCACCGGCTACCAGAACATCCTCAAGGCCGTCCACCGGGCGGCGGAGCTTCAGGCGGAGGAGGACCGGTGACGACCAAGCTGTTCGGCGAGCCGGTCCGGCGGCGCGAGGACGCCCGGCTCATCACCGGGCAGGGGCGCTACCTCGACGACCTGGGCGCGGGTGCGCTGGCCGCCGCCTTCGTCAGGTCGCCGCACGCCCACGCGCGGATCCTCGACATCGACGTGTCGGCCGCCCTCGACGTGGAGGGCCTGGTCGCGATCTACACGTGGGAGGACCTGCCGGGCGCGCTGGCCGAGCCGCTGCCGCTGCTGATCCCGCACCCCGCGCTCACGCACGGCCGTACGGCGTACCCGCTGGCCCGGGAGATCGTCCGGCACGTCGGTGAGCCGGTCGTGATGGTCGTCGCCCGTGACCGCTACCTCGCCGAGGACGCCTGCGCCCTGATCCGGGTCGACTACGAGATCCTCAAGCCCGTCGTGGGCATCGAGGAGGCCGTGCGCGGCGTGCATCTGGTGCACGAGGACGTGCCGGGCAACGTCGGCGCGCACCTCGTGCAGGAGGTGCCGGGACCGGGCGGCCTGACCGCGCGGGAGGCGATCGAGGCCGCCCCGCACACGCTGGAGTTCCGCCTCGACGTCGAGCGCAGCGCGTGCACGCCCCTGGAGGGCAAGGGCGTGTACGCCCGCTGGGACGCCGACGACGGGTCGCTGCGCGTCTACTCCTCCACACAGACGTCCACGAGCGTGCGGATGGCGATCGCGGCCAAGCTCGGGCTGCCGCTGCCCAAGGTGGAGGTCATCGCCCCGGACGTCGGCGGCGGGTTCGGAGTCAAGATCGTCCACCCGTGGCCGGAGGAGATCCTGGTGCCGTGGGCGGCCCGGCTGCTGAACCGCGAGGTGAAGTGGACCGAGGACCGGCGCGAGCACTTCGTCTCGTCGTCACACGAGCGCGGCCAGGTCCAGCACGTGCGGGTCGGGTTCGACGACGACGGGCGCGTCCTCGGCCTGGAGGTCGAGATCCTGCACGACCACGGCGCCTACACGCCGTACGGGATCATCGTGCCGATCATCACCTCGACGCAGCTGCTCGGGCCGTACAAGGTGGGGGCCTACCGGGTCGAGTTCTCCTCGATCTACACCAACACGGTGCAGGTCACGCCCTATCGGGGCGCGGGCCGCCCGCAGGGCGTGTTCTGCATGGAGCGGACGATGGACCGCATCGCCGCCCACCTCGGCAGGGACCGTACGGAGGTCCGCGCGGCCAACTTCATCCAGCCGGACGAGTTCCCGTACGACCAGGGCATGACGTTCCAGGACGGGCGCCCGCTGATCTACGACAGCGGCGACTACCCCGAGGCGCTGCGCATGCTCAAGGAGCTGATCGGCTGGGACTCCTTCCCCGAGATCAAGGCCCGCGCGGCGGCCGAAGGACGCAGGGTCGGCATCGGCGTCGGCTGTTACGTCGAGGGCACCGGCGTCGGCCCGTACGAGGGCGGGCACGTGCAGGTCACCTCCGACGGGCGGGTGCACGTCTCGACCGGCCTGACCTCCCAGGGGCAGGGACACGAGACCGTGTTCGCGCAGATCGCGGCCACCGAGCTCGGCGTGCCGATCGAGAAGGTGTCGGTCGTCACCGGCGACACCCGGCGCTTCGGGTACGCCGTGGGCACCTTCGCCTCACGGGCGGCGGTGATGAGCGGCAACGCGATCGCGCTCGCCTGCCGGAAGGTCAGGGAGAAAGCGCTGCGGATCGCGGCGGAGGCGCTGGAGGCCGACCCACGCGATCTGGAGATCACCGACGGGATGGTCCACGTGGCCGGCGTGCCGTCGGCGTCGATCCCGCTGGCGACCGTCGCCGTGCTGTCCAACCCGCTGCGGTACGCCTTCGACGAGGAGGCCAAGCGGGCCACGCAGTTCGCCGGGCCCGCCTCCGACGACCGGCCGCCGGTGGCCGAGGGGGAGGAGCCGGGCCTGGAGGGCCGGGACTACTACTCGCCGGTCAGGTCCACCTTCGCGGCCGGCATGCACGCGGCGATCGTGGAGACCGACCCGGACACCGCGGAGATCAGGATCCTGCGTTACGCCGTCGTCCACGACTGCGGCAGGCTGATCAATCCGATGATCGTCGAGGGCCAGATCCACGGCGGGGTCGCCCAGGGCGTCGGCGGGGCGCTGTACGAGAAGATGGTCTACGACGAGCACGGCCAGTTGCTGAACGCCTCGTTCATGGACTTCCTGATGCCGTACGCCACGGAGGTGCCGCGCATCGAGACGGCCCACCTGGAGACGCCCTCGCCGCTGAACCCGCTCGGGATCAAGGGCGCGGGGGAGGCCGGGGTCATCCCCGTCTCGGCCGTCATCGCCTCCGCGGTCGAGGACGCCGAGGGCATCACGATCGCCCGGATGCCCATCTCCCCCTCCGACCTCCACCACCTGCGCCTGGAACGGTGAGCACGGTCAGAGCGCCGGAGTCACGTCCGTGTGAATGAAGTCGTCACCCTTGAACAGGAGTGGTTCCTGGCACTCTCTCGCGAGCGCGTAGGAGAAGCAGTCGCCGAAGTTCAGTCCTGCTTTGTGGCCGCTGCCCCTGCCGTAGTCCCAGTAGGCCCGGCGCGCGGTCCGAGCCTGCTCAGGTGTGACCGGCATGATCTGCACCCTCATCCGGGCGAGAAGGTCGTCCAGGAGCCGTGACGCGGCGGGGTCACGGGCACGCTCGACCACCGCGGCCAACTCGACGTAGGTCCCCGCCGAGATCCGTCGCGTCGGCGCATCCCTGATGGCTCTGGCCAGGTCGATGGCGTCCGGCTCTCCGTTGAGGATCGCGACGATCGCGCTGGTGTCGATGATCACGACGGAAGTCCGGTCTCAGGGTCGTAGAGGAAGTCGCTGGACAGCTCCAGCTCACCTACTCGCGAGCGAATCTTCGCGGCAAGCGCGAGGATGTCCTCTGCCATTGAGGCGTCCTCGGTCTGCTGGAGCTTCGCGAGCAGCCGCTCGTGCCGCTCCCGTAGGGCGGAAACAACGGCGGCGGTCTTGCTCTCACCAGTCAGCGCCCCGATCTCGGCCGCCAGCCGCTCGGCTTCGGGATTCTTGATGTTCAAGCTCACGGCCACCCCTTTCTGCCCTATCTACCTTCGGACTCTACCCCTTCTGCCTTTCTTGAGTCAGTGGACTCCGGCGGTGAGGCGCTTGCGGAAGACCCAGTAGGTCCAGGCCTGGTAGGCGATGACGCCCGGCAGGGCGATCAGGCCGATCCAGGTGAGGACGGTCAGCGTGTACGGCGCCGAGGCCGCCTCGGCCAGCGTGAGACCGGGCAGGGGAGCGGTCCACAGCACGCCGAAGACGGTGGCGGTCGTCGCGGCGATCGCGGTCGCGGTCGCGGTGAAGGCCCAGCCCTCGCGGCGGCCCCAGACCAGCGTCACCCCGGCCGCCAGCGCCGCGGCGGCGAGCAGGGCCGTGCCCAGCGTCCACATGGGCCCCTTGCCGGGCACGGACGGCAGCGTGGCGAGCGCGACCGGCACCGCGCCGACGGCCGCGAGCAGCGCGGCGCGGCGGGCGCGGGCCCGGACCCCGCCGGTCGTCTTGAGCGCCACGAACACCGCGCCGTGCAGCACGGCCACCGACAGCGACAGGGCCCCGCCGAGCACGGTCGCCAGCGCCGTGCCGAACAGCAGGTTGCCGAAGATCGCGCCCCACAGGAACGCGGGCAGCACGCTGCCGGTGACGATCCCGGCGTCGCAGAGCGCGACCTCGCGCCGGGAGTGGACCTTGCCCCGCCACTCCAGGCCCACCCCGCGTACGACCAGGCCGGCGATGACGAGGAAGACCGCCAGGTAGAAGCCGCTCAGCAGGCCGGAGTACCAGGCCGGGAAGGCGGCGAACATCGCCCCGATCGCGGTGATCAGCCACACCTCGTTGCCGTCCCAGACCGGCCCGATGGTGCCAAGCACCTGCTTGCGGTCGGCCTCCGACCGCGACAGCAGCGGCAGCAGTGCGCCCACCCCGAAGTCGAACCCCTCAAGGACGAAGTAACCCGTCCAGAGGAACGCGATCACGATGAACCAGAAGGTCGTCATCTCGTGGCTCCTCAGTACATGAGCGTCGGCGTGAGCCGCGCCTCGTCGGGGCGGGCGGGAACGGCGCCGGCGGGCGCGCTCTCGACCGGCGGCAGCTCCGGGCCCGCCTTGACGTGCCGCACCAGCAGCACGCCCTCGGCCACCGCGAGCAGGCCGTACAGGACCGTGAAGATCGCCAGGGTGATCGCCACCTCGCCGAGCGAGACGCCGGGCGACACGCTGGCGGCGGTCATGAGCTCGCCCTGGACGGTCCACGGCTGGCGGCCGATCTCGCTGAGCAGCCAGCCGGAGATGATCGCGATGGCGGGCAGCGGGAGCGCCAGCACGCACAGGCGGGCGAACCAGTCGGGCACCGGCTTCGCCATGCCGCCGTGCCGCCGCCTGGGCCGCCGGGTCAGCCACAGGCCGAGCACGGACAGGCCCACCGTGGCCATGCCGAAGCCGATCATCACGCGGAACGACCAGAAGACGACCGGCAGGTTCGGGGTGTAGTCGGCCGGCCCGAAGGTCTTCTCGTACCGCGCCTGGATGTCGTCGACGCCCTGGACCGTCGCGCCGGGGTCGTGCGCGGCGAGCAGGCTGAGCAGGCCGGGCACCTCGACGCCGGGCGCGATCGAGAACGGCGCCCCGGCGGTGTCGTGGCGCAGGCCCTCAGCCGCGGCGAGCTTCATCGGCTGCTGCTCGCGCAGCAACTGGCCGGACAGGTCACCGCTGCCGGCGACGACGGCCCCCGCGATCGCCGTCATGACGAGCGCGGCGCGCAGGCTGGTCCGCCACATGTCCGGGAGGCGGCGCATCGGCGTGGTGGCGTCCCCGGCGGCCGTACGGGCCGGGCGGCCCGGCCGCAGGCCGAGGCCACGCTCGCGCAGGATGCGGTAGCCCGCGACGGCGATGACGAACCCGCCCGCCACGACGAACGAGGCGGCGACGACGTGCGGCACCTGGGCGAGGGCCGTCGAGTTCGTCAGCACCGCCCACAGGTCGGTCATCCTGGCCCTGCCGTCCACGACCTCGTAGCCGACCGGGTGCTTCATCCAGGCGTTGGCCGCGAGGATGAAGTACGCGGACAGGTTGGAGCCGATGACGGCCGCCCATAGGCAGGCGAGGTGGACCCGCTTGGGCAGCCGGTCCCAGCCGAAGATCCACAGGCCGAGGAACGTCGACTCCAGGAAGAACGCGAGCAGCGCCTCCAGCGCCAGCGGCGCGCCGAACACGTCGCCGACGAAGGTCGAGTACTCGCTCCAGTTCATCCCGAACTGGAACTCCTGGACGATGCCGGTGACCACGCCCATGGCGAAGTTGATCAGGAAGAGCTTGCCGAAGAACTTCGTGAGCCTGAGGTAGTGCTCCTTGCCCGTCAGGTGCCAGGCGGTCTGGAGCCCGGCGACGTAGACGCCCAGCCCGATCGTCAGGGGTACGAAGAGAAAGTGGTACACGGTGGTCACCCCGAACTGCCACCGTGCCAGGTCAAGCGCGTCCATGTCTCCCTCACGCCCGGAGCTCTACAGCTCGTAGTTCTATTTCCAGTAGTACTACAAGCTGTAGAGCATTAGGGCTCCGCGAGGTGCGATCTTCGTCACAGCCGGGCGGTGCGCCGCCCGGACCCCGGTTCGCGGTGCCGGATCCCGTTGCTTGCAGTACCGACGATTGCGGTCGGACCGTCCCGGTCGCCAGGGACAGGGGTCCTGTCCTGCCGGGAGCGCCTCCTGGGAGAGGCACGGGATCAAGAATGGACGAACGATGACAAGTGCCGCGTCCGCCGCGCGGCTGATTCGCCCGTACGCCGCGCGGTTGACGGCGCGAAGGCCGGGCCGATGGGTGGGTGTACGGCGCCCCTACGCGGCGGCCGGGTGGAGTGCCAGCGTGGGGTAGTCGGTGTAGCCGCGGTGGTCGCCGCCGAACGCGGTGCTCAGGTCGGCCTCGTTCAGCGGCGCGCCGACGCGCAGGCGCAGCGGCAGGTCGGGGTTGGCCAGGAAGGCCCTGCCCAGTGCGACCAGGTCGGCGCCCCAGTCGAGCAGTCTCTCCGCGGCGGAGGCGGGGTCGGTCGCAACCGGGTCGTTGACGATCAGCGCGTTCGGCCACAGGTCGCGGATCCGCGCGTTGAGCTCGTCGCCGCCGGTCGCCACAAGGTGCAGGTAGACCAGGTCGAGGTCGGCGAGCGCGGACACCAGCGCGGGGTAGAGCTCGTGCGCGTCCTCCTCGACCAGTCCCTGGGCGCCGTTGAGAGGGGACAGCCGGATGCCGACCCGGTCGGGGCCGATCTCCTCCGCGACGGCCCTGGCGGTCTCCACGGCGAACCGGATCCGGCCGGCCACCGATCCGCCGTACCGGTCGTCGCGCAGGTTGGCGTTCTGGGACAGGAACTGGTGGATGAGGTAGCCGTTGGCCCCGTGCAGTTCGACCCCGTCGAACCCGGCCTCCACGGCGCGGCGCGCGGCGGTGGCGAAGTCGCGGACCGTCGCCTCCACCTCGGCGGTGGACAGCTCCACGGCGACCGGCGTGTCCTGGGGGCCCGTCGGCGTGAAGATCTGCTCACCGACCCGTACGGCCGAGGGGGCGACCGGCAGCCTGCCGGTGTTGTCGGGGTGGCCGACCCCTCCGGCGTGCATGATCTGGGCCACGATCCTGCCGCCCGCGGCGTGGACGGCGCCGGTCACCTCACGCCACCCCGCCACCTGTTCGTCCGTGTGCAGCCCCGGCGTGTTCATGTAGCCCTGCCCCGCGGCGCAAGCGGGCGTACGGCCTGCGAGGGGTGGAGTACGGCGGGCGGCGAGGCGCCATGGCATGGCCGTCGATAGGGCGCCCTACGCCGGGGCATGTGAACTCTGCACGACCGCGGCGCCGTGCCGGGGCAGATCTTGCCGTTCTCGGCGTACGGGTGATTCTCTAGGGTGCTCGGCATCGGAGGTGGCCCATGAAGGTCTCAGGCAGCGCGCTGGTCGCGGCGGAGCGCAAGCGGGTCTGGGACGCCCTCCAGGACCCCGGCGTCCTGGTGCGGACGATTCCCGGCTGCGAGCGCCTGGAGACGATCGGCGAGAACGTGTACGCGATGACGGTGACCGCCGGCGTCGCCTCGATCAAGGGCGTCTACCAGGGCGAGGTGGCGCTGCGCGACCAGGAGGAGCCGGACCGGTTCACGCTCGGCGCGCGCGGTCAGGGCGCCCCCGGCACGGTCGAGGCGACCGTGGCCGTACGGCTCAGCGACGCCGGGGGCGGCACCCGGATCGACTACGACGCCGAGGCCGTCGTCGGCGGCATGATCGGCGGCGTGGGGCAGCGGATGCTCGCCTCGGTCGCCAAGAAGACCGCGGGGGAGTTCTTCTCCGCCGTCGAGCGGCACCTGCTGTCCGTCTCCGCCGTCCCCGCCGGATCCCCGGAGGCCGCCGTCTCCGAGGCCGCGACGGCGGCGGCGGGCGACGCGGCGGCCCGTGCGGCGATGGCGGCCGTGACCGGGGAGACCGCGCCGCGAGTGTTCACCCGCGAGGCCCCGGCCGCGCCCCGCCAGGGCGTGCCCGCCTGGACGATGCTCGCGGCGTTCGGCGCGGGCGCAGGGGTGGCGCTCGGCAGCGCCGTCATCGGCTGGCTCCTCGGCCGCCAAGGCCGCCGCAGGTAGAAGCCGCCACAGCCGCCACTGGGCAGGACGGAATACGGCAGGAACGGGCCGCGCTCTTGATCGTCGGTCCTTGGGTCGTCGGGGGTTCGCGCTGGTTGATGGAGGTTTCCGGCGTGACTACCGTGTCGTTTCGCGATAACTGTGGAGTCGCTGCCTGACCGACTTTCCGGCGTCGGTTTGTTCTGACGCCGGTTGGGGGCTTGCGGTGGGAGCGGAGCGCTCTGCGGCCTTCGCTCGATATCGCCCCGGTGTAGTGCCGAACTCCCTTTCGAAGGCGTGTGAGAGTGCGTACGGGCTGCTGTAGCCGACTCGGCCGGCGATCGTGGCCAGGGTTTCGGGGGTGTCGCGGAGCAGGGTGGCGGCAAGGATCACGCGCCACCAAGTGAGGTAAGCCATCGGAGGGCGGCCGACCAGGGTGGTGAACCGGCGTGCCAGGGTGGGACGGGAGACGCCCGCCTCCGCGGCCAGGCGGTCGATGCTCCACGGCGCGGCCGGTTTCGAGTGCATCGCCCGCAGGGCGGCGGCCGTCACCGGGTCGCCCAGTGCGGTGGGCCAGGCTCCGCTGGTGGTCTCGGTCATCCAGGAACGAATCATGTAGACGAGGAGGAGATCGAGCAGGCTCGGGAGGGCCACGCAGGAGCCGGGCCGCACCTCGTCCAACTCACCGGCGAGCAGATCGATCGCGGCACGGAGTTCGAGGTGGCTGCCCACTCGGCTGGGGAGGTGGACGACCTCGGGCAACTCTGCCATGAGCGGGTGCATGCGGCTGCAGTCGAGCCAGTACTTGCCGCAGAGCAGCTCCGTCTCGTCACGACCAGATCGGGCTCGCGGCCCTGCCTCCATGAGCCATTGCTCGAACGGCACCGCCTTCTCCTCCGCGACCGCCGCGTCGATGGGGGAATCGGCGATCACATGCCCTGTGCCATGAGGCAGCAGCACCGCGTCACCCACGCCCAGCGTCACCCGTACGCCGCCGTCGGTCAGCAGCCAACTGCTTCCCTTCAAGACGACGTAGAAGCCCGCGCCTTCGTACGGGTCCAGCCGCGCGCACCAGCTCCCACTCGTCCGCACCCGGTGGAACCAGGGGTGCCCGAGGTGCGCGGCAGAGATCGCGTCGCTCACCACATCCACCCGTCCAGGTTATCTCCCGCCTCATGCGTGAGACGGATTCGTATCTTTTTGAGCTCGACGCGCATCGAAAAGATCGTTCGGTGCTCTTAAGGTCGAGCGCATGACGAACGAGAACGAGAGTGTGCAGAGCATGGTGCTGGGGGACGTCGAGGTCATCCGGGTCGTCGAATGGCATGAACCGTTCCTGCCCACCTCGGGCATGTTCCCGGCGGTCGCCGCCGATGTATGGAGGGACAACGAGGACTGGCTGACACCGGACCACTGGGAGCCGGACGGCGACCGTGCGGTGCTTGCTCTGCAGACCTGGGTGCTGCGCAGCGGTGGGCGGACCGTCCTGGTCGACACCGGTGCGGGCAACGGACGCGAGCGACCGGGCATGGGGCCCTTCCACCAGTCTCAGAGTGATCTCCCCGGCCTTCTGGCGGAGGCTGGTGTTCGCCCGCAAGACGTGGACGTCGTCGTCAACACCCATCTCCACGTCGATCACGTCGGCTGGAACACCGTCGACGCGGACGGGCAGTGGGTACCGGCGTTTCCCAACGCCCAATACCTCATTCCCGCCGCGGACGACTTCCATTACGGTCCGGACAACGCGTACGGCAACGGCGCGCAGAAGGTCGACCGCCTGATCTACGAAGACAGCATCGCGCCCATCCACGAGGCCGGACAGGCCGTGCTGTGGGACGGCCTCCATCGCATCGACGAACACCTCACCCTGGAGTCCGCGCCCGGCCACACCCCCGGCTCGTCCGTGCTGCGGCTCGCATCCGGGAGCGACCGGGCGGTTTTCGTCGGAGACCTGCTGCACAGCCCGGTGCAGATCCTCCAGCCCTGCTGCAACAGCAACGCCTGCCTGGCCCCGGAACAAGCGGTGGCCAGCCGCCGCCGGATTCTCGGGCGGGCGGCGGATGAACGGGAACTGCTCGTCCCCGCGCACTTCGGTGGTGCGGGCGCGGTGGAAGTCCGGCGGGAGGGCGATGGATTCGCCCTCGGCGCATGGGCGACGGCGAACCCGAAGAAGACGGCGTCGGTCTCCGAGTGAGCCTTTGGCCCGGCGTCCCCCAGGCCTCGTTCGCGCGGGGACAGACGAAACCAGGATCACCGAGCACCACACCACCGCCGCAGAGGGGCGACGGTCGTCTACACCGATGCGCTGGATCGCCACCCAGCCCAGCCAGCTCCCGCACGGAACCACCCGACCTCCCGGTCTGGAGGCCTTCTTCATGACGCACACGTCGACCGACCAGCCCACAGCAAGAGCGAGCGGGGCCCTCGTCCCGGTGCTCGCCTTCACGGGCGTCGTGGTCTCGGTGATGCAGACCCTGCCGGTCCCGGTGATCAAAGACCTGCCGCAACTGCTGGGCACCGAACCGAGCAACGCGACCTGGGTCATCACCTCGACCCTGCTCTCCGGCGCCGTCGCCACACCGATCATGGGCCGTCTCGGCGACCTCCACGGCAAGCGCGGCATGCTGGTCCTCAGCCTCGCGGTGATGGTCATCGGCGCACTCGTCAGCGCCCTCACCAGCGACCTGCTCACGGTGATCGCAGGCCGGGCCCTCCAGGGCTTCGCGATGAGCGCGATACCCCTCGGCATCGGCCTGATGCGCGACACGCTCCCCCGCGAGAGGCTCGGCTCGGCGATGGCCCTCATGAGCTCCTCCATGGGCGTCGGCGGCAGCCTCGCCCTGCCCGCCGCGGCCCTGGTCGCCCAGCACACCGACTGGCACGCCCTCTTTTACGGCGCCGCCGGCCTCGGCATCCTCTGCATCGCCCTCACCCTCCTCGTCGTCCCCGAATCCCCAATCCGCGCGCAGGGCACCTTCGACGTCCTGGGCGCGATCGGGCTGTCCGCCGGTCTGGTCCTCTTCCTGCTGCCGATCACCAAGGGCAGAGACTGGGGCTGGACCTCCGGGACCACCCTCGGGCTGTTCGCCGCGGCGGCGGTCGTACTCGTCCTGTGGGCCGTGATGGAGCTACGTCTCAAGGCACCGCTGGTGGACCTGCGCACCACGGCCCGCCCCGCGGTTCTCTGCACCAACCTCGCCTCGATCACGGTCGGCATCTCCTTTCTGGCCGCCTCGCTGGTCCTTCCCCAGCTGCTCCAGCTGCCGAAGGCCACCGGCTACGGCCTCGGCCAGTCGATGGTGGTCGCCGGCCTGCTCGTGGCACCGCTCGGCCTGACCATGATGTTCACGGCCCCCCTCTACGCCCGGCTGTCCGCGAAGTACAGCCCCAAGGTCACCCTGATCCTCGGCATGATGATCATCGCGATCGGCTACGGGGCCGGCCTCGGCCTGATGAGCGCCCCCTGGCAGAGCCTCGTCATCACGGTGATCCTGGGCCCGGGCATCGGCCTCGCCTACTCCTCCCTGCCCGCTCTGATCGTCGGCGCTGTCCGCGCCTCGGAGACGGGCGCGGCCAACGGCCTCAACACCCTGATGCGCTCGATCGGCTCCTCGGCCTCCAGCGCCGTCATCGGCATGGTCATCGCCAACACCGCGAACGACGTGAACGGGGTCGCGGTCCCGACCATGCACGGCTTCCGCGTCTCCTTCCTGGTCGCGGCAGGTACGACGGCGATCGGCCTGCTCATAGCCCTCCTCCTGCCCCGAGCCCGTTCGCCTCGTCACATCCGGCAGCGACCGCCTTCCAACCGAAGGCCGGTTCCGCCGCGGCGGAACCGGCCTGTGTGGTTCGGCTCCCGACCTACGCGTGGGTGCCGACGGGCGCGTCCCAGTCGATGCGGTAGCGCTGCTCCGGGCCCACGGTCTTGTCCGGATTCATGAACGTCTTCAACATCAGCGGCATGAGAAGCGGCATCAGCCTCTGCACGACCGGGCCCGGTGTCTTGGCGTGATTGATCTTGGAGGCGCGTGCCGCCACCTTCTCCACCCGGGCACGGCGGAGCCGCTCGTACGTGGCGAACGCCTGCGGTACGTCCTCGATGTCCCGCAGGCAACGGGCGAGCTCGACGGCGCTCTCGATGGAGAGCGACGCGCCCTGTCCCGAGCTGTTCGACGGCGCGTGGGCGGCGTCGCCGACCAGGACCATCCGGTCGCGGTGCCAGTGCGGGACGCTGGGCATGATGTAGAGCGCGCCCGTCACCTGCATCGACGTGACCGGGGTGTGCCGGAGCAGGTCACCGCCGGGCACGTCCTCGCCGTACGTCTCGCGCAGGATGCGCATCCACTCCTCGCGCGGCACCTCGCGGGCCTGGGTGAGGGGCAGGGGGCGATGGTAGGGCAGGTTGACGCCCCAGGTGCTGCCGGCCGCCGCGTTGCGCCAGTACAGGTAGAAGCCGCGCCTGCCGAAGGCGAAGACCATCGTCCCCGGATCCTCGGGCACCTCGTATGAGGACACCCCTTCCAGGCCGAGCATCCCGGTCCACTTCGGCCCGGGCGCGTCCGGATCGATGATCCGGCGCACGGTGGAGTGGACGCCGTCGGCGCCGACCAGGACGTCGAACCGGGCCCGGCTGCCGTCGTCGAAGAGCGCTGTGGTGCCCTCGACCCCGGTGAGCCTTCTGCCGTACTCGACGTCGACGCCCTGCTTCACGGCCTCGTCGTGAAGTGCCCGGTAGAGGTCGGCGCGCCGGACCACGTGCAGCGGTCCGACCTCGGACAGGCTGGGCAACTCCAGGCGCGTGCGATTGGCGAGCGTCATCACCGAGCGCGTGCTGGGCTGCGCGGCCGCCCGCACCGCGTCGGCCACCCCGACGATTTCCAGCGCCGCCATGCCGTTGGGGGCGAGGGCGAGCGATCCGCCGACGCCGTCGGCGCCGGTCGGGTACGCCTCGTAGATGGTGGCGCCGATGCCCGCCTTGCCCAGCGCCAGCGCGGTGACCGGGCCGGCGATGCCGCCGCCGATGATCGCGACGTTCTTCATTTCTCCTCCTGTCGGTTGACGTGCTCGCCGAACCGCCATGGGAGGAGACCCGTTATTCTCGATTCGTTGCATCTTCGGGCCACCGCATGTCGGTTCGAAGGTTCTCCTGGTGGCGGTGTTGCAGCACCGCCACCAGGGCTAATTGTCGGTGATGTTGTTTTCCGCGAGTTCCTTCATCTCGGCTGACAGCCCGCCGCTCTCGTGGAAGGCCCGCCACTCCGGCAGCCCGGGGAAGGTGCCCGTGGTGAGCTCTTCGAGCAGGGCGCGGATCCAGCCCTCTTCCGCCTTGAGAATCGCCAGGTCGTACTCCGTCTCGATGAGGAACAGGCGCGGCACCTGCGCGCTGTCACGTTCGTAGAGCTCCTCCAGCCCGGCGATCCCCTTCCTGATCGCCGCGAGCCGGTCGGTGAGCAGCCCGGCCACGTCGTCCGGGGGGAGCACCGCCATGACCGACAGGCCGGCTCGAAACCACGGGAACTCCGTGTGGGGAACGCTGAGCAGCTCCCGGGTCCAGTCGACCAGCTCCTCCCGGCCCGCTTCGGTGATCTGGTAGACGGTCCGCTCCGGGCGGCGCCCCTGACGGCCGCTCTCCAGTTCCTCGATCAGCCCGTGTTTGGCCAGGTTGCCGACGACCGTGTAGAGAGACCCCCACTTGATCCCCATGTCGTGCTCTTTGTTCCAGCCACGCAGGGCCGCCGCCATCTCGTAGGGATGCATCGGCCGATGCGCGAGCGCGGAGAGCACCGCCAACGCCAGCAGATTCGCCACCTTGCGCCGCTTCGCCATCGCCGATCACCCTCTTGCTTGTTTACTCGTCCACGAATATACGTACGCGAGTTCCTGACCGCAAGACCAGCCGGCCGGGAATCGGCCGCCGGAGGCGCTGGTTGGGACATGTCGTGAAAGTCGAGATCTTCTCCGATGTCGTGTGTCCGTGGTGCTACATCGGTCACCACCGTCTCCGGCAGGCCGTGGGCCTCTACGAGGGGGACGTCGAGGTCACCCATCGTCCGTTCCAGCTCGACCCCGACGGGGTCTCCAGCGGTGAGCCGTTGCTGTCCGCGCTGGAGCGCAAGTTCGGCGGCGCCGCCCGGGTGACGCAGATGACCGGGCACGTCACGGGCGTGGCGGCGCAGGACGGGCTGGACCTCCGCTTCGACCGGGCGGTCGCCGCCAACACCTTCGAGGCGCACCGGCTGATCTGGCTGGCCGGGCGCGCGGGGCGCGACGGCGACATGGCCGACCGGCTCTTCCGGGCGCACTTCACCGACGGCCTCGACGTCGGCGACCCCGCCACGCTGGCGACGCTCGCCGCCGAGACCGGCGTCGAGGACACCGGGGACGGCGCCGAGCAGGTGCGCGCGGAACTGGCCCGGGCTCGAACGCTCGGCGTCCGCGCGGTCCCGCTGTTCCTGTTCGAGGAGAAGTTCGCCGTCTCGGGCGCGCAGCCCGTCGAGACGCTCGTGGCCGCCCTCCGGGAGGTCGAGGCGCGTACGGCCCAGGAGAGGACCGTACGCGTGCCGGGCGGCGAGGACTGCGACGACGGCGCCTGCGCGGTGTAAGCCACCCGTCCGGGCAGGGTCTGACGACAGGACGGCGATTCTTCGGCAGAGTGCGCCGGTTCTTCCGATCGGCGGCGATCGGTAAACACGGAGCATGTCCAGCGTCCGCATCGGGGTCGACACAGGCGGCACCTTCACCGACGTCGTGCTCGTCGACGAGGAGTCCGGCCAGATCGTCACGACCAAGACTCCCTCGACTCCTGCCAACCCGGCCGACGGGTTCATGGCAGGCGTTCACAAGGTGCTCGAGGCCCACGCGGGGTCCCGCGCCCTCGATGCCGTGTCCGCCCTCGTCCATGGCACCACCGTCGCCACCAACCAGTTGCTGGAGGACCGCCCGGACGGCACGTCTCACCTGGGCTTCGTCACCACGGAGGGCTTCGAGTTCGTCCTGGAGATCGCCCGGCAGAGCGTGCCGGACGGGTACGGCAACTCCTACTTCTGGGTCAAGCCGCCGCGTATCGTGCCCGTCCACCGGGTGCGGACCGTCGGGGGACGGCTCGACCACCTCGGCCGGGAGGTCCGGCCGTTCGACGAGGAGCAGGCGGCGGACGTCGCCCGGTGGTTCAGGGAGCGGGGCGTGACCGCCATCGGGGTGTGCTTCCTGCACTCCTACGCCAACCCCGAGCACGAACGGCGGATGCGCGAGGTGCTGCGGCGCGAGCACCCCGAGGCGGTCGTGTCGCTGTCGAGCGACGTGCTGCGGGAGTACCGGGAGTACGAGCGGTCGGTGACCACGCTCGTGGACGCGGCGGTCAAGCCGATCATGCGGCGGTACATCGAGAACCTGTCGGAGCGGCTCGGCCGGCCGTTCTCCGTCATGAAGAGCAACGGCGGCGTGCTGTCGGCGGCCGAGGTGGTGCACCAGCCGATCACGACCGTGCTGTCCGGCCCAGCGGCGGGGGCGCTCGGCGCGGCGCTGATCGCGGGGACCGCCGGGCACCCGAGCGCCATCACCCTCGACGGCGGCGGCACCTCGACCGACGTGGCCGTCGTGGTGGACGGCGAGCCGTCGCTGACGACCGAGGGCAGCATCGGTCGCTACCCGTGCAAGATCCCCATGATCGACATCGTCACGGTCGGGGCGGGCGGCGGGTCCATCGCCTGGATCTCGCCCGAGGGAACGCTGAAGGTCGGCCCGAGGTCGGCGGGCGCGGACCCCGGCCCGATCTGTTACGGCCGGGGCGGCACCGAGGTGACGGTGACCGACGCCCACGTCTTCCTCGGCCGGGTGCCCCCGCATCTGCTCGGCGGCGAGATCCCTCTCGACGTCGCCGCCGCGCGGGCGGGCGTCGAGGCGCTGGCGGGCCGGCTGGGGCTGACCCCGGAGCGCTGCGCCACCGGGATCCTGGAGATCAGCGCGTTCAACCAGTCGAACGCGATCAGGCAGATCACCGTCCAGCGCGGGCTCGACGTGCGGGACTTCCCGATGGTCGCCTTCGGCGGCTCCGGGCCGCTGCTGGCCTGCCGCCTCATCGACATCCTCGGGCTGCGGGCCGCGATCGTCCCGCCCGACCCCGGGAACGTGTCCGCGTTCGGCCTGCTCACGGTCGACGTGAAGAACGACTATGTGCGCACGCACGTCGCCCGCGACCCCTCGCCGGCGGCGGTCGGCGAGATCCTCGCCGACCTGGAGGCCCAGGCGGCGGCCGCGCTCGACCGCGAGGGATTCGCCGAGCACGTCTACGCGCGCAGCGCCGACCTGCGTTACTACGGCCAGGCGTACGAGGTGCGGGTGCCCGCCCCCGACGGCCCGGTGGACGAGGCGTGGCTCGCCGTGGTCGCCGAGCGGTTCCACGCCGAGCACGAGAGGCTCTACGGGTACGGCTACCGCGACGACCCCCGCCACGCCGTCGAGTGGGTCAACCTCCGGGTGTCCGGCATCGGCCCCATCACCCGGCCGAAGATCGCGCCCAGGCCCCGCCAGGAGGACGAGCCGAGCCCGGTCGCGACCCGCGACGTGTACTACGAGCAGTGGGGCCGGACCGTGATCTACCGCCGGGGCGACCTGGGTGCGGGGGCGGTGGTGCGAGGGCCCGCCGTCATCGAGGAGTACGGCTCGACCCTGCCGGTGCATCCCGGCTTCACGGCGACCATGGACGACTACGGCAACCTCGTGGTGGTGAGCGATGACCGATAGGACCGTCGACCCGGTGCTCGTGGAGATCGTGGAGGGCACGCTCGCCTCCGTGGAGATGGAGGTGGAGACCGCCATCGCCCGCACCGCCCGCTCGCCCATGATCCGCGACGCGCACGACTTCCGCGCGGGGATCCACGACGCGCGGCTGCGCAAGCTGACCGGTCGCTCCTACTCGGCGCTGGTGCAGCCGGTCGCCCGCGACTTCCCGATCGGCACCATGCGGCCCGGCGACGTCTTCTTCCACAACGACGTCTACCTGTCGGAGGGCGGCATCGGCCACCTGCCCGACCTGTGCGTGACGGTGCCGGTCTTCCACGAGGGCGAGGTCGTCGCGTTCGTCCAGGCGTTCGGCCACCACGACGACATCGGCGGCGCGGTGCCGGGATCGATGCCTTCGCACGCGCGCAGCGCGTTCGAGGAGGGCCTGATGGTCCCGCCGATCAAGCTGTGGGACCAGGGCGTGCCCAACCGCGCCGCGCTCACCATCATGACGCGCAACTCCCGGATGCCCGACTCCCTGGCCGGGGACCTCGACGCGGAGTGCTCGGCCTGCCTGATGGGCGCGCGGCGGCTCGGCGAGCTGTTCGACCGGTACGGCCGGGAGGCGGTCGAGGCCTGCTTCGACGCCATCATCGGCAAGACGACCGAGACGTTCCGCCGCGAGCTGCTCGCGAAGATCCCCGAGGGGGTGCACGTCTGGGAGGACTACGCCGAGCACGACGGCGTGGACGAGCCGCGCCTGCACACCCAGCGGATCACGCTCACCGTCGACCACTCGGCGGAGACCCCGCTGACCATCGACTTCACCGGCACCTCGCCCCAGGCCAAGGGGCCGATCAACCACGCCGGCGACTACGCCGACGGCGTCTTCCTGAAGAAGTGGCTGGCGCCGATCCTGCGCAACCTCGCCGACACGCCCGAGCGGATGGCCGAGCTCGACGTCAACGAGGGCGTCGTGCCGCTGATCAAGATGGTCTTCCCGGAGAAGGGCACGCTGCTCACGCCGATCTTCCCCGCGCCCACCAACGCCCGTACGTTCGTGATCCTGCGCCTGCTCGGCGTGCTGGCGGGCGTGCTGGCCAAGGCGACCGGCGGCCGCATGCCCGCCGACCAGGAGACCATCCGCTACACCGGCGTGTACGGCGAGTCGGACGACGGGCCCTACCTCATGCGCGAGGTGCTCGGCGGCGGCTCGGGCGGGCGCTGGTACGCCGACGGGGAGGACACCATCCACGTGGTGCCCGACAGCCGCAACATCCCGGTGGAGTTCGCCGAGGCACGCTGGCCGTTCCGGGTCGAGCGGCTGGGGCTGGCCGTGGACAGCGGCGGGCCGGGGGAGTTCCGCGGCGGCCTCGGCTACGACAAGCACATCCGCATGCTGCGGGACGCCTCCTTCATGTCGATCGCCGACCGCTCGATCCTGTCGTGCTGGGGCGTTAACGGCGGCCGGGCGGGCCGTCCCTTCCAGGTCACCGTGGACGGCGTGGAGATGGAGGGCCTGGTCGACGACTTCCCCGTACGCGCCGGGCAGGTCATCCGCATCCGGACGACCGGCGGAGGCGGCTGGGGCTCGCCGTACGACCGGCCGGCGGAGAGGGTGGCGGCCGACGTGCGCGACGGGAAGGTCTCGTTCGAGGGTGCGCGCGAGGACTACGGCGTCGTGCTGTCCGGCACCCCCGACGAGGTCGTGGTGGACGCGGAGGCGACCGAGCGCCTGCGGGAGCGGCTGCGCCAGACGCGTCCCGCCGCCTTCTTCGACCGCGGCCCGGGGTACCCCAAACTGTCCGGCGGCCTCCCGCACGCGGAGGTGGACACCGTCTGACGCGCTACCGAAGCGGCGCCGAGGACCGTCGTCGGCGCCCGACGGTGCGCCGTGCGCCGGGAAGCCGAGGGCCGGGCATGCGGGACTCCGTCCCGCCTCGGCCTCAGCCGCTCATCGCGGCGGAACGGGAGACCTTGGCGGGGGTGGCGCGCAGCTCCGCCTCAAGCTCTGCGATCACCTGCTGAACGGCGCTCCTCATCCGCGCCCGGCGGCCGTTGAGCTCCTCGGCGAAGGCGCGAGCCGCCGGGCCCACCCATACGGGTTCACCGCCGAACTGGGCGCAGGCCCGGTCCAGGGCCGTCTCCAGGACGTGGACGTGCTGCCGGACCGTCTCGAGCGCGGCCCGCAGGTCGTCGTATTTCGGCACCCGCGATTCGACCGGTCCGAACGCGCTGGGCAGCAACTGGTTGGCGTCGCCGAGGTTCGCGCCCTCTGCCATCTCGGTGGCATACGCGCCCGCGATCTCGGCGAGGTGTACGCGCGTGGGCGGGGCGAAACGGAATCCCGACGTCTCGGTGATGACGGTGAACGCGAACCGCGCCGCGGCGCCGCTGTGGGCTCCGTCCCTCTCGTCATAGTCCCTTCGCGGCGAACATCCGCCGGACGGCCTCGGCGCGCTCCCCGATGACCCCGCGGGCGTGCTCCAGCTCCTTGACGAAACGCTCCATCCGATCGCACGTCACGCCCCCAGAGGTCGTGTATCGACGCCGCCCGTCATCCGCGGCTCTCACCGTACCGCCACGTGTGCCGCTGCAGCCGGGGATTGGCGGCGGTGTCCGTGGGTAGCCGTTCAGTAACGGCACAAACGGGATGGTGAGTTACAAATGGCGTCTATCGTCCAGCGCATCAGGGACTATCTGCAGACCCCCAAGGGTCGCGAGAACGTCGAGAAGGCCAAGACCATGGCGCGTGATCCGGAGAACCGGCAGCGGCTGCGCCGGCTGATGGACCAGGTGCGCGGCCATCGCGCGCACCGCTGACGTCCCGGGGGCCGAGCGCCCGCGGCCGGAGGCGGTTCCGGATGCGGACGTGGCCGGGAGGTGCGGGGCCGTACGGGCGGCCGGGAGCGCGGACCGGGCTGTCGTGCCGGAGGGGTGACCTGGCAGGCTTGCCGGTGGAGACCGAAGGACGTTCTCCTTAGCGACCCCCGTGGAGGCTGGCCGTGCAGGGACCTCTCAGCGGCATCGTCGTCCTCGATCTGTCCCGGGCACTCGCCGGGCCGCACTGCGCGCAGATGCTCGGCGACCTGGGTGCTCACGTGATCAAGGTGGAGCACCCGTCGGGGGACGAGTCGCGCGGATGGGGTCCGCCCTTCGTCGGCCCGGACCACGACATATCCACCTACTTCCTCGCGGCCAACCGCAACAAGCGGTCGATCACGGTGGACATGAAGTCCGAGGAGGGCCGCGACCTGGTCGAGCGCCTTGTGCGGCAGAGCGACGTGCTGGTGGAGAACTTCCGCACCGGGGTGCTCGACCGCCTCGGCTTCTCCGTCGAGCGCCTGCACGCGCTCAATCCCCGGCTGGTGATCCTTTCCATCACCGGGTTCGGCCACGACGGTCCCGAGGGCGGCCGGCCGGGCTACGACCAGATCGCCCAGGGAGAGGCCGGGCTGATGTCGCTGACCGGGCCGTCGCCCGACGAGCCGTACCGGGTCGGCGCCTCGATCGCCGACCTGCTCGCGGGCATCCACGGCGCGTACGGCGTGGTCGCGGCGCTGTACGAGCGCGAGCGCACCGGCCGCGGGACGGTGGTCAGGACGTCCCTGCTGGCGTCGGTCGTGGGTGTGCACTCCTACCACGGCACCGCCTGGACCGTCGGCGGCGCGGTGCCGAAAGCCGGCGGCAACCACCACGCCTCCATCGCCCCGTACGGCGCCTTCCGCTGCGCCGACGGCATGATCCAGATCGCGGTGGCCAACGACGGGCAGTGGCGTAAGGTCGCCCAGCTACTGGACATCGATCCCGAAATGCCGAAATATGCGACAAACAGGGATAGGTTCGCCCATCGGGAAGAGCTGATCGCCGAGATGGAGAAGGCGCTGGCGGCGCACGACCGCGAGCACTGGCTCGCGGCGCTGCGGGAGATCGGCGTGCCCGCGGGCGCGATCCGGTCGATCGACGAGGTGTACGCGTGGGACCAGGTGAGGTCGCAGGGCCTGCTCGTCACCGTCGACCATCCCGTGCTCGGCCCGGTCGAACTGCCCGGCCCGCCGCTGCGGTTCGACGGCCGTGCCTCGGACGACGGGCATGTCGCGCCTCCCGGCCTGGGCCAGGACAACGACGCCGTGCTCGACTGGCTGGCCGAACGGGAGCGGCGCTCGCCATGACCGGCGGCGACGCGGGCAGGCCGGACACGCGGACGCTGATCGCGCGGGTGCTCGACCCGCACTCGTGGAAGTCGTGGGACGAGCCCCCGCGGGACCGGGCCGCGCCCGGGTCGGAGTACGCCGCCGAACTCGCCCGCGTCCGGGCCAGGACAGGGTACGACGAGTCGGTCGTCACCGGCGAGGGCACGCTCGACGGACGCCGGGTGGCCGTCGTCGCCTGTGAGTTCTCCTTCCTGGCCGGCTCGATCGGTGTGGCGGCGGCCGAGCGGCTCGTCCGGGCCGTCGAGCGGGCCACCGCCGAGCGCCTGCCGCTGCTCGCCGCCCCCGCCAGCGGTGGCACCCGCATGCAGGAGGGCGCGCTGGCCTTCACCCAGATGGTGAAGATCACCGCGGCGGTCGCCGCCCACCGCGCCGCCGGCCTGCCGTACGTCGTCTACCTGCGCCATCCCACGACGGGCGGGGTGTTCGCGTCGTGGGGCTCGCTCGGGCACGTGACGGCCGCGGAGCCGGGCGCGCTCATCGGCTTCCTCGGGCCGCGGGTGTTCGAGTCGCTGCACGGCTACCCGTTCCCCCGTGGGGTGCAGGTCGCGGAGAACCTCTACGCCCACGGGCTGGTCGACGCCGTGGTCTCGGCGGAGGACGCGCGGGAGATCGCCATCCGGACGCTGGCCGTGCTCTGCGCTCCGCGCGCGGGCCTGGAGCCCGGCCCGGAGCCCGGCCCGGAGCCCGAGGAGGCGGCCGAACCGGTCCCCGCGTGGGAGGCCATCACCCGCTCGCGCCGCGACGACCGCCCAGGCGTGCGCGACCTGCTCAAACACGGCGCACGGGACGTGACCCCGCTGCACGGCACCGGCACGGGGGAGCGTGACCCCGGCCTGCTGCTGGCGCTGGCCAGGTTCGGCGCCGCGCCCGCCGTTGTGCTCGGCCAGGACCGGTGGCGGCAGCGGGCGGGCAGCACGCTCGGCCCGGCCGGGCTGCGGGTGGCCCGGCGCGGCATGCGCCTGGCCGGTGAACTGGGCCTGCCGCTGGTCACGGTCGTCGACACCGGCGGGGCGGAGTTGTCGAAGGCGGCCGAGGAGGGCGGCCTGGCCGCCGAGATCGCCCGCTGCCTGGCCGACCTCGTCATGCTCGACGCGCCGACCGTGTGCCTGCTGCTGGGGGAGGGCGCGGGCGGCGCCGCGCTGGCCCTGCTCCCGGCCGACCGGGTCGTCTGCGCGCAGCACGCCTGGCTGTCGCCGCTCCCGCCGGAGGGCGCGTCGGCGTTGCTGTACCGCACCGTCGACTTCGCCCCGGAGATCGCCGCCGCCCAGGGCGTACGCGCCGCTGACCTGCGGCGGGACGGCATCGTGGACCGGATCGTGCCGGAACGGCCGGACGCGGCGTACGAGCCGGAGGAGTTCTGCCGCAGGGCCGGCCGCACGCTCGAACACGAGATCGCGGGCCTGCTAGACCGTCCGGCGGGGGAGCGGATGGCGGCCCGCTTCGCCCGCTACCGGTCGCTGGGCTGCTGAACCGCCCTCCCCTTCCACCGGCGAACGGCTCCGGAGAACCATGTGCCGGCCCGGAGGTCTCTCAAGAACTCTCCTGACCGTCCGCCCGGTCAGGAGTGAGCGGCACCGGCACGCGCTCCACCCGGATCGCGTGGACCTCGTCGCGGGGCACGACCACCTCGTAAGCGCCGTGGTCCACCAGCCAGTAGCCGAGAGCCTCGGCCTTCAGGCCGTTGTGGCCCGTGTAGGCGATGTGCAGGCCGCCCTCCCCGCCGTCGCCGCCGTCGTCCTCGTCCAGCACGAGGCACGGCTCGCCGCCGAACGCCCCGACCGTCCGCAGCAGGGTCAGCCGCTCCAGCGCGGCCCGGCTCACCCGCAGCCGCCAGTAGCCGCCCGCGGCGGTGAACCCCTCCTGCGGCGTCTCGCTGAACAGCACCACGTCGTCGCCGCCGGGCCCGACCGCGGCGGCGTAGTCCCGGTCGCGGTAGCGGGCGACGAATCCCAGGCCGACCGGCTCGATCTCGCTCATCGGGCCGGCCGCCAGGTCAGGCCGTCGTACGCGGCGAAGGGACGCTCACCGGCCGCGGTGAGGTGGACGATCTCCGCGCCCGCGGGGATCGGCATGGGCATCGTGTGGAACTGCGGCACCACCTGCTCGCGCGAGGCGGTGAAGCCGTTTCCGGTGAAGGGCGGTGCATCGCTCCAATCACCGCCCATGTGGGGGCCGTACGGGACGACGTAGGTGTCGATGTCCCGCGCGTCCCAGCGCATGATGTACAGCTCGGGCACGTCCGGCGTCAGCTCCGATCCGTCGAAGCACAGGTCGAGGGCCTCGACGAGCGCGGCGGGGGCGGTGAGCCGGTCGCAGTCCTGCACGCGGTACACGTAGCCGGAGATGATCGTGCGACGGCCCGACAGGTACGGCACGAGCAGCCGCGGCGGAACCACCTTCTGCATCCGCGTCCTGCGTCCCGGCTCGCTCATGGGGCCAAGTTTACGATCTGCTGACTCCGAGCCGGCGGTGTTCGAGGGAGGGGAGGGTGGCGCGCGCGGTCTCGGTCCACGCCGCGTCGATCTCCGCGACGAGCACGCCCGGGCCCGTGCCCAGGTCATGCCGGGCGACGCCCATCGGATCGACGAGCATGCTGCGGCCCACACCGAACCCGTCCGGTATGGCGGGATTGGGCGCCTGGCCGACCGCGATGGTCCAGGTGGTGTTCTCGATCGCCCTGGCCCTGACGAGGGTCGTCCAGTGGTCCTCCTTCAGCGGTCCCGAGCCCCAGGCGGCGATCACCGCGAACGTGTCCGCGCCCTGGTCGACCAGCGCGCGGGCCAGTTCGGGGAAGCGGACGTCGTAACAGGTGATCAGGCCGATCCTGAGCCCGGCCAGCTCCACGACCTCCGGCACGTCTCCCGGCGCGACCAGCTTCGACTCCTTCGCCCCGAAGGAGTCGAACAGGTGGATCTTCCGGTAGGCCGCGGCGAGCGAGCCGTCCTCCCGCAGGGCGACGGCGGTGTTCCAGACCCTGCCGTCCGCGGCGGGCTCGAAGACGCCGGCGATGACGGCCGTGCCGTGCTCGCGCGCGGCCTCGGCCAGGCCGGTGACGAACGGGCCGTCCAGCGGCTGGGCGGTCTCGACGATCCCCGGGCCGAAGCGGGCGAGCGTCGCCTCGGGGAACACGGCGAGGTCGGCCCCTCGCGCCCGCGCGAGGGCGTCACGCACGGTCGAGAGGTTGGTCTCCGGGTCGTGGTCTACGGGGATCTGGCACAGCGCTACGCGGGTCACGGATCACAGTCTGCCCGGTCGCCGGCTCGCCCCACCAGGTGAGCGTGCGCCAGATCCACTCCAGCGGGCCGTGCCGGTGCCGGGCGAGCCACCACCTGCAGAAGACCGCCTGCGCGGCGACGGTGACGACGGCGAGCACCACGACGGCGGCCCCCGTGCCGTCGGCCTCCAGAAGCGGCATCGCCACCACGATCACCGTCGTGCCCGTCACGTAGTTGGTCAGCGTCATCCGCCCCAGCGCCTCGAACACCGCCGTATGACCGGCGAGCAGCAGGAACGCCGCCGCGTAGGCCACCCCGCCGCACAGCGCCGCCGCCTGGTAGACCCCGCCGCCGGGCGGCGCGTGGTTCCACCACCAGGTCAGCCCGGCCGCGAGCAGGGCCGCCGCGGCGCACACGACGCCGAGGAACGGCCCGCCGCCCAGGCCGTCCGCTCCGCCGAGGCGCCCGGCCCCCCTTCTCGCCTCCGCCTCGGGGGCGGCGGCCAGGCCGAGCAGGAACAGCGCGGTGATCAGCACGTACGGATGGGGGTCGAGCACGGCGGCGACCAGGACGCCGCAGCCCGCCAGCAGCACGGCTCCCCGGGGCAGGAGGCTCGCCGGAAGCAGGACGACCACCCCCAGCAGCGCGTACGGCAGCAGCACCTCGCCGGGGTCGATCAGGATGTGCGCCGCGCCCAGCGCGGCGAGCACGACCAGGCGCCGCAGCATGACGACGCGCGGGCGTCTCGTACGCAGCCGCGCCGAGCGCAGGAACAGCGCGAAGGACAACCCGAACAGGAACGCGAACATCGGGTAGAAGCGGCTCTGGAACAGGTTCACCATCGCCCAGTCCAGCGAGGTCGGCCCGTGCCGCACCCTCTGCTGCCAGGCGTTGACCAGCATGATCCCGCACACGGCGAACCCGCGCAGCGCGTCGACCCGCCGGATCCTGCCCGCCGCCACGTTCACCCGCCAGTCCCTTCGTGAGCCGGGCGGCCAGAGCACCAGCACCCGCATCTCCCGCTCGCGGGCGTGACGACTGGCGACCGGGTCCCGCAGTCACCGCTCGTGCCCCATCATGGCAAGTCGTTCGATCCCGGTTCCAGCGCCATGCCCGAGGACGGACAGACGGGGCCCGGCAGCGCGTCACCTCCGCCGGGAGTGCCCGGGCAGGGGAAGGCGGGCGGCGGCCTCGGCGAGCCCCTCGGCGAACCGGCGTCCCACGGCCGGGAGCGCCCCGTCGGTGATCCGGCCGATCGCCGCCGTCAGCCGCGCGAGTTCCTCGTCCCCGAGGAGCCCGGCGACGGAAAGCAGTCCGTACACGTCGCACAGCAGCCGCTCGCGGCTCGGGTCGCCGCCGGTGAGATCGAGCAGGTCGAGCAGCGCCCCGAGCTGGGCCCGGTGGAAGTGCTCGATGAGCAGCCGGGCCGTCGTCTCCGGGCCGGCGCCGAGCGGGAGGGCGACCGCGCCGTACGCGGTGCGGCCGGCCGCCCCGGGCGTACCGGCCTTCAGCGGCGTCAGCACCCGCAGGCCGGCGCGCATGGCGGCCCGCTGGTCTTCGGTCAGGGAGGCGAGCGCCGAGCGGACCACCTCGCCCCATTCGGCGGCCGTCTCGCCGGTGAGCCGGTCCTCGACGGGCAGGCCGTGGCAATCGCGGTACGGGTCGACGTCGTCGAGCAGCAGGCGGAGCCCGGCGGCCTCGATCGTGCGGACCGGCTCCCAGAGGAGGCTGTCCTCCGACAGCCACCGGCCGTCCACCCGTACGGCGAACGACCCGTCGTGGGCGTCCACCTCGGCGTGGTCCTGGCCGTCCGCGCGCATCCGCCCGAGTCCCGGCAGGTGGACGAAGGTCCCGGTGACCGGCACCGTGACCTTCACCGCCAGGCCGGTCCGTACGGCGGCGACCGCGGCGACGGCCGCGAGGTGACCGGCGTCGGCGGCGGTGAGCCGGGCGGGACCGGCGGCCGCGCAGCGCGCCGCCCAGGCGTGGACGTAGGGATGGCTCAGCAGGTCGTCCACCGCGTCGCGGTCCGCCCGCTCGGCGTCCACCAGGACGGACCAGGACTCCTGGCCGGCGACGACCGCCGCCGCGCGGCCCGCCGCCAGGCGGGCTCCGCTGAGCTGCGGGGCGCGCAGTCGTGCGACGTCGTCCGCCCCGGCGCTCCCCGACGCCAGGGCGTCCAGCGTCGCCACCGGCAGCCGGTGGACGGGGGCGGTCGGGTTCCGCCGCTCCTTGTCGATCAGATGGGAGATCAGCCGGAACAGGTCCGCGCAGTAGACCGAGGGGTTGGCGAAGCCCGAGCCCGTCCGATAGCGGTGCGCGTACAGGCCGCCGCCGCAACTGGTGACGAGCGGGCAACGGCGGCATTCGTCGGCCAGCGAGTCCAGTCCGCCCTGGCGTGCGGCGAAGCCGGGATGCCGCGCGGCCTCGTTCAGCGAGTGACGGAAGACGTCGAATCCGGTCGCGGGCGCGCCGTCGTAGGCGGTCTTCAGCGAGTCGGCCTGCTCGTAGGAGCCGTCGGTCTCGATGACGACGAGGTCGGACGGCCGCAGGCCGAGCGACTCGGTCTGGCTGTCCCCGCCCGAGGCGGTCAGGGTGATCGAGTCGAACATCCTGACCGGGACCGGCCTGCCGTCCGCGCGCCACCGGTCGTGCACCGCGGTGAGCCAGTCGGCGTACGCGGTCCGCCGCCCGCCGGGCCGCAGCGGCGGGCTGTCCCACGTGGCGTGGGGCAGCAGGAAGTCGACGCGCGGAGGGCGCAGCGCGACGAGCGCCTCGTAGACCGCGACGGGATCGTTGCGGACGTCGATGGTGCACAGCAGCCCGGCGTAGAGATGCGGGTAATCATCGCGCAGCAGGGTGATCGCCCGGACGACCTGGTCGTAGCTGCTCCGGCCGTTGGCGTACCGGCGGTGGAGGTCGTTGGCCGCCCGGTCGCCGTCGATCGACACGCCGACCTTGACGCCCTCGTCCGCGAACATGTCACAGAAGGCGCGCGACAGGAGCACGCCGTTGGTGTGGATGCGCAGGTCGAGGTCGCAGACACCCTCGACCGCCCGGCGGAGCGTACGCGAGAATCGCCGGAGGCGATCGATTCCGGCGAGGAGGGGCTCGCCTCCGTGGAAGACGACGTGCGTCGTCTGGATCCGATGCTCGGCGGCGTGCTCCGCGATCCGATCCGCCACCCGGGCGGCGGTCTCGTCGGACATGACCATCGGCCGTCCCCGCCAGCTCGTGTCGGCGTGTTCGTACACGTAGCAGTGATCACAGGCCAGATCACATCTGCTGGCCACCTTCAGCACGAATTGCCGGAACGGCACGATGGGCGGATGCATTACGAGCGGGCGAAATCAGATGGACGAATCGAACGACGAGCCCGGAGTCCTCGTGTGACGGCCGCCCGGCGGCGTGGACGGCGAGGAAGCGGTGACGCCGGTGACGTGTGTCCTGATCGCTGCGTCGTCGTGCATGGCGGCACCTGGTTTCTGGGCATGAGAGCAGTCGACGTCGAAACCCTGTGGCGCGGGGAACGCCTGCGGTATTTCCGCAGGTGAACGCGTCCACTCCGTCGGGATTCGAACCAGGGGAGCGTACCAAGGCGAGCATGACGCCGGCGCTCCGTATTGTATTCGCACAACGATAAATTGCCGATGCATGTATCGGATTGTCCGTAGGAATAGGCATAAGTACTCTTTCGGTGCCTTTGTGGTGATCGGGAGGTCTGCCGGCGCGTGCCATCCTCCGTGGTCCCGGATAGGGTGAGCGCCGTGAAGGAGCCGCTGGTGCGGCGGATGCGGGAGTTCGGCACGACCGTGTTCGCCACGATGACGAAGCTGGCCGTGGAGACGGGCTCGATCAACCTGGGCCAGGGTTTCCCCGACACCGACGGGCCGGAGCGCATGCTGGAGCGCGCGGTCGAGGCCGTGCGGAGCGGCCTCAACCAGTACCCGCCCGGACCGGGCCTCCCGGAGCTGAGGCAGGCGGTCGCCGAGCACCGCAAGCAGTGGTACGGCCTCGCCTACGACCCCGACGGGGAGGTGCTCGTCACCGTCGGGGCCACCGAGGCCATCGCCGCGGCGATCCTCGCGCTCTGCGAACCGGGCGACGAGGTGGTCGTCTTCGAGCCCTACTACGACTCCTACGCCGCGGCCGTCGCGCTCGCGGGAGCCGTCCGCAGGGCGGTCACGCTGCGTGTCGACGCGGGGCGGTTCACCTTCGACCCGGCCGAGCTGGAGGCCGCGATCACTCCTCGCACCCGGGCAATCCTGGTGAACTCGCCGCACAACCCGACCGGGACCGTGTTCACCCGCGAGGAGCTGGAGTGCGTCGCCCGGATCTGCCTGGAGCACGATCTGATCGCGGTGACCGACGAGGTCTACGAGCACCTCACCTTCGACGGCGTCGAGCACGTTCCGCTCGCCACGCTGCCCGGCATGCGCGAGCGCACGGTCATGATCTCCTCCGCGGGCAAGACCTTCAGCGTCACCGGCTGGAAGACCGGCTGGGTGTGCGCTCCGGCGCCGCTCGCGGGCGCCGTGCAGGCGGTCAAGCAGTTCCTCACCTTCACCGCGAACGCCCCCTGGCAGGCCGCGGTCGCGTACGCCCTGCGCGAGGAGATGGAGTGGGTCGCGGCCCAGCGGGCGGCCCTCCAGAGCAAGCGGGACCGCCTCGTGACGGGCCTGACGGAGGCCGGCTTCGACGTGCTCCGTCCCGCCGGCACCTATTTCGTGCAGACCGACATACGGCCGCTCGGCTTCGAGGACGGGCTGGAGCTGGCCCGGCGGCTGCCCGAGCTCGCAGGGGTGGTGGCCATCCCGACCCAGGTCTTCTACGACCACCCCGCACGGGGCCGGCACTTCCTGCGGTTCGCCTTCTGCAAGCGCGACGAGGTCATCGACGAGGCCGTGACCCGCCTGCGCCGCCTGTCCTGAGCGAAGCCGCCTGGATGCCGCGGCTGAAAAAGTCGTTATCGCCTACCGTCACGTGCTGTGTACTGTCGGTGATAGCGCCAACCGTGACGCGCCGCCGGATGGTGGAGACATGAGCATGATGCTTCGCCTCGATGAGGCGCAGAGCGAGGCCCTGCGGCGGTGCGCAGAGAAGGAAGGCCGCAGCATGCAGGAGGTCGTCGCCGCGGCGGTGAAGGAGTACCTCCTGCGCGCCGCCGATGAGGAGACCGAGCAGCTGGCGATCGAGGCGGTGCGCCGCTGGAAGCCACTCCTCGACCGGCTCGCCCAGGACTCCGCCGACGATGCCGCCCCTGCGAGTTGTGATCGCAGTGGCCTCGGTAAAGCTCACGAGGCCGACGAGATCGCGGACGTGTTGCGCGGGTTCACCGCCTCATCCTGAGCACACGGACCGTGCCGGCGGCGACGAGCGGGGTCGCCAGCCACAGGAAGGGCACCGCGGTGACCGCCCACGCGCTCGCCACGGCGGTCAGCAGCCAGTAGACCCCGATCGCCCAGTAGATCCAGGCGTTGCCGCGCAGGCGTCGCAGGTCAGCGTCCGGCCGGTGCAGGCGCTGCGCCAGCACCAGAGTGAACAGCGCGCCCTGGCAGAGCAGCAGGACGGCCTCGTTGCCGGCGAACAGGCCGGTCGCCACGGCCCTGCCGTCCGCCTCGGCCGGCAGATGGCCGGCGTTGGTCTCGCCGAAGATCGACGTCGTGTACGGCAGGACGGCCACGAAGAACAGCAGCGGGATGTGCAGCAGGAGCATCGGCTGGGACACCCGCTCGATCTGGTCGAACAGTGTGTGATGGGCCCGCCAGGCGAACCAGAGCATGAGAAAGGCGATGGCGAAGGCCATGAAGGAGCCGGAGTGGTCGCCGAAGAAAGCGCCCAGCCGCTGGAAGTCCTCGCCCTCCGGGCGGGGGAGTTCCAGGGCGAGCAGCGTGATGGCGATCGCGAAGATCGCGTCGGCGAAGACGCCGACGCGTTCGTGTGTGAGCCCGGGACGCACCTGAGGCGTGGCCATGCGGATCTCCAGGAAAGGGGGGCAGTGGCGAGCATTCTGGCAGAAGCCGCCTCGGACGGAAGCCGGGCGGCGACGGGACGGCCACGACCCCGTGAGAACCCCCTGCGCGCTGACGAGCGTGAATGCCGAGCTTGGTGAAATCTGCCCATGGTTGCGGCAGGGGTGGGCGAGACTCGCCAATGAAGGCCCGGATGGGGCTGGATAGTTTCCGGGTGTGGGCGGACGCGTACTGATCGCACTGGGCGGCAACGCCATGACGGCTCCCGACGGGAGCGCGTCCCCGGCCGACCAGCAGCGGGCGATCGGCGAGGCCATGGCCCACGTGGCGGCGCTCAGCAGGGCCGGGCACGAGGTGGTGCTCACGCACGGCAACGGCCCCCAGGTCGGCAACCTCCTGTTGAAGAACCAGCTCGCCGCCCACGTCGTGCCGCCCGTCCCGCTCGACTGGTGCGTGGCCCAGACGCAGGGCACGATCGGCACGCTCATCATGAACGCCCTGCAGCGCGAGCTGGGACACGCCCGGGTGGCGGCGATCGTCACCCGCACGCTCGTCGACCCGGCCGACCCGGCGTTCCAGGAACCCGTCAAGCCGATCGGGCGCTACTTCGGGGAGGACGAGGCGCGCCGATTCGAGGGGCACGGCCAGGTTTGGCGGCGGTTCGACCGCGGGTGGCGGCGGGTGGTCGCCTCGCCGCGGCCCGTGGAGATCCTGGACGCCCCCGCCGCCGTCGCGCTCATCGACGCGGGGTTCATCGTCGTCGCCGCGGGAGGCGGGGGAGTGCCGGTCGTGCGCGGGGAGGACGGCACGTTGACCGGAATCGAGGCCGTGGTCGACAAGGACCTCGCCGCCGCCGTGCTGGCCGCCGCCGTCGGCGCGACCGAGCTCGTGATCGCGACGGACGTGCCGTACGCCGCCGTGGACTTCGGCACGCCCCGCGCCCGCCCGATCGGGGAGATCGACGTGGCCGCCCTGCGCGAGTTGCAGGCGGCCGGTCACTTCGCCGGAGGCAGCATGGGACCCAAGGTCGAGGCCGCCCTGCGCTTCGCCGAGGAGACCGGGGGACGGGCCGTGATCACCTCGCTGCACCACATCGGTGCCGCGCTGTCAGGAAATATCGGTACGAGGGTGTACAGAGGGGTGGAGAGATAGTGCCGGATCCGATCGAGGTACGGAAGGTCCCCATCGAGAGCGTCACCGACGCCTCCGGGCTGGCGAGGCTGATCGACGACGGCGTGATCGAGGCCGACCGCGTGCTGGCCGTGATCGGCAAGACCGAGGGCAACGGCGGCGTGAACGACTACACGCGGATCCTGGCCGACCGGGCCTTCCGCGAGGTGCTCGTGGCCAAGGGCACGCGCACCGCAGACGAGGTCGCGCAGGTGCCCCTGGTGTGGTCCGGCGGCACCGACGGCGTGCTCAGCCCGCACGCGACGATCTTCGCGACCGTCGATCCGGCCACGGCCGTACGGACCGACGAGCCGCGGGTGAGCGTCGGCGTGGCGATGAGCGAGGTGATCCTCCCCGAGGACATCGGCAGGCCCGCCATGGTCGAGAAGGTGGCCGCCGGGGTGCGCGAGGCGATGAAGATCGCCGGCATCGACGACCCGGCCGACGTCCACTACGTGCAGACCAAGACGCCGCTGCTCACGCTGTCCACGATCACCGACGCCAAGGAGCGCGGCCAGACGGTCGTCACCGAGGACACGCTGAAGTCGATGGACATCTCCAACTCCACCACGGCGCTCGGCATCGCGGTCGCGCTGGGGGAGATCGAGACGCCCTCGGCCGAGCAGATCCACAAGGACCTGTCGCTCTACTCGTCGGTCGCCTCGTGCTCCAGCGGCGTGGAGCTCGACCGGGCCCAGATCGTCGTGGTGGGCAACGTACGCGGGATCGGCGGGCGGTACCGCGCCGGCCACTCGGTCATGAAGGACGCCCTGGACACCGACGGGATCTGGGAGGCCATCCGGAGCGCCGGAATCGACCTGCCCGAGCGCCCGCACCCGGACGACCTCGGCGACCGGCTGGTCAACCTGTTCATCAAATGCGAGGCCGACCCGTCGGGCCGCGTACGCGGGCGGCGCAACATCATGCTCGACGACTCCGACGTCCACTGGCACCGCCAGATCAAGGCGACCGTCGGCGGGGTGGCGGCGAGCGTGACCGGCGATCCGGCCGTGTTCGTCTCCGTGGCGGCAGTCCACCAGGGCCCGTCCGGCGGAGGCCCTGTGATCGCCATCGCGGATCTGGGCTGATCGGGCTTTCCGAGCTGGGCTGATCGGGCTTGCGGACCTGGGCTGATCGGCGGAACGGAGCGCGTACGGCACCGCCCGGGGCGGGCGGTAGGGTCGCAGACATGCCGGCCATTCCGCAGCCCCTGCGCCCCGACGACGACGGCGGCACCGACGCGCCCGTCGCGGCGGCGCTGTCGGCGTTCCAGGCCGGCACGGCGACCGCGGCCGACGTCCTGGCGGCGCTCGCCGGGACCAGGCTGCTGGTGCCCGTGGTCGCGCTGCTCACCGAGTCGGAAGTGGGGGAGCACGGCCTGCGCCAGGAGAAGGAGAGCGAGATGGCCCTCCCGAAACTGGTCGGCAAGGACGGTCGTGAGGCCGTGCTCGCCTTCACCGGGACCGAGCCGATGCGCAGGTGGCGCCCGGACGCCCGGCCGGTGCAGGCCACCACTCCGCAGGTCTGCCAGGCGGCGCGGCACGAGAGCGCCGCCGCCGTGGTGGTGGACGTGGCGGGGCCGGTCCCGTTCGTGATCGAGGGTGGCATGCTGCAGGCCCTCGCCACGGTGGAGGAGGCCAAGAGGGACACCTCCGCCGTGGACCGTCTCGCCCGCGAGGTGCCGGGCGCCACGGTGGCCCGTCTGGGGACGGTGGAGGAGAAGCGCCGCGGCCGCTGGTGGAGCCGCCGCCGCGCCTGAGCGGCCTCGACCGCCTCCTGGCCTGCGGCGGCCATGTCGTTCCCAGGAACGCTGTCGTCCACAGGACCGCGGTCGTCCACAGGGGAGTCCGCACCCCGGGCCACGGCGGCGCGCGGGCGTTAGTGTCTGCCCCGTGCCCCTCGTCGTCCTCGCAGCCGCCGTCCTCGGCCTGATCGCCGGTGCGTACGCCAGGGAGGTCGCCGCCGGATTCGGCGCGGAGCCGGACGACCAGGGCAGGAGCCGCCGCGGGGAGGCCCGGGGGGCCTTCGCCGCCGCGGCCCGCGCCGTGCCGCTGCCCCGTCCGCCGTACATGACCGAGGGCGTGACCGCGCTGGCCGCGGCGCTGGTGGCCTGGCGCGTTCACGACGGCTGGGTGCTCGCCGCCTGGCTGTACGCCGTGGCCGCGGGGGCCGCGCTCGCGGAGATCGACCGGAGAACCTGGCGGCTGCCCGACGCGATCACGCTGCCGTCGTACCCGATCCTGCTGGCCCTGCTCGCGCCGTCGGGCCGCCTGCTGCCCGCGATGGCGTCGGGCTGCGCGCTCGGCGCGGTCTACGCGGTGCTGTGGTTCGCCCGCCCCACGGGCCTCGGGCTCGGCGACGTGAAGCTGGCCGGGCTGATCGGCCTGCTCACCGGCGCGCTCGGCGTGCAGGCCACGGTCGTCGCCGGGATGGCGGGCCAGGTCCTCGGCGCGCTGTACGCCGTGGGGCTGCTCCTGGCCCGCAGGGCCACCCGCACGACCGAGTTCCCGTTCGGCCCGTTCATGCTCGCGGGGGCGCTCGTCGCAGTGGCCTTTCCCGGTGCTTTTCCCGGGGCTTCCCCCGGTGGGTAGCACCCGCGGTTTTCCGGTCTGGGGGGATCCGCGTACGGTCATGGGGGTGTCAGGGGGACGTCGCAGTCGGGCGCACATGGAAGACTTGTCACCATGCTGCGCTGGTTGACCGCCGGGGAGTCACACGGCCCCGAGCTTCTCGCGATCCTGGAAGGCCTGCCCGCCGGGGTGGAGGTGACCACCGCGGACCTCGCCGAGGCGCTGCGCCGCCGCCGTCTCGGCTACGGCCGCGGGGCGCGGATGAAGTTCGAGCAGGACGAGGTGACGATCTCCGGAGGCGTACGGCACGGCCGCACGCTCGGCTCGCCCGTCGCGATCCGCATCGGCAACACCGAATGGCCGAAGTGGGAGACCGTGATGGCCGCCGACCCGGTGGACCCGGAGGTGCTTGAGGGCCAGGCGCGCAACGCGCCGCGGTCGCGGCCCCGCCCCGGCCACGCGGACCTCGCCGGCATGCAGAAGTACGGCTTCGACGACGCGCGGCCGGTGCTCGACCGGGCCAGCGCCCGGGAGACCGCCGCCCGGGTGGCGCTCGGCCAGGTCGCCCGCTCCTTCCTCAAGCAGGCCCTCGGCGTCGACATCGTCAGCCACGTGGTCTCGATCGGCGAGGCCGTCGCGCCCCGCGACGTGCTCCCGGGCCCCGGCGACATGGAGGCGGTGGACGCCGACCCGGTGCGCTGCGTCGACCCGGCCGCGAGCGCGGCGATGGTCGCCGAGATCGACAAGGCGCACAAGGACGGCGACACCCTCGGCGGCGTGGTCGAGGTGGTCGCCTACGGCCTGCCGCCGGGCCTCGGCAGCTACACCCACTGGGACAGGCGTCTCGACGCCCGCCTCGCCGGGGCGCTCATGGGCATCCAGGCGATCAAGGGGGTCGCGGTCGGCGACGGCTTCGAGACGGCCCGCCGCCCCGGCTCCCGGGCCCACGACGAGATCGAGAACACCCCCGAGGGCGTGCGCCGGATGACCAACCGGGCCGGCGGCGTCGAGGGCGGCATGACCAACGGCGAGCCGCTGCGGGTCAGCGCCGCGATGAAGCCGATCTCCACCGTGCCCCGCGCGCTCGCCACGGTCGACGTGCTGACCGGCGAGCCCGCCAAGGCGCACCACGAGCGCTCGGACGTCTGCGCGGTCCCGGCCGCCGCGATCGTCGCCGAGGCGATGGTGGCGCTGGTGCTCGCGGACGCGGCCGTCGAGAAGTTCGGCGGCGACTCCGTCGAAGAGGTCGCGCGCAACCTGTCGGGCTACCTGTCGTCCCTGGTCATCAAGTAATAAGGTTTGTGATCATGCAATCGGCGTCCCAAGGCCCCGCCGCGGTCCTCATCGGCCCGCCCGGCTCGGGCAAGTCCACGGTCGGGCGGCTCCTCGCGGACCGGCTCGGCCTGCCGTTCCGCGACACCGACGCCGACGTCGAGGCCGTCGCCGGCAAGACCGTCGGCGACGTGTTCGTTGAGGACGGCGAGGAGAGGTTCCGCGAGCTGGAGGCGCAGGCCGTGCGCGACGCGCTGGAGACGCACCCCGGCGTGCTCGCGCTCGGCGGCGGCGCGATCCTGCACGAGCACACCCAGAAGCTGCTGTCCGGCCACCGGGTCGTGTACCTCCAGGTCGGGCTCGACCAGGCGGTCAAGCGGGTCGGCCTCGCCTCGGCCCGGCCGCTGCTGGTGCTGAACCCGCGCAGCCGGCTGAGGCAGCTGATGGAGCAGCGCCGCCCGATCTACGAGGGCCTCGCCGTGATCACCGTCGCCACGGACGGCCGCGAGCCCGAGGACGTGGCGATCGAGATCGAGGCGGCGCTGTGACCGCGACGCGCATCACCGTGCGGGGCGAAAGCCCGTACGACGTCGTCGTCGGCACCGATGTGCTGCCGGAGCTGCCGGGCCTGCTGGACGCGAAGGTGCGCACGGTCGCCGTCATCCACCCCGCCGGGCTGCCCGAGATCGCCAGGCCGGTGCGCGAGACCCTGGAGGGCGCCGGATTCGAGGTCGTCGCCCTGCCCGTGCCGGACGGCGAGGAGGCCAAGTCCGTCCACGTCGCGGCCGAGCTGTGGTCGGCGTTCGGGCGGTACGGCATCACGCGTTCCGACGCGGTCGTCGGCGTCGGCGGCGGGGCGACCACCGACCTGGCCGGGTTCGTGGCCGCGACGTGGCTGCGCGGCGTCCAGGTCGTGCAGGTGCCGACCACGCTGCTTGCCATGGTGGACGCGGCGGTCGGCGGCAAGACCGGCATCAACACACCCGAGGGCAAGAACCTGGTCGGGTCCTTCCACCCGCCCAAGGGCGTGCTGTGCGACCTGGCCACGCTGGCGAGCGTGCCGCGTGAGGACTACGTCGCGGGCCTCGCCGAGATCATCAAGGGCGGGTTCATCGCCGACCCCACGATCCTCATGTTGATCGAGGACGACCCCGCCGCCGCCCGCACCCCCGAAGGCGAGCACACCCGCGAGCTGGTCGAGCGCAAGATCCGGGTGAAGGCCGACGTCGTCGGGGCGGACCTGCGCGAAAGCGGCCTGCGGGAGATCCTCAACTACGGCCACACCCTCGCCCACGCCATCGAGCGGGTCGAGGACTACCACATCAGGCACGGCGAGGCCGTGGCCATCGGGCTGGTCTACGCCGCCGAGCTGTCCCGGCTCGACGGCCGCGTCGGCCGCGACGTCGTGGACCGCACGCGCTCGATCCTGGAGTCGGTCGGGCTGCCCACCTCCTACCGCGCCGACGCCTGGCCCCGGCTGCGCCAGCACATGCGCGTGGACAAGAAGGCCAGGGGAGCGGTGCTGCGGTTCGTCGTGCTCGACGACGTCGGCAGGCCCGCCCGCCTGGAGAACCCCTCGGAGGAACTGCTCGAAGCCGCGTACCGGGAGGTCGCCCGATGAGGCAGGTGCTCGTCCTGAACGGGCCCAACCTGGGCCGCCTCGGCAGCCGGGAGCCCGACGTCTACGGCGCGCAGACCTTCGACGACCTGGCGGCGCTGTGCCGCGAGACCGGCCGCGAGCTGGGCCTGTCGGTGGAGGTCAGGCAGACCGACGACGAGGCCGAGCTGGTGAGCTGGATCCACGAGGCGGCCGACAGCAGGACCCCCGTGGTCCTCAACCCCGCCGCCTTCACCCACTATTCGTACGCGTTGCGCGACGCGATCGCGCAGCGTACGGCTCCGCTGGTCGAGGTGCACATCTCCAACCCGAACGCGCGGGAGGAGTTCCGCCACACCTCGGTCGTGGCGGCGGTGGCCACCGGGACGATCGCGGGGTTCGGCATGCGGTCGTACGAGCTCGCGCTTCGCGCGATCGCGGACATGGGCGAGTGACGAAAGAAGGGATCATGGGCTACCGGTCGTACGTGGCGGTCGGAGACAGCTTCACCGAGGGGCTCAACGACCCCCTCCCGGACGCGCCCCCTCCGGCGCCGGGGGAGGTGGTCCGCTACCGGGGCTGGGCCGACCGGGTCGCCGAGCGGCTCGCCTTACTCGAACCGGACTTCCGCTACGCCAACCTCGCGGTGCGGGGGAAGCTGATCGACCAGATCGTCGCCGACCAGGTGCCCGTGGCCGTCGGACTGAAGCCCGACCTCATCAGTTTCTGCGCGGGCGGCAACGACCTCATCCGCCCCGGCGCCGACCCGGACCAGATGGCGAAGAAGCTGGCCGCCGCCGTACGCGACCTGCGGGCCACCGGCGCCGACGTCGTGCTGTTCACCGGGACCGATCCCCGGGACACCCCGATCATGCGGCAGCTGCGCGGCAAGTTCGCGATCTTCTTCATGCACGTCCGCTCGATCGCCGACCTGTACGGCTGCCACCTGGTGGACATGTGGTCGATGCAGGGGCTGCGGGACTGGCGGGCCTGGAGCGGCGACCGGCTGCACATGAACGCCGAGGGCCACCGCCTCGTCGCGGCCCGGGTCCTGCACGTGCTGGGCGTGCCGGGCGAGGACGACTGGCGCAAGACCTGGCCGCCCCGGGAGCGGGTGGACCCGAGGGCCAAGCGCCGCGAGGACGTGCAGTGGCTCAGGGAGCACTTCGGCCCGTGGATCGGGCGGCGCCTTCGCGGCACGTCCTCCGGCGACGGCCTCGCCCCCAAGCGGCCCGAGCTCAGCCCCCTGCCCCCTGCTCACTAACCCCTGCTCACTAACCCCTGCTCACTGACCCCTCCCCTCTCGGTGCTGATCTGAGCCGTCGCGCGGCGCAGGCTTCGCGATATCCAGGGCGGGCAGTGCGGATCGCCTTCGGCCTCGCCGTCGGCCTCGACCTTGCCGCCCACGCCGGCGAGCATGCCGGGCGCGTGAGCCTCCTTCGCGCCGCGCCGGATGAGCAGCCACCGGCCGTCTCGCTCCAGGAAAACCTCGACGTTCACGACGAAGGCCGGTCGGCCGCCCCGGGTGAGGCACACCGGCGTGACGGGGGCGTCAGCGCTCATGACGCGCACTCTACGCATGGTTCCGGGCCTCACGCCCCCGTCCGAGGCTCGGATGGAGCCGTCCGGCCTGCGCACCGGCGCCACCGGCAGCCCGGACGGCGCGAACGCCGCCTCAGACCGGACAAGGTCCTACCCCGGTCCGATTCGCGACGGGCGGACATCGCGCCAAGCTCCTGCTTCACCACTTTCGAGAAAGGGGAGTGACCGATGGCGTGGAAGCGATGGCGCGCGCCCCGGCGCGGGCGGATGTGGCCGCTCGCCGTGCTCGCGGCCCTGCCGATCGCGGCGGCCGCCGTCGTGGCGGTGGCCTTTCCTCCGGTCGCGGCCACGGCCTGCCCCGGCTGTTACGGGCTGGAGCGGCTGGCGCCGGACGTGTACGCGGAGTCGGGCCTGCCGCCGTTCCGGAGGCGGCAGGTGGTCGCCACCGTGGAGGAGGCGGAGCGGCGCGTCCGCGCCTTCTACGGCGGCCGGCAGGCCTCTCCCCGGATCCTCGCCTGCCTCAGCGACCGCTGTTACCGCCGGATCGGCGGCGGCGGGGAGCGGGGCGTCGCGGTGCTGAACCGCGCGGTGATGCTGGCACCGAACGGCGTGGATCCCGTCATCGCCTCCCACGAGATGTCGCACGTCGAACTGCACGACCGCCTGGTCACGAATGATGCGGTGCCGCAGTGGTTCGACGAGGGCCTGGCCGTTCTCGTCTCCGGCGACCCGCGCTACCTCGCGCCGGATACGGCGGCCGACCGCTGCCTGGCGACCACGGACGCCGCGCTGCCGGTGACGCTGGACGCCTGGTTGCGGGCGGCCGGCGCCGACCAGCGCACCTACGCGAAGGCGGCGTGCCGGGTGAGCCGATGGGTCACCGCGAACGGCGGGCCGCACGCCGTGCTCGACCTCGTACGGCGCCTGAACGCGGGGGAGACGTTCGGCGCGGTCACCAAGATGTGACCCGGAGACGGCGCGGCCGGGCCGCCCGCATGAGGTGGGACGCCGGGGCGACTGCCGGGTCCGGCCCGGTCGAGGCGCGCGTGATGCGGGAGCACGAGCCCCTGAGGTGGTGTGGCCGACCCTCTCGTGAAAGCGGTTTCCGATGCGTACGCTGTGATCATGCGGCTATGCGATCTGCGGATATATCCCCTCAAATCGGCTGCCGGCTTGTCTCAGGAGAGCGGTTTCGTCGAGCGGTGGGGCCTGGAGGGTGACCGCCGCTGGGCGGTGATCGGCGAGGACGGGGACAACCTCTGGCTCGGCGAGTTTCCTCGCATGATCACCGTGACCGCCCGCAACCTCGACGGAGGCGGACTCGCGCTGTCGGCGCCCGGCATGCCCGATCTGACCGTTCCTCCGGCGACCGGGCCGAGCGTGCCGGTCGGGTTCAGCGGACTGGACCGGGCGGTGGCCGCCGATCCGCGGGCCGACGAGTGGTTCACCCGCCTGCTCGGCCGGCCGGCGCGGCTGGTGTGGCTGGACGACCCGCGCCGCCGGTCCATCGACCCGGCGCACGGCGGGCTGCCGGGCGAGGTCGTGAGCTTCGCCTGGGACGCGCCGCTGCTGCTGACCTCCCTGTCGTCGCTGCGCCTGCTTGACGAGTGGATCGCGAAGGAGGCCGCCGAGCGGGGAGAGGAGCCTCCGGGGCCGCTCGCGATGGCCCGCTTCCGGCCGAACGCCGTCTTCGACGGCGCGGAGCCGTACGCGGAGGACGGCTGGCGGGAGGTCCGCATCGGGGAGGTCGAGTTCCGGGTGTCCGAGCTGTGCGACAGGTGCGCGGTCACCACGATCGACCCCGCCGACGCGGTCAAGGGCAAGGAGCCGCTCCGCACGCTCGCCCGCCACCGGAAGTGGGACGGCAAGACCTGGTTCGGCATCCGCATCGTCCCCCGCAACACCGGCACGATCCGCGTCGGGGACCCCGTCGTGCCCCTGGCCTGACCTCCGCCCGGCCGATCCGGGCTCAGGAGCCGGCGGTCAGGCGGCGCAGGGCGTCGCGGACCTTCGCGGGGTCGGTGGTGCGCCAGAAGGGCGGCAGCGAGTTGAGCAGGAACCCGCTGTAACGGGCGGTCGCGAGCCTCGGATCGAGCACGGCGACGACGCCCCGGTCGTCCATCGACCGCAGCAGCCGGCCCGCGCCCTGCGCCAGCAGCAGCGCCGCGTGGGTGGCCGCCACCGCCATGAAGCCGTTGCCCCCCGTGGCCGCCACGTGCCGCTGCCGGGCCGAGGCGAGCGGGTCGTCGGGACGCGGGAACGGGATCCTGTCGATGATCACCAGGGTCAGCGAGGGGCCCGGCACGTCGACGCCCTGCCACAGGGACAGCGTGCCGAACAGGCAGGTGGCGGGGTCGCCCGCGAACTGCTTGACGAGCTGCGAGGTCGAGTCGTCGCCCTGGCAGAGCAGTGGCACGTCGAGCCGCTCGCGCAGCGCCTCCGTGGCGGCCTTCGCGGCCCGCATGGAGGAGAACAGGCCGAGCGTCCGGCCGCCGGCCGCCTCGATGAGCTCGGCGATCTCGTCGACGTACGCCTCGGGCAGGCCGTCGCGGCCGGGCTGGGGGAGATGCGTGGCGACGTAGAGGATGCCCCGGCGCGGATGGTCGAACGGCGAGCCGACGTCGAGGCCGGTCCACTCCCCGGGCCGCAGGCCCCACTGCCGGGACAGGCTGTCGAACGTGCCGCCGAGCGCGAGCGTGGCGCTGGTGAGGACGACGGTGCGGTCGCCGAAGAGCTTGTCGCGCAGCATGCCGCCGACCGACAGCGGCGCCACCCGCAGGGTGGGGGGAACGCGCCCGCGCCCCTCCTCCAGCCACACGACCTCCGCCCGGTGGACCTCCTCGGACCGGGCGTCCGTGCCCCCGCCGCCCGCTGAGCCCGCAGCGCCCCCGGAGCCCGCAGCGCCCCGGGAGTCCCCGGCGTCCTCCGCGTCGTCTCCGGTCTCGTCGCCGCGGCCCGCCGGGCCGAAGGCGTCGAGCATCCGCTGGGCGGTGTCGTGCACCTCGTCCAGCGCGGTGAAGGCGGCCTTGCGCAGCCCGGCGTTCTCCGGGTCGTCCTTGTCCTTGTTGCGCGGCCCGAGGGCCGTGATGCAGGCGAAGGCGGCGTCGCGCACCAGCGCGAGCGTCATCCCGAGCGAATTCGGCAGCGTGTCGACGCGGCCGGGCGGGGCGACGGCCAGCAGGGCGCGCAGGTCCTCGCCCGCCTCCTGGAGCCGGTCGGCCACCCCCTGCTCGATCAGCCGTCCGGCCCGGCGCACCGCGAGGCTCACCGTGCTCTCCGACAGCTCCCCGGTGACCACCGACGTCACCCGGTCGACGAGCTCGTGCGCCTCGTCCACCACGACCACGTCGTGCTCGGGCAGGACCGCGAAGTCCTCCATGGCGTCGATCGCCAGCAGGGCGTGGTTGGTCACCACGACGTCGGCCTGGCCCGCGCGCTCCCGCGCGAGCTCGGCGAAGCAGTCGGCGCCGCTGGGGCAGCGCTGGGCCCCCAGGCACTCCCGGGCCGTCACGGAGAACTGCCGCCAGGCCTGGTCGCTCACGCCGGGCACGATCTCGTCGCGGTCGCCGGTCTCGGTCTCGTTGGCCCACTCCTGGATGCGCTGCACCATCCGGCCGGTGGCGCTGACCTCACGCGGGTCGAAGAGCTGGTCGTCCTCGTCCTCGGGCATCCCGGCGGCCATCTTGTGGCGGCACAGGTAGTTGCGCCGGCCCTTCAGGATCGCGAACTCGGGGCGGTGCGGCAGCAGGCTCTCCAGCGCGTCGGCCAGCCGGGGAAGGTCGCGGTCGACCAGCTGGCGTTGCAGGGCGATCGTGGCGGTGGACACCACCACGGCGTCGCCGCTCTCGGCCGCGTGCCTGATCGCGGGCACGAGGTAGGCCAGCGACTTGCCGGTGCCGGTGCCGGCCTGCACCGCGAGATGCTCCTCGCTCTCGATGGCGTCGCGCACCGCCTGTGCCATCTTGACCTGCCCCGGGCGCTCGACACCCCCCAGTGCGGTCACCGCGGCGGTGAGGAGTTCTTCGACGGGCGGAAGCTCGGGACGGTCCTTGGGCACGGAAGAACGCTACCCGGTGCCACCGACATCCGGTGCGTGTCCGCCTCACCACATCCTGGCGTTCCAGGAACTCCCTCCCGGCGCGCATGGCACACTGAGATGTCAGTGCTCTCAGGTCAACGGCGATCTACCCAGTGAGGTCGAAAAGGGACGAAACGGAAGTTTCGCGAGGGTTCCCGAGATCGAGTGGACGGAAAAGGGCAGGTAAAGGCACTATGTCTGCCATGTCGGAAGTTGTCCCACTGCCATCGTTCGGCGAGGTGTTCTTCGACGCGCGAGGCCAGGACCGTGTGCTCCGGGTCACGTGGCACGACGGCACGCTGGTGCTGAGCCTGTGGCGGGGCGAGATGTGCACGGCCAGTTTCCGCATGCCCATGAACGACGTGGGACGGCTGATCGACACCCTGGACGAGGGTTTCGCCGAGGCGGGCGGCGAGGAGCAGGACGCCGGGACGGGACCGTTCCCGCAGCAGGGGATGCCGGGCCAGGAGGGGTACGCCCCCCAGGAGGCGTACCCCGCGCACCCGCAGGACCAGGCGCAGGACGCCTACGCGACCCAGGTCCACGACCCCTACGCCACGCAGGTCCACGACCCGTACGCGGCCGAGTCCCCGGACGCGTACGCGACGCGGGTCCAGGACGCCTACGCCGTTCCCGACGCGTACGCGGGGCAGCCCGGCGACGGATACGCGGCGCAAGACCCCTACGGCGCGCCGCAGAACGCGCCCCAGAACCCGTACGCCCAGGGATACGCCGTCGACGAGGGCCACGTAACGGCGCCGGACGGCTACGGCCAGGCCCCGGACGGGTACGGCAGGGCCCGCGACGGCTACGCGCGGGGCGAGAACGGGTACGCGCAGGGCGAGAACGGCTACGCCGCCCGGGACCGTCGTGGGACGCGCGACGCCGGGTTCCCCGAGCAGCCCGTCCAGTCCGACTACGAATACCGGGACTATCCCGGCCCCGATTATCCCGGCACAGGGCAGTACGCCCGCCCGCCGGTGCCGCCGCCCGCCCCGGCCCCCGAGGCCTACCCGGCGCCCGCCGCACTCGGCCCCAACGACGTGCTCGTCGCCCGGGGCACGCCGACCCAGGACCGCCTGGTCGCGTCCTCGGCCCAGACCGGCCCGCAGCCGGCCTACTCTGCGGCCTCGCAACCCCCGGCCTCGCAACCCCCGGCTCCGCAGCCGGCGGGGCAACAGCCCGGGGCGGTCGACCCCAACGACCCCCTCGGCCTCGGCGCGGTCCGGCCGTACATGAACGATCAGTACGCGAACGAGCAGTACGCGAACGAGCCGCCGCTCTACACCACGGGCGAGCGCCTGCGGCCGGACCAGTGGCCGGCCGGCGAGGGCCCGGACCAGCACGCCGAGCACGAGCGCCGCAGGGGGCGGCGCGCCGGGCAGCCCGCAACGGACTCCCCGATCCCGTGGTCGGACGACGACGGGGAGGGCTGGGAGACCTCGCGGGGATGGTGAGGGCCCCGGTCAGCGGGAGTCCCAGCTGTAAGTAACCTCGTCGTCTGATGGACACATCAACGGCACTGCAGTTCCTCCTGCTCCCGGCCGGCGCCCTCGGCGTCGCCGCCCTGGCCAGATGGCGAGACTGGTCGGCCCCACTGCTCCTGGTGGTGGCCGGCCTGGCCGCCTCCTACGTGCCCGGGGTTCCCGACTATCGTCTCGACCCCCACATCGTCCTGCTGGTCTTCCTGCCGCCGATGCTCTACTCGGCGGCGCTGGACAGCTCATATTTGCGGCTGCGCGACGCCGCCAGGCCCGTCGGCCTCCTGGCCGTCGGGCTCGTCCTGGCGACCACCCTCGTGGTCGGCTTCGTGGCGCACGCGATCGTCCCCCAGCTCCCGCTCGCGGCGGCCTTCGCGCTCGGCGCGATCGTCGCCCCTCCCGACGCGGTGTCGGCGGTCGCCATCGGGCGCAGGCTCGGCCTGCCGCGACGGGCGCTGACCATCCTCGTGGGCGAGAGCCTGTTCAACGACGCCACGGCGCTGACCGCCTACCGGGTCGCGGTCGGCGCGATGACCGGCGCCGCCGCCGACCTGCTCGACATCGGCGGGCAGTTCCTCCTGGCCGCCGGCCTCGGCGTGGCGATCGGCCTCGCCATCGCCTACCTCGCGGGGTACGTGCTGCGGCGGCTCGACGACGCGCTGATCGCCAACGGGGTCTCGCTGCTCGTGCCGTACGCCGCCTACCTCGCGGCAGAGGCCGTGCACGCCTCCGGCGTGATCGCCGTCGTGATCGTCGGCATCTACCTGGGTCACGAGCTCAGCCGGACGACGTACGGCACGCGCCTGCTGTCGGGCGCGGTGTGGAAGGTCGCCGACCTGGTGCTGGAGTCGATCGTGTTCGCCCTGATCGGCCTGCAGCTGCGCCCGATCATCGCCGGGCTGGACGGCGAGCGGCCGGGGGAACTGGCGACGTACGCGATCGTGCTGTTCCTGGTGGTCGTCCTCGTGCGGATCGCGTGGGTGCCGCCGAGCACCTACCTGCCCCGGATGCTGTCGAAACGGGTGCGCGCCCGGGAGCCCAAGACGCCGTCCTGGCAGAACGTGATGCTGACGAGCTGGGCGGGCATGCGCGGGGTGGTGTCGCTGGCCGCGGCCTTCGCCCTGCCCGAGCACTTCCCCCAGCGCAACCTGCTGCTGTTCCTGACGTTCGCGATAGTCGTGGGCACGCTGATCGTCCACGGGCTCTCGTTCCCCTGGCTGATCAGGCGGCTGGGCGTCTCCACCGCCCGGGAGCGGTACGCCGACGACCTCGCGGAGGCGGGCGCTCAGCAGGCCGCCGCCGCCGCGGCCCTCGCGCGGCTGGAGGAGCTCACCTCCGACGGCGTGCTGGACGTCCACGAAGAGGTGGTCGAGCAGTTGCGCAGCCGCTCCGAGCGCCGGGCCCTGCACGCCTGGGAGCGGCTCGGCGGTGGCACGGGCCCCGAGGGCGAGGAGACGCCCGCCTCGCTCTACCGGCGGCTGCGCCGGGAGATGCTCGCCGCGGAACGCGAGGTGTTCGTGCGGCTGCGCGACGAGCGGCGCATCGATGACGAGGTCCTCCACCGGGTCATGCAGGAGCTGGACTTCGAGGAGGCGACGCTCGAACGCGGCTGAGCGGGCTCAGGACCGGCCTGCTAGCCCAGGCGCTGGTCCACGAAGCACCACCGCCAGTCCTCGCCGGGCTCGAACGAGCGGATCACCGGGTGGCCGGTCTCCTTGTAGTGGGCGGTGGCGTGCTTGCCGGGAGAGGAGTCGCAGCAGCCGATGCGGCCGCACTCCAGGCACTTGCGCAGGTGGACCCAGCGCATGCCGAGCTCCAGGCAATCCTGGCAGCCCTCGGGCGTGAGCGGCTCAGGGTCGGCCGTCACGAGCAGGTGTTCGCAGTTCCCCATGTCGCAGATGCTACGGCGCGCGAGCGGGTGCCCGCGGCGCCCGCCCGCGCCCGCGGGCCGTACGCCGAACCTCTACAAACTCCCCCTCGGGATCTGCACACCGCTTCCGTAGCTTCGTGGCCATGACGACGACGGTCGAAGACACGGGCGACTTCACCGCCTGGTTACGCGACTTCGAGGGCGCGGCGCTGCTGCGAAGCACGTGGGGCGACCCCGACTGGAACGCGGGGGCACGGCTGGAGCCCGCCCTCGTACGGAGCCTCCAGCGGTTCCAGGTGGGGGAGGACGGCGACGGCGCCCGCCTCATGGACAAGGTTCGCCGGGCGGGCGACCCCGTGTACGCGGAGGCGGTCCGCCTGTTCGTGGCGGAGGAGCGCGAGCACGCCCGCCTGCTGCGCCGGCTCCTGGAGGCGGCGGGCGCGGCGACGATCTCCGGCCACTGGACCGACACGGCCTTCGTCCGGCTGCGGCGGCTCCTCGGGCTGCGCACGGAGCTGATGGTCCTGATGCTCGCCGAGGTGGTCGCGCTCGGCTACTACCGGGCCGTGCGCGACGGCGTCCGGGACCTGCTCGCCTCGGAGGTCGCGGGTCGGATCCTCGCCGATGAGCTGCGCCACGTGCCCTTCCACTGTGACCGGCTGCGGCGGTCGTTCCGGAGTTCCTCCCGGCTCTCGCGGGCGATCGCCTCGGCCCTGTGGTGGTCGCTGCTGGCGGGCGCGCTGGCCGTGGTCACCCTCGACCACGGCGACGCCCTGCGCGGGGCCGGAGTGTCCAGGACCGCCTTCGCCCGCGAGGTCGTGGGGTATTTCCGCGGGGTCGTCGCCGAGGTCATGACCCGGTGATGACGCGGTGAGGGTGGAGGGCCCCCGAAAGGGCGGCCCCGGCGTCGTCTCCGCGGCGGGCGGGCCGCGGTTGGGTAGGGTGATCGGCATGCGACTCCTCCCGTTCGCCGCCGCCTGCGCGGCCGCCGTCCTGCTCGCCTCCGGTTGCGCGAGCGCGGACAAGGCGCAGACGTGCGCCGAGGCGACGCAGGTGATCAGCCGGACCATCAGCGAGATCGGCAAGGCCGTGGACGACCCGGCCGCCATGCGCAAGAAGATCGAGGACGGCGCCGCCGACCTGGAGGACATGGCGAACAAGGCCGCCGACACCACGCTCAGGGACGCCCTCCAGGGGCTCGCCGACAGTCTCCAGAAGCTCAACGTCGACGACGCCAACGCGGCGGTGGACGCGGCGCAGAAGGTCGCCACCGACGGCGCGAACTACCTGCGCGAGGTCAGCAAGGCCTGCCTCTGATCCGGCCCCCGGCGCCGCTCCGCCCGCCTCGTCCGCTCAGGCGTGGTCCACGAGGGTGGCCTGATCCCTTCCGGCAGGACGGAGCGCCGTCGTGACGGCCATACCGGCCACGGAGACCACGGCCGCGACCAGGAGTGCGGAGCGCAGACCGCCGGCGGTGGCGGCGCGCAGCGCCTCCCCGGTCAGGCCGGTGGTCTCGCGGCCGGCCACGGCCACCAGGACGGCCAGGCCCGCGGCGCTGCCCGCCTGCAGGAGGGTGGAGGACAGGCCGGAGACCACGCCCTGCTCCCGCGGGGCGACGCCGGTCGAGGCGAGGATGAACATCGTGGAGAACCACAGGCCCGCGCCCAGCCCGAACCCGACGACGCCGGCCAGCAGACCGAGGTAGGACCCGTCGGCCGACAGGCGCCACGCCAGCACCGCCGTACCCGTCGCCCCCACGGCGATGCCGAGGATCAGTGTGCCGCGCAGCCCCAGGCGCGGGATGAGCCGTTCGGCGGCCAGGTTGCCCGCCGTGATCGCGAGGGTGGGCCCGAGGAAGGCCAGGCCCGACCGGAGGGCGTCGTAGCCGAGCACGTCCTGGAAGTGCAGCGTGAGGAAGTACGGCACGCACTGCAACGTCAGGCCGTAGACCAGGATGACCCCGGCCCCTGCGGCCGTGTGCCGGTTGGCGAGCAGCCGTGGCGGCAGCAACGGGTCGCGGCCCCGCGCCTCCATCACGAGGAAGACGGCGAGCAGCCCCGCCGCCGCGGCGGCGGACGCCAGGACGCCGGGGGAGGTCCAGCCCCACTGCGGGCCCTGGGCGACGGCGAACACGAGTCCCGTGACGCCCGCGGTGCCGGTGAGGGCCCCCGGCAGGTCGAATCCGCCGGCCCGCCGCCCCCCGTCCGGTGTCAGCACGGCGAGCGCCGCGACGGCGCCCACTCCGGTCAGCGGCACGTTCACGAAGAAGACCGCCTCCCAGCCGAGCGCGCCGGTCAGGATGCCGCCGAGCAGCGCGCCGAGACTCAGCCCGGCGGCGCCGCACACCGCCCACACGGTCATCGCCCGGTTGCGCGCGGGCCCCTCCGCGAACATGGTGACGACCAGGGAGAGGGTCGCGGGCATCAGCACCGCGCCGCCGAGCCCCTGCAGCGCCCTGGCGCAGATCAGCGGTGCGGGGGAGGAGGCCAGCCCGCCGAGCAGCGAGGCGACGCCGTACAGCAGCATGCCGGCGACGAACATGCGCCGCCTGCCCAGCAGGTCGGACAGGCGGCCCCCGAGCAGCAGGAAGCCGCCGAAGGGCACCGCGTAGCCGCTGACCACCCACTGCAGCGCGTACGGGGAGAACCCCGCCTCGCGGGCGATCTGCGGCAGCGCGACGTAGACGATGGTGAAGTCCAGGGCGGTGATCGAGCTGCCCAGGCCGAGAAGTACGAGAGGGATCACGGATCGCATGCAGGCAGCCTGATCGCGGTCCCGAGTCCCAGCCAGCACCGAGTTCTGACTACTCAAAAGTTGCCTAGGCTGGACGATCGTGGATCGAGGGGTCGAGCTGAGCGAGTTCCTCAAGTCCCGCAGAGCGCGGGTGCGGCCGGAGGACGTCGGCCTGCCGTACACGGGCAACGGGACGCGGCGCGTGCGCGGCCTGCGCCGTGAGGAGCTGGCGCTGGCGGCGGGGGTCAGTGTCAGTCACTACACGCGCCTGGAACAGGGCAACAGCAGGAACGTCTCGGCCGAGGTGCTGGACGCGATCGCCGACGTGCTGCGGCTCACCGGGGACGAGCGGGGCTACCTGCACGCGCTGGCCCGTCCGGCGCATCGGTGCGACGACGTCGCGCAGGCCCCGATCAGACCGGGGCTGCAGCGTGTCCTGGACTCGCTGGTGCTCACCCCGGCGCTCGTGCTCGGACGGCACGCCAACGTGGTGGCCTGGAACAGGCCGGCGGCCGCCGTCTTCGCCGACTTCGCCGCGATCCCGGAGGAGCGCAGGACGATCGCCCACCTGATCTTCCTGGACGAGGAGATCAGGCGCATGCACGGGGAGGAGTGGCCGCGGCTCGCCAGGGAGCACGTGGCCCAGCTCCGGGTCCTGGCCGCGCGCTATCCGATGAACCCGCAGATCATGCGGCACGTCGACACCATCTGCGGGCAGAGCCCCGAGTTCCGGAGGCTGTGGCACGAGCACCACGTCGCCGCCGCGACGCACCGCGACTACGTCCTCGACCACCCGGTCGTGGGCGAGCTGCGGCTGTCCGCCGAGCTCGTCGGCCTGCCCGGCGACCCAGAACTGCAGGGGATGGACCTGTTCGCCGCCGAGCCCGGTTCGGAGTCGGAGGACCGGCTGCGGCACCTGGCCGCCACGACCACGCGTGTGGCGTCGTCCTACCTTCCAGCAGAAGTGGCAACCCGGCAAATCTAGGGGAAAAGGGGCAGAAATAGCGTTCTCGTATGGAAGAGAACGAACCCGACCCCCGCTTCGTCCTCGCCAACGAGCGCACGTTCCTCACATGGATCAGCACCTCCCTCGCGCTCAGCGCGGGCGGCATCGCCATCGCGGTCGTGCCCGAGGGCGTCTTCGTGCCGTGGGTGCGCACGCTGCTCGCCGTCGTGCTCGTGCTGCTGTCCGCCGTGGCGGCCGGCTCGGCCTATCCCCGCTGGCGGCACATCGACCGGGCGCTCCGGCAGGACCGCGCGCTCCCGCCGCCCGCCCTGGCCCCGATGTTCGGGTACGGCGTGGCCGCGGTGGCCGTCCTGGCCCTGCTCCTCATCCTCCTGGCGCGGTGAGCCGGCCGGTGAGTGAGAAGCCGGGCGGCGAGCCGAGGCCGGGCCTGCACAGCGAGCGGACCCGGCTGGCCTGGGTCCGCACCGCCGTGACGATGTCGGGCTCGGCCGTCGGGGCGGCGGGGATGATGGTCCGTCACGACCTGCCCGGCCTCGCCGTCCCCTTCGCGGCGGCGGCGCTGGCCGGGGCGGTCCTGCTGCTGCGCACCGGGAGACGGCACCGCGCCCTGGAGCGGACGCTCCGGCACGGGCGCCCGCTCGACCACCGGCCGGACGCCCTCGTCGCCTGGGCCGGCGCGCTGGCCGTCGCCGCCGCGGCGCTGGTCGCGGTCGTCGCGATCACGACGTGAGCCGGGGGCCCCGGTGGCCGTCCCGCGGATCCTCGTGAAGGCCCCGCGCGTGGTGTGAGCCGCGGTCAGTCGCCCGCGGCGGCGATGGTCTCGGCGACCTCCTCCGCCCGTTCCTCCTCCTCGCTGGCGAAGCGCTCCGCGTCGAGCCGCTCGGCGATCTCCTCGTCCTGCCGCATCAGCGCGTCGAGGCTCTGGCCGGCCATCTCGAGCACGCCCATGTCGGCGTACGCCTTCTGGAGGCGGGGGCTCCACAGGCCGATGTCCTTCACGCACGGGACGATCCGGCTGAACAGCAGCGAACGGAACAGCCGCAGGTACTCCGACCGGTCCACGCACTCCATGGCCTCGGCGGACTCCTGCCGCGACAGGCCGACGGTCTCCCAGATCTCCTCGCCGCGCAGCCGGTCGCGCATGAGGTAGCACCCCTCGATCACGAAGTCCTCGCGCTCGCGCAACTCGGCATCGGACAGGTTCCGGTAATAGTCGCGCAGTGCCATCCGGCCGAACGCCACGTGCCTGGCCTCGTCCTGCATCACGTACGCGAGGATCTGCTTGGGCAGCGGCTTGGTGGTGATGTCGCGCATCACCCCGAACGCGGCCAGGGCCAGGCCCTCGATCAGCACCTGCATGCCGAGGTAGGGCATGTCCCACCGCGAGTCGTTCAGCGTGCTGTCGAGCAGCGCCTTGAGGTGCTGGTTGATGGGGTAGGCGAGCCCGACCTTCTCCTGGAGGAACCGCGCGTACGTCTCGGCGTGCCGCGCCTCGTCCATCGTCTGGGTGGCGGCATAGAACTTCGAGTCGAGGTCGGGCACCGACTCGACGATGCGGGCCGAGCAGATCATGGCGCCCTGCTCGCCGTGCAGGAACTGGGAGAACTGCCAGGCGGCGTTGTGCCTGCGCACCTCGTCGCGCTGCCGCCGGTCCATCCGTTCCCACAGCGGGGAGCCATAGATGGCGAGCGTGGTGTCGGGGATGCCGAGCACGTCGTAGGGGTCGACGTCGAGGTCCCAGTCGATCCGCTTGACCGAGTCCCACTGCTTGTCCTTGCCCTTCTGGTAGAGGGCGAGCATGCGGTCCCGGCCGTCGTCGTACTCCCAGGTGAACCGGGCCGCTCCGGTCATCTCCACGTTCCACGTGGCCAGCTCGGCGGGGATGGTGTAGAGCTCGTGGGTCGACACGGGGGACCTCCCTTGACGTACACCGTACGTATCCCTGCGAGCGTGTCACGTACGCTGTACGTACGTCAATGGACGGAGAACGGGCGCGGCGAGAGAGGATTCGGTCATGCTCAACCGGAACCGCATCGTGACCGCCGCCGTGGAGCTCATCGAGAGGGAGGGCGCCGACGCCGTCTCGATGCGCAGGATCGCCGCAGAACTGGGCGTCGGCGTCATGTCGCTGTACAACCACGTGCCCAGCAAGGCCGCGCTGCTCGACGCCGTCGCCGAGGACGTGCTGTCGCGGATCGGCTTCACCGACGACCCGTCCGCCCACTGGACCGAACGGGTGCGCATCCAGGCGCGGGCCTTCCGGCGCATCGCCCATCACTATCCCCGTTCCACGATGGTCGTGGTGAGCAGGCAGCTGAGCTCGACCGCGGGCCTCCTCCCGGTGGAGCGCGCCCTGGCGACCCTGCGCGAGGCGGGCTTCGACGGCCGGGAGGCCGTCCGGATGCTGCGCATGTTCATCGCGTACGTCGTCGGCTCGCTGCTGCGCGAGGTGGGGGTGACCCCCACGTTCGCCCCCGTACGAGCCGACGGGGTGATCGCCGAGGTGGACCCGGCGCTGTTCCCCGTGGTGAGCGAGTTGCGGCCGCATCTGGACTCCTGCGACCACGACGAGGAGTTCGAGTTCGGCCTGGAACTGCTGGTCCAGGCGATGGCCGTACGGGCCGCCGCGCGGGCGGACGCGCGGGCCGAGTGCGAGCCCGGCGAGCGGGCCGGTCGTGGAGGCGCCCGGCAGTAGGCCGCCGGGCGCCTCCGCCCGGGTCAGTACCAGTTGTGGGACCGGAAGTGGCCCCAGGCGCCGCACGGCGAGCCGTAGCGGCCCTTGATGTACCGCAGCCCCCACCTGATCTGGGTCTGCGGGTTGAACCGCCAGTCTTCGGCGACGTAGCCCATCTTCCGCCCGGGCAGCGCCTGCGGGATGCCGTAGGCGCCCGAGCCCTGGTTGTACGCCCGGTGGTCCCAGTTGCTCTCCCTGGTCCACAGGCTGTCCAGGCATTGGAATTGCTCGCCCGACCAGGTGCGGCGGGTGACGAGCCGGAAGGCGTACGCCTTGCTGCGGACCTTCGCCGGCGCCCGGCCGAACCGGGGCGGCTGCGCCGCCGCCCGCGTGGTCCACACTCCGACGTGGGTGACGGGCCGCACGCTGTTCCCGGTCCGCTCCGCGGCGGCCCACTCGTCGGCCCACGCCACTCCGCTGCCGCCACCGGCCACGGTGGCCGCGATGACGGCGGCGACTGTGTTGCGTAGAACGCTGTTGCTGTCCAAATCGGTCCTTGTCGTCGGGTCGCGTGCGGAAGGCGGGCGCGCGTGGCGCCCGCCGTGCGGCCGCGCGCCCATGGCGTGGGCGCCGCCGTCCGCTCGGCCCGTACCGGATCACCAAGAGCTTCCGGCGGGCACCGCGACGGGTCCTCACGCGGATTGAAATACGGCCGCCCGCCTCCCCGGCGGCATCCGCGGCACGCCGCGGACGGTTCTTTGCCGATCCGCCCCCCAACGCCGACCCTTCCCGGGGGCGGGGGTTACCGTACGCGGCGCGGCGCGCCCTGCGGCGAGACCGGACGGGACGCTCGTTTAGGGTGCGGACATGAGCGTTCTCGAGATTCCGGTGACCACGATCGACGGCGAGAGCACGACCCTCGGCGACCTGCTGGGCGGCGGGGCCGCCCTGGTGGTCAACGTGGCGTCCAGGTGCGGGCTGACCCCGCAGTACGAGGGCCTGGTCGCCCTCCAGCGGGCGTACGCCGGCCGGGGGTTCACCGTCGTCGGCGTGCCGTGCAACCAGTTCATGGGCCAGGAGCCCGGCTCCGCGGAGGAGATCAAGGAGTTCTGCTCCACGACCTACGGCGTGGACTTCCCGCTGCTGGAGAAGACCGAGGTCAACGGCCCGGGGCGGCACCCTCTCTACGCCGAGCTGACCGCGGTCCCCGACGCGGAGGGCGAGGCGGGCGACATCCAGTGGAACTTCGAGAAGTTCCTGGTCGCCGCCGACGGCCAGGTGGTGGGCCGGTTCCGCCCCCGCGTCGTCCCCGAGGCCCCGGAGATCACCGAGGCCATCGAGAAGGTCATCTCCTAGGGAGTGAGACCTTGGGCCCGCAGCTCGCCCGTACGACGAGCTTGGTGGGCAGCGTGACGGTCGGAGGGCGCCTGCCCTGCCGCAGCACGAGTTCGGCCGCGCGATAGCCGATGTCCTGGGCCGGCTGGGCGATCACCGTCAGCGGCGGGGAGCACAGCTCGGCCCAGGGCACGTCGTCGAACATGATGAGCGACACGTCCCTGGGGATGCGCACGTCCAGCTCGCGGGCGGCCAGCACGGCCGCCTCGCCGAGCACGTTGCCGCCCGCGATCACCGCGGTGACGTCCGGCCGGTGCTGCAGCAGGCCCGCGGCGGCGGCGTAGGCGGAGTCGCGGCTCGACCGGGCGTGCACGACCAGGTCCCGGTCGGCGGGCAGGCCCAGCGAGGCGATCGCGGCGGTGAACGCGGCCACCCGCTGCGACTGCCCGTGCCGGCCGAGGTAGGCGATCTTCCGGTGGCCCAGCCCGGCCAGGTACTCCACGGCCGTCAGCACCCCCGCCCGGTCGTCGGGCACCACGCTGGGGACGTCGGCACGCACCCGCCGGTCGGCGAACACCACGTTCAGCCCCGCGCGCAGCGCCGGGGCCCACATCTCGCCGTCCCCGGACGGCACCGAGATCAGCCGGTCCATGCTCTGCTCGATGAGCGTGCCGATCAGCTCGGCCTCCCGCTCGGGGTCGTCGCCGGTGACCCCCACCGTGACGGGCTCGCCGTACGAGCGGGCGCACGAGAGCACGCCGTCGGTCAGCCGGGCGTAGAAGCTGTCGGTGATGTCGGGGACCAGCAGGCCGATGCCGCCCGTCCGCTGGCGCCTCAGGTTGCGTCCCAGCGCGCTCGGCCGGTAGTCGAGCCGCGCCGCCGCGGCGAGCACCTTCTCGCGGGTCTCCGCGCTCGCCGAGCCGCCCGACAGGACCCGGGACACCGTGGCCACCCCGACCCCGGCCGCCTCCGCCACTTCCTTGATGGTTATCCGCCGCTGCACTGGACCACTCATGGAAACGATTCCACCATGGTTCCACGGGTTGTGTAACCGAAATCTTGACAATAGGCGGTATTTCACGGGACAGTCTTGAAAACGTATCCACTTCCTCTTGTCTCGGAAGCGCGAAGGACTGGCATGGCTTCTATCGTTCTGAACAACGTCGACAAGATCTATGCGGGTGGGGTGAAGGCCGTGAACGGCCTGAACCTGGAGATCAAGGACGGCGAGTTCATGGTGCTGGTCGGCCCGTCGGGATGTGGCAAGTCCACCGCCCTGCGGATGATCGCCGGCCTGGAGGACATCAGCGGCGGCGAGATCGTCATCGGCGACCGTGTCGTGAACCACCTTCCCCCGAAGGACCGCGACATCGCGATGGTCTTCCAGAACTACGCGCTGTACCCGCACATGACGGTCGAGGAGAACCTCGCCTTCGGTCTCAAGCTGCGCAAGATGTCGAAGCCCGAGATCCAGAAGCGGGTCAACGAGGCCGCCCGCATGCTCGGCCTGGAGCAGTACCTCAAGCGCAAGCCGGCCGCCCTGTCCGGTGGTCAGCGCCAGCGTGTCGCGATGGGCCGCGCCATCGTCCGCGAGCCGCAGGCCTTCCTCATGGACGAGCCGCTGTCCAACCTGGACGCCAAGCTCCGCGTCTCCATGCGCGCCTCGCTCAACCAGCTCCACGAGAACCTCGGCGTCACCACGGTCTACGTCACCCACGACCAGGTCGAGGCCATGACCCTGGGCGACCGCGTCTGCGTCCTGCGCGACGGCGTGCTCCAGCAGGTGGACACCCCGCAGAACCTGTTCGACGACCCGGTCAACCTGTTCGTCGCCGGCTTCATGGGCTCCCCGTCCATGAACTTCAGCTACGCCGAGCTGATCCGCGACAACGGCGGCGCGGCCGTGGCCTTCGCCGGCTACCGTCTCCCCGTCCCCGACTCGACCTTCGCCGAGAAGCCGGGCCTCGACCGCTACATCGGCCGAAAGATCATCCTCGGCATCCGGCCCTCCGACTTCGAGGACGCCGGCTCGGCCAGCGGCAACAGCGCCGGGTGGGTGCGCATCCCCGTCCGCGCCAACGTCACCGAGGAGCTGGGCTCGGAGATCAACGTCCTGTTCACGATCGACGCCCCGCCGGTCGAGCACAAGGACACCGTGGCCGCCGCCCACGACGGCGACGACGAGGAGACGACGCTGCCGCTGACCGGCGACAAGTCGCTGTGGACCGCGCGTGTCAACGCCCGCAGCCACGTCCGTCCCGGCCAGGAGATCGAGCTGGTCGTCGACACGCACAACCTGCACTTCTTCGACGTCGACTCGGGCCTGTCCATCGGCCACGAGGCCAACATCGGCCGCTGACCCCGGTCACCCCCGCCGTACTACGGGCGGCGGGGGATTTCCGGCGGAGCGCGGGTGCGGCACGCGCCCGCGCGGCCGATCGTCGCCGGCCGGCGTCCACAAGGACGTCCACGCCCGCCTCGGGCGCGCCCGGACATCCGCATCGACGAGGTCGTGCCGGAGGCGCGCATCAATCGGGTCGTGCCGGAGGCGCGCATCAATCGGGTCGTGCCGGAGGCGCGCGGAAGTCAGGTCGTGCCGGAGGCGCGCGCGGACAAGGTCGCGCCGGAGACGCGCGTAGACGAGCAGCGCGGCGACGGTCGCGGCGGTGGCGGCGGTGACCGCGGCCGTGGCTCCCGCGGGCATCCAGCCGAGCGCGACCGCGAGCCCGGCCGTCCCGGTGCCGGCCGAGACGACGCACAGGGCGGGCGCCGCCTTCCGCGCCGGCCCCGCCGGCCACCTCGCGCCGCGCCGCGGCCGGTGGACGGCGTACGCCCCGGCGCCCACGATGGCCGCCAGCGCCGGCAGCAGCAGCCCGGACGCGACCACGGCCGAGCCGCGTCCGGCCGTCAGCCCGGCTGCCGTGCAGGTCAGGACGAACCCGGCGAACAGCGAGCCGGACGGCCCGAGCCGCACCCTGCCCCGCGCCCTGCCGTACGGGAGGGCGCCGAGGCACGCCCCGGCCAGGGCGGCGGCGAGCACCGCCAGGAGCGGGTCGCCCAGCACGAGCGCCGTTACGGCGAGGAACGCGCCGGTGACGGCGGCGACCGCGGCCAGCGCGCCGCCGAGCCGGTCGAGCAGCCCATACGCGTTGGTCAGCGCGACGATCCACATCACGCTGACCGGGCCGTCCAGCCAGTCGCCCGTCAGCGTCACCTGCACGCCGCACATCACGACCCCGCCCGCCGCCACCGACTCCACGATGAGCCGCGTGACGAGCGGCAGCGCGCCCACGTCCGCGATCAGTCCGAGCAGCGCCACCGCTGCGGCGGCCAGCAGGACCGCGCTCACCCTCCGGTCCGGCGAGCCCAGGGCCGTCATCGTGCCCGCCGCCGCGGCGCCCGTCGTGGCCGCCGCCAGCGTCACCCCGCCCAGGTAGGGGATCGTACGGCGCACCGGGCGCAGGCCCGCGGTGGCGAGCAGGCAGGCGGCCGCTCCCGCGAGCGCGGGGGCCAGCGCCGGAAGGGGCGTCATCGGCTGCCCACCTCCGACCGCGTCGCGCCGCGCAGCGCCCGGTAGAGGGCCTCGGTGTCGGCCACCAGCCGGTCCACGCAGAACGCCCGCCCGGTCCACGCGCGGGCCGACTCGCCCATCCGCCGGGCCAGGCCGGGGTCCACCAGCAGCCGTACGACGTGGTCGGCCATCTCGTCGGCGTCCGGCTCGGTCAGGAACCCGGTGCGGTGGTCCATGACGACCTCGGGGACGCTGCCGACCCGCGTGGCCACCACCGGCAGGCCCGCCATGCCGGCCTCCACGAGCGCCAGCGGCGTGCCCTCGCTGTCGGAGGTGAGCAGCACCACGTCGGCCGCGGCGTACACGGTCTCGACGTCGCGCCGCCAGCCGAGCAGCCGGAAGGAGTCCCACATCGGCATGACGGCCCGCTCCACCTCCTCCTTCAGCTCGCCGCTGCCGCAGACGAGGAACCGGGCGCCGGGCAGCCGGGCGAGGACCGCCCTGGCGACCTCCGCGAGCCGGTCGGGCCGCTTGGCCTTCTTCAGCCGGCCGACGTAGGCCACGACCGGCGCGTCGAGCGGGACGCCCAGCGCGGCGCGGGCCCGGGCGCGCTCGGGCAGCGGGGCGAGCCCAACGCCGGGCGGGATGACGACGTACTGCTCGGGCCGGCCGATCCCGGCCGCGAGGAGGTCGTCGCGCACCCGGGCGCCGACCGTGACGAGGCGGTCGGTCATCCTCGCCAGCCGGCGCTCGGTGCGGACGTAGACGGCCCGCCGCAGGCGGGAGAGCTGTCCGTCGAGGAGGTGGCCGTGGTAGCTGTGCACCCGGGCCGCCCCGACGCCCGACAGCCGCACCGCGAGGCGGCCGAGCGCGCCCGCCTTGGTGGTCCTTGTGTGCACGATGTGCGGCCTGAACTCGCGCATCGCGTTCGCCAGCCGGAACAGGGCCCGGTAGTCGTCGGCGGGTTTGATCGCGCGGCCGAGGCCCGGCACCCGGTGGACCGGAATCGTCACGTCGCGAAGCTGCAGGTGGTCGCCTTCGCCGCCGTCGACGTACCCGGTGTACAGGCGGTGGTCGAACTCCACCGGGCTGAGCCGCTCGCACAACCCCGTGACCTGGGTGGCGGGACCGCTCACGTTCATCCGGGCGATTATCTCCATGACACGAATCCGGTCGTCCGGTTTCATGCTGGCTCCTCCCTGATCATGTCGGAGAAGCTAGTCCGCGGTCCCACCGCCGACGGGTCGCCCGGACGCCGCCGGAAGAGACTTTTCCCTATCCGTACCCAAGCCTTACAGCCGTCCCGTCCGCCAATCCCGGGGGCGGCGGCGGGGTCGCTCCTACAGTTCGTAGCGTGGCGGAGAAGCTGGTGGTCGTGGGCCAGGGCCCGGCCGGGCTGCCCCTGGCGATGCGGGCCGTGGAGGCCGGGTTCCGCGTCGTCGGCCTCGACGAGGACGAGTGGCGGGTCAAGCGGCTGAACGCGGGGGAGCCGTGTGCCGAGGGCGTCGGAGCGGGCGCGCTGGCCGCCGCGCACGCCTCCGGCCGGTACGCCGCCAGCGCCGACACGGCCGACGCCTCCGGGTTCGACGTCTGCGTGCTCACCTCGCCCGTGCGGATGCGGAACGGCGCGCCCGACCTCGGCCCGCTCGGCTCGGCCGCCGGCCGGATCGCCCCGTTCCTGCGTCCGGGGGCGACCGTGGTGCTGGAGGGCACCGCCTATCCCGGCACCACGGAGGAGTTCGTACGGCCGCTGCTCGAACGGGGATCGGGACTGCGCGCCGGGGACGACTTCCACCTCGGCCACAGCCCGCACCGGGCCGAGCCGGGCAACCCGCGCTGGCGGCTCGGCAACACGCCCAAGGTCGTCTCGGGCGTCGGCCCGGCCTCGCTGCGGGCGGTGACGGACTTCTACGGCAGGCTCGTACGGGAGACCGTCCCGGTCTCCTCGCCCCGGGTGTCGGAGCTGTGCGCGCTGCTGGAGAGCGCCCGCGCGCACGTCGGCGCGGCCCTGGCGAACGAGCTGTCGATCTTCGCCGCGCACCTCGGCGTCGACGCGTGGGAGGCGGTCGAGGCCGCCGCCACCACGCCCTTCCAGCATGCCGCCGTGGCACCCTGCCCCGGGCTCGAGGACTCCTGCCTGCCGCTCGACGTGGCGTACCTGCCGTGGGGGATCCGGCGCGGCGTCGGGCGGGGATTCCGGCTGGTCGAGGCGGCCAACGACGTCAACGCGCACATGCCCGCCCATGTCGTGGACCGGCTCTGCCTCGCGCTCAACCGGAGGTGCCGCTCGATCAGGGGCAGCAGGATCCTGCTGCTCGGACTGTCGCCGGTCGAGGTCGCCAAGACGCTGTGCCGGCTCGGCGCGCGGGTGCGGGCCGCCGACCCCATGGCGGAGGACCTCGTCGTACCGGCCGGGGTCGAGATCGTCGAGCCGGACGCCGCCGAGCTGGCCAGGGCCGACGCGGTCGTCGTGCTCGGCGGGCAGGACTGCTACGACTACGACCTGGTCCAGCGGGCCGGCCGGTTCGTCTTCGACACCCGGGGCCGCTGCCGCGGCCCCAACGTCGAACGGCTGTGACTCAGCGGTAGCGCAGCCGCGCCACGCGGCCGACCAGGTTGAGCGGCAGGAGCCTGACGAGCGCCGCGACCGCCTTGTAGCGGGCCGACGGGACGCTCACCCAGGCCCCGCGGGCCAGGTCGCGCATCGCGTCGGCGGCAACGCGGTCGGCCGACAGCCACGCGAAGGGCGGCAGGCCGGACATGTCGAGCTTGGCCCGGTCGTGGAACTCGGTGCGCACGAACCCCGGGCACAGCGCCATCACCCGCACGCCGTGCCGGTTGACCATGTTGGCGGCCGAGGCGCTGTAGTTCACCACCCACGACTTCGTGGCGCTGTAGGTGCCGCCGGGGAGGAACGCCGCGACCGAGGCCACGTTGATCACCCCGCCCCGCCTCTTGGAGATCATGTACGGCAGGGCCGCCCGGGTCAGCCGCAGCACGGCTTCGCAGTGCAGCCGCAGCATCCGGACCTCGTCCTCCACGGGGGTGTCCAGGAAGCCGCCGTGGTGCCCGAACCCGGCGTTGTTGACCAGCAGGTCGATGCCGGAGCGCAGCCGCTCCTCGGCCGCCGCCATCCCCTCCTCCGTGGCCAGGTCGGCGCACAGCGGCTCGACCGGCACGCCGTACCGCTTGTGCAGGGCTTCGGCGGAGGCGGCGAGCCGCTCCTCGTCGCGGGCCACCAGGACCAGGGAGAATCCGTCGGCGGCCAGGCGGCGCGCGAAGGCGGCGCCGATCCCGGCGGTCGCGCCGGTGATGAGTGCGGTGGGCATGACGGCAGCGTACCCACCGCACGGGTCCACTCGTCCGGCCCCGTGGCGGCGGTCACATCTCGGCGGTTCTGCTGATGAGCTCCTCCACCTTCGCGCTGAGCCGGGCGGCGCGGGGCCACCCGGCGTACAGGGTGAGGAACACGACCGTCTCGCGCAGTTCGGCCGGGGTCAGCTCGCCCGAGCGCAGGGCGGTGTCGAGGTGCAGTTCGAGCATGTCGTCCATGTCCTGGCCGACGAGCAGGCCGAGCAGCAGCAACCGCCGTTCCCTGACCGTGAGGACCTGCCGGGACCACACCTCGGAGAACATGCGCTCCGCCGTCACTCCGAAGAAGCCGTCCGGCCCCTCGCCGGTGCCGTCTTCTTCGTAGACCTGCTTCATGTGCGCCAGCCTTCCCACGGTGATTCCTGACGGCATGCATCAAGTTGTCGTGTTCGAGGCAGTCAGGTGTTACATCATCTGCTCATCCGACAGCCGTCGATCTCACCGCGTGGGTCTTCCCCTGCTTTCGCCGGTCGTCCATTGGGTATCGCCTTCAGGAGGGCCACCGGGGGCGGGTGCCGATGCCGGCCGGACGACGCGAGCAGCCTCCGTATAACAGGAAGAGCCAAGATCCGAGAAAGATTCGGTCTAGTTTTCCGGCCCATCGCAGATTTACCGTTGAGAGGGATAGTTGGAAAACGGGCACTACTACCTCGTAGACCCGCAAAGCGGAGGTTGGGCCCTGGTGGAAAGACCGCGGGTAAGGACCGGGGTGGTGGGAACGGTCGTGGGGGCGGCGGTGGCCGCCTCCTTGCTGTCCGGCTGTGCCGGCCCCGAATACACCTACGTACGCGACGATTCTGGCGACACCTACTTCAAGGTCCCCGCGTCATGGCGGCAGATCGACCAGAAGACCCTCGACAAGGAGATCTTCGGCGACGCCGAGTCGGCCAAAGCCCAGCTCGCGAAGCAGGCGCTGTGGACGGCGGCGTTCGACGCTTATGACGAGCCATCCCTCGTGCACCTGCTTCAGGGTTCGGCCGGCGCCGAGGACAAGCCGTTCGTGTTCGCGAAGGTGCAGAAGCTCAGCGAGGACGACCAGAACGCGGTGTCGCTCGACGCCCTGCGCCTGTCCCCGCCGATTCCGGTGCCCGTGACGGAGGAGCAGCGGCAGGCGATCGAGGCGAGCGGCTTTTCGGGCTTCGAGTTGCTGTCCGACGAGGTGCTGCCCATCGAGGACGGCGTCCGGGGCGTCCACAGCGTCTACAACTACCGGGTGGGAAGCGGGCCGGTGCAGACGTTCGACAAGACCGCCTACCTGTCTGCCGACGGGACGACGGTCTCCACTCTTCTGATCCGCTGCACGCCCGCGTGCTACAAGAAGCGCGCCGCGGAGATCGCCACCGTCGTCAAGTCCTTCAAGGTCAAGCACCTCATCAACCCGTGAAGGAGCCCCTCATATGAGCACGGCCCTCCCACCGAAGCACCACGAGGGGCTTCGCGAGCCGGGGTCGGGTCCGGTGGACCGCGACCCCGTCACCAGGAAACGTCTGCCGCTGTGGGACCGCACCAAGTTCCTGATCCTGCTCGCCGTCGCGTTCGGCGTGCTGTTCTGGAACGAGATCGCGACGTTCCCGGGGATCATCTCGCTGCACGACGCCGCGGCCCGTACGGTGATGAACGCCTCCTGGGTGCTGTGGCTCGCGGGCATCGAGGTGGTCCGGCAGATCCACTTCCTCATCAGCGAGCGCTCGGCCGGCTACCACCGGTTCTGGACGAAGAAGGTCTTCGGCGGCTGGAACCGCTGGACGCACCGCAGGTTCAACGACTGGAACCGCTACCGCATCGCCCGCGCGATCAAGTGGGTCGTCTGGATCGCGGTCATCGCGCTGGTGCTGGGCAAGGTGCAGCAGGTCTCGCCGCTCGAGGCGCTGTACAGCGTGCCGGCCACCGTGTGGGGCTTCCTCCCCATGGTCCTGCAGCTCGTGCTGATCATGGTGGTCGCCGTCGGGCAGTTCGTGGCGATCTTCTGGTTCCTGTCGCGGGGCGGCGTCGACGTCTACTACCCCGACGACATCAAGACGCGCTTCTCGGATGTCTGGGGCCAGGACCACGTCGTCGAGCGGGTCAAGGAGAACATCGTCTTCCTGGAGAAGCCGGACGAGATCGAGGCCAGGGGCGGTTACGTGCCCAGCGGCATCCTGCTGTGGGGCCCTCCCGGCACCGGCAAGACGCTGATGGCCGAGGCCGTCGCCGGCTCCACCGGCAAGCCGTACGTGTTCGTCGACCCGGGTGCGTTCATCAACATGTTCTTCGGCGTCGGCGTCCTGAAGGTCAAGTCGCTGTTCCGCAAGCTGCGCAAGCTGGCCCTGCGGTACGGCGGCGTCATCGTGTTCTTCGACGAGGCCGACTCGCTCGGCAACCGCGGCGCCCTCGCGCAGGGCGGGCCCGGCGGCTGGGGCAGGTCGGTGCCTGCGCCGTTCGAGGACTCCGGCTGCAACGGCTTCGCCTACCTCGACCCGCACACGCGTACCGTGCTCGGCCGTCACGCCGCCGGCCCGGCCGCCGAGGCCGCGCCTCCGCGGATGCCGCGCACCGGCGCCTTCGTCAACCGCATCGTGTACGGCGCGGGCATGGGCGGCGGCGGTGGCGGCATGGGCACGCTGGAGGCGCTGCTCACCGAGATCTCCGGACTGAAGAAGCCGCGCGGCTTCGTCAACCGCTACGTGCGCAGGCTGCTCGGCATGCGGCCCAAGCCGCCGCCGAAGTACCGCATCCTCATCATGATGGCCACCAACCTGCCCGAGGCCCTGGACGAGGCGCTGCTGCGGCCCGGCCGCATCGACCGCATCTACAAGGTCGGCTACCCCTCCAAGGCGGGCCGGATCCGCACGTACAAGGGCTACTTCGACAAGGTCAGCCACCAGCTCACCGACGAGCAGATCGACAAGCTCGCCACGATCACGCCGTACGCCACCGGCGCGACGATCAAGGACCTGGTCAACGAGTCGCTGATCACCGCGATCCGGGACGGCCGGGAGACCATCACCTGGTCGGACGTCATGCGGGCCAAGCGGCTCAAGCAGCTCGGGCCGCCGGAGGACGTCGAGTACATCGAGCGTGAGCGGCACGCGGTCGCGGTGCACGAGGCGTGCCACGCGGTCGCCGCCTACCGCACCCGCCACCACCTGGAGATCGACCTGGCGACGATCGAGAAGGGCGCCGACTACCTCGGCATGGTGGCCAGCATCAAGCCGGAGGACCAGTTCACCCGGTGGAAGTCGGAGTACGAGGCCGACATCATGGTGTCCCTCGCCTCGCTGGCGGGGGAGCGGATGTTCTTCGGCGAGGACAACTCCTCCGGCGTCTCCGGCGACCTGCAGAGCGCGACCGCGATCACCGGACTGATGGAGGCCCACTGGGGGATGGGCATCGGGGTGGCCTCGCTGCCCGCCCTGCAGGAGCTCGGCCTGCGCGAGGGCAAGGCGGCCCAGCCGCAGCCCGGGGGCGGCGGCATCGGCTTCACCGGCACTCCAGCGGGCCGGCGCGACGAGATGGTGCCCGACATGCTCCCCGAGCGGATCGAGTTCAATCTCAGCCGGCTGCTGGAGAAGACGGCCGAGCTGCTGCGCGAGAACCGCCGCGAGGTGCTGTCGGTCGCGCACGCGCTGGAACAGCACAAGACGCTCAACGGCGACGACGTGGTCGCGGTCATCGAGGGCAGGATGGGCCCGCTGATCGACGGCACCGTCTACACCTCCGACGAGTTCTACGAGGAGATCGAGGCCTACCACACGGCCGCGGTGGCGGCCCACAAGGCGCACAGCGAGGTCCCGGTCGAGCTTCCGCTGCCCCGGGCGCGGGTGATCGAGGCGTCGGTCGTGGCGGCGTCCTCGGGCGGTGGCGCGCCGGTGCTGGTCGCCCCGCCGCCGAACGGCCTGGCCGGCGGGAACGGGCACGCCCCGGTGGCGCAGCCGGGGGTGACGCAGCCGGACTTCGTGCCGTGGAACGGCACACAGCCACCGCTCTCCCCGGCCCCGCTGCCCGGGATGTCGCCCGCCGCGCCGCCTCGCACGTCGTACGGCGCGCTGTGGGCGGTCGTCGGCGTCGTCGTGGCGGTGGTGCTGCTCACGCTGCTGGGGGTGTTGCTGTTCGCCTCGCCGCGGGGGGTGGCCGGCGCCGGGGGCGCCGCCGCGGTCGGGGGCGTGCCCGCCGGCACGGCCGTCCTGCTCGCCGTCGCGCTGGTCGCGGTGATCGGCGGCATCGCGGTCGCGGTCCTGCTGGTCCGCTCCCACCAGGCGGGGCGGCGGCGGGCCGAGGAGGCCAGAGACCGGGCGGCCGAACGAGCGCAGTTGCTCGCGGCGGCCATGGACCCCGAGGTCGCGATGCGGCTGCTCGGCTACGACGGCAGGCGAGGCCCGGAGGCCTGAGACACCTGTGATCCGATCCCCGGTGGGCCGTGCCCGCCGGGGATCGGCGTTTCCAGGGATCATTCGCTTCAGTAACTTAATTAAGTTTCTGATACAGTTTCCCGCGTGCCCGAGAACGCCGCGCTGAGCATCGCCCGCCTGACCCGCGTGCTCGAAGACTTCACCCGGATGCACATCCGGTTGCCCGCGGAGCGGCGGCTGAGCTTCACGACCCTGTCCGTGCTGCACACGCTGGCGGGCGACGGCCCCAAGCGGCTCACCGAACTCGCCGGCAGCGAACAGGTCACCCAGTCGGCGATCACCCAGATGGTGACCAAGCTGGAGCGCGAGGGCCTGGTGGAGCGCCACCCGGATCCGTCGGACGGCCGGGCGGTCCTCGTCCACGTCACGGCCGCGGGCGCCGCGATCGTGGACGGACGGCGCGCCGAGCGCATGGCCCGGCTCTCCGAGCTCGCCGACCTGCTCACCGAGGCGGAGCGGGCGGCCATCGCCGCGGCGCTGCCCGCGCTGGCCCGCATGGTCGACCTGCACAGCGTCCCCGGTACCGCCCCCGGCACGGACCCCGGCGCGGACACGCCGCGCGACAGTGCGAGGAGATGACGATGAGCCCCACGACCACCCCGTCCGCCGCGACCCGGCCGTTCCCCCTGGAGCCCGCGCCGATCCACGTGCCGGACGACGTGCTCGCCGACCTGCGGCGGCGCCTGGAGCTGACCCGCCTGCCCGACGACGCGGGCAACGACGACTGGCGCTACGGCGTGAGCGCCGCCTACCTGCGGGAGCTCGTCGACTACTGGCGCGACGGGTACGACTGGCGGGCGGCCGAGGCCGCCATCAACGCCTACGAGCACTACCGGGTCGAGGTCGAGGGTGTCCCGGTCCACTTCATGCGCAGGCCCGGCGCCGGTCCCGACCCCACGCCGCTGATCCTCACCCACGGCTGGCCCTGGACGTTCTGGCACTGGTCCAAGGTCGTCGATCCGCTGGCCGACCCCGGCGCGTACGGTGGCGACCCGGCCGAGGCGTTCGACGTGATCGTGCCCTCGTTCCCCGGCTTCGGGTTCTCCACCCCGCTGCCGAACCGCCCGGACATGAACTTCTGGAAGGTCGCCGACCTCTGGCACACGCTGATGACCCGGATCCTCGGCTACGAGAGGTACGGCGCGGCGGGGTGCGACGTCGGAGCCCTGGTGACCGGACAGCTCGGCCACAAGTACGCCGGTGAGCTGCACGCCATTCACATCGGGTCGGGCCAGAAGCTCACGTTTTTCAACGGCGACCGGGCCTGGGACTTCAGCGGAGGCAGGCCCATCCCCGACGGCCTGCCCGCCGACGTCCACGCCCAGGTCGTCGCGCTGGACAGGCGGTTCGCCGTCCACCTCGCCGCGCACATGCTCGCCCCGAGCACCCTCGCCCACGGACTGTCCGACTCACCCGCCGGAATGCTCGCCTGGATGCTGGAGCGCTGGACGAACTGGAGCGACAACGGCGGCGACGTCGAAACCGTCTTCACCAAGGACGACCTGCTCACCCACGCCATGATCTTCTGGGTGACCAACTCGATCGGCACCTCGATCAGGACCTACGCCAACAACAACCGCTATCCGTGGACTCCGTCCCACGACCGGCAGCCGGCCGTCGAGGCCCCCACCGGCCTCACGTTCGTCGCTCACGAAAACCCGCCCGGCGTGAGCACGGACCAGCGTGTGCGGCATTACCTCGACGGCGACCGGGCCGGCTGGTACAACCTCGTCAACCTCAACGCCCACGACCGCGGCGGCCACTTCATCCCCTGGGAGATCCCGGGCGAATGGGTGGACGACCTGCGGCGCACCTTCCGGGGCCGGCGCTGACCGGGAGCACCTGCCGGGCGTCGTGCCCGCGCGTGTCAGGACCGCGGGTCGCCGGGCGGCACGCGGTCCTCCGGGTCAGATCCGGAAGCCCAGATCGGGCGTGATCTCCGCCACGTCCATCTGGGCCTTCTGCAGGCGGCCCGAGTAGTCCCAGTTCATCGCCTGCCAGCGGGTGAACTGGTCGAGCACCCACATGCCGCTCTGCCTGCTGCCGTTGCCCGACTTGCCGTTCCCGCCGAACGGCAGGTGGGCCTCCGCGCCTGAGGTGGAGTTGTTGACGCTGACCATGCCGGCCGAGACGCCCTCGCGGAACCGGAACACCGCCTTCGGGTCGGTGGTGTAGATGGACGACGACAGGCCGTACCCCGGCCGGTTGGCCAGGTCGATCGCCTCGTCGAGGGTGGAGAACGTCGTCACGCCCACGATCGGGCCGAACGTCTCCTCCAGGAACAGCCGGTCGTCGGGACGGACGCCGTCCACCACCACGGGGTGGTAGTAGAGGCCCTCGCCCTCCATCCGGCCGACCGGGCCCGGCAGCACGGTGTGGTGCGGCTGGATCCAGCCCAGGTACTCCTCGTATCGCTCGGCGAACTTGTGGTCGAGCAGCGGGCCGTACAGCACGTCGCCGTTCGGGTCGCCGATCTTCGCGTCGCGCACGGCGGCGGTGAACCGGCGCAGGAACTCGTCGTGGACGTCCTCGTGGACGATGACCGTGCCGAGGGACGTGCACCGTTGCCCGGCGGTGCCGAAGCCCGAGAACAGGGCGCCCTCGGCGGCGAGGTCGAGGTCGGCGTCCGGCATGACGACCATCGGATTCTTGCCGCCGAGTTCCAGGCAGGGCGACTGCAGGTGCCGCCCGCACAGCTCGCCGACGGCCCGGCCGACCGCGCTCGACCCGGTGAAGCCGACCTTCTGCACGGTGCCCTCGCCGAGCGCGCGGTCGAGACCCTCGTACGTCTGGCCGCCGTCGGCGAAGACGATGTTGAGCACGCCGTCGGGCAGCCCGGCCGCCGCGAACAGCCGGTAGAGCGCGTGCGCGGAGGCCGCGGCGTACTCCGCGGGTTTCCACACCACCGCGTTGCCGCACAGCAGCGCCGGAACCAGATACCACGAGGGCACGGCCACCGGGAAGTTGCCCGCCGTCACGACCGCCGCCACGCCGACCGGGACGCGGAAGGTGAACAGGCTCTTGTCGGGCATCTCCGACGGCACGGTCTGCCCGTAGAGGCGGCGGCCCTCGCCCAGGAAGAAGTCGCAGGTGTCCACGATCTCGCGGACCTCGCCCAGCGCCTCGGCGTACGGCTTGCCGATCTCCTCGGTGACCAGCCGGGCCAGCGCCTCGGTGTTGGCCTCGACCAGGCGGCCGACCGAGGCGATCACCCGTCCCCGCACCGGCGCGGGGACGCGCGCCCACTCCCGCTGGGCGGCCGCTGCGGCACGGCAGGCGCCGGCGAAGTCGTCCGCGCCGGCGAGCAGGACGGTCGCCACGGTCTCCGCGGGCCGCGCCGGGTTGACCGACTCGTACGGCGTGCCAGAGGAGAGCTTCTCACCCGCGACGACGGAAACGATCTGCCGAGCCACCGCTGACCTCCGGAATTGTTGCTGGTGCCGAGCCTCGATTACACAGTATTTCCGTCCGCGGCGCTCGGCGACAGCCCCTCCTGGAGGGCGACCGCGGCGGCCTGCGTGCGACTGGTCACGCCGAGCTTGGCCAGGATGTTCGAGACGTGCACGCTCACCGTCTTCTGCGAGATGAACAGCCGCTCGCCGATCTCCCGGTTGGCCAGGCCGCCCGCGACATGGGCCAGCACCTCCCGCTCGCGCGCGGTGAGCACGGCCAGCCGCTCCGATTCCCGCGCGGCCCCCGACGGCTCACGGGCGGCCGTCTCCCGCGCGCCGCCGTCGCGGGTGGCGGGGGAGACCGTGGAGGTGGTCGTAGGGGTGGTCGCCGTCGGATCGGGGAACCCGGCCCGCGCCCCGACCGCCCTGAGCGTCTCCAGGAAGGGCCGGGCTTCCAGCTCGGCGGCGACGCGCACCGCGCGCTCCCACTCGGCGCGGGCCGCCGCGCGATCGCCCGCCCGCAGCAGGCTCTCGGCCAGGCGCCACCGCGACCGCGCCTCCTCGTAGACGAAACCGAAGCCGAAGGCCTCGGTGGCGCGCCGCCAGACCTCCGGGCCGGCCGTGCCGTGGGCGCGGTGCCATTCGGCCTCCGCACGGGCCAGCCAGGCGAGCCCTTCCGGACCCAGCCGGGCGCGCGGGCCGTTCGGCCCGTTCTCCGCCGCCCACCGCGCCCGCCGCAGCAGGTCGTCGCAGGGCTCGCCGGTCCTGCCGAGATCGGCCAGCGCCCACAGACCGGTGGCCGCGATGCGGATCACACTGGGATCGAACGGCTCGAGCGCCGCGACGATCGCATCGACGTGGTCGAGCGCGGTGTGCGGGTCGCCGCGCCACAGCGCCTGCTCGGCCGCCATGCCGCGTGCCATGTAAGCGACCAGCACGTCGGGCCAGAAGCGGGACAGCCACCGCAGTCTCTCGTCGGCGCCCGCACGTCCCCGGCCCACCTCGACGAAGAGGGCGAACGACGACAGCTGGGCCTCGGCCCGGGTGCCGACCCGGACGCCGAACCCTCCCGCCAGCCGTTCCGCGGTGTCCCAGTCGCCGTCCGCGTAGTGCACCAGGTAGTGCAGGAAGCGCAGGTCGGTGCCGAACGTGCTCCAGGTGAGCCCGGTCTCCCCGGCCAGCCGTACGCCGTCCTCGGTGATGCGGGCGGCCACGGCGAGGGCGCCGTTCTCGTAATGGATGCGGGCGAGGTTGAAGCGCGCCCGCAGGTCGATGGACAGGTCGCCCGAGGGGCGGCGGGTGGCGCGAGTGAGCAGGTCGACGGCCTGCTCGAGGCTGCTCCCGAACTCCTCCTCGATCAGGGCGAGCGAGACGAGGGCGCTGGCCTCGGCGTCGCGGGCGCCGGTCGCCTGAGCCACCTCCAGCGCCCTGGACGCGGTCGCCGCCCCCTCCTCGAAGCGGTACTGCCGGGACAGGGCGCGGGCGTAGGTGGCCAGGGCCCGGGCCAGCAGCGGGCTGTGCGGCGCGAGGTCCACCGCCTCCCGGGCGGCCTCGATCGCCTCGGCCTCGTCGCCGCCCGCGTCCGCCAGATAGTACGAGAGCCGCTCGCCGGTCTCGGCGACGAGGACAGGGTCGCTCGCCTCGCGGCGCAGCCGCCGCACCTGCTCCGCCGCCCGGTGGTAGTCGCCGCCCGCGGCCGCCGCCGCGGCGCTGGCCAGCGCGATCCTCGCCCGGCTCTCCCCGGCGAGCCGTTCGGCCTCCGGCACCTGGTCCCAGACCTCCAGCGCCCGCTCGAAGTGCCGGTGCGCCTCCGCCGGCGCGCCGAGCCCGGCGGCCAGCCGTCCGGCCTCCACCGACGCGCGCAGCGCGCCCGGCAGGTCGTGCCCGGCGAGGTGGTGATGGGCCAGTTCGGCGGGGGCCCCGCCGCGTTCGGCGAGCAGCGCGGCGAACGCGATGTGCAGACGGGTCCGCTCGCCCGGCAGCAGGTCGTCGTAGACGGCCTCCTGGAGGAGCGCGTGCCGGAACGTGTAGCCGTCGCTGCCCGCCGTGAGCAGCCGCCGGGAGACGATCTCGCGCAGCGCGTCCTCCAGCGGCAGGTCGCCGAGCCCGGTCGCGTCGCGCAGCAGGTCATGGCCGACCCGGCGGCCGGCCACCGCGGCGACCCGCAGCACCTGGCGGGCGGTGTCCGACAGGGTCTCCACCCGGGCGAGCAGCAGGTCGGCCAGCGTTCCCGGCAGCCGCGCCCGTTCCGCGCCGGCCGCCAGGAGTTCCTCGGCGAAGAACGGGTTGCCCCCGGCACGCTCGATCACGGTCGTCAGGCCGCGTCCCGCCACCGGTCCCGCGGGGCCCTCGCCGTACCGGTCGAGGGTGGCGAGATACTCCGCCATGTCGTCGTCGCCGAGCGGCGGCAGTTCGACGGAGGTGACCAGCGGCAGCCGCCGCAGCTCGGCCAGGACCGGGCGCAGTGGGTGGCGGCGGTGCAGGTCGTCGGTCCGGTAGGTGCCGACGAGGCAGACCCGCTCGCGCTGCAGCATGCGGGTGAGGAAGACCAGCAGGTCGCGGGTCGAGCGGTCGGCCCAGTGCAGGTCCTCGAACACGAACAGGACCGGCTGCCGCCCGGCCACCTCCGACAGCATGTCGAGCACCGACCCGAACAGGCGCTGCTGGGCGAGGCCTCCGGTGGTCTCCTCCGCCGGGCCCGCCTCGTCGCCGGGCAGCAGCCGCCGCAGCGCGGGACGGGCCATGACGGCTGGGCCGACCGGACCGCCGGCATCGGCGGCGCCGCGCAGGGCGTCCGCGAGCGGCAGGTAGGGCAGGGCGTCGCCGAGCTCGGCGCACTGGCCGGTGAGTGTCACGAACCCCCGCCGCTGCGCGAGGTCGCACAGCTCGGTGACGATCCGCGTCTTGCCGATCCCCGCGTCGCCGCCCACCAGGGCGACCCCCGCGAGCCCGGCCGCGGCGGCGTCGAGCACGCCCACAAGCCGATCGAGCTCGGCGGAACGCCCGATCAGCACTCTTTGCGGCGTACGCGCAACCACGCAGGCGAGTATGTCACGCGGCCCCGACAGAACCGGTCCCGTGCCTCCGCCCGCCCCGCATCGCATGCCGCCGCATCTGGCCCGGAAGTGTAATCCGAAAGGCTTCTGAACTTTTCAGCGTCCGCAGAACCGACCGCCGGGCGGTTCGATCGCAGCCCTATACCTATCCAGCAGGCCGAATGCTTTCCCTCGTGCAATGCCGAGCGGAGAGTAATTTTCCGCGACATTTCGGGTGACGTTGACGGCTCACTCCGGCGGTCCGATACTTTCGCCAGCTTGCCGATAATTTCGGCATCGCGGCGCCGGTGCGGTGGCGTCACGTTGGCCGCCCCCACCCCGCGGTGCCTGGCCCGCGTCAGCTCTCGAAGGAGGAAGTGCGCATGATGGACGCCCCCGCTCATTGGAAAGGCCGCAGACGCGGCCGCGTCAGGCTGCTCGTCGTCCGGG
>NZ_BOOF01000004.1 GCF_016863095.1 Microbispora siamensis | reverse complement strand
AGCCTCAGCCACACAGATATCCACATCCTCCGGCAACGGCGCCAACGCCAACTCCTGCGCCGACTCACGAAGCGAACCCACCAACACCCACGACGACCGGGCCCTGTCCCGACCGGCACTGTCAGCGCCGGCCGCACCGGGCACGCCGTCGCTGGTGTCCTGGCGCGCGTCCTGCCGCAGTCCACAGTCGTTGATCGGAAAGTGCTCGCGGGCGGCTGAGCCCTCGGACGACCATAACGGGGAACCGGAGGTCAACCGGTCCCACCAACCGTCAGAGCCATCAGAGCAGCTATCAGAGCTATTCGAACGACGAAGGTGCTCGGGACCCGAGTCGAACAGATCCATCGCACCCCCTTCAAACGATTCGAAAATCTGTATGAATTATTTCACGCTGCGTGAGCAGGCGACAAGTTCGCCAGCCGATAACCTGGGATCACAGGAGGGGCAGGAGCCAGGCCGGTCACTCGGCGTCACCGGTGACGGCGCGCTCGTACGCGCGGAGCGTCTCGACAAACATCCGCCGCTGCTCACTGGTGAGCGGTTCCAGGGCGCTGCGCCAGGCGCGAGCGCCACGGGCGAGCCAGGCGTCGACCGCCTTCCTGTTGGCCTCGGCGATGCTCACGATCGTGCGGCGGCGGTCCGCGTCATCCTCGCGCCGGTCCACGACGCCCTTACGGCTGAGGTCGCCCACCATCAGGCTCACGGTGGCCGGGGCGACCTCCAGCCGGGCGGCGAGTTCGTTCACCGTGAGCGGACCGTCGAACAGCAGATAGGACAGCAGCGACAGGTGCCGTGGCGCCAGGTCGAGCGCCTGGAGCGACTCGGGAACCGGCGTGCGCTTGGCGCGGCCCACCAGACGCGGCATCAGCAGCAGGAGGGTCCGGACCCCCTCGTCCAGGCTCAGCCCCTCATCCGTTGACATATATTGATCTCCAAAATAGCTTTGCTATCAAAGCAAATACATCTCAGGTTCAGGAGCCATCGTCGCATGTCCGAATGGAACGACAAGATCATCGAAGAGTTCCGGGCGAACGGCGGCACGGTCGGCGGGCCGTTCGAGGGGACACCGCTGATCCTGCTGACCACCACCGGCGCCAGAACGGGCGCCGCCCGGACGAACCCGGTCGCCTGCCTGCGTGACGGGGACAGGATTCTCGTGTTCGCCTCCTACGCGGGCGCGCCGCGCCACCCGGACTGGTACCACAACCTGCTGGCCAATCCCACGGTGACCGTCGAGGCGGGCGACGGGACGGCGATCGAGACGTTCACCGCCACGGCCGTACCGGTGACGGGCGAGGAGCGCGACCGCATGTACGCCCGCCAGGCCGAGCTGGTGCCGGTCTTCGCCGATTACCAGGCAGGTACCTCCCGTGTCATCCCCGTCGTCGCCCTCTACCGGCGAGATCACGAGCGGGCCCGGGCGATCGGTGACGAACTGGTACGGATCCACGACGGACTGCGGGCGGAGATGGCGGCCCTGCTGGCCGCGGTCGAGGACGGGCTGACCACGGGCACGCCGGTGAACCTGCCGGGTCGTGACCTGGAGGGGGCGCTGCGGGAGCGCTGCCTGTCCTTCTGCACGGCCTTCCACGAGCACCACGTCAACGAGAACGAGCGGGGCTTCCCCCTGCTGGAGCGGGCCTTCCCCGGGCTGGCCCCGACCCTCGACCGCCTGCGCGAAGAGCATGTGCGGCTGGCCCGGATCAGGGAGGACCTGCGTGCGGCGGTCGACGAGGCCGGGCCCGGCGACCCTGCCGCCCTCAAGGCCAGGCTCACGGGCCTGTCGGCCGAGTTGGAGGCCCACTTCGCGCGCGAGGAGGAACAGCTCGTCGCCGCACTGAACGCGCTCTAGGAGGATCCGGCCTCGTGATCGGCCACGATGGCGTCGATGCGGGCGGCGAGCTTGTAGTCGAGGTCGGTCAGGCCGCCGGCGTCGTGGGTGGTCAGCGCCAGGTGGAGGGTGCGCCATCGGATGTCGATGTCGGGATGGTGGTTCAGCGCCTCGGCCTGCTCGGCGATGTCGTTCACGATCGCGATAGCCGTACGGAAATCTCGGGCGACCACGGTCCTGCGGATCGTGTCTCCGTCGCGGCGCCACTCGGAAGCCTCGTACATGAGGTCAGGACATCACGAAACACCGCCGATTGTGTAGATTCGCCCGGGTGGATGAGCAGGTGGACGAGCTGCGGCGTGAGCTGTGCGAGTACGGCCGGCGGGCGGCGGCCCTCGGCCTGGTGATCGGGACCTCGGGCAACCTGAGCGCCCGGGAGGGCGACCTGGTCGTCGTCACGCCCTCGGGCGTGGCGCTCGACCGGCTGCGCCCGGAGGACTGCCCCGTGGTCGACCTCGAAGGGCGGGTCGTGGAGGGAGAACGCAAGCCCTCCTCAGAGACGCCGATGCATCTCGCGCTGTACGCGGCGACCGGAGCCCGGGCGGTGGTGCACACCCACTCGGTCTTCGCGACCGTGGTCGCCTCGACCATGACCGAGTTGCCGCCGATCCACTACAACGCCCTGCTGCTCGGCGGCGCCGTCCGGGTAGCGCCGTACGCGACGTACGGCACGCCGGAGCTGGCCCGCAACGTCATCGCCGCGATCGAGGGCAGGCAGGCCGCTCTCATGGCGAGCCACGGCGCGGTGACGATCGGCGGCGGCCTGGAGCAGGCGTTCGAGGCGACGCGCCTGCTGGAGTGGCTGTGCGAGGTCTACGTCCGCGCCCTCGGCGTGGGCCGGCCCACGGTGCTCACCGAGGACCAGCTCACCGCCGTGATAGAGAGGGCCTTCGCCGGTTAACCCAGCACAACCTTCCTGGCCAGGCCGAGCGGGAGCCCGCCCGAACCCGCGATCGTGTCGTGGAAGGTCCGCAGATCGCCCGTGTAGTCCGCCCTGATGCGCTCGATCTCCAGGGCGCCCGTCAGGTAGGAGGGCGCCTGCGTGGGCCAGGCGCAGTAGCGGCTGACCTCCCCGGCGGCGGTGCCCGGCGACAGGGACGCCTTCGTGGTCAGGAACTCCTCCGCCTGCTCGATCGTCATGTCGTCGCAGTGCAGCGCGGTGTCCACCACGATCCTGGCGGCCCGCCAGATGCGGCAGTCGAGGTGGGCGAGCTCGGTCTCCGGCGTGTCGAAGTAGCCCTGCTCGTGCATGAGCTTCTCGACGTAGAGCCCCCAGCCCTCCACGAAGTAGGGCGTACGGAAGATCTTGCGGGCGCGGTGCGGGTTGCCGGCCATCCAGGACAGGTGCCAGTGGTGGCCGGGGTACGCCTCGTGCACGCTGATCGAGGGCATCTGCGGGCGCGAGTTGGTCCGCAGCCGCTGCCGCACCTGCTCCTCGGTGAAGCCGTCCGGCGTGTACGGCACGAAGAACACCCCGTCGCGTGAGGACGACAGCGGCGGCGGGGCGAGGTAGCTGGCCACGGCGATGATGGGCCGCTGGAACTCCGGCGAGGGCTCGACCCGGCACACCTCTCCCTCGGGGAAGGTCACCAGCCCGCGCTCGCGGACGAACTCGCGCGCCCGCAGCGTCTCGGCCTCGTACTCGGCGCGCATGGCCTCCAGGGTCGGCGGGTGGTCGTCCATGAGCGACTCCATCGCCTCACGCCAGCCGGCGGAGCCGAGGCGGGCGGCGACCTCCGTCATCCGCGTGTCCAGCTCGGCCCAGGCCTGGCGGCCCTTCTCGTGCAGCTCGGCGGCGCCGTACCCGAGCATCTCCTGCTCGCGCAGCAGCGCGGAGTAGAGCTCCTCGCCCATCCGCCAGGTGCCCCGGGCCTCGAAGCCCTCCAGGAAGCGGACCAGCCCGTCGAACGCGTCGGCCGCGGGCTCGGCGGCCCGGGCCAGCCGCGCCCGCAGGTCCGGGTCGCCGACCAGCGCGGGCAGCGTCTCGGTCAGGAAGCGGCGTCCCGTACGGGCCTGGTCGAGGCCGCGCTTGACGAGCAGGTCGGCGGCGAGATCGGGGTCCAGGTTGGCCTGGCAGGCGGCGAGCACGGCGGGCACCTCGGCCAGCCGAGCGACGGCGGCGTCGACCAGTTCGGCCTCCGGCTTGAGGCGCTGCTGGAACGGCGTGAACATCGACCCGAAGATCACCCCGAGGTAGGCGGCCGGTTCGCGCCGCCACTCCGGCCAGCGGGCCAGCGCGAGCTGCCCGCGCAGATGGGCGGTGACCAGGTCTCTGTCGATCTCGTCCTCGGGACTCTCGGGCGTCGACTCCGACAGCTTGCGCAGCCACTCCTCGGTCGCCCGCTCCCGCGCCGTGAAGGCGGTCGCGCTGAGATCGCCCAGCGTGCGGTCGTATCCGTCGGCCCCCAGGAGGGCCGCCCTGACCGGGTTCTCGGCCAGGTACCAGTCGATGAACTCGTCCACCAGCGTCATAGCGCCCGACTCTATCCGCGACACTTGGGTAGAAGCCCCCAGATAAGGAGCGATTGGTGCCCCTGCAGATCACCGGCGCCCCCAGCGACCCCGACCTGATCCGCCTGCCGTGGGACGTCCCCCTCGAAGAGTGGCCCGTCCACCACCTGGTGACGCTGCCCCGCGGCATCTCCCGCCACGTGGTGCGCTTCGCCCGGCTCAGCGGCAGGGTGTACGCGATCAAGGAGATCAGCACCAGGTATGCCAAGCGGGAGTACCAGCTGCTGTGGGACCTGGCGCGGCACGACGCACCCGCCGTCGAGCCGGTCGCCATCGTCACCGGCAGGACCGCCCCGGACGGCTCCGAACTCGACTCCGCTCTGATCACGCGGCACCTGCAGTTCTCACTGCCGTACCGCGCCGTGCTGTCGGGCTCGGTGCGGCCCGACACGCTGATCCGCCTGCTCGACGCGCTCGCGGTCCTGCTCGTACGGCTCCACCTGACCGGCTTCTACTGGGGCGACTGCTCGCTGTCGAACACCCTGTTCCGGCGGGACGCCGGGGCGTTCGCCGCCTACCTGGTGGACGCGGAGACCGGGGAGCTCCACCCGGCGATCAGCGAGGGCCAGCGGGCGCACGACATCGACGTGGCGCACGTCAACATCTACGGAGAGATGCTCGACCTGGAGGCGGGCGGGCTGCTCCACCCGACCATCGACCCGCTGGCCTTCGCCGAGCAGCTCGTCGAGCGCTACCACCGGCTGTGGGACGAGCTGACCGAGGACGAGATCATCGAGGAGGTCGACTGGCACCGCGTGGACCAGCGGGTGCGCCGCCTCAACTCGCTCGGCTTCGACGTGGCCGAGATGATGGTGCGCCGCAAGGCCGGCACCTCCCGCCTGATCGTCCGGCCGAAGGTCGTGGACGCCGGGCACCACCAGCGCCGCCTGCTGCGCCTGACCGGCCTCGACGTGGAGGAGAACCAGGCCAGGCGGCTGCTCAACGACCTCGACTCGTTCCGGGTGTCCACCGGGCTACGGCACGAGGACGAGGCGATCGTGGCCCACCGCTGGCTGGCCGAGGTGTTCCAGCCGGTGGTGAACGCGATCCCGGCCGACCTGCGGCGCAAGCTGGAGCCGGCCCAGCTCTTCCACGAGGTGCTCGACCACCGCTGGTACATGTCGGAGGCCGCGGACAAGGACGTCGGCCTGGAGGCGGCGGTGCGGTCCTACGTGGACAACGTCCTGGTGCACAAGCCCGACGAGAACGCGGTCATCGTCACGTCCGATCCCCTGTCTCCGTAGAGGACTCCAGATAGCGGGCGGCGTCCGTGATCCGATCCTCGCCGAAGACCCGGACGCCGTTCAGCTCCAGCAGCGCCGTCGTCACGCCCTGCCCGGGGGTGGTCCTGCCCCGGTGGCTGCCGTCGTAGATTCGCAGCGACCCGCACGACGGGCTGCCCTCCTTGAGGATCGCGACCCGTACGCCGAAGGACCGGGCGACGGCGAGGGCCTGCTGCGCCCCGGACAGGAACGCGGCGGTCACGTCGTCGCCCTGGGGCGTCAGGATCCGGGCCGCGCCCGCGAGGACGGCCGCGCCGCCCGCGCCGCCCTCGATCTCGGCGGGCGGCCGGGGAACGGGCAGCCCGCCCTCGACCTCGGGGCAGAACGGCACCAGCCGCCCCTCCGCGCGCCAGCGGGCCAGCAGGTCGTCGTCGCTGGTCTTGGCCCCTCCGTCGTACCGCACCCGGCTGCCGAGCAGGCAGGCGCTGACGAGAATCCGTTCCACGCCTCCATGATACGAGGAAATTTCACGAAAACCGGGATTACCATTCCGAGAAGAAGAATTCTTATTCTTCGGGACTAATCCGTTTATCCCGGCCGTTTCCGGCTCGGGCGACCCGTTCACCTGCTCCTCTAGTGTTGGCCGCGCTGTACCGGCGAGGCGAGGAGTTACGAGTTGATCGGGATAGAGGACTGCCTCACCGAGGCCATGTCGATCCCGGGCGCGCTCGGCGCCATTCTCGTGGACCACACCAGCGGCATGGCCGTCGCGGGAAAGGGGATCGCCGATCCCGGGAGGGCGGCCGCGGGGCTCAGCGAGGCCTACCGCGCCACGCTCGACGGGATCGCGATGGCCTCCCAGGAGACGGGTTTCCGGATCGAGGACGTGATCGTCACCACGGGCTCGGCCTATCACCTGGTGCGGCCCATGGAGATGATGTTCGACGGCCCGCTGCTGCTGTGCGTACGCCTGGATGTGGAGCGGTCGAACCTCGCCCTGGCACGGCGGCGGCTGCGCACGATCACGGACGAGCTGGTCGCCTCCTGATGGGAGCCTGACCGGTGGCCGCCCCGACTCTCGACGCCGTGCTCACCGGCCTCGCCCAGGACGAGGCCACCGGCTCCCTGCGGGTGGGCAAGGAGGGCACGGTCTACTACGTCCGCGGCCGGGTGTCGTACGTGGAGTGCGCGGCCACGCCCGGTGTGGAGGAGTTGCTCGGCGCGTCGGGCCGGATCAGCGCGAACGGGATGCGGCACGCGCGGCAGGAGGCCGGTCCCGGCGGCGACGGCGGGGCGCTGCTCGTGGACAGAGGAGTGCTCAGCCGGGGCGAGCTGGAGTTCTGCGTGCTGTCCGCCACGCTCGACGCGGCGTTCTTCCTGCTCACGTCGAGGACGGTACGGACCAGGTTCAGGGAGAGCGACGCGCACTGGCTCGGGGTCCACTGGTTCTTCGACGTGCCGGGGCTGCTGCGCGAGTGCGCCAGGCGCCGGGCCCGGCTGGAGCGGGCCTGGCCGTCGGCCGAGCTGGACGCGCGGCCGGTGACGCCCCTGCGGCGGATCCCCGGCACCCACGCGCTGCTCACCCGGCTGCAGTGGGAGCTGCTGCTCTCCGCGGACTCCACCGCCACGCCGGTCGAGCTGGCCCGCCGCCTCGGGCGTCCGGCCTACTCCACGCTGCTGGCCGTACGGGAGCTCGCGGCGGCCGGCCTGGTGGTGACGGGCGAGACGGCGGCGCTGCCCAAGCGCACGCCCAAGCCGTCCGCACAGCAGCCCACACCGCCGAGGGAGCCCGGGCGCTCCACCTCGGAACTGCCGCAGGTCAACGGCGACGCGACCGACGTGAACCTGCTGCTCAGGCTGCGTGACGCGCTGGAGGCGCTGTAGTGATCGGGTGGCTCAAGCGGGCCGGAAGGGGTGTCTCTGTGGACCTGCGCCACGACATACACGAGGAACTGGTCGTCCTGCGCGAACGGGCGCCCGAGATCACCGGAGCGCTCACCTGCACGGTCGACGGCATGCTCGTGACGACGGACCTGGCCGCCGACACCGAGCAGACCGCGGCGCTCACGTCGGCGCTGCTGTCGCTGAGCCGGAAGATGACCGATCTCGCCAGGATCGGGCGGCTGGAGGAGACGCTGATCTCCGGCACCCAGGGGCACACCGCGTGCTACGCCGCGGGCCCCACGCTCGTCCTCACCGTTCTCGCAGGTCAGGGAGCCAACCTCGGCCTGCTCCGGATCGAGGGACGCAGGGCGGCGAACAAGATCGCCGCCATCGTCGAACGCGGATGACAACCCAGAACAGGAGAACAGACATGGCGAACATCGACGTCTCGCTGAAGGAGATGCTGGCCATCGACGGCGCGATCGGCGCGGCGGTGGCCGACTACGGGAGCGGGATGGCGCTGGGCACGCTCGGCGGCTCCAAGGACCTCGACCTCCAGGTGGCCGCCGCGGCCAACACCGAGGTGGTCAAGGCCAAGCTCCGCGCGATCGACGCGCTCAAGCTCAACGACGGGATCGAGGACATCCTCATCACGCTGGGCACGCAGTATCACATTATCCGGCCGCTGACCGGCCGCGGCGGCAAGGGGTTGTTCCTCTACCTCGCCCTCGACCGCAACCGGGCCAATCTCGCGATGGCCCGGCACCAGCTCCGCGCGATCGAGGACAAGCTCGAGATCTGAACTCCGCCCGGTCAGCCCCGCTCGGTCAGCTCCGCGATCGCCTCCGCGATGACGGGCCAGAGCGGGCGGGGCAGGTCGTGGCCCATCCCCGGGAAGGTCAGCAGCTTCGCGCCGGGGATGGCGTCCGCCGTCGCGGTCCCGCCTTCGGGGGTGACCAGCGGGTCGTCCTCGCCGTGGATCACCAGCGCGGGCACCGAGAGCCCGCGCAGGCCCTCCGTACGGTCGCCGGAGATCCGGATCGCGGTGAACTGCCGGGCGGTGCCCGCGGGGTCGAACCCCCGGTCGTAGGCCTCCGCGGCCAGCCGGGTGACGCGCTCGACGTCCATCTCGTAGCCGGGGGAGCCGACGACGCGCGCGGTCGCGACGGCGCGGGCGATCGCCTCGTCGCGGTCCCGCGCGGGGGGCGCCATCAGCGCGGTCATGGCCGCCTCGGTCGCCCTCCCCACGCGGGGCCCGGGCGTGGACATGATCGAGGTCAGCGTACGGACCCGGGCGGGGTGGCGGATGGCGAGGGCCTGGGCGATCATGCCGCCCATCGACGCGCCCACCACGTGGGCGCTCTCCCAGCCCAGCACGTCCATCAGGCCGGCCGTGTCGTCGGCCATGTCGTCCAGCGTGTACGACGGGGCGGGCGCGGAGTCGTCCGCCGGGGTGAAGTGGGTGGACAGGCCCGCGTCCCGGTTGTCGAACCGGACGACCCGGTGGCCGGACTCCACCAGCAGCCCGATCAGCTCCTCGGGCCAGCTGATCATCTGCGCTCCGAGCCCCATGATGAGGACGACCGGACGTCCCCCTGGCTCGCCGAAAACCTCGTAACAGATCTCGATGCCGTTCGCCGTCGCACGCATGCGAGCAGAATTTCATTCGGTTTGCCCTGCCGCAAGCGCCTCATGACCGGATCTGTACGGTTGTGTGGTGTGGTGTCGCAAATGACCCGCCGACGGCGGATACTCGTCCTTCTCATCTGCTGTATGAGCCTGCTGATCGTGTCCCTCGACAACACGATCGTCAACGTCGCCCTGCCGTCGCTCGGGCACGACCTGCACGCGCCGGTCTCCGGCCTCCAGTGGACGGTGGACGCCTACACGCTGACGCTCGCGAGCCTGCTGATGCTGGCGGGCTCGACGGCCGACCGGGTGGGCCGCCGCCGCACGTTCCAGACCGGCCTGGTGATCTTCACGGCCGGGTCGCTGCTGTGCAGCCTCGCACCGAGCCTGGGCTGGCTGGTGGCCGCCCGGATCGTCCAGGCCGTCGGCGGGTCGATGCTCAACCCGGTGGCCATGTCGATCATCACGAACACGTTCACCGACCGCAGGGAGCGGGCCCAGGCGATCGGCGTGTGGGGCGGCGTGGTCGGCGTGAGCATGGCGCTCGGACCGGTCGTCGGCGGCCTGCTCACCGACGCGGTGAACTGGCGGGCCATCTTCTGGATCAACGTGCCCATCGGCCTGCTCGCGCTGTTCCTGACCTGGCGCTTCGTCCCGGAGTCGAAGGCGCCCTCGGCGCGGAGGATCGACCCGGTCGGGCAGGTGCTGGTCATCGTCCTGCTCGGCACGCTCACGTACGGGATCATCGAGGGCCGGGCCGCGGGCCCCGCCGTGAGCGCCGTCTGCTTCGTCGTCGCGGCGGCGGCCCTGGCCGCGCTGGTCGTCTTCGAACTGCGCAGGCCCGAACCACTCATCGACATGCGGTTCTTCCGCAGCGCGCCGTTCTCGGGCGCGGCCGTCATGGCGGTGTCGGGCTTCGCCGGCCTGGGGGCGTTCCTGTTCCTCAACACGCTCTACCTGCAGAGCCATCGCGGGCTTTCCGCCCTCGCCGCGGGGCTGTGCACGCTGCCGGTCGCGGCGACCACCACGATCGTGGGGCCGCTGTCGGGACGGCTCGTCGGCACCCGCGGCCCGCGCGTGCCGCTGATCGTCGCGGGCGTGTGCCTGGCCGCCGCCGGGGCGCTGCTGTCCCAGGTGACGCTCACCACGCCGCTCCCCCTGCTGCTCGGGATCTACCTGGTCTTCGGGATCGGGTTCGGCATGCTCAACCCCCCGATCACCAACACCGCGGTCTCCGGGATGCCGCTCGCGCAGGCGGGGGTGGCCGCCGCGGTCGCCTCGACCAGCAGGCAGGTGGGCCAGTCCCTCGGCGTGGCCATCGCGGGGTCCATGGCCTCCAGCGCTGCGGCTTATCGCGTCAACGCCCTCTACGGGCTGATCGTGCTGGTGGTCGCCCTCCTGACGACCGGCCGCTGGGCCAGGGCCACGGCCGAGCGCACGGCGGCCAGGCTCGCGGAAAGCCCGCAGGTCACCCTGTCACGGGGGTGAAGCCGGCGCTCGCGAGGACCTTGCGGCCCTGGTCGGACAGGACGAGGTCGACGAACTCCCGGGTCAGGGCGAGGCGCCCGGTCCCGGGGACGGTCGCGATGAGATAGTCCTCGGCGGCCCTGGCCGCCTCGGGGAAGTCCACGCCCTCCACCGCTCCCGCCGCCGCCCTGACGTCCGTACGGAAGACAAGCGCCGCGTCCGCCTGGCCGAGGCGCACCCTGGTGAGCGCGGCCCCGCCGTCCTGATCTCGCGCGACCGCCGTGACGGTGACGCCGGCGGCGGCGAGCGCGGCGCGGGCGGCCGCCCCGCACGGCGCGGGCAGGGCGCACAGGGCCACCCTGACGCCGGGCGCGGCCAGGTCCTTCAGGCCCGTGACGTGGGCCGGGTCGCCCTTCGGCACGGCGATCTGGAGGCTGTCGCGCGCGAAGACCCGCGGGCCGGGCGCCCCCGACCGGCGCATGGCCGCCAGGCCGGCCGCGGCGAACAGGTCGGCCGATGCTCCCCTGACGATCCGCTGCGCCAGCGCCGGACTGCCGCCGAAGTCGAACCGGACGGCGACGCCGGGGTGGGCGGCCTCGAACGCCCTGCCGAGCGAGCCGAACGTCCCGGTGAGCGAGGTGTCGGCGAACACGGTGAGCGTCTGCCTTCCGCCCCCGCAGCCGGTCACCGCGAACAGCACCAGCGCGAGCGCCGGCGACACGGCCCGCAGGCGTACGCGATTCACGGATCCACAGTAGCGAGCGGGAGGCAATTCATTCCATTTTTATCGCTCTATATCGGAGCTATGGTTTCGCCATCTCACGGATTCCGCTGTGCGGATGTTTCGTAATCCGGCATTAATTCATTCCTTTGGAGGTGGCTTCCATGCCTGTAGGGCTTCTGAGGACCGCCGGCGCGCTCGTGCTCGCCCTGGCGGCCATGCCGGCGGTTCCGGCCGCCGCGGCGGATCCGCCCTCGGTGGTGATCGACTCCTCCGAGTCCTCCCCCGGCGTCATCCGGCTCACCGGGCGATTCACCGGCGCGTACGACGTGAACGTGGTGGTGAACGGTGAGCGGATCGAGCGCGCCAGGGTGAGCGACCCGGACGCGGACGACACCGGGACGTGGTCCTACGACCTCGACACCAGCGGGACGGACGGCGAGGTCGAGGTCTACGCCAAGGCCACGGCCGCCGACACGCGGTACGGCACGTGGTCGGAGCCGCTGACGCTGCGGGTGGACAACCCGCGGGCCAGGGCGCCGGAGGTGTCGATCGCCGAGCCCGCCGACGGGGCGCGGCTCACCCGGCCCGCGCTCGTGCGGGTGAACGTCGCCGGCGCGGACGTCCGCACGGTGCGGATCCGGGTCAACGGCGGCCCGTGGCAGCGCGCCGCCGGAGCCCGCGGGCGGTACGTCGCGCTGGTGAACCCGGCGAAGTACGGCGACGTGATGGCGAGCCTGGAGGCCGAGGCGGTCGACGCGCGCGGCCACGTGTCCAGGTCGCCCAGCACGTACGTGGCGCTCGGGGCGGCGAAGAAGGAGCGCCCGGTGGCGCACCGGCAGGACCGGGCGATGTGGATGTGGGAGAAGGCCTCCTACAACCTGGTGCTCAACCCCGGGTCGCGCCGCCTGCTGGAGACCGTGCTCGCGCCCGGCTCGACGCTGTACCTGGGCGTGGACACGTACGCGGGGCGCGACATGATCGATGACGCCCGTCCGGAGCTGCGCGACCTCGTGGCCTGGGCCCACGGCCGGGGGATGAAGGTGCACGCCACGGTGGCCGCCGGGACCCGCCCGCCCTACCTCGGGGCGCTCGCCCGATATCGCGACCGCGCCGTCCGGGAGATGGAGCGGGTGCTCGACTACAACCTCTCGTCGGCGCCGGCCGAGCGCTTCGACGGGATCAACGTGGACATCGAGCCGTACAGCCTGCCGTGGTTCAACAGCGCCAAGCCGGACGTGCAGATCCAGTGGCTGGACACGCTGCGGGCGATGATCGCGCGCCGGGACGCGTCCGGGCAGCCGCTGCTGTTCGGCCCCGCCATCCCCCGCTGGCTGGACACCTCCGCCTGCTGCACGGACATCGCGTACGGCGGGAAGACCGCGACGATGGCCGAGCACATCCAGGACATGGCGGACTACGTCGCGATCATGGACTACCGCGACCAGGCGGACGGCGGGGCCGGCATCATCGCGCAGGCGGCCGGGGAGATCGCCTACGCCGAACGGCTCGGCAGGCCGCTCTCGGTGGTGGTCGGGGTGGAGACGCTCGACATCGCGACCAGCGGCGACCCGTCCAGCATCACCTTCCGGGAGGAGGGCAGGGACGCGCTGGAGGCCGAGCTGGCGAAGGTCTACCAGGCCTTCTCCGGCAGCCCTGCCTTCGCCGGGGTGGCGCTGCATCACTACGACTCCTACCGGGAGCTGCCCACGATCTGGGGCCCGTCGGCGCGGTGGCCCGAGCCGCCCGCCGACTCGGGCCCGCCGACCGGGGTCGGCTCCCCGCCGGAGGCGGTCGCGTTCGACCACGCCACCGTCGATCTGAGCTACGGCCGGGCCCACGACGACACCGAGGTCGACCACTACGAGGTGCACAGATCGACCGAACCGGGCTTCATCCCCGGGCCGGGCACGCTCGCGGGCCGGGCCCGCGGCCTGACCTACACCGACGCCGGGCTGCTGCCCGGCACCAGGTACACGTACCGGATCGTGCCGGTGGACGTCGCGGGGCATCGCGGGCCCGCGTCCAGCCCCGTCTCGGTGACGACCGGGACCACGGACCTGCGCCCGATGGTGGTGGACTCGATGGCCGTCACGGTGGAGGGCGGCGTCGCGCGGGTGCGGCTGCGGGTCGTCGACAAGGAGAGCGGGGAGCCCGTGGCCGCGACCGTGCGCGGCCGGTTCACCTTCTCGGCCGGGCGTTACGTGACGGTGAAGGCGGGCGCGGACGGCTGGGCCACCGCGACCTCCGAGGCGCTGAAGCAGCCGACGGGTGAGGTCGGGTTCGCCGGTCACCGCCTGACCGCCCCCGGCCGCTACTGGGCCGGGGCGTACGACAAGGACAGGAGCGTCACCGCCCGCTGGTGACACCGGCTCTGCCGAGGGCCGCCTCCCGTCCGGAGGCGGCCCTTTCCCATGCCGAAGGAGGGATGAATTCATTCCCTGTAACAGCTTAAAAAGGGGATAACTTTATGTTGACATTGCCCGGATATGACGAGAAGAATCCCGTTATGGAGCCACCTGACGGAATGAATTCCCTCCCAAGGGGACGCCGATTCCGCACCCTGGCCGCACGCCTGCGGCAGGAGATCATGCAAGGCCGCTGGCCGGTCGGCGGCAGGCTGCCGACCGAGGCCGAACTGGCCCAGACCTACTCGGTCGGGGTCAACACCGTGCGCCGCGCCGTCGACCTCCTGGTCGACGAGGGACTCGTCCGGCGGCGGCAGGGATCGGGCACCTTCGTGACCGCCGCCACCACCACCGGTGCCAGGCCGCGGCTCATCGGCGCGCTCGTCCCGTCGAACACCTACTACTTCCCCCAGATCGTCCAGGGCATCGAGCGGGCGGCCACCGCCGCCGGAGTCCAGCTCGTGCTCGCGTGCTCCGAGTACGACCCCGGCGTCGAGCTCGCGCAGATCCGTCAGCTCGTCGACGTCGGCGTCGCGGGCCTGCTGCTGGTGCCCAACCTGCACCTCGCCGCCGACCCCGCCGCGCACCTGGCCCGCCTGCGCGAGCTGCCCGTGCCGTACGTGCTGGTGGAGCGCAGGCCGCCGGACCCCCGGCCGGCCGACCCGACCTCCTACGTCTGCACCGACGTGCACGGCGGCGGCTACGCCGCGGTCCTGCACCTCAACGGGCTCGGGCGGAGCCGGATCGGCTACCTCGGCCGGATCGGCACCGCCACCTCCGAGCAGGTGTTCGCGGGATACCGCCAGGCCGTGGCCGACCTCGGGCTGCCGGAGATCCCGGACGCCGTGGCCAGGCAGCCCGTCTGGACCGGACCCGACATGCTCGCGTACGCCAACGCCTGCGTGACGGAGAAGGTCCGCGCGGTGGTGTGCCTCGGCGACCGCGAGGCGACCGCGCTGCTGCCCTACCTGCGCCGGGTCGGCCTGACCGTCCCCGACGACATCGCCGTCGTCGCCTACGACGACGAGGTCGCCGACCTGTCCGAGGTGCCGCTCACCGCGGTGTCGCCGCCCAAGGCGGAGGTGGGCCGCATGGCGACCGAGCTGCTGCTCCGCCGGATCGAGCTCGGCCCGGCCGCCCCCGTCTGCCGTGTCGTGCTGCAGCCCCGCCTGGCCGTACGGGCCTCCTGCGGCGCCGCCTCCGGCAGCCTCGTCGAGGTCCGCGTCCCCCGCTGACGCCGGCCGTCATCCTCACCCCCTTCCCCTCTTCCTGCTGGAGGACCCAATGAGACTGCGCATGCTCGCCACCGCGGCGGCCGTCCTCACCGTGGCCGCCACGGCGGCATGCGGCGGCTCGGCCGACGAGTCGGGAGCCGTCACTTTGAAGCTCGGCTTCTACGCCGCAGCCGGAGACCCGGCCGACACGACCATGCGAGAGCTCGTCAAGGAGTTCACGGCCGCCAACCCGTCGATCAAGGTGCAGCTGGAGGTCGCACCGTACGTGAAGTTCTTCGAGAAGCTGCGGACCGAGATCGCCGGTGGCCAGGCGCCGCAGGTGTGGCTGTCCGACGGCGTGCTCGTGCAGGAATTCGCCGCGCGCGGCGCCCTCGCCGACCTCACGGACCGGGTCAAGACCGTCAACGCCGCCGACTACTCCGGCATCGAGCTGAACCGGGACGCCAAGGGCCGGATCTACGGCTTCCCGCAGGGCGCCCAGACGCCGGTGCTGTTCTACAACAAGAAGCTGTTCGCCGAGGCCAAGGTCGACGCGCCGACCGCCGACTGGACCTACGACGACCTGGCCGCTGCCGCCAAGAAGCTCACCAAGGACACCAACAACGACGGCAAGCCCGACACGTACGGCTTCCGCGCCTACTCGCCGGGCTTCACCGAGAGCTGGTGGCCGATCATCAAGGCGTTCGGCGGCGACATCGTCACCGACGGCAACCGCAAGGTGGTCGTCGACAGCCCGCAGTCGAAGGCCGCGCTCGACTGGATGCTCGGCGCCATGGGCAAGGACGGGTTCGCCCCCGACTACGCGACCACCGAGGGCCTCGGCAAGGGCGTCGTCCACACGCTGTTCGCCACCGGCCGGGTCGCGATGTCGTACGGGATCTACGCCCGCACCCTGCCCGCGGCGAGCGCGGGCGTCGACTTCGGCGTGGCCCCGATGCCGAAGGGCCCGGCCGGCCGCGGCAACGTCGCCATCGTCAACTCGTGGGTGGTCAGCAAGTCGGCCTCGCCGGCGCAGGCCGACGCGGCGTGGAAGTGGATCACCTTCTTCTCGGGAGAGGGCCCGCAGCGCAAGTGGGCCGAGCTCGGCGAGGCGATCCCGATCAACAAGAAGGTCGCGGCGACGGCCCTGCCCGCCGACCGCCGCCAGGCGTTCCTCGACTCGCTCGACGCGGCCACCGACCTCGGCGTCAACGCCGTGTGGTCGGAGTACACCGAGGCTCTGTCCAAGCGGATCAGCGAGGCGCTGTCGGGCGCCTCGCCCGTCGACACCGCGCTCGCGACCGGCCAGAAGGAGGCCCAGGAGGTCATCGACCGCTTCTACGCGGGGCAGACGCAGTGACGGTGCTCACGAGGAAGGCCGGGAAGGTGGCCGCCGACCCGCGGCCATCGTCCGGCAGACGGCACGCGGGCGAGCGCGCCTGGGCGTTCGCCTTCGCCTCGCCCTACCTGCTCCACCTGGTCGCGCTGGCCGCCTGGCCCCTGCTGGCCTCGCTGTTCTTCAGCATGACCGACTACGACCTGGTCTCCCCGCCGAAGTTCGTCGGGTTCGGCAACTTCACCCGGCTGTTCGGCGACGAGGTCTTCTGGCGGACCCTCGGCAACACGGCGTACTTCGCGGTGCTGTTCGTGCCGACCCAGACGGTCCTGGCCCTGGGCCTGGCGATCGCGCTCAACCAGCGGCTGCGCGGCATGGCCCTGTTCCGCGCGGCCTACTTCGTCCCGGTCGTCTCGTCCTGGGTGGTCGTCGCGTACGTCGCCGACGCCGTCTTCAACCCGCAGACCGGCCTCGCCAACCAGGTGCTCGGCTTCCTCGGGCTGCCGTCGGAGAACTGGCTGCAGGACCCGGCGCTGGTCATCCCCACGCTCGCGGCGGTCGCGGTGTGGAAGGGCGTCGGCTACATGATGGTGCTCTTCCTCGCGGGCCTCCAGGCCATCCCCGAGGAGCGCTACGAGGCGGCGAAGATCGACGGCGCGTCGGCCTGGAACCGGTTCCGCTACATCACCCTGCCGGGCATCTCCGGCACCACCTTCCTGGTGCTGGTGCTCACCTCGATCGAGACGCTGCAGTCGTTCGAGCAGGTCTTCGTGATGACCGACGGCGGTCCCCACGGGGCGAGCGAACTGACCGTGCTCCATCTCTACCGGCAGGGCTTCCAGTTCTTCCAGATGGGCTACGCCTCGGCCATCGCGTGGGTGCTGTTCGTGCTGGTGCTCGCGCTGACCCTGGTGCAGTTCCGGCTCCAGCGCAGGTGGGTGCACTATGCGTAAGACCATCTCCTACGTCCTGGTCACGGCGGGCGCGCTGGTCATGCTGGTGCCGTTCGTGGCCGCGCTCAGCAACTCGCTCAAGAGCTTCGCGCAGTACATCCAGGTGCCGCCGAGCTGGATCCCCGACCCGGTCCACTGGGACAACTACGCGGAGGTGTGGCGGCGTACGCCGTTCGGGCTCTACCTGACCAACAGCCTGGTGATCGCGGCCCTCGCCGTGGCCGGCAACGTGCTGACCAGCGCCATGGTCGGGCACGCCCTGGCCAGGATGCGCCTGCCCGGCAGGGACGCGCTGCTCACCATGGCACTCGGCACCATGATGCTGCCGACCGTCATCACGATCGTCCCGAACTTCCTGCTCTTCCGCTCGCTGGGCTGGCTGGACACCCTGCTGCCGCTCATCGCGCCGTACTGGCTGGCCACGCCGATCGGGATCTTCCTGATGCGGCAGACCTTCCTCGGCATCCCGAAGGACTTCGAGGAGGCGGCGAGCCTCGACGGCGCCAACCCCTGGCAGGTGTTCTGGCGGATCCACCTCCCGCTGGCCAAGCCCGCCCTGGCCACGCTCGCGGTCTTCACGTTCACCACGTCGTGGAAGGCCGTGCTCGAACCCACGATCTACCTCACCTCGCCGGAGCACTACACGCTGCCCGTCGGCGTGCTGAGCCTCAAGGGCCAGTTCGTCGGGAACGACCAGCTCGTCACGGCCGCGGCGATGATGAGCCTGCTGCCGATGCTGGTGGTGTTCGTCCTGGCCCAGCGCTATTTCGTCCGCGGAACCATGTCCGCGGGACTCAAGGGCTGAAGCGCCCCATCCGAACCGGAAAGGAAATCGTGACAACAACATCCGGGCTGCGCCTGCCTACGCTGCGCCTGGGCGTCATCGGCGCGGGCACCATCGCGGAGTTCCACGTGGCCGCCGCCCGCCGCACCGGCGGGCAGGCGCAGGTCGTCGCGGTGTGCGACGTGCGCGCCGAGGCGGCGGAGAAGCTGGCCGCGGAGGCAGGGGCCCTCGTCTTCACCGATCACCGGGCGATGATCGACGCGGGCGGCCTCGACGCGGTCGTGATCACCGTCCCGCACGCCCTCCACACCCCGATCACGTTGGACGCGGCCGCGGCCGGACTGCACGTCCTCCTGGAGAAGCCGATCGCCACCACGCGCGAGGACGCGATCCGCATGATCGAGGCCTGCCGCGCGGCCGGCGTCGTGTTCGCGGTCGGGCACGTGCTGCGCTTCGTCCCGACGCTGCGCGCCGCGGCCTCCTACCTCGCCTCCGGAGAGCTGGGCCGCGTCGTGGTGGCCTCGGAGCGGCGGACCGCCGACTACGCCGACCCCGCGCGACCCCGCTGGTTCCTCGACCCCGGCATGGCCGGGGGCGGCATCGTGCTCAACGTCGGCACCCACAGCATCGACAAGCTCCAGATGCTCGTCGGCTCGCCGATCGTCGAGGTCACCGGCCACACCGCCGCGCCCGCGGGCGGGTCGGTCGAGACCGAGGCGGTCGCCCTGGCGCGGCACGCCGACGGCACCCGCTCGACCATCTCCGTCACCGGCACCGGCCTGCCGTTCACCGACGAGGCCGAGGTCGTGTGCGGCGAGGGCGCGATACGGATCAGCCGGGGCGAGGGCGTCTGGTCCTTCCGGAGAGGGGTCGCCACCCAGGTGGCCGCCCCCGAGCCGGGCGAGATGACCACGGCGTTCGCGGCGCAGCTCGCCGACTTCGCGCGGGCCTGCGCGGAGAACGGCACACCCGAGGTCACGCCCGAGTACGCGCTGTCCGTCCTGGACGTCGCCCTCGCCGTCTACGAGTCATCCCGTCAGGGGTCCTCCATCACTGTGAAGGGACAGTTGTGAACCCTCTCGCGTTCAGCACGCTCGGCATGCCCGGCGCCCCCGTCGGCGACGTCATCGCCACGGCCTCCCGGTACGGCTGCGCGGGTGTGGAACTGCGCTGCGCCGACGGCGAGATCATCTCGCCGGACACGCCCGCCGGCGAGCTGCGCGAGGTCGCGCGCGCGTTCGCCGCCGCCGGCGTCGAGATCGTCGCGGTCTGCTCCTACACCCGGGTGGCGCGGCCGGACGGCGACCCGGTGGCCGAGGTGCTGCGTCACGTGGAGATCGCCGAAGCGCTCGGCTCGCCGTACGTGCGGGTCTTCGGCGGCGTCGAAGGGCAGGCCGGTCCGGCCGCCGCCGCGACTCGGAGGCTCGCGGAGGTCGCGGACCGGCTGCCGGACAACGGCGTCGACGTGCTGCTGGAGACCCACGACGTCTTCCTCACCGGCGAGGCGATCGCCGGAGTCCTGGCCGGGGTCGGCTCGCCGCGCGTCGGCGCGCTGTGGGACGTGGTCAACCCGTGGCGGGCGGGCGAGGCGGCCCCGGCCACCGCGGACGCGCTCGCGCCCTACCTGAGGCACGTGCAGATCAAGGACGCGGCGTCGCCCACCGATCTGGCGCCGGTGCTGCCGGGCAAGGGCGCGGTGGGCGTGCCCGGCGTGCTCGCCGAGCTGGACCGCATCGGATACGCCGGATATCTCGCGCTCGAATGGGAGCGCGTGTGGTATCCGGACGCGCCGCCCGTCGGCGAGGCGCTCGCGGCGTTCCGTGAGGTGCTCGGGCGGTGATTCCCCAGGTCACCTCACTCATCTCGGGCGAGGGCCGGTTCCCGCTCGACCGGGGCGCCCGGGTGCGCGGCCCGCACGCCGACGCGGCCCGGGAGCTGCTCGGCCTCCCCGAGGACGGCGACGCCCCCGGGGAGATCGTCCTCGACCTCGTGGACGACCCGTCGCTGGGCGACGAGGGGTACACGCTCACCGTCACTCCGGAAACGGCCAGGATCGCCGCGGCCGGAGCCGCCGGGCTGGGCTGGGGCGTCCAGACGCTGCGCCAGCTCGGCGCGGCCGGCGCCGTGCCGTGCGTGACCGTCCGGGACGTGCCCAGGTACGCCTGGCGCGGCGTCATGATCGACGTGGCGCGCTGGTGGCGCCCGGTCTCCTTCCTGCGCGCGTACGTGGACCTGCTGGCGCTGCACAAGTTCAACGTGCTGCACCTGCACCTCACCGACGACCAGGGGTGGCGCTTCGAGGTGCGGGCGCACCCACCGCTCACGGAGGTCGGCGCCCACCGCGCCGAGTCCCCGGTCGGCCACGCCCGGGAGGGCAGGTTCGACGGGACCCCGCACGGCGGCTTCTACACCCAGCGGGAGCTGCGCGACCTGGTGGACTACGCGGCGGCCCGGGGCGTGACCGTGGTCCCCGAGATCGAGTTTCCCGGGCACTCCCAGGCCGCGATCGCCGCCTGCCCCTGGCTCGGCCACCCGTCCGCCGAGCCCGTGCGGGTCCGCACCTCGTGGGGCATCTCCTCGCACGTGCTCAACGTGAGCGACCGCGCCGCCGGGTTCGCCCGCGACGTGCTCGACGAGCTGTGCGATGTGTTCCCGTCCCGGTTCGTCCATATCGGGGGTGACGAGGTCCGTACGGAGGAGTGGGCGGCCAGCCCGGAGGCGGCCCGGCGGGTGGCGGACGCCGGGCTCCCCGGCCCCGAGGCCCTGCACGGCTGGTGGGGGCGGCTCCTCGCCGGGCACCTGCGCGGGCTCGGCCGCCGCGCCGTCGCCTGGGACGACATGCTGGACCACGACCCGCCCGAGGACATGGTGATCATGGCGTGGCGGGGCGTGGACCGGATCGAGGCCGCGCTGCGAACAGGGCACGACGTGGTCGCGGCGCCCCACACGCACACCTACCTGGACTACGCCGAGTCGGACGCCCCCGGCGAGCCGGTGAGCATCGCCGGGCCGCTTCCGCTGGAGACCGTCTACGGGTTCGACGCGGGGGAAGGCGTCCTCGGGATGCAGGCCCAGCTCTGGGGCGAGTACCTCCCCACGAGGGAACGCTTCGACTACAACGCCTTCCCCCGGCTCTGCGCCGTCGCCGAGGCCGCCTGGACCTCCGGCCGGGACCTCGGCGACTTCACCCGGCGGCTCACCGCCCACCTGCCGCTCCTCGACCGGCTGGGCGTGGGTTACCGCCGGCCACACCACCAAGGAGCGCGACATGTTCACCTCTGAGCGGGAGCTCGAAGACCGGCTGGCCACCCCCTCGGCGGCGCTGGTCGCCGACGCCGGCCGGCTGAACGGCGACCTCGTCGTCCTCGGCGCCGGCGGCAAGATGGGGCCGAGCCTGGTCCGGCTCGCCCGGCGCGCGCTGGACGCCGCCGGACGCGGCTCCGCCCGCGTGTACGCGGTCTCGCGCTGGTCGGACGACGCGGCGGCGCGGGCGCTGGCGGACGAGGGCGTCGACGTGGTGCGCCACGACCTGATGGGCGGCGACGACCTCGCCGGGCTGCCCGACGCGGCGAACGTCGTCTTCATGGTCGGCGCCAAGTTCGGCACGTCGGCGGCGCCGTACCAGGCGTGGGCGGTCAACGCGGCGCTGCCCGCGGCGGTCGCCCGGCGCTATCGCGACTCGGTGATAGCGGCCTTCTCCACCGGCAACGTGTACCCGCTGGCACACCTCGCCTCCGGCGGCTGCGCGGAGGAGGACCAGCCGGGGCCCGTCGGCGAGTACGCGATGAGCTGCCTCGGCAGGGAACGCGTGTTCGAGCACGCCGCCGCCGCGTACGGCACGCGGGTCGCGATCCTGCGCCTCAACTACGCGGTGGACCTGCGCTACGGCGTGATCGCCGACATCGCCGCGGCGGTGGCGGCGGGTGAGCCGGTCGACGTCACGACCGGGCACGTCAACGTGGTGTGGCAGGGGTACGCGAATGAGGTCGCGCTGCGATCGCTGTTGCACGCGCGCGCTCCGGAGGCGTTCACGCTCAACCTGACCGGCCCGGAGACGGCGTCGGTGCGGCGGATCGCGATCCGGCTCGGCGCCGCTCTCGGCGTCGAGGCGACCTTCACCGGCGAGGAGAGCGGCACGGCGCTGCTGAGCGACGCCTCCCGCTGCCACGGCCTGTTCGGCTATCCGGAAGTGCCGCTCGACACGCTGATCGCCTGGCAGGCCGGCTGGCTGTCGCGGGGGCTGCCGCTGTCCGGGAAGCCGACCAAGTTCGCCCTGCGCGACGGGAGGTTCTGAGATGTCGCTCGACCTGCTCAGGGCGGGGACGGTCATCCCCGCCCACCCGCTCGCGCTGACCGCTGGGCGCACGCTGGACGAGCGCCGCCAGCGGGCGCTCACCCGCTACTACCTCGCCTCCGGGGCGGGCGGGGTGGCCGTCGCCGTGCACACGACCCAGTTCGAGATCCGCGAAGTCGGGCTGCTCCGGCCGGTGCTGGAGATCTCCGCCGAGGTCGTGGCGAAGGAGGCCGACCGGCCGTTCGTCCTGGTCGCCGGGGCGTGCGGCGACACCGCCCAGGCCGTCGCCGAGGCGGAGCTGGCGGCCTCGCTGGGCTACCACGCCGTGCTGCTGTCGCCGAAGGTGCCGGGCGCCGGCGAAGCGGAACTGCTGGAGCGGGCCAGGGCCGTCGGCGAGGTGCTGCCCGTCATCGGCTTCTACCTTCAGGAGGCGGTGGGCGGCCGCAGGCTGAGCCCGTCCTTCTGGCGCTCACTCAGCGAGCAGGAGTCCCTGGTCGCGATCAAGATGGCGCCCTTCGACCGCTACCGTACGGTCGACGTGGTCCGGGCCGTCGCCGTGTCCGGACGGGCCGACGACATCGCGCTCTACACCGGCAACGACGACAACATCCTGACCGACCTGCTCACGCCGATCGCGGGCCGCCGCGTCGTCGGCGGACTGCTTGGCCAGTGGGCGGTGTGGACCCGCGCGGCCGTGCTCATGTTCGAGGAGGTGCGGCGCGCGTGGGCCGGGGACGATGAGGTCCTGCGCTCCCTGCTGGGCCGCGCCGCCGACCTCACCGACGCCAACGGCGCCGTCTTCGACGTGGCCGGCGGCTTCCACGGCTGCATCGCCGGGGTCCACGAGGTGCTGCGCGGGCAGGGCCTTCTGGCCGGCACGTGGTGCCTCGACCCCGGCGAGGGGCTGTCCCCGGGGCAGGCCGAGGAGATCGCCCGGGTGCGCGCCGCCTATCCCTGGCTGGTGGACGACGACTTCGTCGCCGCCAACCTGGACGACTGGCTGCGCTGAGCCGGGCGCCCGGATCGGCGGCTCGGGGCGGCAGGTCGTCCGCCCCGGGCCGCGACCGGCCGGAGCCGCCGTCAGACGCTCCAGTGCGCCGAGGCGAGGGCGCGCACCGCGTCCTCGTCCACCTCGACACCGAGGCCGGGCCCGGTCGGCACCAGAGCGGTGCCGTCGACGACCTCCACCGTGCTCCCCCCGACGTAGGCCGAGCGTACGAACTGCCGTCCGTTCAGATCGACGGGGGTGTCGACGCCGAACGCCGCGAACAGGTGCAGCGAGGCGGCGAACCCGAGATCGGTGTCGGTCAGTCCCGACCCCATGATGCGCAGCCCCGCGTCCTCGGCGAGCTGGCACAGCCGCCGCGAGAGCGTCAGCCCGCCCGAACGCTGGACCTTGGCGATGGCGATGTCCACCGCGTCGAGCTTCACGAACGTGGCCAGGTCGGACGGGTGGCGCAGGCTCTCGTCCAGCGCCACCGGCAGCGGGCTGTGGTCACGCAGCCTGCGCAGCCCGGTGACGTCGTTGGCGGGCAGCGGCTGCTCGAACGCCGACACGTCGAATTCCGCGAGCCGGCGCGCCATGCGCAGCGCGGCGTCCACGGTGTAGGCCTGGTTGGCGTCCACCCAGATGGGCGCGTCCGGCGCCGCCTCCCTGACCGCCGCCACGATCGAGACGTCCGTCGCCTCGTCGTGCAGGCCCACCTTCACCTTGTACGCGTGATAGCCCTCGGCCCGCCCCTCCTCGACCGCCTTGCGCACCTCGCCGGGGGCCTGCCCGGCCACGATCCAGCCGAGCCGGATCCGGTCGAGGCGGCGCTGGCCCCAGAGCACGCCGACGGGGACCCCGAGGGCCCGGCCGAGCAGGTCGTGCAGGGCGATGTCGAGCGCGGACTTGGCGATGGGGGAGCCGATCGTCAGGCCCCGGTTGATCACCTTTTCGTAGGCCGCGCAGGCGCCGTCCAGATCCCACGCCGGCCGTCCGACCAACACCGGAGCGAGGTAACGGTGAATGGTCGTCGAGATCGACTCCACGGTCTCGTACGTCCAGGAGGGCGTCGGCGTCGCCTCACCCCAGCCGGTCACGCCGCCGGCCGTCACCTTGACGAGGACACGTTCCGCGGGCTTTCCCGCCGTGGTGACGCTCCCTCCGGAAATGCTGAACGACCTGATGGAGGGCAATTCGACGACGAACGTCTCCACCCGCTCGACGACCAGCGACTCCATGATTCTCCCATCAAATGAATTCATTCGTATTTCCTTGCCGTAATACCCCCAACCTAGTATGTCGGAAATATTTGACCAATCAATGGAATGAATTCCGGTGCCACGCCTTTCCGATCACGGCGCCGCGCCGCGGGCCACCGAGATCACCTCCGGCCGGCCCGCCGCCGATCATGGCTCGCCGTGCCAGGCCGGACGGAGTCGCCGGGCGACAAAGGCCCCAGAAGGGTGTTTAGAGGTCATGGCTGGCGAAAGACTACCTATTGGGCATAAACCGATCGAGCGAGGAGAGACATCTTGAGCGTCAACCCTTCCTCCAGAGTCCGTGAGAGCAGCCAGCCCTGGCTCCACCAGAGGGGCACCGAGATACAGGCGTTCGGTACCGTGCGGGACTTCCCGGTCGGGCTGCCGAGGGAGACGCGCGAGTACTCCTGCCAGCGGCTCAACCAGGTCCTGGCCGACACGCAGATCCTCTACAGCCTGTACAAGAAGCATCACTGGCTCATGCGGGGGCCGACCTTCTACCAGCTTCACCTGCTTCTCGACAAGCATGCGAGCGAGCAGCTGCCGATCATCGACGCGGTCGCCGAACGCATCCAAACCCTCGGCGGCGTCGCGGTCGGCGATCCGCGCCAGGTGGCGGAGATGACCGTGATCCCGCGGCCGCCGGACGGTGTGGAGGAGGTGCCCGCCATGCTGTCCCGGCTCCTGGAGGCGCACGAGACGATCCTGGTCGCCGCGCACGACGCCGCCTCCCGGGCGGACGAGATGGGCGACGACGGCACCAACGACCTGCTCGTCTCCCAGGTCATCCGCACGGGCGAGCTGCAGGCGTGGTTCCTCGCGGAGCACCTCGTGGACACACCGCTCGTCCGCGCCTGAGCTGCGTTCCCGGCCCGGGCGTCACCCCGTGACGCCCGGGCGGCCGTTCTCGACGTGTCCCATCAGCCGCCGGGCGAACCCGTCGTGCCCCGCCACCCCGATCATCAGGTCGTACCAGCCGGTGGGCGCACGCCACTCCACGCGGGCGGTGTCTCCCGGTGCGATCCCGACCGTACGCGCCGCACCGCCGTAGGCCAGCGGGGTGACCGACACCTCGACAGGGAAGGCGCCCGGGTTCGCCATGGCGATCACGACGGCGCGGGCGGCGGCGTCGATCGCGCCGGTCACCTCCACGGGGTCGGCCGTCCCGCCGCGGAACTCCCGGCGGAACCCGTTCGGCCCGACGAGCACCAGGTCGTACGACGGGCAGGGGAAGTAGAGCACCTCCTCCGCCGCGCCGAGCACGTCGAAGTGCATCGGCTTGGCGAGCTCGCCGAGGTAGCCGTACAGGATGAAGTGGGCGGAGGCCGCGCCGGAGTTGCGCATCGCGATCTCCACGGACCGCCCGCGCACGACCGCCTCGGCGTCCTGCTGGTAGGGCAGCGCGCGGGCGGGCCTGACCCCCGGCTCCTGGACCGGCATCCGCTGCTCGGCGGGCACCTGCGGATACCACCGGTCACCGGCGGGAGCCGGCCGGGGCTCGGCGACGGCCGTCACGGGAGGCGGGGACATGGGGGCGGCGAAGTCGAAGGCGGAGGTGAGGTCGCCCGCCACCCGGCGCCGCCATTCGCCGATGGGCGCCGCGATCCCGAACCGGCGCTCGAGGAACCGTACGGTCGAGGTGTGGTCGAACGTCTCCGAGCAGACGTGGCCGCCCACGCTCCACGGCGACACGACGATCATGGGAACGCGGACGCCGAGGCCCATCGGCCGCCCGCCGACGAACTCCTCCGGAGTGCCGTCGGGCGGCACCGGCGGCGGGACGTGGTCGAAGAAGCCGTCGTTCTCGTCGTAGGTGATGAACAGGGCGGTACGCGCCCAGACCTCGGGGTGGGAGCCCAGTGCGTCGAGCAGCTCGTAGACGACCCGTCCGCCCTCCACGGCCGACGACCCCTCGGGGTGCTCGGAGTCGGCGAGCGAGGGCACGACGTACGACACCGCGGGCAGCCGCCCGGCGGCCACGTCGGCGGCGAACCACTCCGCCAGGCCGCCCGCGGGGGCGCGGCGCAGCGCCCGGTCGTAGAGGTCGCGGTCGGTCGGCTCCAGGGCGGCCACCCGCGCGTCCAGCTCCGCCAGCAGCGGCGCCGGGTCCTCCGCCGCCCGGACCTTCTCGTAGAACGAGCGCATGCTGCCCAGCCCGATCCGGTCCATCACGGTCATGAACGGCCGGAAGAACTCGAGGTTGTTGCACTCGTAGTTGTCCCACTCCTGGTACACCTGCCAGGTGTGCCCAGCCCGCGTCAACAGCTCGGGCACGGTGACCCAGTCGTAGCCAGGATGCCCCTCCGCCCCCTCGGACGCGACGTTGTCCAGCGCGCGCTGCCGGGTCCCCGGCTCATAGCCCGTGTAACCCGTCACGTGGTAGTTGCGGTTGGGCGTGGTCGAGGTCAGCAGCGAGCAGTGATAGGCGTCGCAGATCGTGAACGTGTCGGCCAGCTCGTAGTGGAAGGGCAGATCGCGCCGGTCGTAGTAGGCCATCGAGCCGGGCCCCTTGCTGGGCACCCAGGCGTCGTTCCAGCCCATGGCCCAGGCGTTCTGGGTGCCGAGCCAGGTGTGGTCGTGCGTGTCGAGCAGCATCGGGTCCGCCCCCGCCCGCTCGGCCGCCTCCCGTACGGAGAAGGGCAGCACGCCGTCCTGCTCGAAGACCGGCCGCCAGGCCCGGGTGGACACCGCGTTGCGGTCCCCGAACCCCCGCACCCCGCGCATCCGCCCGAAGTAGTGGTCGAACGAGCGGTTCTCCAGCATGACGAAGACGACGTGCTCGACGTCGTCCAGACTCCCCGGCGGGACCGGCCGGGCCAGCGCCCGGAGCAGGGAAGGCGGCAGCGAGGATCCGGCCGGCATGGGCGCCCCTTAAAAGGAGGGAGGAATCACGCGAAACGCCCACAACCTAACAGCGTCGCGTCGTCACACGAGCACGCGCCTGCGCGTGGCGGCGGGCGGCGGCAGGTGGACGCGGACCAGCTCCCGCAGGGCTCGGGCGGCCCCGGCACGGCGGGCGAGTGAAAGCGCCTGCCGGGCGAGGTCGGCCGCTTGGTCCCGCTCGTGCGCCTCGGCGTACGCGTGCGCCTTGCGGGCCAGCACGTACGCCGCGAGGTACGCGGGTGTGGCCGGGGCCGGCTCGCCCTCCAGGAGCTCGATGGCGTCGCCCGGCCGGCCGAGGTCGACCAGGCAGCCCGCGCACAGCTCCGCCCGCGTCTCGCCCGGCTCCTCCAGGCACCCCTCAGCGCACTCCTCAAGGCACTCCTCAAGGCAGCGGTGGCACAGCTCCACCTCGCCCGCCAGCGCGTGCGCCCGGGCCTCGCGCCGCCGGGACAGCGTCCCGACCTCGGCCGGCACGCCCGTACGCTCCCGGGCGGCCACGGCCGCCTCGACGATCTCGCCCGGCTCGGCGGCGTCGACCAGCTCAGCCCGCTGGATCAACGCGAAGACCTCGATGAGGGGGTCGCCGGTCTCGCGCGCCTCGCGGATCGCCCGGTCGGACCAGGCCCGTGCCCCAGGCGCGTCGCCCGCCTCGTGCTCCATCCCGCTGATCAGCTCCGCGTCGCGGGTGGCGAGCGTGAGCAGCGGCCCCCGCGCGGACGGCCGGGCGTCATGGCGGAACGCCTCGATGCCCGCGAAGACGGGCCGCAGCGCCGCCGCGAGATCGGCCGGCCGCGCGTGCGGCACGGCGCAGGCGTCGAGCACGCGCTCGAAGTAGCCGACCGTGCCGGCGTCGGCGCGCCAGGGGCGCTCGATGGCCCGGCCGACCCGTTCCTCCTCCTCTTCGGGGAACAGGCCCGGCACCAGCGGAATGCCGGTTAGGTGGTGCCACAGGGTGGTGCCCGACTGCGGCCCGACGAACAGGTCCGCCTCGTCGACGCCGAACACGCGGCACAGCAGCTCCGCGTGGCCGGGGTCCGGCCGCCGCTCCCCCGCCTCCCATGCGCGCACCGCGTCCGCGGGCAGGCCGGGCTCGGTCTCCCCCGCGACTTCTGTCAGCCGTTCTTCCAGGTCCCGGCGGCTCCACAGTCGGCCGCGGCGCAGCGCCCGCAGACGGGCGGCCCACAGCGGGACGTCAATAGTGATCATCAGCGGCACCCCCGGTTCTGTCGGTGCCGGGCGTTATGTTTGCGGCGTGCTGACCCGACGTATGCTCAACCGCGCGCTGCTCGACCGCCAGATGCTGCTGAGCCGCCACCACGTCAAGGCTCTGGCCGCGATCGAGCACCTGGTGGGCATGCAGTCGCAGGCTCCTCTCCCAGCCTACGTCGGCCTGTGGACCCGCCTGCTGGACTTCCGGCACGAGGACCTGGCCGGGCTGCTCACCGACCGCACGGCCGTACGGATCGCGCTGATGCGCGGCACCATCCATCTCGTCAGCGCCGACGACTGCCTCGCCCTGCGCCCGGTCATGCAGCCGCTCCTCGACCGGTTGCTGCGCACCTCATACGGCAGGCGGCTGGACGGGGTGGACCTCGGCGAGGTGGCGAGCGCCGCCCGCGCCCTGATGGAGGAGCGGCCACTGAGCTTCGCGGAGCTGGAGGAACTGCTCGGGCAGCGGTGGCCGGGCCGCGACGCGCTCGCCCAGGCCGTACGCGCGGTCGTGCCGCTGGTGCAGGTCCCGCCGCGTGGCGTGTGGGGCGCCTCGGGCCAGGCGCGGCACGTCCCGGCGGAGTCATGGCTGGGCCGACCGCTCGGCGACGGCTCGGCCGCCGGCGACATGGTGCTGCGTTACCTGCGCGCCTTCGGACCGGCGTCGGTGAAGGACATGCAGACCTGGTCGGGCCTGACCGGGCTGCGCTCGGTGGTGAAGGGCCTCGACCTGGTCACCTACCGGGACGAGAACGGGGTGGAGCTGTTCGACCTGCCCGGGGCGCCGCTGCCCGGCCCGGACGCCGAGGCGCCGGTGCGGTTCCTGCCCGAGTTCGACAACCTGCTGCTCTCGCACGCCGACCGGACGCGGGTGATGGCCGAGGAGCACCGCCTGCGGGTGTTCACGGTCAACGGGATCATCCGCGCGACGATCCTGGTCGACGGGTTCGTCGCGGGGCTGTGGCGAATCGAACGGGAGCGGATCGAGCGGCGGCGGACCGAGCGGGCCGGGGAGACCGCGGTCCTGGAGATCGAGCCGTTCGCGCCACTCGGCGCCGCCACCCGCGACGCGCTGGCGGCCGAGGGCGAGCGCCTGCTGGAGTTCGCGGCCGGCGACGCCTCCGCCCGCGACATCCGCTTCCTGGGATAGGACGCTCACCTGGGTAGGACGTACGGGGTGGAGATCCTCTCGGTGGCGGTGGACGCGCAGGCGAGCCCGGAGCGGGTCTTCGCCGTGCTGACCGACTGGCCCCGGCAGCACGAGTGGATGCTGCTGACCCGGGCGTGGGTGGTCGCCGGCGACGGCCACAGCAGGGGCAGCAGGCTGGCGGCGGCCACCGGGATCGGCCGGCTGTCGTTCGTGGACACGATGGACGTCACCGGCTGGCGGCCGCCACACGAGGTGGAGGTCCGCCACACCGGCCGTGTCGTACGCGGCGTCGGGCGGTTCCACGTGCTGCCCCGTCCCGGCGGCGGGAGCAGGATCGTCTGGGAGGAGAACCTCCACGTGCCCCTCGGCCTGGTGGGGCGGATCGGCTGGCGGGTCGCCGGGCCGGTGAGCGCGGTCTTCCTGCGCGTGTCCCTGCGCCGCCTCGCCGTCCTGTGTGTTTAGCCGAGCGCCATGTCGAAGAAGCGGCGCTCCAGGGTGGTCGCCCGGCGGAAGACGTCCAGCACCCGGGCCCGGCCGTTCTCGTCGAGGCCGGGGCCGAGCCGGTCGAGCTCGCCGCGCAGGAAGCCCACCCACGCCTCGAACTCCGGCCCGCTGTGCAGGTCGATCCACTCCCGATGGACGAAGCCCGCCGGGAGCCCGATGGCCCGCGAGGCCCAGCCGAGGTAGGTCCACTCGGCCACGCACAGCACCGCCAGGATCAGCGGATAGTCCTGGCTGAGGCGCACCTCGTCCATCAGGGCCCGGAACTCGACCGTCACCGGCTCCGGCGGGGCCTGCTCGCCCCCGAGCTCGGCGAGCGCGCGGTGGAAGTAGCTGTGCTCGGTGTCGGCGACGGTCTGCCCGAGGAAGCGGCCCACGGCCACCCGCGCCTCGAAGGTGTCGGCCGCCGCGACCGCGGCGCCGAGCAGCGCCGTGAAGGAGTCCACGAACTGGAAGTCCTGCTCAAGGTAGCGGCGCATGTCGGCGGTGCCGTCATGGATCCCCGCGGCGAAGGGATGCGTGACCACCGCCGTCCAGTCCGGCTCGCTCGCCGACCGCAGCCACTCGCTGAACGGCGTCTCGAACCCTGGCCCCTCGCTCATTCGCCATCCTTCCCCGCGATCCGGCGTGAACGTTTCACGATGATCTCAGAGGACCGCCGTCCGCCTCCACCTGCCCAACCGGGGTGAGCGACGAGGCGGCTCGAAACCCGCACCGCGCGAATCCGTTGACCGGCGCTTAACAGGTCCGTAATTTGATGCGTGTTGTTCCTCCTCATGAATGCTGTTCGCATTCATGAACGCCCCCCCTTCGCGGGACCAGGAGTCACCCCCTCGGTCAGGGGTCCTGCACGACATGCAAGGAGCTCGGCTTTGAGAACCAGAACCAGAACCGGAGTCGGGGTGATCGGCACCCTCGCCGGGGTCGCCGCCCTGGTCGGCGGCGTGTTCGTCGGCGTCTCCAACGCGGCGCCGAGTGCCGGCGCCTACCGGATCGTGAACGGCGCCAGCGGTCTGTGCCTCACCGTTCCGGGCAGCAGCACCTCCGACGGCGTGCAGCTCACGGTTTCCAGTTGCAACGGCGCGAGCAACCAGACCTGGAACCTCTCGTCCCAGGGCAGCGGCTTCCGCCTGGCCGCCGGCAACAGCGGCAAGTGCGCCGGGGTCGCCGGGGCCTCCACCTCCGCGGGCAAGGCCGTCCAGCAGGAGTCGTGCACCGGAGCGTCCTCCCAGACCTGGGAGCTCACCGCCTCGGGCTCGAACTACCAGGTGGTCAACGCCAACAGCGACAAGTGCCTGAACACCAAGGACAACTCCACCTCCTCGGGTGCCCTGGTGCAACAGAACTCCTGCGACTCGGTGTCCACCAAGCAGTGGACCCTCCAGCCGACCGGCTCGACCCCGAGCGGCACGCCCACGGCCACCCCCACTGTCACGCCGACGAGAAGCCCGTCGCCCACGCCGAGCACCACGCCCACGGGCGGCCCGACCACCCCGCCCACCACCGGGCTGATCGGCTGGGCGACCCAGGGCGGCGGCACGACCGGCGGCGCAGGCGGCGCCACGACGACGGTCACCTCCCTGACCGCGCTCACCACCGCCGTGAAGGGCGACGCCGCGAAGATCGTCCAGGTGAACGGCAACTTCACCTGCTCCGAGGACGTCCGGGTGGGCGGCAACACCACCGTCCTCGGCGTCGGCGCGAACTCCGGGCTGACCGGCTGCGGCCTGAACATCCGTGACGTCAGCAACGTCATCGTGCGCAACATGAAGATCTCGAAGGTCCAGGCCGGCAACGGCAACGGCGACGCGATCCACCTCGACAACGCCAAGCGCGTGTGGCTCGACCACAACGACCTGTCGAGCGACACCAGCCACGGCACGGACTACTACGACGGCCTGCTGGACATCACGCACGGCTCCGACTACGTCACCGTCTCCTGGAGCAAGCTGCACGACCACGTCAAGTGCTCGCTCGTCGGCCACAGCGACGGCAACAGCTCCGAGGACTCCGGGCACCTGCGCGTGACGTACCACCACAACGCGTTCCAGACCTGCGCCCAGCGCAACCCGCGGGTGCGCTTCGGCAACCCGGTCCACGTGTTCAACAACTACTACTACAAGGACCCGTCCTACACCGACTACAGCTACGGCATCGCCTCCACCTGCGGCGCCGGGGTGCTCGTCGAGGGCAACTACTTCGAGAACATCGCCGAGCCCACCCACACCGCCGAGGGCTCGTCGCCGGGCGGGTCGATCGTCGCCCGCAACAACTACTTCGTGAACTCCGGCACGCCGCAGACCTCCGGCCGCGTCGCCTCCATCCCGTACTCGTACACGGTGGACAACCCCAGCGGCGTGAAGGCGAACGTCCTCGCCAACGCGGGCACCGGCAAGATCTAGTTCCAGAACCCACAGGTACCGGCACGTCCCTGTGAAGTCCCGGAGGCCGCGGCCACCCCGCCGCGGCCTCCTCTCGCCCTCAGTCGACGAGGCCAAGGTAGGCGAACAGGTTGTCCTCGATCAGTGCCACCAACTGCGGTGGCAGTTGCCCCAGATAGTCGCCGAGCTCCTCCTTGAGAAAGGGCTGTGCGCAGACGGTGCGCACCCAGCACTTACTGGGCAGGTTGGCGATCCCCTGGGCGAGCTTGACGCAGTACTCGGTTTTGAGGGTCGTGGCCGTCGACAACGGCGCAACGTAGATCAAATCCCAGTCCGACTGCTGGTTCTTCGCGTCACCACTCAGGACGACGACCGGTCGCCGAGAGTGAAGATTGCGCTGGTCGTTGGGCGGCATCGTGAGCGATCTGTCGGAGACGTAGTAGACACCACCCTTCCGAACGAACGACTTCACCGGTCGTCCAGGGCCTTCGCGTTAGCGCGGCGCAGAGCGTCTCGCGTCTGCAGGAACTCCTCCTTGAGGATCGCACCGGCACCGGGGTCGCCGTGCTCGGGAGGCATCGACACACGCCTCGCCCTCGCTCGCGCGAGCAGCGCCGTGGCCTGCCTGCGCCGCCGTGCCCGGCTGAGGTCGAGCAGGACGCCCGACTCTCCGCCCGCCTGCGCCTCGACGACCGGCACGGTCGCGTCCACCACGGTCCGAAGCACAGCGGTGTCCTTTCCCCCGTGCAGGGCCACGACCGTGCGGACGAATCTCATGGCGTCAGGGTCCAGAGGATCGTCCACTTCCATGGTCAAGGACAACGCGCCCGCCTCCGGGTCAGCGGATTCGTCGTCTCCGCGCTCCGCGAGCTCGCTCTCCACCACATAGTCCTGGGCCCGCGTAAGGGCGGGGTCATAGGGACCGCGGCGCCCGAGGCGCCAGGTGGCCCCGGTGATCGGTGGATGCCCCGCCTCGACGGCGGCGACGTCGGTGAGATAAAGCAGCCCCACCAGGTGAGCCTCGGTCACTGGCAGACTCAGCTCCCGCGCCGCCACGAGTATGGACAGCACGGCCCCGGCCAGAGGATTCGGCGAGTCGACGGGCATGCTGATCACCGCTCCTCCCCTGATCAGCCGCATGCTCACCGTACCCCTCCCGGCCCGCTCGCCACCTTGCACCACTACAGCGGGCACATTACTTACCGTCACATTGTCACGTCAATGAGTGACGGAGGCGACCAATGCCGGGAGGAGCTCTCTTCGAGAGGCCGGTCAGCCGTCGAGGACGGCGCGTTCGGCGTCGGTGAGCAGGCGGGAACGGATCAGGAAACGCACGCCCTCGGGCGCCTCAAGGGAGAAGCCGCTGCCCCGGCCGGGGACGACGTCCACGGTCAGGTGGGTGTGCCGCCAGCGCTCGAACTGGCTCGCCGACATCCAGAACGTGACCGGCTCGTCGACGCCCTCGACGGTCAGCGAGGCGAGCAGCACGTCGGAGGAGCCGGTGCGGAACTCGCCCTCCAGGTAGCACATGGGGGCGCTGCCGTCGCAGCAGCCGCCGGACTGGTGGAACATCAGCGGGCCGTGGGCCGCCCGCAGCCGCCGGATGAGGTCGGCGGCCGCGGGGGTGAGGTCCACGCGGGACACCTCGGGCATCAGAAGAAGCCGAGCTTCGAGGGCGAGTAGCTGACCAGCAGGTTCTTGGTCTGCTGGTAGTGGTCGAGCATCATCTTGTGCGTCTCCCTGCCGATGCCCGACTGCTTGTAGCCGCCGAAGGCGGCGTGGGCGGGGTAGGCGTGGTAGCAGTTCGTCCACACACGCCCGGCCTGGATGGCCCGGCCGGCCCGGTACGCCTTGTTGACGTCCCTGGTCCACACGCCCGCCCCGAGGCCGTACAACGTGTCGTTGGCGATCTTGATGGCGTCGTCGAAGTCGGTGAACGAGGTCACCGAGACCACCGGCCCGAAGATCTCCTCCTGGAACACCCGCATGTGGTTGGCGCCCTCGAAGATCGTCGGCTCGACGTAGTAGCCGCCCGACAGCTCGCCGCCGAGGTCGGCGCGGTGCCCGCCGGTGAGCACCTTGGCGCCCTCCTGCCGGCCGATGTCGAGGTAGGACAGGATCTTCTCCAGCTGGTCGTTGGACGCCTGGGCGCCGACCATGGTGGCCTGGTCCAGCGGGTGCCCGCGGACGATCTTCTCCGTACGCTCGACCGCGGCCTCGAGGAACCGCTGGTAGTGGCCCTGCTGGATGAGGGCCCGGGAGGGGCAGGTGCACACCTCCCCCTGGTTGAGCGCGAACATCGTGAAGCCCTCCAGCGCCTTGTCGAAGAACTCGTCGTCGGCGGAGGACACGTCGTCGAAGAAGATGTTGGGGCTCTTGCCGCCGAGCTCCAGCGTGACCGGCTTGATGTTCTCGCTGGCGTACTGCATGATCAGCCGCCCGGTGGTGGTCTCCCCGGTGAACGCCACCTTCGCGACCCGCGCGCTGGAGGCCAGCGGCTTGCCGGCCTCGACGCCGAATCCGTTGACGATGTTGAGGACGCCCGGCGGGAGGAGGTCGGCCACCAGGCTCATCCAGTAGTGGATCGACGCCGGGGTCTGCTCGGCCGGCTTCAGGACCACGGCGTTACCGGCGGCCAGCGCCGGCGCGAGCTTCCAGGCGGCCATGAGAATCGGGAAGTTCCACGGGATGATCTGCGCGACGACGCCGAGCGGCTCGTGGAAGTGGTAGGCGACGGTGTCCGCGTCGATCTCCGACAGGCTGCCCTCCTGGGCCCTGATCGCCCCCGCGAAGTAGCGGAAGTGGTCGATGGCCAGCGGGATGTCGGCGGCCAGCGTCTCCCGGATCGGCTTGCCGTTCTCCCAGGTCTCGGCGACGGCGAGCCGCTCCAGGTTCTGCTCCATGCGGTCGGCGATCCGGTTGAGGATGTTCGCCCGCTCGGTCGTGGACGTACGGCCCCAGGCGGGGGCGGCGCCGTGCGCGGCGTCCAGCGCGCGCTCGACGTCCTCGGCCGTGCCGCGCGCGACCTCGGTGAAGGTCTGACCGGTCACCGGCGTGGGGTTCTCGAAGTACTGCCCCCGCTGCGGCGGGACGTACTCGCCGCCGATCCAGTGGTCGTAACGCTGCTCGTACGCCATGAGGGCGTCCGGCTGTCCCGGCGCGGCGTAACGGGTCATGAGATGGACCTCCCGGACAGGGTGTGGGTCTGACGCCCCGGACGTTAGTCGCGGGCACGTTGCCGACACGTTGCGTCCATGTTCCAGACGTTTCGCACACAGCCTCAGGGCGGCACCGTCAAAGCAGCGGTCATGAACGGTCAAATCTCCCCTAAAATCACGCGACATGACTTCGGAAACGTTTTCCGTCTCCCGCAGGGCCGCCCTGCGCCTGCTGGCGGGCGGCGCGACGGCCGGGCTGGCCGCCGGGCTGCCCGCGTCCCCGGCGAGCGCGGCGGCCCGCGTGTGGAGCGTCACCGGCCGCAGCGCGACGTCGCTCAAGCCCTTCGACGACACGCTGAAGCGCTTCATGCAGGCACGGACGATCCCGCACGCGTCCCTCGCCGTGGTCCGCAAGGGCAAGCTCGTGCTCGCCCGGGGCTACAACTGGACGGCGGACACCTCGTTCGCGGCCGGGCCCACCTCGCTGTTCCGCGTCGCGAGCCTGAGCAAGCCGGTCACCGCCGCCGCGGTCTTGAAGCTGGCGCAGGACGGCAAGCTCAGCCTCTCGGCCAAGGTCGCGCCCCTGCTGGGGCTGAGCACGACCGCCGACCCGCGCCTCGCCAACGTCACCGTGACCCACCTGCTGCAGCACCTCGGCGGGTGGGATTCCGAGATCTCGGGCGACCCGATGTTCAAGGACCGGGTCATCGCGACGGCGCTCGGCGTCCCGCTGCCGATCACGCAGGCGCAGATCATCAAACACACGTCCGGCCTCAAGCTCGACCACGCCCCCGGGACGACGTACGCGTACTCGAACTACGGATACCTCCTCCTGCAGAAGATCATCGAGAAGGCGAGTGGGGTCTCGTACGCGAGCTACGTCCAGAGCAAGGTACTGACGCCCCTCAAGATCAAGCGGATGGTGCTCGGCAGGACCGCGAAGAGCCTCCGCAAATCGGGCGAGGTGCCGTACTTCTCCCAGTACACCGGCAAGAGCGTGATCGACACCTCCAACTCCGTGGTGCCCTTCCCGTACGGCGGGTTCAACCTCGATAACATGGCCGCCCACGGCGGATGGCTCGCCACGGCCGTCGACCTGGCCAAGTTCACCACCCTCTTCGACGCGGCCGGCGTGCTGACCTCGGCGTCGATCTCCAAGGCGTTCGCCAAGCCGTCGATCGGGATCAACTCCGACGGCTGGTACTACGGCCTCGGCTGGCAGGTCCGCCCGGTCACCGGGGGCCGCAACACCTGGCACACGGGATCGCTGGCCGGCACCTCCACGCTCATGGTCCGGCGCTACGACGGGCTGAGCTGGGTGGTGCTGTTCGACCAGCGCGACGACGCCTCGGGGCTGAACTACGGGGACATCGACTCCCTTCTCCACACCGCCGCGAACTCGGTGAAGTCCTGGCCCACCACCAACCTCTTCTCCACGTACGGTCTGTAAATGTGAGCGACGTCTGGGACCTGGTGGTGGTCGGCGCCGGGCCGGCGGGCTCGGCCGCCGCGCTGCGGGCCAGGCAGCTCGACCCCGGGCGCCGGGTGCTGCTGCTCGACCGGGCGGCCTTCCCGCGCGACAAGGCCTGCGGCGACGGCATCGCGGCGCACGCACGGCAGGAGCTCGCGCTGCTCGGGCTGCCCGGTCTGCTCGACGACCACCGGCCGACGCCGCGGCTGTCGGTGACGTCACCCGGCGGAGCCCGCGTCTCGGCCGTCGTCGCGCGGCCCAACCACGTGGTCCCCCGCCGGGTCTTCGACGCCCGGCTGGTCGAGGCGGCGCGGGCGCGGGGCGTGGAGGTCCGCCGCCACCGGGTGCGTACGCTGACCGCCCTCGGCGAGCACGTCGTGATCGACGGCCATCTGGTCGCCCGCACGGTCGTCGCCGCCGACGGCGCCAACTCGGCCGTACGGCGGCTGATCGGCGTCCCGCCGAGCCCGGACCGGCACACCGCCATCGCGGTGCGCGGGTACGCCGACGTGCCGCCGGACGACGACGAGCAGGTCATCGTCATGCAGAGCGAGGCCTGGCCGGCCTATGCCTGGTCGTTCCCGGTGGGCGACGGCACGGCCAACGTCGGCTACGGCCTGCTGCTGCCCATGCTGAGAGAAGACGGCCGGCCGGGGCGCGAGATCCTGCACGGGCGGCTGGCCCGGCTCCTGCCCCTGCTGGGCGAGATCAGGTCACCCGTCCGCGACCTGCGGGCCCATCACCTGCCGCTGTCGAGCGGGCGGCCGGTGCCGGGGGCGGGCCGGGTGCTGCTGGCGGGCGACGCGGCGAGCCTCGTCAACCCGCTGACCGGCGAGGGCATCTACTACGCACTGCTGTCGGGGCGGCTGGCCGCCGAGGCGGCGATCGGTTCGCCGGACGACCCGCTGCGGGCCTACCGGCGCGGGCTGCGCCGGGCGCTCGGGCGGCACCTGCGCACCACCGACGCGCTCGCCCTGGCCGCCCGCTCCCCCGGCTTCATTGACGCGGCGATCGCCGTCGCCGCGCGCCGCACCGAGGTGTTCGACCTGCTCGTCGACGTGGGGCTCGGAGCGGGCACCGTGCCGCCCCGCCTGGCGGCGGCGGTCGCCCTCCGCTGGCTCACGAATCTCACCTGAACGGCAGGCCGTACTCCGCGTCGAGGTCCCGCACCCGCCGGGCGGCCCTCGCCCGGGCCGGGGATCCGGCGGGCAGCGCGGCCAGCAGCGCCTGCCAGGCGACGATGTCGTCCCTCCCCCACGGCGCGCGCGTCCACCGTTCGAGCAGCGCGGGGTCGCGCCGGGCCACCAGCAGGTCGCGTACGCCGTCGTCCAGCAGGCGGCGCTGCCAGACGACGCCGGGCGCGTCGGAGCCGGGCAGGAGCGGCCCCCGATAGGCCCGCAGCGCGGCGCCGGCGTCCGCGGCGGCCAGGTGCTCGGCGAGCTCCTGGAAGTCGGCCCGCACCGGCACCCGCAACCGGTACGGACGGGAGTCGAGCAGCGGGCCGAGCCGATGACGCAGCCGGGACAGCTCCGCGCGGAGCGTGACGGGGTTCAGCATGCGGTCGCCGTACAGCTCCGCGCTGAGCTGGTCGCTGCCCAGGCCCTCGGGATGGCAGGCCAGCAGCACGACGATCTCGCTGTGCCTGGGGCCCAGCCTGATGCGGCGCGGGCCCTCGCTGAGCACGGCGTCGTCCCGGCCCAGGGCCGTGAGCGTCACGGCGGGCGCGAGCGCCGGAGCCGGAAGTGTCGCGAGGTGAGCCTCGGCGGCGCGGGCAGCCGCCTGCACGAGGGCCAGGCTGTACGGGCTGGCCAGGTTGTCGCCACCGGTGACGTCGACCGCGCCGAGCAGGCGGCCGGTGTGCGGGTCGTGGATCGGCGCGGCGGCGCAGGTCCACGGCTGCACCGGTACGGCGAAGTGCTCGGCCGCGAAGATCTGCACCGGATGGTCGACCGCGAGCGCGACGCCGGGGGCGTTGGTGCCCGCGTGGGACTCGTCCCATCGGGCTCCGGCGACGAAGTTCATCCGCTCGGCCCGCGCCCGCGCCCCGCGATGCCCCTCGACCCACAGCAGCCGGCCGGCCGCGTCGCACACCGCGAGCAGATGCCGCCCGTCGTCGGCGATGCCGCCCAGCAGGTCGCGGAACAGCGGCAGCACCTGGGCCAGCGGGTGCGCGTTGCGATACTCCTCGAGTTCGGCGTCGGTGAGTTCCAGCGGCGCGAGCGCGTCCGGGTCCACGGCCCGGGCCGAGCGCCGCCACGAGTCGGCGACGAGGGAACGTACCGGTCCGTCGATCGCCCCGGCCGACAGGAAGCGCTCATGGGCGCGGCGCAGCTCACCCGTGCGCTCCGCCGCGTCGGCCCCGGACTCAAGCGCGAGCCATGGATTGGTCACGGCGCCCTCACTCTCCGCGTCTTCAGGCGCCATCGTCACCCACGCCCGGGCCGCGCGACAAGGCCCCTCAGCCACCGAGCCCTTTCAGCCCGAGCCCTCTCAGCCCGAGCCCTTTCAGCCCGAGCCACCGCGTGAACGGGTCCGCGGGCGGCTCGCCGGCCCACGCGACGTACCCGTCCGGGCGGACGAGCATGTCCGGGCCTGGGAGCACGGTGAGACGGTCGGCGAAGCCCTCGGCGCGCGCGGCGAGCCCGGGGTCCCGCGTGACGAGCAGGAAGCGGGCGGTGCGGCAGTGGCCCGCGAGGAGGCTGCCGTCGTCGAGCACGAGATCGGGCGCCACGCGGCCGCGCAGCCGCCCGACACCGGAGATCTGCTTCATCACGTACGTCGCGCCGGGCACGGTGTCGAGCAGGTCGGCGACCACGGCCCGCAGCGCCGCCGTGCGGGCGTCGGGACGGCCGAGCGCGGTCTGGGCGTCGCTCCAGCCCTGCACCCATGCGCCGACCGGATGGCGTTCTTCGGTATAGGTGTCGAGCAGCCCCTCGGGCGCCCATCCGCGTACGGTGGCGGCGAGCTTCCAGCCGAGGTTTATCGCGTCGCCGATGCCGAGGTTGAGGCCCTGTCCGCCCGCAGGCGAATGGATGTGCGCGGCGTCGCCCGCCAGCAGAACCCGGCCCGCCCGATAGGTGGCGGCCTGCCGGGTGGCGTCGGTGTACCTGGTGCCGGTGCGCACCGAGACGATGCCCGGGTCGATCCCCGCGACCCGGCGCAGGCAGTCGGCGATCTCCTCCGCGGTGATCGGCGCGCTCCTGTCGGCGGGCGGAGGACCATGCTCCGGCCGCCGTCACACCCGGCCAGCCAGCCCGCCCGGATCCGCCCGGCCGGCGTGGTGACGGTCACCCCGTCGTCGCCCGCGTCGAATCCGGTGAGGGGGCACCCCCGCCGGATCTCGCGCGCGCTCATGCTGCGCCGTCCCTGGTTTCCGGCCGCCGCGGCGGCGCGGCCCGGTCTCGGCCCGGGCAGCCTGCGCTGGCTGGAGGCGTGGCTGCGCGCGGTCGACGGGCTCGGCCTCGGCCCCGACGCGATGCTGGCCGCCGTGAGCACGATCCAGATCTTCGTGCACGGTTCGGTGGCGTACGAGGTCGCGCAGCGGGCCGCCGGTTACGACGCGAAGACGTGGCTGGCCGCCCAGGGCGCGTACGGCGACTCGATCATCGCCTCGGGCGCCCACCCCACGCTGATCCGGATCATGGTGGAGGCCGAGGGACCGCACCGTGCCGACCAGAACGAGAGGCTCTTCGCGTACGGGCTGCGGCAGGTGCTCGACGGCCTGGCCGCCGCCCTGCCCGAAGCGTGACGGGCGTCAGGCGCTCGCCCAGATGTCCTTGTCGATGTCGCCGGCGGCCTGCGGGCCCATCAGGCCGAGCCCGCCGTCCACGAACAGCGACGCGCCGGTGACGTACGACGCGGTCGGCCCGGCCAGGAAGGCGATGACGGCGGCGACCTCGCGGGCGTCGCCCGGACGGCCGAGCGGGTAGCCGGGCCGGGTGTCGGGCCGGGGCGGCTGGTCCTCCTGCCCGGTCATGGGAGTCGCGATCTCCCCGGGGGCCACGGTGTTGACCGTGATGCCGTGCCTGGCCAGCTCCATCGCGAGCGTGCGGCTCAGCATCCGCAGGCCGCCCTTGGCTGCGCAGTAGGGCCCGGCGCCGAGACGGGGGTACTCCTCGTGGACGCTGGTCACGTTGACGATCCGGCCGCCTGCACCGCGTTCGATCATCCGGCGGGCGGCCCGCTGCGAGCACAGGAACGGCCCGTCGAGGTCGACCGCGAGGACCGACCGCCACCGGTCGTAGTCGATCTCCAGCAGCGGCTCGGCCGTGCCGGTGCCGGCGTTGTTCACCAGCACGCCGAGGCCGCCCAGCTCGTCGGCGAGCTCGTCGATCACCTCCGCCGCGGCCACCGGGTCGGTCAGGTCGTGCCGCCGCACCGCGGCCCGGCGCCCCCGCACCTCTACCTGCTCCGCGGTCTCCCGCGCGCCCTTCTCGTCCCGGTGATAGGTGACGCCGACGTCGAAGCCCTGGGCGGCGAGCGTCACCGCGGTCGCCCGCCCGATCCCCGAGTCGCCCCCGGTGACGATCGCCACCTTGTCGTAGTCGAAGCGCGAGATCGGCGCCACCGTGCCGCCCATGGGTCCCCCTCCGTCGGTACGGCAACTCGGCGTACCCGGGAGTCCCTCCTTCACACGCCCCGGCGGGCGCGCGCCATGGCGGCCAGGCGGGTGCGCTGCTCCGGGGTGAGACGCGCAAGCCGCTCGCGCGGATCCGGCCGCGTCATGACCGCGTCGGTGCCGATCAGCGCCTCGGCGTGCTCGGCCACGACGCGCACGGCGTTCCCCGACGCGGCGTCGGCCGCGAGCGCCGCGATCCGCTCCCGATATCCGCCGCCGGCCGCGGAGTCCAGGGCCCGGACCAGCAGGGCGGCCGCCCGGTCCTCGTCCCAGCGCGACACCGGCAGCCACTCCGCGACACCCGCGCGGTCCAGCCGCTCGGCGTTGTCCGGACGGTCGACGCCGTGCGCGAGCAGCACCTGCGGGGTAGCCGACGACAGCGCCCTGGCGAGCGTGCCGATCCCGCCGTGATGGACGACCGCGGCGACATGGGGCATGACCGAGGCGAACGGCGCCGAAGGCACCCACTCCACCCCGTCGGGCAGCGACTCGGGAAGGAACGACGGGTGCCGGTTCACCAGCAGGGCCTTCCTCCCGATGCGCCGGCACGCCCGGGCCGCCACGTCGTAGAACCGATCGTGCAGCACCTGCCCGGTGCCACCGGTGATCAGCACGGGCGGCTCGGCCCAGTCGGGGACCGGCCCCTCCGCCGTGTCCCCGAGCACGAACCCGCAGCGGACGACGTGCTCCGGCGCCGGCTGGCCCGCCGCGTCGAACCATTCCGGCCACAGCGCGAGCTGGGTCTTGACGCTCGTCAGATAGGCGGCCCAGTCGCGGACCGGGCGCAGGCCGAACGCCCGGAAGACCTCGTCGTACCCCTGCCCGAGCACGCGCCGGAAGAGGTTCCCGAGCACCGGCAGCGAGACGTACTGGTGGGGCGTGACGGACACCAGCGCCACCGGGACCCCGCGCAGTTCGGCGGCCATCAGCGCGGCGATGCCCGAGGTGTGCCGGGCGACCACCACCGTCTCCCCCGGCCGGTAGTGCGCCTCGATCATGCGGACCTCGTCGGCGAGCAGCTCGAACAGGCCGTTGCGCCGGTAGAGCGCGAGCACGCCGTCGGGGTCTTTCAGGGGATCGAGCATGTAGCGCCTGGCGTCGTCCAGGTGCCGGTCGTAGCCCTCCGCCGTGTCGATCGGCAGGTGCCGGAGACCCGCGGCCTCGATCCGGTCGGCGAACCAGGAGTGCGTCATCACGATGACGTCGTGGCCGCGCTCCGCCAGCTCGCGCCCGATCCGTACGAACGGGAGCACGTCGCCGTTGGTGCCGTGGGTGCTCAGCAGCATCGTGGCCATGCGGATCAGCCGTTCCCGGAGTCGAGCAGCGCGTCGATCTCCTCGTCCGACAGGCCCGCGAGCTCGTCGAGCAGCCCGGCCAGCTCCTCCTCGTCGGTGTCGGCGAGCTGCCGCTCCTCGATCGCCTTGGCGACCTCGGCGACGGTGAACGAGGTGGTGTAGAGCGTGTCGAAGGGCAGCTCGACGCCGAACTCCGCACGCACCCGCGCCATGAACTGCACCAGCCGCAGCGAGTGGCCGCCCAATTGGAAGAAGCCGTCGCTCACCGAGGCCGGCGCCGCGTCGAGCAGCTCGGCCCACATCCGCATGACGGTCGCCTCGACAGGGCTCGCTCCGGCCACCTCCGCCACGGGGCGGGCGGCCCGCATGGCGTCGAGGATCGCGTCGGCGCCGGTCAGCCGGGTCGCGATCCGTTCGACGGCCGCCCAGCCCGCGGGAGCGGCCGCCGGTTCGGTGGCCTGTGTGGTCCGGGCGGGCCCCGCTGCCCTCTCCTCAGCAGGGCCCGGCGCGTGGACGACGGCCGCCGCGTCGCCCGCGTCGAGGACGTACCAGGCCGCCTCCTCGCCGTACGGCTCCACCGTGGCGGGCAGGGCGGCGAGGAAGTCCCTGGCCGGTCGGTTGCGCTCGGTCGCCCGGAAGGCCAGGGCGACCCGGGCCAGTCCGCGCTCCCGCGCGAGCGCCCCCAGGTGCGCGAGCATGCGGTGCTCCACCCCGCGCCCGAGCGCCCGGCAGCTCAGCAGGAACGCGCCGGCGCGCAGCGTGTCCCCCTCCGTCCGTACGTCGGTGAGGCCGACGACGCCGTAGTCCCCGAAGCGGTCCCGGACGTCCACGACGAACTTCTCGTCGCCGTCCAGGCGGCGCGCCCCGGAGAGGTTGAACTGGTTGGTCCGCTCGGCGAGCTGAGCGGCCCGGGCCTCGTGCTCGGCACCGGCCGGAGTGATGGTCACCCGCAGATCGAGCGTGGCGAAGAAGTCGGCCAGGGACATCTCGCCCCTGGCGTGCTCGCGCCGCCGTTCCTCCTGGTAGCGCCGGGTGCGCTCGCGGTCGGCCTCGGTGACCGCGGCCAGGTCGAGGGGCCAGCAGTGCCGCAGGAAGGCGGCCGCCTCCGCGGCGCCAGCCGGGAGCCGGAGGGTCAGCACCTCGGGGCAGCCGGCCCGGACCTCGGCGCACTCGACCGGGCTGTCGTCGAGGAAGACGAAGGAGTCGAGCCCGAGGTCGAGCTCGGCGGCGAGCGCGCGCAGCGCCTGCGACTTGGCCTCCCACCCGACGCGCATCGCGGCGACGTCGTCCAGGCCGACCGGCAGCTCCGGATGCCGCGCGAACACCTCGCGGACGTCCTTCTCCTCGTTCTTGCTGCACAGGCACAGCAGCCTGCCCGCGGCGACCTGGCGGGCCAGCTCCCGCCAGACCTCCATCCGCTCGGGGCCGATGACCACGCCGTCGGGGCCGTCCTCGCCGACCACGCCGTCCCAGAGCGTGCCGTCGCAGTCCACGGCGACGACCTTGGGACGCGGGGTGGTCATGGCGTGCAGGCGGCGGGTGACCGCGGTGGCCAGCGCGGCGAAGTAGCGGTCGGTGTAGGGCACGTTGCCGGTCCGGTCGGCGAAGGCGTCGTGGACGGCCTCCGGCGCCGGCTCGTACGGCTCGGCGGAGGCGAGCACGCAGACCGCCCGGTCGCCCTCGAACGCCTGGACCAGCCGGGACGTGAGACGCCCGTGGGCCTCGGGCGAGCCGTGCTCGGGCGAGGGAGGACAGACGACGAGCACGTGGGGCCTGCCGGACGCGCGGGCCGAGGTACGCAGCGCGGCGGCGAGGTCGGTGGCCACGGCCTCCACCTCGCCGAGCCCGTCCCGCCCGGCGGCCGAATCCCCGGCAACCAGGTCCTCGGCAACCAGGTCCTCGGCCCGGACCAGCACGACGGCGGCCTCGGCCCGGCCGAGCACGCTGCCCGGATCGAGGAGCGAGGGGAAGACCTGGCCGTACGGAGCGAAGGCGACGTCCTTCTCGGCGTCTCCCTCGATGTCCAGTTCCGCGAGCCAGAACCGCAGGGCGTCCCCGAGCGGCTCGGCGGTGAAGGTCGCGGCGACCCCGAGCCCGATCTTGTTCACGGCGTTTCCCTTCCGAGAGCGCGGTCAGTCGGACATGGCGACGAGGATGCGGCGGGAGCCGGTGAAGGGCCTGCGGCCGTGCCCGACCAGCACGTTGTCGATCAACAGCAGGTCGCCCTCCCGCCAGTCGACGTCCACCGCGTTGTCCAGGCCCCGGTCGCGCACCTGGATCACGTACTCGCCGGGGATCGGGGCGCCGTCCGGGAACGTCACCGACTGCGGCAGCTCCTCCGGCGGCATGAGTTCGGCCAGCATGGCGGCGGCCTCGTCGCCCAGCGACGCGGGGTGCCACTGGTCGGCCTGGTTGAACCACACCTCGGCGCCGGTCACGGGGTGCCGGGTGGTGGCGGGCCTGACCTGGGAGATCCGTACGCCGCCGTCGGGCCGCCACTGCCAGTCCGCGCCGATGCGGTCGAGGAACCCGGCCACCTCGTCGCGGTCCTCGGTTTCGAACGTCTCCTGCCAGCTCTTGCCGAGCCCCCGGCCGGCGTGCAGGTTCTGCGTGTAGCGCACGCCCTTGGCGAAGGCCTCCCTGACCTCGTCGTCGAGCGACTCCAGCCAGCGCACGCCGTCCACGACGGGGGTGGCGCCGCCGCTCTCGGCCGCCTTCTCGCAGTAGAACAGCAGCCGCGAGGGCCAGGTGGCGGAGTACGACAACTCGTTGTGCATGGAGATCGTGTACTCGGGCGGGTACTCGGTCGAGGTGTAGACGTTGCCGCCCACCTTGGTGCGGGGCGAGTTGCCGTGCACGTACGCCAGCCGGTTGGGCAGCAGCATGTCCATGACGGGATCGAGGGTCTCGGGTGTGACGCCGAACCCCCGGAAGACGAGCGCCTTCTCGCGGACCAGCAGGTCGCCCACGTTCGTTTCGCGCAGCCGTTCCACCAGTCCGCCGGGTGTGGCGGCGGAGCCGTCCGGGGTTATTTCCAGGGGCTTCCAGAAGTCGTCCATGCGTCCTCCTTCTGCGCGGGATCCGGCCGCGGCCGAGCACGGGGAAAAGTCGAATCAAGGAGGCAGGCGGGCCCTCGAATAGGCGGCGCCCCTGCGGAAAGAGATTCCGGCGGCCAACATAGAACCCGAATCGGGTCACGCGCAAGAAACATGTTTCATCCGGTTTATCCCGACGTCGCCAGTCAAATTATCCGACATACGCCTGTGTCCGCCGGCAATGCCGACGACCACTCATGTTTCGCCACCCCCAGGCGATGACGGAAGGTCGATTTCCCCATACTCTTCGCGCTCGACCGCAGGTCAAAGTGAGGCTTGCGTCACCCAGCGTGCGTCCCGTATCGTAAAATAATCACTTTCGTGGGAGCGCTCCCATGCATCTCGGCTCGAACACGGCGAGATAGGCGGCGAGATACGCGGCGAGGTCCTGCGGAATCAACGATCAAGCGTTTTCTGGTTCAACCACTTTTCTGCGTGGTCAGCTGGTCCTGCGCATTGTTTGCGCAGAGAGGAGAACGCTCGGTGACGATAACGCCGACGACTGACAACGAGCTTCTAATAGCGTCGCTTTCCCCACGCAGGCAGGAGGCGCTGCGCCGGCTCCTCGCCGCCAGAGCCGCGAGGGCGGCCGCCGCGAACGTGATCACTCCGCGCGGCGGGGGACCCGCCCCCTGCTCCTACGAGCAGACCCAGATGTGGCTCGGCGCCCGCTTCGCCGAGGGCGCCCCGGCGCCGAACGCCACGATCGGCCTGCGGCTCACCGGCCCGCTCGACACCCGGGCCCTGACCGTCGCCCTGGACAGCCTGGTCGAACGCCACGAGATCCTGCGTACGGTCTACGAGGGCGACGGGCACGAGCCCCGGCAGATCGTCCTCGACCCCGGGCCGGCGCCGCTCGACGTCGTCGACCTGCGGGACCTGCCGGAGGCCGAGCGGGAGCAGCGGGCCCGCGAGATCACGTGCAGGGCCGCCGTCGAACGCTTCGACCTGGAGACCGGGCCGGTCCACCGTACGACGCTGGTCCGGCTGGCCGACGAGGACCACGTGCTGATGTTCGTCTGCCACCACATCGCGTGCGACGGGTGGTCGGTCGGCATCATCGTGGACGAGCTGACCAGCGTGTACGCGACCGCCCACGAGGGCCGTCCCCCGGAGGTGGGCACGCCCCCGCTCCAGTACGCCGACTACGCGGCCTGGTCGCGGCGTGAGCTGACCGGCGAGCAGCGCGAGCGGCGGCTCGCGTACTGGCGCGAACGGCTCGACGGCGCGAGCGCGGTGGAGCTTCCCATCGCGCGGGACGGCCAGGCCGCCACCGAGGGCAACCGGAGCGACTGCCACCTGTTCACGCTGCCGGACGAGGTCCTGCGGGCGCTGCGGGAGGCCGGCGGCCCCGGGACCACGCCGTTCGTGGCCCTGCTCACCGTCTTCTCGATGCTGCTCGCGCGCTACACCGGGCAGGGCGACCTGACGATCGCCACGGTGGACGGCGGCCGGCGCCGGGTGGAGCTCGAACCCGTGCTGGGCTGCTTCGTCAACGCCCTGCCGCTGCGCGCCGACCTGTCGGGCAACCCCTCCTTCCGGGAGGCGGCGGCCGGGGTGCGGCGCAGGCTGGGCGAGGCGCTCGCCAACCACCTGCCGTTCTCCGAGCTGGCCGGGGCGCTGAGCGACCGGGACGCCCGCAACTTCTCGCTGTCGACCGTCGGCTTCTCGCTGCGCGTCTTCCGCGACCAGCGCGGGCGCTGGCCCGGGCTCGAAGCGTCGGTGTGGGAGCACGAGGTCGACGACTTCACCTACGATCTCGCGCTGCTGGTGCACCTGAACGGCACGGACGACCCCGAGCTCTACCTGACCTACCAGAAGGACCGGTTCGACGCGGACTCCGTCGTCCGGATGGCCGGGCACTACCGGGCGCTGGCCGAGCGGATCGCCGCCGCCCCCGACACCCCGCTGGCCGACCTGGAGCTGCTCACCGACGCCGAGCGCGACGTGGTGCTGGGCGCCTGGAACGACTCGGCCCGGCCCTACCCGGACGTGGCCCTGCCCGAGCTACTGGAGCGCCACGCGGACTCCGGCGCGGTGGCGGTCTCCTTCGAGGGCCGCACGACCACGTACGCCGAGCTGCACGCCCGCGCCAACCAGGTCGCCCACCTGCTGCGCGAGCGGGGCATCGGCCCGGAGGACACGGTGGGCGTGCTGCTCGACCGGAGCCCGGACCTGATCGCCTGCCTGCTGGGCGTGTGGAAGGCGGGCGCGGCCTACCTGCCGATGGATCCCAAGTTCCCCGCGCAGCGCGTCCGCGACATGCTGTCGATCGCCGCGACCCCGCTGGTCCTGACCTCAGCGGGCTACGCGCACCTGTTCGACGGCCCCGAGGTCGTGGACGTGGACAGCGGGGTGCTCGACGGCCGGCCCGCCGATCCGGCCGATGTGCCGTACGACATCGACCGGCTGGCCTATGTGATCTTCACGTCGGGGTCCACGGGCAAGCCCAAGGGCGTGCAGGTCACCCACCGCGGGCTGGTGAACCACGTCTGGTGGGCCGTCGAGGACCTGGCGTCCCAGGGGGACGGCGGCGCGCCGCTGTTCGGCTCGGTCGCGTTCGACCTGGTGGTGCCCAACCTGTGGGCGCCGCTCGTCGCGGGCCGGCGCGTCACCGTGCTGCCGCAGGACTTCGACATGGGCGAACTGGGCGCGCTGCTGGTGGCGGGCGGGCCGTACGGCTTCATCAAGTGCACCCCCGGACACCTGGAGGTGCTCGGCCACCAGATCGACGCCCGGCAGGCCGCCGCGCTCGCCGGGAAGATCGTCGTGGCGGGTGAGGCGCTGCCCGGCTCGATGGCCAACCGGTGGCTGGAGATGCTCGGCCCGGGCCGCCTGATCAACGAGTACGGTCCCACCGAGGCGTCGGTCGGCACGTGCATCTATCCCGTGCGGGACGCCCAGCTCGTGGAGGTCGTCCCGATCGGCCGCCCGCTGCCCAACATGCGGATGTACGTCCTGGACGCCAACCGGCGGCTGCAGCCGGTCGGCGTGCCGGGCGAGCTGTACGTCGGCGGCGTGGGCGTGACGCGCGGCTACATGAACCGGCCGGACCTGACCGAGGAGCGGTTCCTGCCGGATCCGTACACCCCTCTTTCCGGGGACGGGGGTGGCCGGATGTACCGCACCGGCGACCGGGTGGCCTGGACCCGCGACGGGAACGTGGCCTTCCTCGGCCGGTTCGACGACCAGGTGAAGATCCGCGGCTACCGCATCGAGCTGGACGAGGTGCGGGCGGCCGTCCTCGACCACCCCGGTGTGCGCGACGCGGTCGTCACCGTGCACGCGTTCACGTCCGAGGACAAGCGGCTCGTCGCCTACTACGTCCCCACAGGTCCCGAGTTATCCGAGCTCGCGGACCACTGCGCGGAACGGCTGCCGGACTACATGGTCCCGTCGGTGTTCGTGCCGCTGGAGACCATCCCGCTCAACGCCAACGGCAAGGTGGACCGCAAGGCGCTGCCCGATCCGGTGGTCAAGGTGGGCGAGGACCTGGCCGAGCCGACGACCGAGACCGAGATCGTGGTCGCCGGGGTCTGGCGGGAGGTCCTCGGCATCGAGGCCGTCTCGATCGACAGCGACTTCAACGCGCTCGGCGGCCACTCGCTGCTGCTCATCCGCATGGTCGCCAAGCTGCGCCAGGCGCTGCCCGCCGACGGCTACCAGGTCACCGTGCTCGACGCGATCGCCAACCGCACCGTACGGGAGCTGGCCGCGCTGATCGACGCCGCCCGGCAGGCGCCCGAGGAAGCCGAGGACGGCCCGCGCGGCCTGCTGGTCGAGCTCACCCGGCCGGTCAAGGCGCCCACGCTGTCACTGGTCTGCATCCCGTACGGCGGGGCCAGCGCGATGGTCTACCAGCCGCTGGCCGACGCGCTCCCGGACGGCCACTCGCTGTTCGCGGTCGCCCTGCCCGGCCATGAGCTGGGCGTCGAGGAGAGCACGATCGGCTTCCACGAGGCCGCCCAGCGGGTCTGCGACGAGGTGCTCGACCGCGTGCGCGGCCCTGTCGCGTTGTACGGCCACTGCGTCGGCAGCGCGCTGACCGCCGAGATCGCGCGGCGGCTTGAGGCGGCCGGGCGGCGCGTCGAGGCCGTCTACATGGGCGGCAGCTTCCCGTTCGCCACCCCCACCAAGGGCCTCAACGGCCTGCTCGGCCGGATCTTCCGCAGCAAGGCGCTGGACAACGCCAACGCGCACGCCAACTGGCTCCGCGCGATGGGCGCCGACCTGCAGGACCTCGACCCCGAGCAGGTCGACCACATCATCCGCACCATGCGCGTGGACGCCCGGGCCGGCGAGGACTACTTCAGCGAGCTCGTGGAGCGGCAGAGCCCGCAGCTGCGCGCCCCGGTGATCTCGATCGTCGGCGACCGCGACGCGCTGACCGACTTCTACCAGGAGCGCTACCGCGACTGGCACTGCGTCTCGGAGACCACGGCGCTGGTCGTGATGGCCGAGGCCGGCCACTACTTCCTCCGATACCGCACCGAGGAGCTGGCCGCGATCGTCACGAGCACCCACGCCGCCGTCGAAAGTCCCGGGGAGTGGCGGCCGCGCCCGCCCGACGACCCGGCGACGTGGTGGCGGCAGGCGCTGTCCACCGACCGGCGGGCCGACGTCTCCGGGCCGCAGCCCAGTCTCGGCCGGTTCTTCACGGTGGCGACGGGTCAGATCGTCTCCATGATCGGCGCCGTGATGACCGAGTTCGCCGTACCGATCTGGGCGTACCTGAAGAGCGGCTCGCTGGTGCAGTTCGGGCTATTCGCCATCATCGGGCTGGTGCCGGGGCTCGTCCTCGCGCCGCTGATCGGCGCGCTCGTCGACCGGTACGACCGCAAGCGGGCGATGCTGGCGGCCGACGGCATGTCGCTGGCCGTGCAGGCCGCGCTGCTCGCGCTGATGGCGGGCGACGTGCTGAGCATGCCCGTGCTGTACGGCCTGCTGGTGGTGCTGTCGATATCGGTGACCCTGCAACGGGTGGCCTGGCAGTCGGCCGGTCCGCAGCTCGCGCCCAAGCACTACCTGCACCACGTCGGCGGCGTCGTCCAGCTCGGCAACGCCGTGGCCCAGCTCATGGTCCCGCTGTTCTCCGTCGCCGTGCTCGCGTTGATCGGCATCGAGGGCATCCTGACCGCCAACGTGGTCTGCTACGCGATCGCGTTCGCCGTGACCCTGCTCGTGCGCTTCCCGGCCACGATGGCCTGGCGGCGCCGCGAGACGGTCTCCGCCGAGATCCGCAACGGCTTCCGCTACCTGCTGCGGCGGCGGGGCTTGCGGGCCATGGCCTTCACGATGTTCATCGTGAACTTCTTCCTGTTCACCGGGTTCATCATGATCTCGCCGCTGGTGCTGTCGGTCGGGGAGCTGGCCGACACCGGGCGGGTGGCGCTGCTCGCCGGGATCGGGGCGGTCTGCGGCGGCCTGATCATCACGCTGTGGGGCGGCCCGCGCGACCGCCGGATGTTCGGCATGCTGTCGGCCGCCGGTGTGCTGGGGATCTTCTGCGCGATCGCCGGTCTGCGCCCGTCGCTCGTCCTCATCACGGTCGGGGCCTTCGGCATGTCGCTGATGATGACGATCAGCGACGGCATCTGGCTGACGATCATCCACTCGAAGGTGCCCCAGCGCTACCACGCCCGCGTCATCGCGATCAACCGGATGCTCGCGCTGTCGACCCAGCCGGTCGGCCTGGCCGTACAGGCCTGGCTCGTGGGGCTGGTCTTCGAGCCGCTGATGCGGCCCGACGGCCCGCTGGCCGGCACGGTCGGCAGGGTGATCGGGGTCGGCGGGGGCCGCGGCATCGGCCTGCTGTACGTCGTGTGCGGCCTGGCCATCGCGCTCACGATCACGCTGGCCCTGCGTCACCCGGCCCTGGCGAGGTTCGACCAGGAGACCCCGGACGCCGAGCCCGACGACCTGGTCGGCCTGGAGGCGCTGCGCAGCCGCCAGGAGGCGAGCGTTCCGGCGCAGCGGGTGCCATCCGAGCTGTGAACATGTGAATGGCATACGGGCCGCCGGGTACGGCGGCCCGTATGGACGAGAAGAAGATGAATCCGAAGCAGCTCGCCGAGGAGCTGGCGACCAACGCGCAGGACGATCCGCGGTTCAAGAACCGGACGCCGGGCATCCGGGCCACCCGGCAGGGATCGGTGGAGCAGGCGGACCAGGACGCGGCAGGCATCGTCGGCGGCAAGGGAATCTCGGGCGGCGGCGCGTCCGGAGGAGGAACGTTCGGGCAGCCGCCGACCGGAGAGCTCGACGACGACCAGCTCGCCGACACGGTGGCGGGCACCGGCCTGCCGCCCGGCGACGAGGAGGACGAGGGCGACCAGTGATTCTCAGGTGAGACGGAAGGTCGGGCGGCCGCCGGGACCGGTCTCGGCGTCCAGTGTCTTGCCGCCGACGGCCTGGGCGACCTGCGCGTCGAGGAAGACGCGCACGTCCGCCCTCTTGATCACCTCATCGCCCGAGAAGGGCGCGCTCACCAGCGAGAGCTCCAGCGAGGCGGGCTCCCCCGGCTTGGCCGCGATGCGCAGGCCCGCCTCCTCGGGGAGGTACTCCCCCACCATCAGATCGCGGATCGCCTGAACGGCGTGGTCGGTGACTGTCAGCACGACGCGCCTCCTGTGTGTCTGCTCACGCGTCCTCGGGCTTGCGCCGCCGGTTCATCGCGAGCCATCCCGCGTCCCAGGCGGCGTACCTGTGGTGGTCGAGACGGCGGCGGACGAGAGCGAGGCACGCCAGCAGGGCCGTCAGCGACAGCGCCGCCGTGGCCGTTCCGGACGCGACGCCGTCGGCGACCGTGTCGATCCGGCTCCGCGGGCCGTCGCCCGGCCGGCCGTCGCGGTCCAGCCAGATCCGCACGGGCGTGCCGGCCTTGGCCGCCGAGGGGACCGGCGCCTGCCCGGTGACCGTACGGCCGTCCGGGGCCGTCCAGGCGACACCCGTGCGCAGCCGCGCGGCCGTGCCCTCCACCGCGACCCAGGTGGCCGCCGGCGCGTCGCGCGTGACGGTGGCCGTCACCCACCGCCCGGAACGCTCCTCGGCCACGCCGCCGCGGTAGACGGCGGCGCCCACGGCGAACGCCGCGACCAGGCTCAGCACGGCCAGGATCAGGAAGGTCAGCACGACCGCGGACTCGACGCGGTCGGTTCGGCGCCGTAACGGATTGCCGTCGGGCAGGTAGCGCCGCACCCGCATCGTCACCGGGCCAGATCGCATCGCGTCACCCCTCCTCTTTCTCGTGCGCCTTCTCGTGCGCAGGGGCGTCTCACTCGCCCGGCTCCCGGAACCGCGGCGCGTCCGGCGGAGGGCCGGAGGACTCCTGGATCAGCGCGTTCAACGTGGTGTCGTCGGCGATGGCATGCTCGGCCTCGGGCGTGTCCTCCAGCGCGGTGATCTGCTCCGGTCGCCGCGCCTCCCGCTCCGCCTCGTCCCGGTCCCGTACGGCCCCCTCGATCGCCTCCAGCATCTCCCGCCGGCTGTAGGAGCCCTCGGCGATCTCGTTCAGGAGGGCGAGGGTCTCGGCCGGCACGTGGATGTCCGCGGCGGCGGCGGAGTAGAGGTCGCGGCGCGTCACGCGGAGGCGGTCGTGGAAGACCTCGTCCACGACCTGGCGCAGCCGCTCCGTTTCCGCAGGGTCAGGCATGCCCTTCTCCTTCCGGTCTGTCCTTACCCCCCGCGGTGCGGATCCCACGCCCGGACTCGAAGATCGGCGACGAGAAGCCGATATCCGGCGTCGTACGCCGCGAACCGTTCACGTACCGGCCGGAGCCGATCAGTATGGCGGGAGGAACCGGATTCCGATCACGGGAGGCCCGCATGTCCGACGCGCTGCTTCGCGACCCCTACCCCGTCTACGCGAAGGCCCGCGAGACTCCCGGGCTGACCTTCCTTCCCGAGATGGACGCCTGGCTGGTCGCCAGGGACGCCGACGTGCGCGAGGTGCTGCGAAGTCCGGAGGTCTTCTCCTCGGCCAACGCGCTGCGCGGCGACTTCGTCCCCGAGCCGTCCGTGCTCGCCGAACTCGCGAAGGGCGTCGGCGGCGCGCCCGTCGTGGTCACCTCCGACGGGGCGGCGCACCAGCGCTACCGGGCCCCGCTCGTCCGGGGGCTGTCACCCGCCCGGGTCGCCGCGGTCGTGCCGTTCATCCGGGAACGCGCCGAGTCACTCGTGGACGCCTTCGCCTCGCCGGTCGAGTTGATCGGCGCGTACGCCAGGAGGCTGCCCGGGGAGGTGATCGGGCGCCTGCTGGGCCTCGACCCCGAGCACGTCCCCCTGGCGGTGGAGGCCGGCTACCGCGCCGAGGAGCTGTTCTTCCTCCCGGTCGGGGAGGAGGGGCGGATCGCCGCGGCCCGCGAGGTCGTCGCCCTGCAGCACCTGATCGACGAGTACGCGCGGAGCCGGCGGGAGGACCCCCGCGACGACCTGTGCACCGAGATGGTCCGGGCGCTCGCGCCGGGCGCCGGGCCGCTGACGCGGGAGCAGCGGGCGGAGCTGGTGTCGAACCTGCAGAACCTGCTGATCGCCGGTCACCTGACCACGACGGCCCTGATCTGCACCGCGGTGCTGCATCTGCTGCGGCATCGCGAGCAGTGGGAGCTGCTGTGCGCCCGGCCCGAACTGATCCCCGACGCGGTCGAGGAGGCCGCCCGGCACGACGCCCCCGTCCAGGCGTTCCGCCGCGTCACCACCCGGCCGGTGACGCTCGCGGGCACCGACCTGCCCGAAGGCGCCACCGTCCTGGTCGCGTACGGCTCCGCCAACAGGGACGAGGCCAGGCACGACCGGCCCGGCGACTTCGACGTCACCCGGCGCGCCCGGCGCCATCTCGCCTTCGGGCACGGCGTGCACTCCTGTCCGGGGGCGCAACTCGCGCGCGAACAGGTGCGGATCACGCTGGAGATCCTCACCCGGCGGATGCCCGGGCTGCGGCTCGCGGCGGACCGGCCGGTGGTCATGGCCCCCACGCTCATCCACAGGGGGCCGGAGGAGCTGTGGCTCACCTGGTGAGGCTCCTCAGGCGAGCCAGTCCAGCCACTCGCCGTGCGGCCCGGCCATCGCGAGCGGCTCGCCGTCGAGCGCGGGCAGGAACGCCAGCCGCCGCTCCGGCAGGTCGGCCGTCAGCTTCGGAAGAAGGGAGGGCAGCCGGGGCGAGCCCTCGTTGGAGATCCACCGCACCGGCAGGCCCCCTGCCCGAATGCCGCGTACGAGCGCCACGAAGCGGTCCCGCGCCCCGGCGTCCAGGTAGGGCATGACCGCGCTGTGGAAGACGACGACCGTCGCCCCGGCGGGCGCGGCGGCGACGAGATCGGGCAGGGCCGCCGCGGCGTCCCCGCGCACCAGACGCGGCGGGTCCTGCCTCGCCATCCGCACCGCCCCGCGCAGCCGCGCGAGCCGGTCCTCCTGTTCCGGCCAAACCAGGCACTCCAGCCAGCGCACCGCCTCGTCATCGCGTACGTCGATGGGGTTGAGATCCAGCCCGGCCCGCCACACGACCTCGGGGAGGCGCTCCGGCACCGGCACCTTCCCGTTCGTCCGGCAGGTGAGCAGGACGGGGCTTTCTGCCGGTCCGATCTCGGGCCCGTCGTCGTATCGGTAGCGGTAGCGGTCGGGGTAGAGGCACAGCCCCGCCGAGGCGCCCACCTCCACCAGGGCCAGCGGCTGCGGCAGCGTCGCCAGCACCGGCAGCAGGCTCGCGCACCGGCCCGCCTCGTTCGTCTGCGTCCGCCGGGCGAGCATCGTCTCCCGCACCTCGGCCCAGTGGCGTACGGTCCACTCGCGGAACCGGCCGAACTCGTCGTACGGCCCGCCGCGGAAGCGCACGGCGGCAAGCAGCAGGTTCGGCTGTCTCTTCGGCTCCGGCAGACCGTCGATCAGTTCGAGCAGCCCGGGGTCGGCGGCGATCCCGAGGGCGAGCGCCTCGTAGGCCGGGCTGTGCCCCCTGACCTCCCGCTCCGCGAAGTACCGGTACCACTCCGCCGTCTCCATGCCCGCCTCCCCGAGGACCGCCGGAGCCTCCATCAAACCAGGAGGAGTGCGCCGGGGTTAACGCCCGGGCGAAGGGGCGTCGGCCGGCGGCACCGTGCCCCGGCCGGCCACCATCGCGACGATCACCTGGCCGGCCGCGGCGACACACATCAGAATGATCGGTGCCTGCCAGCCCGAGCCGAGGGTGTGCAGCAACCCGAAAATCACCGGTCCTGCGGCGGCCAGCAGGTAACCGATCGACTGCGCCATCGCCGACAACGCGCCCGCCACGGTCGCGTCCTGGGCGCGCAGGCTGAGGAAGGCCAATGCGAGCACCAGGCAGGCTCCGCCGCCCAGTCCGAGGACGACGCTCCACAGCAGTGCCCATCCCGGCACCGCCAGAAGCCCGAGGTAGCCCGCGAGCAGGACCACCGAACTCGCCGTCGCCACCGCACGCTGGTCACGCGCCCACCGCAGCGCGGCGGGCACCGCCAGGCTCGTCGCCACCGCGACCGCCTGGAACACGAACAGCAGCCATCCCGCCGCCGCCGCGCTCACTCCACTGTCCTGGAACACCTGAGGCAACCAGGTGACGACGACGTAGAAGCCCAGCGACTGCAGTCCCATGAACGCCGTGACCGCCCACGCCAGCGCCGATCTCCACGGCAGCCGGTGTCCGCGAACCGTCTCCGCGGCCGGCCGCGAAGCCCGCACCTGCGGGAGCCACAGCACGACAGCCACCAGCGCGGGAACGATCCAGCACCCCAACGCCGTGTGCCAACCACCAGGGGCGACCTGGTGCATCGGTACCGCCACCCCGGAGGCCACCGCCGCGACCGCCCCCATGACCGTGGCGTACGCGCTGGTCAGCAGGCCCACTCTCGTGGGGAAGTCACGCTTGATCAGGCTCGGCAGCAGCACGTTGCCCACGGCGATCCCCGACCCGATCAGCACGGTCCCCGCGAACAGCCCGATCGCCGTCGGCGCCCACCGGATGGCGATCCCGAGGGTCAGCACCACGAGCGCACCCCAGAGGAGCCGCTCGGGTCCCCACTGCGCCGCCAGCCGCGGAACCATCGGTGATATCACCGCGAACGCCAGCAAGGGCAGCGTGCTCAGCAGACCCGCCACGGCCGGAGCCAGTTCCAGATCGGCCTGCACGCGATCCAGCAACGGCCCGACAGCGGTCAAGCTCGGCCGTAGGTTCGCCGCCACCACCAGCAATCCCCACACCAGCAGCGCCCGGCCGGAACGCCCCGTCGACCGCTCGTGATGCGGTGAGAGCAGGGTGAAACGCTCCTTCGACATGGTGTCGACCTCTCATGCATAATACGGAATCAGGAATCCGCATTCCGTATCGGAGTCTAGGCAGAGGATCGTTTGGGATGTCAACCCCGCAGCCGCGGCGCAGGACGCGTACCGACGCCGAGCGCAATCGAGATCGCGTCCTGGAGGCGGCACGCGCGTTGTTCGCCGAGTCCGGCCACGACGTGCAGATGTCGGAGGTCGCACGAGTGGCGGGCGTCGGCGTCGGGACCCTCTATCGCAAGTTCCCGACCCGGGAGGCCCTGATCGAGGCCATCGCCGAGCAACGGACCGCCGACATCATCGCCGCCGCACGCCGGCTGGCCGACGCCGATGATCCGGCTGACGGCTTGGCCCGTCTCCTGCACCACGTGGGCGAGGTGCTGGCGGACGATCGCGGCATGTCCGAGGTCATCGAGAAGGCCATGGGCTCGGGCGAGCCGCGGGAAGAGACCCGCGAGGCGCTGCTCGCCATCGCCGGGGAGCTGCTCGACCGGGCGCAGGCGCACGGCACGGTTGGGCGGGAGGTGACGACCGGGGACGTCAACATGGTCATCTGCGGCCTGGCGGCGGTCATCCGCAACGCCGCGGGCGATTGGCGGCGGTACATCGAGGTGGCGCTCGACGGTCTCCGTTCCCGCTGATCGGCGCTCTCCCGTCGGGACGACGACCCCCATGGGCGCACGTATGCGCGAAGGTCAGACTCCGGCCTCCCGCCGCACCCCGCCTGGTCGTTCCCAGGTCCACAGGCGCTCGCCGTCCTCGAAATGATCGGTGGGCAGCAGGCCGATCCGGTTGGCCACCGTCATGGACGCGTGGTGATCGGGGTGGATGTGGGCCTCGATGCGGGCGACGCCGCGCGCACGCAACCATTCGGCGAGGGCTGTCGCCGCCTCCGAGGCGTACCTCCGGCCCTGCCAGGCGGTCCCCACGACCCACGCCACCTCGGCCCGCCGCCCGCCGTCCATCACGGTGGCCTGCACGTAGCCGACCGCCCGTCCGTCGGTGTCGCGGCGGATGATCCAGTTGAGCCACTCCTGCCGTCCGTCCGGGGACCTGCGGGCTTCGAGCGCGGCGTACCGGGCGCGTAGTTCCGCCGGGGTGGGCGCGGCTCCGCCGATGAAGGCGTACAGCTCCTCCCCCGCCAGCACCTCCGCCATCTCGTCCGCGTCCTGCGCCGTCAGCGGCCACAGCGTGAGCCGCGCCGCCGAGATGGTCTCCATACCTGGAAGTCTCGCTCCTCCCAGCCCCTACGCCCAACGGCTTTTCGCGGGCCGCCGGATAACCGATCGATTCCCGGGCGGACACGCGGCCATCATGGCGGGCATGAAGCACCGCAAGGGTTCCGGGCGCTCCCGCCGGGACGCGCTCGTCGAGCTGCACGGCTCGCTGGACCGCCGCTACCGGCCGGAGGACGTCGCCGAACTGATCCTCGAGGCGCTGGCCGGACGGCTGTCGGTCCGTGAGCGCCTCGTGCTGGGCCGTGCCGCCCGGCACTCCTCGCGCGGCTCCGCGTGGTTCACCTCGATGTCGAGCGACTACGCGCGTCCCGTCGGCGGAGCGCGTCAGGTGGCCACGGCCACCCGGCTGTTCGGCGCTCCGGCGGAGGTGGACCCCGACGACCCCGACTCCCTGCTGGCGTACGCCGGCACGGTCGGGCGCACCATCGAATGGACGCCCGACCGGACCGACTTCCTCGCCGACCGGCTCAACCGCGAGGCCCGGGAGGCCGCCGGGATGGACCTGTCGAAACGGCAGTACAACCGCCGGTTCCGCATGCTGCGCCGCATCGCCGCGAAGGCGGACACGCTCGAGGTCGAGCGGGAAAAGCGGCGGCTGCTGCTGATCGCTGTCACCGGCTTCGGCGCACGCGTTCCGCTGGAGAGGTTCGTCGCGGACCCGGACGCCGCCTGCTTCGTCGCGTACTACACGGCGCGCCGCAAACTGCGCCGCGAGTTCAGCCTCTCCGGGCGGGACAATCCGTTCGACGGGATCGCGGAAGTCCTGCTCCGCCGATGCGGAGACGATGCGGACTGGTGGATGATCGCGCAGGTCCGGCCCACATCCGACGTGCTGGACCGCCTCACCGACGGCGAGCGGGGACGACTGCTCGGACAGTGGTCCGCGGTCATGCGGCACACTGCCCGGCTCCTGGGCCGGCGCTGGCGGCCGGCCATGGACCGGACGACGATGATCGTCCGGCCCGGCGACGACTCCAGCACGTGGAACTCTGTCGCGGGGGCCTACAACGCGGCCCGTGCCGGGTGGCTGGCATGCCTCGCCTCGCTGGACGCCCTGGAGTTGCTGGACGTGTCCTGCCCCGGCAAGGCGATGCGGCTGATGGCCGCGGACCTGGCGGCCTGGCACCGCTCGACCGGCGGCGACGTAGATCCCGGCACCCGGGTCTGGGCCGCGCTGCCGCCGCCGTGGGAGGTGCTGGACGGCACGGCCTCCTGCACCCGCGCGGACGTCGAGGCGGCCTGCCGTACGGCGGGGCTCGACCCGGAGAAGTCGGGCTGGACCGCGCCCGCGCCCAAGCGTCGTGTCGCGGTGTTCCGGCCCACCCCCGAGCTTGTCCACGGCGTCGCCGTCGCCGATCCGGTGTGGGCGGCCCTGTTGCGCCGGGCCGGGGTGTTCAGCGGCAGGGCCGGCCGGCCCGACCTGGCTCCGGACGCCCTGCGCGGGCTTCAGGGCGGCGTCGTGACCGGCGACCTGCCTCCCATCGTGGAGACGGATTAATCCGTGGCGTGGCCGGGGACGGTCGAGCAGACTGGTACCCGGCCCGCCGTAGTTCAGAGGTAGAACGCCCGGCTCTTCCGGGTGGGCGCCGGTTCGAGCCCGGCCGGCGGTGCCAACACGATGGAGCGGCCTCGTCGTAGCTCAGCGGTAGAGCGCCCGGCTCGGGCCCGGGTGGACGCCGGTTCGAGCCCGGCCGGCGAGGACCTCCACAGCGTGGATCATGGTGAGGTGGTCGAAACCGTCGAGACGCTCATCGCCAGGGCCGCGCCGGGTCACCTGTACGTGCTGTGGGACCTGTGGACGGCACTGCTCCGGGCGGCGGCCGATCGCGAGCACGCCGAGCGCGCTCTCGACGCCCTGGCGGCGGCCCCGCCCTGGCTGTGGTCCGAGCTCGACCCCGCGCGGCGTGCGACGTGGTACGAAGCACCCACAGTCGCCACGGCACCTGAGCCGCGCGGGCTGTGGCGCCTGCGTCGCAAGCCCCCCATGCCGGACACCTCGCTCGCCGTACTGGCGGCGGCCTGCGTCCACGACGGCCACGAGCGGGAGCGCGCCGTCCGGCACCCCGCCATGCGCCACGATCCACGGCTGCTGCCGATCTTGGTGATCCGGGCCGCCGACTGGGTGCCCGAGGTGCGGTCGGCGGCGGCGGACGTCCTGGAACAGGCGCTCGCGACGCCCACCGTGACCGTCCTGGAGACCGTCGCGCCGGTCGCCGTACGGCTCGGGGGACGGCGACGCGGCGAAGCGGTCGTCCGCATGGTGCGCGACGCGATCACGCGGGCGTGCGGCGAGGTCCTCACGGCCCTGCGGAGCAGCGCCGACATCCCCACGCGCCGGTTCGCCTACCGGGCCTGCCTCGACGGCGGGCGTCTCGGCGAGGCGGACCTGGTTCACGCGGCGCAGCACGAGGAAGACGTGACCTGCCGGACGCTGTGCGCGGAGGCGGTCGCCGGGCTGGACCGTCCCGAGCTGCTGCGGGTGCTGCTGGCGAACCGGGCGGCCCAGGTGCGTGCCACGGCGCTGACCGCCCTGGTGCGGCTCGGCGCGCCGGAGCACGGAGAGCGGATGCTCGGCGACGGCTCCTCGGTGGTGCGGCTGACCGCGCAGTGGGCGGTCCGGCGTGCCGGCGGCGACCCGGCGGAGTTCTACCGCCGCCTGCTGAACGAGCGACCGGGCCACGGACTACGACACCTGGTCGCGGGGCTGGGTGAGTGCGGCACTCCCGCCGACGCCCCGACCGTCCTGCCTTACCTGGCCGGCGAGAACCCCCGCGTGCGGGCAGAGGCCGTACGTGCCGCGTCCCGCCTGGGCGCGCAAGTCGACCTCGCCGCGATGCTCGTCGATCCCGCGCCGATCGTCGTCCGCCGCGCCGCCGAGGCGTTGCGCACCGCGCCCCCGCCCGAGGACCGCTTGTGGCCCTTGTTCGACAGTGGCCGCCCGCCTCACGTACGGCGAGCGGCCTACCGGTTGCTCGCCGGGACGCACGTGTGGAACCGCCTCAAGGCCGACCTGATCCTGCTGGCGGGGCCGGACGAGTCGCTCCGCGAGCGGGCGCGGGCGGACGTGCGCAACTGGCTCGACCGGCAGGCGGCCACCGCGTACGTGGGACCCCCCGAGCCGCTCCGCCGCGAGCTGGCGGTGCTGATCGAGCGGGCGTACGACGTGCTGGGCGAGCGGACCGTGCGCATTCTCAAGTGGCACCTGCGAGCGGACCAGCAAGATCGATAAAGTGCGCGGGTGATCGGACTCCGGTGGGCGCGTATCGTACGGCCGGCGCTCGTGGCCGTGCTCCTGATGGCAGGGCTCATGGGCGAGCCGGACCTCATGGAGGAGGCGGTGACCTGCCTGTCCGTGTCCTCCGGCGATTCGATGTCGCTGTCTTGCGGTGATCCCGAGTTCGAAGCGAAGGTCAAGGCCAACGCCCTCACCCCGGAGGAGGCGAAGGCCATCGGCTGCCCACCGATCCAGTGGGAGGACGACGGGGCCGCGGCCGGGGCCCTGACCGTGGACACGCAGGAGCCGGTTTTCGTGGGCAACGAGCCCACGTACGTCCCGCGTACGCCCGATCCGGGGGTCACCGCCCGGGTGAACCAGGCGTGGGACCGCGTCGAACGCTGGCTGGGCGCGCACGCCTCGGCCACCCTGCGGAAGCTCAAGTTCGGCGCCGACCCGCAGGACCTCGCCCGATGGGAGGCCGATCACGGACGCCGGCTGCCCGACGACCTGTACGTCTCCTACCTGCGGCATGACGGCGCCGACGGCAACCTCGGGGCGGGGTTCCGGCTCCCGCGGTCGTACGGCCTGCTCGGGGCGTCCGACATCGACTACGTCAACGGGAGCAAGTGCGAGGACCTGGTGATGGCGGGCGACCTGGACGCGGCCGACGGGGTGCGGCGCTGCGGGACTGGTATCCGGTCGTCACGGCGGGCTGCGAGCTGCGCTGGGCCGAGGACCCCGCCCCCGCGCGGCCGGGCTGCGCCGGCGGCCCCCGGCCGTCCCCCAGCCCCACGCCCACGGCTGAGCCGACGCCGGAGAAACCGACGGCGGAGGAGTTGCGGGCCGGCGGGTGCCTGCCGCCCCGCCGTACGCCCCGGGTGCGAGTGCCGGGCCCGCGCGTCACGGCCCAGGTGAACGCGGTGTGGCGGCGCGTCGAGCGATGGCTGGCCCGCAGGGCGCCCGTCACGTTCAAGCGGCTCCGGCCCCCGGCCCGCCCCCTGGACATCGCCAGGTCGGAGGCGGCGATGGGGCTGCGCTTCCCCCACGACCTGCGCGCCTCGCTGCTGCGGCACGACGGCGGGGGCTCCTGGGGGTTCGGCCCCGCCCCCTTCTACGAGCTGATGTCCGCCAAGGACATCCGCTCGGAGTGGAAGATGCTCTGCGGCGACGGGAACGACTTGCTCGACGACTGGTGGAACGGCCACCTGATCCCCTTCGCCTACGCCAACGACGGCGGGAACCTCTTCGTCGACACCCGCACCGGGAAGACCGGCGAGTTCTTCAACGAGGAGGGGCTCACGCTGGAGGGCGACGTGGTGTGGCCGTCCTATCTGGCCCTGCTGAAGGCGACCGCGAGGTCGCTGGAGACCGGCAGGCCGATCCGCGGCTGGCGGCCGAAGGTGGTCAAGGGCGAACTGGAGTGGGAGAGCACCCGGGGGTGACGCCCCCGGGCCCTGTCAGGCGGGCCCGGGGGCTGCCCCGAACAACACGGATCAGGTGACGGTCACCACCGCCTTGGCCTCGACCGTGCTGCCGGCCACGTGGCCGGTGACGGTGAACGTGCCCGGGGCGGCGTACCTCGCGGGATCGACCGCGTCCCACGTGACCTTCACCCGGCTGTCCTTCGAGCCGTCGTTGTAGGTGGCGACGACGGTGCCGGGCAGCGACGGAGCGGTTCCGGCCCGCGTGGTCACGCTCTCCTCGGCGATCGAGGTGACGGTGACCGCGTCGGTGGTGCGCACGTAGACCGTGGCGTGGACCGCGTCGCGCACGCCCTCGGCCAGGCCCGCGACAGTGAAGCTGCTGCCGCCGGTCTTCACCTGGTCGAGCGTGACCGGCTGCCAGGTGACCTTGGCCGTGCCCCGCCCGCCGTCGGCGTACGTGGTCTCCACCGAGGCCGGCAGCTCGGGCAGCGTGTTCACCAGCGTGGGCACGTGCACGGGCCGCACGCCGTCGGGCCGCACCGCGTACGTCTTCCACTCCAGCAGCCCGACCGAGCCCTGCCCGGACTCGAGCACCACGCGCAGCCGGGTCGTGGTCACCGGGTCGAACGACACGGTGTTGTATTTGTCGGCTGCGACGGGATAGTCGGCCTGGATGTCCTTGAACGCGGCGCCGTCCCAGTACTGGATCTTCCAGGAGGCGGGGACCCGGACGCCGCCGCCGTCGTCGAAGAAGTAGACGTCCGACTTGTTCACCTTGACAGGTGCGGGCCATTCGAGCTGCACCCACTGCGTGCCCTGCTGCGGCCAGGTGCCCCAGCGGGGGTTCACGGCGTCGTTGGACCGCGGCGGGTCGATGCCGTCGTTGACCGCGCTCACCTTCTCCCAGGGTGAGGTGTAGGAGGCGGTGGGCGTCGCGTTCGCGGCGATGTTCACGTCCTCGGCCTGCTCGGTCGCCGTGACGGTGACCGTCGTCCGGGTCGTCAGCGCGCCGTCCGCGGCGGTAAGCCGCACCCGGTAGGTGCCCGCCTTCGTGAACGAGACCGTCGTGCCCGTCGCACCGGACGGGTCGCTGAAGAACGCCTCACCCGGCCCGTCCACGAGGTCCCAGGCGGCGGTGAGCTGCCCGGACGGCAGCCCGTCGTCCTTGACCACCGCGTTCAGGCGCACCTGCCCCGGCCGGTTCACGCTCTCGTCCCGCACGACCAGCGCGTACGGTGCCCGGTTCTCGGCGGACGGCGCCCTGCCGCCGCTGGAGAACGCCTGTACCTCCTTCAGGCCGGTGGCGTACCCCGGCCGGTGCGTGACCACCACGCGCAGCTTCGCCGTGCTGATCGAGGGGAAGCGCACCTCGTTGAGGTTGGCCCGGGGGTAGACCGGCGACTTGGCCTGACCGGGCACGTCCTTCCATTCGGACCCGTCGAGGTACTGGATCGTGTAGAGCGCGGGCTCGCTGTATCCGCCCGGCTTGCGGTCGTTGGAGAAGTACAGCCGCACGTCGTCCACGGGCCGCGCCGAGCCGAGGTCCACCTCCAGCCAGTCGGAGGCCTTGCCCGACCCCTTGCTCCCCCAGTAGGGCTCGTTGATCGTGAAGCCGTCCACCGCGCCCGCCGGGTCGCCGTACGAGGCGGTGGCCGACCTGACCAGGTTGGGCGCGTCGCCGTCGAGCGACACCCCGGCCTTGGCGAAGAGGTCCTCGATCCTGTCGCCCTTGAGCTTCACCTCGGTCGGCGCCTTGAGCTGGTGCGCGGCCTCGCTGTGCAGGACCTGGCCACCCTCGACACGTCCCGTCGCGGGGTCCCAGACGGCGTGGGCCAGGCCCGCCAGGGTGACCTTGCGCTTGCCGTCGATGAAGATCGAGTAGCCCTCGGGCACGCCGCGATACTTCACGTCGCCGTCCGGCTTGTCCCAGACGATGGTCAGGTCGTGGCCCCGGTAGTCGATGTCGTTGACCGTGAAGTGGTCCCAGCCGATGTCCACCGGCCACAGCTCGACCTTCGCGTCGTCGCGCGGGCGCAGCCCCATGACGTCCTCGATGACCGTCCAGTTGCTGCTGCCGAGGATGGTGTGGTGGATCCAGGAGCGGTAGTCGATGCTCTTGGTCTGCGGGTTCCAGTTCGCCCAGAACTCGTTGGCGTCCGGCCAGCGGGTGTCGCCGCCGACGAACTGCGCCCAGGCGTTCCAGTAGAGCAACTGCTTGTACATCTCCGGGGTGATGTACGGCGAGGAGTACTCGTGCAGCGCCTTGGAGAACAGCGAGAAGTCCCGGGTGGAGTTGATCTGGGAGAAGTTGTTCGACCCCGGCTTGCCCTGGGCGGCCGCCTCGGCCTTGTCCTTCTGGTTGGCCGTGTAGAAGGGGAAGATCGGATACTCGGCGGGGTCGGTCCACAGCCGCAGCGCCTCGCGGTACTTCGGCTCGTCGGCCGGCACCAGCCCGGTGGCGAACGGGATGTAGTTGTTGGACTCCTTCCACGGGATCAGGTTGCCCGTGCGCAGGTCGCGGTGCTTGAACACCTTGTCCTTGTCGTCCCACAGCAGCGTCAGGACGCCGTTCTTGACCTTGTCGGCCACGCCGCGCATCTCGGCCGCCTTGGCGCTGTCGCCGATCAGCTCGTACGCCTTCGCGGCGGCCATCGCGTTGGCGTAGACGTAGGCGCCCTCGGCCCGCTCGTTGGCGCCGCCGTAGTAGTGGAACGACACGGCGTCCGCGTCGTTGCCCGTCATCGCCTCCCAGTCGTACTCGATGACGCCGTTCTTGTTGGAGTCGTACGCGTTGAGCTGGCCGTAGACGTCCTTCTCGGCGTACCGCGCCAGGTTGCGCAGGATGCCGGGCTGTCCGCCGTGCAGGCGGTAGCTCTCCAGGGCGCTGGCCGAGATGTACTGGGTGTAGCTGTTGCTCCAGTTCTCCGGGTCACCGGGGTTGTCGGTGTACTTGGAGTTCTTGGAGACCTCGCCCGCCGACACCCACGGCCCGTAGGAGTAGATGGGGTCGCGCAGATACTTGAGGTCCTGGATGAACATCGGCACGGTCAGCACGATCGCGTTGTTGTAGCCGAGCGCGCCCTCGACCGACGTGGGGAACTGGAAGTCGTTGCCCGGGATGTCCGCATCGAGGAAGTTGAAGCGCATCAACCACCAGCGGTAGTAGACGAACTTCTTGATGTTCTCGTCCGGCACGTCCATGTAGGGCACGTTGTCCGCCCACCAGGCGTTGTAGTCCTTCAACTGCCTGGTCAGCGCCTTCTCCGGCGAGCGTCCCTTGTAGCCGTCGTACTCCTCGCGGGAGCCCGGCAGTTCCTCGGTGACCAGCCCGAGCTGGACCTTGGTGCGCACGGTCTTGCCCGGGGCGATGGTCAGCGTGCCCTTCAGCGCGGCGCCGTCCACCTTCAGGCCGTCGCCGCTGAGCCTGGGGAAGATCGTGGTGAGCCGGTTCTTGGCGGTCACGACCCCGGTCAGCTCGCGGTCGCCGTCCGCCGTCTTCGCGTACGGCGAGGTCACGGTCACCGGCACCGAGCGTTGCGCGGCGCCGGTGTTGGTGATCTCAAGCGTGGTGACCAGCACGTTCTCATGCGTGATGAACTTCCTGACCACGACCGACAGCCCGTCGCCGGTGTAGACGCCCTCCCAGTGGCTGGGCATCTGCAGCCGCTCGGCGACGTTCTCCCGCAGGGCGGTGCCCAGATCCACGGCGTACGCGTCGCGGTTGTCGATGCTCTCCCAGTAGGCGAGGCTGCCGCCGAACCCGATGACGGCGGGGTCGTGCTCCTTCATGAACGCCGCCCTGCCCCGGCTCATCAGCCACGGGCCGGCCGGGTCGTCGCCCTTGCGGGCCAGCATGCGGTCGATCCAGTAGGAGTCGCCGCCCTTCTCCTTGTCGTAGATGGCCCGCATCATGCGTCGCGGGTCGTAGCTCACCGGCTCGTCGGGGACCGGGTCGCCGCCGGTGAAGACCGGCAGGCCGAGCTGGTCCTGGGACTGCGCCGGCAGGATCTCCGGCGCGGCGGACGCCGGAGTTGTGAGCGTTAACATCCTGCCGCTCAACACTGTCAGCGTTAACAGCCCGGCTGCCGCCGGGGTCCGCCAACGTGGCTTCATGACCTCTCCTTCCGGCATCCCCCCGCGACGCACGAAACGAACTAAAAGGTTTTCGGTAACGTAAAAGAAACCTCAGTCGCTGTCAACGGTCATGACGTAAGTCCAGTTCAGAGGTGGACCGAACATCGCGAAAAGGTTTTCGTGATCTTGCGCGAAGCGCCGGGACGCCGCGCGGTCAGGGCAGCCGGCCCGCGATGCCGTCGAGGACGAAGTCGAGCCCGATCGCGAAGCGTTCCTCCGGTGTGGGACCGGCCGGGTGGGTGAGCCATTCCGTGAGGTGAGGCAGGCGGCCGTCGGCGGCGGCCAGTTCGCGGAGCGCCGCGATGGCGGCGTACAGCCGGGCGTCGTCGTCCAGGCCGTGGCGCCGCTCCTGGCGGGCCTCCTCGCTCTCCTGCAGGGCGCTGCCGAAGACGTGCCTGTCGATCAGCGCCGCGTAGGTCATGGCCTCGCCGACGGTCGCCCCCTGCCGTACGAGGACGGTGAGCATGAACTCCAGCCTGCGCATCATGTGCGGACCGGCCGGAGGGCGGGCGTGGACCAGCACAGCGAACCAGGGGTGCCGGGCCGTCATCCGCCGGGTCTCCAGGGCGAGCGTGCGCAGGTCGTCACGCCAGTCCCCGCCAGGCTCCCCGGGCAGCGGGATCTCGGCGGTGGCCGCGTCGAGCATGAGGTCGAACAGGCCCTCCTTGCTGTGCACGTGGCGATAGAGCGCCATCGGCGAGTACGGCCCGAGGCCGGCGGCGACCGCCTTCATCGTCAGGCCGTCCAGCCCGGCCTCGTCGGCGACGCGGATCGCCGCCGCCACGATCTTCTCCCGGTCCAGCCCGCGCCTGCGCGGCGGCGGCTGAGTCCAGATCAGCGGGAACGCGGTCGTCTCTCCCTCACCCACGTTCCGAGTTTACGCAATAAACTCTTCGTGTACGACATAAACTTCCCCAGGACCGGAGGTACTGATGACGCAGGCGGCGACCGACGCGTACGAACCGCCGGGGATCCGGCTGGGCGTCGTGAGGGGCGTCAGCTACGGCCTGTTCGGCCCGCCCGGCACGTTCGTCCCCCAGGCCCGATCGCTGGGCGCCGGGATCGTGCGGGCGTACGTGTACTGGAGCCAGGTCGAGCCCGAGCCGGGCCGCTACCTCTGGGAGGTGGTCGACGCGCTGCTCGGCCAGCTCGACGGCGACGAGGAGGTGTGGATCACGCTGTGCTCCAGCTCCCCGTGGGCGACCAGGACGCCGACCGACTTCCTGCCGCCCTCCCCCGCGAACGACCTGAACGCCTACGCGGAGTTCGTACGCCGGGTGGTGCGCCGCTGCGCCGGCCGGGTGCGCTACTGGCAGTGCGACAACGAGCCGAGCAACACCGACCTGCTGTGGGCCGGGACCGCCGACGAGTACGTCGCGCAGCTCAAGGTCATGTACGCCGCGGTCAAGGAGGCCGACCCCGCGGCCGCCGTGGTGCTCGGCGGGTGCGGCTACGACGTACTCTCCGGCGAGGCGGGAAGCGAGCCGTGGCGCTTCTTCGAGCAGGTGGTGTCCGGCGGCCGTGACGCCTTCGACCTGTTCGACGTGCACCTGTACGGCGACGCCGCCGCGGTCCCCGCCCACATCGAGGCCGTGCGGGAGCTGATGCGGGCGCACGGCTGTCTGAGGCCGGTGGTGGTGGGCGAGTACGGCGCGCCCGTGCCGTTCGAGTTCCCCGACGCCCAGGCCGTCATGTACGAGGTGTTCGCCGAGGCCTTCGCCGGGGCCGCACAGGTGCAGAGCACCCAAGAACTGGCCGCCAGGGCGCGGCAGGACACCCCCGAGCGACGGGCCATGGCCGCGTTGTACGCGCGGATGCCGCAGCTGCCGCCCCGGCTGGTGATGTTCATGGAGGGGTGCCCGCCCGAGCTGGAGGCCAGACGGCACCGGATCAACTGCCGCCAGCTCGTCGCGTGCACCCTGGAGGCGCTCGCCGCCGGGGTCCGCCGCACCCTCTACTGGAACCTCGCGCCCGAGGTCCCCGGACCGGCCGATCCCCTGCAGATCATGCACCTGATGTTCGGCAAGCTCGCCATGCTCGGCTACCGGGACGGCGAACTCGCGGTCCGGCATCCGGCGGCGGACACCTTCGCCCTGCTCGCCGCGCAGCTCGCGGGGGCCCGCCGGGTGACCCGGGTGCGGCCCGGCGACCCGCCCGGCCTGTACGCGTTCGAGGTCGAGCGTGCCGGACGGGGGCCGCTACTGGTGCTGTGGAACCGGCGCGACACGGCCGACGACACGGTTGACGACACGGCCGACGGGGAGGAGCGGCCGCCCGTCGCCGTCTCCTGGCCCTGGCCCGCTTCCGCCGCGACCGCCGTGGACGCGTTCGGCGAGCCGCACGCCGTCGAGATCCGCGACCGGCGGCTGCGCACGGCCGTCTCCGACACGCCGGTGTTCGTCAGCGGAACCTGATCATGACGAGATCGGGGCGACGGACTCCCGTTCGACCAGCGTGACGTCCATGAACAGGGTGGCGGGCGGCGCGGGCTCCGGGTCGCGCAGGCGCCGGATCAGGCGCCGGGCCGCTTCCGCGCCCATCTCGTAGACCGGCTGCGCGATGACGCTCAGGGCCGGGGAGACCAGCACGGTCCAGTCCAGGTCGTCGAACGCCACCACCGAGAGCCGGTCGGGCACCACGACGCCGAGGTCGCGGATCGCGCGGTAGGCGCCGACCGTCATCAGGTTGTCCACCGTGAAGATCGCCGTCGGCGGGTTCTTCAGCGCGAGAACGCGCTTGGTCTGCTGGTAGGCGGCCTCGGCGGCGTAGGTGCCGGTGCGCCGGACCAGCTCGCGGCGCACCGGCACCCCGGCGTCCCAGTGGGCCCGCAGATAGCCGAGCAGCCGGGCCTCGCTCGGGCTGAGCTCGCCCAGCGACACCTCGGCCTCCGGGGTGAGGAACCTCGCCCAGTCCTGCTCCCGGGGCTGGCGCAGCTCCGTCACGATCGCGATGCGCCGGTGGCCGAGGTCGAGCAGCCGCCGTACGGCCTGGTAGGCGGCCTTCATGCCGTCCACGATGACGGCGTCGGCCTCCAACCGGTCGCTCACGCGGTCGAACAGGACGACGGGCGTGCCGCCGCTCTGCGCCTGTGCCAGATGCTCGACCTGCTTGACGTCGGCGGGCGCGCAGATGATGCCGTCCACCTGCTTGTGCAGGAGCAACTGCACCGCCTCACGCTCGCTGGCGAGGTCCTCGTCACTGTTGGTGACGAGGGTGCTGAAGCCGTTCTCGTGCGCGACGTCGGAGATCCCCCGCAGCGCGCGGGCGAAGAAGGGACTCTCGATGTCCGCGCACACGACCCCGATGGTGTCGGTCCTGCCGGTGCGGACGCTGGCGGCGAGGCGGTTGGCGCGGTAGTTGAGCTGCCGCGCCGCCTCCGTCACCCGCCGCCGGACGTCCTCGCTGACGCTTCCGTAACCTCCCAGCGCGCGCCCCGCGGCGGCCGTGGAGACACCGGCCAGCGCCGCCACGTCCGGGAGCGTCGCCCGCCGCGGCCTGCTGGATGCGGTCACGGATCCTCCTCTTCCCGGTATCGGTCGCCGCCGGCGGGATCCCGGCCGTCATCGCGTTCGCGGGCGCGCCCGGGAAGCGCCGGCGGCTCGCCCATCAGCGATCCGCCGCAGCGAGATTGTAGTGATCCCGCGCGGCGCGGGCGGTGATCCGCCCGCTGCGCAGGTCGGCCTCCACGGCCTCCCTCGGGCGCAGCGCCGGGTCGCCGAATCCGGCACCGCCGCCGGCCCGCAGGCTCACCACCTCGCCCGGTGCGGCGACGTGCTGCCCCTTCGCCGGGAGCGGGGTCTCCTCGCCGTCCTCGCGGATGAGGACGATCGAGGCGGCGGTGCCGGGCAGGCCGCCGTCGAGCCCCTGCGGAACGTGACCGGGGTCGCTCTGCTCGGCCTCGGAGAGGAACTGCATGGGCCCGTCGGAGATGTTCCGGTAGTCCGCGCGGATGCCCAGGCCGCCCCGTGTGCGCCCCGCGCCGCCACTGTCGGGCCTCAGCTCGTAGCGCTCGACGCGCAGGAGGTAGCTCGACTCGATCACCTCCGCCGGGATGATCGCGCAGTTGGCCATGTGGACGTCGACCGCGTCCGCGCCGTCGTGCGAGGCGGTGGCGCCCGCGCCACCCGCGACGTTGGCGAGCAGCACGACGCCGTCCCCGGTCTTCGGCGAGGCCGACTCGCAGATCAGCACCGGCCAGCCGACGAACCACTCCGCCGACGCCCGGTGCGGGGCCGCCGGGGCCAGCGCCCGGGTCATGACGGACGCCAGCCGCTGGGACGCCAGGTGCCGGTCGCCGACCGCGGCGGGGAAGATCGGGTTGACCGCCGAGCCCTCCGGGGCGTGGATGGTCACCGGCTCCATCGACCCCTCGTTGAACGGCACGTCGTCGGGCAGCAGGCACTTGATCGCGTAGTGCACGACCGACCGCGTCGTGGACGTGGGGATGTTCATGCCGCCGGGCATCTGCGGATCGCAGCCGGAGAAGTCGACGTGCGCGCCGTCGCCCTCGATGGTGACCGTGACGGCGAGGCGGACGGACGCGCCGGGGTTGATGCCGTCGTCGTCCAGCCACCCCTCGGCCCGGTACGTCCCGTCGGGCAGGGCCGCCAGCTCGGCCCGGGTTCGCTCGGCCGTGTAACCGATCAGATCGTCGATCGCCGTGACCAGCGTGTCGGTGCCGTACCGCTCGGCCAGGCGGGCGAAGCGGCGGGCGCCCGAGCGGGCGGCGGCGACCTGGGCGCGCAGGTCGCCGTGGTTCTGCTTCGGGTGGCGGGTGTTGGCCGTGATGATGTCGCGGACGTTCGGCTCGGGGACGCCGCGCACCTCCAGCTTCACCGCCGGCAGCATGACGCCCTCGTAGAACGCGCTGCGGCTGGTGGCCGCCGCCGTGCCGGGCACGACCCCGCCCCAGTCGGCGTGGTGCGCGATGGCGCCGGTGAAGCCGATGAGCCGCTCGTCGCCGTCGAAGACCGGGACGAACAGGTTGAGGTCGTTGGTCTGGCAGGCCCCCAGGTAGGGATGGTTGCTGAGGAAGACGTCGCCGGGGTGGATGTCTTCGCCCCACTTGTCGAGGCAGGCCCGCAGCGCGGGGGACATCGAGGCGAGCAGCGTCGGGATGTCCAGCGCGGCGGCGAGCAGCCGGCCCGACCGGTCGAAGACCGCGCAACTGTAGTCGCGCATGTCCTTCACCACGACGCTGAGCGCGGTGCGGCGCAGCGCGGTGCCCATCTCCTCCGCGATGGTCTCCAGGGCGTGCCGGATGACCTCCGTGGTGATCGGGTCGGTTCGTCTCATGCCGGTGTTCATGCCGAGGTTCCCTTCACAGTCAGGACGAGGTTGCCGTCGCCGTCCACGCGCGCCCGCGCGCCGGGCGGCACGACCGTGGTCGCCTCGCGCTCCTCGATGATCGCCGGGCCGCTGAACGCCGCCCCTGGCCTCAGGTCCGCCCGCTCGTACACGTCGGTGTCGACCCATCCGGCCCCGCGGAAGCAGACCCGCCGTACGGAGGCCGGGGCGGGGGTGGAGGACGCCTCCTCCGAAGAAGCGGCGGCCGTGCGCGGCAGAACGCCGTACACCTCGACGCCGACGGCGACGAGTTCGACACGGGCCTCCTTGTCGCTGTGCCCGAACTCGAACTCGTGCTGGGCGTGGAAGCGGTCGAGCGCCTCGGCCAGGCTCTGCGCGTCCACGGCCCCGGGCCGCAGCAGCACCTCCACGTCGTTGTCCTGCCAGGCGTAGCGGAAGCGGGCCAGCCGGTTCTCGGTCTGTCCCGTGGTGAGCGACTCGACCCGGGAGAGCCGGTCGCGGGCCCGGTCGAGCAGGCCGGTGAACAGCCCCTCGATCTCCTCCGGGCTCAGCGTGTCCACCGGCGCGTCCACGGTGAGCGAGAAGTCGTACTTCAGGTCACTGGTGGCCAGGCCCAGCGCCGAGAACGTGCCGGGGTGGCGCGGCACCAGGACGGTCCTGATGTCGACCATCTCGGCGACCGACAGCGCGTGCATGGGACCGGCCCCGCCGAAGGGCAGCAGCACGAAGTCGCGCGGGTCGTAGCCGCGGTTGACGCTGACCACCCGCACGCCCCTGGCCATGATGGCGTCGGCGACGTCGAGGATGCCCAGCGCGGCCTCCTCCAGGCCGATCCCGAGCGGCTCCGCGACGTGCGTCAGCACCGCCTGCCTGGCGGCCTCCACGTCGAGGGTCATCTCCCCGCCGAGGAACCGCGCGGGGTCCACCCGGCCGAGCACCACCTGGGCGTCGGTCGTCGTGGGCCGGGTGCCGCCGCGCCCGTAGCAGGCGGGCCCGGGGACGGCGCCCGCGCTCTCCGGTCCCACCCGCAGCAGCCCGGCCGCGTCCACCCGGGCCAGCGACCCGCCGCCGGACCCGATGGTGTGGATGTCGAACTGCGCGACCTGCAGGGGCCGCCCCTCGAACTGCGACGACCGGTCCAGGCGCGGCCGGCCCTCGTGGATCAGGCAGATGTCGGTGGACGTGCCGCCCATGTCGAAGGTGATCTGGTTGGCGTACGCCGGGTTCTCCGCCACCCGGGCGGCGGCGAGCACCCCCGCCGCGGGGCCGGACAGCACCATCTTGTGCGCGGCGGCCGACGCCTCGGCGGCCGACATCACGCCGCCGGAGGACTGCATCACGAAGAACGGGCAGGTGACCTTCTCGCTGTCCAGCCCGGCCTCGACCGCCGACAGGTAGCGCGCCACCAGCGGCTGCAGCGCCGCGCTGATCGCGGTGGTCGACGCCCGGGGATATTCCTTGATCTCGGGCGCGACCTCGGAGGAGACGGCCACGTGCAGGCCGGGCAGCGCGGCGGCCAGCCGCTCGGCCACCCGGCGCTCGTGGGCGGGGTTGCGGAAGGAGAACAGCAGCGTGACCGCGCACGCCTCGGCGCCGCTCGCCGCGACCTGGGCCACGACGCGGTCGATCTCCTCGTCGGTGAGCGGGGTGACGACCCCGCCCAGCCGGTCGAGCCGCTCGTCGATCTCGAAGACCATGTCGCGCGGGATCACCGGTTCCGGCTTGACGACCCCGAGGTCGAACAGCGCGGGCCGAAGCTGCGTGCCGATCTCCAGGACGTCCCGGAAGCCGCGGGTCACGATCAGCGCGGTGGGCGGGAGCTTGAACTCCAGGAGGGCGTTGGTGGCGACGGTGGACCCGTGCGCGAACATCCGCAGCGCGCCGGTGTCGACGCCGCGGGTGCCGCGCGCGGCGCGGACGCCGTCGAGCACGCCGCCCGCCTGGTTCTCCGGGGTGCTGGGGACCTTCTCGACGAGGACGCGTCCGTCGTCCCCGATGACCACGACGTCGGTGAAGGTCCCGCCGACGTCGATTCCGAGGCGTTGGCTCACTTCTTTCCTGCCTTGTAGAAGTACGCGCTGACGGCGGGGTCGTTGATGTTCTCCTGGGTGGCCACGACCGCGTCGAGGCTGACCGACTGCGGCTTGGTGCCGTCCTTGAGGTAGGCGGCGAGGTCGGAGACCGCCCTGCTGCCCATGTCGCCGGGCTTCTGGATGATCAGCGCCGCGACCAGGCCGCGCTTGAGCAGGCTCACCTCGTCGGGCGAGGCGTCGAAGCCGACGATCTTGACCTTGTCGCTCCTGCCCGCGGCCTGTACGGCCTGAGCGGCGCCGAGGGTGGGGTTCGTCCAGTTCGTGAAGATGCCGGCGAGGTCGGGGTAGCGCTTGAGCACCGCGCTCACGGTTCCGGCGATGGTGGTGAGGTCGGTGGCGTCGTAGCGCTCGGCGACGTACTCGAGTCCGGTCTGCTTCAGCCCCTCCTGCCAGCCCTTGAGGCGGGCGTCGGTGCTGGAGGTGCCCGGGGTGTAACCCTCGAAGGCGACCTTGCCCTTGCCGCCCAGCAGCTTGTCCATCGTCTGGGCGGCCAGGCGGCCGGCGGCCTCGCCGTCGGAGGTGACGGTGGCGAGGCGGGCCGACGGGTCGGCGACGTCGGCGTCCACCGTGATGATCGGGATGCCCTGCGCCATGACCTGCTTCATCGGCGCGATCATCGCCTTGGCGTCCAGGGCGGACATGATGATCCCGTCCGGCTTGCGGGCGGCGACGGACTGCAGGAGCTGGGTCTGCGAGGCCACGTCGAGCGTGGACGGCGCCTGCCAGCTGAAGTCGAAGCCCTGCTTCTTCGCCTCGGCCTCGGCTCCGGCGACCAGGGTGAGGTAGTAGGGGTCGAACTGGTCGTTCAGCAGCATGACGATCTTCTTGCCGGCGGCGCTCCCGCCTCCGGCGTCGTCGGCGGACGAGGTTCCGCCGCAGCCGGCCAGCAGGCAGACCGCCAGCGCGCTCGCGGCCAGGGCGGGGATGGTTCGCTTCATCGGGTTCCTTCGGGATGAGGGGTGGGTGCGAGCGAGGAAGCTCATGTGCGCTCCTGAGCGCGGATCTTGACCTGGTCCACGTAGACGGCCACGAGCAGGACGACGCCGACGGCGACGTTCTGCCAGAACGGCTGGACGTCCATGATCACGAAGCCGCTCTGCAGGACCGCCGGGATGAGCGCGCCCACCACGGTGCCGGAGATCCGGCCCCGTCCCCCGAACAGGCTCGTCCCGCCGATGACGACGGCGGCGATGGCCGACAGCGCGTCCCCGGAATGACTGGTGATCGACGCCGTGCTGAACCGCGCGACGTCGAGGACGGCCACGATGCCGCAGAGGGCGCCGGTGCCGACGTAGAGCAGGACCATGTGCCGCCTGACGTTGACGCCCGCGCGGCGGGCCGCCTCCAGGTTGGCGCCCATCGCGTAGGTGTGCAGGCCGAAGCGGGTCTTGGACAGCACGACCCAGAAGACCGCGGTGACCACGGCCGCGATCACGATGGACCACGGGATGACCTCGAACAGCTTGCCCAGGCCGAACGACGACTGGAAGGGCAGCGGCACGTTCTGCACGTTCTGGCCGTTCGTCCAGACGCTGGCCAGGCCGAGCACGATGCCGCCGGTCGCGAGCGTGGCGATGAACGGAGGGATGCGGAGCTTCACGGCGAGCAGGCCGTTGACGGCTCCCCAGCCGGCGCCCACCAGCAGGCCGCAGACGATCGCCACGGTGATCGCGACGCCGAGGTTCGGATAGTGGAAGTCCGCCGCCTGCGCCGCCGTCCCGGCGAGCGCCCCCATCACCTTCGCGACGACGACGGCGGAGAAGATCGTGATCGAGCCGATGGACAGGTCGAGTCCGCCGGCGATGAGCAGGAACGTGATGCCGCACGAGAGGATGAGCAGCTGCGAGGCCGTGAGCAGGATGGACTCGGCGTTGCTCAGCGACAGGAACGTGCCCGCCGGAGTGACGATCGAGAAGACCGCCACGATGGCGATCAGCAGCAGCAGGATCGTCGCGTCGGACAGCCGCTGAGGGCGCGGCACGGCCCTCCTGCGCGGCGCGCCCGGCGGCGTGGTCCGCGGTGTGGCCGGCGGTGTGCTCTGCGAAGCGAGGTCGGTCATCGCGGTTCTGCCGCCCTTTCCCCGGTCGGGCTGAGGGTGTCGGCGCCCGTCATCGCCCTGATCAGATCGGTCGAGGTGACGTCGGACATGCGCGCGGTCAGGACCCGCCTGCCGAGCCGCAGGACCGTGCAGCGGTCCGCGACGCGGAAGACGTCGGGCAGGTTGTGGGAGATGAGCAGCACCGGCAGGCCCTTCTCGTCCCGGATCCGCCTGATGAGCTCCAGGACCGACTCGGTCTGCGCCACGCCGAGCGCCGCGGTCGGCTCGTCCATCATGATCAGGGCCGAGCCCCACATCGCCGCCCTGGCCACCGCGACGGCCTGCTTCTGCCCGCCCGACATCGAGCCGACCTCGGCGCCCAGGTCCTGGATCTTGGAGTTGAGCTGCCGCAGGTGGGTGGCGGCCTCGGCCCGCATGGCCTTGCGGTCGACGAACCCCAGCCGGCCGAGCAGCCCCGGCCGGGCGGGCTCGCGGCCGAGGAAGAGGTTGGCGTCCGGCGGCAGCGTCGGCGCGAGGGCCAGGTCCTGGTAGACCGTCTCGATGCCGGCCGCCTGGGCGTCCCTAGGGCCGGTGAACCGGTGCGGCACGCCGTTGATCTCGACGGTGCCCTCGTCCGGCGTCACCGCTCCGGCGAGCACCTTGACCAGCGTCGACTTGCCTGCGCCGTTGTCGCCGAGCAGGGCGTGGATCTCCCCGGGGGCGATGTCCAGGTCGACGCCGCGCAGCGCCTCGACGTGGCCGTACCGCTTGCGAACGCCGCGCACGCGCACCGCGAGGTCGGCGCTGTCTTTCATGGGGTCTCCTCCGGTGGATAGAGGGCGTCGAGATCGGCGGGGTAGCCGTAACCGCCGTGGTGACGGCAGACCGAGGCGGCGTACGCGGCCGCCCGCGCCATGGCGACCTCGGCCGGGGCAGCGGGCAGCGCGACCAGCAGCTGCGCCGCGAAGGCGTCGCCGGCGCCCAGCGTGTCCACCACCTCGGTGGGGACCGCCGGCTGCCACACTGTACGTCCCTCCGCGGCCAGCAACGCGCCCTGATCTCCGCAGGTCACGACGGCGAACCGGGGTCCGAGCGCGAGGACCGACGCGGCGAACTCCGCGCACTCGCGCCGGTCGAGCCGGGGCCGGGAGAAGAAGGCGATGCCGACCGAGGGCAGCAGGTCCCGCGCGTACTCCATGTCCTTGTACGAGAAGTCGAAGGAGACCTTCGTGACGCGGGCGATGTCGGGGAGCTGCTCCTCGACCAGGCTGGTGTGTCCCGTGTGGACGAGGTCGAACGACGACAGGTAGTCGAGGTCCGCCGGGCTCAGCCGCAGGTCCTCCGTAGGCGGGACGTAGTCGACGAAGGTCCGGTTGCCGTCGGCGTCGAGCTTGACGTCGGCCCGTGGGGTGGGGTGACCGCCGTACCGGGACCATCTGGCCTCGACCCCCTCGGCGGCCAGGCTGTGCCGTACGAGGTCGCCCGCCGGGTCGGCCCCGATCGAGCCGAGGTAGGCGGTCTCCGCGCCGAGGCGCCCGGCGTGGACCGCGACGTTGCAGGCGCTGCCGCCGGGGAAGACGAGGCCGAGGTCGAGATATCTGTCGACGACGTTGTCGCCGACTCCGCACAGCCGCATCTCAGTACGCCATCTTGTGCATGTAGCGCCGCTCGTCGAGCGAGTGACCGGTGACGGACTCGTAGTGGTCGGCCAGCCGGGTGGCGATGTTGGCCAGCACCGGGGCCGACAGCTCCGGCCGGGCGGCCGCGGGCACGCCGGGCAGTTCGAGAGCGGCCGAGTCGAGCGTGAAGACCCGGGAGGTCACCTTGGGGGCGAAGGCGGCCACCCGGTCGGCCATCGCCTGGGTGCGGTCCTCGCTGCGCAGGAGGATGAGCGGCGCGTCGCCGACCACCATCTCGAACGCCCCGTGGAAGAAGTCGCCGGACGCCACGCAGACCGACTTCTTCCACTGCATCTCCATCAGGTAGCAGACCGAGAGCAGGAAGGCGACGCCGTACGCGTTGCCCCCGCCGACCACGAAGGTCAGGTCGGCGTCGGCGGTCTCCCGCGCGATCGTGGCCGACAGCTCCTCGTGCGCCTCGGTGGCGGCGGCGAGCGCGTCGGGCAGCGCCGCGTAGCCGCGTTCGAGGGTCTCGTAGTCGAGGTCCGCGCCCTCGATCCGGAGCAGTTCCTGCACGAGCTGCCCCAGCAGGACGTGCTTGGCCGCCGTGATCGTCTTCTCGCTGTGGTAGGTGAACGCCGCGTCCCCCAGCTCGGCGAGCGGGTTGTCGTCGTCGGTCGCCACCGCCACCACGTACGCGCCCGCCTCCTTGGCCAGGCGCGCGGCGGCCACCGTCTCGGGGGTCGCGCCGGAGTGGGAGGAGGCCACCACGAGCGAGCGCGCCGACAGCCGGGGCGAGGGGGAGGCCAGGAACTCGGCGGCGTTGATGTTGTGGCTGACCAGCCCGGTCGCCGAGGCGGACAGCGTGGCGTGCGCCGGCACCGAGGAGGCCCAGGAGCCGCCGCAGCCGAGGAAGAACACGTCCGTCACTCCGCGCGAGGCCGCCTGCGCCGCCACCTTCGCGGCGGCGCCGCGCTGGTCGACCGCTCCCCCGATGACCTCCCTGAGCTGAGGGTCGACGGGGCGCAGGCCGGGTTTGGAAGTCATGGGGACACTCCGCAAGTAGAACGTTCTCACTGACCGGTGCGCGAACGTGTAGAACGTTCTCACCGGGATGGTGAGAAGGTTCTCAACACCGTCGGGGAGCAGTCAAGGGTTCACGCCGTTTTTGCCCCTCGTGTCACATAGCAGGACCAAGGTGATGTCGATCACATAAAGGGATCTTGTCGCCATACGGGCACGCATGGTGATTTACGGAGGATTTCCACACCCCCTATGGAGGCTCTCCGTGCTGTTACGAGCAGCCATCGCCGCAGTCGCCGTGACCGCGATCGGCGCGGTCCCGGCCCACGCGGCCACCGGCCCGGCCATCACCGTCGACCAGGGACGGACCCAGCCGGTCTTCTCCTACGCCGACGCCGTCCGCGAACACGTCTACGTCGAGTCGAGCGTCGACAGCGACTCCGACGGCCGCCTCGACCGGGTCAGGGTCGACATCATCAGGCCCAGGGAGTCGGGGCCCGGGCTCAAGGTGCCGTCGATCATCGACGAGAGCCCCTACTACGACAACTCCGGGCGCGGCAACGAGTCCGAGCGCAAGGTGTACGACGCGGCGGGCGAGCCCGCCAAGTTCCCTCTGTTCTACGACAACTACTTCGTGCCGCGCGGGTACGCCGTCCTCAACGTCGACATGGTCGGCACCACGAAGTCCGACGGCTGCCCTGACGTGGGCGGCAAGGCCGACGTGCTCGGCGGCAAGGCGGTCGTCGACTGGCTGAACGGCCGCGCCCCCGCCTTCCACGACGACGGCTCCCCCGCGGTGGCCGACTGGAGCACCGGCAAGGCCGGCATGATCGGCAAGTCGTACGACGGCACGCTGGCCAACGCGGTCGCGGCGACCGGGGTCGAGGGCCTGGAGACGATCGTCCCGATCTCGGCCATCAGCTCCTGGTACAAGTACCAGCGCTCCAACGGCGTCATCTACAACTACAACTACATGTCGTACCTGTCCCGGGTCGTCGACACCGACCCGGCCGCCAAGTGCGCGGCGAATCGGGCTCGGCTGGACGTCGACGCCGATGACGCCACGGGGAACTACAACGGCTTCTGGGCCGAGCGCGACTACGTGGCCGGGTCGCTCGGCGACGCCTCGAAGGTGCACGCCAGCGTCTTCGTCGTGCACACGGTCAACGACCTGAACGTCAAGCCCGACAACTTCTCGGTGTGGTGGCAGGCGCTCGCCGACCGGAACGTGCCGCGCAAGATCTGGGTCGGTCAGTATCAGCACGTGGACCCCTTTGACTTCGAGGGGCGCCGCGACCTGTGGGTCGACACGCTGCACCGCTGGTTCGACCGCTGGCTGCTCGGCGTGGACAACGGGATCATGCGGGAGCCGCGCGCCGACGTGCAGGTCGGCCCGGCCGAGTGGATCACCCAGGGCGACTGGCCGACGCCGGCCGCCTCGACCCACTTCTTCCGCCCGTCCGCCGACGGTTCGCTGAACCTCAACCCCGGCAAGAACGGCGAGACCGCGAGCTTCACCGACATCCGCCAGTCGGAGGACGCGATGGTCGCCGACGTCGGCACGGCCAAGCCCGGCCGGGTCGCCTTCACCACCGGTGAGCTGCCGCGCGACCTGCGCATGTCGGGCACGCCCGAGGTGGACCTGCGGGTCTCGCTCGACAAGCCGACCTCGAACCTGACCGCGCTTCTCGTCGACTTCGGCGAGGACACCCGGGTCGATTGGCGTCGCGGACAGGGCATCACCACCCTCGCCCAGGAGGACTGCCACGGCGACAGCACCGCCGCCGACGACGCCTGCTACCGGAAGGTCGTCACCAACCTGGCCACACGGCCGCTCGAGGTCGTGGCCCGCGGCTGGATCGACGCGCAGAACCGCGACTCGCTCTCCGAGTCCTCGCCGCTGACCCCCGGCACGTACGCGCAGGTCACGTGGAAGACGCTGCCGCAGGAGTACGTCTTCAAGAAGGGCCACAGGATCGGGCTGGTGATCGCCGGCACCGACTCGAACTACAGCGGCGAGCGGGCCACCGGCACGACCGTCACCATCGACCTGCACAAGAGCCGGGTGGAGATTCCGCTCGTGCTCGGTGTCGGCCACGCGCTGAACGGCGGCGACATTCCCAAGGACAAGGGCACCTGGCACGGTCCCCAGCAGATCGATCTGCCGGTGCCGGACAACACGCTCTACTGATCCCCTGATCGTCCTCCGACGCGGCGCCGGGACCCTCGTCCCGGCGCCGGCGTCCGAGCGGTTCAGCGGTTCCCGCCGACGTCGTAGTGTCATGACATGACCGAGATCGTCGTGGAGGACGGCGCATGGACGGTCGATGTCGAGGCGGTGAGGATCACCCCCGGCAGCGGCCGCGACGTCCACGAGGTGCGCAAGACCCTCGGGGACCTGGTGGTGCCGCTGGAGGCCGTGGCGGGAGCCGTGTTCGAGCCCTCGCGCAAGGGCGGGCACCTGCGGCTGCGACTGCGGCCCGGTGCGGACCCGCTCACCGAGGTGGGCGCCGGGCTGCTGGCCGCTCCCGCCGACCCCTACCGGCTGGCGGTCCCCAAGGAGCGCAGGGCCGCGGCGGAATACATGGCCGGCGAGATCCGCGACCTGGTGCAGCTGGCCCAGGTGCCGGAGGAGCCCTGTCCCGATTTCCTGTTGCCCGGCCCGGCCGTGCCGATCAGCGCCACGGCCGGTGACGGCACCGTGAGCTTCGACGGCGTCCGGGTCCGCCTGGAGTGGACCGGATTCGCCAAGGCCGTCAAACAGGCGGCCGGCGCTCAGGAGTTCCGGCTGTCGGATCTGACCGGCGTCGAGTGGAAACCGCAGTCGGGCCTGGCCTACGGGAGCCTCCGTTTCCGCGTACGCGGCGAGGGGCCGACCGGCCGGCCGGAGGAGGACCGACGCTGCCTGTCGTGGGGGGTGCAGCGTTTCGGAGGGACGAGCGTGCTCGTCGGGGCCGCCGTGCTGGCGCGGCTGGCCCGCCACGCTCCGGAACCGCCCGCCGCCCTCCCGCCCCCCGCGCCCGACGGCCGTGACCTCCCGAGCCGGGACCTGCTGATTCGGCGGCTCACCGACCTGGGCGAACTGCACCGGAGCGGAGTGCTGACCGACGAGGAGTTCAGCACGGCGAAGAAGGCGCTGCTGGACCGCATCGCCGAACTGTAGGGTCCGGCCGCCGCACGGTGTTTCGACCTCTCCTGATCGGCAAGCTGGTAGATCCAGGGTCAAGCCGACGGGAGAGGTCACCGTGCGTTTCCACGCCGACCTGCACATGCACTCCAGGTACGCCTACGCGTGCAGCAAGAACAGCGACCTGGAGCAGCTGACCTGGTGGGCCCGGCGCAAGGGCGTCACGCTCGTGACTCCTCCGCTCCCTGAAGCTGAAGGGAGCAGCTTCTCGCTAGGCCGCTTCCGCAGCGTCGCGAAGGACAAGCCCTGCCCTGAGGATGTTGGTGGCCGCGTTCACGTCGGCGTGCGCGGTGTGCCCGCACGTCGTACAGGCGAACTCGGCTTGAGTGAGGCGGTTGTCCTTCGCACAGTGCCCGCACCGCGAGCAGGTGCGGGAGGTGTTGCGGGGATCAACTGCGATCAGCTCGCGACCGGCGCTTTCAGCCTTGTACGCGAGGACCCGCAGGAACACCCCCCAACCCGCGTCCAGGATGCTCCGGTTCAGCCCGGATTTGGCCGCGACGTTCCGCCCGGGTCGTTCGATCGCGCCGGCGGCGGAGCGGGTCATGTTCGCGATCCGCAGGTCCTCATGCACGATCACGTCATAGCCGCGGACCAGCGTGAGCGCTGCCTTGTGCGCGGTATCAAGACGTTGGCGGCGGACCTTCGCGTGTAGCGCCGCCACCCTCGCCACCGCCTTACGCCGCCGCTTGGACCCCCGCTTCTTGCAGGCCAGAGCCCGCTGGGCCGCCGCCAGACGTCCCGCCGACGCCTCCAGGTGGCGCGGGTTGGCCAGGGGGTCCCCGTCGCTGGTGGTCACCAGCGATGCCACACCCATGTCCACGCCCACGGCCGCCCCCGTCGCAGGCAAGGTCTCGGCGGGGACGTCATCGCACGACAAGATCACATACCAGCGGGAACCCTCCCGCTTGATACTGATCGTCTTCACCCGGCCCCGCACCGGACGGTGCCGGTGCGCCCGAACGTGCCCGATGCCCTGCAAACGGACGAACGTCGCCGTGGGGTGTCCGGGTTGAGAGTCCCACCGGCAGCCGTCGCCGTCCTTGGGCCACTCCACCGTGTCGAACCAGCCGCGCCCCTTGAACCTGGGGAACCCCGGCACGTGCCCTTCGCGGATCCGGGCGAAGAAAGCGCGGAACGCCTTGTCCAACCGGCGCAAGGTGGCCTGCTGAGAGGAGAACGACTACCGGCCCTGACCGGCAGGGTCATCGGCACGGATGTGCTTCAACTCCGCGGACTGGTCGCCGTAGCGAACGGTGACGCCGGCCCTACGGTAGGCGGTCCGCCGGTGCTCCAGGGCGGCGTTGTAGAGCTGGCGGTGATCCTCAAGGCAGGCGGCGAGCGAGGCGGCCTGCCTGGCCGTGGGGCGCAGCAGGAATTTGAACGATCGGCGCACACCCACCTCCCCGGTCCTCCCACGTTCAGTCCTACGTTGAGTAATCAAATCACTACGCTACCGGAAGGCGACGACAAAACCCGGGGGGAGTGTCGGCGGATCCTGAAAACTGACCCCTCCGAGATCTTGGAGGGTGCTGAACGTGGAGGAAGCGCGGAATCACCGGTCAGCCCAAGCAGGCCGCGGATCAGCTCCTCAAGGCGGGCCTTCACCCGGCTACCCAGAACGGGACGACGGTACTTGGGACACCACACCACGTGGTACCCGAGGTCATGGGCCGCGCCGGGGGAGGCGCGCACCTGACGAGTCACACGATCACTATGAAAGCACCGCCCATCTAATCCACCAGGGAAAGGAACTCGCGATGAGCCCGGAGAGAAAACCAGTCAGAGACGGCATTCCCCGTCACCTGAAGGCGACGGCCCCCTACCGAGATTCTGATGGCGGCCCCCGAACGGCTGACACGCCTGCGGGTCACAGGTAGGTGATGCCGGTCAGGGCCTCGGCGGCGGTCCACAGGCGCCGCCCGACACTCGGGTCGGCCGCCTCCGTGCTGGGACGGACCTCCACGACCCGGCCGCGCATCTCCCAGAGGCCGGACGGCTCGAAGAACTGACCGCCGCGCACATTGGGCGCGGTCGCGGCGAAGAGCTGGGGCAGCGCCCCCCGCTCGGCCGGCTGCGTCGCCAGCAGCCCGGCTCGGGCGAAGATCCGCCCGAGCCGGCCGCGGTGCTCCCAGGCCCGGGGGGTGAGATTGCTTCTGGACAGCCCGGGGTGGGCGATGACGCTGACGACCGGCGAACCCGCGGCGCGCAGGCGGCGGTCGAGTTCGAGGCCGAAGACGGTGGTGGCGAGCTTGGAACGGCCGTACGCGCGACTGGCGTTGAAGTCGCGCCGCGACATCAGGTCGTCGAAGTCGAGGTGGGCGTTCTTGTGGGTGATCGAGCTGAGGCTGACCACCCGTGCGGCGTCCGCTCGGCCGAGATCGTCGAGCAGCAGGCCCGTGAGGGCGAAGTGGCCGAGCATGTTGGTGCCGAGCTGAAGCTCGAACCCGTCGGCCGTCGTGCGGGCGGGGCCGAGGAGGACCACGCCGACGCTAGGACGGGGCCGCCGGGATTCGGTCGTACGCGTTTGCCTGGGAACGCCAGACCTACCTTCGGCGCGGACCGCACCGGCAGACTGTCGCTATGGCCGTCGACCATCCGTACGCCCGTGAGCTCGGCGACTTCCTGCGTGCCCGGCGCGGCCGGTTGCGCCCGCAGGACGTCGGGCTGGAGCCGGGGCCCCGGCGCAAGGCGGCCGGCGGCCGTCCGCACCCGCCGGGCCCCGGAACGCGTGCCGGACAGCACCCGGCGCCTGCTGCACGTCATGAGCACTCCCGCGGTCGTGCTCGGCCGGCACCTCGACGTGCTCGCGTGGAAACGCGCTCGCCGAGGCACTGCTCGGCGATCCGGACACCCTGCCGCCGGGGCGGCGGAACATGCTCATGGCGCTGTTCGAGGATCCCGGGACCCGTGCGCGCTGCCCCGGCTGGGAGACGACCGCCCTGCAGTACATCGGCATGTTGCGCGCCGCCGTCGCGACCGACCCGACCCACCCGCGCGCCACCACGATCATCGGCGAGCTGAGCATCCGCAGCGCGGACTTCCGCCGGCTCTGGGCGCGGCACGAGGTGCGTGAGACGGTCCACGGGACGAAGCTGTTCCGGCACCCTCAGGTGGGCGAGATCACCGTCGACTGGGACGTCTATCCCCTGCCCGGCAATCCCGGGCCGGTCCTGCTCGTCTACACGGCCGAGCCCGGCACGGCGGACGCCGAGCGCCTCCAGCTGCTCGCGTCCCTGCACGCCACCCGGGTAACGCGGAAAGCCCAGGCCGAACGGCCTGGGCTTTCCGACGTGGTGCGCCGCCAGGGACTCGAACCCCGGACCCGCTGATTAAGAGTCAGCTGCTCTAACCAACTGAGCTAGCGGCGCAAAGCCCTTAGAGGTTATCGCACACCTCAGAGCAGTCCAAATCAGAGCAGTCGAAACCGGGCTAGAGTAGAACAACATTCGGTATCAGCGGTTGGGAGCGCACATGTGGTTCGCCTCGCCTGACGAGGTCCGGGGACGGCTGGCGGCCGTCGACTACCTTGCCGACGACGGCATCGCGACATCGGTGTTCCTGGCCGGGGCGCTGGGCAAGCCGCTGCTGGCCGAGGGACCGGCGGGAGTGGGCAAGACCCAGCTCGCGAAGGCCGTGGCGGAGGCGACCGGCGCGCGGCTGATCCGCCTGCAGTGCTACGAGGGCCTGGACGAGGCGCGGGCGCTGTACGAGTGGAACTACAAGAAGCAACTGCTGCGCATCCAGGCCGACGACGGCGCCTGGGACGACATCTTCTCCGAGGAGTTCCTGCTGGAGCGCCCGCTCCTGAAGGCGATCAGGAGCGACGAGCCCACGGTGCTGCTCATCGACGAGACCGACAAGGCCGACGTCGAGGTCGAGGGACTGCTGCTGGAGATCCTCTCCGACTACCAGATCACGATCCCCGAGCTCGGCACGATCACCGCCGAGCGCCGGCCGTACGTCGTGCTGACCTCGAACGCGACCCGGGAGCTGTCGGAGGCGCTCAAGCGGCGCTGCCTTTATCTCCACCTCGACTACCCCACGCCGGAACGGGAGCGCGACATCCTGCTCGCGCAGGTGCCCGCGCTGCCCGCGAGCATCGCCGACCAGCTCGCCCGTACGGTGGCCACGCTGCGGGCGCTGGAGCTGAAGAAGTCGCCGTCGATCGCCGAGACGGTCGACTGGGCGCACACCCTGCTCGCGCTGGGCCGTACGGAGCTGGACGAGGCGCTGATCGGCGAGACGCTGGGCGTGGTGCTCAAGCACAACTCCGACCAGGTGCGGGCCGCCAAGGAGCTCGGCCTGCCGTCCCGATGACGACGAATACGGCGTCCCTCGTGGACCGGCACGTGGGGTTCGTCCACGCCCTGCGGGAGGCCGGGCTGCCGGTCTCCCCGGCCGAGGGGCTGGACGCGGCCCGCGCGCTCATGGTCGTCGACCTGGCCGAGCGGGAGACGCTGCGTGAGGCGTACGCGGCGACGCTGGTGAAGCGGCCCGCGCACCGGCCGGGATTCGACCTGCTCTTCGACCTGTGGTTCCCGCCGGTGATCAGCGGCACCGAGGGCACCGCCGTCACCGAGGGCGCCGAGCCGCGCGAGCTGCCGGAATTGCGCGAGCGGCTGGCCGAGCTGCTGATGGGCGATCCGGCCGATCCCGCGTTCCGGGAGTTCGCCCGGGCGATGGTCGGGCGGTTCGGACAGGTCCAGGCGGCCCCCGGCAGGCAGTCGTGGTTCTCCTTCCCGGTGCTGCGCGCGCTGTCGCCGGAGACGCTGGTGGCCCGGATGCTGACGGCCATGCTCGACGAGCGCGGCGGCCTGCCGGAGAAGGTCGCCCGGTGGCACATCGCGCGGACCATCGAGGCGTTCACCGAGGCGGTCGCCTCCGACGTACGCCGCAGGATCGCCGAGGAGTCCGGCGTCGAGAAGATCGCCAGGTCGGCGGTCCGGCCGCCGATCGACCAGGTCGACTTCCTGCGCGCGACCAGGGAGGAGCTGGCCCGGCTGCGGCGTGAGGTCTATCCCCTCGCCCGCCGCCTGGCCACCCGGCTGTCGATCCGGCAGAAGCGGGGGCGGCGCGGGCGGCTCGACTTCCGGCGCACCGTGCGGGCCTCGCTGTCCACGGGCGGGGTGCCGCTCACCACCCACCTGCGCCCGCCCCGCCCGCATCGGCCCGAGCTGGTCGTGTTGTGCGACGCCAGCGACTCGGTCTCCACGTTCTCGCACTTCACGCTGTTGCTGACGTTCGCGCTGCGGGAGCAGTTCACCAAGGTGCGGGCGTTCGCGTTCGTGGACACGGTGGACGAGATCACCGGCCTGTTCGCCCCGGGCGCGGACGTGCTGGACGCCATCGCACGCCTGACGGAGGAGGCCGACATCGTCAGGTTCGGCCGCACCGACTACGGCCACGTCTTCGAGCGCTTCGCCGAACGCTTCCCCGACGCGGTCGGTCCCCGGACGTCGCTGCTGATCCTGGGCGACGCCAGGTCCAACTACCAGGTCCCGGCGCTGGGCACGCTGAAGCGGCTGGCCGGGCAGGCCAGGCACGCCTACTGGCTCAACCCGGAGCCCCGGGCCCAGTGGGACACCGGGGACTCCCTCGCCACGTCGTACGGCTCGGTCGTCCCCATGCACGAGTGCCGCAACGTCGCCCAGCTCGCCGCGTTCGTCGAGACGCTGGCCTGAGAGACGCCAGCCCGAATCGAGACCCTTCGCCCGAATCGATTCCGGCCCGCGTCCGCGTGCTCAGCTCATGCGGCGCAGGATGCGGGCCGCCGTACGGGCCAGCAGTTCGATCTGCTCCTCGGTGAACTCGGCGGAACCGTGGGTGCGGATCCAGCGGGCCACCCTGCCGGGGTAGGCGACGGTCAGCCCCTCCCCGTACAGCACGCCTCCCCTGGCCTTGATCTTCCCGCCGTGCACGGCGAGCACCGGGGCGATGGAGACCTCGATGCCGGTCTCCTTGGTCAGCAGCGCGGCCATCGAACCTGCGGCGGAGATGAGGCCCTTGGCGACCGAGGTGCCGAACTTCTCGTCGAAGAAGAGGCGTTCGCCGTAGCGCGCGATCAGGGTGTCGGGCGACCACGCCTCGTTGTCCACGATCCAGACGCCGCCCGGCCCGATGACGAGATGGTCGATCGACGCTTCGCCGGGCACGGCCCGGCCGTCCATCACCCGGTAGCCGTGCCGGCGCAACCCGAGACGCAGCAGCCGTCCGGTGCGCACCTCGCCGCGCCGCTTGCCCCGCCACACCGCCGTACGCTCGTGCAGGCGCCAGGCGATGAACAGGTCGGTGCCGCCCGCGAGGGCGGCCAGCACGAGGCCGGCGGCGAACATGTTCAGCCCGAGCCGCGGGCCCACCAGGTTGCCGACGACGAACCCCGCGAAGGTGATCGCGGCCCGCACCCGGATCCGGTTCTTGCGTCCGGCGAACCAGAACGTCTCGTACAGGTTCTGCGGCGAGGCGCCGGTGAACTTCTCGTCCCTCGGGACGTAAATGGACCCATTCGGCACGCGAACCCCCCACACTAGGCATGCGGCTTTCTCCGGGATACCCGAGCGGGAATCCCAACCCTCCTAAGGTGAGGGAAGTAGCGCAATTACGCCAGTGCCGACGCTTGACCGACCAGTCGGTATGCTTGACCCGAGAGACGAAGGAGGTCGGCATGGCCCGCCGCGCAGCCGGAGAGCACCGCGTAACGGGGGATCGCGTGAACGGGGAGCGCCCCGCCAACGGGTCCCTGGAGGAGCCGGTGCGGCAGCGCCTGCTCGCCGAGGCCACCCGGCTGTTCGCCGAGCGGGGTTTCGAGAGCACGTCGGTGCAGGAGATCGTGGCGGCGGCCGGAGTCACCAAGGGCGCCATGTACCACTACTTCGATTCCAAGGACGACCTGCTCCACGAGATCTACGCCCGGGTGCTGCGCCTGCAGATGGAGCGCCTCAACCGGTTCGCCGACGCGGAGGGCGCGGTGGCCGACCGGCTGCACGCGGCGGCGATGGACGTGGTGGTGACCACGGTCGACAACCTGGACGACTCCAAGATCTTCTTCAGGTCGATGCACCAGCTCGCGCCGGAGACGTACAAGAGCGTGCGGGCCGAGCGGCGGCGCTACCACGAGCGGTTCCGCGACCTCGTCGTCGAGGGACAGCGCGACGGCGTCTTCCGCGACGACATCCCCGCCGAGATGGTGGTCGACTTCTTCTTCGGCTCGGTCCACCACCTCGGCACCTGGTATCACCCCGACGGCCCGCTGACCGGCCAGGAGGTCGGCCGCCACTTCGCCGACCTCCTGCTCAACTCGCTGCGGCCCTGACTACGCGGGCGCCGGGAGGTCCGCAGGACCGGCCAGCGCCTCGCGGTGGTCACCGGGCGTGCCCAGCGCGATCTGGTCGGCCTTGGCCCGCTTGAGATACAGGTGCGCCGGGTGCTCCCAGGTCATCCCGATGCCGCCGTGGAGCTGCACGCACTCCTCGGCGGCGTGCACCGCCACCGCCCCGCAGTGGGCCTGCGCCACCGCGACGGCCACCGCCGCGTCGTCGCCGAGCGGTCCCGCCGCGGGCGCCTCCGCCAGCCGGGCGGCCGCGTTGCGGGCCGCCGCCCTGGCCCCCACGACCTCCAGCCACAGGTCGGCCAGCCGGTGCTTGACCGCCTGGAACGACCCCACCGGCCGGGCGAACTGCCGGCGTTCCTTCACGTACGCGACCGTCGTGGTGAGGCACCACTCGGCGACGCCGAGCTGTTCCGAGGCGAGCAGCCCGGCGCCGCGTGCCAGGGCCTCCCACACCCACGGCACCTCCAGCCCGTCGGCGCGGGCGACGATCCGCGCCGGCGCCGCCGCGAACGACACCGTGGCGATGGGCCGGGTCAGGTCGAGCGAGGTGACCGGTGTGACCCGGACCTCCGGGGACGCCTCCACCGCGCACAGCCCGGTGCCCTGTGCCAGCCGTACCGGGACGAGCAGGACGTCGGCGACCTCGGCGCCGATCACCCCGGTGACCGTGCCGGTGACCGTTCCGTCCTCTCCGAGGGTCGCCACCGGAGCCGGCGGCGCGTACGGCGAGGCGGCGAACGACACGGCGAGCGCGGCCGTCGCCTCCCCGGCGGCCAGGCGTCCCAGCAGTTCGGCCGCCACGTCTCCCCCGGCCGTCAGCAGGGCCTGGGTGGCGAGGACGGCGCTGCTCAGGAACGGCACGGGCGCGACGGCGCGGCCCAGCTCCTCCAGCACGACGGCGGCCTCGCGGGCCGAGGCGCCGCCGTGGTGGGAGGCGGAGCCGCCGAGCTCCTCGGGGATCAGCAGCCCGGCCACGCCGATGTCGCGGGCCAGCGCCTTCCACAGCTCCGCGTCGTACGGCGTGCCCGACTCCGCACGGTCGAGCACGGCGGACGGGGAGCACTTGTCGGCGAGCAGGTCGCGCACGGCGGCCCGCAGCTCCTCCTCCACCTCCGTGTACAGCAGCGTCATCGGGGGAGGTCCTTCCAGGCGACGTCCTTGTCGGCGCGCGGCTCGGCGGGCAGGCCGAGGACGCGTTCGGCGATGATGTTGCGCAGGATCTCGGAGGTGCCGCCCTCGATCGAGTTGCCCTTGGCGCGCAGGTAGCGGTAGCCGGCCTCGCGGCCGATGAAGTCGACCTTGTCGGGGCGGCGGAACGTCCAGTCGTCGTAGGCCAGGCCGTCCTCGCGCAGCATCTCGACCTCGATGCCGGACAGCTCCTGGTGCAGCCGGGCGAAGGCCAGCTTCATGCCCGACCCCTCCGGCCCCGGATGCCCGGCGGCGAGCTGCTCGCGCAGCCGTACGGCCGTCAGGCGCATGACCTCCGAGTCGACCCAGAGCCTGAGCAGCCGCTGGTGCAGGTCGTGGGTGCGCAGCTCCGGCCGGGAGCGCCAGGTCTCGGCGACGACGCCCATCATCGTGCGCCGGGAGGGAGTCCCGCCGATCGCCACCCGCTCGTTCATCAGCGTGGTCTGCGCGACCCGCCAGCCGTCGCCCACCTCGCCCAGCCGCAGCGAGTCGGGCAGCCGCACCCCGGTGAGGAAGACCTCGTTGAACTCGGCCTCACCGGTGATCTGGCGCAACGGCCGGACCTCGACGCCGGGGGCGTGCATGTCGCAGACGAAGTAGGTCAGCCCGCGGTGCTTGGGCACGCCCGGGTCGGTGCGGGCCACGAGGATGCCCCAGCGGGCGGTGTGGGCGCTCGACGTCCACACCTTCTGGCCGTCCACCACCCACTCGTCGCCCTCGCGTACGGCGCGGGTGGCCAGCGTGGCGAGGTCGGAGCCGGCGCCGGGCTCGCTGAACAGCTGGCACCACACCTCCTCGCCCGTCCACAGCGGCCGCAGGAAGCGCTTCTTCTGCTCCTCGGTGCCGAAGGCGAGGATCGTCGGGGCGGCCATGCCGAGGCCGATGCCGATCCGGCCCGGCTGGTTGTCGGGCGTGCCCTTCAGCTCCCGGTCGGCCACGGCCTGCAGCTCGCGGGGCGCGCCGAGCCCGCCGAGGCCCTCGGGGAAGTGCACCCAGGCGAGCCCGGCGTCGAACCGGGCGCGCAGGAACTCCAGGCGGTCCATGGCCGCCGGGTCGTGCGCCGCGAGGAAGGCTCTGGCGCGCTCGGCGACCGACGCCTCATCCCATGCCACGAAATATCACCCCATGTATTTCTTGAGCTCGCGGTAGGCCAGCGACCGCTTGTGGACCTCGTCGGGGCCGTCGGCGAACCGCAGCGAGCGCGCGCCCGCCCACAGCGCCGCCAGCGGGAAGTCCTGGCTGATCCCGCCGGCGCCGTGCGCCTGGATGGCCTTGTCCAGGATCCACTCCACGGTCGCCGGACCGGCGATCTTGATGGCCTGGATCTCCGTGTGCGCGCCCTTGTTGCCGACCGTGTCCATCAGCCAGGCCGTCTTCAGCACCAGCAGGCGCAGTTGCTCGATGCGCACCCGCGACTCGGCGATCCAGTCCTGGATCACCCCCTGCCGGGCCAGCGGCTTGCCGAACGCCTCCCGCGTCAGCACCCGGCGGCACATCAGCTCCACGGCCCGCTCGGCCATGCCGATGAGCCGCATGCAGTGGTGGATGCGCCCCGGCCCGAGCCGCGCCTGGGCGATGGCGAACCCGCCGCCCTCCTCGCCGATCAGGTGGTCCACCGGCACCCGTACGTCCTCGAACACCACCTCGGCGTGCCCGCCGTGGTCGGCGTCGTCGTAGCCGAAGACGGTCATGCCGCGCCGTACGGTGAGACCGGGCGTGTCGCGCGGGACGAGCACCATGCTCTGCTGACGGTGCTTGGGCGCCTCGGGATCGGTCTTGCCCATCACGATGAACACCCGGCAGCCGGGGTTCATCGCGCCGGTGATGAACCACTTGCGGCCGTTGATGACGTACTCGCCGCCGTCCCTCCTGATGGAGGTCGCGATGTTCGTCGCGTCGGAGGAGGCCACCTCGGGCTCGGTCATCGCGAAGGCCGACCTGATCTCGCCGGCCAGCAGCGGCTCCAGGTATTCCTTGCGCTGCCACTCGCTGCCGAACTCCGCCAGCACCTCCATGTTGCCGGTGTCGGGGGCGGCGCAGTTGGTGGCGGGCGGCGCGATGGCGGGTGACCTGCCCATGATCTCCGCGAGCGGCGCGTACTGCAGGTTGGTCAGCCCCGCGCCCTGCTCTCCCGGAAGGAACAGGTTCCACAGGCCGCGCGAGCGGGCCTCGGCCTTGAGGTCCTCCAGCATCGGCGGCGGGCTCCAGCCACTGGCGGCGGCCTGTTCGTGGAAGGCGTGCTCGGCCGGGTAGACGCACTCGTCCATGAACTCCAGCAGCCGTTCCCGGTAGCGGTTCGTGGTCGCGTCGAACCCGAAGTCCATTCAGACCTCCATGAGCCCGCGGGCGACGATCGGGGCGACCTGGTCGCCGACCTCGGCGAAGCCCTCCCCCACCGTGAGCCCCTTCGTGTATCGGAAATGGATGCCCTCGGCGATCACCGCGAGCTTGAAGCAGGCGAGGCCGACGTACCAGCCGAGCCGGGACAGATCGCGCCCGGACGCCTCTCCGTAGTGCGCGGCCAGCTCGGCGCCGGGCGGCACCTCCCCGGCCGAGCCCCGGTCGAGCGAGGAGACCTCGCCGTACAGGAGGAACAGCGCCAGGTCGGTGAGCGGGTCGCCGAGCGTGGACATCTCCCAGTCGAGCACGGCCCGCACCTCGCCGTCGGCGACGAGCGTGTTACCCAGCTTGAAGTCGCCGTGCACGATCGCCGGCCTGCCGGAGGCGGGCACGTCGCGGGCGAGCCGCTCGTAGAGGTCGTCGATGCCGGGCACCTCTCGGCTGCGCGAGGCGTCGAGCTGCCGCTTCCACCGGGCGACCTGCCGCTCCAGGAAGCCGTCGGGCCTGCCGAAGTCGCCGAGTCCCACGCTGTCGGGGGTGATCGAGTGGAGCGCGGCCAGCACGTCCACCAGCCCGTGGGCGAGGGCGGGGGTGAGCGGCGGCTGCCCGCCCTCGACGTGCTCCATCACGTAGAAGGGCGCGCCGACGACCTCGGGGTCCCGGCACAGATGGTAGGTGCGCGGCACCGGGACACCCGTGTCCTGGAGCGCGCTCATGACCCGGTATTCGCGGCCCATGTCGTGCGCCGTCGCCAGGACGTGCCCGAGCGGCGGCCGCCGCACGACGTAGGTGCTCGTGCCGTCACTGACGACGTACGTCAGATTGGACTTGCCGCCCACGATCAGCTCCGCGGTGAGCGGCCCTTCGGTCAGGCCCTCGCGCTGGAGGTGCTCGGCGAGGCGGGTGAGGTCGAGGCCGGGCGGGTCAGCGTTCACGCCGTCAGCGTACCGACCAGACGGTATGTATGTCGACACGGCCACGGCGAAGTGGTCCTCGCCGTTCCGCCCCAAGTGGCCATCCGCCCGCGGCCCAGGTCGGCGATAACGTCGGGCGCATGACCGCGAAGATGCCCGCGCCGGCCGTGCTCGACGGCCGCGTCGTACGCCTTGAGCCGCTCGCCCCCGGCCACGTGCCCGACCTGTTCCTCGCGGCGCAGGACGAGGAGGTCTGGCGGCACCGGCCGGAGCCCGTGCCGCAGACCGAGGAGGACATGCGCCGCCTGGTGGAGACGCTGCTCGCCGACCCGCGCACCACGCAGTTCGCGGTGGTACTCAAGGAGACCGGCCGGGCGATCGGCTCGACCGGCTACTGGGACGTCGGAGGCTTCGACGAGAGCGTGGAGATCGGCTCCACCTGGTATGGCCGGGCCTACTGGCGCACCGCCGTCAACACCGAGTGCAAGGTCCTGCTGCTCGACCACGCCTTCGCTCTCGGCTTCGTACGCGTGGTGCTGAAGACCGACATCCGCAACCTGCGGTCGCAGGCGGCCATCGAGCGCATCGGCGGCGTGCGGGAGGGCGTGCTCCGGCGGCAGTACCGCCGCCCGGACGGCACCTGGCGTGACAGCCCCCTCTACTCGATCCTCGACGACGAGTGGCCGGCCCACCGCGCCCGCCTGCTGGCCGCCCGGCACTGACGGCCACGCCGTGATCGGCGGGTGATCGGCGGGGCTCACCTTCCCGAGGCGATGCGGAGGAGCTCCCGGAAGGCGGCGTCGAGCTCTTCGAGGGTCGGCACGTCCCCCGCCCCCACGACCGCGTCGAGCAGCAGCCCTTCGACGTAGGCGACCATCTGCCGGCCGTGCCGCACCGGATGGGGCGAGCCGGCGGCGGCCAGCGCCGCGACCGCCTGCTCCCGGAACCGGCGCCCCATCTTGTCGTACATCGTGCGCAGCTCGGGGCGCCGGCTCGCCTCCAGCGCCAGCTCGTATCGCGCGATCGTGGTCTCGCGGTGCACGGTGATCGCCGCGTGCATCGCCCTCGCCATGAGTTCCGCCAGCCGCGCCACGTCGACCGCACCCTCGGGCATCCCGAGATCGGATGGCATCGCGGCGGTGAACACGGCCTCCTCGCGCTCGGCGAGCCGGGCCAGTGCGAGCTCCAGCAGCGCCGCCCGCGTGCGCGCGTGGTTCGAGGTGGAGCCCGGCGGCAGCCCCGCGGCCTCGTCCACCGCACGATGGGTGAGGCCCCGCATCCCCCGCTCGGCCAGGATCGCGATGGCCGCGTCCGCGACGAGGACCTCCCGCTGACTGCTCACCCCCTCATCGTAGAGGCGGACTACAGCTGTAGTACGCTCACTACAGATGTAGTGACGAGGAGGCGGCATGGCGCACGCGGTGGTGATCGGGGCGGGCATCGGCGGGCTGACGGCGGCCCTCGCCCTGGCGCGCAAGGACTGGTCGGTGACGGTCCTGGAACAGGCGGCCTCGATCGAGCCGGTGGGCGCCGGGCTGGCGGTCGCGCCCAACGCGCTCCGGGCGCTCGACGTGATCGGCGTCGGGGACGAGGTCAGAAGGCTCGCCGCCATCCAGGGCCAGAGCGGCATCCGGACGCCGGACGGCCGCTGGCTGTCGCGGACCACCGCCGAGGACGCCGCCGCCCGGTATGGCGACCCCATCGTGCTGCTCGCCCGGTCGGCGCTGGTCGGCATCCTCGCCGGACGCCTGCCACAGGGCGCCCTGCGGGTGAACACACGCGTCGCCTCGGTGGACCCGGCGACCGGCCGCGTCACGGTGCCGGAAGCGGAGACGATCGAGGCCGACCTGGTCGTGGCGGCCGACGGCATCCGGTCCCGGACCCGCTCAGCCCTGTTCCCCGGCCACCCCGCACCGGTCTACGCGGGCGTGACGAGCTGGCGGGCGATCGTACCGCTGCCCGGCGTGACCGGAGCATCCGAGACCTGGGGGCCGGGGCTGGTCTTCGGAGTCATGCCGCTCGCGGGCGGCCAGGTGTACTGCTACGCCACCGCGAAGGTTTCCGCCGGCCTGCGCGCGGCGGACGAGAGGGACGAACTGCTCCGGTTGTTCGGCCGCTGGCACGACCCGATCCCGGCGCTGCTGGCCGCCGCCGACCCGGCCGCCGTGCTCCGCCACGACATCCACTGCCTCGACGCCCCGCTGCCCGCCTTCCATGCCGGGCGGGTCGCGCTGCTGGGCGACGCGGCCCATCCCATGACGCCCAACCTGGGGCAGGGGGCCTGCCAGGCCATGGAGGACGCCGTCGTGCTCGCCGGCCGCGTTTCGCCCGGGAAGGGCCTGTCCGCCGGCCTTGCCGCCTACAGCCGGGAACGGCTGGCGCGGACGACGCCGATCGTCCGGCGGTCGCGGGCGATCGGCCGGCTCACCCGGTGGAGCAACCCGCTGGCGGTCGCCCTGCGCGACGGCGCGATGCGCGCGGCGGGCCGGCTCGGGCCCGGCGTCGCGTTGCGGCAGGGCGACCAGATCTTCGTCTGGTCGCCCTGAACGGCCGAGATATCGGCCGCCGAGGAGGTCAGGCCGCCTCGGACGCTGCCACCGGGCCACCGATCCTGTCCGGCTCGGCCGGTACGGCCACGGGCTTGGAGTGGTCGGGGGCGAGGCGGCCGAGCGTGATCGTCCCGGCGATCAGCAAACCGGCCGCGAGCAGCGCGGGGATCGCCTTGTCCACTTCGGTGGGCAGCGACTCGCCCAGCAGCACGGCCCCGGCGGTGACCGAGGTGATGGGGTCGACGACCTGGACCCCGGCGTAGGCGATGCCGAAGTAGCCCACGGCGTACGACTTCTGCAGCAGCACCACGGCGCAGACCAGCAGCACCGGGATGGCCAGGGTGAACCAGTGGACCAGGCGGCCGAGGTCTCCTTCGAGCCCGCCGCCGACGACCCGGACGAACGTGGACACGGTAGCGGTGACCGATCCGGCGCCGACCGCCATCAGCAGCGCCTTCGCCGGGCCCCTCAGCCAGCGCGCCGCGGTGAACGTGACGGCGACGACCAGGGCGACGCAGCCGATCAGCTCCAGGGCGTGCGCGTCCGACAGGACCGGGGTCACGTTGTGCGCCGGGACCAGCACCATCAGGCCGAGCAGGCCGACCGCCACCGCGATCGACCCGGCGATCTCCGCCCGGCGCGGGCGTCTGCCGTGCAGCGTCGCGGCGAGGGGCACCGCGAAGACGAGGGTCGCCACGCTCACGGGCTGGACGACGACCAGCGGAGCGAGGCTGAGCGCCACCGCGTGCAGGGACGCCCCGGCGAAACCGATGACCCCGCCGATCCACCAGCGGGGCCTTCTGACGAGAGCGAGGGTCGCCCCCTCGCTCACCGCCTCGAACTGCTGCAGCGCCGCGCCGAGGGCGTATCCCAGCGCGCCGACGAGGGCGATGGCCACTCCCACCCAGGTCATGCGCGCCCGCCGGTGTGTCGAGAAATCACCACGCAAGCTTAGTGGGACCCGGTACAGACCAAGGGAGCCCGCGACACAAGTCCGGCTTTCCGGCCAGCTCGCCATGATCCATTCCCCGAGATCCGCGACCGGCGCGGATCCCGGGGACACGACCTGGCTAGTCGGTGCCGCTGGACAGGGCGATGTCGATGACCCCGGTGTTCTCGGTCACCCAGGTGGCGGACAGCCCGCCCTCCTTCACCAGGGCCTCGCCGGTGACCTTGAGCACGCCGATCCGCTTGCCCGCGAGCGCGAGTTCGAGGACGTTCAGGTTCTCGGTCACCCAGGTGGCGGACAGGCCCCCTTCCTTCACCAGTGCCGCACCGCCGCCCCGAACGACCCCGATGCGGTCGCCGGCCAGGACGAGCTGCTTCACGGCCGTGTTCTCGGTCACCCAGGTGGCCGACAGCCCGCCCTCCTTCACCAGCGCGACGCCGTCCGCCCGGACCACGCCGATCCGGTCGCCGGCCAGCGCGAGCTGCTTGGCGCTGTCGTGCTCAAGCACCCAGTTGGCCGACAGGCCGCCCTCCTTCACCCAGGCCCTGCCGTCGGCCGTCAGCACCCCGATGCGGTCGCCCGACAGCGCGATCTGCTTGACCCGGCCGTCGTGCTCCAGCACCCAGTTCGCCGACAGGCCGCCCTCCTTCACCCAGGCCTTGCCGTCCCCGGTGAGGACGCCGATGCGGTCGCCCGACAGCGCGATCTGCTTGACGCCGCCGTCGTGCTCCAGCACCCAGTTGGTGGACAGGCCGCCCTCCTTCACCCAGGCCTTGCCGTCCCCGGTGAGGACGCCGATACGGTCACCTGCCAGCGCGATCTGGATGACCCCGTCGTGCTCCAGCACCCAGCTCGCCGACAGCCCGCCCTCCTTGACCAGGGCGTCGCCGCCGACCTTGAGCACGCCGATCCGGGGCAGGGCGACGGCCGCCTGCGCGGGCCCCTGAGTCTGCGCCTGCGCGCTCGCCGAGGTCGTGCCCAATCCGGCCGGCAGCAGGCCCGCCGCGCAGGCGAGCCCCGCCCCGAGGAGAACCAGGCCGGGGCGGGTCGCTGATCGAGTCGTCATGTGTGCCTCCGCGTCGCATCGGGCGGGCCCCCTGCCCGCCGAATCGATCACGGAGAGACTAGATCCGATCACGTGATGTAATCACGCTTCCTGCATCGCCAGGAGAGTCAGCCACACTGTGCCTGCTTCAGGGCCACTGGGCCTACTTCAGGACCTCTCCGGACACACGCAGAAAAGGTGGCCCTCCGGGTCGGCGAGCACCACCCAGTCGCCCGGCTGGAACTCCGGCTTGGTCGCCCCGAGCGCGATGTACTCCTCCACCGCCTTGGCGACGTCGGGCACCCGGAAGTCGAGGTGGAACTGCTTGTCCGGGCCGGGCCAGGAGGGGGCCTTCCGGTCGGGCACGCGCTGGAAGTAGATGCTCGTCGTGCCGTCGCCGATCCCCGCGTACTCCTCCTCGGCGTACTGCACCTCGAATCCGGTGATCCGGGAGTAGAACTCGGCGAGCTTCTTCGGCTCGGCGCAGTCGATGGTCACGGCGATGAGCTTCGCGGTCGTTGTCATGTCCGCCATCCTTCCGCGTATACCTGTCAGGGAGTGTCAGGTAGGCGCGCCACGGAAATCGGCATCGATAGTGGGACCATGAACCGGGCATGTGGAACCAGTCCGGCAAGCGAGTCGTTGGAGCGGATGTGGCACGGGTAGGCGAATGGATCAGGCGGTTTCTGGACAAACCAGGAAGCGTCGATCTGGCCCCCTTCCAGCGGATCGTGGCCGAGGCGGGCGAGCTGGAGGACGAGGTCACCCGGCGCGCCGAACTGCGCCCCGCCACCCTCGATCCCGCCTGGGTCGGCTCCGCCGACTTCTGCGCGGTGATGCGGGAGGCCGCTCGCCGGGCGCTCGGCCAGCGGCCGTACGACGTGCAGCTCGTGGGCATGCTGGCCATGCTGGAGGGCCACGTCGTGCAGATGGCCACCGGCGAGGGCAAGACGCTCGTCGGCGCGCTGACGGCGGCCGGGTTCGCGTTGCGCGGCGCCCGGGTCCACGCGGTCTCGGTCAACGACTACCTCGCCCGCCGGGACGCCGAGTGGATGGGCCCGCTGTACGAGACGCTCGGCCTCACGGCCGGGTGGATCGCCGAGACCTCCGCCTCCGAGGAGCGCCGGGCGGCGTACGCGTGCGACGTCACGTACGGCGCCGTCAGCGAGCTGGGGTTCGACGTGCTGCGCGACCGCCTGTGCACCGACCCCGCCGACCTGGTCGTGCCCGCCCCCGAGGTCGCGCTGGTGGACGAGGCCGACTCGGTCCTGGTGGACGAGGCCCGCGTGCCGCTCGTGCTGGCCGGCACGGCCGACCCCGGGACGGCGCTGCCCGAGATGGCGGCCCTCGTGCGGCGGCTGTCGCGCGGCTACCACTACACGATCGACGAGGAGGGGCGCAGCGTCTTCCTCACCCCCAAGGGCACCGACACGGTCGAGAAGGCCCTCGGGATCGACCTCTACGAGCACCCCGGCGTGGTGACCCAGGTCAACCTCGCCCTGCACGCCCACGCGCTGCTGACCAGGGACGTCGACTACATCGTGAGGGACGGCCGGGTCCACCTGATCAACACCTCGCGCGGCCGGGTCGCCGTGCTGCAGCGCTGGCCGGACGGACTGCAGGCGGCCGTGGAGGCCAAGGAGCACCTGCCGGCGTCGGAGACGGGCGAGATCCTCGACTCGCTCACCGTGCAGAGCCTCATCCGCCGCTACCCGCAGGTGTGCGGCATGACCGGCACCGCGATCGCCGTGGCCGAGCAGTTGCGCGAGTTCTACGACCTCAGGGTCGCGGTCATCCCGCCCAACAAGCCGTGCGTACGGGTGGACGAGCCCGACCGGATCTTCGCCACGCTGGAGGACAAGGAGCGGGCGCTGCTGGAGGAGATCGAGACCCGGCACGCCGCCGGGCAGCCGATCCTCGTCGGCACGCTCGACGTCGCCGAGTCCGAGCGCCTGGCCGAGGCCCTGGAGGCCAGGGGGCTGAGCGCGGCCGTGCTCAACGCGAAGAACGACGCCGAGGAGGCGCAGATCATCGCGAAGGCCGGCCGGCGCGGCGCGATCACGGTCTCCACCCAGATGGCCGGGCGCGGCACCGACATCCGCCTCGGCGCGGGCGACCCGGACGAGGAGCAGGAGGTCGCCGCGCTCGGCGGGCTCTACGTCATCGGCACCGGCAGGCACGAGAGCAGCAGGCTGGACGACCAGCTGCGGGGCCGCGCCGGACGGCAGGGCGACCCCGGCGGCTCGGTGTTCTTCGTCAGCGGCGAGGACACGCTCCTCACCGCGTACGTGCCCGACCAGTCGCTGCCCGCGGCCGGCCACGACGGCGTCGTACGCGACGCGGACGCCGCCGGGCTGGTGGCACACGCCCAGCGCGTGGCGGAGGGCGTGAACCTGGAGATCCACCGCAACACCTGGCGCTACACGCGGCTGCAGGAGCGCCAGCGGGCGGAGGTGCTGGAGCAGCGCGAACGCGTCCTGCACGGCGACACCGGGGCGCGGGCCCTGGAGCAGGCCTGCCCGGAGCGCTACCGCGAGCTGTGCGAGACGGCGGGCGAGGAGGCGGTCGAGCGGGCCGCCCGGCAGATCGTGCTGTATCACCTCGACCGCTGCTGGACCGAGCACCTCGGCTTCCTCGCCGACCTGCGTGAGGGCATCCACCTGCGGGCACTCGGGCGGCTGAACCCGCTCGACGAGTTCAACCGCGAGGCCGTTCCGGCCTACCGGACGATGCTCGACGAGGTCGAGCGGCGTTCGAAGGAGACATTCGAGAAGGCCGACGTCACCCGCGACCTCGCGGAGCAGGGCCTCAAGCGGCCCACGGCCACCTGGACCTACCTGGTGCAGGACAACCCGTTCGGCTCGGAGTGGGACCGGGTGCTCAAGCGCGTGGCCGGAGCGCTCAAGCGCCGCAAACGATAGAGGCTTCCCTACCGCTTGCGGTGGCGGCCCTGCTGGTGTGCGGTCGCGTGGGCGGGACGGCTCAGCACGGCCTTGGCGCCCACGGCGACGAGCGCGCACACCACGATCGCGACCGAGAAGGCGGGAACGGCCGCCTCTTCCAGCTGTCCGTCCACGGCCGACGCGGGGGTGAACGCCGGGGAGGCCGTCGCCTCGCCGGTCCTCGCCCCCTTCACGGTCTCCGCGGCGGTCCTCGCGCCGGCCTTCCCCGCGGTCTCCGCGGTCTTCTGCGCTGCCTTCTGCGCTGCCTTCGCCGCTGCCGTGCCGGCGAGCGGGGACATCCCGGCCGAGGCGGCCTCGGCCTGCGTGTCCGGCGAGGCGGGCGAGGCGGGCACGGCCGGCGCCGCAGATGGGGAGGCCACGGCCGGGGAGGCCACGGGGGCCGGGCTCTCCTTCACGCCAGGCGTGGACGTGGGAGCGGAGTCCTGCGACGCGGCGGCAGAGGCGGCGGGAGCGGGAGTCTCTGTCGGGCAGGGCGGCGGGGGCTCCGGGTGGTCCTTGACCCCGTACGCGCCCGTCGAGAACGGCTTGGGCGCGCCCGTCTTGCCGAGGCCCTTGCCCCACTGGGTGATCACGTACTTCACGGGGATGTGGCCGAGCCCGCCCGCGTCCTCGACGGTGAGCGAGTCGGTGTTCCAGGTGCCGCCGGTCAGCTCGGCGAACGTCTTGCCGTCGAGGTCGAGCATGACCCCGCTGCTGGAGGGAACGCCTGGGCCGCGGTCGCCGATGAAGAAGTCGGCCTTCTTGCCCTTGTAGATCACGTAGCCCTTGGTGCCCATCGGCCAGCTCGGGCTGGCGGCCAGGCCCTTCTGCATCGGCTCGCCCGACGCGGGGGCGCCGGTGTCGCCGTTGACGCCCGACCCGTCGTCCCAGAAGTACGACGCTGTCGTCTTGCCGGCGTACAGGACGATCTGGCCCTCGGCGGTCGGGCAGCCGACCTCGGGAACGGCGGGCGCGGCGGCCGCGTCGGCGGCCTCGGGCTCCGGAGCGGCCTCCTGCGGCTGCGGGGCCGTCGCGTCGTCCGCGTCCAGGAGCCATCCGGTGGCGACGAGCGTGGCGCCGTCGGTGGGCGTGTGCGGGGAGCCCGCCGGGGCGGGGCGGGCGGAGGCGTCCTGCCGGTGCGGGGGCACGGCGGTCGCGTGGTGCGTCTCGCCCTTCGCCGGGCTCGTCTGCTCCCGGAGGGCGTCGGTGTGGGGGTCCGCGTAGCTGGAAATGGGGGATCTCCTGACTGGTCACGGTTGGGTAACCGGACACTAAGCCAAGAACACCCCAAATCTCGACATCTCAGGCGAAAGTTTTACTTTCTGGACGAACCTCCCATGAAGTGGCAAAGTCAGATGTGACGCGCCCCCCTTCCCGGGGGGTTGAAGGGAAGGAGGGCACGCCACGTATCGGGATCAGGACGACAACAGGCGAGCCCGCAGCCCGGCCCCGAAGGCGGTCGGGGTGCCGTTGTAGTCGCTGATCAAGGACGGGCCGGTGGAGCAGTCCCAGGTGTTCCAGGTCCAGCCGAGGTAGGACGCGCCCTTCGCGTCGAACCAGTTCATGACCTGGTCGATGAACCCGTGCGAGCAGGTGTTCTCACCGATCTCCCCGGCCACCAGCGGGACCTGGGCGGCCACCGGCGCGAGCTGGCTGTCCCAGCACGAGGCGCTGACGCAGGAGTTGAAGTTGTACACGTGCCACGCGGCGGCCAGGTTGTTCCGCGAGTCCGTGGGCTTGTACTGCAGCCACTGCGACAGGTCGTTGGAGTAGGCCAGGCCGCCCAGCATGATGATGTTGGTCGCGCCGGTGGCCCGCACCGCGTTCACCAGCGACTGGAAGCCCGCCACCTGGTAGGGGATGCCGGAGCAGGTGCCGCCGTCGCGCCAGCAGGCCCACCCCGAGGCGGCGCTGCCGGTCGCGCGCTCCGGATAGGGCTCGTTGAACAGGTCGAACACGACCTCGTCACGGCCCTTGAACGCGTTCGCCACCCCCGTCCAGAACTGCGGGGCGTACTGCGCGTCCGGCATCGGCTTCTGGCAGGAGGCGTGCACGTCGGAGCAGCCCGAGGAGTTGCCGGTGTACTGGCCGTAGTTCCAGTGCATCTCGACGATCGGGGTGATGCCCTTGGCGACCAGCCGGTCGACGTACGCCTTGACCTCGTTCTGGTAGGCGGCGCCGCCGTACGAGGACTGGATGTTGCCCAGGCCGAGCCAGCACTCCTCGTTCAGCGGGACGCGGACCGCCCGGACGTTCCACGCCTTCATCGCGTCGATCGCCGCGTTGTCGACCGGGCCGTCCCAGATGCCGCGGCCCTGGACGCACATGAACTCGCCGCCCGAGCGGTTGACCCCCAGCAGCCGGTACGGCGTGCCGGTCGCGGCGTTCACGATCTTGTTGCCCGACACCTTCAGCTTCGGCGCCGCCCCTGTCGAGGGACTGGTGGAGGGGCTGGGCGACGGACTCGGTGAAGGGCTGGGCGAGGGGCTCGGCGAGCGAGAGGGCGAGGGCGAGGCAGACGGGGACTGCGACGGCGTGCTGCCGTTGCAGGCGACGCCGTTGAGCGTGAAGTCGGTCGGCGCCGGGTTGCCGCCGCTCCAGGACCCGTTGAAGCCGATGCTCGTCGAGCCGCCGGTGGACAGGGACTTGTTCCAGTCCAGGGCGGTCGCGGTCACGGTGCTGCCGGACTGGCTCCAGGCGGCCGACCACCCCTGGGTGACCTTCTGACCGCTGTCGGGGAACGTGAAGGTGAGCGTCCAGTTGCTCAGGGCGTCGCCCAGGTTCTGGATGCTCAGGTTGGCGGACATGCCGCCCTGCCACTGGCCGGCCGTGTAGGTGACCTTGCACGCCACGGCGGCCTGGGCCGCCGGCGTGTTGCCCAAGGCGAGGCCGCCTGCGGCGATCAGCCCCAGTGCGGTGAGGATCACGCCTCTCCGTCGCATGCTCCGTCCTTCCGTCGGGCCATGAGAAGACCGGAGCGAAGCGTCGTGAACTAGACCGGTTAAGTCAAAGGCGCGGCGCAGCTCACCCCCGCCGACCTGGCCGTACGGGCCGTGGACAGGTGAAATTTTCAGCCGCTATGCCTGCTCGCCACGCAGGACCGCGGCGGGGATCGGGATGGCCGGGAACGGGTTGTCCGGCAGGAGGATCAACCGGCGCGGCGTGCCGGTGTGCTCCGCGGCGTCCAGATGCAGCAGAGCCGTCCCGATGCCCGCGGCTCCCACCATGTATCCGGTGTCGGCCGTGACCTCCCCGGGCCGCAGCCGCCGATATGCCTGATACCACCGGAAGCCGGCCTCGTCGCCCGCGGTCGCGCGTCCGATCAGGTCGATCGCGAGCGTGCGCGCGAAGTCGAGGTACGGCTCACGCCCAGTGGCGGCGTACAGGCCCACGAAGCACTCGATCAGCCCGGCCGTGCCGCAGCACAGGCAGGCCACGTCCCAGTGACCCGAGGGCCGCGACCCGGGCACGCCGCTCTGCATGATTCCGTGCGCGAGCCGTTCCACCCAGTCGAGATCGCCCGGGTCGCCGGTGACCCGGTGCAGTTCGTGGAACATGCGGGCCACTCCGGCGGATCCCGAGCAGAAGCCGAGGTAGTGAAGGCGGCGGCCCTGCGGGAGGTGGTGCGGCACGAGCGCGCACCTGTCGGTGACCACGCTGACCGTCCGGACGAAGTCGGCCCCCCTGCGGGCCGCCGTGAGGAACCGCTCGTCGCGGGTCACGCCGTACAGGCGGGCGAGCAGGAACGCCGTGCCCGCCGTCCCGGGCAGGAACCCCGGGGAGACGGCGTCCACGGGCAGGTCGGGGGCGGCGTCGCCGCCGAAGCGGTGCCCGGGGACGGCGAGGCCCGCGATGCGCTCCCCCGCCTCGATCGCCACCTCCTCGTACGCCGGGACGCCGAGGATCCCGGCCGCGTGCAGCAGCGCGAGCACGATCCCCCCGTCACCGCGCTGCGCCGGGTCGCCGGTCCAGCCGATGCCGTCGCCGAACGGGCGGGCGTCGCGGACGAGGCGGTCGGCGGCGGCGCGGGCCGCCCCGAAGACCTCCTCGTCACCCGTCGCCCACCCCGTCTCCGCCATGGCGAAGACCAGACCGGCGAGCCCGTGATAGAAGGTCGGGTCACGCTGCTCCGGCCAGGTGACGGCGAGCCTGCGGGCGCCCGCGAGCGCGTCCTCCAGGTAGGCCTCGTGGCCGGTGGCGGCGGCGAGTTCGAGGAAGAACAGCACGACGCCGGCCGCGCCGGCGTAGAGGGACGAGACGTCACCGGCCCCGGCCGACCGCCCCCGGGGATCGGGGTTGGCCCGCCATCGCCGTCCCAGGTCGTCGTCGACCGCCGCCGACCGCACCCAGCGCGCGGCCGTGACGGCGGCGGTGACAGGTGTCTCGCGGGGCCAGGCGCTCATCACCCCAGTCTCCCACAAAGCTGGTAGGAAATTAAGGCTACTGTTCTTCCATTCGGAAGCCTACGGGGAGTCGCGCGCCGATCACACCGTCCGCGCGGGAACGTCCGGGTGACGTGCCGCGAGAACGGGGGTCGGCGGTGGCGCGGACGGGAGCCCGAGCAGCGTCCTGGCATGGTCGATCGCGGCCGGCGTGTCCGGGAAGACGAGCCCGTCGCGCCGGAGGTGGCCGGCCACTCCGAGCCCGCCGAGGACCTCGTCGTGGCCAGGCCGGATGCCCGACAGCAGCACGGTGATCCCCTTTCCTTCCAGCCGTCTGATCGCGTCCCCGAGGACACCCGCGCCCGTGGCGTCGATCGTGGACACGCGCGACATGCGCAGGATGACCACCCGCACGTCGGCGACCTCCGACAGCTCAAGCAGAAAGCGGTGGGCCGCGCCGAAGAACAGCGGGCCGTCGAACCGGTAGGCCACGATGTGCTCGGACAGCAGGCGCCGTTCCTCGTCGCCGTGGTCGCCGGTCTCCAGCGGGACCTGCTCGATCTGTGCGCTGCGCGCGACGGCCCGCAGGGCGAGCACGATCGCGACTCCGACGCCGACCGCGACCGCGGTGACGAGGTCGAACACGACGGTGACGGCGAAGGTGAGGATCATCACCGCGGCGTCGCCCCGGGTGGAGCGGGCGATGGCGCGCAGCGACCCGACCTCGACCATGCGGACCGTCGTGGCCAGCAGCACCCCGGCCAGCGCGGCGAGCGGGATCCGCCCGACGAGGCCGCCCGCGCTGAACACGATGACGGCCAGAACGACGGCGTGCGTGAGGGCGGCCAGGCGCGAGCGGGCGCCCGAGCGCACGTTGACGGCCGTACGGGCGATCGCGGCGGTGGCGGGGATGCCGCCGAAGAGCGGGGAGACGACGTTCGCCAGGCCCTGCCCGAACAGCTCGCGGTCGGGGTCGTGCCGCTCCCCCACGCTCATGGCGTCGGCGACCGAGGCGCACAGCAGACTCTCGAGGGCCCCGAGGGCGGCCACGGCGAGGGCCGCGGGGAGCAGCGAGGTGACGGCGCCGCCATCGAGGAAGGGGTCGAGGAAGCCGATCGACGGCGCGGGCAGCCCGGCCGGCAGCGTTCCGATGCGGGCGACGTCCAGCCCGGCGACCTCGGCCACGACCGTCGCGGCCACGACCGTCAGGAAGGAGAACGGCACCGCGGGCCGCCACCGCGCGCCGAGCAGCATGACCCCGGCGACCACGAGCGCCATCGCGATCGGCACCGGATGCGGGTCGCGCGCGAAGTTCGCGACCGCGTTCCCCGCCGCCTGCCACACCCGCTCCCCCTCGCCGGTCACGCCGAGCGCCGCGGGCAACTGCTGGAGCGCGATGACGACGGCGATGCCCGCCGTGAAGCCCTCGATGACGGGGGTCGGCATGTAGCGGGCGTACCTGCCGATTCGGGCCAGCGCGAGCACCACGAGCACGATCCCGGCGAGCAGACCGACCGCGAGCACTCCGGCAGGGCCGTGACTGTGCACGATCGGGACGAGGACGACGGTCATGGCCCCCGTGGGCCCCGACACCTGGAGGTTGCTGCCGCCGAAGACGGCGGCGATCACGCCCGCGACGACGGCGGTCGCCAGGCCGGCCTGCGCGCCGAGCCCGGAGCCGACCCCGAAGGCCAGCGCGAGCGGCAGGGCCACCACCGCGACCGTGAGCCCGGCGATCAGGTCGCGGCCGGGGCTGCGGCGGGCCGGTCGCCAGTCGGCGGGCGAGGGCAGCAGCCCTGCGACCCGGCCGTACAGCCGCCTGGCCGCGCCGGTCACTCGGCCGCCTCCGCCTGGAGCTCGGCCAGCAGCTCGCCCTGGCCGGTGATCATATCGGTGAGGATCCGCCGGGCCGCCGCGAGCAGGTCCACGACGTCGGGGGTGGCCAGCGAGTAGACCACCGTGCCGCCCTCCCTGACCGCGCTGACCAGGCCTGTGCGGCGCAGCACGGCGAGCTGCTGGGACAGGTTCGACGCCTCCACCTCGATCTCGTTGAGCAATTCGCGGACCGGGCGGGGGCCGTCCCGCAGAAGTTCGAGCACGCGGATGCGCACCGGATGTCCCAGGGTGCGGAAGAAGTCGGCCTTGGCTTGGTAGAGCGGGACGGGCATCGGGGTCACTCCGCCTCTCCCGCCGCCTCCGGGCTGATCCCGTGATCGGCGGCCAGGCGGTTCAGGTTGTCGAGACGGCCCGAGGCGACCTGGACGCCGTGCTCGTCGCCGCTCTCCCGCGCCCGCCGCAGTTCCTCGCGCACCTCCGCGAGCCGGGCGCGCAGCTCCGCCGTGAACTCGTGCATGTCGTCCTCTCCTCCGTCGGCGGAGCCAGCATATTCGTAATGTGAAGAATTCTTCAATTCAACAGCACCGCAGCCGCTCGGGCGGCCGGAGACGGGTTCAGGCGGGGCGCGGCGTGAAGGAACGGTGGTCGCGCCGCAGCGGGTGGCCCTCGGGAATCTCGACCAGCACGATCGGCAGGCCGTCGGGGTCCTCGATCCACATCTCCACCAGCCCCCACGGCTCCAGCCGGGGCGGGCGGGACACCCGCACCCCGGCCTCCACCAGCCGGTCGTGCTCCCTCTGCACGTCGCGCACCTGCAACCAGATGGCCGGCCCCTCCCGTACGTCGCCGGTGCGCGGCGAGACCTCGACGAACCCCTGCCCCAGGAAGAACACCACCCCGGGGTCCTCTACCGGGCCGAACTCCCGGTTGACGGCCAGGCCCAGGACGTCCCGGTAGAAACGGCGGCTCGCGGTCCGGTCGGCCGATCGCAGGAGTATGCGGCTGCTCAGCACTTCCACGTGACGGTCGTGCCCATTCGGGGCATGCGGTTGGGGATGGATTACGGCAAGCGGCGGCCAAGGCTTCCCGGGCCCTTAGTCCCTCCGCCGAGCGACGGACGTCGGTGCCGCCGGAGGGACGGGAACGGCAGACTGGCCGCCGACGCCCGTTGAGGATCATCGTGGAGGTTCGCATGACTGAAGACACGGCTCCCGCCGGCATGCCGCGCCTGGACAAGCTCGACCGCGAGGAGTGCCTGCGGCTGATCTCGCCGGGCGGTGTGGGCAGGGTCGCCTTCAACAACCCGGCCGGGCCCGTGATCCTGCCGGTCAACTACACGATCGAGCAGGGCGCCGTCTTGTTCCGCACCGCTCTCGGCGGCCCGATGGACGCCGACCTGCGCACGGGGATCGAGGGGGCCGACTTCATGGTGGCCTTCGAGGTGGACCACATCGACGAGAGCACCCGGGAGGGCTGGAGCGTGCTCGTACGCGGCGGGGCCCACCACATCACCGGCGACGTGAACAAGAACGCCGTGGAGTCGTGGGCGGGCGGCGACCGTCCGCTCTACATCCGGATCTCGCCCAACGAGGTCAGCGGCCGGCGCATCCGGCACGCCTGATGGACGCCTGGGTCGTGGCCCGGCCGGGGCCCGTCGCGACGCGACCGCTGGAACGGGCCGTGCTGCCGGACCCCGTGCCCGGGCCGGGGGAACTGCTGGTCCGCGTCGAGGCGTGCGCGGTCTGCCGCACCGACCTGCACCTCGCCGAGGGCGACCTCCCCCCGAGGCGCCCCCGTACGGTTCCCGGGCACGAGGTCGTGGGGCGGGTGGCGGGGCTCGGCCCGGACACGGCGGGGCCGCCGGTGGGCACCCGCGTGGGGGTGGCCTGGCTGCGCTCGACCTGCGGCCGGTGCCGCTACTGCCTGCACGGCGCGGAGAACCTGTGCCCCGCGTCCACCTACACCGGCTGGGACGCCGACGGCGGGTACGCGGAACTGCTGACCGCCCCCGCGGCGTACGTCTACCCGCTGCCCGCGGACACCCCGGCCGAGACGCTCGCCCCGCTGCTGTGCGCGGGGATCATCGGATATCGCGCGCTGGTCCGCGCCGACCTGCCCCCGAGCGGGCGGCTCGGGATCTACGGGTTCGGCGCCTCGGCCCATCTGACCGCCCAGATCGCGATCGCCGAGGGCGCGACCGTGCACGTGATGACGAGGTCCGCGGCGGCCAGGGAGCTCGCGCTCCGGCTGGGCGCGGCCTCCGCCGCGGGCAGCGCCGACCCGCCGCCGGAACCCCTGGACGCGGCCATCCTGTTCGCCCCGGTGGGCGACCTCGTGCCGGTCGCGCTGGCCGCGCTCGACCGGGGCGGCACACTCGCGGTGGCGGGGATCCACCTCACCGACATCCCGGTGCTGAACTACCAGCGCCATCTGTTCCAGGAGCGGACGCTGCGCAGCGTCACGGCCAACACCCGCGACGACGGGCGGGAGTTCCTGCGGCTGGCGGCCCTCCACCACCCGCGGGTCACGACGACGCTCTACTCCTTCGACGCCGCCGACCAGGCCCTGGCCGACCTGGCCGCCGACCGCGTCGGAGGGGCCGCCGTCCTGCTCATGGACGGGTGACGGACGGCACCGGCTCCAGGTGGAACAGGCCGCCTTTCACGTCCACCACGTCTTCCGCCGGACGCGCCGTCCTCCCGGCCAGCGCCATCAGCACGTCGGTGGTGGTGACCAGGCCCCGCAGGATCTCGTCCGGCCCGAGCACGCAGACCGCGCCGCAGTCGGCGTCGGCCATCAGCGCGGCCACCTCGGACAGCGGGGCGTCCGGGGCGACCCGGGGACAGCGCCGCCCCTGCACGAGCGTGCGCACCGCCGTCCGGGACTGCTCGGCGGGGCCGCCCGACCAGTGCGCGGCGACGTCCTCCCGCCCGAGCACGCCGACGAGCCGGCAGCGGGCGTCCACGACCGGGAGGTGGTGCACGCCGGCCCGCCACATCAGCTCCCAGGCCATCAGCGGCGACTCGTCCGGCTCCACCGTGACGAGCGTCCGGGTCATCACCTCGGACGCGGTCGTGGTCTCGACGCTCATCGGTCCTTCCCGCCTTCCGCCGGGCCGGCCCGCCGGGGCGCGCCCGCGGAGACCGCCCGGTCCACGTCGTCCGTCTCGTAGGAGATGAAGGAGTCGACGTCCACCACGCCGTCCACCTGCCAGACCTCCTCGATCAGGGCGCAGAGCTGGGAACGCCGCTCCACGCCGCCGTCGAGGTGGACGATCCCGTCCTCGACCCGTACGGCGCACTGCCGGGAGTAGCGCGACACCACCTCGATGACGTCGTCGCGGAGGTCCTCCGGGGGCCGGCAGAACGCTCTGATCAGGTCGGACTGTTTGACCAGCCCGGTGATGCGACCGGTCTGCCCGTCCACCACCGGCAGTTCCTTGATCCTGTTGCGGTGCATCAGACAGGCCGCCCGCCGCAGCGGGGTGTCCTCGGTGACGGTGATCGCGGGGCTGCTCATGATCTGGGCGGCGGTGCGGCCGCTCGCCTTCCTGCGCTCCCTGCGGCGGAACGGCCCCTCGATGAGCAGGTCGCCGGGCCGCCGGTCGAGGTCCTTGAGCAGCAGGTCGTCGTCGCTCACCATGCCGAGCACGCGCCGGTCCCCGTCCACGACCGGGACGGCCCCGACGTGGAACCGGCACATCGCGGTGACCACGTCGGTGAACGAGGCCGTCGCCTCGACGGCGACCACGAACCTGTTCATGACGTCGCGGACGGTCATCGGCATGGCGCCCTCCTTCGTCTTCCCCAGCCTTGGCCACGATCGGCGGCGGGGCGACCGGCGAACGTCCCCCTACCGTGGGACCTATGTCCCGGGAGTGCCGATCAGGGAAGATCCGCCAGTACCGTGTGAGTTGTGCAGAATGCCGCGATCCTCACCGTCGATGACGACCCTTCCGTCTCCCGGGCCGTGGCTCGTGACGTACGCCGCCGATACGGCGACCGCTACCGGGTGATCCGGGCCGAGTCCGGCCCCAGCGCGCTCGACGCGCTGCGCGAGATCAAGCTGCGCGGCGAGCAGGTCGCCGTCATGCTGGCCGACTACCGGATGCCCCAGATGAACGGCATCGAGTTCCTCGAGGCCGCCATGGACATCTTCCCGCTGGCGCGCAGGGTGCTGCTGACCGCGTACGCGGACACCGACGCGGCCATCAACGCGATCAACATCGTCGACCTCGACCACTACCTGCTCAAGCCGTGGAACCCGCCGGAGGAGAAGCTCTACCCGGTGCTGGACGCGCTGCTGGAGTCCTGGCTCGCCACCCCCGCGGTGACGATGCCGGAGACCAAGGTCGTGGCACATCGCTGGTCGGCGCAGTCGTTCACGGTGCGCGACTTCCTGGCCCGCAACCTCGTGCCGTACCGCTGGCTGCGGGCCGACGAGGCCGAGGGCGTACGCCTGCTGACCGCCGCCGGGATGAGCGAGGCGGACGTGCCGGTGGTGATCACCACGGACGGCAAGGCCCTGGCGCGGCCCACGGAGGCCGATCTCGCCGCGCACGTCGGCATGGCCACCACGCCGGCCTCGGACCTCTACGACCTCGCCGTGATCGGCGCGGGCCCCGCCGGCCTCGGCGCCGCGGTGTACGGCGCGTCGGAGGGACTGCGCACCCTGCTCGTGGAGCAGCGGGCCACCGGCGGCCAGGCCGGGCAGAGCAGCCGGATCGAGAACTACCTGGGCTTCCCCGACGGGGTCTCCGGCGCCCAGCTCACCGACCGCGCCCGCAGGCAGGCGCTGAAGTTCAACACCGAACTGCTCACCACCCGGGAGGTCGTCGGCCTCGAAAGGAACGGTTCGGCCACCCTGCTGCACTTCGGCGACGGCACCGCCGTGACGGCGCACACGGTCGTGCTGGCGACCGGCGTGTCCTACCGGCTCCTGGACGCGCCCGGCCTGGCCGACCTGACCGGCCGGGGCGTCTTCTACGGAGCCGCCGCCACCGAGGCCCCGAGCTGCGCCGGGGAAGAGGTCTACATCGTGGGCGGGGCGAACTCGGCCGGGCAGGCGGCGGTGTACTTCTCCCGGTACGCCCGGAAGGTGCACATGCTCATCCGGGGAGAGGACCTCACCCGGTCGATGTCGCGGTATTTGATCGATCAGATCGAGGCCATTCCGTCGATCGAGGTCCATCCGCGCACGCAGGTGGTCGGCGGCGAGGGCCGCGACCATCTGGAGCGCCTGATCCTGTGCGACGGGCGGACCGGCCTGACGACCGCCGTCCCGGCCTCGTGGCTGTTCGTCTTCATCGGGGCGGAACCGCGCACCGACTGGCTCGGCGACGTGGTCGCCCGCGACGCAGGCGGCTACGTGCTGACCGGGTCCGACCTGCTCGCGGACGGCCGCCGCCCGGCCGGATGGACGCCGTCCAGGGACCCCTATCACCTGGAGTCGAGCATGCCCGGCGTCTTCGCGGCGGGCGACGTGCGGGCCGGATCGGTCAAGCGCGTGGCCTCGGCCGTGGGCGAGGGCGCGATGGCGGTCTCGCTCGTCCACCGTTATCTGGAGGCTCGATGACCGACCACCCGAGTGAGCCGACACTGTCGCCTGACGAGCTGCGCACCCTGTTCCTGTTCGAGGCGCTGGACGACGCGCAGCTCGCCCGCCTGTCGGAGGCGGGCCGGGTGGAGCGGCGGCTCCCCGGGACCCGCGTCTACCAGGAGGGCGACCCCGCCACCTGCTTCTTCGTGCTGCTGCGCGGCACGGTCGCGATGAGCAGGCGGGTGCAGGGCGACGAGGTCGAGGTGAGCCGCACCGACCAGCGCGGGGTGTACGGCGGCGCCACCCAGGCGTACATCACGGGGGAATTCTCCCAGCTCTACATGAACACGCTGACCGCGGTCACCGACGCCGAGTTCTTCGTGCTCCCGGCCGAGGTGATCGGGGCCTGCGTGCGCGAGTGGTTCCCGATGGCGATGCACCTGCTCGAGGGGCTGTTCCTCGGCATGCGCGCCACCCAGACGATCGTCGGCGAGCGGGAGCGGCTGCTCGCGCTCGGCTCGCTGTCGGCCGGCCTGACGCACGAGCTGAACAACCCCGCGGCCGCCGCCGTACGGGCGACGTCGGCGCTGCGCGAGCGGGTGGCGGGCATGCGGCACAAGCTCGCCATGATCGCCGACGGGCGGCTGGACGGCAGTCAGCTGCACGACCTGGTGGAGCTCCAGGAGGACGCGGTCAAGCGGTCGGCCTCCGCCCCCGACCTCACGCCGCTGGCGCGCTCCGACGCCGAGGACGCGGTCGCCGACTGGCTGGACGACCACGACATCGTCGGCGGCTGGGACCTGGCGGCGACGCTGGTGGCCGGCGGCCTCGACGCGGCCTGGCTGGACCAGATCGCCGGGGCGGTGGGCGAGGAGAACCTGGAGGCCGCGGTCCGGTGGCTCACCTACACGGTGGACACCGAACTGCTGATGTGCGAGATCGACGACGCGGTCAACCGGATCTCCGGCCTGGTCGCCGCCGCCAAGCAGTACTCCCAGCTCGACCGTGCCCCGCACCAGATCGTCGACGTGCACGATCTGCTCGACGCCACGCTGACCATGCTGCACGGCAAGATCCCCGAGGGCGTCCGCACGGTCAAGGAGTACGACAGGTCGCTGCCGCCCATCCCGGCGTACGCGGCGGAGCTGAACCAGGTGTGGACCAACCTCATCGACAACGCGCTCGGCGCGATGGACGGCACGGGCACGCTGACCCTCCGCACCCGGCGCAAGGACGGCCACCTGATCGTGGAGGTCGGCGACACCGGCCCCGGCATCCCGCCCGAGGTCCGGCCCCGCATCTTCGAGCCGTTCTTCACCACCAAGCCCGTCGGCGAGGGCACCGGCCTGGGCCTGGACATCTCCTATCGGATCGTGGTCAACAAGCACCACGGGGACATCAGGGTGGACTCGCGTCCCGGCGACACCCGGTTCCGGGTCTACCTGCCGGTGGACCAGGCGACGCGGGAGCCCGTTCGATAAGGCCATCCGTACGGCCTGGCCGTACAGTGTGGGCATGGGCATGGTCAGCACCGTGGGTCTCGTCCTGCACCCGCAACGCGACTCCAAGGAGGCGATCGACACGATCGTCGAGTGGGCGCGCAAGCGGGACTGCACGGTGCTCGGGCTGCCCGACGAGGTCGGCCGCATCGACTGCAGCGCGATCGCGGTGGACGCCCCGACCCTGGTCAGGCGGTCCGACCTGCTCGTCAGCCTCGGCGGCGACGGCACGATGCTGCGCACGATGCGCCTGATCGCCGGGCGGCCGACCCCCGTCCTCGGGGTCAACCTCGGGCGGCTCGGCTTCCTCGCCGAGATCGACGTGGACGAGCTGGCGCCCGCGCTGTCCGCCATCGACGAGCACAGATACACGGTCGAGCCGCGCATGGCGGTCCGGGCGACCAGCCACGACGGCCGTATGGTGACCGCGTTCAACGACATCGCCCTCGTCCGTATCCCCGGCGACGGGCTCGCGGCCGTGTCCGTCTCGGTCTACGGCGAGCCGTTCGTCCGGTACGCCGCCGACGCCGTGATCGTCTCCACCTCCACCGGGTCCACCGCGTACAGCTTCTCGGCGGGCGGCCCGATCGTCTCCCCCACCGTCGAGGGTTTCCTCGTCGTCCCGGCCGCCGCCCACTCGGCGTTCAACCGGGCGCTGGTCCTGTCGGCGGACGAGGAGGTGACGCTCGACGTGCTCCCGACCAGCGGGCAGCTCGCGCTGGAGGTCGACGGCACCATCGGCGGCCACTTGTGTCCCGGCGACCGGCTCACGGTGACCGCGCTGCGCGCCGCCGCCCGCGTGGTGCGGCTCGGGACGACCACCTTCTACGAGCGGGCCCGCCGCAAGCTGCGCGTGAACGGCAGCGCCGAGGTCGACTGACCCGCCGCCCCGCACGCCGCGGATCGTACGGCTTGACCTGGAGCACGCTCCAGTTCCTAGCGTCCTTCTCATGACGACACAGCACGAGATCGGCCAGCACAGGATCGGCAGTGGTTTCGGTGCCCGCAGCACCGCGCGTGAGGTGCTCGCGGGAATCGATCTGTCCGGGCGGACGGCCCTGGTCACCGGGGGCTACTCCGGGCTCGGCCTGGAGACGACGCGGGCGCTGAGCGCGGCGGGAGCTCAGGTGATCGTCCCCGCGCGCAGGCCGGCGGCGGCGAAGGAGGCGCTGCGCGACATCCCGGGCACGGAGACCCGCGAACTCGACCTGGCGGACCTGCACAGCGTTCGCGTGTTCGCGGAGACGCTTGTGGAGACCGGCAGGACCATCGACATCCTCATCGCCAACGCGGGCATCATGGCCTGCCCGGAGACCCGCGTCGGTCCCGGGTGGGAGGCCCACTTCGCGGTCAACCACCTCGGTCACTTCGCCCTCGTCAACCGCCTCCGCCCGGCCCTGGCCCCCGGAGGGTCGCGGGTGGTGTCGGTGTCCTCCGCCGCCCACTTCGCGACCGGGATCCGATGGAACGACATCCACTTCCGCGACGGGTACGACAGGTGGCTGGCCTACGGCCAGTCGAAGACGGCGAACATCCTGTTCGCCGTGCGTCTCGACGCGCTCGGGGCGGCCTCCGGCGTACGGGCCTTCTCCCTGCACCCGGGCGAGATCCTCACTCCCCTCCAGCGGCACATCCCCCGCGAGGAGCAGATCGCCCTGGGCTGGATCTCTCCCGACGGCACGGCGGCGGAGGGCTTCAAGACCCCGGAGCAGGGCGCGGCCACGACGGTCTGGGCGGCGACCTCTCCCCTGCTCGCGGAGCACGGCGGGGTCTACTGCCAGGACTGCGACGTCGCCGAGGTCGCCACGGCCGACGACATGAAGAGCGGAGGGGTCAAGCCGTGGGCGATCGACCCGGAGGAGGCGTCCCGGCTCTGGGACCTGTCGTGCGAGCTCACCGGCGTCGACGCGTTCTCCTGACGCGGACGGCCGGGGCGGCGCACGCGTGCCGGCCCCGGGACCGCGTCCGCATGGCCTACAGCAGGCTCTCGATCTCGGACAGCTCCTCGGCGGTGAGCGGGGGCGCGGCCAGGGCGGCGACGTTCTGTTCGAGCTGCTCGACCGAGCTCGCCCCGACCAGCACGGACGTGACCCGCCGATCGCGCAGGATCCACGCCAGTGCGAGCTGCGCGAGCGACTGGCCGCGCTCCTGGGCGATCTTGTTGAGGCCGCGCAGGGTCTCCAGCAGTTCAGGGGTGAGCCGGTCGCGCTTCAGGAAGTGGCCGATCGCCATCCGCGAGTCGGCCGGCACCTCGCCGTCGAGGTAGCGCCCGGTGAGCAGGCCCTGGGCCAGCGGCGAGTAGGCGATGCATCCCGCCCCGGCCCGCTCCAGCGTGTCCAGCAGGCCGTCCTCCACCCAGCGGTCCAGCATGGAGTAGCGCGGCTGGTGGATCAGGAGCGGGGTGCCCAGCTCGCGCAGCACGGCGGCGGCCCGCTCGGTCTGCTCGGCCGAGTAGTTCGAGATGCCCACGTAGAGCGCCTTGCCGGAGCGCACCGCCGTGTCGAGGGCGCCCATCGTCTCCTCGATCGGGGTGTCCGGGTCGGGCCGGTGGGAGTAGAAGACGTCGACGTAGTCGAGGCCCATCCGGCTCAGCGACCGATCGAGGCTCGCCAGCAGATACTTGCGCGACCCCCACTCGCCGTACGGCCCGGGCCACATGTCGTAGCCCGCCTTCGTCGAGATGAACAGCTCGTCGCGGTAGGGCCGGAAGTCCGCGCGCAGGTGGCGGCCGAAGTTCTCCTCCGCCGAGCCGTACGGCGGGCCGTAGTTGTTGGCCAGGTCGAAGTGGGTGATGCCGAGGTCGAAGGCCCGGCGCAGGACGGCGCGCTGCACGTCGAGCGGGTGGCCGTCGCCGAAGTTGTGCCACAGCCCGAGGGAGATCTCGGGAAGCAGCACGCCACTCCTTCCGCTGCGCCGGTACCGCATGTCGTCGTATCGAGCGGGGGCGGGGACGTAGGGGTGCGGGATCATGCGTGGCCTTTCTTGCGCGACTGGGCCGGTCCTTTGCCGCGGCCTTACTCAAGGACTACCAGCAAACCGCACATGTCAACGGCGCAGGCAGGGGGCGGCGCTCAGCCGGGCGGGTGGTCGGCACAGGGCGGAGCGGCTGGGGCGGGGGTGGTCGGCACAGGGGGGGCGGCGCTCAGCCGGGCGGTTGAGCCGGGCGAGCACGCACGCGCGTCTTGTCCCCGCGCGGGCCGAAGATGTGGAGGATCTCGACGGAGCGCTCGCCACGCGGGCCGAACCAGTGCGGCTCGGCCGTGTCGAACTCGGCCACCTCGCCGGGTCCGAGCGTGAGCTCGCGGTCCCCGAGCACGAGCAGCAGTTCTCCCGCGAGAACGAGCAGCCATTCGTACCCGGCGTGCGTGACGAGCCTGCGCGGGCCCGGGGCGATGACCTGCTTGAAGACCTGGAGGCGGCCCGGATAGCGCGTCAGCGGCACGATGACGGTCCCGTCGCGCTTGCGGTGCCGCACCGGGGTCAGGTGGACCCTCGGGTCGCCGGTCGCCGGGGCGGCGATGAGCTGGTCCAGCGCGACGCGGTGTGCCCGCGCGATCGGGATCAGGAGTTCGAGGGTGGGGCGCCTCTTGCCGGACTCCAGCCGCGACAGGCCACTCACCGAAATGCCGGTCGCCGCCGACAGCGCCTCCAGGGTCATGCCGCGGTCACGGCGAAGCGCCCGCAGCCGGGGCCCGATCGAGGCGAGCGTCTGCTCCAGTTCGGCGTCCACGCCTGCCAGCGTGGCCGGATTTTGCGGTTATCGCAAACTTCCTGTTCCGGCGGCTCCTCTCGGCCCGACAGTTTGTCGCGAATCCTCGTGCGTCTTAAGGAGCATCCATGGAAACCTCGCGCAGACGCTGGACGGTGCTGGCGATCTGCTGTCTGAGCCTGTTCCTGGTCGGGCTGGACACGACGATCGTGAACGTCGGGCTGCCGTCGATCGGGGCCGGCCTGCGGGTCGGCACCCGCGAACTGGAGTGGACGGTCGACGCGTACACGCTCGTGCTGGCCAGCCTGCTGATCTCGTCGGGCGCACTGGCCGACCGCCTGGGACGGCGGCGCGTGTTCCGGCTCGGGCTGGTCGTGTTCGGCGCCGCGTCCGTGGCGTGCGCGCTCGCGCCGTCCGTCGGCGTCCTGGTGGCGGCCCGCGTGGTGCAGGGTGTCGGCGGCTCGATGCTCAGCCCGGTCGCGCTCGCGATCGTCGTCAACGTGATCACCGAGCCGAAGGAGCGGGCCCGGGCCATCGGGGTGTGGGCGGCGGTCTTCGGCGTCAGCATGGCCGCCGGGCCCGTCGCGGGCGGCGCTCTCGTCTCGGCCGCCGGGTGGCGGTCGGTCTTCTGGGTCAACGTGCCGGTCGTCGCGGTGGCGCTGGCGCTGACCGCGCTCTTCGTCCCGGAGTCCCGCGCGGAGCGGCCGCGCCGGCTGGACGTCCCGGGGCAGGCGCTGCTGACCGTCACGGTCGGTTCCTCGGTAGCCGTGCTGATCGAGGGACCACGTGTCGGGTGGGGGTCGCCCGCGGCCGTCGCGGGCTACGCGGTCGTCGCCGTCTCCGCCACCGCCTTCGGGTGGGTCGAGTCGCGGCGGAGGGAGCCGCTGGTGGATCCGCGGCTGTTCCGCCACCCGCCCTTCGCCGCCGCCGTCGCCGGCGCGGTCGTGGTGTTCGTCGCGCTCAACGCGACGCTGCTGCTCAACACCCTCTACCTCCAGCACGCCCGGGGCATGACCCCCATCGCCGCGGGGGTCGTCACGCTCCCGATGGCCCTGGCCGCGACCGTGTGCGCACCGCTCTCCGGAGTGCTCGTCGGGCGTTTCGGCGCGCGCCCGCCGCTGCTGCTCGCGGGCGCTTTGCTCGCGACCGGCGGCCTGTGCCTGGTGGGCGTCGGCGACCACACCGACCTCCGGCTGCTGTCGCTGGCCTACCTGCTCGTCGGGGCCGCGTTCGGGTTCGCGAACGCCCCGATCACCAACACCGCGGTCAGCGGCCTGCCGCCCGCCCGCGCCGGTGTCGCCGGCGGATTCACCTCCAGCGCCCGCCAGATCGGCGCGGCCCTCGGCATCGCCGTCGCGGGAAGCATGATCGCCGACACCCCGGCGGCGCGGCTCGCGCAGGCGTCGCGTCCCGGCTGGCTCATGGTCGCCGCCTGCGGGCTGCTCGTGCTCGTCACCGCCCTGTCGGCACCGGCCGCCCGCGGGCAGCGCAAGCCGCAGGCCGGCGGGAGGCGGGCCGACAAGGCCGAGAAGGTCGGAGCGGGCGGACCCGGCTGACGCCGCCTACGGGACGCGGCTCATAGCGGATGCCGGCAGGCGGCACCCCGCCGCGAAGGGTGCCGTCACCGTACGCCTCTCGGGCGGAACTGGACGCTGATGCGGGCGCCGATCACCGTGGCCGACTTCGGGATCGCGTGCTCCCAGGTGCGCTGGCAGCTCCCGCCCATGACGATGAGGTCGCCGTGGCCCAGCTCGTGCCGCAACGTCGGGCCGCCCCCGCCGCGAGGGCGCAGCAGCAGCGGGCGCGGCGTGCCGACCGACACGATCGCGACCATGGTGTCCTGCGTGCTCCCCCGCCCGATGGTGTCGCCGTGCCAGGCGACGCTGTCCCTGCCGTCGCGGTAGAGGCACATCCCGGCCGTGCGGAACGGCTCGCCGAGCTCCTCCTGGTAGTGGGCGTTGAGCGCGTCCTTCGCCTGGGCCAGCACCGGGTCGGGAAGCTCCTCGTCCTCGTCGTAGAACTTCAGCAGGCGGGGCACGTCCACGACCCGGTCGTACATGTGCCTGCGCTCGGCGTGCCACGGCACCGCCTCAAGCAGGCGTTCGAAGAGCGCGTCGGCCCCCTCGATCCAGTGCGGCCGGACGTCGATCCAGGCGCCGCGCTCCAGGGGAGTGCGCCGCACCGACGAACCGAGCGGGCCGACGTGAACATCCTCGCCCCAATCCAGCAGCGAAGCCTGAAAAGCCGTCATAAGGCCAGCATATTAGAACAGTTATTCGATCATGTCGCGAGCGCGAGGGAGCGCCGCCCCAAGCGCCACACCGCCACCGCCAGCCACACCGCACCGAGTGCGATCAACACGCCATGGGCGATGCGGATCTCGGGAGTGCCGAAGAACTGAGGGATGAACAGCAGAAACCCCGCAGCGAGCGGAGCGGCGCTCCACCGGGGGAGCATCCCCGACCGACCGGCGGCGACGGCGGCCAGCACCGCGCCGAGGCCGAGCAACGCGAGCCCGGCCACGAACATCGTGACCGCCGCCGGGCCGAACCGGAACTCGTCGGCCAGCGCCAGCAGTGACGCGTCGCCGTCCCGCACCGCCCTCGCGGCGATGACGTTCAGCCCGAAGACCTCCGCACCATAGTACGGCAGGGTCAGTCCGGCGCCGATCCACGTCACCACGGTGGCACGCAGAGCGAGCGGACGATCCAGCGCCGGGTCCAGCAGCAGGTGCAGCCCGAGCACTCCCAGCGCGAGCAGGACGAACCCGGCCACCGCGAACAGGTGCGCCGCCACCCAGGCCGGCGACGCCATCGCGGCGGCCCCGGACAGCGAGGTCTCGTCGGAGTACGGCCGGACCACGGGATACAGGACGAACAAGATCCCGGCTCCGAGAAAGGACAGGCCGGTCAGCCGGGCACGGGCAGGCAGGACGGATGTCATGGCGGCTCCCATCGTCGGGCACGACGAACGGAGCCTGGTCATCGCTCCGTTTCGAGAGCAATGCTCTCTTCACGGAACAACGATGTCAACATGAATCCCTGCTTTCGCCCCTACCTCCGGGACGAAAGCAGCGGATCCAGGCCCTTCGGATCGACCGAACTCGTCACCGCACGTCGAGGTCGAGACCCGGCGGCAGGCCGGTGACGGTGGCGTGGCCCGCCGCGTCCACGGCGACGCTCACCTCCGCGCCCGCCACCCGCAGTCCCCGGGCCGACAGCGCACCAAGCGGCGCCCCGGCCATGGGCCGCAGCAGCACCCGCCCCGCCGGCACGTCGGGGTACAGGCCGAGCGCGGCGTGCGCGATCGTCACGGCCGCCGCGGCCGACCACGCCTGGGGCCGGCAGGCCGCCGGGTAGGGCATGGGCCTGCCGAGGCCGGGGCGCGGGCCGGCGCTGTCCCCGGCGTACAGCTCGGGCAGCCGGTAGCCGAACGCCTCCCCCGCCGCGAGCAGCCCTTCGGCGAGCCCGGCCGCCTGCGCGGCGAACCCGGCCCTGGCCAGCCCGGCGAGCACGATGGCGGTGTCGTGCGCCCAGATCGAGCCGCAGTGGTAGGACAGCGGGCTGAAGCCGCCGTCGCCGGACGACATCGTGCGCAGCCCGTAGCCGCCGCTCATCATCGGGGCGGCCAGCAGCTTCGCGACCTGGGCCGACTCCTCCTCCGACAGCAGGCCGGTGCCGAGCAGGTGGCCGATGTTGCTGGTGAGCGCGTCCACCGGCCGCTTGTCGGTGTCGAGCGCGAGCGCGGGGAAGCGCCCGTGCGGGCCGTCCACCCAGAACCGGGCGCGGAACCGCTCGGCCAGCGCGTCGGCGTGCTCGTTCCACCGGCCCGCGCCGGGCCGGCCGAACGCCTGCAGCAGCGACGCCGCGTTCCTCGCCGCCTCGTACGCGTAGCCCTGCACCTCGACGAGCGCGATCGGCGGCTTGGCCTGGCTGCCGTCGCGGAACCGGATGGAGTCGCCGGAGTCCTTCCAGCCCTGGTTGGCCAGGCCGCGGTCGGAGGTGTCGATGTACTCCACGAACCCGTCGCCGTCGGGGTCGGCGAAGTCGGCGAGCCAGCCGAGCGCGGCCTCCATGTTCGGCAGCAGCGCCGCGACCTCGCGCTCGGGCATCCCCCACCGCCAGGCGTCGTGCAGGAGACTGATCCACAGGGGAGTGGCGTCGATCGTGCCGTAGTAGGCCGCGGGCAGCCGGAGGCCGTTGCCCTCGACGGTGAACTCGTGCCGCCGCAGCTCGTGCATGATCTTCCCCGGCGCCTCGCCCGAGGTGGGGTCCACCCGCGTACCCTGCCGGCGCGCGAGCACCCGCAGCGTGCCGGCGGCGAGGTCGGTGCCGAGCGGCAGCAGCATCCGGGCGGCCCACAGGCTGTCGCGCCCGAAGAGCGTGAGGAACCAGGGCACGCCGGCGCCGAGGAAGGTGTCGCCGGGGGCGCCGGCCTCCGCGAGCCGCAGCGACCGCAGGTCCTCCAGTGACTGGTTCAGCAACCGGGTCAGCCGCCGGTCGGCGGCGGTGACCTCGGGCCTGGTCCACTCCAGCGTCCTGGCCGGCGTGACGACGACGGCGGCGGGGTCGTCCACGACGACCTCCCAGCGCAGCGTCGCCGACCCGCCCGGCGGCAGGCTCAGCTCCCAGCGCAACCGGGTGCCGTCGGCGGTCTCCGAGCGGGCGTCCTCGCCCACGGCCGTGACCCGGATGCCGCCGCTCCGCCACGACAGGCCGCCGGGACCCGTATGGGGGCCGTCGGGCTCGGCCGGCGCGGTGTCGCCGCCCGACTTGACGACCTCGATCGGCGCGAAGTCGCAGCCCAGCTCGACCGTGACCGAGGCGGTCACGGCGACGGAGGCGGTGGAGGTGATCTCCACGCGCTCGCTCATGCCGTACGCGCCGACCTCGCGGACGCGTTCGAGCCGCACGGTGGGGTCGGGGTGGGGGTCGCCGAGCCAGCGGGCGAGCGAGACGAACCGGGTGCGCCCGGCCTCCTCGTGGACGTGGCCGATCGCCTCGGGCTCGCGGCCGTTCACGAGCAGCGTCGCCTGCGACAGCGCCCGGTGATCGGCGTGGAAGAGCCCCTGGACGCCGAAGGGGCGGATCTGGCCGTCAGCGCCGCTCAGCGCCCCGGTCGGCGCCATGACGGTGCTGACCAGCTCGTGCAGTGGCGGTTGCAGGCGGTACGCCGTGCCGGTGGCGAACTCGCCACCCGCACCGGGCGTGGCTCCGACGAGCACCGATGGGCCCTCCTGGATCGAATCGCCGGCTTTGACCTTGACATGTGGTCGCCGGGGGTGCACATTGCGAAACACTCAGTTTATTTTGATCGATCTAATCATGCCTTACTCCTCCTTGAACGTTCAAACCCCCAGAAGGGCAGGACATGACCGAAAAGGTGACGATCGCCGATGTGGCCCGGCTCGCCGGCGTGTCACGCCAGACGGTCTCGAACGTCCTGAACAGCCCGGACGTCGTCCGCGAGGAGACCAGGCAGCGGGTGCTGCGGGCGGTGGAGGAGCTGGGCTACCGGGTCAACCAGGCGGCCCGCCAGATGCGCACCGGCCGGTCCCGGTTGATCGCCATCCGGATCGAGCCCGACCGGGACGGCATCAACGGCTCGGTGCTCGACCGCTTCCTGCACGGCCTGACCGAGTCGGCGGCACGTTCCGGCTACCGGGTGCTCCTCTACACGGCCGACGACGACCAGGCCGAGGTCGACACGTTCGAGGACCTGCTCGGCGCGTACGAGCCGGACGCGTTCGTGCTGACCAGCACCCACCACGGCGACCTGCGCACGGCCTGGCTGCTGGACCGCAAGGTGCCGTTCGTCACCTTCGGACGCCCCTGGAGCGCGGACTCCGCGGGCGCCTCCCATGCCTGGGTGGACGTGGACGGCGCGGCCGGCACGGCCGCGGCCACCCGCCACCTGCTCGACGCGGGCCATCGCGTGATCGGCTTCCTCGGCTGGCCGTCCGGCTCCGGGGTCGGCGACGACCGCCGCGAGGGCTGGTCACGCACGCTCGCCGCGGCGGGCGTGGACCCCGCCGGCCTGAGCCGGGCCACCAGCGACGGGGTGGCCGACGGCGAGAAGGCCGCCCACGACCTGCTGCGGTCGGACCTCGGGGTGACCGCTCTCGTCTGCGCCAGCGACTCGCTCGCGCTCGGCGCGCTGCACGCCGCCCGCTCCCCCGGCCTCGCCTGGCGGCCCGGCAGTGACGCGGCGGAACGGCCGGTCGCGGTGATCGGCTTCGACGACACGCCGGTGGCCAAGGCCGTCGGCCTGACCAGCCTGAGCCAGCCGCTGGCGCAGGCCGCCGCGCACTGCGTGGCGCTCCTCACCACACTCCTCGACGGCCAGGCGGACCCCGGCGAAGCGCCGGCGAACGTGCTGCTCGAACCCTCGCTGGTCGTCCGCCAATCGGCGTGAACCGGCGCGTCCCCCTCAACGAAGATCGGGAATCCTCATGAAGAACAGAACCGTACGGACGGCGGCGCTGGGCGCCGCCTGCGCCGCCCTCCTTGCCTCGGCCGCCTGCGGCAGCGGTTTCGACGACGACAAGGCGGCCGCTCCCGCCCAGCAGAGCAGCGGCCCCGCCGAGCTGCAGATCCTCATCGGCTCCTCGGGCGACGCGGAGACCACCGCGGTGAAGGACGCCGCCGCCGCCTGGGCGCAGAAGTCGGGCTCGAAGGCGACCGTGACCCCGGCGCAGGACCTCGCCCAGCAGCTCGGCCAGGCGTTCGCGGGCGACAACCCGCCCGACGTGTTCTACGTGGACGCCTCCCGGTTCGCCGACTACGCGAGCGTGGGCGCGCTGGAGCCGTACGCCGACAAGCTGTCCGGGGCGTCGGACTTCTACCCGAGCCTGCGCACCACGTTCACCTACGACGGCAAGTTCTACTGCGCGCCGAAGGACTTCTCCACCCTCGCCCTGGTGATCAACGACGACCTGTGGGCCAAGGCCGGGCTCGGCGAGGGCGACGTGCCCACCACCTGGGACCAGCTCAAGGCGGTGAGCGAGAAGCTCAAGGCCAAGGGCGTCACGCCGCTCGCGATCGGCGACACGCGCGACCGGGTCGGCGCGTTCCTGGTGCAGGCGGGCGGCTGGATCACCAGCCCCGACGGCAAGCAGGCGACGGCGGACACCCCGGAGAACCTCAAGGCCCTCCAGTACGTCCAGTCGCTGCTCAAGGACAAGCTCGCCCAGTTCCCCAGCCAGCTCGACGCGGGCTGGGGCGGTGAGGCGTTCGGCAAGGGCAAGGCCGTGATGACCATCGAAGGCAACTGGATCAAGGGCGCCCTGAAGGCCGACTTCCCCGACGTGAAGTACAGCGTGCACGAGCTCCCGGCCGGGCCCAAGGGCAAGGGCACCCTGTCGTTCACCAACTGCTGGGGCATCTCCTCCAAGAGCAAGTACAAGCAGCAGGCGATCGACTTCGTCGAGGCGATGACCACCGTCGACCAGCAGATGGCCTTCGCCAAGGCCTTCGGCGTCATGCCCTCGCGGCAGTCGGCCAAGGACGCCTACACCAAGGAGTTCCCCGCCGACGGCCCGTTCGTGAACGGCGCCGACTACGCCCAGGGCCCGGTCAACGCGCCGAAGATGGACAGCGTCCTGGCCGACTTCGACACCGGCATCCAGAAGCTCACCTCCAGCGACCCGAAGGCGCTGCTGGAGCGTCTGCAGAAGAACACCCAGGCCGCCCTCGGCTGACGCGAGAGCCGACGCGAGACGGAGCGGGCCCCGGCCGGTGACGGCCGGGGCCCCGCCGACCGGAAGGAGTGACCGTGGCCGACACCGCACCCGCACGGGCCACGCGGCCCGGCCCCCGGCTGAGCGCCGCCGTGCGGGAGAACATCGCGGGCTGGCTGTTCGTGGCGCCGGTGGTGGTGATCCTGGGCCTGTTCATGCTGCTGCCGATCCTGATGGCGATGTGGGTCAGCCTCACCGACTGGAACGGCCAGGGCAGCCCGTTCCGCTCGGGCGTGCCGTTCGTGGGGACGGAGAACTACACCCGGCTGTTCACCGAGGACGGCCTGGCCCGCCAGGACTTCATGACCAGCGTGCGGAACAACTTCTACTACGTCGCGATCGTCGTGCCGGCCCAGACGGTCCTGGCGCTGGGCCTCGCCCTGATCGTGAACGCCAGGATGCTGAAGGGGAAGACGTTCTTCCGCGCCGCGTTCTTCTTCCCCTCGGTCACCAGCTCGGTGGCGATCAGCGTCGTGTTCCTGTTCATCTTCGCCAACTCGGGCGCCGTGACCAGCCTGCTGAAGCTGTTCGGGATCGACGGCCCGCAGTGGTTCTCCGACTCGCGGGGCGTGCTCCACCTGCTGCTCGGGGGGCTCGGCCTGGTCGACCCGGCCGATCCGCCGGCGGCGCTGACGGACGGCGGGCCGTTCGGGCTGTCGTGGTGGGAGTGGCTGTCGGGGCCGAGCGTGGCGATGTGCACGATCATCATGCTGGTCGTCTGGACGACGTCTGGAACGTTCATGTTGATGTTCCTGGCCGCGCTCCAGGACATCCCGGTGACGCTGGAGGAGGCCGGCATGCTCGACGGGGCCGGGCGCTGGCAGCGGTTCCGGCACATCACGCTCCCGCTGCTGAAGCCCACGCTGTTCCTGGTGCTGACGCTCGGCCTCATCGCGACCTGGCAGGTCTTCGACCAGGTCTACGTGATGAGCCAGGGCAACCCGGCCAAGACCACCCTCACCCCGGCCTTCCTGTCGTACCAGACGGCCTTCCGGAGCTTCGAGTACGGCTCGGGCACGGCCATCTCGTTCGTGTTGTTCGCCATCATCGTCGTGCTCGCACTGGTCCAACGGTGGATCATGCGCGACCGGGACCCCGCCCGCCGTACGAGGAGGTCGTGACCGTGAAACGCCGGGACCCCCGCTCGCTCGCCTCCACCTTCGCGGGCTACTTCGTGCTGGTCTTCTTCGCGCTGGTCTTCCTCTACCCGTTCGTGATCCAGGTCGCGAACTCGTTCAAGACCGAGCCGGACGCCGCCGCGAACGCGCTGTCGCCCATCCCCCATCCCTTCACGACCAGCGGTTACGAGAAGGTCTTCCTCAACACCGACCTGCCCCTCTGGCTGGGCAACTCGGTGCTGGTGACGATCCTGGTCACCGCCGGGCGGGTGCTGCTGTGCTCGATGGCCGGGTACGCGCTGGCGCGGATCCGCTTCCGGGGCCGCAAGGCGCTGTTCTCCGCGGTCATCGGGGTCATGGCCGTGCCGCCCGTGGTGCTGTTCGTGCCGAAGTTCCTGGTGCTCAACCAGTTCGGCCTGTACGACAGCTACACGGCGCTGATCCTGCCCCTGATCGTGGACGCCGCGGGCGTCTTCATCATGAAGCAGTTCTTCGAGTCGGTCCCGGTGAGCGTGGAGGAGGCCGCGCGCATCGACGGCGCGGGGGTGTGGCGCACCTTCTGGTCGGTGGTGCTGCCGATGGCACGACCGGCCCTGATCACCCTGACGATCATCTCCTTCCAGGGCAGTTGGAACGAGTTCGCGCACACGCTGGTGGCGGTGCAGAGTCCGGAACTGTTCACGCTGCCGCGAGGGATCGCCGACCTGGTCAGCGGCTCGCTCGGCAAGGGCACGCAGTATCCGCTCAAGCTGGGCGCCGCCGTGCTCGCCACGATCCCGGTGGCCGTCATCTTCGTGGTGTTCCAGCGCTACTTCGTACGCGGCGCGAACGAGGGCGCGGAGAAGGGCTGACGCCCAGTGGCCGTCCCCGGACCGGCCCCCGCCGGGCCGGTCCGGGGATCGCTTTCAGTGACTTGAGCGCGTCCTGCACGCCCGTGTTCAGGCCCTGACCGCCCGCCGGGAAGTGGATGTGCGCGGCGTCGCCGGCGAGGAGAACCCGGCCCTCTCGGTAACGGCCGGCCTGGCGCGCCGCGTCGCCGTGGCGGGAGAGCCGGCGCGGCGAGTGCATGCCGTAATCCGTCCCGGCGATCCTGATCAAGGCCGTGCGGAGGGTCTCCAGGGTCACCGGTTCGTCCCGGTCGGCGACGTGATCGAACTCGGGACATGGGTCGCCGGCCCCGGCCCGCGTGACGGACATGCGCGATGGCGACCTGCTTGCCGCCCGCTCCTACCGGCTGATCTGACGTGGAACCGCCACCGCGAGAAGTTTGTCCGGGTTCCGGATGGCGTAGAAGTTGGTGATCTTCCCATCGGCGATCTCGATCAGGAAGACCCCTTCCAGGCGCTCGCCGCTGAGGACCATCGCGGGCGTGTTGTTGCAGTTGACCCTCTCGATCCGCAGGTCCGCCAGCCGCTCCAGACGGAACAGGTTCATGAGGACCGCGGCCACCTTTTCCGCGCCCACCACCGGCCGGCGCGCTGCGGTGGTCTTGCCGCCGCTGTCGGCGGTCCAGGTGACGTCCGGCGCGAGCAGCGAGAGCAGCCCTTCCAGGTCACCGGTGGCCGCCGCGGTCATGAACCGCTCGGTGATCCGCGCGGTCGTGGCGGCGTCGGCGGGCTCGAAGCGCTTGCGCCGCGCCCGTACGTGCTCGCGAGCGCGGTGCGCCACCTGGCGCACCGTCGCCACGGATTTGCCCACCGCCGCGGCGATGTCGTGGTACTCGAAGCCGAACACCTCGCGCAGCACGAACACCGCACGCTCATCGGGGGTGAGCGTTTCGAGTAGGACGAGCATCGCCATCGACACCGACTCGGCGAGCAGTACATCGGTCGACGCGTCGTTCTCGTCGAGCAGCAGCGGCTCGGGCAGCCACGAGCCGATGTAGTCCTCGCGACGGCGCGCGCTCGTCCGCATGGCGTTGAGCGCCTGCCGGGTCACCAGCTGTGCCAGATACGACTTGGTGTCCCGCACCGTCGCGAGGTCCACTTCCGCCCACCGCAGATAGCCGTTCTGCAGCACGTCGTCGGATTCGGTCACCGAGCCGAGGATCTCGTAGACGATCGTGAACAGCAGCGGCCGCAACAGGGTGAACCGCTCGGCATGCTCGTCGGTGCTCACGGGGAGGTGACCACCCGCGCGGCGGAGGCCGGCTGCTCAAAACGCCGGCCGCCCTTGGGCCAGGTCATGGAACCCGGCTTGCGCGCCTCGAGGCGGATCCGCTTCGCCACCACGAACTTGCAGGTCACCTCCTTGATCACCGCGCCCACGCGGCCGCCGATGAAGACGTTCACCGCGGTGTCGTCCTTGCGGGCCAGCTGCCGGATCCCCGTGCGCCGGCCGAGGCTGACGCACGCTCCCGTGAAGGCCAGGTCGATCACCGCCGGTTCGGTCCCCGCGATCCGGCTCAACACGGTGTCGGCGGCCCGTGCCCCGAGCGGCCCGGCGGCGTAGCCGCTCATCCGCAGCGGCTGACCCGACGGCGCGGCGGCGTCGCCGGCCGCGACGATGCGATCGTCGTCGACGCTGGTCAGCGTCTCGTCGGTGAGCAGCCGGCCGAGCGCGTCGGTGCGCAGCCCGCTCGCGGCGGCCAGCGCCGGCACGCCGAAACCGGCCGTCCAGATGGTGAGCGCGCTCGGACGCACCCCGCCATCGGCGGAACCGTCGGAAAGGACGACCGCGTCCGGCCGCACCTCGCTCACCGCAGCGGCCTCGAGCACGGCGACACCGTGCCGGGTCAGCCATTTGGCGATGTATCGGCGGCCAGGTGCGCTGAACGTCGGCGCCAGGGCGCGGCCGCACACCAGCGTGACCCTGCGTCCTTGCTCGGTCAGCTCGGCGGCCGTCTCTATGCCGGTCAACCCGCCGCCGATCACGGTGACCGGAGCATCGAGGGGCAACTCCTCCAGCCTGGCGCGCAGCCGCCGCGCGGATTCCAACTCAGCGATGTCGAACGCGAATTCGGCCGCGCCGGGCACCGATGAGGGTGTCGCCGCCGTGCTGCCGACCGCGTAGATGACGTAGTCGTAGTCCAAGGTACGACCCGACGCCAGCCGTACCCTGCGCGCGGCGGTGTCGATGCGCGTGCCGCTGTCGACGACCAAGCGGATGCCCTCGCCGAGCAGCGTGCCGTAGTCGATCGTGGCGTCGCCGGTACGGGCCACGAACTGGTGCAGCCGGATGCGTTCGACGAACTCCGGACGGGGGTTGACCAGGGTGACGTCGACGTCATCGCGCGCCCGCAGGCGATTGGCCGCGAGCGTTCCGGCGTAACCGCCACCGATGACCACGACCTTGTGGAGCATGTTGTGTTCGGTCATGCCCTCAGGACACCGCTGATCGCTGAGACGTGACATCACGCGATGTGACAGACGTCACTTCGCGTAGCGCGGGCACATCCACTCCGGGACCTCTTCAGCGCCTGTCCAGCAGGCGGGCCCGGCAGCCCAGCTCTGCGCCCACCCGGTCGAGCAGTACGGCGAAGCCGTCGCGCGTCCGCGGCCCGAGCTGCCGGAAGAACCCGTTGACGAGGGGCACTCCCCAGCGCAGGCTCTCGGCCACGTTGCGGACCTGGTGCACCAGCAACGTGCCGGCCGGATCGGGCGCGATGCGGTATTCGCCCCGATACCACCAGCCGCCCTGCGTGGCCAGCAGATCCGGGCCCACCTCGACCGTCATCGTGTGGCCGGGCGCGGCGAGCACGAACCGGTCCGGCCCGCCCGTGAGCGTCCCGCCGTGCTCCGCCAGCGGGAAGCAGTTGTCACGCCCCACCGGCCCCGGCCGTACGCGCAGGAGCAGGCCGGCCACGCGCTCGACCGGCGCCTCGACGACGCCGCGCACCTCGCACAGGAGGGTTCCCGCGGACGTCACGGCGTGCCGATCCGCGTGTTCTGGAACGACGCGAAGCGCCAGCCGTCGCCCTCCCTGACCGCGGTGAAGGTCATGATCGAGTCGCGGCCGGGGTCGGCCGTGCCGTCCGGCAGGGCCGAGCCCCCGGTGGTCACGACCAGTGCCACGTCCGGGCTGAGGAAGCGGATCTTCCGCAGCGGCGGCGCGGTGGCGGGGCCGCCCAGCCGGGACCCCTTCAGCGGGCCCTCGAACAGCGCCCGGTGGCTGTCCTCGATGGCTCGGCGGCCCTCCATGCGGGCCCCGAAGAACGTCACGTAGTCGGCGTCCTCGGTGAACAGCCCGGCGAAGGCGGCGGCGTCTCCGTCGTTCCAGGCCGCGGTCAGCGCGTCGAGCAGGCGGTGGATGTCGTCGGACATGTCGTACGGCTCCTCTCGGACGACCGCGAAGCCGCCTATCCTTCGGAGTGCCAGGTCGTGTCTGACGAATCATGCCCTGCTACGCGTGGCCCAGGCTCGCGACGGACAGCCTTCGTCAGACACTCCCGCCCTGATCGGCCGCTTCGCGGTGGTCGGGTCCGGCGCCGGCCGGATGTTGGCGCATCCGGCCGGCGCATCACTGCGGGTCGAGCTGCCCGGTGTTCGAATCGGCACTCCAGGAGACCTGTCCGGACCGGATCTCGGCGAGGGTCGCGCGGACCCACTCCAGCTCGGCGGCCTTCATCGCCCGGTCGTACTCCACTTCCAGGACCAGCACGCGCGGCAGGCCGGATCCGGTGAGTGCCGCGATGTGCGCGTCGGCGGAGACGATCGCGCCCTCCAGCGTGGCGGCGCGGGTGCTCAGCGCCCGCTCCGCCTCGGGGACCGGAAGGCATCCCATCAGCGACACCGCGGCCAGGAAGACCTTGGTGTCGCCGTCCGGCTGTTCCAGGAGGCGGCGGAGCCGGGTGCTCAACTCGGCCCGTCCCTCCTCGGTCACCCGGTAGACCGTACGCTCCGGCCGGCGGCCCTCCCTGCTGGTCTCCACGGGGGCGATGAGCTCCTCGCGGGCCAGCCGGTCGACCGCGTGGTAGAGGCTGCGTGGCAGGCCGCTGATGTAGTCCTTGTGCGTGTCGATGACGAACCGGTGCAGCTCGTAGGGGTGGGCGGGCCGTACGGACAGGAGGGCGAGCACCGTCAACCCGACCAGGTCCCTGTCCGCCCGTCCCCGCGCCATCACTCCCCCTTTGCCCTATTGCAATCCGCACTATAGCGAGATGCACCTAAAGCGGGAAGCCCCTGCCCGAAGGCCGGAAGGCGTCACGGGCGGCTGAATCGGCTACAGCTGCGCCAACCAGTCGGCGATCGCCACGAAATCGGCATGGGTCAGCCCGCGACAACGATCAACGCGATGGAGGAGCGCCTGTCCGTGATGATGCCGAGCAAGGGGCCACGGTGACGGCTCATATGGCAGCCGAAGCGGGAATCCGAGGCGGCCTCCCTGTCGTCATCGACCTGGCCCTGGAGGTCGATCTCCTCGACGAAGGCGGGCTCGGTGGGAAGGCCGACGCGCTCTTCTACCTCAGCAAGGAGGCGTTCAAGCGCCGCCTGATAGACGACCTGTGGAAGGCCCGTGCGGCGACGGCCCCGAAGTCCCTCGTCCGAGTTCTGCTCACGCCGGTGATCCTCGACGCCGTACGGAAGGAACTGCGGCGGCAGACGGGACACAATGCGGACGAGAAGGAGATCGAGCGCATCCTCCAGGCGGACGTCCTCCGGCCCGATCTCCTCGTCTGAACAGCGGAGGGCGGGCGGATGGTCACCGATCGCGCAGACGCCGGCAACGGCGCCTGCGCGGTCCACGTCGTCCACTACATCAGGGACCGTCTCCGGCACGGCCGCCGACCGCGCCGCGGCCCCCGGTCACCCGGTGGCGGCGGGGTCGGCGGCGAACTCGGCGGTCAACTCGGCCTGAGCGGCCAGAGCGGCGTCGAGGGCCTCGGGGTCGTCGGCGTCGAGCGTCATCGCGCATCCCATGCGGATCGCGTCGAGGTCCACCGGCCCGCGCCTGGTCGCCCACCAACGGCCGACGTCCGACCGCCAGATGATCCAGCCGGTATGGACCCGTGCGATGTCCTCCAACGTGGTCATGTCACCCATCTCCAACGGCTGCTCGCGGAAGTGGGCCAAGCTAAGCGCTTTTAGAGCGGTTGGAGTATCAGCCAGAGGACGTCCAATCACAGCCAGTAGCCACGCGAACACAGAATCTCCCGTAGTGTCAGCGTGTCACGCTGACACAGTGTGCTGGGGGTGCGACATGCCGGCCAACCACCGCCATCCGCCGAACCGCCGGCTCGCGTGGGAACGCCTGCAGCGCGGGTGGTCCTACGAGGAGCTGTGCGAGCGCATCCGTACGTCCATGCGGTCGTGCGACGAGAAGGACACCGGCCTGACGGCCAACACGGTGCGGCGGTGGGAGACCGGCGAGCGGTGGCCGGATCCGCGCTACCGCAAGCATCTCGTGACGATTTTCGACAAGCCCGCGAGCGAGCTGGGACTGCTCACCCCCGACGAGATGGCCATGCGGCCGGTCACGGAGGTGGTGGACGAGATACGGAGGCTGCTGAGCATGATCGTCGCAGAAGGCATCGACCGCTCCACGTTCCTGCGGGGGCTCCTCAGCGCGGGCGTGCTCGCCCCGCTCCTCGGTGAGGGCGGCGAGCGTCTTCCCGCGGCGGTGGAACGCGGGCGCGGGGTCGACGCCGAGTCGGCCGAGGCGTTCGCCCGGGTGGTCGACAAGCAGGCCGCCCTCTACTGGACCTCGCCGCCGGACGACATCTTCCAGGCGTCGGTCGCGCACACCCGGCTCGGCATGAGCCTGCTGCGTGCGGCGCCGGAGGGAGCGGTCAGGCAGACGCTGGCCGAGGCGGCCGCACGCTCGGCCCTGCTGTCGGGGAGGGTGGCGTTCTTCGACCTGAACGACGGCCCCACCGCCGCGCGGCTCTACCGGATGGCCCTGTCCGCCACCCGGGAGTGCGGCGACCATCCGCTCGCCGCAGCCGTGCTCGCCCACGCGGCGTTCGTGCCGGGGTTCGAGGGCAACCGTACGGACGCCCTGGGTTTGCTGGACGCGGCCTTCGCGCACGCCTGGCACGGCGTCGGCCCGCTGACCAGGGCGTGGCTACACTGCGTGGCGTCGGAGATCTCGGCGCGCTGCGGCGAGCCGAAGGAGTGCATGCGCCACATCGACCGCGCCGACCACATGGTGGACGCGGGCGGGGACGACCCGGCCTGGCTGGACTTCTTCGAGCGGGCCAGGCTCGACGGCTTCGCCGGCTACAGCGCGCTGACGGCGGGCAACCACGAGGAGGCGGCCCGACGGCTGCGCAAGGCGCTCGACGACCTGGGCCCGAACGGCGGCAAGCAGCGCTCGGTGCTGCTCGCCGACCTCGCCGCCGCCCACGCCCCCACCGACGGCGACCAGGCCGCCGAACACCTCAGGCAGGCGGTCGAGGCGCTCGAGGACCAGTGGTACGTGATCGGGCACGACCGCGTCCGCGGGGTGCTGAAGATCCTGCCGCCCGCGGCGGACACCCGGGCACTGGACGAACGGCTGACCGACCTCGGCCGCTCCCGACACCCCGAGCTCACGATGTGACCACGGCCCCCGCCCGCCACGCCACGCGCAGCGCCTCGATCTCGGCCGGGGAACTCTCGCGGGCGATGAACGGGATGTCCAGCAGGTGTCGCGTCGCGGCGGCGGACAGGCGTTCGCGCACGACGGCGGAGTCGTCGAGCACCTGGCGGTAGAGCGACGCCCCGTCCATGCAGAAGACGTCGACGAGCACGGTCCTCCCGTCCACCGCCCGGCGGACGTTGCCGTGGTTGAGGTCGATCCCGTCCCACCACGGCATCCGCGCCCGCCATTCCTCGTCCACGGCGAGGGCGGTGCGCCGTACGGCGTCGAACGCCTCGTCGCCCGCCCCCTCGCGCCACCGCCGGGCGACCTGCGCCGCCTCGGCCTGCTCGGCCGGGGCCAGGAACTCCAGGACCGTGAGCGAACCGCCGCCGTCGAGCGCCTCCGTGAGCGCCACCCGGGGCAGGTACGGGTTGCCGGGGCAGCGGCGGCACAGCTCCAGGAAGGCGGGATACGCCGGGTCGAAGGGGCAGACCCGCGCCGCGAGCAGGCCGCGCGGCGAACGCAGCCCGACGGCCCAGTCACCCACCCCGCACGGCGTCCAGCCGAGCCCGACGAGGTCGGCCAGCGCGTCCCGGTGGCTGGCCGTCCCCCATGCCCGGCCGAGCAGCGGCACGAGGTCGACATCGTGATCAGCCGTCACCCCGGCAACTCTAAATGCTCATCGCCCGGCTGAGCTTCTCCCAGCCGTCCAGGTCGGCGCGGAGCATTTCGTGGTGGGCCCGGATGCCGTCGACCGCGTCGTCGCCCAGGGCGAGCCGCAGCGGAGGCTCGTCGTGGTCGAGGACCTGGAGGATCGCCTGCGCGACCTTGGCCGGGTCCCCCGGCTGGGTGCCGTCCATGTCGTCCACCAAGGCCCGGGTCACGCCCGTGGACACCCGGTAGGCGTCGATCGGCTCCGAGCGGTGCATGCGGTGACCGCCGAACTCGGTGCGGAACGCGCCCGGCTCCACGATCAGCACCCGTACGCCGAAGGGCGCGACCTCGGCGGCGAGCGCTTCCGACAGTCCCTCAAGGGCGAACTTGGCGGCGCAGTAGGCGCCGAACCCCGGCATGCTGAGCTGTCCGCCCATCGAGCTCATCTGGACGATCGTCCCGCTCCCCTGCCTGCGCAGATGCGGCAGGACCGCCTTGGTCACGGCCACCGCTCCGAAGAACATGACCTCCATCAGCGCGCGCAGGTCGGCCATGTCGAACTCTTCGACGGCTCCCACCGACCCGTGGCCGGCGTTGTTCACCACGACGTCGATCCGGCCGAAGGCCGACAGGGTCTCGGCCACCGCCGCGTCGACGGACGCGGCGTCGGTGACGTCCAGCCGGGCGCTGCGCACCCGCTCGCCGCCCGTCTCCACCAGGTCCGCCAGCGTCTCGGGGCGTCGCGCCGTCGCCATCACCCGGTCCCCCGCGGCCAGAGCGGCCTCGGCCAGCTCCCGGCCGAAGCCCGCCGAGCATCCGGTGATCAACCACACCCGTCCGGTCATAGTCCCACTCCTCGTCTTCGTGATCAGTGCGACCACTCTCCCCCGTGCCGGTCCCCCGCGGCCAACACACGTTCCCTGCAGCGGTTACAGTCAGAGCCTGTGACCCCCGAGCTGCGTCATCTGCGGTATTTCGTCGCCGTGGCCGAGCATCTGAGCTTCACCGTCGCCGCGCGGGAGCTGCACATCGCCCAGCAGTCGCTGTCGCAGCAGATCGCGGCGCTCGAACACGCCCTCGGCGCACGGCTGTTCGACCGCGACACCCGGGGCACGCGCCTGAGCGAGGTGGGCCGCGTGTTCCTGCCCGAGGCGCGGGCCGTCCTGACTCGCGCGGACGCGGCCCTGGAGACCGCCCGTAAGGCGGTGCGCGGTGAGATCGGCCGGCTTCGGGTGGCCTTCCTCGTCTCCACCGCGAACTACATGATGCCGCCGGTCGTCCGCGCGTTCCGGAAGCGGTATCCGGACGTCGAACTGCTCGCCGAGGCCGTCGGCATCGCCGACCTGGTGGCGGGCCTGCGCGAGGACCGGTACGACGCGGCGTTCACCCGGCCGCCGCTGGTCGACGACCTGGTGACCGCGACGCTGGTCGCCGAGCCGGTCTGCGCGGTCCTACCGGCGGGCCACCCGCTCGCCGGGCGGGCCGGGCTGCGGCTCGCCGATCTGGCCGGCGAGCCGTGGGTGCTCACCCCGCGCGGCTCGTGGGAGCCGTGGCATCGGAAGTACGACACGGACTTCCGCGCGGCGGGCTTCGAGCCGCGGGTGGTGCAGCGGGCCGACGGCGTGCCGAGCCTGCTCGGCCTGGTCGCCGCCGGCGTCGGCGTGACCCGGCTCGCCCGGTCGGCACACAGCCTGCGGCGCACCGGGGTCGTGTTCGTGCCGCTCGCCGACGAGCAGGCCGAGACCGTCATGGCCTGGCATCCCGCGCGCGACCGGCAGGCCGTACGGAACCTGCTCGACGTGGCGGCGGAACTGGCCGCCTCGATCGACCTCACCGAGGCGGGTTGAGCGATCAGTCGCCGTTGTGCTTGCGGATCAGGGCGGGCAGCTCGGCCAGCGAGTCGACGTGGAACAGGCACGCCCGGGCGGCCCGCTCGTCGCGGAGGATGTGGCCCCACGGACCCCGCCGTACGAGGGCGGTGCGCAGGCCGGCCTTCTGGGCGGGCCGGATGTCGTTGTCGAGGCGGTCGCCCACGTAGAGGACGGACTCCGCCGGGCAGCCGGCCTCCGCCACCACGCGGTCGAAGAAGGACGCGTCCGGCTTCTCCACGCCCCAGCCGTCGGAGGTGCCGATCACGTCCACCGGCAGGTCGAGGGCGCGCAGGATCCCCTCGGCGCGGGCGGTCTGGTTGCCGGCGAGGCCGACGCGCAGCCCCATCTCCCGCAGCTCGGCCAGGCAGGGGCGGGCGTCGGGGTAGAGGTTCTCCTCGCCGAACGTCTCGGCCTGGCCTTCCCCGGCCCGGCGCTCCCGCTCGGTCTTGAGGTCGAAACCGGGCCGGAAGTGCTGGAAGGTGTCCCGGTAGTCGCCGCCGCGCGCGATCACGGCGCCGAACACGGCGGAGAAGGTGTGCCGCGGGACGCCCAGCCAGTCGGCCCAGGTGCCGTACTCGCGGGTCTCGTCCACCAGGGTCTCTCCGACGTCGAAGAAGACCGCCTCCAGCCGCATCGGTACCTCCCGTCTCTCACATTGCATCCAGACCTTACGCGGATTCGGTCGCCCTCCACTGCCCCATCGGACAGGACCGAAGCCGCCGGAGGCACCGAAGAAGATTCGGTTCCGGCATGGACAGGGGACGGCGGCGGAGGACAGGCTGGACGGGTACGACTCACGAGCCTTGGGAGCCGCGATGAGCCTGTCCGACCTGCAGCCCGTGCCCGCCGACCAGCTCGCCTTCCGGATGCCGAAGAGATTCGACACCGTGGAGGAGGAGCGGCGCCACCGCAAGGAGCGGCTCGCGGCGGCGCTGCGCCTGTTCGGGAGGTTCGGCTTCGAGGAGGGGGTGGCGGGCCACATCACGGCCCGGGATCCCGAGCACACCGACCACTTCTGGGTGAACCCGTTCGGCATGTCGTTCAAGCGGATCAAGGTCAGCGACCTGATCCTGGTCAACCACGAGGGCCAGGTGGTGGAGGGCCGCTACCACGTCAACCAGGCGGCGTTCGCCATCCACTCGATGGTCCACCAGGCCAGGCCCGACGTGGTCGCCGCCGCCCACTCCCACTCCGTGTACGGCAAGGCCCTGTCGGCGCTCGGCACGTTGCTCGAACCGCTGACGCAGGACGCGTGCGCGTTCTACGAGGACCACGCCCTGTTCGACGACTACACCGGGGTGGTCGTGGAGACCGAGGAGGGCCGCCGCATCGCGCAGGCGCTGGGGTCGCACAAGGCGGTGATCCTACGCAACCACGGCCTGCTGACCGTGGGCGACAGCGTCGAGGCGGCTGCCTGGTGGTTCATCACCATGGAACGCAGCTGCCAGGCGCAGCTCGTGGCGAAGGCCGCCGGGCCGACGGTGCCCATCTCGCACGAGAACGCCAAGCTCACCCACGGCCAGATCGGCAACGACTTCGTCGGGTGGGTCAACTTCCAGCCCCTGCTGGACCAGATCCTCGCCTCCGACCCCGAGTTGCTGGACTGAGCCTTCTGAACCAAGCACGGGGCCCTTCTGGACCAAGCACGGACCCGGGCCCCGTTGCCGGGACCCGGGCCGGATCGGCTGAGCGTTACGGCATCGGCACGGTGTCCTTCCACGTGGTGCCGGCGCTCCGGAAGGCGTTCACCCTGGAGGTGATCTCGGCCGGAGCCACGACCTCGTTCTTGCTGAAGTAGAACCAGTCCACCTGCTGGGTGTAGGCACGCGGGGTGGCGCTGCCCAGCAGCCCGCCGCTGATGAACCAGAGGTTGAAGTTCACCGACTGCGGCGTCTCCGGGTAGTAGTCGCCGCCGTGCTCGGCGAACAGCGTGCCGTCGATGTAGTAGCGGACCGTGCCACCGGAGACCTGCAGCACGAGGTCGTGCCAGCCGGCGTAGCTCGCCGTCCGCTCGGTGTGCGTGTTGACCGCGAGCCAGGGCTCGTTGCGGTAGGTCTCCCAGGTGGTCGTGTACATGATCGGGCCCTGCGCGCCCCAGCCGCCGTTCGGCAGGTATTCGAAGTCCTGCTCGCTGTAGTCCGGGTCGAGGTCGTACGCCAGAGGCGTGATGGTGAAGAACGTCTCCACGATGTTGTCGCCGTCCGGGCCGCTGTCCGGGGCGTCGGCGAACTTCACCCGCGCGGCGTACGTGCCCTCGAAGAACTTGCGCTGGTGCAGGAACTCGGCCTGCGAGGTGCCCCCCGCGGTGCCGTCGGTGGCCGCCCGCAGTTGCAGGGCCTTGTTGCTCCCGCTGACGACGGGGAAGCTGACGTTGGACGCCGGCCAGCTCGCGCCGGGGACGCCGGGACCGCCGCTGTTGGTCCGCACGGTCCAGTTGTGCGCGGTGATCTGCGGGTCGGACGAGGAGGCGTAGGCGAAGTCGTCGAAGACGACCCCGCTGCCGCCGCCCGGCCCGCCCGGCGAAGGCGAGGTGGAGGGCGACGGGGACGGCGAGGGGTCGGTCACACCCGCGGGCGGGACGCCCCAGACCAGCGTGCCGCCCTGGTGGACCGTGACCTTGTCCCAGTCGCCGTACGTCGTCCTGGCCGGGCCGAAGGAGTAGTCGTCGCTCTGCCGGATCGTCTGCCAGTCGGACCGGTAGAAGCGCAGCTGCATGTCGCCGGTCGAGGCGCCGGCCGCCAGGCTGCCGGAGGTGAAGCCGACCTCCAGGTAGCGGTCGGCCGTGGCGGTGCCGGGCGAGATCGTCTGGAAGGTCCCGGTGATGGCCGAGCAGGAGACGACCGCCCACGAGCAGGCGAAACGGTACTGCTGCGTGGGCGAGTCGGCCTTGAAGTAGTAGCGGATCTTCACCGTGTTCAGCGGCACCGCCGTGGTCCCGCTGTTGACCAGGTCGAACCACGGCTCCACCTGGTCGGCGGTGGCGCCGATGGCGCTGGTCTTGTAGCGCAGGCGCAGCGACTGGGCCGCCTGCGCGGGCAGAGCCACGACCAGCGCGGCCAGCAGGACGGCCGCGAGACCGCCCCATAAGAGCTTTCGTGACACCGCAGTCTTCCTTTCGTGGGGGGTGGACCCTTTCGGGTGGGTTGCGGAGTCAGGGGATGACCGGCCCCGGCCGGACCCCCAGGGACTCCAGGTGGGGGGAGAGCCTGTGCAGGAAATCGCGGTAGTCCCCCGCCGTGCCCCAGGCCACCTCGGCGAAGGCGCACAGCCGGGGGAAGGCCATCGCCTCAACGTGCTCGGGCGTGGGCATGTACTCGGTCCACAGCTGGCACTGCACGCCGAGGATCCGGCCGGTGGCGCCCTCCGGGGCAGGGGGCGGCGTGAACCCGTAGACGTCGGCGAGGGAGAGCACCCGGCCGTGCGGCCCGGGGGTGTCGGCCGGATAGTCGAAGTAGGTGCTGGTGTGCGGGGCCAGCACGACGTCGAACCCTTCGAGCGCCGCCCGCGGGCCGCTCTCGTGGTCGAGCCAGGTCATCGCCGTCACGCCGGGAGCGCCTCCTGGCCCGTCGTACCAGTGGATCGGGCGCCGGCCGCGGGAGGCCACGTACGCGCCGGCGGTGGCGATGAACCACGCCCGTGCCGCGTCCGGGCCCGGCAGCCCGAGCTCGGCGATCCGCCGCAGCGCCGCCTCGCCGCGCTCCCACTCGTCGGCCGGGCACTCGTCGCCGCCGAGGTGGACGTACTCTCCGGGGAACAGGTCCATGACCTCGTCGAGCACGTCGCGGCAGAAGCCGATCGTCACCTCCTCCAGGTTGAACACGTGTGGGCTGATCCCCCACGAGTCCCAGACCGGCAGGTGGCGCGACGGCTGGTTGCCGAGCCAGGGATAGGCGGCGATGGCCGCCTGGGCGTGCCCCGGCATCTCGATCTCGGGCACGATCGTGACGAACCGGTCGGCGGCGTAGGACACGATCTCCCGGATGTCCTCCTGGGTGTAGTGCTCCCCGCTGACCTCGGTCAGCCGGGGATAGCGCTTGATCTGCAGCCGCCAGCCCTGGTCGTCGGTCAGGTGCAGGTGCAGCCGGTTGAGCCGGTGCACCGCGAGCAGGTCGATCAGCCGCAGCACGAACTCCTTCGGCATGAAGTGCCGGGCGACGTCGAGCATCACCCCGCGCCAGGAGTGCGCGGGCCGGTCGGTGATCCGGCACAGCGGCGCCTCGGGGCCGAGCGCCGCGAGGGTGCGCAGGCCGTAGAAGCGCCCGGCGGGTCCCCCGGCGGCGAGCTCGGCGCCGTCGGGGGTGACGTCGATGCGATACCCCTCCTCCCCCAGCCGGGGATCGTCGGGCGCGTGCCGTACGAGGCCGTCGTGGAGCGTGACGGTTCCCCCGAGCACGGCCGCCTCGCGGGGCCGCGGAATCATCATCTGGGTCATCCCTTCACCGCGCCCGCGATCATCCCGGAGGACACGCGGCGCTGGAGCACGAGGAAGACGAGCAGGACGGGAAGCATGAACAGCGTGGCGGCGGCCATGGTGGCGCCCCAGTCGGTGCCGAAGACGTTGCTGAACCCGGACAGCCAGATCGGCAGCGTACGGTCGCCCTGGTCCTTGATCATGAGGGCGTTGGCGAAGGCGAACTCGTTCCACGCCGTGATGAAGCCGAACAGCGACGTGGACATCAGGCCGGGCGCGAGCAGCGGCAGCACCACCCGGCGGAACGCCTCGGCCCGGCCGCACCCGTCCATCAGCGCGGCCTCCTCCAGCTCCGGCGGGACCGCCGCGATGAAGCCGCGCAACGTCACGATCGTGAACGGCAGCGTCGTGACGAAGTACACGAGCGTCAGCGTCGGCAGCCGGTCGAGCATGTCCGCGTCGCGGGCGATGATGTAGACGGGCACGAGCAGCGCCGACCAGGGGGCGGTCTGGGCGACGAAGACCATCAGGATGAACCCGCGCCGTCCCGCCCAGCGCAGCCGGGCCACGGCGAAGGCGGACGGCAGCGCCACGACCAGCGCGAGCAGGACCGCGCCGGCGGTGACGGCCAGGCTGTTGCGCCAGAACGTCCAGAACCCGGCGGCCCGTACGGCAGTGGCGAAGTGGTCGAGGGTCGGCCGGGCGGGCCAGAACGCCGGGGTCTCGGTGAGGATGTCCACCGTCGGCTTGAACGCGGTGATCACCATCCAGTAGACGGGGAACACCGACACCGCCAGCACACCCAGGGCGGCCAGATTGAGCGCGGCCCTCTTCACGCTGCCTCCTCACGGAACATGCGGCGCAGGTGGACGACCAGCACGGCGAGCAGCATCAGCACGGTGAGCGTCGAGACGGCCGACCCCAGGTCGTACCGGTGCAGCGACTGCGCGATCTGGAACGCGTAGACCGGCAGCGTGGCGGTGGCGCCTCCGGGGCCGCCCTTGCTGATCGCCCAGATCTGCGCGAAGCAGGTGAAGACCCAGATCACCTCCAGCGACGTGATCAGGCCGAACAGCGGGCGCAGGATGGGGAACGTGACCCGGCCGAAGACCTGCCACGGCCCGGCTCCGTCGATCCTGGCCGCCTCGTACAGCTCGCCGGGGATGGTCGTGAGCCCGGCGTAGAGGGTGAGCGCCGCGAACGGCACCGACTGCCAGACGACCAGCGCGACCAGGATCGCGAACGTCGCCCCGCCGTCGGCGAACCACGTGTAGTCGCGGAAGGAGTCGAAGCCGAGGCGGACCAGCAGCCAGTTGACCACTCCCAGGCGCGACTGGAAGAGCCACTGGAAGATCGTGGTCGCGGCGAGCACCGGTGTGGCCCAGGTGAGCACCATCCCGCTCATGACCGCCAGCCGCATCCGCCGTCCGAGGTGCGGCAGCATCAGCGCGACGGCCGTGGAGATCACCATGATCAGCACGACGTTGGCGGCGGTCCACAGGAAGGTCCGCCGCACGACCGCCCAGAACTCCGGCCCGCCGAGGGCCTCGGCGTAGTTGGCGAGCCCGGCGAAGTCCGCACCGCCCCTGATCAGCTCGCCCAGCCGGAAGTGCTGGAAGGAGATCACGACGCTGCGCGCCAGCGGGTAGACGAGCAGGCACGCGAAGCCGGCCAGGGCCGGGGCCACCAGCAGGTAGGGCCAGAGCGCGCCTTTTCTGCGGCTTCTCGCCTCGATCACGAGGGCGGGACGCACCGTACGGGCGAGGGTGCGCGCCATGTCAGGACTTGGTGTTGAGGATCGTGGTGATCACCTCGGAGGCCGCCTTCGCCTCGGTGGCCGCGTCGCCGCCGGTGAGCACCTTGGTCATGTACTCCTTGATGACGTTCCTGGCCTCCACGGCCGCCCAGTTGGGCGAGTTGGGCGTGGCGTGCCCGACCGCGGCCCCCGCCGCCATCGCCGCGGTGGCCTCGTCGCCGCTCAGGACCCCGGCGTACGAGGTCCGGTTGGGCACGTAGCTCATCTCCTTGGCCATGTCGAGCTGGAACTTCTCCCCGGCCAGGGCCTTGACCACCTCGTACGCCTCGTCGGGGTGGGCGGACGCCTCGGGGATGATCAGGTCCGATCCTCCGGTGAAGACGGCGCCCGGCTTGTCGGCCGTCTTGCCGGGGATCGGGAAGAAGCCCAGCTTGCCCTTGAGGTCCGGGTTGGCCTTCTCGATCGCGACCGCACCGCCGGGAGCGGAGATGATCTGCGCGACGTCGCCCTTGCCGAAGACGTCGGCCTGCGGCGGCCTGGCCTCGTCGGAGTCTTTGGGTCCCTTGCCGAGCGCCTGGAGACGCTGGTAGAACGCCATGCCGGCGAGCGCCTGCGGCGTGTCGAGCACGCCCTTCCAGCGGTCACCGTCCTTGACCGCAAGGTCGCCGCCCTCGTCCCAGACGAACCCGGCGAACGTGTACCAGTTCTGGCCGGGCAGGTAGATGCCCTGCACGCCGCCCTTGTTCAGCTTCGTGGTGACGTCGATCCACTCGTCGCGGGTCTTCGGCGGCGTGGTGACGCCGGCCTTGGCGAACAGGTCCTTGTTGTAGATGACCACCCGGTTGGCGGCGTACCAGGGGATGCCGTACTGCCTGCCGTCGATCTTTCCCGGCTCGGCCAGGCCGGGCAGCCAGTCGGAGCCGCCCAGGTCGGCGGCCTTTCCGGTGAGGTCCCTGACCCCGCCGCTCGCGGCGTACTCGGCGACCTGGGTGTTGCCGACCTCGATGACGTCGGGGGCGTCCTTGCTGGCCAGCGCGCTGGTGACCTTCTGCCCGATGCCGTCCCACTCCTGGATCTGGACGTTCAGGGTGATCCCGGGATGCGACCGCTGGAAGTCGTCCGTGAACCGCTTCACGATCGCGTCCGACAGGCTGTCGCGCATGAACCACACGGTCAGCGTGGTCGCGCCGGTCTTCTCGGATGTCCCGGGCTCGGACGCCGAGCCGCATCCGGCGAGCGCGAGGCTGAACACGGCCGCCGCGGCGAGGAGGCGTAACCTCATCGGTCCTCCCACTGGTCAGTTATTGGTAAACCGTTGAGAGGAGAGTGGTCTTAACCAGTCGGGCTGTCAAGAGTCGAAATTTCGGATATTCCCAGGCACGATGATGGGAGGAGTGGTCAACTACTGGTAAGGTCGAGGACGTGCAGAGACTTCCAGCGGGCCTCAAGCGCGACCGAGTCAGAGACGTCCTGCTCGACCTGATCGCCGACAAGGAGCCCGGCACCGCCATCCCCTCGGAACGCGACCTGTCCCGGGAGCTCGGCGTCTCGCGCCCGACCCTTCGCGCGGCGATCGACGGGCTCGTACGGCAGGGCATGCTCGTGCGGGAGCACGGGCGGGGGACGTTCACCGGCCGCCGGAAGGTCACCCAGCCCCTCGCGGCCGGCCACGACTCCTTCCACGCCCCCGCCGCCGAGGGAAACTGGCTCAGCCGCATCCTGGAGTTCGACTCGGCCCCGGCCACCGCCCGGCTGGCCCACCGCCTGCAGGTCTCCCCCGCCGACCCGGTCCTGCGCGTCGTACGGCTCCGCCTGGTGGACGACGAGCCGATGGCGATCGAGCGCATCCACCTGCCGCATCGCCTGGTCGAGTCCCTGCGGCCCGACGACATGGTCTCGGGCTCGTTCTACCGGTTCCTGCGCACGAGGTTCGGCATCGACGTCCGCCGCGCCACCCAGAGCATCGAGCCGACCGTCACCGACGAGACCGAGGCCGAACTGCTCGGCGTCCCCCAGCACGCCCCCGCCCTGCTCATCGAACGCACGGCCCGCGAGGCCGGCGGCCGGGTCGTGGAGTTCACCCGCTCCATCTACCGCGGCGACCGCTACCGCATCACCTCAGAACTGCACTTCGACGACACCTCCGGCTGACGCGGCACGGGTCGTCACGGAGAGTATGCGAGATAGTCGAAAACAGTGATCGGCGAGCTTCTGATCGGCCAGACTGTACGCCGTACAACCCCCAGAAAAGGCGATGGGGAGAGGCCCTTCCGGGCGACTCCCCTGCCTAAGTCCTCTTGAGAGTACTTCCCCCGGCGGGTTGTGTGCAAGCAGTAACGCCTCGATCACGCAGCCGAAGGGATATCTCACCGATGGGAGCCGTCACCAGCAGGTCCGACACGGGCACCCTGGTCACCGCACGAGTGCTGGAACTGCTGGAATCCTGGCGTCCCTGGCATCGCCGCCTATGGGACGTGGGGACCGTTCTCGCCCTGCGCGAGGCGGTGGAGGCGGCCGACTGGGTCGGGCGCCATGTCCTCTCGCACGCCTCGCTCGCGTGGTACGCGCGGGAATCACTGCTACCGAGGCTCAGGACCGACAGCGCGTTGGGCGACGGGCAGATCCGCCGGCATCTTCACCAGGTATGCGCCAGACCGATCAAGCCGGGTGCCCGCAGCCAGCGCACGCTGGCACTCCTGTCCGACCTTGTCGCCGACGGCTATCTCAGGCGTTGGCGAGCTATCCTCGCCGGCGGTTCCATGCATCTGGAGCGTTCCGCCCGTTGTATCGCCGCTCACCTGCTGGACGAGGGTTTCCACCAGGATTTCCTCCGACGCGAGGTCAAGTCACGGCTCGACGGTTCGACCGATTCGGTCGACCTGATCGATCTACTCATCGAACTGGAGTCGCGTGGCGATCGCGAGTACGAAGGGCTGATCATCATTCAGGACAAGGTGCCCGCGCCGCAGGTGGCGAGCAAGTCACCCCACTGGGTGTCCAGGGAGGATGTCAGTCGCCTGCTTGGGACGGCCTTCCCCCATATCGATCACGTGAGGGCGAGCGGAGGATTGCTGTTCCGCGTACGGGCTCGCGATCATGTCTCCGCCGTGCAGCAGGTGACCGAGTCGTTCGACCGTGTCAGGAACAGGGTGCGCTACCGGCGCGGGCAGACGGCGCTGGACGTCTACCCTAAGGTGTTCATCTCTGGGCTGGCCGAACCGCAGGACTTCCGCCGGGGCGATCCGGCGGTCACCGTGCTGTCGCTGGAACGGGTCGGCGTGCTCTACGACCTGCCCGACACCGGTGCCCATGGGCTGCGTATCGATGACGCGCTCGAACTCGCTGCACCGCTCACCGAGAGTTCCCCGAGCACCGCCGTGGCAGGAGCCTGGGCCGCCGTCGAATCGCTGCTCTTCTGCGACACCGACGACGCGGACCGCGAGGAGGGGCGGGCGGTGGCCGCCGATCGGGCCGCCGCTCTGGTGACCGCGGGCTGGCCGCGCGCCGAGTTGACCGCGCTGAGCTACGACGCCCGAATCCGTGAGGAAGATCCGCGCCTGCGCCGCGACCTCGACGCGGTCGGCGGGAACAACCGCGAACGGGCACGGCGGATGGTCCGGTGGCTGGCCGCGCAGCCGGTCGTGCACGTGGACGACCCCGTGACCACGGCCGCCATCGGACGAATGCGCGAACTGGTCGCCGCGCCGTCCGTGACCCTCGGCCGCGTGGAGCGCTATCTGCGCGGCTGCTTCCGGCGCCTCTACCGCCAGCGCAACATCGTGCTGCACGGCGGTTCGACGCGTTCGGTCGCGCTGCCGTCCACCGTACGGACGGCCGGGCCGCTCGTCGGCGCCGCACTGGACCGGCTCGCGCACGGCCACGCGGTCTCGGGCATCGCACCGCTCGACTTGGCCGGCCGCGCGGAGTTGGCCCTGCGAGTGGTTGACGACGTCGACGGCTGGGGGCCGCACGAGTTGCTCGACGTCTAGTCCCGCCGGGAGTGCGGGTTCGCTGACAGCGTGGGCAGGGGCTCTTGCCGGGGGCTGGGCGCGCTCCGTACGGTCCGGGCATGGCCACTCTTCCCTCGACCGAGCCGGCACTGGCGGTGGTGCGGGCCGCCACGGGCGACGAACGGCAGGTGCTGGAGGCGTTCCTCGACTTCCTCCGCGCGATGGTCGTACGCAAGGCTCAGGGGCTGTCCGAGCAGGACGTACGCCGGCGTCACGTGCCGTCGGCGACGACGCTGGCCGGGCTGGTCAGGCATCTGACCGTGGTGGAACGGAACTGGTTCGGGCGGGTGCTTGCGCAGGACCCGGCCATGGCGCCTCCTTCGGAGGAGGACGCCGACAGGAGCTTCGCTGTCGGCGACGACGACACCATCGAGGCCCTGATCGCCGCGTACGAGGAGGCCTGCGCCGAATCGCGGCGCATCGCCGCACGGTTCCCGCTCGACCACGAGGTGCCGCACGAGCAGGTCGGCCCGATCTCGTTGCGCTGGATCTACGTTCACATGATCGAGGAGACCGCGCGGCACGCCGGGCACGCGGACATCCTCAGGGAGCTCACCGACGGCGCCACCGGATCCGTGGTCTGAGCGGACGCGACGACGCCGGACCCCTCACGGGGGCCCGGCGTCCTCACCGCCGGTGGCCGATCAGCGGCAGGCGACGCGGTAGGCGTCGAGTTCGAGGCGTTTCTTCAGTGAGTTGAAGTTCTGCGCGTTGGCCTTGCTACAGAACTTCGAGGTGGCGAGGTTGTACTCCACGTTGAAGACGGCCTTGCCCGCCTTCACGAACTGGTCGAGGCCGTAGTCGCCGTTCTGCGCGGTGGTGCACTCGGCGAACTCCCAGCACTGCTCGTTCAGCGCCCAGTCGAAGTACGGCAGGAGCTGCGGGATCTGCTCGTTGTCGTTCTTCAGGCCGGCCGACAGCCCGCGGGCGTGGGCCTCGTTCGCGAGCCAGGCGTTGTAGCGGAGCTGGTCGTCCGCGGTGAGCGGGAACCCGGTCTTGTTGGTGTAGCCGTCGACGTTGTCGAACTCCACGGCGTCGAAGCCCTTGGCCTTGCACATGTCGAGTCGCGCCCGCATGATCTGGCCGAGCGTGCCGCCGTACTGCCGGATGTCGAGCCAGCGCTCGCCCGCCCAGCCGTCGAGGGCCTTGCCGAGCACGGAGGCGGGGAAGGAGCCGGCGTCGGGCCGCCAGTCCTCGTAGGACCCGGCGCTGATGTAGCAGACGACCGTGCGGCCGGTCTTGGTGGTGTGCAGCCGCTGGACGGTCGCCGCCGTGGCGTTGAAGCCGTCGATGTCGTACATCGCGACGTCCAGGAACGGCTCCGCCGGCACCGAGCTGAGCTGCCACTGCCAGCTCGTGTTCAGCGCGGGGTGCCAGCAGCCGGCGCACGAGACGGGAGCGGGCAGTGCCGTCGCCGCGTTCGCGGCTGCCTGGGCGCCGACGAGCGCGCCGAGGAACGCCGTGGAGGCGGCGAGCATCGCCACCAGGTATCGGAGAATGCGCATGTTCTTCCTCGCAGTGAGATCGGCGGGGCGCATGCGTGCTGTTCCGCACTCTCCACATCGCCTCGCCCCCGGGGGATGCGGCGGTGTGGAGTGGCGTGGCCCAGGGAGGTCGGCAGGGCGCACGCCAGCACGGGAAGGGAACCTCCTCTCCCTCTCCGGGACTCCGGCGGCGCGATCGGCCGCCGGACGACTCAGCCACCCGAGAACAGGGCGTTGACCTTCTGGTTGGCCGCGGTCAGCGCGGTGCGCGCGTCCTTCTGGCCGAGCCAGACCTCCTCCATCGCGGTGGAGACGATCTGGTTGATCTCGTCGCCGTGGTCGCTCACCGGCAGCAGGAACGTGCCGCCGGGCGCCTTGGCCTCGTCGACGAACATCTGCACGTCGCGGCCCGCCGCCTTGTGGGCCTTGAGCGCCCGCTCGACCGAGGAGGTGATGGCCGGGAAGACCACCGCGTCGTCGGCGACGATGTCCTGGCAGGCCGTGGAGCCGAGGAACTTCACCCACTTCCAGGCGGCGTCCTTGTGCTCGGTGCCCGCGTAGATGACGTCGGCGAGGCCGTTGAAGGCGGACTTGCGGCCCTGCGGTCCGGTCGGCAGCGGCGCGAAGGCGAACTTCTGCGACTTCGAGTCGAGATAGGTCCTGATCATCCAGGAGCCGGTGATGCCGAGCGCGCCCTTGCCCGCGTTCAGCATCGTGTCCGGGCCGAGCGAGCTCGTCTTGTCGTACGGCGTGGCGTACCCCTTGTCGGCCAGGCGCCTGAACCAGTCGGCGGTCTCGGCGAGCTTAGGGCTGTCGTAGTAGTAGCGGGTGCCGAAGGGGTTCTTGTCGATGAACGTGAAGCCGTTGGAGACCGCCAGGTCGCCCCAGCCGTTCTGGCCCTGCGAGCCGTCGTTCAGCTCGGGCACGATGCCGTGCACGGCGACCCTGGTCTTGTCGAAGCCGGGCTCGTCGCCGCGCTTGCCGTTCGCGTCCACGGTCAGGCGGGCGATGGCCTTCTCGAAGGTGCCGCCGTCGGTGGGGTTCCACGTGAGGCCGGACATGTCGACCCCCGCCTTCTTCGCCATGTCCACGTTGTAGACGATCGCGATCGTGTCCCAGTCCTTGGGCAGGCCGTACCGCTTGCCGTCCTTCACCCAGAGGTCGGCCAGGCCGGGCCAGTACTGACTCAGGTCGATCCTGTCGGCCGACACCATCGGCTGGATGTCCAGGAGCTGGTTGTTCGCGACGAACTGGGGATAGTACGACGCCTGCATCGTGATCACGTCGGGGGCGCCGCCGGAGACCATCTGGGTGGTGAGGTTCTGCCAGTACTGGTCCCAGGCGCTCTGCGAGATCTTGATGGTGATGTCCGGGTTGGCCTTGTGGAACGCGTCGGCGCACTGCTGATAGGCGCCCTGCTGGACGTCGTCCCACAGCGCGTACGTCAGCGTGACGCCGCCGGCGTCCGCCGAGCCGCCGCCCCCGCCGCAGGCCGCCGTCAGGAGCAGGGCGGTCACCGCCATGAATGCCTTCTTCAACGTCAACCCTTCATGCCGGAGAACTGGATGGAGTCCACGAGACGGCGGCCGAAGAAGACCACCAGCAGCAGGACGGGGACGACCGACAGGGCGGAGCCCGCCATCAGGCCGGTCCAGTCGGGCGAGGTGTTGGGCGACTGCTTGAGGAAGATGCCGAGCGCGGCGGTGAGCACGCGGGTGTCCTCGCCGGGCGCCACGAGCAGCGGCCACAGGTAGTCGTTCCAGGTCCACACCGCGGTCGTCAGCGCAAGGGTGAACAGCGGCCCCTTGGTCATGGGCAGCACCACCCGCCAGAAGATCGTCCACGGCCCCGCTCCATCGATGAACGCTGCCTGCTCGACGTCACGCGGGATGCCGAGGAAGAACTGGCGCAGGAAGAACACCGCGAACGGCGTCATGAGCAGGCTCGGGGCGACCAGGCCCTGGTACGTGTTGAGCCAGCCGAGCTGCTTCACCAGGGCGAAGTTGGGCAGCAGCGTGAAGATCGGGGGCACCATCAGCGCGGCGACGAACACGTTGAAAAGGGCGTCCCTGCCGCGGAAGCGCAGCCGCGCGAAGGCGTATCCGGCCATCGCGCAGAAGAGCGTCTGGGCGCAGGTGATCAGGCCGGTGTAGACGACGGAGTTGCGCAGGTAGAGGAAGAAGCTGAGGTTGGCCCCCGACCCGCCGGCCGCGCGGGCCTCGTCCCGGCTCACCAGGCCGAGCACGCGCTCGAAGTTGATCAGCGTGGGGTGCCGGGGCAGCAGCCCGGCGTTGTCCGACGGCAGTTCCGGGCCGGGGGTGATCGCGGTCCGCAGCATCCAGTAGAGCGGGAAGAGCGAGATCCCGAGGGCGAGGATCAGGCAGATCCAGGCCGGCAGACGGCGCAGCCTCCGGCGGCCCACGGTCACCGGCGCGCTCATGCGAGGTCCGACCGGGAGGCGCGCAGGAGGCGCATCTGGACGAAGGTCAGCAGGCCGAGGATGAGCACCAGGCTCAGCGCCAGCGCCGAGGCGTATCCCATCTTGAAATGGGTGAACGCCTCCTCGTAGATGTAGTAGTAGACGACGCGGGTGGCGTCCACCGGCCCTCCCTTCGTGGTCACCGCGACGGCGTCGAACAGCTGGAACGAGTCGATCAGCGAGACCACCAGGACGAACGCCAGGATCGGGCGGAGCAGCGGCAGGGTGATGCGGAAGAACTGGCGCACCTCGCCGGTGCCGTCGAGCGCCGCCGCCTCGTAGATCTGCTGCGGCACCAGCAGCATCCCGGCGTACAGCAGCAGCGTGGTGTATCCCGTGGCGCCCCAGGCGTTGATCGCGGCCACGCTCGGCATCGCCAGCTCGGGCGAGGTCAGGAAGCCCTGGTTGTCCAGGCCGAGGCTGACCAGCAGGTGGTTGAGGAAGCCGAGGTTGGCGTCCAGCAGCCACATCCACAGCAGGGCCGAGGTCACGCTGGGCACCAGCCAGGGCACGACCAGCAGCGAGCGGAGCACGAGCGACCGGGTGAGGCGGTGCATCAGGGCGGCCAGGCCCAGGCCCAGGACGATCTGCATCCCGACGGTGAGCACCACGTAGTAGGCGGTGACCTTCAGCGAGTTCCAGAACAGCGGGTCCCGCACGAGCTCGGCGTAGTTGTCCAGGCCGACGAACCCGGGCTCCGACAGCAGGTTCCAGTCCGTCAGGGAGTACCAGGCTCCGCGTACGGCCGGATAGACGTAGAACGCGGCGAACCCGATGAGCACGGGCGCCAGGAAGGCCAGCGCCACCCTGCCGTCCCCGCGTCTGCGGCGGGGCAGGGCGGCGCCGGCGGTCTCCGTTTTCGTGAGGGTCGCGGTCGTCATCGTCGCGGCATCTCCAGACCTCCTGAGACCACCGGGACGAGCCGGTGCGGGCGGGATGTTGGAGACCATAATGGTCTCTTTCGAAACCTTGTCAATACCTTCGAAGACGCCGCATTCACCGCTTTCCAGGGTGTTCTCCCGGCAGTTTCGCAAGACTTGACAAGTTATCGAAGGTGCTGGGACCGTTCCGGTCCATGGGGAGACCAGATTTCGACCTGCTCGTCGTCGGTGACGCGAACCCCGACGTGGTCGTCACGGGAGCGCCGCGCGTGCCGGAGTTCGGCCAGCGCGAGCGGCTCGTCGAGGCCGGTGCGCTGGTGCTCGGCGGATCGGGGGCGATCACGGCCTGTGGCGCGGCCCGGCTGGGCCTGCGCACGGCCTTCGCCGGCCGGGTGGGCGACGACGCCGCGGGCGCGTTCGTACTCGACGTGCTCACGCGCGGCGGGGTGGACGTCTCCGCCTGCGTGGTGGACCCCGGCGCGCCGACGGCCCTCACCGTGGTGCTGGCCGACGGCGGCGACCGGGCCATCCTGACCGCGTCCGGCTGCCTGGACCGGCTCGAACCGGGCGACGTGCCGGCGGCGCTGCTGGAACGCGCCGCTCACATCCACGTCTCGTCCTACTTCCTGCAGCCCCGGCTGGCCGCCGGCCTGCCCGCCCTGTTCCGTACGGCACGGGCCGCGGGGGCCACCACGTCCCTGGACACCAACGACGACCCGTCGGGCCGCTGGCAGGGGCTCGACGAGGTGCTGCCGCTGACCGGCGTCCTGCTGCCGAACGAGCGTGAGGCCCTCGCCATCGCCGGACGCGCCGACGGCGACCTCGAAGGCGCCGTACGCGACCTCGCCGCCCGGGGCACCACGCCCGTGGTCAAGTGCGGCGGCGACGGCGCGCTGACCATCCACGAGGGCGAGCCGCTCCGCGTGCCGGCCGCCCCGGCCACCGTGGTCGACACGGTCGGGGCCGGCGACAGCTTCAACGCCGGCCTCCTCGCGGCCCGCCTGCGCGGGCTCCCGCTCCGCCGCGCCCTGGAGGTCGCGGTGGCCTGCGGCACCCTCTCCACCCGAGCCGCGGGAGGCACAGCGGCACAGCCGACCTGGGAGGAAGTCACCCGATGAGGAACCCAAAGATCGTCTTGATCGGCGCGGGAAGCGTCGTCTTCACCCAGGGCCTGCTCGCGGACCTGCTGGCCTACCCCGAGCTGCGGGAGGCCCGGATCGCGCTGCACGACATCGACGCCGAGCGGCTGCGGGTCGCCGAGACCGTCGCGCACCGGATCGCGGCGGCCCGCGGCGCCCGGCCGGCGGTCACCGCCGACCTCGACCGCCGGGCCGCGCTCGACGGCGCCGACTTCGTGATCAACATCATCCAGGTGGGCGGGCACGACGCGACCGTCGCCGACTTCGAGATTCCCGCCCGCTATGGCCTGCGCCAGACGATCGCCGACACGATCGGCGTGGGCGGGATCTTCCGGGCGCTGCGCACCTTCCCGGTCCTGGACGCCCTCGCGGCCGACATGGCCGCCGTCTGCCCCGACGCCCTGCTGCTCAACTACACCAACCCGATGGCCATGAACGTCTGGTATCTCAGCGGCAAGGTGCGCAACGTCGTCGGCCTGTGCCATTCCGTGTACTGGACCATGCGGGGGCTGGCCGACCTGGTGGCCGTGCCGTACGAGGAGGTCGCGTACCTGGCGGCGGGGGTGAACCACCAGGCGTGGGTGCTGCGGTTCGAGCGAGACGGCGAGAACCTGTACGAGCGGCTGGACGACGCCATCGCGCGCGACCCGGAGCTGCGCCGCCGGGTGCGGGTGGAGATGTACCGGCGCCTGGGCCACTATCCGACCGAGACCAGCGAGCACTCGGCCGAGTATCTGCCCTGGCTGCTGCGGCACGACGACGAGATCGACCGGCTGCGCATCCCGGTGGGCGAGTACGTGCGGATCAGCGAGGAGAACGTGCGCGAGTACAAGCGCACCCGCGACGCCGTACGGCACGGCGGGGGGCTGCCCGTGGAGGGCACCGGCGAGTACGCCCCGCAGATCATCCACAGCGTCGTGACCGGCACCCCGCGCGTGGTCTACGGCAACGTCGTCAACGACGGGCTGATCGCCAACCTGCCGCCCGGGTGCGTGGTCGAGGTGCCGTGCGCGGTGGACGCCACCGGAGTGCTGCCCACCCGGATCGGCGCACTCCCGCCGCAGTGCGCCGCGCTCAACCGGGCGTACGTCAACGTCAACGAGCTGACCGTGCGGGCCGCGCTGGAGGGACGGCCGGAACACGTGCGGCACGCCATGATGGTGGACCCGAACACGTCGGCGACGCTGTCGCTCGAGGACATCTGGCGGCTGTGCGACGACCTGACCCGGGCGCACGGCGACCTGCTTCCCGAGGCGCTGCGCGCGACGCTCGCCGGCTGACGGCCGTTCCTCCAAGCTGCGAACTCCACCTTCAGGCCGCGATCTCCACCTTGAGGCCGCGATCGCGGAGCACGGCCACCGTGGCCGGGTCGGCCGGCTCCCCCGTGATGAGCAGGTCGATCTCCGACAGCGGGCAGATCGGCGCCATCCCGATCGCCCCGAGCTTGGAGGAGTCGGCGACCACGATGCGGCGGCCGGCCGCCCGCAGCATGCGCTGCTTCATCTCCGCGTCGGGCAGGTTCACGTTGGTGATCCCGACGTCGGGGTGAACGCCGCCGCAGCCGATGAAGACCGTGTCCACCCGGATGCCCTCGATGGCCTTGCCGCCGAGCGGATCGACCAGGGAGTGCTGCTGACGGCGCAGGCTCCCCCCGGTCACGACGACGGCGAAGCGGGGCAGCGCGGGCTCCAGTTCCAGCGCCGTACGCAGGCCGTTGGTGAAGACGGTGACCTCGGTGAGGTCGGCCCTGGCGACGAGCTCCCTGGCCACGTAGGCGGTGGTGGTCCCCGCGCCCATCATCACGCTCTCCCCCGAGCCGACCAGCCGGGCCGCCGCCTTGGCGATCAGCGCCTTCTCCACGGCCGCCGTGCCGAGCGACAGCTCGAACGACGGCTCGGTGCGCCGCGGCGGCCCGGCCGCGACGGCCCCGCCGCGGACCCGGCGGATGCGGCCCTGCTCCTCCAGCGCGTCCAGGTCGGCGCGTACGGTGACGCTGGAGACGCCGAACGCCTCGGCGAGCTCGGCGACCCGGGCGAACTCCTGCTCCATGAGCATGCCGAGCATGCGCTCCCGCCGCACCTCCGTGGGCATGGAGTCGGTCATGGCCTGCTCCCGGCCCTGCTCCCGGCCCTGCTCCTGGCCCTGCTCTCAGCGGGGCGGACGCCCTCCGGCAGCAGGTCGCGGTGCGCCTCGATCAGCTCGTCGCAGAGCGCCTCGATCGCGGGCAGCGGCAACGTCGCGGCGGTGTTGGGGTCGAGCATCGCGGCGTGGTGGACGTGCCTGCGGTCGCCGTCGAGCACCGCGCGCACGGTCAGCTCGACGACGTTGAGGAACGTGCGGTTGAGCGCCACGAGCTGGATGGGCAGCTCTCCCACCGGCCGGGGGTGGACGCCGTCGGCGTCGACCAGGGCGGGCACCTCCACGCAGCAGCCCTCGGGCAGGTTGCCGATCAGCCCGTGGTTGGGGACGTTGACGTAGACCTCCTTCTCCTGGCCGGTCAGCATGGCCAGGAGCGCGGCGGCCGCGGGCTCCTGGTGCTGCCAGCGCACCAGGAGCGACCGGCCGGCCGACAGCGCCCGCCGCGTCTCCTCGTACAGGTGCAGGCTGTGGCCCACCCGCCGCAGGTACTCCTCGGGCCGCACCCCGAGGCGCGCGGTCTCCTCGCTGTGCCGCATGAACCACGGGACGTACTCGGCGGCGTGCTCGCTCGACTGCGTCGGGAAGTAACCGAACCGGCGGTAGAGCTCCACCCGCACGTGCCGCCGCAGCTCGGGATCGGCATCGAGCACCTCGTCGAGGTCGGGATACAGCGAGCGGCCCTCGGCCTCGAACCGCAGCACGAACGACTGGTGATTGAGGCCGGCGCTGAGGAACGTGACCTCGTCCAGCCCCCGGCCGACCAGATCGGCCAGGTACGCGTGGGTGTCGCAGACGGCGTGGCACACCCCGGCGAACCGCGTGAAACCGGTCGCCTCCTGCACCGCCCAGCCCGTCATCGCCATCGGGTCGCTGCAGCTCAGCAGCCAGGCGTCCGGGCACAGCTCGGCCATCTCGCGGCCCAGCTCGACGAAGACCGGAATCGTCCGCAGCCCGCGGAAGATGCCGCCGATGCCGATGGTGTCGCCGATCGTCTGGCGCAGGCCGTACCTGTGCGGGATCTCGAAGTCGCGCAGGGTCGCCTCGAACCCGCCCACGTCGATGTGGCCGACGACGAAGTCGGCGCCGTCCAGCGCCCTGCGCCTGCTCGGGCAGGTGACGATCGTCGCCACCGACCCGGCTTCGGCGTCGAGCGCGTGGACCAGGGCCTCGGCCGTCGCGAGCTGACCGGGGTTCTCGTCGTGCAGCACGATCTCCAGTTCGCCCCGCAGCGAGGGGGCGAGGAGAAGATCGGAGACCACCCTGCGCGTCAGCTCCACGTCCCCGACGCCGACGAAGACGATGCGCGCCATCCCCACCTCCCGCCCGGTACGTGCGCGAAGACTACTTCACCCGATGCTCCCATGCATCCCATGAGCGGGCGATGCTCGATTTCGCGCGATATCCGCTGATTCCGCGCATGTCATGTCGCCGCCCGTCCTTGTCGGTCGGCGTTCACGACGACCATACGCCGTCCTCCATTGCTCGAATCTGCTCGATAGTGCTACAAATCTTGCATCAATGAGCACTGGAGGGCCCGTGAGTCACACCGAGACCGAGATCGCGTCCCAGCCCGCCTGCTGGAGCCGAGCCGCCGGACTGTCCTCCTCCAGCGCCCTGCCGACGAGAGGCGAGCGGGTGGCGGTCGTCGGCTGCGGCACCTCGTGGTTCATCGCCCAGGCGTACGCCGCGCTCCGCGAGGGCGCGGGGCACGGCGAGACCGACGCCTTCCCCGCCTCCGAGGCCCCGATCGGCCGCCGGTACGACCGGGTGCTGGCGCTCACCAGGTCGGGCACCACGACCGAGGTGCTCGACCTGCTCCGCCGCGTCCGTGAGCAGGGCGGGGAACGGGCCCGGACGGCCGCGGTCACCGCCGATCCGCACACGCCGGTCATGTCCCTCGCCGACGAGGTCGTCGTCCTCGACTTCGCCGACGAGCGGTCGGTCGTGCAGACGCGGTTCGCCACCGCGCAGCTCGCCATGCTGCGGGCGCACCTCGGCGAGGACCTCACCGGGGCGATCGCCGACGCGGAGCGCGCGCTCGCCGAACCGCTGCCCCCCGGCCTCGTCGCCGCCGAGCAGTTCTCCTTCCTCGGCACCGGCTGGACGTACGGCCTGGCGCGGGAGGCGGCGCTGAAGATGCGGGAGGCCTCGCAGTCGTGGACGGAGGCCTACCTCGCCATGGAGTATCGCCACGGCCCGATCAGCATCGCCGCGCCCGGACGCGTCACGTGGGCGTTCGGCCCGGTCCCGCGCGGCCTGCGGAGCGAGGTGGAGGCCACCGGAGCCACGTTCGTGGAGGGCGGCCTCGACCCCATGGCCGAGCTGGTCCGGGTGCAACGGCTCGCGGTCGCCAGGGCGCACGCCCGCGGTCTCGACCCCGACACGCCGGCGCACCTCACCCGATCGGTCATCCTCCCCGAATCGCCATGACCCGCGTGATCCTCACCGTCACGCTGAACGCGGCGCTCGACGTCACCTACGGCGTCGGCGACCTCGACTGGGACGGCGTCAACCGCGTGCGCGCCGTGCACCGCAGGGCGGGCGGCAAGGGCGTCAACGTGGCCCGCGTCCTCACCGCCCTCGGCCACGAGGTCCTCGCCACCGGCCTGGCCGGCGGCCCGACCGGCGACGCCGTGCTCGCCGACCTGGCCGCGGCCGGCGTCCCCGCCGCCTTCACCCCCATCGCGGGGGAAACCCGCACCACCCTCGCCGTCCGCGCGGCCCGGCGGACCACGCTGTTCAACGAGCCAGGACCGCTGGTCGCCCCGGAGGAGCTGGCCCGGTTCCTCGACGCGTACGAGCGGGTCCTCGGCCGGGCGTCCGCCGTGGTGATCTCCGGGAGCCTCCCGCGCGGAGTCCCCGCCGACCTCTACGCCACGCTGGCCGCCGTCGCCGCCCGGCACGACGTCCCCGCCGTCGTGGACGCCGACGGCGCTCCCCTGCGCCACGCCCCCGCCGGGCGGCCCGCCGTGCTCAAGCCCAACGCCGAGGAGCTCGCCCGCGCCCTGGACCCGGACGGCGGGGAAACGGTGGACGTCGCCACCGGGGCCCGGTTCCTGAGGGACGAGGGCGCCGGGTCGGTCGTGGTCTCACTGGGGGCGGACGGTGTGCTCGCCGCGACCCCGGAGGGGACCTGGCGGGCCCGCATGCCCTACCGGGTGGAGGGCAATCCGACCGGCGCCGGAGACGCGCTGGTGGCCGGACTCGCGCTCGGCCTGGTGGAGGGCACGCCGTGGCCCGAACGGCTCCGCCGGGCGGCCGCCCTCGGCGCCGCCGCCGTCGCCGCCCCCGTCGCGGGCGACTTCGATCCCGGCGTCTACCGGCGCGTCCACCCCGGCATCACCGTCGAACCCCACCACCCCTGACCGGACCTTCGGAGGCCCACCATGCCCCTCGCCGGCATCGGCGACATCATCCGCGACGCGCCCCTGGGCGTGGGCGCATTCAACATGATCCAGCTCGAACACGCGGAGGCCATCGTCGCGGGCGCCGAGACCGCCGGCGTCCCTGTGGTGCTGCAGATCAGCGAGAACTGCGTGCGCTACCACGGCGCGCTGGCCCCGGTCGCGCTGGCGTCGCTCGCCCTGGCCCGGGCCGCCGCCGTTCCCGTGGCCGTGCACCTCGACCACGCCACCGACAGATCCCTGATCGAGGAGGCCGTCGGCCTCGGCCTCGGCTCGGTGATGTACGACGCGTCCGCCCTGGACCACGAGGCCAACGCGACGGCCACGGCCGAGGTGGCGCGCTGGTGCCACGAGCGCGGCGTGTGGGTGGAGGCGGAGCTCGGCGAGATCGGCGGCAAGGACGGCGTGCACGCCCCGGGCGCCAGGACCAGGCCGGATGAGGCGGCCCGCTACGTCGAGAGGACCGGGGTGGACGCCCTGGCCGTCGCGGTCGGCAGCTCGCACGCCATGACGACGAAGGACGCGGTCCTCGATCTCGGCCTGATCGCCGAGCTCCACGCCGCCGTCCCGGTCCCGCTGGTGCTGCACGGCTCCTCCGGGGTTCCGGACGAGACCATCCGGGCGGCCGTACGGCACGGCATGAAGAAGATCAACATCGCGACCCATCTCAACAAGGCGTTCACGGCGGCGGTCCGCGACCGCCTGACCGCCGACACGTCCGTGGTCGACTCGCGCAAATACCTCAAAGCGGGCCGCGACGCGGTCACCCGGGAGGTCGCCCACCTCCTCGGCGTGCTGGCCTCGTGACACAACCTCCCGGCACGCCGCCCCCATGACAGGGCGGCCTCGCGAGCCGCCGCCCGTCGCGGGCGCGGCCGCATGAGGAGATGTCCGCGCACGGTGACCCGGTGCGCGGGCCCGGGTGGTCGCTCAGGCTCGCACGACCTTGACACCCACGTCGGCGAAGGGTGCAGTCTGCTCCTCGGTCGCCGCGCTGTCGGTGACGAGGATGTCGATCTGGTTCACCGGGCAGATCCGGGCGAACGCCCGCCTGCCGAGCTTCGAGCTGTCCGCCACGATGACGACCTGCTGCGCACGGGAGGCCATGATCTGGTTGACCGCCGCCTCGCCCTCGTTGTGGGCGCTCGCGCCGTGCTCCAGGTGCAGGGCGTCGACCCCCAGGATCGCCAGGTCCAGGGCGACGCGCTCCAGCATGCCTGCGGCGATCGGCCCGATCAGCTCGTACGACTGGGGCCGGGCGGAGCCGCCCGTGGTGACGACGTGGATCTGCGGGCGGAGCACCAGCTCGTTGGCGATGTTCAGGGCGTTGGTCACCACGGTGACCACCGGGCCCCGCTGGTCGGTGTTCAGGTCGGGGCGCGTGGCCAGCGCCCGTCCCACCTCGGTCAACGTCGTACCGCCGTTCAGGCCGACGGTGGCGCCGGCGGGGACCATGGCGGCCGCCGCGGCTCCGATGCGCTGCTTCTCGGGGGCGTGCCTGGCGACCTTGTAGCGCAGGGGCAGGTCATAGGTGACGCTGTGCGCCGACGCCCCGCCACGCGTGCGGGTGAGGAGCTGCTGGGAGGCCAGCTCGTCGAAGTCCCGCCGCACCGTGGCGGGCGACACGCCGAGGTGCTCGGCGGTCTCCTCCACGTCGAGGTGCCCGCGCTCGGCGAGCAGCTCCAGCAAGGTGTTCCACCGCTCGTATCTGCTCACGGCCACTCCTTGCTCACCCGCTGCCTGCGCGACCCATCATGCCCGGTCCGGGAGGTTCCGGAGCCCCAGGTGTGCCTCCGGATCAACGGCCTCCTTCTGTGATCTTTCCCCGGACGTCGAGGACGGCCCGGTCGGCGGCGGCCCGGCCGGAGATCCAGCCCTCCCGGTTGCTGACCGCGCCCGCGCCGACCATGGTCAGCGTCGGGAAGATCTCCTCGACCTTCGCCTCGACGGCCTGTTCCCTGGCCGCCAGCACCGGCAGCAGGTCGCGCCCGGCATCGGCGGCGGCCTCCCGCACCGCCTGTCCCGCCGCTTCCTCCAGTCGCTCGCCGATCCGCTGGGCGTACGCCGCGAGGAACGACTGCCGGAACGACCGCGTGCGCGAACGGCCGGAGCCGTCCCGGCGAGACCCGGCCAGCGTCATCGCGGTCATGGCCTGCACCAGCAGGGAGGTGAACAGCACCTCCACCGCGGCCAGGTCCGCGGGGAACCCGAGCACGGTGGCGAACCCGAAATGCCGGCTCCACACGGAGCGGCAGTGGTTGGCCGAGGCGATGACGTCCAGCAGCATCGCCTTCGGGCCCTCGTAGGGCGCGTCGACACCCAGCCGGCGGCCCTGCGGCCGGTCGGCTCCTCCCGGGCCGGCCGTCCGCGAGGCGAGCAGCGCGGCGTCGATGCTGTGCCGGGCCATCAGCGCCTGGGCCGCGGCGGTGAACGTCTCGGCCTCCGCCTCGAACTCGGTCGACTCGGCCTTCGCCAGCAGGGCCCGCACCCGGGCGAGCGTCCGCTCGTCCACGGCGCCGCCGCGGGAGCCGGGCGTACGGCGGGCCGTTCCCGGCACGGGGCACAGCCGCTCCAGCGGCGGCAGCGTGGCCAGCAGATGGATCACCCGGAGCGCACAGGCGACCATCGCGGTCCGGTCGCCGTCCTCACGGAGGTACTCCTCGTCGCGGCCCCACCACACCGTCGCGCCGATGGCCTCGATCTGGTCCAGCCAGCGGTCGTCCACCGTCGCCGCGGCGTAGGCGCGCATCTCGGCCGCGACGGCGTCGGTCACGAGGCGGACGTGCCGGGCCTCCAGCCGCCGGCCCACCAGCCGGACGACGTCTGCGGGCTGCCAGCCGAGGTGCCAGGCGTGCGTCACCTGCCGGTGCAGGGCGTCGAGCAGGGCGCGGTCCACGGCCTGGCGCAGCCCCTGGCCCTGCGCGAGGACCTTCACGCATCGCCGGAACTCGGTCTCGTCGAGGCGGCGCCGCGCCTCCAACGCCGCGGACAGCAGCCCGGCCACCAGTTCCTCGGCCGACTCCCCCGGAGAGCCGGACGACCAGGGGAAACTCCAGGCGCCGTCGCCCGGCGGCCCGAGGCTCCACCGCCGCCGCGCGCCCTCCCGCTCTCCGCCGCTCATCCGCTGCCCTCCCCCGCTCGACGCCTCCCGGGATCCTCGGCGGCCGCCCCGGTCGGTCGTGCGAGCGATTCTGTCAGCCCCGGCCGCCGGTGCCGTGACGTTATCCACAGGCCGGCGGGAGTGGCCGTCGGGCGGGCCCGGGCCGTCCGGCGCCTGTGCGAGGTGGAGCACGCCAGGGAAGCGGCCGACCTCCCCGAACGCGACCTCGAACGGCCGCCGCGCCGCGAACAGGTCCCGCAGTGCGGCGAGCACGCCGTCGTCCAGGCGTTCTTGCGGGAGGAACGGATACAGGACGGTGACGTGCGCGGGCATGCCGTACGCCGCGAAGGAGTCGTAGCGTTCCCGCAGGCCCCGGACCAGGGGCTCGGCCGAGGGGACCTCCACCACCAGGGCGGTCTCACCGACCTCGAAGGCGGTCACGCGTACGACCAGACGCAACCGCGGGGAGTCACGTACCGCTCTGGGCATTTACATGGCGGATTCGGCCAGATTAAATCTTTATTTCCAGATACATAGTGATCTGGACCACATTGGTGCCGTGCCTGATCGTGCGAGGAGTGGTGCCCGATGGTGTTGTCGCTGGCGAAGCGAATGATCTTCGCTCTCGGCCGGGGATTCGTGCGGCTCGGACGGTACTGGGCCGCCCAGTTCGGCCTCGCCTACGCGCTGACCTGGTCCCCCGACGCGCCCCACCTCGCACATGAGGAGGAGACCGAGCACTGGGACTGGTCGATCCCCTACCACTGGTACGAGACCTCCCGCTGACCGCCGCCCTGCCGGCCGGACCGGCGTCCGGTGAATGCCCGGCGGATCACGCCTCACCGCTCGATACTGTCCGCATGAAGGACGTCCGTTGCGAGCGCTGCGACCTCACCGTCGGTTTGGGCTGCTCCTGCTCGGGGACCTCGCCGAAGGCGTTCGTCCCCTTCGAAATCCTGATCTCCCCCAGTCGATTCGCCCACCTGCCCGGTGGATGCAACCACACGGCCAGCCAGGAGATCATGGAACGCGACTGGGGGCGCGTACGCGATCCTCGTCCGGGCCTGTGGATCAGCATCGGCCCGGGCAACCCCGTACGCGCCCAGGAGGGAAACCTGGAGACGTTCGCCGTCCGGCGGTGTCAGGACTGCGCGAACGCGTTCCCCGGCGCCGGGTGACGGAAGGCGGCGCGTTCAACGATTTCAGGCGACGAGCCGGGTCACGAGCCGAAGACAGGCCTGGGTAAAACAGAAGGCCCAGGTCGGCTGTGCCGACCTGGGCCTTCTTGTGGTGCGCCGCCAGGGACTCGAACCCCGGACCCGCTGATTAAGAGTCAGCTGCTCTAACCAACTGAGCTAGCGGCGCCCGCACCACAAGAGTAGCGGCATCCGGAGGTGCTCCGCGCCACCGGCGCGCTCATCGTGCCGGAATGCGGGCGACCAGATCATGTCCTGCCCTTACGTGTCCGGGATGTTCCCCTTCTCACCTTCGGGTACGTGGAGTGACGACGAAGGGAGTGAGGACCATGACACCGGATCTCTGGTCGTATTCCGACACCATCTCGGGCACCGGACAGCAGATGGACATCGCCGGATACGACGTGCAGGCCGTGGACGGGAAGATCGGTTCCGTGGACGAGGCCACCTACGAGGCCGGCCAGAGCTACATCGTCGTGGACACGGGCCCGTGGATCTTCGGCAAGAAGGTGATGCTCCCCGCGAGTGTGGTGACGAGGATCGACTTCCAGGATCGCAAGGTCTTCGTCAGCCGTACCAAACAGGAGATCAAGAACGCGCCGGAGTTCGACGAGTCGGCGATGAGCGACCCGGGCTATCGGGACCGTGTCGGGGAGTACTACGGACGTTTCCCCCGCACTTCGTCCATGTGAGTGACATATGGAGGGGCCGCGCCGTCACGGCGCGGCCCCTCTCTTCGCCGGCGAACCGGCGAGCCCGACCCGCCCGACTCCGCCCGACTCCGCCCGGCCCCTCCTCCGCATGGACCGGGACGGCAGGCCGGAGTGCGGCGCTCACGGCCAGGTGCCGTCCGGCCGAGGTGTCGTAGGGGCGATAATGCGCAGCCGCTCCAGGAGCGTGACGAACGTCGAGGCGTACGGCGACGGCGCGGCGACCGAGGCGACCCGGTCCCAGTCCACCTGCTCCCGCATGGCGCGGACCATGGGCAGCAGCGAGCCGTAGTCGCAGGCGTGCTCCGACAGCGGCAGTATCCAGGAGATCACAAGGTCGGTGGCTTCGAGGACGGGCAGGCTGAGCGCGGCGGTGTTGATCGGCTCGGCCCGAGCGATCATGGCCTCGGTCACGGGCCTGTCGGCGAGCGAGAAGATCAGGTCGACGAGGATCCCTTCCTCGTCGAACGCCTTGACCAGCCAGTCCTCCGGTGGTTTCGCGGTCCGGAAACCCAGGCTCTCCAGGGTTTTCAGCGCGAGCGGGACGTCTTCCTCGACCAGGGCGAAGTCGACGTCATGCAGTGATGGCGCGGCGCCCCTCGCATAGCCGGCGCAGCCTCCGGCCAGGGCGAACCGCACCCCGGCCTCCTTGAGGCCGGCCCCGGCGCGCTTGAGCGTCTCAAGAATCGCGTCGGTGACTTCGTGACTGTGACTACCCACTCACGTCGCTTGCCCAGCCATGTTCGCCGCAAACAATCCCGGGTAGGGCGCGCTCATGACCGAGACCCTCCAGGAGATCAAGCGCGAGTACGAGGGAGAGGACACCCGTCCGCTGGCCTCGTACACACGGGTTCTCGCGGTGTACGGCGGGGCCGTCACGGCGCTGCTCGCCGCGGCGAAACTGACGGGCCGCACAGCCCCAGAGAAGATCAAGGTGATGGACCTCATGCTCATGGGGCTGTTCACGCACCGGCTCTCGCGCACGCTCGCGAAGGACCCGGTCACCAGTCCCATCCGCGCCCCCTTCACCCGGTACGAGGGCGTCTCCGGCCCGGCGGAGCTCAAGGAGAAGGTCCGCGGTCACGGGCTGCAGCACGCCGTGGGCGAGCTCCTGACCTGCCCGTTCTGCCTGTCCCAGTGGGTCGCGACGGGATACGCGGCGGGCACCGTGTTCTTTCCCAGGGTGACCCGGCTGGCCGGGGCGACCATGGCGGCCGTGGCGATCTCCGACTGGCTCCAGCTCGCCTACGCGCGCCTGATGAAGAAGGCCGAGGAATGAGCGAGCGGTCCGAGCCGCCGGGCGAGGCAGTGGCATGAGTGAGGTGCTCGAGCCTCTGGAGAACACCGACGAGAACCCGAAGGAGCGCGTCGACCGCGAGCTCGGCGAGCTGCTGCAGGGTCTCCGGGTGGCCGCGACGGGCGTGCAGGTGCTGTTCGCGTTCCTGCTGACGCTCCCGTTCTCCTCCGGTTTCGGCAAGATCGACACGACCGGGAACTGGCTGTTCTACCTGGCGGTGGTCAGCGCGGCGGTCGCGTCGATCTGCACGATCGCCCCGGCGACCCAGCACCGGATCATGTTCCGGTCGGGGCTCAAGGAGTTGCTGCTGCGCCGGGCAAACCGCCTGGGCGTGGCCGGCGGCCTGGCCCTGGCCGTGTCCATGACCTGCTCCACCGCCCTGGTTCTGGACGCGCTGACCAGTCCCGGGCCCGCCGCGCTGGTCGGCGCGGGCGTGGCGCTGCTGTGTGCCTGGCTGTGGTTCGTCCAGCCGCTCCTGTCGCTGCGCCTGGTCAAGGACGAGGACCAGAAAGCCTGAGAGCGCGACCGCGATGCCCGCGGTCGCGCTCTCGCGTGCCTCGCGTCAGCTCCGCTCCCGCAGGCGCGGCAGGATCTGCGTCGAGTAGAACTCGAAGAACCCCTCCTGCTCCGTGCCGATCTGGGAGATGTAGACCTCGTCGAAGCCCGCGTCCACGTACTCGCGGATCGCGCTCAGGTGCGCCTCCGGGGAGGGGCCGCAGGGCGTCGACTGGGTGGCGGCCTCCTCCGTGACGAGCTGCGAGAGCTGCTCGAAGTGCCGCGGCAGCGGCAGGAGCTGGGCGGCCTCTCCCGGGATCCCCTGGTTGGGCCAGAGCCGGTGGACGGTCTTGCGCGCCTCGGCCTCGTCGTGCGCCCAGCACACCTTCAGCCCGGCCGCGCACGGCTTGCCCTCGCCGCCCGCCTTGTGGAACGCCTCGACCATGTCGGCGGCGGGCGCGGTGTGGATGTAGCCGTCGCCGAGCCGCCCCGCGAGCTCGACGGACTTGGGCCCGAAGCCCGAGATGTAGATCGGCGGAGGCCGGTCGGGCAGCGAGTACAGCCGGGCCGTGTCCACCTCGTAGAACTCGCCGCGGTAGGTCACCAGCTCGCCGGTCCACAGCTCCCTGATGACGTCCAGGGCCTCCTCCAGCATGCGCTGGCGCTCCTCGGCCGGTGGCCACTGGTCGCCCAGGATGTGCTCGTTCAGCGCCTCGCCGGTGCCGACCCCCAGACGGAACCTGCCGTCCAGCAGGATCTGTGCGGTCGCCGCGGCCTGGGCGATGATCGCCGGGTGGACGCGGATGATGGGACAGGTGACCGCGGTGGTCACCGGCAGCGACGTGGCCTGCGAGATGGCCCCGATGACGGACCACACGAACGAGCTCTCGCCCTGCTCGTCCAGCCACGGGTGAAAGTGGTCGGAGATCCACAACGCCTCGAAGCCGGCTTCCTCGGCGAGTTTCGCCTGACGTACCAGCTCCTTGGGGTCATGCTCCTCGCTGGAGAGAAAATATCCGAAAGTGGTCATGTATCACCACATGCCCGAATAGTGTCAAGCAAACGTAACAATGGGCGATTCCGCCGCAAATTCGATCGGCCCCAGGGCTGGATGATGTTACGAGACCCTTTGTAGGGGCAGTGGAGGGCCATGGCTACTCTGCTTTGGATCATCGCCGTGGTACTGGTAATCGCCGGGATCTACGTCATCCTGGCCCGTCGGGACATCCTCTGGGGGATCGTCCTCATCGTCCTCGGATTCCTCGTCGGCCCCGGGGGCGTCAGCATCTTCAATCCCTAGCCGCAACCTCGCCCACACTACTCGCGGACACCGAGACGGCGGCCGGCCGAAGGGGCCGGCCGCCGTCTCGAGTTGAGAACACGGCGAATCAGCAATGGTCGCCGTTCAGGCAGTAAACGGTGTAGGCGTGCTTGATGACCGGAAGGGCGACATTACGCACCCGGATGCCTCCGGGAGTAACGCCCTTTTCCGTACCCGCGTGCGCATGACCATGGATGAAGAGATCCGCGCCCTCGGCGTCGGCCGCCTCCGCCAGCATGTAGCTGCCGAGGAACGGATAGATTTCCGGCGGCTCGCCCATCAGCGTGTCCTTGACCGGCGAGTAATGGCTGAGCACGATCTTGTGATCGGCGTCCAGGTCCTTGAGCGCCCGCCGCCACCGCTCGGCGATCTCCTTCGTGTGCCGGACGAACGCCTTGGTCTCCGGCTCCCCGAACTCGCTCGCGCACTTCCCGGCGAAACCGCCGCCGAAGCCCTTGCCGCCGGCGACTCCGAGCCGTACGCCGTCGATGGAGACGACCGCTCCCTCATCGTCGAGAACGATGATGCCGGCGTCACGGAGAAGATCGATGATCTCCTGGTTGCGGTCGGAGTGGTAGTCGTGGTTGCCCAGCACGGCGACGACGGGGATGGGCAGGCCGCTCAGCTCCTCGGCGACCACCCGGCCCTCGGGGATCGTGCCGTGCCTGGTCAGATCGCCTCCCACCAGCAACACGTCCGCACGGCGCTCGATGCCCTCGATCTTCTTGCGATAGTGGCCGCGCAGGTCCTCGCCCAGATGGATGTCCGCGACGGCGGCGATCCGCAGTTCCCTCACAGATGCTCCTCCTCTCCCGGCTCCCGCACCTCCACCAGGGTGATCTCGTTGTGCAGCCGCAGGCCCGGAGCCGCCTCCCGGGCGACGTTCTCGATCTGATGCCGCCGCTCGTCACAGGAGACCTGCCCGCGCAGGTAGACCTCTTCTCCTCGCACATCGACCCGAATGCCCAGTTCGGTGGTTCGTTCGTCCTCCGCGAGAGCCCGCTGCACGCGGGCCGCGACATAGTGCGGCGTCTCCATCTCTTCCCCTCGTGTCCCCCTCGGTTCCGTACGGCTAGCGCTGCCCGGCCCTTTCCCGGCGAAACCACTGGTTTGACGGGCGCGAGGGTGGATATGGTTTTCTGTATTCCTGGTGCCTAAGACGCAGGTACCTCCTTGGCGTGAGCATGCCGTTACGGAGGAGCGTCTTGGGTACGTGTGACCGGACTTCACCCCGCCCCGAGCCAGCCCATGAGCGAGGCACCGCGGGCACCGGCCGCACCTCTTCCCGCTCCTCTTCCGCGGTCACTCCCTCCACCGGCCCCCACGTCGCCGTCCGTCCCGTACCGGCCGCCGCCCCCGCCCCGGTCGCCGGGCCTGCTCACCTGGACTCCCTGACCCCCGAGCCGGGTACTCGCCACTGCCGCTCTTGGAGGAACCCCCAGTGAAGATCGCCATGGTCTCGGAGCACGCCAGCCCGCTCGCCACCCTCGGCGGTGTCGACGCCGGCGGCCAGAACGTGCACGTCGCCGCCCTCGCCCGCGAGCTCGCCGGCGCAGGGCACGAGGTCACCGTCTACACGCGTAAGAATCGCGAGGACCTGCCGGAAACCGTCGCCTTCGGCCCGGGTGTGGAGGTCGTCCACGTCCCCGCGGGCCCCGCCTCCGAGATCCCCAAGGACGAGATCCTTCCCTGGGTTCCCCACTTCGGGAAGTGGCTGCACGACCGGTGGCTGTTCGACCGCCCTGACGTCGTGCACAGCCACTTCTGGATGAGCGGGCTCGCCGCGCTCGCCGCGGCGGAGAAGCTGCGCATCCCGGTCGTCCACACCTACCACGCGCTCGGCAGCGTCAAGCGGCGTCACCAGGGCCCGGCGGACACCAGCCCGCGCGAGCGCATCGAGGCCGAGGCCGCCATCGGGCGACGGGTCGACGGCATCATCGCGACCTGCAACGACGAGGTCGACGAGCTGATCCGCATGCGGGTGCCGCGCCGCGCGACCCGGGTCGTCCCCTGCGGAGTGGACGTCACCACCTTCCACCCCCACGTCGAACCGCTGGAGCGGCCGGAGCGCCCGCGCCTGCTGTCGGTCGGCCGGCTCGTGCCGCGCAAGGGCCTGGAGACCACCATCAGGGCGCTGCAGTACCTGCGGGACGCCGAACTCGTCATCGCGGGCGGTCCCCCTGCGGCCGAACTGCACCACGACCCCGAGGTCACCCGGCTGCGCTGGCTCGCGGCCCAGGCGGGCGTCTCCGACCGGGTCCGGTTCCTCGGCCGGGTCGAGCGCGACACGCTGCCCTCGCTGATGCGCTCGGCCGCCGCCGTCGTGTCCGTGCCGTGGTACGAGCCGTTCGGGATGGTGGCGCTCGAGGCGATGGCCTCCGGTGTCCCCGTCGTCGCCTCGGCCGTCGGCGGCCAGAAGGAGACGGTGGTCAACAACGTGACCGGCCTTCTCGTGCCGCCCCGCAAGCCCGCCGTGCTGGCCAAGGCGCTGCGCAAGCTGCTCGACGACCCGGTGCGGCGCACGGCGTACGGGATCGCGGGAGCTGACCGGGCCCGCGCGAGGTACGCCTGGAGCCGCATCGCCACCGAAAGCCTGGCCGTCTACGACCGGGTCCTGTCCACCCGGGAGCTGGAAAGGAGCGCTTCTTGATCCTGCCGACCCCTGGGGTGAGCCGGTGACGTCTACGGCCCTCGTGCTGCGCTCGGACGGCATCGGGGGCCTGCTCACCGTGGTGCCCGCGCTGCGCGCCCTGCGCCGCCACGGGCTGCGCGTCGTCCTGGCCTGCCCGCCGGAGCTGAGCGAACTCGCCGCGCTGACCGGCGCGGTGGACCGGATCCTGCCCGCGTACGGGCTCGCGCCGCTGTCGTGGCCCGGGCCCGGCGAGGAGGACGCCGATCACCCCCCGCTCCTGCCGGACCTCGCCGTCAACCTGCACGGACGTGGGCCGCGCAGCCACCGGATCCTGCTGAATCTGCGCTACCGGGGCGAGGGGATGAGGCGCCTGTGGGCGTACGCCAACCCGGACGTCCCCTGGATCAGGGGGCCGTGGTGGGACCCGGGCGAGCACGAGGTGCTGCGGTGGTGCCGGCTGCTTCAGTGGCACGGCGTGCCCGCCGATCCGGAGGACTCGACGCTGCCCACTCCCCTGACCGCGAGCCCCGCGCCGGGGGCCGTCGTGATCCACCCCGGCGCGGGCGGCACGTCGCTGCGCTGGCCCGCCGACCGGTTCGCCGAGGTGGCCCGGATGCTGACGGACGAGGGCCTGCCCGTCGTGATCACCGGCAGTCCCCGGGAGCGGCCGATGGCCCTGCTCGTGGCGACCCGGGCGGTGCTGCCGCCGCAGATCGTGCTCGCGGGCCGCACCTCGCTCCGGGAGCTGTGCGCGCTGGTCGCCGGGGCCCGGCTGGTCATCAGCGGCGACGTCGCGATGACGCGGCTCGCCGCGGCCTATCGGACGCCCTCGGTGCTCGTGTCCACCGCGGACCGGCGGCACCCGATCCTGCGCGAGGTGGACGGCGCCGACCATCTGGACGCCGCGGTCCCGGCCGCCCAGGTGGTCAACGCCGCCGTGCGGGCGCTCGGCGCAGGAGTTCGATGACGGCCTCCTCGACCGGCCCGTGGGTGGCGAGCCGGCCCTCGCCGGTGTCCTCGCCCAGTCGTTCGAGGGGGATCGTCCGTCCCTTCTCGTACAGCGCGACTATCCGCGGGTCCACGTAGGAGGCGCGGCACACCGACGGCGTGTTGCCCAGGTACTCCGACACCTCCTTCATCACCCTGGAGACCGCCCGCTTGCGCCCCGCGCCGCTGCGTACGGGGCGGGAGACGGCGAGCCCGACCGCCGCCAGGACCGTGGCGTGCCAGGTGCGGAAGTCCTTGGCCGAGACGTCGGTGCCGAACGTCTCCTTCAGGTAGGCGTTGACGTCCGCGCTCCGCACGTCCACCCAGCCGTCGTCGGTGCGGTAGCGCAGCAGTTCGCCCCGGTGCCCCTTCGACAGCGACGTCAGCACCTCGCACACGTCGGCGTCGGCCAGCACCTGCTCCCGCTCCTTGCGGCCCTTGGCCAGGTAGCGGCACACGACCTTGCCGTCGCCGCACTTCACGTGCGAGGTCTTCAGCGTGGCCAGGCCGTAGGAGTCGGTGTACTCCTCCCCGCCGACACGGAAGAAGCCGATGTCGAGCATGCGCGCGGCGGTGGCCAGCACGCGCTCGCGGCTCAGCTCGTCGCCGCGCAGGTCGCGCGCGACCCGCTCGCGGAACGCGGGGAGCCGCTGGGCGATCTCCAGCACGTGGTCGAACTTGGCCTCGTCCTGCTGCCTGCGCCACTCGTCGTGGTATCGGTACTGCCGCCGGCCCGCGGAGTCGGTGCCCACGGCCTGGAGGTGGCCGTTCGGATGGGCACAGATCCACACGTCGGTCCAGGCCGGCGGGATCGCGAGGGACTTGATCCGGCGCAGCGTGGCGCGGTCCTTCACGGGCCGGCCGGAGGCCCAGGTGTAGCTGAACCCGCGCCCCCGGCGCCTGCGCCGGATGCCCGGCTCGCTCGGATCGCTCGGCCGCAGTTCGACGGGTGGTATCTCGAAGACCTTCGCCTTCTCCGCCGGCGTCTTCTCCGCGACGGCGCTCATCGCAGCAGGTCCCACGCCTGTTCGAGCACGTCGTCCACGCTCACGTCACCCACCCACGAGACGTCCCTGTGGCCGCACTCCCGCATGCCCAGCTTGGGGTCGGCGGCTGTCCCGCAGACCGGGCAGCCCGACGTCCAGGAGATCAGCGGCCGCTGGTGCCCTCTGCTCAACGGACCCCAGTTGATCATGTTGCCGCACCAGTAGATCCCCACGGTGGGGGTGCCGGTCGCCGCCGCCAGGTGACGCGGCCCGGTGTCGTTGGAGACGAGCAGGTCGCAGGCGGCGTACAGCGCGGTGAGCCCGCCGAGGGACAGCTCCCCGACGACGGCCCTCGCCGGGGTCTGCATCTGCGCGACGACCTTCTCGACGACCTCCCGCTCCTCCTCGACGCCGGTCACCACCACCGGCCGTCCGAGGCGGTCGGCGACCTCGGCGAAGCGTTCCGGCGGCCATCTCCTGCGCCGGTCCCCGGCGCCCGGGTGGATCGCCACCAGTCCCCGCGGGACCTTGCCGAGCGTGCGGTTCAACTCGGCCCAGTCCTCCCTGACGACCGCGACCCTCGGCTCGATCTCGTTCGCGGGCGCGCCGAGCAGTCCCGCCACCTCCAGGTAGCGCAGGGTCTCGTGCTGGTAGTGGACGTACGGCACCCAGCGGTCGAGCGGTGCGGCGTCGGGGGTGCGCAGGCCGGCCGTCACCCGCGCGCCGAGGCGGCGGATGAACGGATTGGAGTTGCGCCCGCCGCCGTGCATCTGGACGGCCAGGTCGAACCTGCGCTGCCGCAGGTCCTCGTACAGCTCCTCGGGGGCGGAGGGCCCGTCGGGCGGGGAGGAGACGCCGGAGATGGGTGGCAACGCCACCACCTCGTCCACCGGGCCCGGGCGATCGCGCAGGAACCGCGCGTGCCACTCGCGGCCGAGCAGGGTGATCTTGGCGGCGGGATACGCCCGCCTGAGCGCCCCGATGGCGGGCAGCGCCAGGAGCAGGTCGCCGAGGGCGTTGGCCCTCAGCACGGCGATGCGCTCGACTCCCTCCACGAGCAGCGCGCTCATGCCACCTCCTCGCCTGGCGGCTCGGAGTCGCATGAGCGAATCGCACTGTGCTTATCGATTCGCTCGCTTCGCTCGCTCATGCCACCCCCTCGTCCATCGGACATCCCCCATTCGTCCGGCTCCCCGGCTGACCCCCGGTGAGCACTCGTGTGGAGCGACGTCTGATCCCGGTTACCCCGGTGCGGCGGCCCCAAACCGGGCGGCCGGGTCGGCCGTGCCTGTTGTTTCCCCTGCGCCTGCGGGGGTAGCCGCCGATGTATGACGGAAGAGACGCTCAACCGTTTCGGTGAAGTCACAGCCGTCGTCGTCGGGGACGTGATGCTCGACTCGTGGCTGCGGGGCCGCACGAAGCGCATGGCACAGGAGGCCCCGGTGCCGGTGGTGACCGTCGAGCAGATCGAGGACCAGCCGGGCGGCGCCGCCAACACGGCCGTGAACCTGGCCGCCCTCGGCGCACGGGTCCACATGGTGGGAGTGACCGGCGCCGACCCCGCCGGGGCCACGCTCAACGCGACCCTGGGACGGCTCGACATCGAGGGCCTGGTCATCGTGCGGAGCTGGCGGACCTCGGTCAAGCGCCGGGTGTTGACCGACGGCCAGATCGTGGCGCGGTACGACGAGGAGGACGAGGCTCCGCTGCCGGAGGCGGCCGAGCGCGAGCTCATCGAGCAGATCACCCGGCTCGCGGCGGACGCCGACGTCATCGTCGCCTGCGACTACGGCGGCGGGGTGTGCACCCCGAACGTCCGCCGGGTGCTGTGCGACCTGAGCATCGACCGGAGCGAGGGATCGCGCGGCGCGCCGATCCTCGTGGTGGACGCCCACGACGTGGCCGCCTGGCGGGACTGCCGGCCGGCCGCCGTGCTGCCCAACTACGCCGAGGTGCGGCGGCTGCTGGGCGAGGGGGACGACCACGACAGGGTCGCGTTCCTGTCCGCGCGGTCGGAGGACCTCATCGAGGCCACCGGCGCCGACCTCGTGGTCACCACGCTGGACGGCGAGGGCACGCTGCTGCACCGGCGCGGCAAGGAGCCGCACCGCACGTACGCGACCCCCGCGCCCGACACGATGAGCATCGGCGCGGGCGACACCTTCACGGCGGCGTTCTCGCTCGCCCTGGCGGCCGGCGCTGAGCCCGAGCGCGCCGCCGACATCGGGCAGGCGGCGGCGAGCGTGGTGGTACGGCGGCAGGGGACGGCCGCCTGCTCCCACGAGGACCTGCTGCAGGCGCTGCGCCCCGACACCGCGCTGCCGCCCGAGCGGCTGGCCGCGTGCCTGGAGCGCGACCGCGCCGAGGGCAAGCGGATCGTCTTCACCAACGGCTGCTTCGACGTGCTGCACCGCGGCCACGTCGCCTGCCTGGAGGAGGCCGCCCGGCTCGGCGACGTGCTGGTCGTCGCGGTCAACGGCGACGACGGCGTGGCCCGGCTGAAGGGGCCGGAGCGCCCGATCAACCGGTGCGAGGACCGGGTGGCGGTGCTCGCGGCGCTGGGCTGCGTGGACTACATCACCGTCTTCGACGAGGACAGCCCGACCGAGCTGCTGCGGCTCGTCCGGCCGGACGTGTACGTCAAGGGCGGCGACTACCACCCCGACCTGCTGCCCGAGGCGGAGCTGGTCAGGGAGCTGGGCGGAGAGGTGCGGGTGCTCGGCTACGTCCCGGACCGCTCCACCACGGCGATAGTGAACCGGATTCGAGGGTAGAGGGGCCTCCATGACCGAAGAACAACGCTCGCCGACGGGCAAGCCCATGGTGGAGGCGACCCCGATGGATGTGATCCGCATCCGCATCGGGTCGTTCGCACTGGTCTTCTGCGTCGCCGTACTGGTGCTTTCCTTCATCGGGCGCCTCTGGGTGCTGACCGGGATCGTCGTGGCGGTCATGGCGATCATCGCGATCTACATGGCGTTCGCCGTGCGCAAGCAGAAGAGACTCGGCGGCGGGCCGCAATCGAGAGGATGACGAGGTGAGCCTGAAGGACAAGGTCGTCGTGGTGACCGGCGCGAGCGGCGGGGTGGGCCGCGCGGTGGTCCGGCAGCTCGGAGCGGAGGGCGCGAAGGTCGCGCTCATCGCACGTGGAGAGGCGGGCCTCGCCGGCGCCGCCGTGGACGTCGGGGCCGAGGGCGGCACCGGGAAGACCTTCGCCGCCGACGTCTCCGACTACGACCAGGTCCGCCAGGCCGCCCAGCGGGCCGAGGCCGAGCTGGGCCCGATCGACGTGTGGATCAACGTCGCGTTCACGACCGTGTTCGCGCCGTTCCTGGAGATCACACCCGAGGAGTACGAGCGCGAGACCAAGGTGACCTATCTCGGCTACGTCTGGGGCACCCGGGTGGCCCTGGAGATGATGAAGCCGCGCGACAAGGGCGTCATCGTGCAGGCGGGCTCGGCCCTGGCCTACCGGTCGATCCCGCTGCAGTCGGCGTACTGCGGCGCCAAGCACGCGATCGTCGGGTTCACCGAGTCGGTGCGGACGGAGCTGCTCGCCGAGGACTCGGGCGTGAAGATCACGGTGGTGCAGCTTCCGGCGCTGAACACCCCGCAGTTCGACTGGGGGCTGAACCGGATGCGGCGGCACGCGCAGCCGGTGCCGCCGATCTACCAGCCGGAGGTTGCCGCCGACGCGCTCGTCTACGCCGCCGAGCACCCGGAGCGCAAGGAGTACTGGGTCGGCGGGATGACCGCGGCCACGATCCTGGGCCAGCGGACGGCGCCCGCCCTGCTCGACCGCTACCTCGCCAGGACCGGGGTGAAGTCGCAGCTCACCGGCGAGAAGGCGCCGACCGGGGTGTCCAACCTGTGGGAACCCGCGGACGAGGACAAGGACTACGGGGCGCACGGCAGCTTCGACCGGCGGTCGCACGGCCGCAGCGTGCAGTTGTGGATGTCGCAGCACCGCCGCCTGGTCACCTTCGCCGGTCTCGGGCTCGCCGCCGTCGCCGGTCTCGGCCTGCGCCGCCGCTGACCAGACCACGAAATTCCGGGTACGCCCCTTTTGAGGCGATACGAAGGGGCGTACGGGGGTAGTCGGGGGCGATGGACGAGCTTGACTACCGCTTCCTGTGCGAACTCGCGGCCCAGCTCCGGGTGGACTCGGTCCGGGCCGCCGCGGCCGCCGGCTCGGGACACCCGACGTCCTCGATGTCGGCGGCCGAGCTGATGGCCGTGCTGCTCGTGCGTCACCTGCGCGTGGACGTCGCGGATCCGGCCAACCCGGCCAACGACCACCTCGTCTTCTCGAAGGGTCACGCCTCCCCCCTCCTGTACGCGATGCTCAGGGCCGCCGGGGTGGTCACCGACGAGGAGCTGCTGACCTTCCGCAGGCGCGGCAGCCGCCTGGAGGGCCATCCCACCCCGCGGGTGCCGTTCGTCGACGTGGCCACCGGCTCGCTGGGCTTCGGCCTGCCCGTGGGGGTGGGGCTCGCGCTGACCGCGCGCAGGCTGGACCGCCTGCCCTACCACGTCTGGGTGCTGTGCGGCGACAGCGAGCTCGCCGAGGGATCGATGTGGGAGGCGTTCGAGCACGCCGGACACGAGGGGCTGAACAACCTGACGGCGATCATCGACGTGAACCGGCTCGGCCAGCGCGGCCCGACCCGGCACGGCTGGGACCTCGGCGCGTACGCCGCCAGGCTCGGCGCCTTCGGCTGGCACACGATCGAGATCGACGGCCACGACCCCGGCCAGATCGACTACGCGCTCGCCGACGCCCGGGCCACCCGGCGCCGCCCGACGGCGATCATCGCGAGGACCTGCAAGGGCCGCGGCGTGTCGGCCGTGGAGAACCGCGAGGGCAAGCACGGCAAGCCGCTGGAGGACGCCGAGCAGGCGCTCGACGAACTCGGCGGGCCGCGTTCCCTCACCGTCGAGGTCACCCCGCCGGACGCCCCGGCCACGCCGTACCGGTACGCCGACGGCACGCTCGACCTGCCGAAGTACGCGGTGGGCGAGCGGGTGGCCACGCGGACCGCCTTCGGCGAGGCGCTGGCCGCGCTGGGCACGGCGCGAGGCGACGTCGTCGCGCTCGACGGCGAGGTGGCCGACTCGACCAAGCTGGAGGCGTTCGCCAAGGCGCACCCGGACCGGTTCTTCGAGTGCTACATCGCCGAGCAGCAGATGACCGCCGCCGCCATCGGCATGGCCGCGCGCGGCTGGACCCCCTACGCCGCGACGTTCGCCGCCTTCCTCACCAGGGCGTACGACTTCGTCCGGATGGCGGCGGTGAGCCGGGCCGGGATCTGCCTGGTGGGGTCGCACGGCGGGGTGTCGATCGGGGAGGACGGGCCCTCCCAGATGGGCCTGGAGGACCTCGCGGCGTTCCGCGCGGTGCACGGCAGCACCGTGCTGTACCCCTGCGACGCCAACCAGACGGCCCGGCTGGTGGCGGACATGGCCGATCTGGAGGGTGTCCGCTACCTGCGGACGACGCGGGGCGAGACGCCGGTGATCTACGGCCCGGACGAGGAGTTCCCCGTGGGCGGCTGCAAGATCCTGCGCACCGGCGGCCAGGCGACCGTCGTGGCCGCGGGCGTCACCGTGCACGAGGCCCTGGCCGCCGCCGACCTGCTCGCCGAGGACGGCGTCTCCGTCACCGTGATCGACGCGTACTCGATCAAGCCGCTCGACTCGGCCGAGCTGGTCGAGATGGCCAGGGCGACCGGGAAGGTCGTCACGGTGGAGGACCACTGGCCGGAGGGCGGGCTCGGCGACGCCGTGCTCTCGGCGCTCGCGGACGCGCCGGTGCCGGTGCGCAAGCTGGGCGTGTCGCGGATGCCCGGCAGCGCGACCTCCCAGGAACAGCTCGAGGACGCGGGCATCGACAGGGGCGCCATCCGCGAGGCCGTCCTGTCCCTGCTCCGCTGAGACACGCTGGGCCTACCGGTGGGCGGCGAGAGCGCGGGCCGTCGGCGTCCCCGCGTCCGGCGGGTAGTCCGCGACGTGCCCCTGGTAGAGGACGTTCCCGCCGTGCCTGCCGGGGCCGGGCCCGAGATCGATCAGCCAGTCGGCCTGCCGGATGACGTCCAGGTTGTGCTCGATGACCACGACGGTGTGGCCCCTGTCGACGAGCGCGTCCAGGACCCGGAGCAGGCCGCCGATGTCGCTCATGTGCAGGCCCGTGGTGGGCTCGTCGAGCACGTACGTCGCGGGCCGCTCCGCGTCGCGCAGCTCCTTGGCGATCTTGAGCCGCTGGCACTCCCCTCCGGACAAGGTGGTGAGCGGCTGGCCCAGCCGGAGATAGCCGAGACCGGCCTGCGACAGGTGCCGCAGCGCCCGGTCGACGGCCTTGTCGGGCAGCCGGTGCCTGGCCTGGTCGACGGAGAGAGCGTCGACGTCGGCGATGGACAGGCCGTCGACCCTGTACGCGAGCACCTCGGGGGTGAAGCGCCGCCCTTCGCATGCCTCGCAGACGACCTCCTGGCCGTCCATGAAGGCCAGATCGGTGTAGATGATCCCGAGCCCTTCGCACTTCGGGCAGGCGCCTTCCGAGTTCGCGCTGAACAGCGCGGCGGAGACGCCGTTGCGCCGGGCGAACAGCCTGCGTACGGCCGGCGCGATGCCGGTGTAGGTGATCGGCGTGGACCGGCGGTTGACGCCGACCGGCCTCTGGTCGATCACGACGGCGCCGTGCTGCTCGACGAGTTCGGCGGCCAGGCTGGACTTCCCCGAGCCGGCGACGCCGGTGAGCACGGTCATCACACCGGCGGGGATGTCCACGGTGACGTGCCGCAGGTTGTTGCGCGTCGCCTCGGCGACGGTGATCGCCGCCCTTGTCGTCGGCGGGGCCGTACGCGGGGCCGTCTTGAGCGGCGCGGGCCGGGAGAGCGCGCGTCCCGTGGGAGTGGCGGCCCGCCGGAGCTCGGGGAACGTGCCCTGGAAGACGAGCCGGCCTCCGTCGGCGCCGGCGCCGGGGCCGATCTCGACGATCTGGTCGGCGGCGGCCATGACGGCGGGGTCGTGCTCGACGACGAGGACGGTGTTGCCCCTGTCGCGCAGCCGCTCCAGCAGGCGCGTCATGGACTCGACGTCGGTGGGGTGGAGCCCGGCCGTGGGCTCGTCGAACACGTAGAGCATCTGGGTGAGGCTCGACCCGAGATGCTTCACGATCTTGATGCGCTGGGACTCGCCGCCAGACAGTGTCGTCGTCGCGCGTGCCAGGCTGAGATACCCCAGGCCGATGGCGTCCATGGCGTCGAGCCTGGCGGTCAGCGCGGCGACGACGGGAGCGACATCCGGCGCGTCGACGCCGCGGACGAGTCCGGCGAGCTCGGCGACCTCCAGCCGGGACAGCTCGCCGATGGTGTGCCCGAGGACGGTGGCGGTGCGGGACGCCTCGTTGAGCCGGTCTCCCCCGCAGTCGGGGCAGACCTGCGACCGGGTGAACCGGCGGATCGTCTCCTGCTTGCGCTCGGACAGGTCGCCCGAGGCGTGCAGGTAGATCCGCTCGAACCGTTCGACGACCCCCTCGTAGTCCTTCGGCAGCCTGCGCCCCAGCCGCCGTCCCAGCCGCGCCGCCGCCTCGCCGCCGTGGAGCAGGGCGTCGCGCTCGTCCCGGCTCCAGTCGCGCAGCGGCGTCTCCGGGTCGAACACGCCGATGTCGGCGTACTGGGAGTACCAGTAGTTGCCGTCGCCGAACCCGGGAAGCCGGATCGCGCCCTGCCGCAGCGACCTGTCCGGGTCGAGGATGCGGTCCACGGCCGTGACGACGACGTCGCCGAGCCCCGAGCAGGTGGGGCACATTCCGGCCGGATCGTTGAACGAGAAGTGGTTCGACTCGCCCACGTGCGGCTCGCTGAGACGGGAGAACAGCAGCCGCAGGTAGGTCCAGGTGTCGGTGATGGTGCCGACCGTGGAGCGGGCGTTGCCGCCGAGGCGCCGTTGGTCGATCACCACCACCGGCGAGAGCCCGTCGATGTGCTCCACGTCGGGACGCGTCCACTTCGGCAGCCGGTTCCTCGCGAACGGAGGGAAGGTCTCGTTCAGCTGGAAGCCGGCCTCCGCCGCGATCGTGTCGAAGACCAGCGACGACTTGCCCGACCCCGAGACGCCCGCGAAGACCACGAGGCGGTCCCGCGGGATGTCCACGTCCACGCCGCGGAGGTTGTTCGTGCGGGCCCCTCTGATGGAGATGCTTCGTGAAGCCATACCCGCGACCGTACGGGCAATTGTGGCCGGATTCTGACCGCGATTGCGGGCATGATGGGCGGATGGCCGACGTGACCCGACGCATGCTGGCCCTGCTGTCGATCCTCCAGACGGGACGGCCGTTCAGCGGGGACGAACTCGCCACGCGCCTGGACGTCAGCCCCCGCACCGTACGCCGCGACGTGGACCGGCTCAGGGAGTACGGCTATCCCGTCGAGACACAGCCGGGACCGGGCGGCCACTACCGGCTCGTGGCAGGCCGGACGATGCCCCCGCTCGTCCTGGACGACGACGAGGCGATCGCCGCGCTGCTCGGTCTCGCCACTCTCGCCTCCTCCGGTTCCGGCGAGGACGGGGCGCTCGACGACGCGGCCACCCGCGCGTACGGCAAGCTCGACCAGTTCCTGCCCGCGCGGCTGCGTCCGCGCGTGGCCGCGTTGCGGGCGAGCCTGGAGACCGACCGGCAACTCGCGCCCGCCGTGAGCGCGGCGCTTCTGGCCGGTCTCGCCGAGGCGATCAACGACCGGGAGGTCGTGCGGTTCGGCTACAGCGACAGGCGCGGCGAGGAGAGCCACCGGCGGGTGGAGCCGCACCGGCAGATGCATCTGCTTCAGCGCTGGTATCTGCTGGGCTGGGACCTGGACAGGGACGACTGGCGGGTGTTCCGCCTCGACCGCGTCCGCGACCTGGTGCGCACCGGCGTGCGGCACGCTCCCCGCGCCCTGCCGGCCGACGCGGCCCTCTCGTACCTCCGTCAGGGCCTCAACGCGGACCGCCGGCGCGTACGGCTCGTCGTGCGGGCGCGGCCCGGCCAGGTCGCGGACGCGTTGAAGTTCGAGGACGCCGAGATACACCAGGGGCCCGGCGACCGGGAGACCCAGGTCACCGTCTGGCTCGACTCCTGGGAATGGCTCGTCCTCGGCCTCGCCCACCTCGACGCCGACTTCACCGTCGTCGAGCCGGCGGACTTCCGGAGAGCCTATGCCGCCTTCGCCCGCCGTCTCCTCGCCGCCTCCGGCGGTCTGAAGCCGCCGCCCGCGTGAAAGCGCGCCGGGATGAAAGCGCCGCGCGTGTGAAAGCGCCGCCGACCGCCCTCGCGGGGGCGGCCGGCGGCGCACGGCAGAGGTCAGCGTGCCTTGGCGGTCGCCTTGCGGTTGGCCTTCTTGATGGCGTCCACGAGCTCGTCCTTGGTCATCTTCGACCGGCCCGGGATGCCGAGGCGGCTGGCCACGTCGTAGAGGTGGTGCTTGGAGGCGTTCGCGTCGACACCCTCGGCCGTCTTGCCCGGCTTCGGCGTGCCCTTCTTCGCCTGCTCGTCCGACGGTCCGCGCCCCTCCTTCTTCTCCCAGTGGTCGCCCACCTTCTCGAAGGAGTGCTTGAGCGCGGCGAACGCCGTACGGTGGGCGCGCTGGCCCTCGCCGTACGTCTCGACGGCGGAGTCGTGCGCCTTGATCCACGTCTCCTGGGCCTCCTTGGGCGAGCGCTCCAGGGTCGAGGGCAGTTCTTCACGTCCTGGCATGGTCCATGCCTCCCTTCAGACCGTCGGAAGTCCGTTGGAGGGGGTCAGATGGTGGGGTCGTCGTAGCGCCGCTCCTCGTACACGTGGCGGCGGGTGGCGGTGGCGTCCACGGGGGCGGCGGCGGTGACGGTGGTCCTACGGCGGACCGTCGTCAGGCGCCAGATGCCGAAGAGCAGCCCGGCCAGGCCGCCCACCATGAGGATCACCCCGATCACCTGGATGTCGAGGCCCGCGATGGTGAAGTCGACCGCCCAGGTGAGGATGGCCCCCAGCATGATGAGGATGATGCTTCCGGCGATGGTCATGGCTTTTCCTCCTTCGCCTTCTGCTCTATCCCCTCCACGGATTCCAAACGTCGCATGCGGGTGCCCGTATAGGGCAGCATGCGAATCATGACCGATACCCCCATTGTGGTGATGGGACTCATGGGCGCGGGGAAGAGCACCGTCGCCCGGCTGCTCGCCGACGCGCTCGGCCGTCCCATGCGCGACAGCGACGCCGATCTGGAGGCCAGGTACGGCGCGACCGCCGCCGCGATGGCCGCCGGTCTGGGCGCGGACGAACTGCACGCCCGCGAGGCGCTGGTGCTGCGGGAGGCGCTGGCGGCCCGTCCTTCCCCCGTCATAGCGGCCGCCGCCAGCACGGTCGAGGACCCCGAGACGCGCCGTGCGCTGGCCCCCGCCTTCGTGGTCTTCCTCGACGGCCCGCCGGAGGTGCTGGCCGAGCGGATGAAGTCGAGCCCCCACCGCCCGCACTTCAAGCCCGACCTCGTACGCATGCTGACCGAGCAGCGCGACCTGCGGCTGCCGGGGTTCCGGGAGGTGGCGGACCTGACCGTGGACCCCTCCACGCACAAGCCCGAGGAGATCGCGGCCACGGTGCTCGCGCACCTCGAAGGTGCGAAGACCCGCTGAAACGCCGAGTGGCGCGTCAGCCGACGGCGATGCGCATCTGGTGCGGGACGACGGGCAGCGGCGACGGGCTGCCCGCCCCGGCGAGGAACCAGACGGTCTTGCCGCCCCGGCCCGAACCGGCCACTCCCCAGTCGTCGGCGAGTTCGTCCACGATGAGCAGGCCACGGCCCCCGATGGAGTCGATGTCCGCCTCGCGCTGGTGCGGCACGCCCTCGCCCTGGTCGAAGACCTCGCCGTACACCCAGGTGCCGTTGCTGCCGAGCCGGAGGGTGAAGACGTTGCCGCCATGCCGTACGACGTTGGAGGCGAGTTCGCTCACGATGAGGGAGCAGTCGTCGACGAGTTCGTCCAGGCCCCACCGGCCGAGCTCGCGGCGGACGAGAGCGCGCGCCTCGGCGACACTCGCGCCGACTGCGGGCAGGAGGCATTCCGCGGTCCAGACGGGGGCCGGGTCGACCGGCGCCGTACCGAAGGGGAGAGTCACGCGCGCCTCCTTAGGCTCATGGGAGCGCTCCCACGGCTCAAGATACGGCACGCAACGCAGTCATGTGAATTCATAGAAACAAGATTGTTTCCGGTCAATGCCCGATCCGTGATAGCCACGAAGGGGAAAAGTCCGGCGGTCTTCCGCGCCCCGGCGCGAGTACGCACGTCAGCGCCGCCGCGTCCGCCGCTCCCGGTCCCCGCCGCGCGACCGCGAAGCGCGACCGCGCGGTCGGCGCCGCCGTGAAAATAACTGAAATAAGCCCATCCCGGCCCGCTGATGCAGGCAGACCGGAATCGCCCTACATATCCGCCATGACGCATAAGGGCAATTTCGTCCGGCATGCCCTCACCCGAGCGCGGTGATTCCCCAGCGGTGGGCGACCCGCTCCCCCGGGGCCAGGCGCACCAGGCACTCGCCGGTCGCGAAGGCGTTCGGCGGGCAGCTCATCGGCTCGACCGCCACTCCGGCCCGCCGATACGGCTCGGCGAGCGTGTCGCCGGTGAAGACCTGGAGCCATTCGACGCCGGGCGCGGCCCACAACTCCACGCCCCGCGAGCCGTCGGCCGTACGGAGCCGGGCCCGCACCAGCCCGTCGTCGTCGCGCCGCAGGGCCGTGTAGGGGGTGTCGAGCACCGTGCCGCCGATGCGGCGTCCCTCGCGGAAGTCGTACTCCGTGCCCTCGACCGGACGGCGGCCGACCGGGATCTTCTGCTCGTCCACCGGGGTCCATTCGGCCGCGGGCACCTCCAGCACGGCGTCGTCCACCGTCTCCTCGCCGAGGGTGAGGTAGGGGTGCGCGCCCATGCCGTACGGCGCGACGCCGTCTCCCACGTTCACGGCCGACACCTCGACCTCCAGGCCCGCCTCGTCCAGGGCGTACGACGCGGTCAGGTCGAGCACGTGGGGATAGCCGAGCTGGGGGAACAGCCGCAGCCCGAGCCGGATCGAGGCGTCGTCCCGGTCCAGGACCGTCCAGGGCATCAGGCGGGCGAAGCCGTGCGCGGCGTTGCCGGTCCTGGGCTCGGTGATGGCGAGCTGCCTGGTCTCGCCGTCGAAGTCGTATCTGCCGTCGCGCACCCGGTTGGGCCAGGGCAGCAGCAACTGCCCTGCGCCGCCCACCGGCTGCGCGTCCGCGGGGTACGACATGACCAGCGGCCGTTCGCGGTACGTCAGGGCGCGCAGGCCCCCGCCCACCTCGGTGACGGTCGCCGCGTATCCGTGCGCGGCGATCGTGTGCTGCGTGCCGGTCGGGGGAACGGGTTCGCGAACCGCTGGTGCTGTCATGAGAGGGATTTTCCCATCCGTCCCACGACACTCGCAGAGGACCCTGCGAAGACGCCTCAGGGCTGGGCTCCGCGGGCCGTGAGCCCGGCGGCCCGGGCCCACGTTCTGGGTGTCACGTTCTGGGTGTCACGAGGAGAGCGTCTGGCCCGCCAGGCCCTCCTGTGCGGTGAGCAGCGCGCGCAGTTCCTCCGCGCTCTCACCGCATGCGGTCATGATCAGGCCTCGGTCCATCTCGATCCGGGACAGCGACCTGGTCAGCCGGGTCGCGTACCAGCGGCCGGCGTCGCTTCTCCAGATCGACCAGCGACCGGCGTACTCGCTGCTCAGTTGTCTCCAGGCAGCGTCCTCGGCTGAGAACCGCACTCGTCACCACCTCCAGGCTCTGTGCCGGGAGACAACGATGTGCTCATCCGGACACGATTGGTAGTGAGAAGCGGTCTCCCCCTTCCGGCGGCGCCGCCACCCCGGCTCTCATGAAGATCTTCCGCCGGATGCGGTGACTTCACCACGACTTGATCCCCGTTCCTCCTGTACCACCCGTGTCATGCCGGGTAGCGGAACGGCGCTGGTGTTCGCGGGGCAGGCATGGCGCGGGCACAGGATAGGCACGATGCAAACGTCGCGTCTCCAGTCACACCGGACATGGTTTTACTACCTTGCCGGACAGAAAGTCAGGGGAGAGATTCGAGAGGGCCGACATCGAGTGAAGGGAAGGTCACCTATGCCCGGACTCCCACGGCTGCCGTTCGAGCGGCCGGACGTCCTGGGGATATCCCCCGGCTTCGGCGAACTGCGGGCCAGAGCGCCGATCACCAAGGTCACGACCGCCATGGGCGACGAGGCGTGGCTGGTCACGGGCTACGAGGAGATCCGGCAGGTGTTCGCCGACGACAGGTTCGGCCGCTCCCACCCCGCCCCCGAGACCGCGGCCCGCCTGTCCAACAACGCCCTGCTCGGCGGCCCGACCGGCGAGTACGCCACCGAGCGGTCCATCCACAAGGAGATGCGGCGCCTGCTCGCCCCCGCGTTCTCGGCCCGGCGCATGCGGAGGCTGTCGGACCGCATCGGGGCGCTGGTCGGAAACCTGCTCGACGGGCTCGCCGAGCAGGGCCCGCCCGCGGACCTGCACGCCGGCCTGTCGCTCCCGCTGCCGATCCAGGTGATCTGCGAACTTCTCGGCGTGCCGTACGAGGACAGGGACAGGTTCCGGGCCATGGCCGAGGCGATGACCGACCTCACCCATCCCGAGCGGTCCGCCGCCGCCCAGATGGAGATGAACACCTACACCTACGAGATCGTGAAGGCGAAGCGGGACGATCCGGGCGAGGACGTGTACTCCGACCTGGCGGACGCCTCGCTGCCGGAGGACGACGTCGCCAGGATCGCGGGCGGCCTGCTGTTCGCCGGCCACGAGACCACGGTCAACCAGATCGACTACGGCGTGCTGCTGTTCCTGCGCAACCCCGCCCAGCGCGACGCGCTGCTGGACGACCCCTCCCTCGTGGACGGTGCGGTCGAGGAGATCATGCGGGTCGCCTCGCCGAGCGAACACGGGCTGGTGCGCTACGCGCACGAGGACGTCGAGGTCGCGGGGGTGCTGATCCGGGCGGGCGAGCTGGTCATGCTGTCCACCCCGGCGGCCAACAGGGACGAGCGCGTCTACCCCGACCCCGACACGTTCGACGTCAGGCGGCGCGATCCCCACCCCCACGTCGGCTTCGGCCACGGGCCGCACCACTGTCTCGGCGCGTCCCTGGCCCGGGTCGAACTGCGCGCGGTCTTCGGCTCCCTCTTCACGCGCTTCCCCACCCTGGCGCTCGCCGTGCCGTACGAGGAGCTGAAGGCGCACACCGACAGGCTGGCCGGGGGAATCCAGGCGCTGCCCGTCACGTGGTGAGCGCCCGGATCCGGTCACGGTCGCGCCTAACGGCCCGCGCCGCGCCCGCCGCTGACATGCTCGGCGTCCCCGGGCCCGGCGGTTCCGTCGTCGTCGGCGAGCCGCCGGTACGCGCGGTCGCGCAGCCGCAGCACCACCGTCGCCAGCAGCGCCGCGACCAGTGAGCCGGTCAGGACCGCCAGCTTGACCTGCGTGTCACGGGCCGTGCCCGGACCGAACGCCAGCTCGCCGATGAGCAGGGACACCGTGAACCCGATGCCCGACAGGATCGCCAGCCCGCCGATGTCCACCCACGCGAGCCCTTCGTCGATGTCGGCACGGGTGAAGCGGGCGGTCAGCCAGGTGGCCGCCATGATCCCCAGCGGCTTGCCCACGACGAGCCCGACGACGACGCCCAGCGACACCGGGTCGGCGAGCAGGTTCGTCACACCGTCCAGCCCGCCGAGCGGCACACCGGCGGACAGGAACGCGAACAGCGGCACGGCCACCCCGGCCGAGATGGGGCGGAACCGGTGCTCGAAGTGCTCGGCGAGCCCCGGTCCCGCCTCCGGACCGCCCGCCTTCTCACTGCGCAGGACGGGTACGGCGAAGCCGAGCAGCACCCCGGCCACCGTGGCGTGCACACCCGAGGCGTGCACCAGCCCCCAGGTCACGCCGGCCAGCGGGAGCAGCAGCCACCACGAGCGCACCCGCCGCTGCACCAGCACGGTGAAGACGCCGAGCGGCACCAGCGCCGCCAGCAGCGGCAGCACCGACAGATGCGACGTGTAGAACACCGCGATGATCACGATGGCCAGCAGGTCGTCCACGACGGCCAGGGTGAGCAGGAACGTACGCAGCGCGGCGGGCAGCCGCCGCCCCACCACGGCCAGCACCGCCAGCGCGAACGCGATGTCGGTGGCCGTCGGGGTCGCCCATCCCCGCATCGCGCCGTCCATAAGCGAGTTGACCAGCAGGTAGAGCAGAGCCGGGACGATCACACCGCCGACCGCCGCCGCGACGGGCACGACGGCCCGGCGGGGATCACGCAGGTCGCCGGCCACGAACTCGCGCTTGAGTTCCAGGCCGGCGACGAAGAAGAAGATCGCCAGCAGCCCGTCCGAGGCCCACTTGGCGAGGCTGAGGTCCAGGTGCCACCCGGCCGGCCCCACCGTGACCGAGCGCAGCCCCGCGTACGCCTCAGACCAGGGCGAGTTGGCCCAGACGAGGGCCGCGACGGCGGCGGTCAGGAGCAGCGCGCCGCCGATCGTCTCCTTGCGGAGGATGTCGGCGATGCGGCGGGTCTCGGCCCGGGAACCGGGACCGAGGAGGGACAGTCGGCGGGGAGAGGCCATGGGCGCTCCGTTTCCGGGCTCGGTTCGATGACCGCCGACCAGACTTCCCGGCACCCCGCGTCCATCCTATGGGCACCCGCCCGGATCCTTGCCCATTGCACCTTTCGTCCCACCGATTTTCCTCGGGAGTGCCCGTTCACACGGGCCGGAGACGGTAGGTTCTCGATCCGTACCACGACCCTGTCGGCCCCCTTGCCACGGGAGCGAGATGTCAGGTCCGCGGCACACCCCCTTTCCGGTCGACCAGTTGCTGCGTGCCGTACGTCTGGAGATCGCGGCGGAGCTGCGAAGCGACGGAGACGGGGAGAAGCTCTCCTTGTCCGAGAGACGCCGGCTCGGCCGCAGCGCGGAGAAGTACGAATACCTGTTCTCCTGCAAGGCGTGGAAGGAGGCCTTCGCCGGAGAAAGGCTGCTGATCCGCCTCTCCCGATCGCGTGACGCCTGGTCGAGCGCCGAAGTACGGCGCATGCCCGACGGAAAGGTCAAAGTCCGCACACCGGCCGATCTCGGCACTGGGCCCATCCAGGCACAGGTGCGTGCGGACGAAACGGCCGGTTGGGAGGCCGTCGTCGAGCGACTGGAGTCGGCAGGCGGGGCCACGGGCTCGGTCAACCTGACCTCCGCCGGCTGGCTGATGGGCCAGGGGCGGCCCCGCACCGAGCGTTGCGCGACGCCGGAGCGGTTCATCCGGGGATACCGTGAGCGCACGCTCAACGACGGTCAGCGCCGGGCGGTCGAACAGGCGCTGGAGAGCGAGCTGACCTGTGTCTGGGGACCGCCGGGCACCGGGAAGACCGACGTCGTGGCCGCCATCGTGGAAGGCAGCTACCGGCAGGGGTTGCGCATGCTGTTCGTCGCCCCCACCAAGGTGGCCGTGGACCAGGCGCTGGAGCGGATCTGCGATCTGCTGTCGGGCGAGGAACGCTTCGACAGGGGTTTGGTGCAACGAGCCGGGGACATCGAACTGCCTTCGCTGGCGGCCAGGTTCGGCGAGCAGCTCGACCCGGCCAGGATCGCCGAACGGCTGTCCGCCTCGCTCGTGGAGGAGATCGCCGACGTCCGCCGCCGGTTGGATGCGGCTCTCCAGGACCTTGCACTGCACGCGGATGTGGCGGCCGCGGAGGAGCGGCTGGCCGATCTGCGCACCGACCACGACGGGGCCGGTCAGCGCATCGCCTTGCTGCAGCAGTGCATTGAGCTGTCGCAGCGGGCGATCGGCGAGATCGACCACGAGATCCGGAGCATCGGACTGCCGACCGGGCTGTTCGCCAAGAAGAAGCAGGCCAAGCTGGAGCAGCTCGCCCGGATGCGATGGCAACGCCAACAGGAACTGACCGCGGCCGGCAACGAGCTTCCCCTCGCGCATGCTGCCCGGCAGCAGTACGCGACCGAGCTCGCCGAAGCGGAACGCGCGCTGTCGGTCCAGCGCGGCCGGCTTCGCGCCATCCCGGCTCGCGGCCCGCTCCAGGAGGCCGCTGACCGGCTACGGCAGCATCTGCCGGGCTTGGAGCAGAAACTACAGAAGATCACCGAGGTGGTGCGCGCGAACTGCATGGTGCTGGGAACGACGGTCGCGAAGGCGGTGCAGTCACGCAAGCTTCTCGACTCGATCGACGTGGTCGTCATCGATGAGGCCGGCATGGTGAACACCCCATCCGCCTGGTGCGTCGCGGGGCTCGCGGGTCGCCGCCTCGTCATCGCCGGCGACTTCCGCCAGTTGCCGGCGGTGACCAAAGCCTCCGGTGACCGAAGCAGTTCCCCGGAAGACCGGGAGCACGCCCGGCTCTGGATGGACCGGGATCCCTTCACCACGGCGGGGCTTGTCGACGCCGCCGGCAGGGCCCTCCGCGACGATCCGCGGCTGGTCTGTCTGGACACGCAGTACCGGATGCGACCGGCGATCTGCGAGGTGGTCAACGTGGTCGCCTACCCGGACGCACCTCTGCGCACCGGTCGGGAAGACCGCGGCCGGCTTCCCTCATCGCCACTGCTCAGCGGGCCGCTGATTCTGGTCGACACCACCTCGCGCCGCCTGCCCAACCCCACGGCCAGGTACGGCGCGCACACGACCAATGCCGTGCACGAGGCCGTCATCCACGAGCTGATCCGTGGCCTGCAGTACGACGAGGTCCTCCCCGCACGCAAGTGGACCGACCTCGGCGCCGGCGAGCGTCCCACCGACCGCATGGCCGTGATCGCCCCGTTCAAGGCGCAGGTCAAGGCGCTGCGGGACAGCCTGGCCTACCGGTTCGGCCAGGACTGCGACGGACTCGTCGACACGGTCCACCGCTTCCAGGGCAGCCAGCGTCCCCTCGTGGTCATCGACACGGTCGCCGGATCGGGAGACAAGCCCGGCTACTTCTACGAGGGCCTGGGGCTGTCCTCCTCCACGTGCCGCCTGCTCAACGTGGCCCTCAGCCGAGCGCAGGATCATCTCGTCGTCGTGGCCGACACCCAGTTTCTGCGCGCCAAGCTCAACCCGGCCGGCGAGGCCGCGCGCATGCTCGACCATCTGGAACGGCATGCGCACAGGCTCTCCGTGGACGACCTCGTCCCCTTCCGCTGCGCTGCCGACCTCGCCGGCCTGCCCGAGGAGGAACTGGCGAGACCGGCGTTCTTCCCGGCCGACGAGGTGCCAAGAGCCGTCGCCTGGGACATCGCCCGCGCCCGGCACAGCATCGAGATCTACTGCGCGTTCCTCGATCCGAACCCCGTGCACAAGTGGCTCCGTCACCTCGCGCCGCGCGTCCAGGCAGGAGTGCGGGTCACCGTTCACACGAGAGACCAAGCGGAGGACGTACGCCGGAAGGCCCTCATCGACGAACTCCGGGCTGCCGGATGCCAGGTCGCGACACGCGAGCGCATGCATGAGAAGGTGCTCATCCTCGATGACACCGTGCTGTGGCACGGATCCCTCAATCTCCTGGCCAACAGCGGCCCTACCGATCTCATGATGCGGATCACCGATCCGGGGTCCTGCCGACGCGTCCGCCACATCGTCGAGCGAGCTCGCATGGAACGCCCCGCGCGCCCCTGGCCGCAGCGTGACTCCTCCGGGCCCCGGCCGGACGGCGACGGCGAGCCTCGTCCAGGCGAGGTCGTCGGCGGCCGTCTCTATCTCGACGTCCCCTTCGAGGACAAGGATGAGCTGAAGCGCGTGGCGCGAGCCGAAGGAATGCCCGCATCCTGGGACGGCAGGCGGAAGTTGTGGCACGTCGACGCCGACATCCCCCGGCATGTCGTCCGTCGATGGCTTCCGCCGTCGAGTCCCTGACGTTCACAGTGCCGGTCGCCCTGCCGGTCGCACTGCTGCCGCACTGCCGCCGCCTGACCGTCACACTGCCGGTCGTACTGGACGGTGGCAGGGACGATCGCAGCGGGCCGGACACCCCGAAATCAGCCAGCCCTCTCCACTGGCTCGGGCCCTCGCTCGGCCTTGTGTCGAAGCCTGCCCAGCCGCTCTGTGTCCGACCGGTCGGCGCCAAGCCGCTCCATGTCCGATCGGTCGGCGCCAAGCCGCCCGGTATCCGACATCTCCTGCCGAGTGTGGCTGTGTCAGAAGGGCGGTTCGTCACGTTCGCCTCCGAGCAACGATCCGCGTGTCCCGGCGTCGCCGTCCGATTGCGGTGGCATTGCTACTCCCGTGCCCGGTTGGGAGGCCTCCTGCCGGAGTGGTGGTTCGGGGGCCGGGACCATCGTGGGGGTGTCGGGGAGATCGCCGAGGTCCCGGTAGGGCGCTGAGGTGCGGCTGCGGGGGTGGGGGTCACAGACGGAGACGATGATCTTCGGGAGAGGGCTGGGATAGCGGTGCCCCAGCGGACTGGTCCAGACGACCAGGTGAGGGCCTGCGGCGCTGACGCGCCAGCCGCCGTGGTGCCGGGCGCGGTGGTCGTGGCGGCAGGCCAGGTGCAGGTTCTCCGCATTCGTGGGCCCCTGCTCCGCCCACGGGAGGATGTGGTCCTGGTCGGTTCGGGTGGCGGGCATGCGGCAGCCGGGCCAGGAGCAGACCCGGCCCCGAATCTGCACGTATCGTCGTAACGCCGCTCCGGCCTGACGCCGCCGCTCCGAATCCGCCTCGTCGTCCTCCCACCCCTCTGCTCGCCCATCCACCAGGCTGTCTACCGGGCCGTTTACCACGCCGTCCGCCACGCCGTCCGCCATGCCATCCGCCATGCCGTCCTCGCGCCGGGCGCCGGTCTCATCGCGGTCCTGGACCGGGCGTCCCGGAGCGGTGCTGTCGGGTGCGGAGCCGGCCGGGTCAGTGCAGTCGGGTGCGATGCCATCGGGCATGGTGTCTTCAGAAGCAGTGGCGTCCAGGCCAGTGGTCAGGAGGGGTGCGGCATGGGCGGACAGGTCGGCGACGACCGGCGCCCACGCCCCAAGGGTGTCGGCGGGCTGGGCGGCCAGCACCCGCAGATGGCTGAGGGTGATCTGCAGTTCGACGATGCCGCCGCGCCGCCGGTCGCGGGCGGGGCGGTTCTGGCCAGGGGTGTGGGGGCGGGCCCGGGTGAGTCCGGTCAGCGCCAGGTGGCCGTTGTCGTGGCAGATGGCGTATCGCCATTGCCCGCCGAGCATGCCTGCGACGATGCGCCGGGCCAGACAGGGGTGGATCACTCGCCAGCCGGGCAGATGGGCGGGATGCTCGTCCAGGCCGAGCAGCGTGGTCAGCTCCACCCGGATCTCCCGCACCGTCCAACCCCCGGCGCCCGCCCAGACACCGGCGTCCGGCCATGCATGAGCTTGGGCTCGGGCATGCCTCAACCCCGCTCTGTCGAGCACGGCTCTCTCAGGCACGGCCTTGTCGAGCACGGCCGCACCCCTGTCGGCGTCGGCGAAACCGCCGGTGCCGTCGGTGCCACCAGTGCTGTCGGTGCTGTCGATGCCGCTGGCGCCGCCGCTGCCGCCATCTGGCTCATCGAAGTCGCTGTCAGCGTGCACGCCACCACCGCCGCCGGGGTGGTCGGGGTCGGAGGCAGGACGCACGCCGAAATCGCCCCCGGAGTCGTCCGGGTCGTGGCCACTACCGCCGGTGCCGGTGCCATCGTCGGGGGCGTTGCCGGCATCGTCTTCCCGCGCGTCGGGGGTGTCATGAAAGGGGTGACAGAGGACGTGGGTCGTGATCTCCTCATCCGACATGCCCTCGAACGTGCCGTCCAGACTGCCGAGAAAGAGGTCCACCCGTATGTGGTCGATGGGACGGCGGTCCCCGGCCCGCTTGCACGCCCGGGCCAGTTCGTCGATCCGGTCGCACCCGGCCGCAGCCCGATCCAGGGGCAGGTCCAGCCCGGACACCGTCGCGGTGCCGTCCTCGTTGCGGGTCCCCACTACCCGGCGGCGGCGTACCGCCTCCGCGTACCGGCGCTCGGCCCAGGCGGGGTCGAGCGCCAACGCCAGGCGCTGGATCCGCTCGATCAACTCCCCCACCGTCCAGGACGACGCCTGTGGCACCAACTGGTCGCACACCAGGGCGGCTTGTTCGTCGGTCAACCCCAGGGTCCAGCGGACGAACGCCACCGCCCGGGGTTCGTCCAGGGTCCCGGCCAGCATCGCCTCTCCCAGGATCGGCAACCGGCGGTGGACATTCCAGGCCAGCTCGAACGTCGAATCGGCGCGGCGGCGTGACCACACCAGTGCCGCCCGCACCTCATCCGGGCCGAACTCATCCGGCACCTCCAACCGCGCCACCTCGTCACCCGAGAACGAGTCCCGCAGCCCCACCTCCAGCAAGACCCGCAAGAACCACGCCCGGTCATGACAGACCTGCCGGTAGGCCGCTTTGAGCACCTCCACCGTGTCGAACCCCGACACGCGCTCCACATTCACCTCGGCCAGCAGTGCGGCCAACTCCGCACCCGGCGGTATCACCGTGAGCCCGTCCGGAATCGGAACCGCGGTCCGCGGCAGCGAAAACACGCCGGCCCCGGCCACGCCGGACGAAGAGGAGGAGGCGTGATCAGAAGCAGACCGCATGGGCGGAACAGGCGATGAAGACGACGCGCCAGACACGGGAGGCGCCGGCACCACGGGCTGCCTCGGTGATTCATGAGGCGAGGGCTGCCCGGAGGGCACCTCAAACAAGTCAACGGCGGAAGAGCTGGACGGGCCTGGCATTGGCGGGCACCCCCTTCAGAGCCGGAGACGAAAGCACCATTGGTTCCCGGCCGCCCGGACCGGGACTTACTCAACAGACTCGGCTACTTCATCACTCGGCACCTGGGCCACAAACCAAGCTCACTCCGCAACGACTACCTCAAGGATAACCGAACACACACTCGAAAACGAGCCTGACCAGTACAAACGTGGGATCACAACCCAGGCTCAGGGCTGGCCTCCGCAGCCCTGGGCCTGGCGGAAGATCAGCCGCGGCGAAAGCGTGATCAGGGTTCAGCGACCGCGCGCACGTTACGTCGACGGCGTACGCGTCGCCGCACTCGGCCCCTTCAGGACCGGCGGGCCCGGACGCCACCAGCCAAAAGGGACGAAGCGGAGCGCCGGGAGGTGAAGGTGTGCGGCCCGGCCACGATGAAGCTGCTGGTCGAGCCGCTCGGCCGGGTGAACTACGGCCCGCGTCAGGTCCGTGAACCGGGAGGCGGGGCGGGGCGTGGTGTGCCGCAGAGACGAGCGGCTCATAGAGAAAGCCCAGGCCGACTGTGCCGACCTGGGCTTTCCTTGGGTGCGCCGCCAGGGACTCGAACCCCGGACCCGCTGATTAAGAGTCAGCTGCTCTAACCAACTGAGCTAGCGGCGCCCGCGATGTCCGTAACCTTAGCAGTCCCGCGAAGGTCACGCACATCGCTCGTTGATCGCAATCGCGTGGCTCAGCTCCGCCAGGCGCCACTCGAGAAGGGCACCGGCTCGCCGCGCAGGCCCGGCCCGTCGCCCCACTTCGTGACGACGTACTGGATCGGGATGTGGCCGAGGTCGCCGGCGACGGTCAGCGTGTCCTCGTTCCAGGTGGTGCCGGTGAGCTCGGCGAAGGTCTGGCCGTCGATGTCCAGCATCACGCCGCTGTCCGACGGGACGCCCGGGCCGCGGTCGCCGATGAAGAACTTGGCCTTCTTGCCCTTGTAGAAGATGTAGCCCTCGGTGCCGAGCGGCCAGCTCGGGCTGGCGAACAGCCCCTTCTGCATGGGCTTGCCGATGGCCGGCAGGCCCGTGTCGCCCTGACGGCCAGAGGCGTCGTCCCAGAAGTAGGAGCCGGTGGTGCTGCCCTGCAGCAGGACCTCCTCATGCGCCGGGATGGCGAGAGAGGGCTGGCGCGCCGGGATGGCGGCGGAAACGTTTGCGGCCTCGTTGACCGACTGCTCGACGGGCGCGGGCACGGCGGCCACGAGGGACGCGGTGACGGCCGCCGCGCCGACGAGAGTGGCCGCGGCGGTGAGGCGTCGGTTGCCACGCAGGTCAAACAGAGTCTTCATCAGGGCTGGGGATCTTTCGTGAGACGACAGAGAATGGCCATGCGTCATCAGAGGGCCTGCGCGTACGGCAGGCCGCAGAGACGGGCCACGTGTCCGGGTGAAAAGGAGAAGTCGGTCACCCGGAGGCGTGTGCGCTGAAGCTATGGCGATCGGCCGGAAGGCCGTCGTGAGTCAGACGTGTGATCCGAGATGCCTTGGCTCAGAGGTCGATGTGGGGTCACCCACGGTGATCTCCTCTCCAAGTCCAATCCAGCCACCGGTCGGCGGCAAACTGGACACTACAGGACGAGTCAGGATGGAGCAAAGTAAAAGCGGCATAGCGCCCAGAAGATCTACCTCTGCTCCTGTTTACCCCAAGTCGCGCCACGCCCCGCCGCCCCGGCTTCGTGATGTTGACGGTGCGTGACGGAGGTCCGTTCGATGAACGGCAAAGCCCGGAGGGCCGTACGGCAAGAGACCACAAAGGAAATCACCGGGGACGGCGCGATAAAGCAACTCGCCGCAAAAGCGGAGCCGCACAGTGAGAGGAAGACCGCGGTTTACGAAGGCAAAGGGTCCTTTTCCCGCGCCGGAGACCGCGGCTCGCCCATGGTCATAGCGCGAGCGTAGGGACCGATGGCGGGGCTCGCCCGTGGTCACAGCGCGAGCGGAGGGAACCGATGGCGCGGATCCCCCGTGGTCATGATGTGGGCGGAGAGGCAGAGGGCAGGCGGGAAGCGCGCGAACGGGCGAACGGGCGAACGGGCAGGTCAAAGCACGGCCCCCCTGTGCCCGGCCCATCAGCGCGGCGCCCCGTTCGGCCCGTCGGAGCCCCCTGTGCGGCAATCAGCGCCCGCTGTGCGGCCCGTCAGCGGCCTGTGCACGGCGCCTGGACGGAGCCGAGCCCCTGCTGCCGACGCCGGGACGAGCCTCCGCGCGCCACACGGACGGCCGCAGAGCTTCCCGGACGCGGAGAGAGTCTTCGGGACGGCCGAGGCAAAGCGGACCCGGCGGCCCGGACGGCGGGGGGAGGGGACGGACGGGAGGAGAACGGGTACAGGACCCTGAAAATGCCGGAGCCGGGCAGTCCCCCAACTGCCCGGCTCCGGATCAAAGCGGTTCCGCCAGGAATGCCCTCCCCAAAGGCACCGGCGGGTCCCCCGCTTTCCGGACGCGGTTCCCCCATCCGCGTCCTTTATCAAGAAAGTCTGTCGCCCTCTCCCGAGGACCTGCTTCAACACTACAAGGGGCCCTGTCATGAAGTCGTCATAGGCAGGTTGATTTCCGGCCTACATCCGAACGGGCCCCGCCAGCCCGTGCTACCGCCCGAGGTCCAGCCTGACCTCGGTGCCCTTCTGGAGCGACCGGCTCACCGTGCAGTGGCGCTCGTGGACCCGCTCGGCGACGGCCTCGAAGACCTCGCCGGAGTCCTCCGGGGCCAACTCCACGTCATAGGTCACGGTGACCGAGCGCAGCAGAGTCGGACTCTCCTTCTCGGCGGAGACCTCGACGGCCAGCCGTACGAGCCGGTGGCCGCGCTTGGCGGTGAGCGGCTCGACCGTCATGACGTTGCAGCCGCCGACGGCGGCCAGCAGCAGCTCCACCGGGCTGAACAGGCCGTCACCGGCGCCCATCTCGATCTCGGCGCCACGCTCGTTGCGGGCGACGAACCCGTCCTCGGTCCGCTCGACGCGTACAGAGCCCATGACCTCACCCTACTGGCAGCGCCAGCCGGACGAGCGTGCCTCCGCCGGGGGCGGGACTGGCCGACACGCTGCCGCCGTGGCTGTCCACGACCTGGCCCACGATCGCCAGGCCCAGCCCCGAGCCGGGCAGCTTCCGGGCCGAGGGCGCACGGTAGAAGCGGTCGAAGACGTGCGGCAGGTCGTCCGCGGAGATGCCGGGGCCGTGGTCGCGCACCGTCAGCACGCCGCCCCGCAGCGACACCTCGACCAGGCCGCCGGCCGGGCTGTACTTGGCCGCGTTGTCGAGCAGGTTGGCGACGGCCCGGGCGAGCCGGTCGGGCACGCCCCGCACCACCGTCGGCTCGGCCGACACGGAGTAGGCCGTCGAGGGCCAGTGCCTGGCCGCCCTGGCGACCTCCCGCTCCACGAGCTCGTCGAGGCGCACGCTCTCCACGAGCACGGCGGGCTCCTCGTCGCGGGCCAGCTCGACCACGTCGGAGACGAGGGCCGTGAGCTCCTCCAGGCCGCTCATCACGGCGCGGCTCACCTCCTCGTGGACCTCCTGCGGCAGGTCGCCCCTCATCAGCAGCTCGACGTTGGTGCGCAGGGCGGTGAGCGGCGTACGCAGCTCGTGGGAGGCGTCGGCGACGAGGCGCTTCTGCGACTTGGCGGAGCGTTCCAGCGCGTCGAGCATCGCGTTGAAGCTGCGGGCCAGGCTGCTCAGCTCGTCGTCCCCCGCCACGTCGATCCGGGTGGTCAGGTCGCGGGTGGTGGCCACCCGTCCCGCGGCGTCCTTGAGCGCGTTGACCGGCCGCAGCGCCGCGCGGGCGGCCAGCCAGCCGAGCGCCCCCGACAGCACCAGGCCGCCGAACGCCACGGCGACGAAGGGCCAGCCCAGGTCGTCCACGTCGGCGAGGGCGGCCAGCACGCCGTTGGGGGGCCGGTCGCCGTAGCCGCCGTAGCTCTCGTACGCTCCCCCGTAGTGGTCCATCGCCCACTCGACGCGGCGGCAGGTGATGACGTAGGCGGCCACGATCACGACGATCACGCTCACCGCGGCGGCCAGCGCCGAGGCCATCGCGAGCCGCCAGCGGAGCTTCACCGCTCCTCCCCGGTGGCGGGAGCAGCGGTGGGCTCCCTCAGCGCGTACCCGAGGCCGTGGACGGTGTGGATCAGCCGCGGCTCGCCCCCCGCCTCGGTCTTCTTGCGCAGGTAACCGATGTAGACCTCCAGCGGGTTGGACCCGGGCCGGAAGCCGTAGCCCCAGATGCGTTCGAGGATGAGCTGCCGGGTCAGCACCTGGCCGCCGTTGCGGATCAGCAGGTCCAGCAGGGCGTACTCGGTGCGGGTCAGGTCGATGAGCCGCCGGCCGCGCCGGGCCTGCCTGCTGTCGGGGAGCAGGACCAGGTCGGCGAAGCCGGCCTCCGGGGGCGGCGCGGCGCGGCGCAGCAGGGCACGCACCCGCGCGAACAGCTCCTCCAGCGCGAACGGCTTCACCAGGTAGTCGTCGGCGCCCGCGTCGAGGCCGGCCACCTTGTCGCCGATGCCGTCCAGGGCCGTCAGCATGAGCACCGGCAGCCGGTTGCCGTCGCCGCGCAGCGTACGGCAGACCTCGATGCCGTCCATGCCCGGCATGAGCACGTCGAGCACCACGAGGTCGGGCGCCACTCCGTCGATGGCGTCGAGGGCGTCCACGCCGTCCCCGGCGGTCGCAACGCCGTACCCCTCCACGCGCAGCGCCCGCGCTATCGCGTCGCGGACCTCGGGTTCGTCGTCGACGACGAGCACCTGTGTCTTGACCACGCCGCCATTGTGACGTGCGGAGATGAGAGGTTGCTGAGCGCAGGCCCCCGCGCTCAGGCGTCGGGGTGTTTGGACAGGTAGTCGACGTAGACCGGCCGGAGCGCGTCGCCGAGCTCACCCTCGCCCGCGCCGATCGCGTCGCTGAGCAGCGCCGAGACCCTGCTGAGGTCGTTCGCGGTCTCGTCGCTGTTGCCGCTGGCGGCCTCGGCCGCCGGGATGACCTTCAGCAGATCCCACAGGAATCCCAGGTCGCCGTGCCGTACGGCGTAGCGCACGGCGCGATCGTGCAGCTCCTTCGCGGGGAGCGACTCGAGCTCTTCCACGTCCATTCGATCTCACCCCCAACTGGTCGGTTTCCCCCAGGTTTGCCCCTTATACCCCCGAGACGAGAGAAAGACCGCCGGAATCGGGCGAGCTTTTTGCCGCTCCTCCCCGCCCCTGGCGCGGACCGCCTATTCCGGCCACACGCGATCCGCGCACTCTTTGCCGTGCCATGGAAGGATTCTTGAGGTGAAGGTCATACTCAAGATCATCGTGGTGGCCGCGGCCCTGTGGGCGTCCACCAAGCTGGTGGACGGCATCACCGTCAGCGCCGGCTCCACCGCCAAGCAGATCGGCACCCTCCTCGCGGTCGCGCTGATCTTCGGCCTCGTGAACGCCGTCATCAAGCCGATCATCAAGACGATCGGCTGCGCGTTCTACGTGCTCACGCTCGGGCTGTTCGCCCTGGTGGTGAACGCCGCCCTGCTGCTGCTCACGAGCTGGCTCGCCGAGCAGCTCGACCTCCCCTTCCACGTCGACGGGTTCGTGGCCGCCTTCTGGGGCGCCATCGTCGTCGGCGTGATCAGCTGGATCCTCAACATGATCCTCGGCGACGACTGACCGGCCCGGGGCGGGTGTGCCATCCGCCCCGGGGTCGCACCCGCCCGAAAATCATGTATTCTCAGTAGGGAATTAGGGAGACTTCTCGGAGAGGCCGGCCGATGAGCGTGGACGTGCACCAGCACCTGTGGACGCCGTCCCTCGTCGACGCGCTTCGCCGCCGCACCCGCCCGCCCTACCTGGACGGATGGACGCTCGTCCTCGACGGCGAGCCGCCGTACGAGGCGGATCCGGCCGACCACGACGTGGAGATCCGGCGCAAGCGCAACGCCCACCTCGGCCTCGCCCTCGTCTCCCTGTCGAGCCCGCTCGGGATCGAGCACCTGCCGCCGGAGGAGGCGTGGCCGCTCATCGACGCCTACCACGCCGACGCCCGCGCGCTGCCCGCACCGTTCGGCGCCTGGGCCGCCGCCCCGGTGACCGACCCCGATCCCGTACGGCTCGCCCGTGCCCTCGATCAGGGCCTGGCCGGGCTGCAGCTTCCGGCGACCGCGCTCGGGGACGCCCGGGGGCTGGCCCTGGCCGCCCCGCTGCTCGACGTGCTGGAGGACCGCGGCCTGCCGCTGTTCGTCCATCCGGGCCCCGCCGCGGCTGCGGGCCCTGCCTGGTGGGCCGCCGTCGTGCCGTACGTGCAGCAGATGCACGCCGCCTGGTACGCGTTCGAGGCCTTCGGCCGGCCCCGGCACCCCCGGTTGAAGGTGTGCTTCGCGCTGCTGGCCGGGCTGGCCCCGCTGCACCGGGAGCGCCAGCTGAGCCGGGGCGCGACCGGGCGCGGCCTGGTGGACCCCGATCTGTTCCTGGAGACGTCGTCCTACGGCCCCCGGGCCGCCGACGCGGTGATCCGCGAACTCGGGATCGACGTCCTCGTCGCCGGAAGCGACCAGCCGTACGCCGAGTCGGCGTGGCCGGACCCCGGCGACCCCGCACAACGAGCCATCGATCATGCCGTCCGCGTGGCCAATCCCGGCCGTCTGCTGTCCCGGAAGGAGTCGCACCCATGAGCACGCCCACGATCCAGGAAGGCGCGCTCTGTGCCTCCTTGGCCGACCTGCCCGCCCGCGCGCTCGACCGCCGCGAGCTGCTCGCCCTGGTCGAGGACCTGGCCGAGCGGCCCGAGCTGTGGCGTCACCACCTCAACTTCGAGGGCGCGGAGGACGGGGGACGCCACTACGTCTCGCTGCACCGCGACTCGTACGTGGACGTGTGGCTGCTGTGCTGGCGGCCCGGGGACGACACCGGCTGGCACGACCACGACGTCTCCTCCGGCGCGGTCCGCGTGGTGGCCGGCGAGCTGAAGGAGTGCAACCCGCGCATCGGCGGCGTCCACCTGGAGACGCCGGTCACGGAGGGCGAGGCCTTCTCGTTCGGGCCCGACCACATCCACCGGCTGACCGGCGAGGCGCCCGGCTCGGTCTCGATCCACGCGTACTCGCCGCCTCTGTGGCGCATGGGGCAGTACTCCATCACCGACGACGGGACCATGCGCCGTCTTTCGGTCGGGTACGCCGACGAATTGCGCCCGCTCGACCCGGCTTAGGACGGCTCGCGTAGTTCGTTCATCACAGAGGGTGACGCTAGGCTTCTGCCATGACCAGCGTGCTCGATGACTGGCTCCAGCCCCGTCCGGGAGGCGGGGCCGGGGGCGTCTCCGATCGGCTCTCCCGGCTCCGTCCCCCCGCCGACGAGCGGCGGGACGGCGAGGACGACGCCGATCACCCCGACGCCGGCCTCGTCCCCACGGGCCCCCAGACCCGATTCCGTGAGCGCATGACCTACGGCCTGCGCACGGCCCTGAACGCGCAGGTGCCGGGCGACCTGGTGGCGGTCAGTCGCATGGACGTGTTACTGGGACCGGATCGGCGCGCCCGTCCCGACGTGTCCCTGGTAGACGACCTCGCCGCCTCCGACGACCGGAGGACCTGCTACCTCCCCGAGGAGGTGCGCCTGGTCATCGAGGTCGTCGGCCCCGACTCGCCCGCCCCGGACCGCGACGTGCGGCCACGGCACTACGCGGCGGCCGGCATCCCCCACTTCTGGCGGGTCGAGAGCACCGACTGCCGCCCCTTCGTCTACTCCTTCGCACTCGACGCCGACGGCGCCGGATATCAGGTGACCGGCGTCCACCACACCCGCCTCGCGGTGGACGCCCCCTTCCCCATCGCCATCGACCTCGAACGGCTGCCGCGCTGACCAGCCGTTCCAGATCCGGCACACACTGGGCGGGATCCAGCGGGACCCCCGGGTCTGCCTGGGCGGGCCGGTTCGCGAAAGGCTCGGAAGAGTTCGGGGAGTTACTGCGCCGGGCGGCCGATGAAGGTGGTCCGGTTCCGCTCGGCGATCTCGGTGACGAGCGGGGCCAGTTCCTCCATCGGACGCCCGGGCGCGACGTTCGCGTCGAGGTCAGCGAAGAGCTTGCCCGTGCCGTCGGTCAGGCTGAAGGCCAGGAACTTCACGGCCTTGCTGCGCACCTCGATCGTGTGCACGGCGCCGGTGGGAACCGTGATCGACTCGCCGGGACCCATCTCGTACCGCTTGGAGCCCACCTGGACCGACATCCTGCCGTGCAGCACGTAGTACGACTCGGGCCAGGGGTGCCGGTGCGGCGGCACGAAGCTGCCTCGCTCTCCGTCGATCTCGAACAACTCGTACTCGCCGTCGGTGTGCTCCGCACCGACCTTGACGGTCGCGGTGCTGTCGACCGTGAACAGTTCCCTGCCCTCACCGGCGAGGCTGTGGTGGATCTGCTGGGGCATGCCCGTCTCCTTACTGTGTTTGGCCGAGGTCGCGGTCCCGGTGGGCACCGCGTCGCGCTTTCACGTTAGGAACGGGCGTCACGAGGCTCCATCCCGCGAGAGGGGTGATCACGGCGGGCGGCCACCCCCAGGAATCTGGGATGGTGTCCGGCGGAGCGCCCTTCGATACTGGGGCCATGGTGAACCAGGCACGGGCCGCGGAGGCCAAGCGGCTCCTGTCCACCCTTGCGACGGCCAGCTTGAGCCCCGTGGACGTCCAGCAGGAGGCGATCGAGGTGGTCGGCCGGGTCGTACCGTACGACGCCACCTGCTGGGCGGCCGTGGACCCGCAGACGATGCTGCCCACCGGTTCCGTGACGGTCGATCTCAACCCCTCGGCGCGGCAGGAGGCGCTGTTCGCCGAGATCGAGTACGGGCACGGACCGCCGGACGGCAACAGCTTCGCCGACCTGGCGCGCAGGGAGGTCCCCGTCGGACGGCTCACCGAACTGCCGTACGGGGAGGTCGTGCGGAGCCGTCGCGTCAACGAGCTCTACACGTCCATGGGCGTGGCCTTCGACCTCCGTGCGTCCTTCGTCAGCGGCGGGGCCTGCTGGGGAGTCGCGGGCCTGATGCGCGGATCCGACGGTTCCGACTTCTCCGCCGCCGAAGCCGGCTTCCTCGCCTCGGTGGCTCCGTTGATCGGGACGGCGTTGCGTACGGCGAGCCGGACCGTGCTGCCCGGCGCCGGCGGCGGTTCCGGCGGTCCCGTCGTGATCGTGCTCGGCGCCGGCGGCGATTTCACCGGCGTCACGCCGGCCGCGCGGGACTGGCTGGAGGCCTGGCAGGCCGCGCGTCCCGGCTGGCTCGGCGTCGCACTGCGCGGTGTGGCCGCCACGCTGTCCGGTTCCGCCACGGGCGCGGCGCACGCCCGCATGCGTGACATCACGGGCGCCTGGGTCGCGCTGCGCGCCGCGCCGCTGATGGACCTGGACGGCTCGTCGGCCGAGAGGGTGCTCATCACCGTCGAGCCGGTGCCCGCGGACGAGGTGATCGGGATCATGATGAGTTCCTACGCCCTGACCCCCCGGGAGCGGCAGGTCTGTGCGGAGGTGCTCACCGGCCGGTCCACCTCCGAGATCGCCGACGTGCTGCATCTGTCGGCCTACACCGTCCAGGACTACCTGAAGTCGATCTTCGCCAAGGTCGGCGTGCGCAGCCGCAACGAGCTCGTCAGCCGCCTCCGCGGTCTCTGATCGGGGGACACGACCTCGCGATCCGACCGCTCATCCGAGCGTCTCTGACTACCCCGTCGCGGGGCGGGCGGCGAGCACACCCGACACCAGTTGGAGGGCGCACGCCCCCAGCCCGGCGAGCAGGGGCACGGACCAGCCGCCGGACAGCTCGTGGAGCAGGCCGAACGCGAGCGGCCCGATCGCGGCCAGCACATAGCCGCTCGACTGGGCGACCGCCGACAGCGCGGTCACCGAGGCCGGATCGGGCGCCCGCAGCGTGATGATCAGCAGGGCGAGCGCGATCGAGGCCCCCTGGCCGAGCCCGAGGGCGATCATCCACAGCCACGGCGTGGTGGTGGGCGCGAGCAGCACGCCCAGATATCCGCCGACGGTCAGCAGCGCGGCCACGACCACGTGCGGCTTCTGGGATCGGGCCCGGCCCGCGTGCAGGGGGACGGCCAGCGCGGCGACGATCTGCACGAGGTTCGTCAGGCCCAGCAGATATCCCGCCTCGTCGGCGGGGAGGCCGGCGGCCTGGAACACGGTGGGCAGCCAGGCCAGCAGGACGTAGAAGGTCAGCGACTGCAGACCCATGAAGGCCATGACCGGCCACGTCGCGGGCGCGCGGAGCAGGGCCGCGTACGGCCGGTGGCCGGGGTCGCGGGACCGGGAACGGCCGTCCCGCCCTCCGACCCGTGCCGCCGGGTCCTGCGCGTCCGGCCTCGTGAGCACGGCCGGAGACGGCGACGCGACGGCCCGGCCCTGCCTCGTGAGCGCCACCCACCACAGGGCCGCCGCCAGCAGTGCGAGCAGGGCCGCCGACCCCGCCGCCGCCCGCCAGCCGACCTGCCCGGCCAGCGGGACCATCGCCGCCGAGGCCATGGCGGCCCCGCTCACCATGACCGAGACGTACAGACCGGTGAAGAGCCCGATCCTGCCGGGGAAGTGCTGCTTGACGAGGCCCGGCATGACGACGTTCATGACGGCGATGGCCGTGCCGGCCAGGGCGGCGCCGCAGTACAACGCGGGCACGCCGTCCGCGCTGCGCAGGGCGACACCGGCGGCCAGGACGAGCAGGCCGGCCAGCAGCGTGCGGTCGAGCCCGATCCGGGTGGCCAGCGCGGGCGCGGCCGGGGCGAGCAGGCCGAGGCACGCCACCATCACCGTGGTGATGGCGCCACCCCCGGCGGGGCTGAGGCCGAGGTCCCGCATGATGGCCGGGAGGAGCGGTGACACACCCGCGAGAGCGGGCCTCAGGTTGAGCGCCGCCAGGACGAAACCGCACACCAGCAGCAGGTTTCCCCGATAGGTCACAATCCCCCTCATCACCCGGAGAACCCTACCGGCCGGTGTCGCGCGCCCCGCCCGTCCACCGCCCGTCCACCGGCCGGCGCTAGGGTTCGGTCGGGAGGTGGGCGGTCATGGCGGAGGAGCACGTCCAGTCGCTGGCCCGGGGTCTGGCCGTGATCCGGGCGTTCGACGCGGCGAGCCCGGAGCTGACGCTCAGCGAGGTCGCCCGCAAGACCGGCCTCACCCGCGCCGCGGCGCGCAGGTTCCTGCTGACGCTCGCCGGCCTGGGCTACGTGCGGACCGACGGGCGCCTGTTCTCCCTGTCGCCCCGGGTACTCGAGCTGGGCTACGCCTACCTGTCGAGCCTCTCCCTGCCCGAGGTCGCGCTGCCGCACCTGGAGCGGCTCGTCTCCGAGGTGCACGAGTCGGCGTCGGTCTCCGTGCTGGACGACACCGACATCGTCTACGTGGCCCGGGTGCCGACGGCCCGGATCATGCGCGTGACGATCGCCATCGGCACCCGCTTTCCGGCGTACTGCACCTCCATGGGCCGGGTGCTGCTCGCGGGGCTCCCTCCGGAGGAGCTCGACGCCTACCTCGCCCGCGCCGACCTGGAGCGGCTGACCCCGCACACCACCACCTCGCCGGTCGCCCTGCGCGCCGCGCTCGACCGCGTACGGACCCAGGGCTGGGCCATGGTGGACCAGGAACTGGAGGAGGGGCTGCGCTCGATCGCCGCGCCGATCAGGGACCGTGGCGGCCGGGTGGTGGCGGCGGTCAACATCTCCTCGCACGCCAGCCGCACCACCCTGGAGTCGGCCCGCCGCGACCTGCTCCCCCCGCTGCTCGCCACCGCCGCAAGGATCGAGGCCGACCTGCGGGCCACCGGAGGCGCGAGCCGCGCGGAGCCCGGCAGTCCGTAATCCGGCACACCCCACGTCCCCACAAAAGCGACCATCTCTCACCATGGAACTGACAACGTTGTCTAAGGCCGTGAAATGGGAGATGATCCCTGCGTGGGAGAGACGAGACGCGGCCGTCCGACCATGAACGACGTGGCCGCCGCGGCCGGTGTGGCGCTCAAGACCGTCTCCCGCGTCGTCAACAACGAACCCGGCGTCAACGCCGTGACCGCCGGACGCGTGCAGGAGGCCATCGAGCGGCTCGGCTACCGCCGCAACGACAGCGCGCGCATCCTGCGGCGGGGCCGTACGGCGAGCATCGGCCTGGTCATCGAGGACGTCGCCGACGCCTTCTACTCCAGCCTCAGCCGCGCCGTGGAGGACGCCGCGCTGCACCACGGCTACCTGCTGTTCACCGGGTCGTCCCGGGAGGACGCGGCCCGCGAGCGCGATCTCGTGCTCGCCTTCTGCGCCCGCCGGGTGGACGGGCTGATCATCGTGCCTGCGGGGAGCGACCACGGTTACCTCGCGCCCGAGTTCGAGGCCGGGATCAAGGCGGTCTTCGCCGACCGGCCGGCGGGCGCGGGATGCGAGGCGGACACCGTCCTGTGCGACAACGCGGGCGGTGCACGGGCGGGCACGGCCCACCTGATCGCGCACGGCCATCGCCGCATCGCCTTCCTCGGCGACTCCCCCGGGATCTTCACCGCCGCCGAACGGCTGCGCGGTTACCGGCAGGGGCTGGCCGCCGCCGGCCTGCCGTACGACGAGGGGCTGGTGGTCATGGGGCCGCCGGATCCGGCGCGGATGCGGGCCGACCTGACCCGGCTGCTCACGGCGTCCGACCCCCCGACCGCGTTGCTGACCGGCAACGGCCGCACCACCGTGGAGACCCTGCGGGCGCTGGCCTCGCTCACGGACGCCGCCGACGCGGGCGCCGCGGGCGGACTCGCCCTGGTCGGGTTCGACGACTTCGAACTGGCCGACCTGCTCGGCATCACCGTGGTGGCGCAGGATCCCGCCCGGCTCGGCCGTACGGCCGCCGACCTGCTGTTCATGCGCCTGTCCGGGGACGAGAGGCCGACCAGCAGGATCGAAATCGCTACGCGGCTGGTTCCGCGGGGCTCGGGCGAGCGCCCTCCCCTGCCCCGCCGGGACCGTACGGCGGGCTGACCCGCCTCGGCCGGTCGCCGCGCAGATCACCCCGCAGATCACCCCGCAGATCACCCCGCAGCGCGAGCACGACGGCGATCACACCGCAGCCCGACAGCGCGATGGCGAGATGGGCGGGCACGAGTTCGGCGAGGGCGCCCGCGGCGGCGGCGCCCAGCGCCTGGGCCGTCATCAGCCCGGACGTCTGCAGGCCGAACGCCTGCCCGCGCGCGGCCTCGGGAACCGCGTCGAGGAACCGCCGCTGGAGCCCCAGGTTGTAGGCGAGCCCCGCCGCGGCCAGGGCGGCCAGCGCCGCCGCCACGGCCACCCCCGGGCGGACGGCGAACCCGAGCAGCGGCACGCCCAGCAGGAGCGCCAGCGCGAAGGGCAGCCGTTCGCGCACGGCGGGCGGGGCGAACCTGCCGACGGCGAACTCCCCCGCGCCCATGCCCGCCGCCGCCGCGGCCAGCACGACCCCTGCGCCCCACGCCGATCCCTCACCCGTGAGGTACGGCACGTAGACGGCCTCCGCGCCGACCGAGAGCATCGGCGGCAGCCACCCGGCCAGCAGCAGTCCCCGGACGGCGCGGTCGGCCAGCAGCGCCCGGTTGACCCGCAGCGTCGTCCGTACGGCCCCGGCCCGGTGGTTGAGGGCGGAGAGCGAGGCACGCGCCGGGCGGTCGCGCAGCCCGAACCGGGTCAGCGCCGCGCTGCCCAGCGAGAGCGCGGCGGTGATCAGCAGCGCCCTGTGCGGGCCCGTCACGGCGAGCAGACCCCCGCCGACGGCCAGCCCGGCGACCTGCGCGCCCGCCGAGGTCGTGGTGAACACGGCGCGGCCGAGCACGTACGCGTCCCCCGCCAGCACGTCGGGCAGCACGGCGCTGCGCGCGGCCGAGAACAGGGGTGTGGGCACGCCCGCCGCGAACACCAGCGCCAGCATGAACCCGATCGGCAGGTCGCCGAGACCCAGAACGAGACACGTGGCCACGCGCAGGAGGTCGCCCGCGACCATGAGGGTCCGCGGGCGCCACCGGTCGGCGAGCGACAGCAGGAGCATCCCGCCCGCCACCTGCGGCAGGAACCCGATCATGTACGCCAGCGCGGCCAGCCCGGGCGATCCCGTCCGCGCGAAGACGAGCACGGAGAACGCGAGCATCTTCACCGTGTCGCCCAGGACCAGCAGAAGCTGGCTCCCGAACAGCACACGGAACTCCGCGACGGCGAAGCACGCCCGGAACGTCGATCTCTCCTGGTTCGCGGCCATGGTCACGGCCCACCTCCCGGCGCCCATGCTCGGCGTGCCGCCTCCGGCCGCGCTAACGTTTCGGAAATGGCCGAAGGGTGAGCGCGCGCGTGTATCGGATCGAGGTGAGCCCGCAGGACGTCGCCGCCAGCCGTTTCGCGATCTCCCCGCTCAACGAGACCATGCACGCGATGTGGGTGCTGTCGGGGCGGATGCAGGCGGGCGCGCACGCGTCCTGGGCGCAGACGGCGCGCCCCCGGTTCGCCCGGCTGCTTTCCGGCAGCCCGGGAGCGCGGGCGCTGGTCGCGCTGTTCCGGCAGGGTGCCTACAACGCCGACTTCATCGCGCCGCCGCCCACCGGGGTCAACGTCGCCTTCGCCGAGGAGATCGCGGCGATGCGGGCGACGCCCCTGGAGCGGGCCCGGGCCGAGATCGCGATGTCGCTGGACGGCCGTCCGCCTCCACCCGCGGAGATCAGGCAGGTCCTGGAGGACGACGACGTGGTCGCGCTCCTGGCCGACGGGCTCGAGCGCACCTGGACCGAGCTGGTCGCGCCGCAGTGGCCCCGCTTCCACGCGATCCTGGAGCGCGACGTGATCCAGCGGGCCGGGCGGCTGGCGACGTACGGCTGGGCGGCGGCGCTCGGCGACCTCGGCCCGCGGGTGCGCTGGCGACCCGAAGCGGCCCGCATCGAGGTGGCGGCCTCAGGCGACCGGGACGAACGGCACCGGCTGGGCGGCCGGGGCCTGCTGTTCCTGCCCAGCCTCTTCGTCCGCAAGGTGATCGCCTACCTCGACGAGGCGTGGCCGTACGCCCTGGTGTATCCGGCGCGCGGGGTGGCGGCGGCGCAGCCGGGGGCGGGCGGCGCGAGGGCGCTCGCCGGACTGGTCGGCAGGTCCCGGGCCCGGATCCTGGCCGAGCTGGAGACCCCGGCGACCACCACGCAGCTCGCCGCCCGCCTCGGGCTGGCGCTCGGGACGGCCGGCGGCCACCTGACCGCGCTGCGCGCGGCCGGGCTGGTCGCCGGCGCCCGGGTCGGGCGGCAGGTCCTCTATCGGCGCACCCCTCTCGGGGACGCGCTGGTGGCCGGCCGCCTCGACCCCTGAGAGTCAGCCCTTGAGCGCGCCCGCCATGAGACCGCGCATGAAGAACCTGCCGAGCAGCACGTAGATGATCATTGTGGGGATGGACGCCAGGATCGCCGCCGCCATCTGCTGGCTGTACGGCGTCGTCACGGCGCCCGCGATGTTGTTGAGCATGACCGTGGTCGGCCAGGAGCTCGGCCCGGTGAGGAAGACCGCGAACAGGAAGTCGTTCCACATCGAGGTGAACTGCCAGATGATCACCACGGCGAACGCCGGGCCGGAAACCGGCAGCACGATCGACCAGAGCGTACGCAGCATCCCCGCGCCGTCGACGCGGGACGCCTCGATGAGCTCGTCGGGAATCGTGACGTAGTAGTTGCGGAAGATCAGCGTGCAGATCGGGATGCCGTACACCACGTGGGCGAGTACCAGGCCCGGGATGCCGCCGTACAACTGCACGCCGAGCGCGTCGCCCACGTTCACCATGAGCTGCACCAGCGGGATCATCACGCCCTGGTACGGGATGAACATGCCGAACAGGAACAGCGTGAACAGCACGTCGGCGCCGGGGAAGCGCCACTTGGACAGCACGTACCCGTTCAGCGACCCGAGGGCGGCGGAGATCAGCGATCCGGGGATCGCGAGCAGGAAGCTGTTGACGATGCCGGGTTCGAGCTTCTCCCAGGCGACGCTCCACGCCTCGGTCGTCCACACCTTGGGGAGGTTCCACGCCTGTGTGGGATCGGCCTCGGTGAGCGGCTTGAAGCTCGTGACCAGGAGCACGTAGACCGGGATCAGGAAGACCAGGACGAACAGCAGCAGCAGGACGAGCCGCACCCACGTGCCGGCCCGGCCCTTCTCGCGGACCGGGGCGGCGGGCGCAGTGCGCGGGGCCTTCTCGGCGACGTGCGCGGTCATCAACGCTTCCCCTTACGGGCGTCCCAGATCAGGTAGGGCACGACGAAGACGGCGACGGACAGCACGATGTAGGACGCGATCGTCGCGCCCTTCGCCGGGTCGTGGGAGTCGTAGACCGCCGTCCACATGAACGTCGCGGGCACGTCGGTGATGATCTGCTTGCCCGACACCGCGACGACGAGGTCGAAGACCTTCAGCGAGATGTGGCCGAGGATGATCAGCGCGGACAGCGTCACCGGGCGCAGCATCGGCAGCACCACGTGCCGGTAGACCCCCCACTCGCTGCAGCCGTCCACCCGGGCGGCCTCCCGCAGTTCCTCGGGCACGCCCCGGAACCCGGCGAGGAACAAGGCCATGATGTATCCGGACATCTGCCAGATCGCCGGGATCGCCATGGCGGCCATGCCCCAGTCGGGGTCGCGGAACCACTGCCACTGCAGGAAGTCGAGCCCCACGTAGTGGAAGAGCCGGTTGAGCCCGACCGCCTGCTCACCCGTCGCGCTGTTCATCAGCCACCGCCAGACCACGCCGGTGGCGATGAAGGAGACGGCCATCGGGAACAGGTAGACGGCGCGGAAGCCGCTCTCCGCCCGGATGCCCTTCTCCATCAGGAAGGCGAGGAGCCAGCCGAGGACGAGCGCGCCGCCGACGAAGACCACGGTGAAGACGATCGCGTGCCGGACCGACAGGCCCCAGCGCTCCTCGCTCCAGATGCCGGTGAAGTTCTCCAGCCCGACGAAGTTGCCGGGGATCTCCGCGATCTCGTCGTGCTTGTCGGTCATGGCGAGCTTGAAGTTCCAGCCCAGCAGGCCGTACACGAAGACCGCGATGAGGATGATCGACGGCGACACCAGGAGTAGCCCGGGCAGCCATCTGCGCACCCGCGTCACTTGTACCTCTCAGAAGTCAAGTACGGCCCACGCCGTGTGGACCCAGCGTGGGCCGTACGAGGAGATCAGGTCACTGGCCGCTGTTCTTGGCCGCCGCGACCAGCGCCTGCTGGAACTTGGCGACGTCCTTGTCCTGCTGGAAGAGACCGACCGCGTCGGTGATCGCCTGACGCCACTGGTCGTTGGCGACCACGCCGTGCTGGATCGAGCCGGCCAGCTTGTCGCTCGCCCACTGCTCCAGGTCCCACGACAGGTAGTCCTTGTAGAGGGACTGGTCGGCGTCCTTGCGGGCCGGGATCGAGCCCTTCAGCGGGTTGAACGCGTCCTGGCCCTCCTTGCTGGCGGCAACCTTCAGCCACGCGATCGCGCCGTCGCGGTTGGGCGCGCCCTTCGGCAGGGTGAAGCTGTCCGACAGCCACATGAAGGTGCCGTCCGTGCCCGGCGACGCGGCCCAGTCGAAGTCCTTGTGCGACTCCTTGCCGAGACCGCCCTCCGGCGGGTTGTGGAAGTAGCCGTAGGCCCAGTCGCCCATGATGTTGAAGGCCGCCTCGCCGTCGGCGACCTGCTTGGCCGCCGGCTGCCAGTCGTCCTGCGGGCTGCCCGCGTACGACAGGATGGTCTTGAAGTTCTCCAGCGCCTTGGTCACGTTCGCGTTGGACCAGTCGGCGTTGGCCGTCCACAGAGCGTTGTAGGCGTCGGTGCCGAGCGAGCCGAGCAGCACGGACTCGAGCAGGTGCACCAGGGTCCACTGCGAACCGATCGACAGCGGGATCTTCCCGGACTTCTTGACCTTCTCGAGGTCGGTGATGAACTCCTCGATGGTCTTCGGCGCGCCGTCGATGCCGGCCTTCTTGAGGACCGAGGGGTTGAACCACAGCACGTTCGACCGGTGGATGTTCACCGGCACGGAGTACACCTGGCCCTGCACCGAGATCTGGTCGATGAGCTGCTGCGGGAAGACCTCCTTCAGCTTCAGCTCGTCGTACAGGAAGTTCAGCGACTCCAGCTTGCCGCTCTTGATGTAGCCCTGGAGCTCGGCGCCGGCGTGGCCCTGGAAGGTGTCCGGGGGCTGGTTGGCCTGCAGCTTGCTCGACAGCAGCGCGCGGGCCTGGTCGCCCGAGCCGCCCGCCACCGCGGCGTCGAAGAACTCGAAGTTCGGGTTCTGCTTGGCGAAGATCTCGCGCATCGCCTTCAGGCCGTCGGCCTCACCGGGACCCGTCCACCACGAGAAGACCTCGACCTTCTTCTGCGCGGCCTGACCGCCTCCGCTCTCCTGCTTGTCACCGCCACCACAGGCGGAAAGAGTGAGCAGACCTGCAACAGAGACCGCGACGGCCGCCATCCACCGTCGTCTCATCGCAACATTCCTTTCAGGCTTTTTCACGAGGATTTCGGGCCCCCGAAGACACATATGGCTGACAACGTTGTCAGCAGGCCCCATCAACCCACTTTCACCGGCACGCCGTCAAGTTTGTGCCGATAACGTCTCTGCATACGGGCCCTGGCGAGGTGTTAGGGGCATGCGTCAAGGCCGCCGCCGCGAAGGAGCCCCGAGAAATTGTCGGCGCGGGCGCTCACACTGCAGGCATGACGGTCACACAACAGGGGGGACCAGATCATCTGTCGGAGGACGACCTGCCGGACATGGCGGACGTCGAGTCTCCGCAATGGGCGCGACACTACGGCACGATGGCGGGGCTGGGCTTCCTCACGGTCGCGCGGCGGCTGCCCCGGCTGATCCGGCAGGCACTGGGCATCGCCTGGGAAGCGAGTCCCCGCGACACCGTGGCCACGGTCACGCTGAGCACACTCGGCGGCGTCTTCACCGCCTTCGGCCTGCTCGCCACGACGGGCGTGCTGACCGCGCTGTTCCAGGCGGGCCCCACCCCGGACCGGGTCCGGGCCGCGCTGCCCAGCCTGCTGCTCGTGGGCCTGGCCGCCATCGCGCGCACGGCCCTGCAGGCCGGGGCCGGGTGGGCCCAGTCCCGGCTCGAACCGCAGGTCAGCCGGATCACGGAAGAGCGCCTCTACACGCTGACCAGCCAAGTCGACCTCGTCTGCTTCGACGACCCCGAGTTCCACGACGCGCTGCAGCGGGCGCGCATGCGCGGCATGCAGATGGCCGAGATGGTCGTGAGCACGGCCATCGACACGCTGTCCGGCTTGGTCGGAATCGTGGCCGCGGCGGGTGTGCTGGGCGTGCTGCACCCCGTGCTGCTGCCGCTGCTCCTGCTCGCGGTCGTCCCCGACGCCTGGGCGGCCGTCCGGGCCGCGAGGATGCGCTACACGACCGCCCTGGTACTCGTCCCGGCCAGACGGCGCAAGTGGATCATCGAGGAACTGCTGGCGGACAAGGACACCGCGGCCGAGGTCCGCACGTTCACCATGCGTGGCTTCCTGCTGCGGATGTTCGACGCGGTCGCCCGGGGCGAGCAGCGGGTCATGCTCGACCTCGCGCGGCGGCAGACCCTCGCCCGCGTCCTCGGCGAGGCGCTGGGCGGCCTCGGGCAGGGCGCGGTCTACGTCGCGCTCGGCCTGCTGCTCGCGGCGGGCGCGGTGCCCCTCGCGGTGGCCGGCACCGCGGTGCTGGCCATCCGGTCCGGCCAGACCTCGCTGTCGAACTTCATGTACGCGACGAACCGGCTCTACGAGGAGGGCCTCTACTTCACCGACTTCCTGGACTTCATCGCGCACGCCGAGGGCCGCATCCCGCCCGCCCGCGACCGGACGGCCCCCGACGGATTCGGCCGCATCACGGTCGAGGAGGTCACCTTCTCCTATCCCGCCGCGCCGACCCCCGCCCTGCGCGGGGTGTCGGTCCGCATCGAGCGCGGGGAGGTCGTGGCCCTCGTCGGGGAGAACGGCTCGGGCAAGACGACCCTCGCCAAGATCCTCGCCGGGCTGTACGAGCCGGACGGCGGCCGCGTCCGGTGGGACGACGTCGACCTGTCCGAGGTCGATCCGGACAGCCTGCGCCGCAGGATCGCGGTCATCGCCCAAGACCACACCCGGTGGCCGCTGACCGCCCGCCACAACATCACGATGGGCATGGAGAAGGGCGAGGCCGAGGTGGTCCGCGCCGCCGAGGTCGCCGGCGCCGACCAGGTCATCGCCGAACTCCCGTACGGCTATCGCACGCTGCTCGACCGCCGGTTCAAGAACGGCCAAGAACTGTCGGGCGGGCAGTGGCAGCGGATCGCGGTGGCCCGCGGCTTCTACCGGGACGCGCCCCTGCTGATCTGCGACGAGCCCACGGCCGCCCTCGACGCCAGGGCCGAGCACGCGTTGTTCGAGCGGATCCGGCAGCACGCGGACGGCCGTACCGTGCTGCTCATCACCCACCGCCTCGCCAGCGTCCGCTACGCCGACCGCATCTACGTGCTCGACCACGGCAAGGTCCGCGAGCACGGCACGCACGAGGAACTGATCGCCCTCGACGGCCTCTACGCCGACCTCTACAACCTCCAGGCCGAGGCGTACCGCACGACGTGAGTCAGGTGCCCGGCCCGCTCACGAGCGGGCCGGGCACGCGTGCGCTCAGGAGGCCTGCTCGCAGTCGGGGAGCATGTCGCGCATGGTCCGCACGTCCTTGTAGTACTGGATCTTCCGCTGGATCGCGCCCTGCTTCTGGCGCAGGTCGGCGACCTGGGCCTCGACCTTCCGGTCGTGCTCCTCCAGCAGCGCGATCCTGTCCCCGATGGTGTGCTCGCCCTGCCGTACGAGTTGCGCGAAGCGCAGCATCTCCGCGATCGGCATGCCGGTGTCCCGCAGGCAGCGGATCATGCCGAGCCAGCTCACGTCGTCCTCGGTGAACCGCCGCTGGCCCGCCGCGTTACGGCCGACCGGCTCCAGCAGCCCGATCCGTTCGTAGTACCGAAGGGTGTCGAGGCTGAAACCGGTCTCCTCGACGACCTGTCCAGGTGTGTACACGGCCACGCCTTTGATCCTGTCACATCGAATCTCGCACGCATGAAGGCTTTCGCGTACACGTGGGTCGTTTCCTGCAGGCGTTTCGCAAGCGGCTCGCAACTCGCCGACTTATAACAGGTCCTGCCCGTACGATCCGGTGCCCGTGTCTCCCCAGGGGGCGTACGGGCGGCGTCCCCGATGGAGCCAGTGAGAAATGCCCGGCATCCCCCGCTCAATCGCCGGTTTGGTGACCCTCTCCGCCGCGGTTCTGCTGTCGACCCCGATGACCCCGGCAGCCGCGGCGACGCCCGGCGACCGCCTCCCCTGCCGCCCCGGCAGCGGCCCGCACCTCCCCGGCCGGGACCTCACCCGGATGGCGCTGCCCGCCGACCTGTCCTGCGCGGACCTCCGGGGCGCCAAGCTGGACGGCCTGACCGTGCGCAGCCCGCTCGTCGGCGCCGATCTGAGCGGAGCCTCGCTCAAGGGGGCCCACCTCGGGTACGCCCAGATGGCCGGGGCGAGGCTGCGCAAGGCCGACCTGTCCGAGGCCGAGCTGTACTACGCCGACCTGCGCGGCAGCGACCTGCGCGAGGCGACGATGGACGACTCCTCGCCCTACTACGCGCATTTCGAGGGGGCCGACCTGAGCGGGGCCACGATGGCGCGGGCCAAGGCGTACGACGCGCAGTTCGACGACGCGAAGCTGGTCGGCGTCGATCTGACCGACGCCGCCGCCTACGGTGCGGACATGCGCCGGGCCGACCTCAGGCGGGTCAAGGGGGCGAAGGCCAGGCTCTACGGCGCCACCTTCATCAAGACCGTCCTGCGGCAGGCGGACCTCAGCGGCGCGCAGTTGTACGAGTCGGTGATGACCGGCGCGGACTTCCGGGGGGCCGACCTCGCCGGGGCCGACCTGCGGGACGTCAGGGATGCCCGGCTGGCCGGGAGCAGGGGGGTGCCCAGGTTCCTGCCGGCGCCGGACCCGTCGTGCGAGCCCGGCAGCGGTCAGGACTACCGGGGCTGGGACCTGACCGCGGTCACGGACTTCCCCGACGACCTGAGCTGCGCCGACCTGACCGGCGCCAAGCTGGACGGCGTCGACCTGACGGGGGTCAAGCTGGACCGGGCGATCCTCCGTGACGTCTCCGCCGTCGGAACGGGCCTTCGCTCCGTGAAGGGCGCCGACCTGCGGGGCGCGCGGCTGCGGCGCGCCAAGCTCGGCAGCGCCGATCTCGTGGGGGCCGACCTGTCCCGGGCCGACCTGTCGGACGCGGCGCTCGGCAGCGCCAACCTGACGCAGGCCAAGCTGGCCGGCGCCGACCTCAGGGACGCGGAGCTGATCAGCGTCACGGCCGACCAGGCCGACTTCACCGGCGCCAGGATGGACCGGGCGTACCTCCACAGCGGCAAGTACCGGGACGCGGTCTTCCGCAAGGCCATCTTGACCGACGCCGATCTGAGCGACGCCGAACTGCGGGGCGCCACCTTCGAAGGCGCCGAGGTCACCGGGCTGAAGCAGGACTTCGCCCAGGACATCGACCTGTCGGGGTCCTCCAGCCGGCTGTCCGTCGGCTGGCTGGTCTTCTTCGGCATCGCCGGCCTCGTCGTCTTCTGGATCGTCGTCGGGGTGACCACGGCACGGGTGCGGCGGCGGAGAATCGCCAGGGAGCAGGCCGCCGCGAGAGCGGTCCGGTTCGAGGACGCCAGACGCGTGCAGGAGGAGAACGTGACCCGGCTGGGCGAGGAGATCGACAGCCTGACGGACCGGACCGGCGAGGTGGACTGGAACGCGGTCCTGGACGCCTACGACGCGGCGAAGGAGGCACTGGCGAGCGCCCGCGACATGAGCGATTTGACGGACGTCGAGACCATCGTGGCGCGCGGCCGCAAGGCCCTCACCCGCCCCCGGTGAGAGCCGCTTGTGCTGGAGTGCGCTCCAGGCGGCAAGGTGGTCGGCATGAGAATCGCTCTGGGAACGATCCCCTTCGGGACCACCGTGGACGAGGCGACCTCGTTCGCCATCCTCGACCGCTTCGTCGAAGGCGGCGGAACGATCCTCGACACGGCCAACAACTATCCCTTCTGGCAGGAGGGCGCGACCGGCGACGAGAGCGAGGCCACCATCGGGCGATGGCTCGCCTCCCGGCGCAACCGGGACAGGGTGGTGATCAGCACCAAGTGCGGCGCCCGCCCGTCCGTGCCCGGCGCCCGTACGCTCGACGCCGCCGAGGGCCTGTCCGCCGGTGTCATCCGGGCCGCGATCGAGGGCAGCCTGCGGCGTCTCGGCACCGATCACGTGGACGTGTACTGGGCCCACATCGACGACAGGTCCACGCCGTTGGAGGAGACGGTCGCCGCCTTCGACGAACTGGTGCTCGCCGGCAAGGCCAAGGAGGTGGGCGCGAGCAACCACGCGGTGTGGCGGCTGGAGCGGGCCCGCTCACTGGCGGCGGCCCGTGGCGGCACCCGGTACAGCAACGTGCAGCTACGCCACTCCTACCTTCGCCCCCGCCCCGGCGTACGGCTGCCCGAGGGCGGGCACACCCTGGTCACCGAGGAGCTGCTCGACTACGTGCGCTCCGAGGGCGACCTGACGCTGTGGGTCTACACCTCGCTGCTCGCGGGCGCGTACGCCGGCAAGCCGCTGCCCGAGCACTACGACCACCCGGGCACCACCAGGCGGCTCGCCGTGCTGGACGAGGTCGCGGGCGAGCTCGGCGCGACGCGCAACCAGGTCGTGCTCGCCTGGCTGCGGGCGCAGGACATCATCCCGATCGTCGGCGTCAGCTCGGTCGCCCAGCTCGAAGAGCTCCTGGTCGACGTCAAGCTCGACGACGAGCAGATCGCCCGCCTCGACGCCCCCGCCTGACCATCGCATGGCACCTCCGGTGGCGGCACGAACCGGCCCCCGCCACCGGAGTCGGCGTGATCGGCGAGGCCGCCCGCGGGCGGGCGCGCCGGTGACGGGCGCGGCTAAAGCCCGAGAAGGCTGTCGATGCCGGCCTTGATCTGGTCCTCCGTCACACCGCATTCGACCGTGAGGTGCTCGAACAGGCTCGGCACGAATGGCGCGAGCAGCAGATGGGCCAGGATCGTGGGGTCCGATTCGGGTCTCATCTCGCGCAGCAGCATGGACACATGCGTGTGCATGGTGAGGTAGGCGCCGCTCTGGTAGCGGGCTCCCGGTGAGGCGCTCTCCGCCGCCGCCATGATCTCGCCCTGCTCGATGATCCGGCCGGCGACCGTGTGGAGGAAGGCGCGCAGCCGCTCGGCGGGCGGGGCGCCGGGGCCGAGGGGCGGTGGACCGGTCATGAAGGCTTCCTGGAAGCGCTGCTCGCCGTCGTCGAGCACCGCGAACAGGAGGCGGCTCACGTCACCGAACCGGCGGTAGACGGTGCCAACGCCCATGCCCGCGGCGTGCGCCACGGCGTTCATGGTGACGGCTTCCGGGCCCTGCTCCGCGATCAGGCGAGCGGTCGCGTCGAGGATCTTCCGCCGGTTCCGCGCGGCGTCCGCGCGCTCCGGCAGGGCCTGTCCGGTGACGGGAAGCTCGGTGCGGGGCATGGTCCCGAGGCTACCTGAAGTGATCCACCTCCGGAGTTGCGAACCGGATAGTTATCCGATTTACTGCCAGTCAACCGGATAGGTATCCGGTTGATCCTCGTCACTTCGGAGGAGACTCACCATGAGTGCCAAGATCGCTGTCGTCTACTACTCGGCCACCGGCAACGTCCACCAGCTCGCCAAGGCGGTCGCCGAGGGCGCGGAGAAGGCCGGTGCCGACGTCCGGCTGCGCCGCGTCCCCGAGCTGGCCCCGGACTCCGCCATCGACGCCAACCCGGCCTGGCGCGAGCACGTCGAGGCCGCCAAAGACGTCGAGGTCGCCACACTGGACGATCTGGTTTGGGCGGACGCCTACGCCTTCGGCTCGCCGACCCGTTTCGGCAACATCGCCTCACAGCTCAAGCAGTTCATCGACACCACGGGGGGCCTGTGGCAGCAGGGCGTCATGGCCAACAAGCCCGCCACCGGTTTCGCCAGCGCCCACAACGCCCACGGCGGCAACGAGTCGACGCTCCTCGCCCTCTACAACACCTTCCACCACTGGGGTTCGATCATCGTCGCGCCCGGCTACACCGACCCGGTGGTGTACCCCGCGGGCGGCAACCCGTACGGCACCGCCCACCGGGGCGGCGCGGGCACCCCGTCCGAGGAGACCCTCGCAGCCGCCCGCTACCAGGGCGAACGCCTGGCGGACATCACTACCCGCCTCCTGGCCGGCCGGGCTGCTTGAATGGCGGCATGCTGCACGTGCTGATCGTGAACTACACGGGCTCCGAGGAAGACGCCGCTCCCTTCGTTCGCGATCACGTCGGCTATCTCGAACGGCACCACGCGGACGGCGTCTTCCTGGTGTCGGGGCAGACGGTGCCGTCGTCACAGGGCGGGGCCATCCTGGCCTGCGGCGTGGACCGCGAGACCATCGAGCGGATCAGCGCCGAGGACCCGTTCGTCGTGAACGGCGTCGCGACCCACTCGATCACGACGATCGAGCCGGGACGGGTCCATCCGGCTCTGGGCTCGGACACCGTGGTCAGCGGCTGGCAGTTTCGGCAGCGGGACGGGGTTCAGCGCTCTTCGCGGTGCGGTGCAGACGCAGAGCGGAGATGAGGAAGAAGACGCCGCCGACGGTCGCGTACCCGGCGAGGCTTGTCAGCGATGCGGTCGGCGTACCGGCCTGGAGGATGAACCCCGTCCCGGCGATCGTGGAGATCGCACCACTGAGGATCATCGCCCATTGGCCGCCGAGCCTGCGGCGGCTGACGGCCACGATGAGCTGCACGATCCCGGCGGTAATCGCCCAAGCGCCCCAGACCCGCAGTACCGCGGGCACGCCCGAGGTGGCCGTGGCGGCCAGGCCGATGGCGGCGAGCAGGCTGAGGGCCAGGTTGACGTACAGAGCTGCGGCGGGGCGCGCGGTTTGCGAGGAGCGCAGATCGATGACGGCCGCGGCGACGTCGAACAGCGGGTAGATCACGAGCAGTGCCACACTCACTGGGCCAGTAGCCGGCCCGGTCACGAACATCAGGACCGCCCAGATGAGGGCGAATCCGAATCGCACCACGTAGAGGTTCCGCAACGCCGCGGCAGTGCGACCGGCGTTCACATCAGTGACGGTGGTCATTCTCTGTCTCTTTTCGCCAGGGGGAGTAGGTAGAATGACTAGTAACTCTACCTGAGGGTGACGGTAGCCCGGCGGTGAGGTCCGGCGCAAGGGGCGAAGAGGAGGAACGCGTATGATCTCGAGCATGAACAGCCCCATGCGTGAGCGCCTCCTTGAGGCGGCGACCGAGCTGTTCTACGCACACGGGCTCCGCGCGGTGAGCGTCGACAAGGTCATCGACCTCGCCCGCACGACGAAGGTGACGTTCTACCGACACTTCAAGACCAAGGACGACCTCGTCGTCGCTTACCTCGAACGCCGCGCCGCACTCGAGCGAGACGGCATCGATGAGGCGATCAAGCAGGGCAACGGCGATGTCGATGCCACCCTGCGGGTGATCTCCGAGGCGATCGGGATCATTGCCTGCGCGCCCGGCTTCCGCGGCTGCCCCTTCATCAACGCCGCCGCCGAATACCCTGACCCGGACAGCCCGGTCCGCAAGGTCGTCGACGCGCATCGCCGCTGGAACAAGAGGACGTTCGAACAGCTCATCGCCCCGCTCGGTATCGCGAATTCCGGAGACGTCGCCGACGACCTGATGCTGATTCGCGATGGCGCCATGGTCGCCGGATACCTCGACCAGCCGGCTACCGTCGCCGCCTCGTTCCTCCGCAGTAGCCAGGCCGTTATCGGCACCGGCAACTCGACTCAGAGCTGAGCCCGCTGCCTTCGACGTCGGCCACTCGACTACAACGCGGCGGATGTGGTGGCGTTATGAAGTCGATCGCGCCCAGGCTGACCACCAGCGCGAGCGCTCCGTCGAAAAGCCTCTCTCAGACCAAGGGGTGACGCGTGTGGCGGCGTCCGTGCGGTTGGGACTACAGAGCACAAGCGCCCGCGGGCTTCTTCGCTCAGAGCAGGCGTGGCGAGCACGAGCCCGATCGCGTACAGACGTATAGGCGCTTATCGGAGGTGGTCGGAGAGGTAGCGGCGGACGAGGCGTTTGCATTCGGCGATGAGGTCGGGGTCGCCGTCGGGGTGGGCGCGGAAGGCCAGCTTGAGCACGGCGTCGGCGGCCTCGACGGCGACAACGAAGGCGCGCGACAGGCCGTCGCCCGGTGCCACGCCGAGCAGATCCACGATGAGAGAACGCAGGCGGTCGGCGACGACCACGTTGTTCTCCAGCGCCTCGTCGAGCATCCGCTGGGTGCCGGGAAGGGCGGGCCCGCCGGGAGCGGCGAGCACCTCGCCGAAGTCCACCACACCGAAGCCGGGCGTGGTCCGCTTCATGCGGACGAACTCGTCGACGACCAAGTCCACGACGCCGGTCCAGTCGGACAGCGGCGCGGCGGCCAGCCGGGACGCGATCCGGTCCAGGTACGCCTCCAGGTTCCGCAGCGCGAGCGCGCGGACCAGGCTCTGCTTGTCAGTGAAGAACTGGTAGAAGGTCCCGATCGGCACCTCGGCCCGGCGGGCGACCTCCTTGGTGGTCAGGGCGGCGTACCCCACCTCGTCGAGCAGCAGGGCGCACTCGTCCAGCATGCGCTCGACCCGCTCCTGACTGCGGCGCTGTGCGGGCCGTCGGCGCAAGGCTCCCCCTGTTGTCATTCCGCCATTCTCTCCCGCTTTTCGGACAACCGAGTTAACATGAGTTCTCCTCATATTAGTTGAGAGAGGCGGCACAATGTTCCTCTGGGGTACGGCCACCGCGTCCTACCAGATCGAAGGAGCGGTCACCGAGGACGGCAGAGGGCCTTCCGTCTGGGACACCTTCTCCCACACGCCGGGGAAGGTCCGCGACGGGCACACGGGCGACGTGGCCTGCGACCACTACCACCGCTACCTCGAGGACGTGGCGCTCATGGCCGGCCTCGGCGTGAACGCCTACCGCTTCTCCATCGCCTGGCCGCGGGTGATGCCCACCGGCGCCGGCCCGGTCAACCAGGCCGGGCTCGACTTCTACGACCGTCTCGTGGACGCGCTGTGCGAGCGCGGCATCGCTCCCGTGCCGACGCTCTTCCACTGGGACCTGCCGCAGGCGCTGGAGGACGAGGGCGGCTGGCTCAACCGTGACACCTCCCGCCGTTTCGCCGACTACGCCGCCGTCGTGGCCGAACGGCTGACCGACCGCGTACACATGTGGATCACGCTCAACGAGCCGTTCGTCCACATGGTGGAGGGATACGGCCTGGGCATACACGCCCCGGGCAGGGCGCTCATGTTCGACGCGCTGCCGGTGGCCCACCACCAGTTGCTCGGGCACGGCCTGGCCACGCAGGCCCTGCGGGCGGCCGGGGCGGAGCAGGTGCTCATCACCAACAACTGCACCCCGGTCTGGCCCGCCTCCGGCTCGCCGGAGGACCTGGCCGCCGCCGAGACGTACGACATCCTGCACAACCGGCTGTTCAACGACCCGGTCCTCACCGGCGCCTACCCCGATCTGTCGGCGTTCGGCGTCGAAATCCCTGTGAGACCCGGCGACCTGGAGACGATCGCCCAGCCCCTCGACGGATTGGGGATCAACTACTACAACCCCACCCGGATCGGCGGCCCCGCCGGGGACGGCCTGCCGTTCCGGTTCGAGGAGATCTCCGGCGTTCCCACCACCGCGTTCGGCTGGCCCGTCGTCCCCGACGGCCTGCGCGAACTGCTCGACTCCCTCAAGGCGCGGTACGGCGACGCGCTGCCGCCCGTCTACATCACCGAGAACGGCTGCTCGTACGACGGACTGGACGACCAGGAGCGGATCGCCTACCTCGACGGCCACATCACGGCGATGCGCCAGGCGGACGTGGACCTGCGGGGCTACTTCGTCTGGTCACTGCTGGACAACTTCGAGTGGGCCGAGGGCTACCACCAGCGGTTCGGCCTGGTCCACGTCGACTTCGAGACCCAGCAGCGCACTCCGAAGGCGTCCTACCACTGGCTGCGGAAGTTCCTGGAGGCCACCGACACGCTGGAGGTTCAGAGCACCGACACGTGAACGTGGTCGTAGTGGTTGGCGGTGATGCCGCCGCGGTCCGACATCATCCGCCAACCGGCATGCGTACGCATGTCGTAGTAGCGCTGCTGCCAGATGATGTACATGATCCCGTACTCGCTCGCGTGATCGATGCACCACTGCGCCAGGGCGTCGCCGCGCTCCTTGGCCACCGCGTCGGGCATGCGGCCGCCGCTGCTCATCATGAAGTCGCAGGCCCGGCCCTTGCCGTGTTCTCCCGGGTCGCCGGGCCGCAGACAGCCCACACTGAAGGGCATCGGGAACTGAGCCATGATCGCGTTGCGTACGGTGATCATGCGCTGCGTCAGGCCGCTGCCGGCGTCGGGTGTCTGGAAGCCGTACTTGGCCATCAGCCGCTCGACCTCGCCGCGCCTCGACTTGAGCTCTTTGATGTGGGCCTGCAGCTTGTCGATCTCGTCGGCGGCCGCGGCGGCCGCCTTCTTCTGCTTGGCGACGAGATCCTTGACGCTGTTGAGCCGCTCGGTCCTGGCGTTGCCCAGATAGGCCAGCGTCGCCAGCGAACTCGGGTCGACCGACAAGGAGAAGAGCCGGGAGGCGTCCGCGCCCCCGCTCATGTACGAGGTCTGGGCGAACGCGGCCACCTGCCGCTGGGCCGCGAGCAGGTCCCCCTTCAGCTTCCTGACCCTGCCGGACGCCTTCTGCGCGGCCCGCTTCGCGTCGTCCAGGCTGAGGATCTCGCCGCGGTACTCCTTCTGGAGCGCGGCGGCCTCCTGGGTGAGCTTGCGGAGCTTGGCCTGCTGGTCCGGCTCGGCCTCGGCGGTGAGCGCACCCGAGACGGCGCCCGAGACAGACGGTGCGACGAGCAGCGCGGTGGTGACCACCGCCAGCCTGGCCCAGCGTCCCGACCGCACGCGACCTCCACTCGGATTCGGCCTGAAACTATAGAAGACGATCTTTACGTCTGCTACCGGAACAGGTGAAACTCTTGGGATCAAAGCGGACAATCGCCGGATTCTCCATGCTGTGACCAATTCGTGACTTACGCGTCGCCTTACCGCACTTGAACGGGATTTGACCCCGGCAGAGATTCGGGAGATCGTCACCCCCCACGAAGGGCTCACCGATGTCCCGACGAGAGATCGTCTCGACTCTGGCCGCCGCGGCTCTCGGCGCGGCGCTCCTGCTGCCGGTCTCCCCGGCGCAGGCCGGCCAGGGCGACCCGCTCCCCCCAGCGGACCAAGCCGACCTCTACCAGCTCGACAGCGCGCCCGGCACCTCGGGCACGCTGACCCAGAAGGGCTTCGACGTCGTCCAGCGGCACCTCGCGGGCGACAAGGAGCACGTCGAACTGACGGCGACACCCGCCGAGCTCAAGAAGCTCCAGATCCTGGGCTTCCGGCCCGAGCCGGTGCGCAACCCTCAGGGCCAGACGCAGTTGCAGGCCGCCAAGGCGCAGGCGGCCGGCGGGTACACCGTCTGGAAGTCCTACTCGGAGAAGGGCGGGATCGCCGACCAGCTCCGATCCATCGCGGACGCCAACAAGGACATCGCGAAGCTGGAGACGATCGGCAAGACCCTCCAGGGGAAGGACATCCTCGCGCTGAAGCTGACGAAGCTGGCCCGGGTGCTGCCCGACGGCGTCAAGCCGTCCGTGCTCTACTCGGCCACCCAGCACGCCCGTGAGTGGATCGCGACCGAGGTCGACATGCGGCTGCTGAAGTATCTGGTGGCCAACAAGGGCACATCCGACGTCGGCCGGCTGCTGGCCACCACCGAGGTGTGGTTCGTGCCGGTCGCCAACCCCGACGGCTACGACTTCACCTTCACCGAGGGCAACCGCCTCTGGCGCAAGAACCTCCGGGACAACGACGGCGACGGCCAGATCACGGGCAACGACGGCGTCGACCCCAACCGCAACTTCCCCACCCGCTGGGGGTACGACGAAGAGGGCTCCTCCAGCGTCTTCAGCAGCGAGACCTACCGCGGCACCGGCCCGGCGTCGGAGCCCGAGACGCGGGCCATGGACGGCCTGCTCAAGCGGCTGCGCTTCAAGGCGCAGGTCAACTACCACTCCTACGGCCCGCTGCTGCTGTATCCCGAGGGCTGGCAGGTCGAGACGAAGACCGCGGACGACCCCGTCTACCTGGCGCTGACCGGCACCGACGAGAACCCGGCCGTTCCCGGCTTCGACCCCGGGGTCGGCGCCGAGCTCTACACGACGAACGGCGAGACCACCGACCACGCCCACAAGGCGTACGGCACGCTCGCGTGGACGCCGGAGCTGGACGAGGGCTGCGACGGCTGCGGCTTCGTCTTCCCCGACGACGAGGCGCTGGTGCAGGCCGAGTTCGAGAAACAGCTTCCCTTCGCGCTCGACGTCCTGAAGTCGGCGCCGAACCCGAGCGAGCCGGTCAGCCACCTCGGCAACACCGTGCCCGACTTCGTCGTGGACGCGTTCGACGTCAGCTACGGCACCGACCAGGTCGTGCAGGTGGACGCCAAGCGCAAGCTCGGGCCGGTGCTCCTCGAATACCAGGTCAACGGCGGGCGCACCAGGACCGTCCCGACCTCCGAGTGGAAGGGCGGCGAGCGGTACGGCGACGGCTACGACACCTACTTCCACCAGCTCAGGGGCACGGTCAAGGGTGCGAAACCCGGCGACACCGTGAAGGTGTGGTTCCGCTCGCTCACGAAGAAGAGCGAGGCGTTCACCTACAAGGTCGCCACGGACATCGGCGGCAAGGTCCTGATCGTCGCGGCGGAGGACGTCACGGGCGTCAGCCCGGTCCAGGGCGTCACGGAGGCGAAGTACGCCGACGACTACGCCAAGGCGCTCGCGGAGGCCGGCTACTCCTCCGACGTGTACGACGTGGACAAGAACGGCCGCAAGGCGCCCCACCCGCTCGGGGTCCTCAGCCACTACAAGGCCGTCGTCTGGGAGACCGGCGACGACATCATCCCCCGCGCGTCCGGGCAGCCCGGCGGCACCGCCGCCAACCTGGCCGAGGCCCTGGAGCTGGCGTTCCGCGACTACCTCAACGAGGGCGGCAAGCTGCTCGCCACCGGCAAGTACGCGCTGTACGCCCAGAACGCCAACGGCTCCTACTGGTACGAGCCGGACTACCCGGCGCAACCCGAGTGCACGACGCTGAGCAAGCCGCCGTGCCTCTCGCTGAGCAACGACTTCGTGCAGTACTACCTGGGCGCCTACACCTTCGTGGAGGGCGGCGGCCAGGACGCCGACGGGAACACGCTGCCGCTGCGCGGCGCCGGCGGCGCCTTCGCCGGCTTCACCGGCACGCTCAACGGCGGCGACTCGCCCGGGAACCAGAACCGCACCGCCTCGTTCGTCACGACCTCCTCGGTCCTGCCGGCCGACCGGTTCCCGCAGTTCGCCAGTTCGGCCCCGCTGAAGTGGCAGTACGGCGCGGGAGCGCCGTTCAGCCCGCGCACCGGCGCCTGGGACGTGCAGAGCGGCCAGGCGGACGTGTCCTACAAGCGCCTGACGAGGACGATCGACCTCACCGGCAAGACCAGTGGCGAGCTGTCGTTCTGGACGTCGTACAACACCGAGCCGGACTGGGACTTCCTGACCGTCGAGGCGCACACGGCGGGCCAGGACGACTGGACGACGCTGCCCGACGCCAACGGGCACACCTCGGACGCGGCCGGTGAGAGCTGCGCCGCCGGCTGGGTGGACATCCATCCGTTCACCGCCCACTACCAGACGTACGACGGCGCGTCGTCCTGCACCGCCACCGGCACGACCGGTGCGTGGCACGCCGCCTCCGGCTCGTCGAACGGCTGGCAGCAGTGGTCGGTCGACCTGTCGGCGTACGCGGGCAAGAAGGTCGAGGTGTCGATCTCCTACATCAGCGACTGGGGCACCCAGGGCCTCGGCGTGTGGCTGGACGACGTGGCCGTCAAGGCCGACGGCGCCACCCTCGCGGAGACCTCGTTCGAGGACGACCTGGGCGGCTGGACGGTCGCCGGGCCGCCTCCCGGGTCGGCGGCCGCGTTGAACGACTGGGCGCGCAGCGACCGGTCGCTCGACGACGGCGCGGGCATCGCCACGAAGGACACGGTCTACTTCGGCTTCGGCGCGGAGGGCGCGACGACGCAGGCGATGCGGACGGATCTGGTCCGGCGGTCGATGGCCCACCTGCTCGGACGGGCGCTTCCGTAGGGCCCCACTTCAGCCGCACCGTCCGGCCCGTGCCGCCCGGCGCGGGCCGGACCGCGGCGGCTCTTGCCAAGGCCGAGCAGAACATGGTTCGGTCAGATTGAGTGCGCGAAGACGCGCCCGATCAGGAGGCAGGCATGCTGCAGCACGACACGCTGTTCATCGGGGGCGACTGGGTGGCCCCCGCGGGCACGGGCACGATCGAGGTGATCTCTCCCCACAGCGAGGAGGTCGTCGGGCGCGTGCCGGACGGCACGGCCGCCGACATGGACCGGGCCGTCGCGGCCGCCAGGGACGCCTTCGACAACGGGCCCTGGCCGCGGATGACGATGGCCGAGCGCGCGGCGGTCGTGGGCCGGCTGGCGGAGATCTACGAGGCGCGCCAGGCCGAGATGGCGGAGATCATCACGACGGAGATGGGCTCTCCGATCACGTTCTCCCAGCTCGCCCAGGCGCCGCAGCCGCTGGGCATGCTCAAGTACTACGCCGGCCTCGGGGCGACGTTCCCCGAGGAGGAGGAGCGGCCCGGCCTGTTCGGCCCGGTGATCGTCCGACGCGAGCCGGTCGGCGTGGTGGCGGCCGTCGTCCCCTGGAACGTCCCCCAGTTCGTCACCATGACCAAGCTGGCCCCGGCGCTCGTCGCAGGCTGCACCGTGGTGCTCAAGCCCGCTCCCGAGACACCGCTCGACTCCTACCTGCTCGCCGAGATGGTCAAGGAGGCCGGCATCCCCGCCGGGGTCGTCAACATCGTCGCGGCCGGCCGCGAGGCGGGCGAGCACCTCGTCTCCCACCCGGACGTCGACAAGGTCGCCTTCACCGGCTCGACCGCCGCCGGCCGCAGGATCGCGTCGATCTGCGGCGAGCAGCTCAAGCGCTGCACGCTCGAACTCGGCGGCAAGTCCGCGGCGATCATCCTGGACGACTGCGACCTGCCCTCGGCCATGGGCTTCCTGTCGATGGCCTCGCTGATGAACAACGGCCAGGCGTGCGTCGCGCAGACCCGCATCCTCGCCTCCCGCAACCGGTACGACGAGGTGGTCCAGGCCGTCGCCGAGATGGTGACGAGCCAGCAGGTGGGCGACCCCGCCGACCCGGCCACCGGGATCGGGCCGCTGGTGGCCAGGCGACAGCAGGAGCGGGTCGAGGGCTACATCAGGGCGGGCATCGAGGAGGGCGCCAAGCCCGTGGTCGGCGGCCTCGACCGGCCGTACGACCGGGGCTGGTACGTCGCCCCGACCGTCTTCGCCGGGGCCACCAACGACATGCGCATCGCCCGTGAGGAGATCTTCGGCCCGGTGCTGGCGGTGATCCCGTACGAGGACGAGGCGGACGCGGTGCGGATCGCCAACGACAGCGACTACGGCCTGTCGGGCTCGGTCTGGACGGCCGACACCGAGCGCGGGATGGACGTCGCCCGCCGGGTGCGCACCGGCACGTACGGCGTCAACATGATGCACACGCTCGACCCGAACACGCCGTTCGGCGGCTTCAAGGCCAGCGGCCTCGGCCGGGAACTCGGACCCGAGGGCCTGTCGGCCTACCTGGAGACCAAGTCGATCGCCCGCCTGGGCTGAACGCCTGCTGAGCTGAACGCGTCCCTCCGGCCCGGTACGGCGTGCGTGCCGTACCGGGCCGGTGAAACCGCCCAGCGCGCCCCCGCGACGCTGGGCCACACCCGTGTGAGGGCGTGCGCCGATCCCCAATCGGCGGCGCGGACGGAGGGGTTCCGGATCCGCACAACCCTCATAGACGACCCTTATGGGGTTTTGGTTCGCGAAATCCAGCGACCAATTTTTCGGACCAGGCCGGGGGTGGCCGCCGCCTCCGCGTGGCCGTAGCCGGGCTCGATCCACAGCTCCTTCGGCTCGCCGGCGTACTCGTACAACTGGTAGGCGTGCTCGGTGGGGAAGAACGGGTCGCTGTCGCCGTGGACGATCAGCAGCGGCGTGGGCGCGACCAGGGCCGCCGCCTCGTACGGCGGGAGCGGGACGGGGTCCCATCCGCCGCCCGCGATCCTGGTGCGCTTGACCAGCCGGGCCGCCAGCCGGCCGTGCCAGCGTTCGATCGCCCAGTGGACCTGGCGCATGGGCTTAGTGCCCCGGTAGTACCAGCGGGCCGGGCCGCTCACCGACACCACCCCGTCCACGCCCCCGTGCAGCGCGGCGTGCCGCACGACCACGGCGGCGCCCATCGAGAAGCCGACCGTGGCGATCCGGCGGTAGCCGATCGCGCGGGCGTGCTTGACCGCCGCGTCCACGTCGAGGACCTCCAGGTCGCCCACCGTGGACTGGCCGCCGGAGCGTCCGTGCCCCCGGAAGTCGAACGACACCACTCCGCCGAACTTCGACAGGACGTGCACGATGCGCCGGGTGTCCGGCCCTCTCCACGTGCCGGTGAAGCCGTGCGCGACGACGATTCCGAGATCGAGTGAGCCGTTGGGCGTGTGCGCCGCGTCGATGCGGACACCGTCCGCCGTGCGCAGCATCGCTCCGAAAGCAGCAGCGAGAGCCATGCCCCCGACCTTATTTCCCACCACTTCACCCCCTGTGCGACGGGGATCTTTCAGAGGTCGGCCGTCGAGCGCAGCCGGTCCCAGGCGACCCCCAGCCTGACCTCCTCGTCGTCGAGTGACTCGATCTGGTCCCACTCGGCGTACCGGATCTCGCCGTGCATGCGCCGCACGAGGGCGCCGAGCAGCGACGGCCGCCACAGCCCGGGGCCGCGCTCGTACCCGAAGAGCTGCCCGGCACGCCGCCGGGCGATCAGCAGCCCGGCCAGCCGGAACGCCTGTTGGACCTCGGCCAGCAGCGGCCCGTCCTGGACGAGACGGACGTCCACCGTGTCGCCCGCGACCTCCCCCGACGGACCGCGGACGGTACGGCCGAGCAGCCCGCCGAGCCGCATGCTGTCCGGCCTGTCCTCCCACCTCTCCCGCACCCGGAGGGTGCTTTCCGGGGCATCCTGCTCCTCCGTACCGGCCGCTCCGGGGATGCGGCTGACGACGTTCCTGGTCAGCCAGCGCTCCAGCGCCAGGTCCTGCCGGCGGCCGGCCACCCGTACGGCGCTGCCGATCTCGGTCACCACGCTCATCTCGATGCGGTACGGCCCGGGCCGCTCCTCCCCCCGGAAGAGGCGGTCGGTCTCCGTCATCAGCCATCCCGGCAGGCCGCCGAGCCGCGGGCCGAGCGCCAGCGGACCGGACAGGATCGCGGTGACGTACGGCCGGTCGCCGGGCTGCACCTCCAGGTCGTCCACCTTGCACAGCAGGCGGTCGTCGCTCTCCCTGACGACCTGCCGGTCGAGCAGGTGCAGGCGGGCGTGCAGCACCCGTGCCGGCTCACTCATCGACCCCTCACCTCCTCGTACGGCGCCGTCACTGCCCTGCCTTGGTCGCGAGCATCAGGGGGATGGCCGCGACCGCCACGACGAGAAGCAGCACCATGTAGAAACTTCCCAGCACGTTGCTGAATCTGCCGTTGACCTTCTCCCCCATGTAGTCGGGATCGTTGGCGATCATGAGAACCGGCAGGTAGGTGAGCGGAAGGGCCGCGGCCGAGAAGACCAGCGAATACTCGGTCACCTTGATCGGGTCGATGGTGGTGAGGATCAGCGCGGTCGCGACGATCACCGACGCCAGCACGGTCACGTGGAACCGGGCGGCGCGGCCGGGCACCACGTACTTGCCCCACTGCCAGCCGAAATACTGGCTCAGCGAGTAGCCGGACGACAGCGCGGTCTCCAGCGTCGCGCCGAACGTGGCCGCGAACACCCCGAGGATCACCACACCGAGCCCGATCTTGCCCACTCCCTCGGCGACCGGGAGCACCATCTGCCCGAGCGAGTCGGGCTCGGCCTCGACCGGCATGAACACGGTCGCCGCGCACGCCGCGATCGTCAGCGACAGCACCCCGCCGAGGGGGAAGCCGACGAACACGTTGGCCCGCGCCGTCACCAGATCCTTGCGCGTCCACTTCTCCTCGACGCCGCCGGAGGAGAAGAAGAACACCTCGTACGGCGTCATCGCCCCGCCGAGCAGCGCGATCGCGTAGTAGAGGTAGGTCGGCACGCCCTCGTCCTGCGGCGGCCGGGTGAGCTGCGTGGTCAGCTCGCCCCAGTCGGGCCCGAGCTGCCACAGCGCCACGATGAACACGACGAGCGCGAGCCCGGCCAGCCCGAAGACGCGCTCCATGGTCTCGAACTTCACCCGCCACATGACCAGCCAGGCGACCAGGGCCACGGGCGGCACCCACAGCAGGTAGTTGAGCCCGGTCGCCAGCTCCAGCGCGAGCGCGGCGCCGCCGATCTCGGCCGCGAGCGTGAGCACGTTGATGAAGAACGACGCGCCGAGGTTGACCAGCCCGGCGCGGGGGCCCATGCGCTCGCGGACGAGGTCGAAGACCGGCCGCTGCGACACCGCCGCGATCCTGCCGGACATCTCGGCGAAGACGCAGATCCCGATAATGCCGACGACCACCACCCAGGCGAGGGACATCCCGAATCTCGCCCCCACGACGGCGTTGGCCACCAGGTCGCCGATGTCCACGAAGCCGCCGAAGGCCGTCAGGATGCCGAGCGTGACCGCGATCAGTTTCTTCACTTGTGCTTCTCCGCGAAGTCGCTCAGCTCGCGCGCGAGCCCGTCCAGCTCCCGTGCGGCGGCCTCCGGGTCCTGCACCCCGTCGCGGCGCGCCTGGATGAGCAGGTCCTCCACCTCGCTCTCGGCCTTCTCGGTGAGGCGCAGCACCTCGTCCCTGATCCGGTCGGAGGCGTCCGAGGGCGGCTGCACGCCGCCGAACTGGTCGTTCACGCTGCTCAGGTCCTGCACCGCCTCGGTCAGCACGACCTCGGCGTACGGACCGGTCATCCGGTCCCGGTACGCGACGGCGGAGCGGGCGAAGCGCAGGGCCGAGACGGCGGACTCGGCCGTCTTCCCGGCCTTCAGCGCGTAGTCGTGGTCGTCCCATGCGGGGCTGACGCAGGCGGACAGCAGGAGTGCCGTGAGGAGGGCGAGCGGCGCCAGCCGAGCCGACGGGATCATGTGCGCCGCCGCAGCAGGAGGTAGGCGAGGACGAGTATCGGCACCAGTAACTCCGCCCAGGCGATCAGCAGGACGAGACCTTCATCCGTCACAGCCGACTCACCTGCCCGAACGGAAAGCCTTTAGACAGGATGGAATGCGATCCGCGGCGAGGGCGTTGCCATCGAGGGTCCTGTACGGCCGCGGCGTGTGGCGGCGAGCGGGATCAACTAAAATGGCTGGGCCGTGTCATGCGGCGATGTGCGTCTCGCTTCGGTCCCGGGACGCGGACGACACCCCGACGAACCAGAGCGAGACTTCACTATGCCTATGAACACCCGCGACGACCTGCGGAACATCGCGATCATCGCGCACGTCGACCACGGCAAGACCACGCTGGTCGACGCGATGCTGTGGCAGTCCGGCGCGTTCCGGGCCAACCAGGACGTCGACGAGCGGGTCATGGACTCCAACGACCTGGAGCGCGAGAAGGGGATCACCATTCTCGCGAAGAACACCGCGGTCCGGCACGGCGGGATGACCCTGAACATCATCGACACGCCCGGCCACGCCGACTTCGGCGGCGAGGTCGAGCGCGGCCTGTCGATGGTGGACGGCGTGGTGCTGCTGGTGGACGCCTCCGAGGGCCCGCTGCCGCAGACCCGCTTCGTGCTGCGCAAGGCGCTCGCCGCGAAGATGCCGGTGATCCTGTGCATCAACAAGGTGGACCGGCCGGACGCCCGCATCGCCGAGGTCGTCGACGAGGTGTACGAGCTGTTCATCGACCTCGACGCCACCGAGGAGCAGATCGACTTCCCGATCGTGTACGCCTCGGCCAAGGCCGGACGGGCCTCGCTGGAGCGCCCCGCCGACGGCGGCATGCCGGACTCCCCCGACCTGGAGCCGCTGTTCGAGACGATCAAGAACACGATCCCGGCGCCGGTCTACGACCCGTCCGCGCCGCTCCAGGCCCACGTCACCAACCTCGACGCGTCCAGCTACCTGGGCCGTATCGCGCTGTGCCGCGTCCACCAGGGCACGATCCGCAAGGGCCAGCAGGTCGCTTGGTGCCGCACCGACGGCAGCGTGCAGCGCGTCAAGATCTCCGAGCTGCTGATGACCGAGGCGCTGGAGCGCAAGCCCGCCGAGGAGGCCGGGCCCGGCGACATCATCGCGATCGCCGGCATCCCGGACATCATGATCGGTGAGACGCTGGCCGACCCGGACGATCCGCGCCCGCTGCCGCTGATCACGGTCGACGAGCCGGCGATCTCCATGACGATCGGCACCAACACCAGCCCGCTGGTCGGCAAGGTCAAGGGCGCCAAGGTCACCGCCCGCCTCGTGAAGGACCGCCTCGACAAGGAGCTGGTCGGCAACGTCTCGCTGCGCGTGCTGCCCACCGAGAGCCCGGACGCCTGGGAGGTGCAGGGCCGCGGCGAGCTGGCCCTGGCGATCCTCGTCGAGCAGATGCGCCGCGAGGGCTACGAGCTGACGGTCGGCAAGCCGCAGGTCGTGACCAAGGTCGTCGACGGCAAGGTGCACGAGCCGGTCGAGCGCCTCACGGTCGACTGCCCCGAGGAGTACCTGGGCGCCGTCACCCAGCTCCTGGCCGTACGGAAGGGCCGCATGGAGCACATGACCAACCACGGCACCGGCTGGATCCGCATGGAGTTCCTGGTGCCGGCCCGCGGCCTGATCGGCTTCCGCACCGAGTTCCTCACCGAGACCCGCGGCACCGGCCTCGTGCACCACGTGTTCGAGACGTACGAGCCGTGGTTCGGCGACCTGCGCACCCGCAACAACGGCTCGCTGGTCGCCGACCGCGCGGGCCAGGTCACCGCGTTCGCCATGCTCAACCTGCAGGAGCGCGGCACGCTGTTCGTCTCCCCCGGCACCGAGGTGTACGAGGGCATGATCATCGGGGAGAACTCCCGCTCCGACGACATGGACGTGAACATCACCAAGGAGAAGAAGCTCACCAACATGCGCTCCTCCACCAGTGAGGAGACCGAGAAGGTGATCCCGCCGCGCGTCCTGTCCCTGGAGCAGGCCCTGGAGTTCATCCGCGACGACGAGTGCGTGGAGATCACCTCGGAGACCGTGCGCATCCGCAAGGTCGTCCTCGACGCGGCCAGCCGTGGCCGCGCCGCCGCCCGCGCGAAACGAGCCAACTGAGCGCGGCAACTGAGCTCCTTCATCCGAGGCCCCCGCCGATTCGATCGGCGGGGGCCTCTGCTTTGGTCAGGAGTCGCTCGCCGGCCAGGTCAGCCGGCCCGCGCGCAGGTCGTCCACGACCGACCGCAGCCAGCGCTCCTCCGCCTCGGTGACCGCGAGCACGTACTCGCTCTCGATGACGGCGACCCTGGGCAGGTCGCCCGTCTGTTCCGCCAGCGCGGCCTCCAGGCCCGCCCGCGTCTCCGCCAGCCGCTCGGCACGGCGTTCCAGCAGCCGCAGCGCGTCCTCCGGCGGGATCATCATCAGGTGTGACAGTGCCGCGGGGAACTGCGGGAACTCCTGCTTGGGCACGGCCAGCATCTGGTCCAGCCACTCACGGGCGACGCGCCGTCCCGCGTCGGTGAGCTCGTACACGGTCCGCTCCGGATAGGCCGGGTCGCGGGTGGTCTCGCGGACGGCGATCAACCCCTCGGCGTGCAGCCGCTCGATCGTGCGGTAGAGCCCGGCCCGCTGGCTCACGTTGACGACCTGGTCCTTGCCCCATTGCTTGATCAGCCGCTGCACGGCGTACGGGTGCATCGGCTCGTGGTGCAGCAGTGCCAGCACGGTCAGCGCGAGCGGGGAACTGCGGACGGAAGCGCTCATGCCCCGCATCCTAGCCTCAGGCGAACTAGTTGACGAGCAACTAGTTGCAATGCAACTATTCCAACGGCGACCGATCAACGGCTCGCGGCAGACGAGGAGTGGTGAGCATGAGCAAGGTGACCAGCGCTTTGGTGATCGGCGGCGGCATCGCCGGGCCCGTGACGGCGCTCGCCCTGGCCAGGGCCGGCATCCGGGCGACCGTGCACGAGGCCCACGACAGCGCCGCGGACGGCGTCGGGGCGATGCTCAGCCTGGCCCCGAACGGGCTCGACGCGCTGCGGATCGTGGGAGCGGACGAGGCGGTGCGGGCAGTGGGGCAGCCTGTCCCCGGCGTGGTGATGGCCGACGGCGCCGGGAACCGGCTCGCCGAGTTCGGCGGGTTCCCCGGCCTGCCGCCCACCCTGGCGATGCCGCGCGCCGCCCTCTTCCGGGCACTGGCCGACCACGCCGTGGCGGCGGGGGTGCGGATCGAGTACGGCAAGCGGCTCGTCTCCGCCGAGGAGACCCCGGAGGGGGTGACCGCCACGTTCGCGGACGGCACCACCGCCACCGCCGACGTGCTGATCGGCGCCGACGGCATCCGATCCACCGTCCGCACGCTGATCGACCCCGGCGCGCCGGGCCCCGAGTACGGCGGCGTCCTCAGCTTCGGCGGCTACGCCGACGACGCCGGCGTACGCGCGGAACCGGGGGTCATGTACTTCGCCTTCGGCCGCACCTTCATCGGCTACTGGCGACTGCCCGACGGCCGGATCTGCTGGTTCGCGAGCCTGCCCCGCGCCGAGCCTCTCACCTACGCCGAGGTCGTCCGCGTCCCCGCCGCGGACTGGCTGGCCCGCCTGCGCGACCTTTACGCCGGGCACGTCCCGGGCGAGAAGCTGCTGGCGGGCACCGACCCCGGCGACCTCATGATCACCGGCCCGATGGAGCGCATGCCCCCGGTGCCGCACTGGCACCGCGGCCGCATGGTCCTCGTCGGCGACGCGGCCCACGCCCCGTCGTCCAGCTCTGGGCAGGGCGCCTCTCTGGCGGTGGAGAGCGCCGTCGAGCTGGCCCGCTGCCTGCGCGACCTGCCGCAGCCCGAGGCGTTCGCGGCGTTCGAGCGTCTCCGGCGCCCCCGGGTGGAGATGATCGGCGGCGACGCCGCGGCCAAGAACAAGGCCAAGGCCGGCCAGGCCGGCGACCGGCCCGCCATGCCGGCTCCCGAGCAGATGTTCGCCCCCGTCCACCTCCACCACATCGACTGGGACGCGCCCGTCAGCGCCTGACGCCGCGACCGGCAAGAGCGGGTAAACGTCGGGCACAGATGGCGTCGTGTGCCGCTCCCCGCCACATCCGGGCGTGCTCTGCTGTCGCAGGCATCGAGTGTGTCTGAGGAGGAGCGACCATGCCCCGCACAACCCGTTTCGCCCTGGCCGCCGGGCTCGCCCTGGGACTCGCCGCCGCGGCCGCCCCGGCCGTGCCGGGGCTGTCCGCCGGGATGGCGGCGGCCTCGGCCCCGCAGGCCCGTCAGTGGGAGTCGGCGAGTGGGTCGGCGACCGCCGTCATCAAGAACACCGCCGGACGCGTCCTCGGCACCGTGCGGGTCGAGCGGTACGACGCGAAGAAGTCGCGGGTCAGCGTCAGCGTGCGGGGGCTCACTCCCGGGTTCCACGGCTTCCACGTCCACGCCGCCGGCGTGTGCGACGCGCGCTCCGTCGACCGGGCGACGGGCAGCGCGTTCTCCAGCGCCGGAAGCCACCTCGGCCCCGGGGAGCACGGCGACGGAGCCGGGGACATGCCGCCGCTGCTGGTGGCCGCCGACGGCACCGCCTCCGCGTCGTTCGTCACCGACAGGTTCACGCTGGAGCAGCTGGGCGACGCCAACGGCAGCGCGTTCGTGGTGCATGCCGGGCCGGACAACTTCGCGCACATCCCGGACAGGTACTTCCACCGCCCCGACGCCACCGGCGCCACGGGCCCGGACGCGACCACGCGCAAGACCGGCGACGCCGGCGCCCGGATCGGCTGCGGGGTCGTCAAGGTCCACGCCTGATCCGTCGCCTCCCGAGCGATGTCAGGAGATGTGGCGGCGCAGCCAGTCGACGAGCGGGACCAGCGCCCGCCAGGTCGAGCGGACCCGGTCGAGGGTCTCGGGGGTGTGCAGCCACGGCTCCGGCTCGAACCGCCGCCCGGCGTGCAGCGTCTTGTGCCGGAGGAGTTCGAGCCGGGGGTGGTCCTCTGGCGTCCCGCGGGGGCGGGTCTTGAGCCGGTCGCCGCCGACCGTCAGGTCACCGGGCAGGGCCGCGAGGGTCTCCTCCAGCAGGGTCCCGGCGGTGTCGTCGTCCAGCGCCTCGCGGTAGCGGAGCACCTGGTCGCCCGGCATCCACCAGCCCGCCGCCACGTAGAGGCCGTCGGCGTCCACCTGCAGGTAGTAACCGACGCCCTCCACGCCCACTCCGCAGTAGGCCCCTTGATGCGTCTTGTACGGCGACTTGTCCTTGGAGAACCGGACGTCGCGGTGCGGCCGGAACAGGTGGGCCGGTCCGAACTCCGGCTCCAGCTCGTCCATGAGCGCGAGCATCGGCGCCCGGACCCCGGTCTCGTACAACTCCTTGTGGGCCGACCAGTACGCCTTCGAATTGTCGGCGACCAGGCCCTCGTAGAAGATGAGCGCCTCGTCAGGGAACCCGCTGAAACCCATGCCACCCACCTTCGCACGCCCCACCGACAGTCACGGGACCGGGACCGGGACCAGGGCCGCGCTTACGCGCTCAGCGCCGCCGTCTCGCCGTGCCGAAGATCGACCTGGTGATCTCCCGGCCGAGCGCGGTCGCGGCGGTGCGGGCCAGCGACCTGAACTCCTTCGAGGCGAGCATCTCTTCGAGCGCCGACTGCCTGGGGGCCCTCTCCGGTCTCTCCTCCGGTCTCCCGACCGGGGCTTGCGGCTCGGGCTCCTGCTGCCGGGCCAGACGCGCGGCGAGGATCTCGTACGCAGACTGCCGGTCCACGGCCGTGCCGTACTTCGGCAGGAGCGGGGACGCGGCGATGATCCCCTGGACGACCGCCGGGGCGGACGGCGCCATGAGCGAGCGCGGCGCGCGCAGCCGTGTCCAGGCGACCGGCGTCGGGGCCCCGGTCTCGGACAGGACCGTGACGACCGCCTCCCCGATGCCGAGCTCGGTGAGCAGCCGTTCGAGGTCGTAGGAGGAGGCGGGGAACGTCGAGACGGTCGCCTTCAGCGCCTTGGCGTCCTGCGGGGTGAAGGCGCGCAGGGCGTGCTGCACGCGCGCGCCGAGCTGGGCGAGGACGTCGGCCGGCACGTCCTTGGGCGTCTGGGTGACGAAGAAGACCCCGACCCCCTTCGATCGGATCAGCCGCACGGTCTGGGTGATCGACCTGAGGAACGCCTTGGACGCGCCCTCGAACAGCAGGTGCGCCTCGTCGAAGAAGAACACCAGCGACGGCTTGTCGGGATCGCCCACCTCGGGCAGCGTCTCGAACAGGTCCGCGAGCAGCCACATCAGGAACGTGGAGAACAGCTGCGGCCGGTCCTGCACGGCGGGCAACTCCAGGATGGAGATCACGCCGCGCCCGTCCGGCGTGGTCCGCAGCAGATCGTGCACGTCGAACTCGGGCTCGCCGAAGAACGCCTCCGCCCCCTGGGCCTGGAAGTTCACCAGGGCGCGCAGGATGACCCCGGCGGTGGACGCCGACAGCCCGCCGATGCCGCTCAGCGCCTCCGGCGTCTCGGTCAGATAGCGGATGACGGCGATCAGGTCCTTGAGGTCCAGCAGCGGCAGCCCGTGCGTGTCGGCGAAGTAGAAGATCAGCCCGAGCGACGACTCCTGGGTCTCGTTGAGTTCGAGCACCCGCGACAGCAACGTCGGCCCGAACGCGCTCATGGTGGCGCGCAGCGGGATGCCCTCCCCCACGCCGCCGAGGGAGAAGAACTCGGTCACGCAGCCCTCGGGCGCCCAGTCCTGGCCCACGTCGGCGGCCCTGCGGGCGATCCGGTCGCCCGGCGTCCCCGGCGAGGCCAGGCCGGACAGGTCGCCCTTGACGTCCGCGAGGAACACCGGCACGCCCTGAGCGGCGAGCTGCTCGGCCATGAGCTGCAGCGTCTTCGTCTTCCCCGTGCCGGTCGCCCCGGCCACCAGGCCGTGCCGGTTCATCATGCGCACGGGGATGCGGACGCGCTCGGCGGGATCGGCCGTGCCGTCCTCGCGTACGAGCGCGCCCAGCTCCAGCGCCGGGCCCTCGAAGTCGTAGCCCTTCATCGGTTCGTGTACTTCTTCCCGGGCGTGGTGCTGCCGAGCAGCTCCGAGACGGTCACGTACGTGAAGCCCTTGTGGTCGAGCTCGTCGAGCAGGTGGGGCAGCGCCTGCACGGTGGTGGGGTGGATGTCGTGCATGAGCACGATGTCGCCCGGTTTGGCCGCGGCGCTGCGCTGGGCGATCGTCGTGGGGTTGCGGTTGAGCCAGTCGAGGGTGTCGACGGCCCACAGGATCTGCGCGAGCCCGGTCTGCTTCGTCTCGTTGTCCACCGCCTGGTTCGTCGCACCGTACGGCGGGCGCATGAGCCGCATCGTCACGCCGGTCGCCTTCCGCACGGCCTCCTGCGTCCGGTCCAGCTCGCGGCGCAGGGCGTCGGACGACAGCCCCGGCAGCGAGGCGTGGTCCCAGGAGTGGTTGCCGATCTCGTGGCCCTCGGCGGCCATCCGCCGCACGAAGTCCCGCGTCTCGCCCGTGATCATCTGCCCGAGGATGAAGAACGTGGCCCGGGCGTGGTGGGCCGCGAGGAGGTCGAGGACGTGCCCGGTGTATTCGGCCGGCCCGTCGTCGAACGTCAGCGCCACGCATTTGTGCTGCCTGCAGTCGACGTGCCGCGGCGGCGGGACCGCGGGCAGGCGCGGCCCCGGCGCTCCCCGTTGCGCCCCCGCGAGCCGGAAGCGCAGCAGGTCGGCGTCGAAATGCCGGGGCGTGCCGAAGCGCGGATGCGGCGCCACGGGACGTTCCCCCGCGGCCGGTACGGTGGTTGTCCTGGCCTGGGCACATCCGCCGAGCAGCAGCAACGACAGCAGAACGGATCCGATCCGCATACGACCCCCCGGAGCAGGCGGGGGGCCACGAACGCTACGGATAGCCTCCGGCCGCTCCCCCCCGCAGAACCTTTTCCAGCTCCTCCCACCAGGGCGGCACGTCCGCCTTGAGTTCGGCGTACCTGCGCGCCACCCGGATGGCGCATCCTGCGGGGTCCGTACCCAGGTGCCGGCACTTCACGGCACCCTCGCGCCAACGGTAAAAGCCCTCACGGAAGGTCACGACCAGGCCTATCCAGACGGAGAGAGTAGCCTCGTCACCGATCTCGTAGGCGTCGGCCACCCCGAGCGCGGCGAGTTCCGCGCGAAGTTTTTCCACCGCGACTCGCGACTCACTCACCGGCCACCGCCCCCTGCACAGCAGACACGCACAAAAAGGGATGTACCCAACCTTGGAGCGGCGCTTGCGGATTCATTCTGTAATCATCGGCTACTAAGCGTCACCACGCAGCCCTTACTCGTCAGTCATGTGCGGGTTCTCCGGCAGCAGGAGGCTCACCCGAGGTCGGGCGGCACTGTCGCATGGGGCGGCACCGTCGCATCAGGCGGTTCGGGGGGCTCGGTGACCACCATCACGAACCGCAGCGGCTCGTCGTGCTCGTTGGCGTACCGGTGCGGCCGGTCGGCGCTGAACACGACGGCGTCGCCGGGCCCCACGACGTGGCTCCTGCCGTACACGGTCAGCGTGAGCCGTCCCTCCAGGACGGTGAGCATCTCGCGGGTGCCGGCGGGGTGCGCGTCGCCGTCGTGGTGCTCGCCCGGCCCGAGCCGCCAGTCCCACAGCTCCAGGATCGCGGGCGCGTCCGTCCCCACGAGCAGGCGGGCCGACCCTCCCCCCGGATGCCGGAACGTCACGACCTCGGACTCGTGCACGACCCGTACGACCGGGGTGTCGGCGACCTCCACCAGCCGCGCGAGGGTCACGCCCAGCGCGTCGGCGATCCGGGTGAGCGTGTTGACGCTCGGGTTGGTGCGGCCCTGCTCGATCTGGATGAGCATGCCGCGGCTCACGTTCGACCTGGCCGCGAGCTCGTCGAGGGTCATCCCCCGGTGAGCCCGCTGGCCCCGTACGTTCGCGGCGATGGCCGCGGTGATCGTCGCAGGATCAGCCATGAGTACAGCGTAGTGATCTCCTACTACAATCCATTGCACTCACGATGCAATCTCTTGGGGGATCTGTGACGGCGGTGGCCCTCGCTACGGCATGCGCGGTGATCTTCGGCACGGCCGACTTCTTCGGGGGGCTCGCCACCAGGCGGTCGAAGGTGCTGGCCGTCGTCGTGCTCTCCCAGCTCGGCGGCCTGCTGCTGGTGGCCGCCCTGCTCCCGGTGCTGCCGGGCCACGCGAGCACGGCCGCGCTGGCCTGGGGGATGGCCTCCGGGGTCGCCGGCGCCTTCGGCATCGTGCTGTTCTACCGCGGCCTGGCCACCGGGATGATGTCGGTGGTCGCCCCGACCACGGCCACGACCGCGATGGCGGTCCCTGTGGTGTTCGGCCTGCTCACCGGCGACCGGCCATCCGCCCTGGCGCTCGTGGGCGTCGCGCTCGGCCTGTTCGCCGTCCTGCTGGTCAGCCGCGAGCCGAACGGCGGGGCGAGCGGCCCGAAGGCGGGGCCGATCCTCGCCGCCCTGGTGTCGGGAGCGGGTTTCGGCGGGTTCTTCGTGCTGCTCAAGCTGGCCCCGGCCGACTCGGGCACGTGGCCCCTGCTGGGGGCGAGGATCGCGTCGATCACGCTGGTCGCGCTGCTGGCCCTCGCGACCCGCAGGAGCCTGCGCCCGGTGCCCGGCAGCCTCACGGTGACGATCACGGCCGGGGTGCTCGACATGGCCGCCAACGTGCTCTATCTCTTCGCCGCGCAGCGGGGGATGCTCACCCTGGTGGCCGTCCTGGTGTCGCTCTATCCGGCGAGCACGCTGCTGCTCGCGCGTTACGTCCTGGGCGAGCGGCTGAGCCCGGTGCAGATCACCGGCGTCGGGTTCGCGCTCGGCGCGATCGCCCTCATCGCCGCCGCCTGAACCGCGCCCCTCAACCGCGCCCCGAAGCGCGTCGGGGCCCGCGGGCGCGGGACACCACGTCCCTGCGCTCCTCACGGGCCCGTCAGGCGCGGGTCAGGCGGCGCACACCTGCTCGGGGACGCGTACGACGCCCTCCTCGCGGGCGTAGTCCTCCAGCATCCCCCGGAGCTGGCGGCGGCCCCGGTGCAGCCTGGACATGACGGTGCCGATCGGGGTGCCCATCCGGTCGGCGATCTCCTTGTACGCGAAGCCCTCGACGTCGGCCAGGTAGACGGCCACCCGGAAGTCCTCCGGCAGGGCTCGCAGGGCGTTCATCACGACGCTGTCCGGGATCTGGTCGAGCGCCTCGGTCTCGGCCGAGCGCAGCCCGGTCGACATGTGCGACTCGGCCGCGGCCAGCTGCCAGTCCTCGATCTCCTCGGCGGCCGACAGCTTGGGCGAGCGCTGCTTCTTCCGGTAGTCGTTGATGAAGTTGTTCGTGAGGATGCGGTGCAGCCACGCCTTGAGGTTCGTGCCCTCGCGGAACTGGTGGTACGACGTGAACGCCTTCGCGACGGTCTCCTGGACCAGGTCCTCGGCATCGGCGGGGTTGCGCGTCAGACGCATGGCGGACGCGTAGAGCTGGCTCGTCACCGGCACGACCTCACGCTCGAACCATGCCTGCCGCTGCTCGTCGGTCGAGATCATCTCTTCCCCCTACGGAACTTCTCCCCCGTTACCCGTCCGGCCGGAACACATGCGAGGTCACTCGTTCATCCTTGTGCCAAGGACATCGTGCCGATTGGGGCCTAAGCACGGTGTTAATGTCGTCCGGCCTGGTCAGCGCCATCGCCGTGGAGACCAGGCCCGCGCGGCCAGGTCACGCGCAAGCCGAACAAGTCTCATTAGCGTAACACTGGAGCCTCAATCCGGAGTAAAATGTGGCAGATTTCACTGACCGCCCGCAGGCGCAGGCCGTCGAAGCGGTGAGCCGCTCTTTGGTGTTCATGCCGAGGAGCGTGCCAGAGTGGCGCCATGAACCACCTGGATCGGCACGATCCGGTCACGAGGGCATGGGTGGCCGACGCCATCCAGGCCGTCGAGGCCGACGCCAACCGAAGCTGTGACACTCACCTGCATGTGTTCCCGCTCCCCTCGCACTGGGGTGTCGACCTCTATCTGAAAGACGAGTCGGTGCACCCGACCGGTTCACTCAAGCATCGACTCGCCCGGTCCCTCTTCCTGTACGGCCTGGCCAACGGCTGGATCGGGCCCACCACCACGATCATCGAGGCGTCCAGCGGATCCACCGCCGTGAGCGAGGCGTACTTCGCCCGGCTGCTCGGCCTGCCGTTCATCGCGGTGATCCCGGCGAGCACCTCGCCGGAGAAGCGGGAGATCATCGAGTTCTACGGCGGGAAGTGCCACCTGGTGGACGACCCGAGGGCGATCTACGACGAGTCGCACCGGCTCGCCGCCGAGACCGGCGGGCACTACATGGACCAGTTCACCTACGCCGAACGGGCGACGGACTGGCGGGGCAACAACAACATCGCCGAGAGCATCTTCCAGCAGATGGCCCTCGAACGGCACCCGGAGCCCGCGTGGATCGTGGTCGGGGCGGGCACCGGCGGCACCTCGGCGACGATCGGCCGCTACATCCGCTACCGCCGCCACCAGACCCGGCTGTGCGTCGCCGATCCCGAGGGCTCGGCGTTCTATCCGTCCTGGATCTCGGGCGAGGAGCACGGCGGCGCCGGATCGCGGATCGAGGGCATCGGCCGGCCGCGGGTCGAGCCGTCGTTCCTGCCGACGGTCATCGACCGGATGACCCAGGTGCCGGACGCCCTGTCGATCGCGGCCATGCACTGGGTCAGGGAGGTCACCCGCCGGGAGGTCGGCGGCTCGACCGGCACCAACATCGCGGCGGCGGTGCAGATCATCCGCGAGATGCGGGAGCGGGGTGAGCGCGGCAGCGTGGTCACGCTGATCTGCGACGGCGCCGAGCGCTACCGCGACACCTACGGCGACCCGCACTGGCTGTCGGAGCAGGGCATCGACATCGGCCCCCACATCGAAGAGCTGCGGGCCTTCCTCCGGAGCTGACGATCGGCGGGCCGGGGATCTCCGGCCCGCCGCCGTCTCCTGTTCGTCAGTCGCCCAGCAGCGCGTCGACGAAGACGTCGGGGTCGAACGGCGCGAGGTCGTCCGGCCCCTCGCCGAGGCCCACCAGCTTCACGGGCACGCCCAGCTCGCGCTGCACCGAGATCACGATGCCGCCCTTGGCCGTGCCGTCCAGCTTGGTCAGCGCGATGCCGGTGACGTTGACCACCTCGGCGAAGACCTGCGCCTGGCGCATGCCGTTCTGCCCGGTGGTCGCGTCGAGGACGAGGAGCACCTCGTCCACCGCCGCCTTCTTCTCGATGACCCGCTTGACCTTGCCCAGCTCGTCCATGAGGCCGGTCTTGGTGTGCAGCCGTCCCGCGGTGTCGATGATGACGGTGTCCGCCTTGTCCTCGATGCCCTTGGCCACGGCGTCGAAGGCCACTGACGCCGGGTCGCCGCCCTCCGGGCCGCGCACCACGCCCGCGCCGACGCGGTCACCCCACGTCTGGAGCTGGTCGGTCGCCGCCGCGCGGAAGGTGTCGGCGGCGCCGAGCACGACCTTCCTGCCGTCGCCGACCAGGACCCGGGCGAGCTTGCCCGAGGTCGTGGTCTTGCCGGTGCCGTTGACACCGACGACGAGGACGACGGCCGGCCGCTCCCCGTGCGGCTGGGTGTGCAGGGTGCGGTCCAGGTCCGGCGCGACCTGCGCGAGCAGTTCCTCGCGCAGCAGCTTGCGCACCTCCTCGGGGGTGCGGGTGCCGAGCACCTTCACCTTCGTCCGCAGCTCCTCCACCATCGCACGGGTGGGGGCCACGCCGACGTCGGCCGTGATCAGAGTCTCCTCGATCTCGTCCCAGACCTCGTCGTCGAGCCGGTCGCGCGACAGCAGTTCGAGCAGGCCCCGGCCGAGGACGTTCTGCGAACGGGCGAGCCTGCCGCGCAGCCGCACCATCCGGCCGGCCGAGGGCGGCGGGACCTCGATCTCGGGAGCCTTGATCAGCTCTTCGATCGGAGGGGCGGGCGGCGGCAGTGTGGTCGTCGTGCCGCCGTCCTCTTCGCCCAGCCCCGTCTTCGCGGGCTCCTCCGCAACGGGAGCCTTCGGCTCGGGCGGGGCCGGCGGCGCGGGCGGCAGGTCCTTCGCCTTCGGCCGGAACAACAGCCACAGGCCACCCACCGCCAATATGGCGACGATGGCCACGATCACGATGATGCCGAGGTAACCGTCCACACCATGCAGTTTCCCAGATCACCCGCATTACTCCGGCCAGGGCAACTCAATCGAGCGATCCGGAGGGGCGCGCCGCCGATCTGGACTGAGGAGCGCGCGGGAGCGAAGCGACCAAGCGCGACGAGGGAAGCGCTGATGGCGCGCCTCCGGCACGACCGGGCGGGTGTGAGCGCCCCGATGGTGAGCGGGAAACGCGAACTCCTCAGACCTTCTCGCGGAGGCGCTGGCTGACGACCTGGGTGACGCCGTCGCCGCGCATCGACACGCCGTACAGCGCGTCGGCGATCTCCATCGTGCGCTTCTGGTGCGTGATCACGATGAGCTGTGAGGTCTGTCTCAGTTCCTCGAACAGGGTGAGCAGCCGCTGCGTGTTGGTGTCGTCGAGTGCCGCCTCGACCTCGTCCATCACGTAGAACGGCGACGGGCGCGCCTTGAAGATCGAGATGAGGAACGCGACCGCCGTCAGCGACCGCTCGCCGCCGGACAGCAGCGACAGGCGCTTGACCTTCTTGCCGGGCGGCCTGGCCTCGACCTCGACGCCGGTCGTCAGCATGTCCTCGGGGTCGGTCAGCAGCAGGCGGCCCTCGCCGCCGGGGAAGACCCGCTGGAAGATTCCCTGGAACTCGCGTGCCACGTCCTCGTACGCCGCCGCGAAGACCTGCTCGACCCGGTCGTCGACCTCCTTGACCACGAGCAGCAGGTCGCGCCGGGTCTTCTTGAGGTCTTCGAGCTGCGAGGTGAGGAAGGCGTGCCGCTCCTCAAGCGCGGCGAACTCCTCCAGCGCCAGCGGGTTGACCTTGCCGAGCTGGGTCATCTGCCGTTCGGCCGCCCTGGCCCGCTTCTCCTGCTCCTCCCGGACGTACGGCACCGGCGGGTCGCCGGGCACCGGCACGCTCGGCCCGTATTCGGCGATCAGCGGTTCGAGCTCGATGCCGTACTCCTCCAGGGCACGCTGCTCCATCTGTTCCAGGCGCAGCCGCCGCTCGGTCCTGGCCATCTCGCTGCCGTGGACCCGGTTGACCAGCGCGTCCAGCTCGGAGCTGAGCTCCCGTACGCGCAGGCGCACCTGCTTGAGCTCGGCGTCGATCTGCCCGCGCGCCCGCTCGGCCTCGTCGCGTTCCTCGGCGGCCCGCGCGAGCGAGCCCTCCAGTGCGCTCAGGGCGGCACGGGCGCCGTCGGCCACCGCCGCCGCGATCTCCGCCTGCCTGCGGCGGCGTTCCCGGTCGGCCGCGGCCCGCGCGCGGTCCTGCCGCTCGCGCTGCGCCGCGCGCAGCAGGGCGTCGGCCCGTCCCGCGATGCCCCGCACCCGCTCCTCGGCCGTACGGACGGTCAGCCGGGCCTCCATCTCGGCCTGCCGGGTGACGCCGCAGGCGGCGGCCAGCTCGTCGCGGGTGTCGGTGGTCGGCTCCGCCTCCAGCTCGGCGGCGTACTCCGCCTCGGCGAGCTGCTCCTCCAGCTCCACCACCGCGGCCTGGGCCTGCTCGCGCGCCTCCTGCGCGTCCACGACGGACCGGCTCAGCCGGGCCGCCTCGTCCTGGGCGGCCTTGACGGCGGCCTCCAGCCGGGCGAGCTGCTTGGCCGCCGCCGCCGCCCGCTGGTCGGCCTCCCGCTGCCTGCCGCGCAGGCGGTCGAGCCCGGCCTGCGCGGCGTTCAGCCCGTTCTGCGCGGCGTTGACGCCGCTCTGGGCGGCGCTCACGCCGCTCTGCGCCTCCGTGACCCGCGCCTGCGCCTCCTCCAGCGCGAGCTGGCACTCCCGTTCGGCGGCCACGGCCTCGGCCAGCGCCTCCGCATGCCGTTCGGCCCCGGCTCTGGCGGTGGCGAGATCGGCGGCGGCCTCGTCTAGGGCCGTGCGCATCTGCAACAGCGAGGAGCCGCCGCCCGAGCCGCCGTGCGCGGCGTGGACGCCGAGCAGGTCGCCGGACGTCGTGACGGCCCGCAGCTCCGGATGGGCGTCCACGACCTTACGTGCGGTGAGCAGGTCGGGCACCACGACCACGTCGGACAGCAGCGCGTCCACGGCGGGGCGCAGCTCGTCCGGCACGGTCACCAGGTCGGCGGCCCATTCCGCGCCCGCGACGGGCACCTCCGGCCGCGCGGCGCCACTCTGTCCACGGCCACTCTGTCCACCGCCACTCTGGCCGCCGCCGCTCTGGCGGTCGCCCGCGATCAGGAGGGCGGCGCGGCCGGCGTCGGCCTCGCGCAGGTGCTCGACGGCCGCGACGGCGGCGGTGAGCGAGGCGACGGCCACCCCGTCCACGGCCAGCACGGCCGCGACGGCCGCCTCCGCCCCCGGACGTACGGCCAGCAGCGTGGCGATCGGGCCGAGCAGGCCGGGCAGCCCGGCGCCGAGCAGCGCGGCGGCGCCGTCCGCTCCCCCGGCCAGGCTCATCTCCAGGGCCTCGCACCGCGCCTGGAGAGCGGCGACCGCGCGCTGTGACTCCTGGTCGGCGGCCCGGGCCGTGCTCACGGCGGCCTTGGCGGCGGCCAGCGCGTCCCTGGGCGCGGCCAGGTCGGCCCGCGCCCGCTCCACGACGGCCTCGGCCTCCTCGGCCACGGCCCTGGCCTCCTCCACGGCGGCGCGGGCGAGGTCCACGCCTTCCTGCGCGGCCTCCAGCTCGGCCACGAGCTCGGGGTCGGCCGGCGGCTCGCTGAGCGCCTGCGCGTCGAGCTCGTCCTGGGCCTGCTCCGCGCGCCGGGTGGCGTCCTCGACGGCCTTGGTGAGCCTGCCGATCTCGTCTCCGGCGGCCCTGGCCCGGCTCCTGGCCGACTCGACCTGGCCCCGGAGGCGGGCGAGGGCCTCGCGGCGGTCGGCCGCGGCGCGGGAGGCGGCGGTCAGGCGCCGCTCCTCGGCGGCCAGCGCCTCCTCGGCCTCGGCGCGGACCTCGACGGCGGCCTCCAGGCGCTCGCGCGCCTCGTCCAGCTCCTCCGCCAGCACCCGCTCCTGCTCCCGCACCTCGGCGGCCTCGCGCTCCAGGTCCTCCGGGTCGCGCCCGCGCCGCTCGATGGACGCGGCGTCCGCGGCGTGCCGCCGCCGTTCGGCCGCGAGGCTCTCCACGCCGCGCAGCCGCTCCCGCAGGGCCGAAAGACGGTAGAAGGTCTCCTGGGCGGCCTTGAGGCGCGGCTGGGCCTCGTTCTCGGCCGCCTCAAGCTCGGCCTCCCGCCGCTGGCCCTCGGCCAGCTCCGCCTCCACCTGGGCACGCCGCGCCTGTACGGCCGCCTCGTCGGCCTCCTCCCGCTGCAGCGTGTCGCGCAAGGTGATCACGTCGTCGGCGAGCAGGCGAAGGCGCGCGTCACGCAGGTCGGCCTGGATGACGGCCGCCTTGCGGGCGATCTCGGCCTGCCTGCCCAATGGTTTGAGCTGGCGGCGCAGCTCGGCCACGAGGTCCTGGACGCGGGTCAGGTTGGCCTGCATCGCGTCGAGCTTGCGGAGCGCCTTCTCCTTGCGCTTGCGGTGCTTGAGTACGCCCGCGGCCTCCTCGATGAACGCCCGGCGCTCCTCCGGCCCCGCGTGCAGCACCTGGTCGAGCTGGCCCTGGCCGACGATGACGTGCATCTCCCGGCCGATGCCGGAGTCGGACAGCAGTTCCTGGATGTCCAGAAGGCGGCAGGTGTCGCCGTTGATGGCGTACTCGCTCTGGCCGGACCGGAACATCAGCCGGCTGATCGTCACCTCGGTGTAGTCGATCGGGAGCGCGCCGTCGGTGTTGTCGATAGTCAGCGTGACCTCGGCGCGGCCGAGAGGCGGGCGGCTGGAGGTGCCCGCGAAGATGACGTCCTCCATCTTGCCGCCGCGCAGCGACTTGGCGCTGTGCTCGCCCATCACCCACGCGAGCGCGTCCACGACGTTGGACTTGCCGGAGCCGTTGGGGCCCACCACGGCGGTGATGCCCGGCTCGAAGCGCAGGGTGGTGGCCGAGGCGAAGGACTTGAAGCCGCGTAAGGTGAGCGTCTTCAGGTACACGTCCGCCCCCCTCGGTGCCGCCTGGCGTTTGGGGGGAAAGACTACAGCTCCCGAGGGCCGGGTACGCGGGGATAGGCACCGGCGCCCGCTCGGGGAATGAATACGAGGTAACGACAAGCCGGGCGGTTCACCCGTCCCGCCCACGGCTCGTTATTTATGATCAGTTAGCCGCCGAATCAATTACCGGGGAACGACGGTGGAAATGGCAAGGGACGCCTTTGCGGGGCGTCCCTACAATCCTTTCCCGTTTCCTGCCGGACCTCAGGTGAGAGCCGGCTCGCGATCCTGCAGCCGGACCAGGGCCTCGTCACGAGTTTGCGCCGCAAGCGCGTCGTTCTGGGCCTGGAGCCGGGTGAGTTCTGCCTCGAGGTCGCGGATGCGCTGCTGGAGACGGCGCATTTCCGAGATCATCCGAGGGTCAGGACCGCCGACGTGGCCGAGTAGAGCCTTCGCCATAGTAAAGGGTCCTCCACGCTGAGTGACCAGACTGGTTCGCGCACTTCATGCCGCGGGAGGGGTGCGCGTGGTTCCTCTCAAGAGTCGCACCGGCAATGGAGACGGTCAAGTTGAACGCTCCGCACAGGCGTGCCGGTGGGCACTCTCGCTAGATAAATATACCGGATTTGAGGGGTTTGAGGGAAGCCCTACCTCTCGACAAACCCGGCGATACCTCTCTTCGCATCGCTCCAGCGCTCGACCACCCCCTCAACATGGCCGGGCGTGTCTCCGGTGCGTAACAACGACAGGAGCCTCTCGCACGACTCCCTCGGGCCCTCGGCGACGACCTCGACCCTCCCGTCGGCCAGGTTCGAGGCCCACCCGACGAGCCCGAGCTCGAGTGCGCGGGCACGGGTCCACCAGCGGAACCCCACACCCTGCACCCGTCCCCGGACCCATGCCGTCAACCGAACCACGCCTACAAGTATCCAGATCGACTTCGGCCGCGACAGCGGGGGGTGGCCTACGGGCGGGCGTTCCTCGGGCGGGGCTGGCACTTCGGGCAACTGTAGGAGGACCGGTTCATGAACGCCTCGCGCCGGACCGGCGCCCCGCAACGGCGGCACGGCTCGTCCCGTCTGCCGTAGACGGCGAGCGAGCGGTCGAAGTAGCCGCTCTCACCGTTCACGTTCACGTAGAGGCTGTCGAAGGAGGTCCCGCCCTGCCCGAGCGCCTCGGTCATGACCGCGCGGACCGCCGCGAGCAGTTCGGCGATCTTCGGCCGGGTCAGCGTCTCCGTCGGGCGCGCCCAGTGCAGGCGCGCGCGCCACAACGCCTCGTCCGCGTAAATGTTGCCCACCCCGCTGATCAGCGACTGGTCGAGCAGCGCCCGCTTGATCCCCGTACGGCGCAGCCGCAGCCGTACGGCGAACTCCGCGTCGTCGAAGGCGTCCTCCAGCGGGTCGGCGGCGATGTGCGCGATCGGCTCGGGCACCGGCCGCCCCCGCCCCGCGGTCATGGGCGCCACCAGGAGGTGCCCGAAGGTGCGCTGGTCGACGAAGCGTAACTCCAGGCCGCCGTCGGTGAAGCCCATGCGCACACGCAGGTGCTTCTCGATCGGCGACAACGGGTCCACGACGAGAAGCTGGCCGCTCATGCCGAGATGGGCGATCAGCGCCTCGCCGGGCTCCTCCTCGACGGAGGCACCGTCCCGCAGGGGCAGCCACAGGTATTTGCCGCGCCGCTCGGCAGACGCCAGCGTGCGGCCCTTGAGCTGGGCGGGCAGGTCGCCGACGTTGCGGCGTACCGCCCGGGGGTGCAGGACCTCGGCCGCGGCCACCGTCCGGCCGGCGACCCAGCTCTCCAGGCCCCTGCGGACGACCTCGACCTCGGGCAGTTCGGGCATGCGCCGTCTCCGGGGCTCAGGCGCGTACGGGGCCGGCGCCCTCGCGGGCGTCGCGCAGCGCGCGGATCGCGGTCCAGGCCGCCTCGGCCGCCTGCTGCTCGGCCTCCTTCTTGCTGCGCCCGGAGCCCTTGCCGTACTCCTTGCCGCCCACGCGCACGATCGCGGAGAACGACTTGGCGTGGTCGGGCCCGCTCTCGTCCACGTGGTATTCCGGCACGCCGAGCATCTCGGCGGCGGTGAGCTCCTGCAGGGACGTCTTCCAGTCGAGCCCGGCGCCGAGCGACGCCGACCGCGTGATGAGCGGGTCGAACAGCAGGTGGACGACGCGGAACGCCTCGTCGAGGCCCTTGTCGACGTACACGGTGCCGATCAGGGCCTCCAGCGTGTCGGCCAGGATGGACGACTTGTCCCGGCCGCCCGTGCCCTCCTCGCCGCGGCCGAGCCGCAGGTACTTGCCGAGGTCGAGCGTCCTGGCGACGTCCGCGAGCGCCCGCATGTTGACCACCGCGGCGCGCAGCTTGGCGAGCTGGCCCTCCGGCAGGTCCGGGTGGTTGCGGAACAGCGTGTCCGTCACCACGAGCCCCAGCACCGAGTCGCCCAGGAACTCCAGGCGCTCGTTCGTCGGCAGCCCGCCGTTCTCGTAGGCGTACGAGCGGTGCGTCAGCGCCCGTTCCAGGATGCCGGTGCTGAGCCGGACATCCAGGATCTGGGCCAGCTCGTCTCTGGCGACCTCGACGGGCACGGGCTTTACGGACGGCGCGGCCATGAAATCCTCCCAACTCCTAAGTGCAGGCAGGGCCGTGCACGGGAGGCAGGTGGGCCGGCCGAAGGCCCGAAGGCGTGGTGGACGCCGGTCCGCCGGGAGCCGATGGCCCCGGCGTCCACCACGGCCGCGGGCGTGCATGTCGGTGCGTACCGTCCAACCGCCACCGCACGTTCCTGTGAAGCACGGTAACGCCGACCGGGTCGTTTTGACGATCCGGCCGGCGTCCCGACGTCCCTTACCGCGCGATCAGGCCGACGGCTCGACGACCTGACGGCGGTTGTAGGTGCCGCAGGTCGGGCAGGCCACGTGCGGGCGCTTGGGCGAGCGGCACTGCGGGCAGCTCACGAGTGCGACCGCCGCCGCCTTCCACTGGGACCTGCGGGCGCGGGTGTTGCTCCGCGACATCTTCCGCTTGGGGACGGCCACGTCAACCCTCCTGATCGTCTTCCTGTTCCACAACCAAACCCTGCAGCGCCGCCCAGCGGGCGTCGATCGCTTCGTGCCGGTGGTCAGGGCCGGCCTCCGCCAGCCTGATCCCGCACTCCGCACAGAGACCGGGGCAGTCCTCACCGCACACCGGGCTCAGCGGCAGTGCGAGCACCACCGCGTCACGGAATACCGGCTCGAGATCGAGCAGTTCGCCGTCGAGGAGCAGATCGTCCTCTCCGGCGTCCTCCGCCGAGTAGAAGTAGAGCTCCTGGAAGTCGACCTCGATCTCCGAGGTCAACGGGTCCAGGCAGCGCGAGCACTCCCCCGTCAGGGGAGCCTGCGCCGTGCCCGTGACGAGCACGCCCTCCATCACCGCCTCGAGCCGGATGTCCAGCTCGACGTCGGCGTCCTTGGGAACGCCGATCATTCCGACCGCGAGGTCCACCGGTGCCGGGAGGACCGGGCTGAGCGTGCGCATCGATCCCGGTCGGCGCCCCAGGTCGTGGGTGGAGATCACCCAGGGGGCTCGGGGATCGAGGCTGTGCAGACTCATCCTGCTCTCGTTAGGCATGGCGAATCACCGCCGTCGTGCAAGGCTGAAAGGCAAGAATACCAGCCCCGGTTCAGCCTCTGAGCCGCTCCACGAGCAGCTGGTGGACGAGGTCGGGGACCAGGCCGGACACGTCCCCGCCGTACCGGGCGATTTCCTTGAGCCTGCTGGACGACAGGAAGGAGTACTCCGGGTTGGTGGACATGAACAGCGTCTCGACGCCCGACATCCGGTAGTTGAGCTGGGCCATCTGCAGCTCGTAGTCGAAGTCGCTGACCGCCCGCAGGCCCTTCACGATGGTCGGGATGCCCTGCTGCCTGCAGAAGTCGACAAGCAGGCCGTGGAACTTCTCGACCCGGACGTTGCCGTACTCCTTCGTCACCGCCTGGAGCATCTCGATGCGCTCGTCGACGGTGAACAGGCTGTGCTTCTCGATGTTGATGAGCACGGCCACGACGACCTCGTCATACAGCCGTGACGTCCGGCCGATGATGTCCAGATGTCCGTTGGTCACGGGATCGAACGACCCCGGGCAGACGACACGACGCAAGGCGCACCCCCATAGAGTCACGGGTTCCCGGCTGCGCGACCGTACCAAACGGCCGCTTCGCCGTATCGACGGACCCTGTCTTCCGTGAAGCCCGCGGGCCACACCAGGTCCTTACCCCTCGACTCCCGCTCGACGGCCACGAGCGCGCCCTCCGCGAGCCAGCCGTTGTCGCGCAGCGCCTCCAGCACCCGGGAGACCGCCTCGTCCGAGACGGCATAGGGCGGATCGGCGAAGACGAAGTCGTACGGCTCCTCGCACGGCCGGCCCACCACCCGTTCGACCTTGTCGGCCCGCAGGGACGCCCCCGGCAGCCCGAGCGACGCGATGTTCTCCCTGATCGTGCGTACGGCCCGGGCGTCCGACTCGACCAGCAGCGCGTGGGCGGCCCCCCTGCTCAGCGCCTCGAGCCCGACGGCGCCCGACCCGGCGTACAGGTCGAGGACCCGGGCCCCCTCCAGCGAGCCGAGCGCGGAGCCGACGGTGGCGAACAGCCCCTCCCGGGTGCGGTCGCTCGTCGGCCTGGTCGATCTCCCCGGCGGGACGGCCAGCCTGCGTCCCCCCGCCGTCCCTGCGATCACCCGCGTCACGCCTTCATTGTCCCGCCCGCGACGGCCTTCCCGGCACGGCGGGCGGAAGAGGCCGGGAAGATCGCACAGGTCAAGAGTGGGCAAGCGGCGGCGACGAATGAGTAAGAGCCGTATCGCGGGCTCCGTCACATGCGCATCATGAGTTCTGCGGCCTTCACGGTGACCCAGGGGAAGGCCGGCCGGCGTGGTCGTGAGCCCTTCCGCACGTCGGCGCCCTCGGCACCTGACCCGAGGGCGGGCCCGGCCGGGGACGGCATTCGGGGGGAGGCCGTCCCAAGGCTGGGCCCTGGGTCGTTAACGGGCGTCGTGTTCACACGGCGCCCGTTTCACTTTCCGGCCCGCACACCGGCGATCACGCCTTTTCGAGGAACTCTGCGCGTTCGTCGGCGACCATGGTGTCGATCTCGGCGCGCAGGGCCGGGTGAGCCGACAGCTCGGAGTCGGCGGACAGCAGGGCGGTCGCCTCGGCCCGGGCGGCCTCGATCACGTCCTCGTCGCGCAGGAGCTGCAGCAGCTTGAGCGAGGACCTGCGCCCCGACTGGGCGGCGCCGAGCACGTCGCCCTCCCGGCGCTGCTCCAGGTCGACACGGGACAGCTCGAAGCCGTCGAGGGTCGCCGCCACCGCGTCGAGCCTGCGGCGCGCCTGGGTGCCCTCCGGGGCCTCGCTCACGAGCAGGCACAGCCCGGGCAGCCCGCCCCGGCCCACCCGGCCGCGCAACTGGTGGAGCTGGGAGACGCCGAAGCGGTCGGCGTCCATGATGACCATCACCGACGAGTTGGGGACGTCGACGCCGACCTCGATGACCGTGGTCGCGACCAGGACGTCGATCTCGCCCCGGGAGAAGGCGCGCATCGCCGCGTCCTTGTCCTCGGGCGCGAGCTTGCCGTGCAGCGCCTCGATCCGCAGGCCGGCCAGCGGCCCCTCCGCGAGCATGCGCGCGACGTCGAGCACCGCCAGGGGCGGCCTGCGCTCGTCGTCGTCCTTCGCCAGGTCGCCCTCGTCGCCCTCCTGGTCGCCGATGCGCGGGCACACCACGTACGCCTGGCGGCCCAGGCCGACCTCCTCGCGTACCCGCTGCCAGGCGCGGTCGAGGAAGTGGGGCTTCTCCGCGGCGGGCACCACGTGGGTGGTGATCGGGGCCCGGCCCGACGGGAGCTGGGACAGCGTGGAGACCTCCAGGTCGCCGAACACGGTCATCGCGACCGTCCGCGGGATCGGCGTCGCCGTCATGACCAGCACGTGGGGACGTCCGCCGCCGCCCTTCTCACGCAGCGCGTCGCGCTGCTCGACGCCGAACCTGTGCTGCTCGTCCACCACGACCAGCCCGAGGTCGGCGAACTGGACGTGCTCCTGCAGCACGGCGTGGGTGCCGATCACGATGCCGGCCGCGCCTGAGGCGGCGTCGAGCAGCGCGCTGCGCCGCGCGGCGGCCCCCATCGAGCCGGTGAGCAGCGCGACCGAGGTTCCGCCGAACATCCCACCGGCCGCGAGGTCGCCCAGCATGTTCACGATCGACCGGTGGTGCTGCTGGGCGAGGACCTCGGTGGGGGCGAGCAGCACGGCCTGCCCGCCCGAGTCGACCACCTGGAGCATCGCGCGCAGCGCGACCACGGTCTTGCCCGCGCCGACCTCGCCCTGCAGGAGCCGGTGCATGGGGTGTTCACGGGCGAGGTCGGCGGCGATCTCCTCGCCCACCTGCCGCTGCCCCTCGGTGAGCTGGAACGGCAGCCGCTTGTCGAACTCGCGCAGCAGCCCGTCGTCGCGCCCGGGGCGGGCCCTGGCGAGCCAGGCGGACGCGGCCATGCGCCGCCGCACCAACACGGCCTGCAGGACGAACGCCTCGTCGAACTTCAGCCGGTCGTGCGACCGGGCGACGTCCGCCTGGCTGCGGGGCCGGTGGACGCGCCGCAACGCCTCCTCGATCGGCAGCAGCCCCAGCCGCTCCCGTATCTCGGCGGGCACCGGGTCGTCCAGGCTGAGCACGTCGAGCACCGTGCGCACGGCCCGGCGGATCTTCCAGCTCGGCAGCCCCTGGGCGGAGGGGTAGATCGGCACCAGCGCGGAGGCGAACTCCTCGGCCGTCTCCTCCGTCTCGTCGAACGACTCGTACTCGGGATGGGTGAGCGAGACGCGCCTGGTCCTGCCGCCGACGAAGACGCCGACCTTGCCGGAGAACATCGCCTCGGTGCCGGGGGTGAGCCGCTGCTCGGCGACGTAGGCGCCCTTGCCGAAGAAGGCCAGGTGCAGCTTCTCCTTGCCGTCGGTCACCTCGATGTCGAGCCAGGTGCCCTGCCGGTTCTTCATCGGCCTGCGCACGGCGGACGACACCTTGGCGACCACGGTGACGTGCTCGTCGTGCTCCAGTGACGCGATGGGCGTCAGCTCTCCCCGCTGCGCGTACCGCCGCGGATAGTGGCGCAGCAGTTCACCGACCGTGCTGATGCCCAGCGCGCTCTCCAGCGGGGCGGCCGACCTGCCGACCACCTTCTTGAGCGGCTCGTCGAAGCTCGTCACGACACCAATTCCTACCCGTACAGGCCGACAATCCGGCTACTCGACGCCGATCAGGAGGGGATAGCCGCCCTGCCCGCCCTCGTACACGACGATCTCCAGGTCCGGGCGGGCCCGCTCCAGATGGTCGCGTACGGCGTCGAGCAGCGCCTCGGGCGCGCCGGCGCCGGTGACGAGCGTGACCATCTCGCTGCCGCCGGAGACCAGGCGCCGGGCGACCTCGACCGCGGTCGCCGCCAGGTCCGCGCCGATCAGCGCGACCTCGCCGTCCACCACCCCGAGCACGTCGCCGGGGCGGCAGATCCCGGCGCTGGTCATCGCCTCGCGGTCGGCCACCCACACGTGCCCGTGGCGGGTGTGCCCGGCGGCGTCGGTCATCGCCACGATGTCGTCGTCGAAGCGGCGCAGCGGGTCGTGCACGGCCAGCGCGGCCAGGCCCTGCACCGACGCCCGGGTGGGCAGGACGCTGACCGTCACGCCCTCCTCCCTGGCGATCTCCGCGGCGGCCACGGCGACGTCGTACACGGCCGCGTCGTTGGGCAGCACCGCGACCTCGGCGCCGGCCTCGCGGACGGCCCGCAGCAGGGCCGCCGCCGCCGGGGCCGAGCCCGGCTCGCGCCGCACGACCACCGCTCCCGCCTCCCGGAACAGCGCGGCCAGGCCGTCACCGGCGGCGACCGCGACGACGCCCCTGGCCGGGGCCGGCTCGTGCGGCCGTCCCCCGAGATAGGTCACCTTGATCCGGTGCGGGCGCCCGGCCCGCAGCCCGGCCTCGATCGCCGCGCCCGCGTCGTCCACATGGACGTGGACGTTCCACAGGCCCTTTCCACCGACGATCACCAGGCTGTCCCCCAGCGCGTCGAGCTCGTCCCTCAGCCGGTCCACTTCGTGCGCGCCCGCGTCCAGGAGGTACATGACCTCGTAACCGGGGCCGTCCCCGTCCCGCCGTCCGAGCTCCTCCGGCGCGATCCGCGCGGCGGGGGCGGGCACCTCGTGCCGCTCGCTGTACGCCTCGGTCACCACCTCGGCCAGGCTCTCCAGCATGATCACCAGCCCGGCCGCGCCCGCGTCCACCACGCCGTTGCGGGACAGCACGCCGAGCTGACCCGTCGTACGGCGCAGCGCCCGCCGCGCCTCCTCCGCCGCCCGGCGGGCCACCTCGGCCAGGTCGTCGGGCGCGTCGCGTACGGCATGCGCCGCGTCCGACAGGACGCTCAGCACGGTGCCCTCCACCGGCCGGACCACCGCCGCCCTGGCCATCTCGGCCGCCCTCGTCAGCCCGTCGCGCAGGTCGGCGCCGCCTCCCGGCGCATGCCCGAGCACCTCGCCCATGCCCCTGACGGCCTGGCTGACGATCACTCCCGAGTTGCCCCGCGCGCCGAGCAGGGCCCCGCGCGTCAGGGCCTCCCACGTGGCGTCCGCGTCGGCGTCGCCGGGCAGCGCGTCCACCGCCTCGGCCGCCGACAGGATCGTGAGGTGCAGGTTGGTGCCGGTGTCGCCGTCGGGCACGGGGAACACGTTGAGCGCGTCGATCTCCGCCCTGGCCCGGCCGAGGGCCGCCGCGCAGTGGCGGGACCAGCGGCGCACCGCGGGAGGATCGAGCACCTTGAGCATCGGCCGACCTTCCTTCCGCGCGCTCCAGCCCCTCGATGCGCTACCGTTGGCGGGTACGAGACTATCCCCGTTCGCCGGAGTCCCGTTTGGCGTGCACCGGTGAACATCGGATATCCTCGTGTGGCCAGCCGGTTGTCCCGGCATTGCTCGGACGAGCCGCTGCACCGGCGCCGGGCCGATCGACTGATTCAAAGGAGCGATTACCGTGGCTTCCGTCTGCGACGTCTGCGCCAAGAAGCCGATCTTCGGCAACAACATCTCCCACTCGCACCGCCGCACCCGCCGCCGCTGGAACCCCAACATCCAGACCGTGCGCGCGGTGGTCAACGGGACGCCGAAGCGGATGAACGTCTGCACCTCCTGCATCAAGGCGGGCAAGGTCTCGCGCTGACCGACTGACTCCCACGAGAGCCCGTCACCGAACCGGTGGCGGGCTCTCGTGCTCCTGTGACCCGACCGGCGACCGGCACGGATATGCGCCGGAATATCCCTGGCACGGCGCGGTTGACCACGATCATGACCCAGATTCTCGTGACGGGCGCGACCGGCAACGTCGGCCGGGAAGTCGTCACTCAGCTCGTATCCGCCGGTGTCCCGGTGCGCGCGTTCGTGCGCGATGCCCTGACGACCCGCCTGCCCGAAGGCGTGGAGATCGCGGCAGGAGACCTGTCCGAGCCGGAAACCCTGGAAAGGGCGCTGAGCGGGATCACGACGGTGTTCCTGGTCTGGCCCTTCCTCACGTCCGAGGGCGCGCCGGCCGTCCTCGCCACGATCGCGGGCTCCGCCCGCCGCCTCGTGTACCTGTCGTCGTCGGGTGTGGACGATAACGCCGAACGGCAGACCGATCCGATCTACCGGCTCCACGCCGACATGGAGAGCCTCATCACGGCGTCGGGGCTGGAGTGGACCATCCTGCGGGCCGACACGATCGCCTCCAACGCCCTGGGGTGGGCCGGGCAGATCCGGCAGGACGGTGTCGTACGCGGCCCCGACATCGCCCCCACGGCGGTGGTCCACCAGGCCGACGTCGCGGCCGTGGCGGCGCGCGTGCTCACTGGCGACGGGCACGTGGGCGCCAGGTACGTGCTGACCGGACCACAGGTGGTGAGCAGGGCCGACCAGGTCCGCATGATCGGAGAGGCGATCGGCCGTCCCCTGCGCTTCGAGAAGGTCCCCGTGGAGACGGCACGGGAGCGGATGCTCGCGGACGGCAGGCCGCCCGCCCTGGTCGAGGCACTGCTGGCGAGCACACGACGGCCCCGCTCCGACCTGATCACCTCGACGGTGGAGGAGATCACCGGAAGACCCGCGCGGACGTTCCGGGAATGGGCCGCCGACCACGCCGCCGACTTCCGCTGAGTCCGCTGGGGCCTGCCGCTGACGACTCAGGCGTCCGTCCGCATCCGCCAGCCGTGGTCCACGGGACCGATGCCCATGCCCAGCGGGAAGCCGTGCGCGATGGCGCCCGTGACGTACTCCTTGGCCCGCCGTACGGCGCCGGGCACGTCCTCGCCGAGAGCGAGGTACGACGCGATCGCGGAGGCGAGCGTGCAACCGGTGCCGTGGGTGTGCCGGTTGTCGTGCCGCTCGGCGGTGAAGCGGTGCTCGCTCGACCCGTCGGTGAGCAGGTCCACCGGCTCGCCGGGGAGGTGACCGCCCTTGATCAGCGCCCACTTCGGGCCGAGGGCCAGCACGGCCTCGGCGGCGCGGGGCAGGTCGTCCTCATCCTCGACCTTGACGCCCGTGAGCTGCTCGACCTCCCACAGGTTGGGGGTGACCACGGTCGCGGTCGGCAGCAGCACGCTCTTGACGGTCTCCACGGCCTCCGGCGCGAGCAGGCTGTCGCCGTGCTTGGAGACGCCGACCGGGTCCACCACGACGGGCGCGGTCACGCCCGCGAGCACCTCCGCGACGGTCTCCACCAGCACGGACGACGCCAGCATGCCCGTCTTGATCGCCTGGGCTCCGATGTCGCCGAGGACCGAGTCGAGCTGTGCCCGCACCGCCTCGGGGGGCAGTTCCCAGTAGCCCTGCACGCCCAGTGAGTTCTGCGCCGTCACGGCCGCGATGACGCTCATGCCGTGCACGCCGAGAGCCAGCATCGTCTTCAGGTCGGCCTGGATCCCGGCGCCGCCGCCGGAGTCCGAGCCCGCGATGGTCAGGACACGTGGTGGGGTGGTCATGCGCCCATCCAACCAAAACGCCGGCCACTCGCCGGAAAACGCCCCATCCCCGGGGCGGACACCCCGGCCGGGCGGGCCCGATCAGGGCGGGCGTCCCGGCGGAGCGGGCGTCGCGGCGGGGCGGGCGTCGCGGCGGGGCGGTCAGTCGCGGTGCCGGGAGTGGCCGGGGCCGGTGACTTCGCATCGCCCCTCCGAGAGCACGCAGTCGGCGGGCGCGGCGGACGGGCCGTCGGCGTGGATGGTCAGCGTCAGCGTGCCGCCCTCGCCCAGCGCGGTCTGCGAGCTCAGGGTCAGGGTGTCTCCCTGCTGCCTCCAGTCCGCCCCCTCGACCGCCGTCACCTGCCCGCCGACGGCCAGCCGGATGGTCCAGGCGGGCAGGGCCGGCCCCTCGTTGCGTACGGTGAGCCGGGCCGCGTACCCGCTCCCGTCACGGTGTGTGACCGTGAAGCGCAGCCGCACCGCCGGGCCGCCGGCGGCCAGAGCGGACTTCGTCTGCGCCGTGTCCGCGCCAGTAGAGCCGGTCGTGCCGGTCGAGCCCGCGTCGGCCGCGTCCGTGCCCGAAGTGCCCCCGGTGTTCCCTGTGCTCCCGGTGTTCCCTGTGCTCCCGCTGTTCCCGCTGTCGCCGGGCGTGGTGTCGCCGGGGGCCGCGTCGTTATCGGGCACGACCTCCGCCGTGTCCGGGACGGCCGTGACCGTGGCGGGAGCATCGCCCACCCGCGGAGACGCGTGGGCCGACGCACGCGGGGCGGCGGTGGACGGGGTGCGCGTACGGGCGGACGTGTGGTCGCGATCCCTGCCCTTCGAGGTCGCCGTGGAAACCGGTGTGGCCTGAGGAGCCGCCGATCCGCCCTGCCCGGTGTCGTCCTGCCCGGAACCGGTCTTGCCGGAGCCTGACTGGTCCTGGCCGTTCTGGACCGGGTCGCCGGTCGGATCGCCGGGCGCGGACGTCTCACCGAGGGCCTGGCCGGAGCCGGACGCTCCGTACGGCCCGCCCGCGGCGGCGCAGTTCCCGGACGTCGGGCAGGCCGTCGTCGGCTGCTCCATGATCAGGGAGGTCCGACCGGCGATCAGCCGTGCGCCGCCGGCCGTGACGCCCACGGCCAGCAGCACGGACAGCCCCGACACGAGCGCGAGCCGCCGCGTACGCCTCGGCCGCTTCGCGCGCCCGTCCCGGCCCCGCCCCGAAGAGCCGCGGCCCTCGGACGTCGTCAGATGCTCGGACATCATCAGGTGCTCGGACGATGCCAGGCTCTCGGACTCCAGCCTCTCGGGCGACAGGGCGGCGAACATCCGGGTCGTCGCCTCCGAGGGCGGCACGGGCCACGGCACAGCCCCACCGGCCTGTGCGGCGTCACCCGGCGTCGCCGGAGGACGGAAGGCCAGATGGTCCGGGCCTGCGGCCCGCCCCGGAGGATCGTCCTGAGCCGGGGAGGGCTGTCCCTCTCGCGCGTTGCGTCCTGCGGTGTGACGGCCCATGACGGTCCTTCCTGTTGCCTGACCGCCATACTTAATAACAGATCTAATACGCCTATGTCACAAATTTCACATCAAGCACGGAAGTGATCCCATCCCCCTCTGGTCCAGGTGCGTCCGTCGACCCGCACTCCGCGACCTTCCGTGACCGCCCCCACACGCGTCCACTCGGGCGGCAGCCGTACCTCGGGAGGGAACGTCGCGGCCAGAGCGTGGTCGTCACCGCCGGTCAGCACCCACTCCAGGGGGTCCGCGCCGAGTTCGCGCGCCGCCGCGGACAGCGCCTCCGGCACGGGCAGGGCGGCGGCGTCCAACTCGACGGCCACGCCGCTCGCGTCGGCGACGTGCCCGAGGTCCTGCAGCAGGCCGTCGCTGACGTCGAGCATGGCCGTCGCGCCGAGCAGTGCGGCCCGCGGGCCGCACGGGTACGGCGGCCGGGGACGGTGGTGCGCCTCCAGCAGGGTCACGAGATCCGGGGAACCGCCGGTCACCCCCGCCCCGAGCAGGGCCAGGCCGGCCGCCGCGTGGCCGAGGCGCCCCGCCACCGCGACCACGTCACCAGGCCGCGCGCCCGACCGGGTCACCGGAGCCCTGCCGCCGAGGTCGCCCAGCGCGGTCACGCCGAGCACGACGGCGTCAGAACGGGCGATGTCGCCGCCCGCCACGGTCGCCCCCACCAGGTCGCACTCGTCGCGGAAGCCGTCGGTCAGGGCGTCCACCCAGTCGGTGCCGACGTCCGCGGGCAGGCCCAGGCCGACCACGAGGGCGGTGGGATCGGCCCCCATGGCAACGATGTCGGAAAGGTTCTGCGCCGCCGCCTTACGGCCGATGTCGTAGCCACTCGACCAGTCGCGGCGGAAGTGCCTACCCTCGATCAGTAGATCCGTGCTCACGACAACCCGGCCGTCGGGGGCCTTCAGGACCGCGGCGTCGTCGCCGGGGCCCAGCAGTACGGCCGCGGTCCGCGGAAGGCGTCCCGATATCCGCTGAATTACTCCGAATTCGCCGAGATCTCCGACTGTGATAGCACACCCCTAGTGCATTCGAGGTACGGTTACGCTCCGGCACTGATCTCTACCCGGAGGACGTCATGGTGCAGGCCTACATCCTTATCCAGACCGAGGTCGGCAGGGCCGCCAATGTGGCCGAGGAGATCTCCTCCATCCCCGGGGTGACACAGGCCGAGGATGTCACCGGCCCCTACGACGTGATCGTCCGCGCCCAGGCCAACAACGTGGACGAGCTCGGCAAGCTCGTGGTGGCCCAGATCCAGGCCGTGCACGGCATCACCCGTACACTGACGTGTCCGATCGTCCACATCTGAGCGGAACACGAGCCGGGGAGACGATGCGAGAGGCGAAGGGGCCCGTACGCGCCGCGCAGGCAGGCACCCGCGCCGCGCTGGCAGGCACGGCCCTGGCGGCGCTCGCCCTGCTCGCCGGCTGCTCGTCCACCGTCCACGTGGAGCCGCCCACGCCGACCGGCGAGGCGGCGGCGGCCTGCCGCAAGCTCGACGCGGCGCTGCCGAAGACGCTCGACGGGCTCGGCCGGGCCGCCTCCGAGCCGCCCTCGCCGTACGTCGCCGTCTGGGGCGACGGCCAGATCGCCCTGCGCTGCGGCGTGCCCCGGCCGGCCAACATGGAGCCGACGGCGGAGGTCGCCGACATCAACGGCGTCGGCTGGTTCCAGGACCCGCGCCGGCCGACGCTGTTCACGTCGACCAACCGGGTCGCGTACGTCGAGGTGACGATCGGGCAGGAGCACCAGGCCGGGGCCGTGCTGGTCGACCTCGCCGAGCCGATCAAGTCGAGCATCCCGGAGTAGCTACCGCAGGCCCGCGGGCCTGCGCAGCGCGAGCTGGATCAGCCGGTCGACCAGGGCGGCGTACGGCAGGCCGGTGGCGGCCCACAGCTGCGGCGCGACCGACAGCGACGTGAAGCCCGGCATGGTGTTGATCTCGTTGACGATCAGCTCGCCGGACGGCGTGTAGAAGAAGTCGACCCGCGACAGGCCCTCGCAGCCCAGCGCCTCGAACGCGCGCACGGCCATGGACCGCACCGTCTCCGCCACCTCGGCGGGGATGTCGGCCGGCGCCTGGAGCGCCATCTGGTCGGGGTAGTACTTGGCCTCGAAGTCGAAGAACTCGCGCTCGCCCCGGACGAGCACCTCGCCGGGGACGCTCGCCTCGGGTGCGTCGTCGCCGAGCGACTCCAGCACCGCGCACTCGACCTCCCGGCCGACGATGGCGGCCTCGACCAGCACCTTCGGGTCGTGCTCGCGGGCGAGTTCGATCGCCGCCTCCAGCGACTCGGGGTCGTGCGCCTTGGAGATGCCCTGCGACGACCCGGCCCGGGACGGCTTGACGAACACCGGCCAGCCCAGTTCCTCGATCTCCTTGAGCACCCGGCCACGGTCGAGCCGCCAGTCGCGGTCGCGTACGACCACGAACGGGCCGACGGGCAGCCCGGCGGCGCGCAGCACGAGCTTCATGTACGCCTTGTCCATGCCGACCGCGCTGGCCAGCACGCCCGAGCCCACGTAGCGGACCCCGGCCATCTCCAGCAGGCCCTGGATCGTCCCGTCCTCGCCGAACGGGCCGTGCAGCATGGGGAACACGACGTCCACCCGGCCGAGCGCGCGCGGGATCTCACCGGACTCGAGTGCCACGAGGGCGCCGGAGTCCCCGGGGAGCGCGAGCGCCGTGCCGGAGTCGTCCACGACGGGCAGGCGGCCGGACTCGATCGCGTAGGACTGGTTGCCCGACGCCAGCACCCAGCGCCCGTCCTGGGCGATGCCGATGGGGATGACCTCGTACTTCGACCGGTCGATGGCCTCCAGCACACTGCCTGCGCCCATCAGGGAGACGGCGTGCTCGGAGTTGCGGCCGCCGAAGACGACTGCCACGCGCACGCGTGACGGGGACTCGCGATCCTCATTCATGATGCCCGAATCTACCGTGTTCGAGGCGCAAAACGGCTTGTCAGCCGCGCGCGTCGCGGAGGTCCGAATCGCTGATCAGACGCCGTAGCGCTCCGGCTTGGGGGTACGCGACATCAGCAGCATGGCGGCCTCACCGGGGGTCATGCCGTCGTGGACGACACCGACGACCACCTCGGTGATGGGCATCTCCACGTCGTGCTTCCTGGCCAGTTCGAGCACCGACTCGCACGACTTGACCCCTTCGGCCGTCTGCTTCGTGGCGGCGACGACCTCGGCCATCGTCATGCCGCGGCCGAGGTTCTCCCCGAAGGTGCGGTTGCGCGACAGCGGCGAGGTGCAGGTGGCGACGAGGTCGCCCATCCCGGCGAGGCCGGCGAAGGTGTGCTGGTCCGCCCCGAGCACCGCGCCCAGCCGGGCGATCTCGGCAAGGCCGCGCGTCATGAGCGTCGCCCGCACGTTGTCGCCCAAACCCATGCCGACCGCGACCCCGACGGCCAGCGCGATGACGTTCTTGACCGCGCCGCCGAGTTCGACGCCCACCACGTCGGGATTCGTGTAGGTCCGGAACCACGGCAGGTGACACGCCTCCTGGAGCCGGGCGGCCACCTCCTCGTCGGAGCAGGCGACGACCGCGGCGGCGGGCTGCCGCTGCGCCAGTTCGGGGACCAGGTTGGGCCCGGAGACCACGGCCACCCTGCGCTCCGGCACCTCGGCCACCTCGCAGATGACCTCGCTCATCCGCTTGCAGGTGCCGAGCTCGACGCCCTTCATGAGGCTGACCAGCACGGCCTCCGGCGGGATGTGGGGCTTCCACACCTGGAGGTTGGCGCGCAGCGTCTGGGACGGCACCGCGAGGACCACGAAGTCGGCGCCGTCCATGGCCTCGGCGGGGTCCGTCGTGGCGCGGATCGTGTCGGGCAGCCGCATCCCCGGCAGATACTCGGGGTTCTCCCGGGTCTCGTTGATCGCGTCGACGATCTCCGCCCGCCTGCCCCACAGGGTCGTGGGGGTGCCGGCCTCGGCGAGGATCATCGCGAACGTGGTGCCCCACGAGCCCGTTCCGAAAACAGCCGCCCTGCTCACTGGCCGCACCACTCCTCTTGCTCCGCGCGCTCCTCCCTCACCGTACGCTCCGCTCAGCCGTTGGCCGCGTTCTTGGGGTCATAAGGGACCTCCGGCGCCTTCTCATCCCGAATCTCGGCGAGCAGGTCGGTGATGGCGGCCGTGATGTCCGCGGTCGCGTCGCGCAGGACCGAGCCGCGCATGGGCTGCCCGGCGTACTTGGACAGGTCGACCGGCGGCCCGGCCAGCACGTGGAAGGTCGTGCGGGGCAGCAGCCGGGGCTTCTTCGCCCCGTACGGCAGCAGTTCCTGGGCGCCCCAGTGGGCGATCGGGACGACCGGCACGCCGGTCGCGAGGGCCAGCCGGGCGACGCCGGTCTTGCCGACCATGGGCCACAGGTCGGGATCGCGGGTGATCGTGCCCTCGGGATAGAACAGGATGCAGGCGCCGCTCCGCAGCCGCTCCTCGGCGATCTTGAGCGACTTGGTGGCCTCGGTGCTGTTCCGCTCGACCGGGATGGCCTGGAGCTGCGCGATGGCGTGACCGAGCCCGCGGATCCGGAAGAGACCCGCCTTGGCCAGGATCGTCGGCCACCGCCCGTTGTTGTACAGGTAGTGCGAGAGCAGCACGGGGTCGGACCACGACAGGTGGTTGGCCGCGATGATCAGACCGCCGGTGCGGGGGATGTGCTCCCCGCCGCGCCACCTCCGCTTCACGAACAGCCGTGAGAGCGGCTTGACGACGACGACCGCGAGCGTCTCCCAGAAGCGCGGCGGCCGGCCGGCACGCCGGCTCACCGCGGCGGAGGCGGGCACCGCGGGTGTGGCCTGGGGGGTGGTCGGGTCGGACGAGGGCTCGCTGGGGTGGCTCACAGGGTCTCCAAATCACCGGGATCCGGGACAAGTCTCCCGGTTGGCCATGGGCGATGTCGAGGCGGGATGCTACAGGCATGCACCTCGCGCGATGGTCAATAGTGGTCCCGGTGAAGACCCTGATCCGGGCCAAGACACGGCTCGCGGCGGCGGCCGGCCCGCACCGGGCCGATCTGGCGGTCGCGGTGGCCTCCGACACCGTGGCGGCGGCGCTGCGCTGTCCGCTGGTGGCGCGCGTGGTGGTCGTGACGGCCGACCCGCTGCCCGCGCGTCGGCTGGCCGCGCTCGGGGCCCACGTGGTGGCCGATCCCGACCGGGGTTTGAACACCGCTCTGCGGACCGGGGCGGAGGAGGCCGTACGGCTCGCGCCGGACGACGCCGTCGGCGCCCTGCAGGCCGACCTGCCCGCCCTGCGGCCCGCGGAGCTGGAGACGGTGCTCGCGGCGGCGCTGGAGTTCGACCAGGCGTTCGTCCCCGACGCCGCCGAGGTGGGCACGACGTTCTACGGCGTACGGCCGGGCGTGTCCTTCCGGCCCGGGTTCGGCGGCGAGTCGCGGGCGAGGCACCTGTCCCGGGGAGCCAAGGAACTGGCCCCGCCGGGGATCGCCTCCGTACGCAGGGACGTGGACACGGTGGAGGACCTGCGCGAGGCCCTGGTCCTGGGCGTCGGCCCCGCCACCGCCGAGGTCGCCGCCCTGATCCTCGGCGGCACGGCCCCCCGGCCGTAGCGGGCGGCTGCCGACCGTCCTTTCCGCCGACCGCGGCGGAGGCGGCGCCGGACGCGCCAAGGCGACCACGCCGAGCCCCCGCTCCGGCGTGGTCACCCGTGATGTCGCGTCAGTGGGCCGCCTCCGCGTTCTCGCGGGCCTGCTTCGGCAGGAGGAAGGCCACGACGAAGGTGAGCAGGAGCATTCCGGCGACCACCCAGAGGGTGATCTTCATGGCCTGGTCGAAGCTCCCGGCGGTGGGCACGTCGCCGAGCAGGTCGAAGAAGACCGTGCCGAGCAGGGCCACGCCGAACGCGTTGCCCAGCTGCTGCACCGCCGTCAGCGTGCCGGACGCCGAGCCCGTCTCGTGCTCCTCCACGCCGGCGAGCACGATGTCGAAGAAGGGCGACATCAGCAGGCCCATGCCGATTCCGCTGACGACCAGCGCGGGGGTGAGCTGCCACGGGCTGACGTGCATGCCCGCGAGGTTCAGCGTGAGCAGGACGCCGAGCACGCCCAGCGTCATGAGCAGGGTGCCGCCCTGGAGCAGCTTGCGCCCGAACTTCTGCAGCCCCTGCGCGAGGCCGAATCCGAGGATCATGCCGCCCGACCAGGGAACCATCGCGAGCCCCGCCTTGAGCGCGGAGTAGCCGAGGCCCAGCTGGCAGTAGAGGTTGAAGGCCAGCATGAACCCGGCCATGCCGGAGAAGAAGACCATGCCGGTGAACAGGCCGCCGGTGAACGCGCGCTTGCGGAACAGGCTCGGCACGATCAGCGGGTCGCCGCCCGAGCGGCTGCGGCGGGACTGGAACCAGCCGAAGACGGCGAACACGAGCACCGAGGCGGCGAGCATGACGAACGCCCACGCGGGCCAGTCGTGCTCGCGGCCCTGCACCAGCGGGTAGATCACCAGGAAGGCGCCCACGGACGCGAGCGCGACCCCGGCCAGGTCGAGCCGCGGCGGCCGCGGCGACCTCGACTCGGGCAGGAAGCGCAGCCCGGCGAGAAGCGCGGCCAGGCCGAGCGGCAGGTTGATGAAGAAGATCATCCGCCAGCTCGTGCCCCAGAAGTCGGCCGTCACGAGCCAACCGGCGAGGATCGGGCCGCCGACGGCCGACAGCCCCATGACCGGCCCGAACATGCCGAACGCCTTGCCCATCTCCGTGGGCGGGAACATCTCCTTGATCATGCCGAGGCCCTGCGGCAGCATGACCGAGCCGAACAGGCCCTGGATCACCCGGGCGCCGATCAGCATCTCGGGCGACTGGGCGACCGCGCACAGCAGGGAACCCACGGTGAACCCGGCGGCTCCGATCAGGAACATGCGCCTGCGGCCGAAGATGTCGCCGAGCCGCCCGCCGGTGATCAGGCCCACGGCCATCGAGAGCGTGTAGGCCGCGCCCAGCCATTGGATGACGGCCTCGGAGCCGCCGAGGTCGGCGCGCATCTCGGGCGCCGCGATGTTGGTGACCATCGCGTCGAGAAGGTCCATGACCTCCCCGGCGAGGATCACGAAGAGAGCGGCCCAGCGCCAGCGGTACGGCGCCCCGGTCGCCGGTGCCGGCGGCGCCGCCGCCGTGATGGGTTCGGACATCGCCCCTCCTTCGAGGCTGAACAGTGTTCATAGTAAAGTGAGCGCTGTTCTATCACCGATCAGTGTTCAGCGCCAAGTTCGATGTTCACCACGATATATCGCGTTTGCCGGACGCACAAGATATATCTCGTTTCGAGAGCGGTGTTCGTGAAGACGGAGCGGTGTTCACTAGCATGGGCGGAACAGCGGGAGGTCCTCCATGACGCAGCCGGACATGCCCACACCGCCGTGGGAGCGTCCGCCCAAGCGACGTACACCGGCCAGGGTTCCCCTCACCCGTGAGCGGATCGTCGACGCCGCCTTCACGGTCCTCGACCGTGAAGGCTACGACCGGCTGAGCATGCGGCAGGTCGCCGCCGAGCTCGGCGTCGCCGTCTCGGCGCTGTACGTTCACGTACGCGACAAGGACGAGCTGCTGCAGCTCATGTACACCCGCATGTTCGAGGGCTACGAGATTCCCGAGCCGGACCCCGAGCACTGGCGGGAGCAGGTCAAGGACTTCGCCCGCCAGGCGCGTGAGCGGCTGCTGAGCCGTCGCGACCTGGCGAAGCTCGCGATGGGCCACGTCCCGTTCACGCCGGAGCTGCTCCCCTACGTCGAGCGGCTGATGGCCGTCCTCGGCGCCGCCGGGATGCCGCGGCGGGTCCTGGCCGTCTCCGGCGACATGCTGTCCACGTACATCAACGGGTTCGCGCTGGAGGAGAGCCTCTGGCAGCAGCGTTACCGCGAGAGCCACACCTCGTGGCACAAGCTGCGCGAGGAGGTCAACGACTACTTCGCCTCGCTGCCGCCCGACCGGTTCCCCAACCTGGTGCGGCTCGCCGACATCATGGTGGACGAGTCGAACGACTACCGGTTCGAGCTCGGCCTGGAGATCATCCTGCGCGGCCTCGCCTCCTACATCGGCGAGCCGGACCCCGACGAGGAGGGCGAGCAGGGCTAGGAGGGCTAGGAGACCTCGCGGATCCGCGGCGCGAGCAGGACCGGCAGGTGGGCGAGCGTGTAAGCCCCGCACGCGGCCCAGAACGCGACGCGCACCCCGGCGAGCTGCCCCAGCGTGCCCGCCAGCAGGCCGCCGAGCGGCATCGGGCCCCACATCAGGAACCGCATGGTGGCGCTCAGGCGGCCGAGCAGGTGCGGGGGGCAGATCGACTGGCGGTAGGCCCCCTGCGCCACGCTGAACACAGTGGTCGCCACGCCACTGGCCGCCAGGGCCACTGGAAGGATCAGCAGGCGGGGGCCCGCCGTCGTCAGCGCGAGCGGGGCGGTGCACACCGTGGCCGCCCACGCCGCGGCGTACATGGCCCGGCCCGTGCCCAGGCGGGCCGCGATCCGCGGGGCGAGCCAGGCGCCGGCCACCCCGCCCATCGCGCCGGCCGACAGCAGCGTGCCGTACGTGCCGGGGCTCGTGCCGACCTCGCGGACGAGGTAGAGCGGCACCGTGGCCGACCACAGGCCGAACGACAGCATCACCAGCGCCCCCACGGCGGCGACCCGGCGCAGGACCGGCTGCCCGGCGACGAACCGGAGCCCTTCGGCGATCTCCGGCCACAGCCGGCTCCCGCCCCGGACGTCCCTTCCGCCGGGCTTCTCGTCCGCGCGTACGCCGAGGAGCAGCAGCGCGGACGCGGCGTAGCTGAGTGCGTCGGCGACCACCGCGAGAGGGGCGGTGAGCGCCTGCACCAGCCACCCGCCGATCCCCGGGCCCGCGAGCTGGGCGAGCGACTGGTTCGCGGCGAGCGCGCCGTGCCCGCGGGCGAGGTCCTCCCGGCCGACGATGGACGGGAGATAGCTCTGGTGGGCGACGTCGAAGAAGACCGTGCACAGCCCGGTCAGCAGGGCCACGGCGTACATCTGGGGCAGGCCGAGCACGCCGAGCACGGCCGCGGCCGGGATCGACAGCAGCGCCAGCGCGCGCACCGCGTCGGCGGCGACCAGCACGGGACGGCGCCGCATCCGGTCCACCCAGGCTCCGGCGGGCAGGCCGACCAGCAGGAACGCCACCATCTCCGCGGCGGTGAGCAGGCCCACCTGGAACGGAGTCGCGTGGAGGGTGAGCGCCGCCGTGAGCGGCAGGGCGACCAGAGAGACCTCGCTGCCGAGCTTGCTGATCGCGTCGGCCCCGGCGTATCGCCGGAAGTCACGGACGCGCCACAGGCTCGTCCTCGGTGCCGCCTCGGTCATGGCGGGACATGCTGGCAGCCGGAAGATCCACTGGTCAAAGGATTTTCCGCACGCGGCGGTAGGCTGGCGCCGTGCAGGCGACGGTGCAGAGCTTCGACCCCGCGACCCGCTCGGGCTGGGTCTTCCTCGACGACGGCACCCGGATCCCGTTCGACGGCGAGGCGTTCGACGCCGGGCCGCTGCGGCATCTGCGCCCCGGCCAGCGCGTCGCCCTCGTCATGGCGAACGGCCGCGTCACCTACGTGACGCTCTCCACGTTCCCGACGCCCTGAATCTCCTCCACCCTGAATCTCCTCCACCCTGGGTTTCCGGCGCCACCGGCGCGTCAGACCGTCTTGATCGCTCCTCCGTCGATCACCAGGTCGGCGCCGGTGACGCTCGCCGCGTGCGGGGAGGCGAGGTAGGTCACGAGGGAGGCCACCTCCGCCGGTTCGACCAGCCGCCCCGTGGTCATGCCCGTCCGGTCCGGGAGCCCGGCCAGCAACCGCTCGTGCGGCACTCCCAGCGCCGCCGCCAGCTCGGCGCCGTAGCTGTCGGGCGCCTCCAACAGCGCGGTGCGGACCGGGCCGGGGGAGACCGTGTTCACCCGCACTCCCTGCGGCCCGAACTCCTCCGCCAGGGCCTTGCCGAACGCGGTGAGCGCCGCCTTCGCCGTGGTGTACGGCACAGGACCCGCATGCGGCATGCGGGCGCCGTTCGAGGAGATGTTCACGATCACGCCGCGGCGGCGCAGGACGCCGGGCAGCGCGGCGCGGGTCGTGCGGACGGCGGCGAAGAAGTTGAGCTCGAACCAGGAGAGCCACTCGTCGTCCGCGAAGCCGAGGAATCCCCGGACCGCGTTCGCACCGGGGTCCCCGCCGCCCACGTTGTTGACCAGCAGGTCGAGATCCTCCCCCAGCTCGGCGACGGCGCGCTCGACCAGGTGCGCCGGGCCCTCGGGCGTCGAGAGATCCACCGGCACGGCGATCGCCCCGGTCTCCTTCAGCTCCGCGGTGACGTTCCGCGCCGCCGCCACAACGCGGACGCCCTCCGCGGCGAGCGCGGCGACGGTCGCCAGCCCGATGCCACGACTGGCACCCGTCACCAGCGCCGTACGTCCCTCGAGTCCCATGTCCATGTCGGCTCCCTTCGCACTAACTGCGACTGCGATGACACGAGAACACTAATAGTCGCTACACGCTTGTTGCAACTGTAGGTAGAGCTGAAGCGTCCCGGTAGCATGTAAGGGTGACGTCAGTCCAGCAGTCTTCGCAGCAGGGGAAGCGTCCGCTCCGGACCGACTCGGAGCGGACGGTGCGGACGATCCTCGAGGCGGCCGAGCGCGTGTTCGCCGCCAACCCGGCGGCGACCATGGAGCAGGTCGCCCAGGCGGCCGGGGTCGCCCGCACGACCGTCCACCGCCGTTTCGCCACCCGCGAGGCGCTCGTGGAGGAGCTCACCGGCTGGGCCGCCCGCCGGTTCGCCGAGGCCGTCGAATCGGCCCGCGCGGACAGCACCCCGCCCCTCGTCGCGCTCTACCAGGTCACCGCCAACGTCCTGCGCGTGAAGACGAACTGGTGGTTCGCCATGAGCCGTACGGCCGACGGCGCCCATCCCGAGGCCGTCCGCGTGCACGCCGAGGTGCGCGACCAGTGCGAGCGGCTGTTCCACCGGGCCCGTGAGGCCGGCGTGCTGCGTCCCGACGCCGACCTCGACTGGACCCGCCGCGTCTACTACGCCCTCATCCACGAGGCCGCCGCCGAGGGGGCGGCCGGCGGAGGGGACGCCGAGGCCCTCGCGACCCGGGTCGTGGACACCCTCCTGCGCGGATTCGGCTCCCCCGCCGCGCCGGTCATCGCCTGAGCGGCCCCCTGACCAGGGCGGGTTTGACCTGACGACCCGGCCGGGGTTCTACTGGATGGGTAGGCACCTCGTTCGGTGAGGCGTCTGCGCGGACACAGGCCACTGACCCTCCTCGTCGAGAGACGTCCCGGGTCAGGACAGGTCTCCCCGGCTTAAGGGGTGACCCCAGGTGGCTTCCCTCCGAGGGATCACGCCGCGCAGTGCCAAAGCTCTGACGTGAGGGGTGCGAATCGACAGGCGCCGCCGGCGGGCATCCGCCGTGCCACGAGTGCCGCCGCACGACCTTGAGGAGGTGGTCGGGATGACTTCCGGCAGTAGTCCGCAACCGTCCCATCCCGTCACCTTCCCCGGCACGACGCGGGGCTCCGGCGTCGCCGAGGCGGTCGCCGCCCGCTGTCAGGCCAGGTGACGGGTTCTCACCCGTGCCGGACGCCCGGCACGAGACAGGAGGTCCGTCATGACGATCACGATTTCCGTTCCGTTCGCGCTGCCGCACATCCTGGCCCGGACGGCCCGTGCCCTGTTCCCCGTCCTGATGCCGCTCGCCCTCGCGCTGGTGGGTTCCGCCGAGGCGGGGATCGGCCTGCAGGTGGGGCTGGAAATCGGGCTGCTGGTCCTCCGGCACCTGCTGGGGATCTGAGGCTGCGGGGCGGCCGCTACGCCCTTACCCGGCCGGCCCGGGACTCCAGGTAGCGTTGCTCGGCGATGCTGGCGGTGGACCTCGCGGCGCGCCGGTAGTGCTCGTACGCACCGGCCGTGTCGCCGGTCTTCTCCAGCAGATGCGCCCGTACGGACAGCAACCGGTGGTGCCCGGCCATCCGCTCGTCGCCGTCCAAGGTGGACAGCAGGGCCAGCCCGGCCTCCGGGCCCTCGGTCTCGGCGAGCGCGATCGCCCGGTTGAGGGTGACCATCGGGTTGGGCGCGATCCGCTCGAGGATCAGGTAGAGGGCGTGCACCTGCGGCCAGTCGGTCTCCTCGGCCGTGGCCGCGTCGGCGTGCGTGGCGGCGATGGCGGCCTGCAACTGGTAGGGCCCCAGCGCCGGGCCGGCCAGCGACGCCTTGACCAGCTCGACGCCCTCGTCGATCAGCTCCCGGTCCCACTTCGTACGGTCCTGCTCGTCGAGCGGCACCAGGTCGCCGGCCGGGGTCGTACGGGCCTCCCTGCGGGCGTGGGTCAGCAGCATCAGCGCGAGCAGCCCGGTGACCTCGCCGTCCTCGGGCAGCTGGGCGTGCACCATCCTGGTCAGCCGGATCGCCTCGTGCGCGAGGTCGGCGCGGTGCAGCTCGCTGCCCGAGGAGGCGGTGTAGCCCTCGTTGAAGATCAGGTAGAGCACGTGCAGGACGACCCGGAGCCGCTCCTGGAGCTCCGCGCCGTCCGGCAGGCCGAACGAGCTGCCGGCGGCCTTGATGCGCTGCTTGGCCCGGCTGATCCTGGCCGCCATCGTGGCCTCCGGCACCAGGAACGCGCGGGCGATCTCGGCGGTGGTCAGTCCGCCGACCGCCCGCAGCGTCAGGGCGACCTGGGAGGCCGGGGTCAGCGTGGGATGGCAGCACAGGAACAGCAGGACGAGCGTGTCGTCGGTGTCCGGCACGTCCTGCGGCGGCACCTCGACGGCGGCCGTCGCCGACTCCCGCTCGCGGCGCGCGTGGTCGCTGCGCATCTGGTCGATGAGCCGCCGGGACGCGACCGTCAACAGCCAGCCGCGCGGGTTGTCCGGCACTCCCTCGGCCGGCCACTGCACGGCGGCGGCCAGGACGGCCTCCTGCACGGCGTCCTCGCATCCTTCGAACCGGCCGTGCCGTCGTATCAGCGCGCCGAGGACCTGCGGCGTGAGCTCACGCAGCAGGTCCTCGATGACCGGTGCTGTCATGCCTCCAATTGTCCGTCGGCGAACATGACCTGCCGCACCTCGATGCCGAGACCCTCGATCGCGGCGTCGGGGATCTGCGCCGCCAGCTCGATCGCCCGCTCCTTGTTCTCGCAGTCGATCAGGTAGAAGCCGCCCAGATACTCCTTGGACTCCAGGAAGGGGCCGTCGGTGACGACCGGCTGGCCGTTGCGCACGGACACCACCGCGGCCTGCGACGGGTCGGCCAGCGCCTGCGTGGTGATCAGCTCGCCGGACTGCTTCAGCGCCTCGATGAACCTGCCGTGGCCCTCGCCGATCGCCGCCCTCTCCTCGTCGGTCAGCGCGTCCAGCACGGCCGGGTTGATGTGCAGGCTGATCAGGAACTTCATCTCGTTCTCCTCGTGGTTCGCGGGCCTCCGCCGGCCCTTCCACCGGTTGGTCGGAGCCGCCGCCGCCGTCTTGACACCTACCCGTGTCAAGAAACCCCCGGTCGCTCCGACCAACCGGCGAAACGTCGAGAGAACCGGGAGTTCCACATATGCGAGTCAACCGGGCGTGGTTGGGACTGGTCGTCCTGGCGCTGCCGGCATTGCTCGTCGCGATCGACGCGACGGCGTTGCTCCTCGCGCTGCCACAACTGAGCGCCGGGCTGGGGGCCACCAACGTCGAGCAGTTGTGGATCAGCGACAGCTACGGATTCATGGTGGCCGGCCTGGTCATCACGATGGGCACGCTCGGCGACCGGATCGGCCGCAAGCGGCTGCTGCTGATCGGCGGAGCGGCGTTCCTGGTGCTGTCGGTCGTGGCCGCCTTCGCGGTCACCCCGCTGATGCTGATCGTCGCGCGGGCGCTGCTGGGGGTCGCGGGGGCGACCCTGGCGCCGTCCACCCTCGCCCTGATCACCAACATGTTCCGCGACGAACGCCGACGCGGTAAGGCCATCGCGATCTGGGCGACCTGCCAGTTCACCGGCGGCGCGCTCGGCCCCGTGCTCGCCGGATTCCTGCTCCAGCACTTCTGGTGGGGATCGGTGTTCCTGCTCGCCGTGCCGGCGATGGCGTTGCTGCTGCTCGCGGGGCCGGTCCTGCTGCCGGAGTTCCGCGGCGACCGGGCCGGCCGGCTCGACCCGGCAAGCGTCGGGCTGTCGCTCGTGGCGGTGCTCCTGATGGTCTACGGCATCAAGCAACTGACCGTCGAGAGCGTTCCGGTCGTCCCGGCGGTGGCCCTCGTCGCCGGCGCGGCCGTCGGGTTCCTGTTCGTACGGCGGCAACTGCGGCTGGAGGCGCCGCTGCTGGACCTGCGGCTGCTGCGCAACCGCCCCTTCACCGCCGTGCTCGTCGCGCTGGTCTTCGCCGGCGTCGCCATGGCCGGCACGGGCCTGATGGTGACCCAGTATCTGCAGGGCGTGCTGGGCCACTCGCCGTTCGCGTCGGCGGTGTTGTTCGCGCCGATGGGCCTGGGCGTGGCGGCCGCCACGATGGCCGCGCCGGCGCTGGCCCGGCGCGTGAAGCAGACGACCGCCATCGCCGGCGGGCTGGCGGTGTCGGCGCTGGGCAGCCTGCTGCTGGCCGACGCCGGCGGTGCGGGCGCCCTGCCGCTGGTGATGATCGGCATCACCGTGCTCGCGCTGGGCACCGGCCCGCTGTTCGCACTGGGCACCGGGCTGGTCGTCGGGTCCGTGCCGCCCGAGCGCGCCGGGTCGGCGGCGTCGATGTCGGAGACCGGCAACTACTTCGGCGGTTCGCTCGGCTTCGCGCTGCTCGGCGTGGTGGCCGCAGTGGTCTACCGCAGCCGGATGGACGGCACTTCCGACTCGCTGGCCGGCGCGGTCACCGCCAGCCGGCACCTTCCCGCCGGTCAGGGCGCGCAACTGCTGCACGCGGCACGGGAGGCGTTCACCGCCGGCCTGCACGTCACCGGCGTCGTCGCCGCGGTCGTCTTCGCCGGGCTTGCCGTACTGGTCGTGGCGATGCGCCCGGCGGCCCGGACCGCCCCGGCCGCGCCGCCCCATCACGAAGCCGGCTACGGGCCCGGCTACGAGGCGACCCCCTCATAGTGCCCTGCCGCCGGCACCCGCAGCGCGATCATGGCGACGTCGTCCTCCCCCGTCACCGGCATCCCGGTGAGCAGTTCGTCGCAGAACCGGCCCAGGGGCTCGCGGGCGAGCGGCTCCGCGCGCCGCCGCAACCGTTCGAGCCCGTCGCCGAGATCCTCTCCCCGCCGCTCGATGAGGCCGTCGGTGTAGAGCAGCAGGGTGCTGTGCGGCGGCAGCGTCTCCACGGCGCTGATCCACGGCTGGTCGTGGTAGAGGCCGAGGAGCGGGTTGCCCGCGCCCTGGAGGAAGCGGCCCTCCCCCTCGCCGGTCACCAGCAACGGCGGCGGGTGCCCGGCCACCGAGTAAACCAGCCGCCACAGGCCGTCGCCGTCCCTTTCGAGGCGCGTCAGCACGCACGTCGCCGTGCTCTCGCCGTTCAGGGTCTCCAGGGCTCTGTTCAGCCGCCACAGGACGTCGCCCGGGGAGCCGTCGCGGTCGACGGCGAGCGCCCGCAGCATGTTCCGCACCTGGCTCATGCAGACGGCGGCGCCGAGGTCGTGCCCGGCCACGTCCCCGATGACCAGCTTGACGGCGCCGCAGGGCAGCGGGAACGCGTCGTACCAGTCTCCGCCGATCTCGGCGGCGGTCGGGCTCGCCTGATAGCGCGCGGCGAGCTCCAGGCCGGGGACGTGGGGCGGCTCGGCCAGCAGGCTGTGCTGCAGGGCCAGCGCCACCCTCTGCGTGCGGCGGAACCGCAGAGCCTTGCTGACCGCGTCGTGCGCGTGGTCGAGCATCTCCCGCATCAACTGGACGTCGCCACACGGGATCGGAGGGCGATCCCCGCAGGCACCGGTAGTGACCACGGCCGCCACCTCGCCCTCGACGACGATCGGCAGGAGGGCCAGGCTGTGCGACCCGATCTCGGCCATCCAGGTCCTGACGGCCTCGGGGCAGGGGAACGAAGGACGGCCCGGAGGGTAGGAGATCTTGACAGGGCGGCGCTGCCGTACCGCGCGCACCAGCGCGCCGTCGACGGCGTGATACTCCTTGCGCCGGGTCGGCAGTCTCGGGAGTCCCTCACGTACGGCGGAGGCGATGCGCTCGGTGACGATGGGCGCGTGCGGGAGGCCGCCGCTCGACTCGGGCAGCAGGTAGACGTGGCACGAGTCGGCGAGCTCCGGCACGATCACACCGGCGAACGCCTGGCACATCTCCTCCAGGTTGGTGATGTCGGTCGCCGCGGCGGCCGCGCGGTCCAGCAGCCGGCGGCGGCGCTCCTCCTGCCACTCCTGCTCGACGTCGGTGGAGGCTCCCACCCACTCCGTCACCGCGCCGTTCTCGTACACGGGCACGGCCCGGAACCGGATGTGCCGGTAGGAGCCGTCGCGGGTGCGGACACGGTAGATCTGCTCGTAGAGCGAGAGCGCCTCTTCCGTGGCCTTGTCCCACGAGTCCCTGGCGGGCACGCGGTCTTCCGGGTGCAGGGCGCCCAGCCAGCCGTAGCCGAGACTCTCCTCCGTCGTCTGTCCCGTCAGCCGCTGCCAGCCCTGGCTCATCTCCCTGGACTCGCCGTGCGGGCCGGTCACCCACACCATGTGCGCGTCCGCCCACACCATGCTCTGGTAGCGGCGCTGGAGGCGGAGCCACTCCTTCTCCATCGCGTGGAGGCGCCGTGTGGCGGAGACCTGCTCCGTGACCTCCTGAACCGCCGCCAGGACTCCGCTCTCACCGCCCTGCAGGGGAATCCTGGAAAGGCTCATCCGTAAGAGCCGCTCGCGTGGGCCGCCACTCCGGTCCGCGGTCACCCGGACCTCGTCGAGGCGCGCCGTCTCCCCCGTCTCGCGGACCTCGTCGAGCACGGCGAGGATTTCCTGCCCGAGGACGTCGCGGAGGCCCTCCCGTACCGGCGCCCCGATAGGCAGGTCCCCGAACATCGCCCGGACGTCGTCGTTCGCGTAGAGCAGCCGATGGTCTTCCCCGCGGGTCACCAGGACGCCGGCCGGCGCCTGGTCGAACACCTCCATCGGGACATGGCTGATCTCACATTGCCGGCCGACTTGCACTGCATCTTCCCCCGGTCGAACGTACGCGCGCCGTCGATGGGTCCCCCGCATCCGCGCCCCGCGACTCGCTTACCTGAAGATTACACGTTTGCGCAGGTCAAGAAGGGGGTTCACGGCCTCATGCGACCGCCGGCACCGGGCATGGAACGACGAACGGCGCCCGGGGGCTCCGAGCGCCGTCCACTGGTGCGGGGTGGGGCCTGCTACTTCTTCTTGGCAGCCTTGCCACCCGCGTTGACCTGCTCCTTGAAGTCCGCCCCGGGGCGGAACCTGGGCGCCCAGCTCTCCTCCACCTTGATCGGGTCGCCGGTGGAAGGGTTGCGGGCCGTACGGGCCGGCTTGTGCACCATCTCGAAGGCGCCGAAGCCGGTGATCGAGACCTTGTCCCCGCTCGCGACAGCGCTCTGGATGGCGTCGAGGACGGCGTTGACGGCTTCGGTCGCCGTCTTCTTGTCACCGACGCGATCAGTGATCGCGTCGACGAGTTCTTTCTTGTTCATTTCGGTTTCCTCCCCCTTACGCGCTTGAAATTAGGGGACGAGGTCGCGGGACTTCAATCACCGGGGGGCATGTTTCGCCTGCTCGGCGTGTCGAATGTGCCGTCCAGATAGGCGATGAAGGCGTCCAGCCGGGCGGCCGCATGGGCTATGTCCCGCTTTGCCACGTCACAGATAGCAAGCAGCCGTCGCGCCAGGCGGGCCTGCTCCTCCTGTGGTAAGGCTAACGCTCTGACGCGGCGATGCGCATCACGCAGTCGCCGCGCCAGCAGCTCATCTCCGGTCTGAGGATCGTTCAGACGGTCGTCGGCAGCCATGGCTGCCGTCCATTCTCGTACTCCTCGATGGCGTCCGCGTGACGCAGGGTCAGCCCGATGTCGTCGAGGCCCTCCATCAGCCGCCAGCGGGTGTAGTCGTCGATCTCGAACGAGGCGACGAGGTCGCCCGAGCGCACCTGACGTTCCATCAGGTCGACGGTGATCTCCGTCTTGGGGTCGGCCTCGGCCGCGTCCTGCAGGCGCTCGACCACGTCCTCGGGCAGGACGACCGGCAGCAGGCCCATCTTCGTGGAGTTGTTGCGGAAGATGTCGCCGAACCGCGAGGCGATCACGACGCGGAAGCCGTACTGCTGCAGGGCCCAGACGGCGTGCTCACGCGAGGAGCCGGTGCCGAAGTCGGGCCCGGACACCAGGATCGACGCGCCCTCGTACGCCGGGTCGTTCAGCACGAAGGACGGGTCCTCGCGCCAGGCGGCGAACAGGCCCTTCTCGAAGCCCGTACGGCTGACCTGCTTCAGCCAGACCGCCGGGATGATCTGGTCGGTGTCCACGTTGCTGCGGCGCAGCGGCACGGCCCGGCCGGTGTGAGTGGTGAAGGCATCCATGATGATCTCTTCCTGGGACTGAGGCGGGCGGACTAGAGGTCGGCGGGGGCGGTCAGCCGGCCGGTCACCGCGGTCGCGGCCGCCACCTGCGGCGAGACCAGGTGGGTGCGCCCGCCCTTGCCCTGGCGGCCCTCGAAGTTGCGGTTGGAGGTCGAGGCGCTGCGCTCGCCCGGCTTCAGGGTGTCGGGGTTCATGCCCAGGCACATCGAGCAGCCGGCCTCGCGCCACTCGGCCCCGGCCGCCTTGAAGACCTCGTGCAGGCCCTCCTCCTCTGCCGCCTTCTTGACCCCCATGGAGCCCGGGACGATCAGCGTACGGGTGACGACCTTGCGGCCGCGCAGGATCTCGGCGGCGGCGCGCAGGTCCTCGATGCGGCCGTTGGTGCAGGAGCCGACGAAGACGGTGTCCACCTGGATGTCGCGCAGCGGCGTGCCCGCGGCCAGGCCCATGTACTCCAGCGCCCGCTCGGCGGCGGCCCGCTCGACCGGGTCGGCGAACTGCTCGGGCGACGGCACGGCGGAGCCGAGCGGCGCGCCCTGGCCCGGGTTGGTGCCCCACGTGACGAACGGCGTGAGGGCCGAGGCGTCGATCTCCACGACCTTGTCGAACTCGGCGTCGTCGTCGGTGCGCAGCGTCTTCCAGTACTCGACGGCCCGGTCCCAGGCCTCCCCGGTGGGCGCGTGGGGACGGCCGCGCAGGTACTCGAACGTGGTCTCGTCGGGGGCGATCATGCCCGCCCGCGCGCCGGCCTCGATCGACATGTTGCAGACGGTCATGCGGCCCTCCATGGAGAGCTTGCGCACGGCCTCGCCCCGGTACTCGACGATGTAGCCCTGGCCGCCGCCGGTGCCGATCTTCGCGATGATCGCGAGGATCAGGTCCTTGGCGGTCACGCCGACCGGCAGCTCGCCCTTGACCTCGATGGCCATCGTCTTGGGCCGGTAGGCGGGCAGCGTCTGGGTGGCCAGCACGTGCTCGACCTCGGAGGTCCCGATGCCGAACGCGATGGCGCCGAACGCCCCGTGGGTCGAGGTGTGCGAGTCGCCGCAGACGATCGTCATGCCGGGCTGGGTGAGGCCGAACTGCGGGCCGATGATGTGCACCACGCCCTGGCCGGCGTCGCCCATCGGGTGCAGGCGGATGCCGAACTCCGCGGCGTTCTTGCGCAGCGTCTCGACCTGCGTGCGGGACACCGGGTCGGAGATCGGCCCGAGCACGGTCGGAACGTTGTGGTCCTCGGTGGCGATCGTGAGGTCGGGGCGGCGCACGGTGCGGCCGGCCATGCGCAGGCCGTCGAACGCCTGCGGGCTGGTCACCTCGTGGATGAGGTGCAGGTCGATGTAGAGCAGGTCGGGTTCGCCGTCGGCACGGCGTACGACGTGCTGCTCCCAGACTTTCTCAGCCAGTGTGCGACCCATGGTTGTGACGCCTCCTCGCGTTCAGACCCCCGGTCGTGTCTCTCATCATGAGACAGAAATATCGGGATATGGACACTGTATCTGCTGATTCCCAACATTGCGTTTGCATCTCGTATGGCGAGACGGCAGTATCGGGGTATGGACAACTCTAGCGGGGTCGGAGTACTCGACAAGGCGGTTCTCGTACTCAACGCCCTGGAGGCGGGCCCCGCTTCCCTGGCACAGCTCGTCCAGGCGACCGGCCTGGCCAGGCCGACGGCCCACCGGCTGGCCGTCGCGCTGGAGCACCACCGCATCGTCTCCCGCGACACGCAGGGCCGGTTCATCCTCGGGCCCCGCCTGTCGGAACTGTCCACGGCCGCGGGCGAGGACCGGCTGCTCGCCGTCGCCGGGCCGGTGCTCACCCAGCTTCGCGACCTCACCGGGGAGAGTGCTCAACTCTACCGGCGCCAGGGCGACGAGCGGGTCTGCGTGGCCGCCGCGGAGCGCGCCAGCGGCCTGCGCGACACCGTGCCGGTCGGCTCCGCGCTGCCCATGACCGCGGGGTCCGCCGCGCAGATCCTGCTCGCCTGGGAGGAGCCCGACCGCCTGCACCGCGGCCTGCGCGGCGCCAAGTTCACCGCCGCCACGCTCGCGAGCGTACGCAGGAGGGGCTGGGCGCACAGCGTCGGCGAGCGCGAGCAGGGTGTGGCGAGCGTCTCCGCGCCCATCCGCGGCGCCGGCGGCAAGGTGATCGCCGCGGTCTCCGTGTCCGGTCCCATAGAGCGGCTGACCCGTACGCCCGGCCGGATGCACGCCGCCCCCGTCGTCGCCGCCGCCGAACGGATAACCGAAGCCATGCGCCGCGCGAACTGATTGGAGAGCGGTGTCCCGATAGCCCTAGGCTGGCGGGGTGACAGACCGCATCGAGGCAGCCGCCGCTGAACTGCGTCCCCTGCTCCAAGAATTCATCCTCTGGGCGCCGGACAACGCACCCGGCAGCGACCCCGATCTCGTGGGCCCCGTCGCCCTGTGGCACCGCCTGATCGCCCGCGACGACGTCGGGCTGTGGAAGCGTGGCGACCTGCGCACGGTCCTGCTGGAGCGCATGCCCCAGGTGGTCGAGGACCCCGACGCCGCCGCGGACGGCATGATCCCCGCCGTCCGGGCCTACCTGACGTTCCTGTCGGGCACCGGACGGCTCTCGCCCGGCTCGGCGTCCCTGGAGACCCTCCTCGCGGAGCTGGACGAGGTCGAGGACGACTTCGTGGACGCGATGGAGGACACCATCGCCGAACGCGACTGGGACGAGGAGGAGGACGAGCTCGACGAGGACGAGGCCGACGAGGGCCTCGGCGACTTCGAGCCGTTCGCCGACGAGATCGGCGCCCTGCCCACGATCCGGCTGCGTCCCGACACCGAGCTGGCCGAGGCGGCCCGCCGGGTGACGCTCATCGAGCAGGCCCGCGACCTGGCGCTGTGGGTCGGCACCGGGCGCAAGGTGGGCGAGGAGACGCTGCTCACCGAGTCCGAGGTGGACGAGGCCGTACGCACGCTCGGCCTGCCCGACGCGCGCAACATCTGGAACCTCTGGAACCTCGCGATCGACCTGGAGTTCCTCGCCCCGGACGGCGACGACACGGTCAGCGTGGACTCCGACACCGCCGCCTGGCCCTTCGAGGACGACGACGACGTCCTGGACGCCTGGATGCTCGGCCTTCACTCGCTCGACTACGGCGACCCGGAACTGGACGACGACGACCTCACGCTGGCCCTGTCCGGCCTGACCCGCGCGCTGCTGATCCGGGTGCTGCTGGCCGGCGGCACCCGGCAGGTGTCCTCGCTGCGCGAGGAACTGGCCGAGGCCGCGGCGGAGTACGACGACCTGGGCGCCGACGCCTGGGCCGCGGCCGGCGACCCGCTCGCCTCCGTGCTCGCCTGGCTGACCGGCTACGGCATGGTCACCGTCGAGGGCGACGTGGTGACCTTGACGCCGCTCGGCACCGAGGGCCTCGTCCACCTGCTGGACGACGAGGACATCGAGATCGACGCCCGGCCCGCGATCGACGCCATGACCGCGCTCGACCTGCTGTCGTTCAGCGCCGACATGTCCGAGGAGGAGGCCGACGAGGAGTTCGCCGCCTGGCTCGCGCTGCGCGACCCGGCGCGGGCCGCCTCCGAGCTGCTCGAAGCCGCCGCCGAGGAGGAGTCGGACGCCCTCGTGCGGGTCCAGGCCGCCAGCCTGGTCGGCTCGCTGGGCGAGGCCGCCATACCTGCCTGGCAGGAGGCGCTCAAGGAGCCCTCGCTGCGGCCGTACGCCGCGACGCACCTGACGCAGATGGACGTCGAGGACGCCCCGGAGCCGACTCAGGCGGACACCCACTGGCTGATCCTCGACATGTGGACGATCTCCGCCGGGCTCGGCCGGCCGGAGTTCGTGTCCAGCCTGCACGACATCGGCCCGGCGCAGACGCTCATCGGGCTGCTCGACGTGATCTGGAAGGTCCGCCACCCGCACATCGAGGAGCTGCTGGACCTCATCGGCGAGACCCACCCGGACAAGCAGGTGGTTAAGGCCGCCAAGCGGGCGCTGTTCAAGGCGCGATCGGGACGCTAGCGGGGTCACTCGGGCCGGGACGGCGGCGTCCGCCCCGGCCTCGCCGCCTCTTCTGTTCGCGGTCGCCGTGACCGATTCGGGGCGGACGGACTTAGTCTGGTCGCGTGACGCCGATCTCACTCATGGTGAGCCCCGTGGCGTGGTGGCAGCCGGCCGTGGACCTCGCCATCGCGCTCGTGCTGTCGGCGGCCATCGGACTGGAGCGGGAGATCCGGCAGAAGAGCGCCGGACTGCGCACCCACACGCTCGTGGGATTCGGCGCCGCGCTGTTCATGCTCGTGTCCAAGTACGGCTTCTCCGACATCCTCGGCGACTCCGTGGTGCTCGATCCGTCGCGGGTGGCGGCCCAGATCGTCTCCGGCATCGGCTTCATCGGCGGCGGGCTGATCTTCGTACGCCGCGACGCGGTCAAGGGGCTGACCACCGCCGCCGCCGTGTGGCTCACCGCCGGAGTCGGCATGGCCGCGGGGGCCGGCCTGTGGCTGCTGGCCGTCCTGGCCACGGTCGGGAACTTCGTCGTGATGCTGGGGCTCACCCCGCTGGCCGCCCGGCTCCCCCGCTCCAAGCACGCGCAGTCGCGGCTGCGTCTGTCGTACCTGGACGGCCGGGGCGTGCTGCGGCAGGCGCTGGCCGAGTGCACGGGCCGCCGTTTCGTGGTCGACGAACTGTCGCTGGAGCAGCCCGGCCGGGGCCAGGACACCGGCGCGGTCACGGTCACCCTGCTGATCCACGGCCCGGGCTCGATCGGGGACCTCACGAGCAGGCTGGCCGAGATAGAGGGCGTGCTCACCGTCTCCTGCGACGACGCCAACGCCCAGCACTTCTAGCCGGCACGTGGCGGGTAGAGCCCGAGCTGCGCGAGCAGCTCCAACTGGTCGAAGTAGACCTGGTAGCCGACCACGAGCCCGTCCTGGACGGTGATGATCTCGCAGGAGCGAAGGAAGACGCGCCGCCCGGTCGCCTGGGCCTCCTCGCCGTCCGGCAGCAGCAGCGGGCCCTTGTGCGTGCCGGTGAGTGTGACCTCGTCCACCGCGCAGTCGCCGACGTCGATCGCGCGCCAGGTCGACCGACGGTAGTCCGGGAAGGTGGCGAAGAACCCGCGTCAGGTTTCGCGCCCGCGCAGCGGGCCATGAGCAGGGCGCGGCGTCCCCGTAACGGCGAAAACCCCCGGCACGGGGAAGTGCCGAGGGTTCCCGATGATGTAGCCCCGACCGGATTCGCGCCCGCGCAACGGGCCATGAGCAGGGCGCGGCGTCCCCGTAACGGCGAAAACCCCCGGCACGGGGAAGTGCCGAGGGTTCCCGATGATGTAGCCCCGACCGGATTCGAACCGGCGCTACCGCCTTGAGAGGGCGGCGTCCTAGGCCACTAGACGACGGAGCCGAGTGCAGTGAAGTAGTCCCGAGCGGATTCGAACCGCCGTTACCGCCTTGAGAGGGCGGCGTCCTAGGCCACTAGACGACGGGACCTTGCACTGCGCTGTTTTCCAGCAGAATCCCTTGGGGGGATCCAGCTGGGGTACCAGGACTCGAACCTAGACTAACGGAGCCAGAATCCGTCGGGCTGCCAATTACCCCATACCCCATCTGCTTGCGGGGGCCTCGCGGCTCCCGCTTGCGACTCCGAAAGGATAGCCCAGCTTGCGACCCACTACCAAAACGATTGCGGCGCGCCTCGCGATCTCGTGATCCGATCCCCCGTACGGAGGGTCCGATCCTCCTGCGTGCAGGGCCCGATCCTCCTGCCGCGCAGGGCCCGGTCCTCCTGTGCGAGGCTGGGACAAACGCCAGCACGACGTGAGGAGCCGCCAGCCATGACCTCGGCCGCGAACCCCTTCCTCAGCCCGAGCACCCTGCCCTACGGGCTGCCTCCCTTCCAGGAGATCAGGGAGGAGCACTACGCGCCGGCGTTCGAGCAGGGCATGGCCGAGCACCTCGCGGAGGTCGAGGCGATCGCCGAGAACCCGGAGCCTCCGACCTTCGAGAACACGATCGAGGCGCTGGAGAGGTCCGGCGCCCTGCTCGAACGTGTCTCCGCGGTGTTCTTCAACCAGACGTCCTCCGACACGACACCCGGTGTCCAGGAGATCCAGAAGGACGTCACGCCGAAGCTCGCCAAGCACGCCGACGCGATCCACCTCAACGCCAAGCTCTTCGCGCGCATCCAGGCGGTCGAGGCGGCCGACGAGGAGCAGCGGTGGCTGCTGAAGCGCTACCTCACCGACTTCACCCGTGCGGGCGCCACGCTCGGCCCCCAGGACCAGGCCCGGCTCAGGGAGATCAACGAGCGGCTGTCGGCCCTGGGGACGGCGTTCCAGCAGAACCTGCTCGCCGACACCAACGAGCGGGCGGTGGTGGTCGAGGACGTGGCCGAACTCGACGGGCTGTCGCAGGACGCGATCCAGGGACTCGCCGACCAGGCCAGGGAGCGCGGGCTGGAGGGCAAGTATCTGATCACGCTGGTCCTGCCCACCGGTCAGCCCACCCTGGCCGAGCTGACCAACCGGTCCCTGCGCGAGCGGATCCACCGGGCCTCGGTCGGGCGGGGCGCGGCGAACGCCGGACTGATCAAGGAGATCGCGATCCTGCGCCGGGAGCGCGCGCGACTGCTGGGCTACGAGAACCACGCGGAGTACGTCCTGGCCGACCAGACGGCGGGCACGACCCGGGCGGTCACCGAGATGCTCGACCGGCTCGTGCCGCCCGCCGTGGCCAACGCGCGCAAGGAGCAGGCCGACCTGGAGGAGATCGCCGGGCACCCGATCCAGCCGTGGGACTGGGCGTTCTACTCCGAGAAGGTGCGCAAGGCCCGCTACGACATCGACAGCCGGCGCATGCGGCCGTACTTCGAGTTGAACACCGTGCTGGAGAAGGGCGTCTTCAACGCGGCGTCGCGCCTGTACGGCGTCACCTTCCACGAGCGGTCCGACCTGTACGGCTACCACCCGGAGGCGCGGGTCTTCGAGGTGCGCGACGAGGACGGCTCCCCGCTGGGCCTGTTCCTCGGCGACTTCCACGCCAGGGCCTCCAAGCGGGGCGGGGCGTGGATGAACAGCCTGGTGAAGCAGTCGGGCCTGGAGGGCACCAGGCCGGTGGTGGTCAACAACCTCAACATCGTCAAGGGCGAGCCGACCCTGATGACGTTCGACGAGGTCAACACCATGTTCCACGAGTTCGGGCACGCGTTGCACGGATTGTTCTCCGACGTGCGCTACCCCCGGTTCTCCGGCACGGCCGTGCCGCGCGACTTCGTCGAGTACCCCTCCCAGGTGAACGAGATGTGGGCGACCCATCCGGAGATCCTGGCCGAGTACGCCAGGCACCACGAGACGGGCGAGCCGATGCCGCAGGACCTCGTCGACCGGATGCTGGAGACGCAGAAGTTCAACCAGGGCTTCGCCACACTGGAGTACCTGGCCGCCACCCTGCTCGACTGGGCGTGGCACACGGCGTACGACGGCGAGGAGGACGTGGAGGAGTTCGAGAGGCGGGCGCTGCGGGAGGCCGGGGTGGACCTGCCGGCCGTCCCGCCGCGATACCGCAGCACGTACTTCGCCCACATCTGGGCGAGCGGCTACAGCGCCGGCTACTACTCCTACATCTGGAGCGAGGTCCTCGACGCCGACACCGTCGAGTGGTTCAACGAGAACGGCGGGCTGCGCCGGGAGAACGGCGACGCCTTCCGCCGGGCCCTGCTGTCGCGGGGCGGCAGCGTGGACTCGATGGCGGCGTTCCGCGACTTCCGCGGCCGCGACCCGGAGATCACTCCCCTGCTGGACCGCCGCGGGCTGCTGTGACGGTCATGACCCGGTGAGCGCGGAGATGGCCTGCCTGAGCCAGTCCTTCTCCGCGGCGCTCACGGCCCGCGCGACGAGCACCATGCCGCGGCGGAAGGGATCGGGCATCTCCTCGGCCCTGAGGGGCCTTCCGCCGCGGTAGAAGAAGCTCGCCGGCGTCTCCAGAAAGGCCAGGCGACGGCGCAGCACCCGCACCTGGTCCTCGGCGTCGGGGAGCCGGGACAGGAACGCCAGCAGCGTGAAGAACCTCGCCTGGTCGCTGATCTCGACGTCCGACGGCTCACGCAGCCGCCTGAACAGTTCCTCCCGGCCCCGCTCGGTGATCGAGAGCACCTGGCGCCGGGCGGCGCCCGAGCCCTCCTCCTCGTGCCGCTCCAGGAGGCCGGCCGCCTCCATCCGGGCGATGGCCGGGTAGAGCGCACCGTCGCTGACCGGCCGGACGTGCCCGCTCAGCCCGGCGATCCGCTGCTTGAGCTCGTATCCGTGCATCGGCTCCTCGTCCAGGAACCCGAGGATCGTCAACGCCAGGTCACCGCTTGCCACGGCGGCATCGTATCGTTATACCTCTAATCGATATAGCTCGATTCGAGGTAAGCGCATGAGACTGATCAGGCTCGCCCTGCCCGTCTACGTCGAACTCCTGACGGCCGTCGTGGCCGTCGGCCTGATCGACACGCTGTGGGTGTCCGGACTCGGCAGCGAGGCCGTCGCGGCGGTCACGGTCGCCACAACGACCGAGAACCTGGCCCTCGGCGTGATCCTCTGTGTCGGAACGGGCACGACGGTCCTGATCGGACGGCGGGACGGCCACGCCCCGCTGGCCCCGGTCGTCCGTACGGCCTGGCTGCTACTGGGCGTCTTCGCCCTGGCCGTGGCGGTGCCCGGCGTGCTGCTGCGCGAGCCGGTCGCCCGCCTGTTCACCGACGATCCCGTCACGGTGGGGCTGGCCGCGGGCTACTACGCGGTGGCGTTCGCCGGGATCCCCGTCTTCTTCGCCCAGAACCTCGTCGACGGGATCTTCAAGGGCCTCGGCGACACCCGGACGCCGATGCGGGCCGCCCTGCTCTGCAACGCCCTGGTGATCGGCCTGGACCCGCTGCTGATCTACGGGCTCGGCCTGGGCGTCCGGGGAGCCGCGCTGGCCACCGTGGCGGCCCGCCTGGCCACGCTGGCCGTGTCCGTCCTCCTGCTGGCCCGGCGGCTGCCCGCGGAGAAGGGGACGGCGAAGGTCTCGGCGAACCGGGCGGACGCGGCGGCGATCCTGCGCACCGGGCTGCCCATGTCCGGCGACTTCCTCGCCCGCGCCCTGGTGGGCATGGCGCTGGCCGGCATCGTCGGCCGGCACGGCGTGGCCGCGCTCGCCGGGTACGGCATCGGCCTGAAGATCATGATGGCCGGGGTGATGTCCTTCTACGCCCTCCGCCAGGCGGCGATGATCCGCACCTCGCGCGCGGGCGAGGCGGACGGCCCGTCTTCAGGGCGTGATGACGCCCTCGCCGCGCTGCGGTACGGCCTGGCCGCGGGACTGGCCGCCTCGCTTGTGCTGAACGCGCTCGCCCCTGCGGCCGTGGGCCCGTTCACCGCCGACCCGGCGGTGGCCGCGCAGGCCGTGTGGTTCCTGCGCTGCATGCCGCTCTATCTCGTGCCCTTCGGCGGCCTGATCGCCGTCGGCGGCGTCCTGCAGGCCGGCGGGCGGGGCGCCGGCCTGCTCGCGGCCACACTGGCGGGCTTCGCCGTCCAGTTGCCCCTGGCCTTCCTGCTCGGCTCCCGGATGGGAACCACCGGGGTCTGGCTGGCCATGGCCGCCGGCGCCGCGCTCTCGCTCGTTCTGCTCAGGCCAGCCTGGCGAGGGCCGCGCGCACCCGGCCGAGCGAGCGCTCGCGGCCGAGCACCTCGATCGACTCGAACAGCGGCAGGCCCACGGTCCTGCCGGTGATCGCCACCCGGACGGGGGCCTGCGCCTTACCGAGCTTGAGCCCGTGGGCGAGGCCGACCTCCTCCAGGGCGGTCTTGAGCGAGTCGGGGTCCCAGCTGACCGTCTCCAGCCGCTCGGCGTACCCGGCCAGGATCTCGGCCGCCCCCGCCTTCATCGCCTTGTCCCACGACGCCTGGTCGAAGACGGGCTCGTCGAGGAACAGGAAGTCGACGTTGGCGGTGACCTCGGACAGCACGGCGACCCGGGTCTGCACCAGGTCGGCCACGCGGTCGAACACCGAGCGGTCCCAGGACGGGTCGAGCCACGGCTCGCAGCGGGCGACGAACACCTCGCGGGGCAGCGCCCGGATGTACTCGCCGTTGAAGGCCCGCAGCTTCTTCTCGTCGAAGAACGCCGGCGCCTGGTTCACGCCCTCCAGCCGGAACAGCGGCATCATCTCCGACCACGGCATGATCTCGCGGTCGTCGCCGGGCCCCCAGCCGAGCAGCATGAGGTAGTTGACCATCGCCTCGGCGAGGTAGCCCTCGTCGCGGTAGGACTCCAGGGCCACCTTGTCCCGGCGCTTGGACAGCTTCTGCCGCTTCTCGTTGACGATCACCGGCACGTGCGCCCAGACCGGCGGCTCCGCGCCGAGCGCCTTCCACAGAAGCTGCTGCTTGGGCGTGTTCGACAGGTGCTCCTCGGCCCGTACGACATGGCTGATCCGCATCTCCATGTCGTCCACGACGTTGGCGAGGATGAACAGCGGCGAGCCGTCCCCCCGGACGATGACGAAGTCCTCCATCGCCGAGTTGGGGAACTCCACCCGCCCGCGGACCTTGTCGTCCACGACCGTCACGCCCTCGTCGGGCGTACGGAACCGCACGGCGCCCTCGGTCAGGCCGCGGTCGCGGCAGTGGCCGTCGTAGCCCTGGTGCTCCGAGCCGGTCCTGGCCTTCACGTCGTCGCGCGTGCAGGTGCAGTGGTAGGCCTTGCCGTCCTTGAGCAGCTTCGCCGCGGCCTCGCGGTGCTGCTGCTCGTAGGCGGACTGGAAGTAGGGCCCCTCGAAGTGCGGCGAGTCGCCGTTGATGCCGATCCAGGCGAGGGCCGAGATGATGCCCTCGGTCCATTCTGGCCGGTTGCGTGCCGCGTCCGTGTCCTCGATGCGCAGCACGAACGTGCCGCCGGACTGCTCGGCGATCGCCCAGTTGAACAGCGCCGAGCGGGCGCCGCCGACGTGGAACATGCCGGTGGGCGAAGGGGCGAAGCGCACCCTAGTCACGTGAGATCACCCGGTTAGTGAGAGTTCCGATTCCTTCGATGGAGACGCCGACCTCGTCGCCCACGGACATCGGGCCCACCCCGGCGGGCGTGCCGGTCAGGATGACGTCGCCGGGCAGCAGGGTCATGACCGCGCTCACGTACGCGATGAGCGCGGGGATGTCGTGCAGTAGCAGGGAGGTGCGGGCGCTCTGCCTGACCTCGCCGTTGAGCGTGGTGGTGATCGCCAGGTCGGCCGGATCGAGTTCGGTCTCGATCCAGGGACCGAGCGGGCAGAACGTGTCGAAGCCCTTGGCCCGGGTCCACTGGCCGTCCTTGGCCTGCAGGTCGCGTGCGGTCACGTCGTTGGCGCAGGTGTATCCGAAGACGACCTCGCCCGCCCGCTCGGCCGGGACATCACGGCACAGCCGGCCGATCACCACGGCCAGTTCGCCCTCGTAGTCGACCCGCTCCGACAGCTTCCCCGGGTACGCGATCGCCTCCGACGGCCCGATCACGGTCGTGTTGGGCTTGAGGAACACGACCGGCTCCGCCGGGGGCTCGCCGCCCATCTCCCTGGCGTGGTCGGCGTAGTTCTTGCCGATAGCGATGATCTTGCTGGGCAGCATGGGGGCGACCAGGCGGACCTCGGCCACCGGGAACCGCTCGCCGGTGAACTCCACCCCGTGGAAGGGGTGGCCGCCGACGCGGGCGATGACCTGCCCGCCCTCTTCCACCACGCCGAAGGCGACCTGGTCGCCCATCGAGAACCTCGCGATACGCACGTCACGAGCCTAGTGGGGGGACGCCGGGTGGGCGTACGTAAGGTGGTCTGGTATCAGCTGGAGTCAAGCGTACGGGAGTCGATGTGCCTTCGGTCGTGAAGATCAACGTGCTGACGGTGCCCGAGGAGATGCGGCGCGAACTGGAGAAGCGGTTCGCCGGCCGGGCCGGGATGGTGGAGTCGGCCGACGGGTTCGAGTGGTTCGAGCTGCTGCGGCCGGTGGAGGGCAGCGACCGTTACCTCGTCTACACCCGCTGGCGCAGCGAGGAGGACTTCCGGCGCTGGCAGGAGAGCCGGGCGTTCCAGGCGGGACACGCGCAGGCCGCCGCCGAGGCCGCCGCGCAGGGCCACGGACACGGCCAGGGCCACGGACATGGGCACGGGCAGGGCGGCCCGGCCGCGACCGACTCCGAGCTGTGGACGTTCGAGGTCGTGGAGAGCACCGGCCCCAAGCAGGAGGGCTGAGCCGGGGCCCGTGACGCCTGGACGCCCCGGCGGCGACGCGCGGACGAGGGCGTTCAGGCGTCGAGCGGGTTGGCGGCGATCCGGGCTCCGACACCGCCCGTGACCGAGGAGGCCGCCGCGCAGCCCGGCTTGCGCCGCGCCTGCTCCTCGAAGGCGGCGAGGAACTCCGCGCCGAACCCGAGCCGGGGATGCCGCGCGAGCACGGCGGCCCGGACCTCCGCCGGGAACTCCTCGGGCCGCTGTCCCGACACGTCCCACGACGTGGCCACCTGCAGCAGGTGCGACTCCGGGTCCTCCGACGCGGCGACCGGATCACGCATGTGGACGACGACGATCTCCTCGGCCCGCGCGGATCTCTCCGGCGACCAGCCGGCGGACATGCCGAAGACCCAGGCGAGACGTCCCCCCGCCTCCTCGAACGGCACCGTGTGACTGTCGAAGGTCTCGGTCAGCCCGATGTCGTGGAGCAGGGAGGACACGTAGTACAGCTCGTCGTCGAAGCCGATCCCGTGCGCCCGGGCGTACCCGGCGCCCCACAGGTAGGACCTGATCGAGTGGTTGAGCAGCGCGGGCGAGCAGAAGCGAGTCGCGACGGCGAGCGCGGCCGACGCGGCGGGCGTCTCGGGGAACGTCTCTGAGAACGAAGCCGGCATGGCCCCAGGCTGGCAGAGCGGGCCGGCCGGGCGCGAGCCGCCATGCGGCCACTTCCCGCACGATTCGGGCCAGCGCAGTTGTGCAGTTGTAACCGGAGTGACTTGACCAGATCATCAGAATTCGGACAGCATGAGCGGCTCCCATTTCGATCTCGGAAGGAATCCGGCGTGTTCCGCCGCCTCTCAGCCCTCTCCCTGGTGGCCGCTCTCCCGCTGACCGCGCTCACCGTGGCCGCGCCCGCCCAGGCACGAGCCCCGCACCGCACTCCGGAGTGCCAGGGCGACTGGCTGCCCGCCACCCCCACCTCCGGTGACGTCATGAGCGGCAAGCTGTCCTTCCTGGGCCTGCCCGCGGTCACGGTCGGCAAGGACGTCGACTGGCGCATGGACCCGTACAGGAACAGGTCCTGGCAGATGGTGTTCCAGTCGCTCCGGTGGATGGGCAGGCTCGTGGCCGACTACGAGTCGACCGGCGAGGAGGACTATCTCAGCCGGGCCGTGGAGATCGCGAAGGACTGGGTCACGGACAACCCGTACGGCGGGCGCACGACCAGCCCGTACGCCTGGGCCGAGCATCCGGTCGCGCTGCGCGCCCCTGCCCTGGTGTGCCTGAGCAGGTACGTGAAGGCCGACTGGCTGAAGAACAGCCTGGCCCTGCACGCGAAGCTGCTGTCGAACCCCAAGAACTACGAGCTCGGCCACAACCACGGGCTCGACCAGGACATCGGCCTGCTGCGCATCGGCTGCCGCTACGGGAACCCGAAGTGGAAGAACCTCGCGGTCAGCCGCATGGTGAAGTCGATGAAGCTCGACATCGACGGGCAGGGCGCGCTGCGCGAGCAGGCGCCGCGTTACGCCATCTACGTGCACGACCGGCTCAGGGTGGCGGTCGACACGATCAAGGACTGCACGATGAAGGTCCCCGCGGCGCTGGCCACGCGCTGGGAGAGCCTGCCGCGGCACATCAGCGCCGCCACCCAGCCCAACGGCTACATGGTGCCGATCGGCGACGGGCCCGCCGACGTCCAGCCGGCCGCCTTCGACCACGCCGACTCGACCGTGCAGGTGTTCAACGCCGGGTACGTCTTCGGCCGCACCGCCTGGGGCGACCCCAAGTCGGCCTACTACTCGATCCGCTTCGGGCCGGCGCTGAAGTTCCACGGCCACGAGGACCACATGGGCGTGACCTACTACGCCCAGGGCCGCTCGATCCTCACCGAGGCGGGCTTCATCTCGTACGAGAACACGCCGTACCGGCGGTGGACGCTCAGTCCTGAGGCCCACAACGTGCCGATCCTCGTGGGCAGGAAGTTCCGCGGGCACACCCCCACGGCGCTGGTGGCCAAGTCCGTGCGCAAGGACCGGCAGACGTTCACGTTCACCGACAGGGCGTACGGCGTGCCGCGCAAGCGGTCGGTGCTGGTGAACCACCGCGAGGACGTGATGGCGGTGCTCGACAGCGGCGGCGGGAAGCTGCGGAACCTGTGGCACCTCGATCCCGGGCTGAAGGTCGTGTCCAACTCGGGCGGGCAGGTCGTGGTGGGCGACGGCGGGTGGAAGGCGTCGATCGTCCAGCTCGCGATGCCGTCGTGCAAGCCGGTGGGCGGCCAGCGGGTGGTGCGCGGGCAGACCTCGCCCTACCAGGGCTGGATCTCGCCGGGCTACATGCGCAAGGAGCCGGCGCCGGTGATCGTCTCGCCCGTGGCGGAGTCGTTGCTGACCGTCGTGGTGCCCGGGACCGACCGGCCGGAGGTCAGCTGCTCGGGACGCACTCTGACCGTTCACACCCCGGCCGGTTCGGTCACGCTGCGCGCGAGTTCTTCCGGCACCCTGTCGTAACCTCCTCCCCCGGCAGGAGGGCGGCGGGCGGTTATCCGTACACCGACGGAGAGCCGCCCGCCAGTTGCTTGGCCTGGTCGGGCACGTGGCCGAGCTTGTCGACCTCGTGGGCCAGCCCCTCCAGGACCGCCCGCAACTGCACCTGCGTGACGTCCGCGAACGTACGCAGGTAGGCGATCCTGCGCTCCAGTTCCTCGGCCTCGGCGCTCTGCAGCCCGTTGCCGGAGGCACGGTAGGCGCCGACCGCCTGGTTGGCGGCCTCCTCGGCCTGCCGCTGCGCCTCCATCAGGAGTTCCTCGTACTGCTGGCGGGCCTGGCTTACGATGCGCCGCGCGTAGTCCTCCGCCTCCGCGATCTGCGCGTCGGCGGTCTGCTGGGCGCGGGACAGGATGTTGATGGCGTCGACGTTCAGGGTCTGGGGAGCGGCGGCCTGTTCCGGGTTCATGCCGTGTTCCTTGTACCACTGCTTCATGCGGTCGATGTACGCCCGCAGGTCCGCCTTCTCCTTGTCGCTGGCCGCCATGTCCTCCGCGACGCGGTAGAGGAACGAGCGCACCTCGTCCTCGCTGTAGCCGCGGCGCCCGAGCGATGTGCGCGTGAACTCCTGCTTGCGTACCCGATCCGGGGTGAGGGGCTGGCGCTCGCCCGCCGGGCTTCCCCAAGGCATGTCCGCCGTCATGACTCCCGACCTTTGTCGCTCGTGAACTCGTCGAAGTGGATCTGCTCGGTTGGCACACCGGCGTCAAGCAGCCGTCCGACGGTCGCCTGCGCCATCTCCTCCGAGCCGCAGACGTAGACGTGCTGGCCACGCCATCCCTGCAGCGCGACGTCCACGGCATAGCCGCGGGTGCCCCGGTAGAAGGGGTCGTGGGAGACGACCGGCACGACGTTGAGCCAGGGGTGCTCTGCGGCCATCTTGGCCAGCGCCTCGTAGTCGTACAGTTCCCTGGAGTTCCGGGCGCCGACGACGAGGTCCACCCTGCGCGTCGGGCCCTCGTAGGCGATCTGCTCCACGAGCGCCTTGAGCGGCGCGAGGCCGGTGCCGCCCGCGATCATGAGCAGGTCGCCCTGGACGTCCGGGGGGAGCGTCAGCCGTTCCCCCACCGCCGCACCCACGCGCAGCATGTCGCCCCGCCGCGCGCCCATGACGAGCGCGGAGCTGAGCACGCCGCCGTCGACCATGCGTACGTGCAGGTCGATGGTGTTGTCCTGGCGGGGCGCGTTGGCGAACGAGTAGAACCGCCAGATGCGCGGGCGCATGGCGTAGGAGATCGACGCCGACTGACCCGGCCGGAAGGGGTACTGGTAGTTCAGCCGGGCGCGGATGACGGCGATGCCGAGGGTGCGCATGTCGTGGCTGACGATCTCGGCCTCCCACCAGGGCGGGGAGGTCTTCGACGCGTCGTTCGCGGCCTCGACCATCACCTGGGCGACCAGGTTGTACGCCTGCGTCCAGTCGTGCGCGAGCTGAGGAGTCCACCGATCGCCCAGGAAGTGCTCGAGCGTGGCGAGCAGCGCCTGGCCGACGGCGGGGTAGTGCGTCGCGGTCACCGCGAACTTGCGGTGGTCGCGGCCGAGCTGCTGCAGGACCGGGACGACCTCTTCGATCCGGTCGACGTTGCTGATGACCTTCCCCAGCGCGGCCACGAGCTTGTCGCGCTGGCGTGCCATCGACACGGGGAACATGTCCCGCACGTCCGGGTTCATCAGGAAAAGAACCGAATAGAAGTACAGCGGCACCTGGTCGCCCGACCGGGAGACAAGGTGCCAGCTGTCCTTGAGAGCCTGCGTATCCACTCAGCCAGCCGTTTCCGTTGGCTCGGCGACGATGGACGACTTCACCTTGCCGAGGACGAGACCGACGTCGCGCAGGATGTCCTCGCCGACGCCGCCGGCCTGCAGGACCGCGAAGAGGTGCTCGCCCACCTTGTCGTAGTGCTCCGACGTGATGCCCATGCCGGCGTGGGCCTCGCCCAGGTCGCGGCCCTCGTACGGCTCGGGGCCGCCGAGGACCGAGCACAGCAGCATGACCATGTGCCGCTTCAGCCTGGGCATGTCGATACCGGTGAAGTACGGCTTCAGATCGTCGTCGCCGAGAACGCGCTCGTAGAACTGCTCGACGACGTCGCGCACCACTGGTGCGCCGCCGATCTGGTCATAGTAAGACGGCGAGGTGATCACAAGACCCTCCCATTCCGGGTGCACCAGCGGGGGGAATGACTGCGGGCCGAAAGTTTTCGAACTCCGCGCAGTCACGCGGCTGGTCATGGTGACAGTCGGTCGCTCGGCTCCCACGGCGCCGGCCGCCTCCGACAGAAAGATCAGAAGCCGACGGCAGGCGCCGCGACAGTACGGGGTTCGGTGCGCAGATACTTCTTGCCTTCACCCTCCGTTGAGCCAGAGCGGGGCGCTGAGGCCGGAACCGCGGCCGGGGTGGCCGATCGTGGCAAAGACCGCCTCAGGGCTTCGCCTATCTAAGCACCAACTAGACTAAATGTCACTAAAACCGCAGCATCCACGAGCGCAACGTGAGCGCCACTCGTACCACGGCAGGGAGGGCTCAGCGGCTGGTCAGGCGCTGTGCCCGGCCCGCAGCAGGCCGTATGTCACCGCCTGCTCGAGCGCCTGCCAGGACGCCTCGATGACGTTCTCGCCCACCCCGACCGTGGCCCACTCGCCGGTCGCGTCGCTCGACGTGATGAGCACTCGGGTCACCGCGTCCGTGCCGTGCGTGCCCTCCAGGATCCGGACCTTGAAGTCGATCAGCTCGACCCCGGCCAGCTCGGGGTAGAGCTTCTCCAGCGCCAGCCGCACCGCCCTGTCGAGCGCGTTGACCGGGCCGTTCCCCTCGCCGGTCGCGATGATCCGCTCGCCCTTCGCGTGGAGCTTGACGGTCGCCTCGCTGACCACGTCGCCGCCGGGGCGGCGCTCGACGATCACCCGCCACGACTCGACCGTGAAGTAACGCCGGTGCTCGCCGTCGACCGTGTCGCGCAGCAGCAGCTCGAACGACGCGTCAGCGGCCTCGAACGTGTGCCCCCTGGCCTCCAGCTCCTTGACCCGCTCGACCAGCAGCCTGGACTGCTCGCCGGTGAGCTCGTAGCCCAGCTCACGGCCCTTCAGCTCGACCGAGGCGCGGCCGGCCATGTCGGAGACCAGCATGCGCATGTCGTTGCCGACCTCGGCGGGGTCGATGTGCTGGTAGAGGTTCGGGTCCACCTTGATCGCCGACGCGTGCAGGCCCGCCTTGTGCGCGAAGGCCGACGTCCCGACGTACGGCTGGTGGGAGTTCGGCGTGACGTTGGTGACCTCGGTGATCGCGTGGGCGATGCGGGTCATCTCGCGCAGCGACTGCGGCGGCACGAGGTCGAATCCCCGCTTGAGCTGGAGGTTCGCCACCACCGTGAACAGGTTGGCGTTGCCGGAGCGCTCGCCGTACCCGTTGGCGCAGCCCTGCACGTGCGTGGCGCCGGCCTTCACCGCGGCCAGCGTGTTGGCGACCGCGCAGCCGGTGTCGTCGTGGCAGTGGATGCCGATGCGGGCCCCGGTGCCGGCCGCCTCGTACACCACGTCGGCCAGCTCGTCGGGGAGCATGCCGCCGTTGGTGTCGCACAGCGCGACCACCGACGCCCCGGCCTCCGCGGCCGTGCGCAGCACCTCCAGCGCGTACGCGGGATTGGAGCGGTAGCCGTCGAAGAAGTGCTCGGCGTCGAGGAAGACGCGCTGGCCCTCCGCGGTCAGGTGGGAGACCGTGTCGCGGATCATCGCGAGGTTCTCCTCCAGCGTGGTGCGGAGGGCCAGTTCCACGTGGCGGTCGTGGCTCTTCGCCACGAGCGTCACGATCGGCGCGCCGGATTCGCGCAGCGCGGCCACCAGGGGGTCGTCGGCGGCCTTCACGCCCGCCCGGCGGGTCGCGCCGAACGCGGCGAGCTGCGCGTGCTTCAGGTCGAGCTCGGTCCGAGCCCGCCGGAAGAACTCGGTGTCCTTGGGGTTCGCACCCGGCCAGCCGCCCTCGATGAAGCCGACGCCGAGGCCGTCCAGGTGACGTGCGATGGCCAGCTTGTCGGCGACCGTGAGGTTCAGCCCCTCCTGCTGGGCGCCATCGCGGAGCGTCGTGTCGTACACGTGGAAACGATCGTCGGCCATCTCTGTGTCTCCTTCGCGGGGTTGCGTCTCGCCGCGCGCTTATCGGCCCCAACCGGAAAGGTCGCTCAAACAAAAAGACCCCTCACGGACGTGAGAGGTCTGCGCGCCGGCGATGTCCTTCAGCCGGCGCGCCTGCCGATAATGAGCAGACCGTAGTACATGGTGCTGAGCAGTTTGCCACAGCCGGTCACCCTCTGGCACATCGATCTCATAGTACGAGATATCGGAGAGTGTTCACGCAGGTCAGGAGGGTCGACATCTAGTGTGATGACCATGAAGGCTGCCAATTTCATCGAACCGGCCGTCGCCGCGTACGCCGCGGCGCACACGAGCCCGCCCGACGACCTGCTCGCCGGCCTGGCGGAGGAGACCCACCGGCTGGTGGGCGACCGGATCAGCATGCAGATCGCGCCGGAGCAGGGCACCCTGCTCACCATGCTGGTCCGGCTCAGCGGCGCCCGGCGGGCGGTCGAGGTCGGGACCTTCACCGGCTACTCGTCGATCTGCATCGCCAGGGGCCTGCCCGCCGACGGGCGCCCGATCGCCTGCGACGTGAGCGAGGACTGGACGGCGGTGGCCCGCCGCTACTGGGAGAAGGCGGGCCTCGACGACCGCATCGACCTGCGCCTCGGCCCGGCCGCGGACACGCTGCGGGCCATGCCGCCGGGCGAGGTCTTCGACTTCGCCTTCATCGACGCCGACAAGGCGGGCTACCCGGTCTACTACGAGGAGATCCTGCCCCGGCTGAGGTCCGGCGGCCTGATCGCCGTGGACAACACGCTCCAGCACGGCGACATCACCGATCCCGCCGCCGGAGGCAACGTGCCCGCGATGCGGGAGTTCAACGACCTCGTGGCACGCGACTCCCGGGTGACGAGCGTGCTCCTGACCGTCGCCGACGGGCTCACTCTGATCAGGAAGAACTGAACTCCGGGTCTCAATGGACGTACGGCAATGATGGGGTAATAACCCGCCATTGAGGCGCGGGACACACGATCGGCGCCCCCTCGGTGAGTACGCTCGCGAAGCGATTCGCATCAGCGGATCGCTTTGCCCGGGGCTCGTCTTTATCACGCAGCGTCTGATGCAACCAGGCGTCTGATCCGAACAGGGGGCGGCGAATGACTTGTCGGCGCGGCGGCGGGGTGTTTCTCACCGGCAGGATCGCCGGTCTCCTTCTCGCCGGAACTTCGGCTTCGACCGCGTTCATCACCGGCGTCGCCCCGCTCGGGGCCGCCGCGGACAACGGGCACGGCCGCGCCGATCGCGCGGAGCGCAACGTCGCGACCAGCCAGGGGCGGGACCCGCGGGACCGGCCCGGGGACAAGCTCTCGGTATCCGGGGCCACGCGCAACCACGGCTACCAGCACACGTCCACCAACACCGCGGGCGGCTCCTCGAACGTGCAGAACGCGCTGTGCCGGCGCTCCCGGGTCTGCAACATCACCCAGCACGTGACCGTCGCCGGCCCGCGTGTGACCGTGACCCCGGCGCCCAGGGCCACTCCGGTGCCCACGGTCACCGTCACGGTGACCGCGACACCCGCGCCGTCTCCCGCCGCACTCCCGGTCGCCGCGCCGGCGCCGTGCCCGGCCCCGCGGCCCCTGATCGGGATCGACGGCAGGGCCGGCGAGGGTACCGCCCTGCTCGAAGGGCTGCTGTCGCTGTCGGTCCTCGCGACGGGCACGGCCTGCCCTGGCGCGTCCGGCTGACTCTGCCCGAGGGCAGGCCCTGCCTGCCCGGCCGTCAGCAGATCTTGTGGATCCAGTGGTGGGCGTCGGGGCGGCTGCCGTACTGGATGCCCACGAGCTCCTCGCGGATCTTCATCGTGACCGGCCCGGGGGTGCCGTCGCCGACGGTCCAGGCCCGGTCGACGCCCTTCACCGAGCCGACGGGGGTGACGACGGCGGCGGTGCCGCAGGCGAAGACCTCGGTGAGCTCGCCGGACTCGCAGCCCGCCTGCCACTCCTCGATGGAGATCTTGCCCTCCTCGACCGTGTAACCGAGTTCGCCGGCGAGGCTGAGGATCGAGTCACGGGTGATGCCGGGCAGCAGCGTCCCGGTGAGCGCCGGGGTGACGAGGCGGTCGCCGAAGACGAAGAACAGGTTCATCCCGCCCATCTCCTCGACCCACCGGTGCTCGAAGGCGTCGAGCCACACGACCTGGTCGCAGCCCTCCTCGACGGCCTGCCGCTGGGCCACGAACGCCGCCGCGTAGTTGCCGCCGCACTTGGCGAAGCCCGTGCCGCCGGGGGCCGCGCGGGTGTACTCGGTGGACAGCCAGACCGAGACCGGCTTGAGGCCGCCGGTGAAGTACGACGCGGCGGGCGAGGCGATCACCATGTACTTGTAGCTGCGCGAGGGGTGGTTCACCCCGAGGGCGGGCTGCGTGGCGATCATGAAGGGCCGCAGGTAGAGGCTGTGGCCCTCCGTGGGCGGCACCCAGTCGCGGTCGGACTGCACGAGGAGTTCGAGCGACTCGACGAACGCCTCCTCGGGAAGCTCGGGCATCGCCATCCGCAGTGCCGACTGGTTGAACCGCGCGGCGTTCGCGTACGGCCGGAAGGCGACGATCGAGCCGTTCGACTGCCGGTAGGCCTTGAGCCCCTCGAACAGCTCCTGGCCGTAGTGGAACACCGACGTGGCGGGGTCGAGGACGAGCGGGCCGTACGGCTGGAGCTTCGCGTCGTGCCAGCCCTCCCCCTCGGTCCAGTCGATGGAGATCATGTGGTCGGTGAAGACCTGACCGAAGCCGGGGTTCGCCAGCACCTGCTCACGCTCGGCCGCACTGCGGGCCTGCGGGTTGAGCTGCACGTCGAACCTGAGGTGGGTGGTCATGGCGAGGTCCTTCTCTCTTCGTCGTCGTAGTAATTGTGCGACGAGTCGGCTAAGGGAAAACTAGGGCATTTGGCAGGTATGAAAAAGCGCATGGCGGCCCATACCGGGCCGCCATGCGCGTGATGTCGGGATGAGCGGCCGGGATCAGCCGGCTACTCGGGCGGCGATGTCGTCGCCGATCTCGCGGGTGGAGCGCGCCGCCCACGCGCTCTGGCGCTCGATCAGGTCGTCGGCCACGGCCTGCTCGACGCGGGCCGACGCCTCGGCGTGGCCGAGGTGGTCGAGGAGCATGGCGACCGACAGGATCGTGGCGGTCGGGTCGGCCTTGCCCTGGCCCGCGATGTCCGGCGCGCTGCCGTGGACGGGCTCGAACATGGACGGCGCCGTGCGGGCCGGGTTGACGTTGCCGCTGGCCGCCAGGCCGATGCCGCCGGCGACCGCAGCGCCGATGTCGGTCAGGATGTCGCCGAACAGGTTGTCGGTGACGATCACGTCGAACCGCTGCGGCTGCGTGATGAAGAACATGGAGGCCGCGTCGACGTGGCAGTAGTCGGTCTCGACCTCGGGGAACTCCAGGCTGAGCCGGTCGACGGTGCGCGCCCACAGGTCGCCCGCGTACGTCAGCACGTTGGTCTTGTGGACCAGCGTCAGCTTGCGGCGCGGCCGGCTCAGGGCCTTCTCGAAGGCGTAGCGCACGACGCGCTCGACGCCGTAGGCCGTGTTCAGGGACTCCTGCGTGGCGATCTCGTGCGGCGTGCCGCGGCGCATCACGCCACCGGCGCCTGCGTACGGCCCCTCGGTGCCCTCACGGACGACGATCATGTCGATGTCCTCGGGGCGGGCCTGGCCGAGCGGGGTCGTCACGCCGGGGAACAGCTTGACCGGGCGGAGGTTCACGTAGTGGTCGAGCTCGAAGCGCAGGCGCAGCAAAAGGTCGCGCTCCAGGACGCCGGGCGGCACGCTCGGGTCGCCGACGGCGCCCAGCAGGATCGCGTCGTAGCCGCGCAGCTCGTCGAGCACCTCGTCGGGAAGCGTCTGCCCGGTCGCGTGGTAGCGCTTGGCACCGAGATCGTACTCGGTGGTCTCGGACTTGACGCCCGCGGCGTTGAGGACCTTGAGGCCTTCGGCGACGACCTCGGTGCCGATACCGTCACCGGGGATCACTGCCAGGCGGATGTTGCTCGACTCCATGCGTGTACCTTACCGGTTGTCTCGGAGATCGAAACACGATCTCACCATTCGGTCCATACCGGGCGTACGTGCCCGTCAGGCGGGTCCCGCCGCGACGGCACGCTCGAACACGAGGTCGCGCGCCGTCGACAGCCCGACCGCCAGCGCCCCGAGGATCACGGCGTCCGGCCCGAGCGTGGACACCTCGATCCGCGGCGGCGTGAGGGCCACCAGCGTCTCCAGCCGCTCCGCCACCGGTCCGGCGAGCAGGTCGCCGGCCTGTGCGCCGATGCCGCCGCCGAGCACGACCAGTTCGGGATCGAGCACGGCGATCACCCCGGCGAGGGCCCGGGCGACGTGGCCGGCCTCGGTAGCCACGACCTTGCGCGCGACCGCGTCGCCACCGCGCGCGGCGTCGAAGACCTCCTTGGCCGTGGCCGCCGTCATGCCGAGACGCGCCGCCGCCGCGACGACGCCGTCGGCGGACGCGACCGACTCGAACTCGCCGCGCCTTCGGTCCAAGCCCGGGCCGCCCTCGCCCTCGGGCAGGCCCACCGGCAGGTACGAGATCTCGCCGGCCGCTCCCCGGGCGCCCCGGTAGAGACCGCCGTCGATGACCACGCCCATGCCGACGCCCGTCCCGATGGACACGAGGACGAAGTGGGAGACCCCCTTGCCCAGGCCGTAGGCGCCCTCCCCCACCGCCGCGAGGTCGACGTCGTTCTCCACCGTGTACGGCGAGCCCGTCACGCCGGCCAGCGCGTCCACCGCGCCCGGACGTTCCCAGCCGGGCAGGTTCGGCGCGAGCCGGAGCGCCCCGCTCTCCTTGTCGTGGATTCCGGGGGTGCCGAACACGGTGACGGTGACGTCGCCGGGCTCGAGACCGGCCTCGGCGACGACCTCGGCCGCCATCCGCACCAGTTGCTCCAGCAGGCCGTCGTACGACCGCGCCGAGGAGGGCTCCTGCCTGCGGACGACGATGTCGCCCACGAGGTCGGCGAGGGCGAGCCGCACGGTGGTGCGGCCGATGTCGGCGGCGAGCACCCAGCCCGCCTCCGGCCTGATCTCGTAGAGCAGCGCGGCACGGCCGGTGCCGCCAGTGCGCAGCCCGACCGGGCGGACGAGCCTGGCACGCTCCAGGTCGGCCAGCGCCATCGAGATCGTCGGCTTCGACAGTCCGGTCACCTGGGCGAGTTCGGGGCGCGAGGCCTTGCCGAGGCGGAAGATCTCGGTGAACACCACCCGCTGGTTGATCGACCGGAGCAGGCTGGTCGTGTTCGCGGCCCCACCGCCGATGCTCACCACGCACTCAAGATTGGCACATCCGGAGGGTGGCCGGTCCCGCCGACGTCGGCCAGGTCAGCGCTGCGGTACGCCCCCGTTGTCGCGGCGGTCGAGCGCGATCTGCAGCGCCGCGGCCGCCTCGTCCTCAGCGTCCTCGGCACGGCCCCAGGGATACATGTCGTACATGGCGATTCTCACTTCGACGGAGGAATGCTGAGAACGGATCCGCCGGTCGCGGATCCGGAACGCCGGCCGCCGATGGAACGCGGATCACGCGTCACGGGCGAGCCGAAGGCCGTCGGCGCGTCGCTCCGCGACGGGCTGGCCTGCCCTGATCAGGCCCCGTCGCGGCAGGTAGAAGTGCGGGGCGCCTCGTCATCGCAAGAGTACCCCACAATCTCGTAGGACGACCTAGTATATCACTTGGTGAGACGCGGTCCACGGGACGGAAAACGCCGCACCAGACCATGGAGAACGCGAACGGCCCGGCGCGCGGGGCGCCGGGCCGTCCGATGAGCGGATGCCGGAGTGTCAGTCCTCCAGGTCGACCGTACGGCCGCTGTCGGCGCCGATCTCCGCCGCGATCTGCTCGACGACGTCGGACGGGATCGCCGTGTCGACCGTCAGCGCGATGAGCGCCTTGCCGCCCTTCACGTCCCGGGAGACCTGCATGGAGGCGATGTTCACGTTGTGCTCGCCGAGCAGGCGGCCGACGATGCCGACGATGCCGGGGCGGTCGGCGTAGGTGAAGAACGCCAGGTGCTCGGTCGGCTCGATCTCCATCGCGTAGCCGTTGACCTCGACGATCTTGGTGATCTGCCGCGGGCCGGACAGGGTGCCGGAGACCGAGACCGTGCGGCCGTCGGCGAGCACGCCGCGCACCGTGATGACGTTGCGCCAGTCGGGGCTCTCCGCGCTGGTGACCAGCTCGACCACGACCCCGCGGTCCTTGGCCAGCAGCGGCGCGTTGACGTAGGTCACCGCGTCCTCGACGACGTCGGTGAAGACGCCCTTGAGCGCGGCCAGTTCCAGGACCCGGACGTCCTGGGCGGAGATCTCGCCGCGGACCTCGACGTCCAGGCGGGTGGCCACCTCGCCCGCGAGCGCGGTGAAGATGCGGCCCAGCTTCTCGGTGAGCGGCAGGCCCGGCTTGACGTCCTCGGCGACCGCGCCGCCCTGGACGTTCACCGCGTCGGGCACGAACTCGCCGGCGAGCGCCAGCTTCACGCTGCGGGCGACCTGCGTGCCGGCCTTCTCCTGGGCCTCGTGGGTGGAGGCGCCGAGGTGCGGCGTCACCACGACCTGGTCGAACTCGAACAGCGGGCTGTCGGTGCAGGGCTCCTTGGCGAACACGTCGATGCCCGCGCCGGCGACACGGCCCTCCTTGAGGGCGGAGTAGAGGGCGTTCTCGTCGATGATCCCGCCGCGGGCGACGTTGATCAGCCGGACGGTCGGCTTGACCATGTGCAGCTCGCGGTCGCCGATGAGGCCGATGGTCTCCTTCGACTTCGGCAGGTGGACCGTGATGAAGTCGGCCTGCTGGAGCACCTCCTCCAGCGACGCCAGCCGCACGCCCATCGCCGCCGCGCGGGCCGGCTGCAGGTAGGGGTCGTACGCGATGATCTCGACGCCGAACGGCTGCAGGCGCTGCGCGACGAGCTGGCCGATCTTGCCGAGGCCGAGGATGCCGACGACCTTCTCGTCGAGCTCGACACCGGTGTACTTCGAGCGCTTCCACTCGCCGTCCTTGAGCGCGGAGTGCGCCTGGGCGACGTTGCGGGCGCTGGCGAGGATCAGCGCGACCGTGTGCTCGGCGGCGCTGGTGATGTTGGAGGTCGGGGCGTTCACGACCATGACGCCGGCCTTGGTCGCGGCCTCGACGTCGACGTTGTCGAGGCCCACACCGGCTCGGGCGACGACGCGCAGCTTGGGCGCCGCCGCGATGGCCTCCGCGTCCACCTGGGTGGCGCTGCGTACGATCAGGGCGTCCACGTCGGCGAGGGCGGGCAGCAGCTGCGACCGGTCGGCGCCGTCGGTGTGCCGGACCTCGAAATCCGCGCCGAGCACGGCGAGACCCGCTTCTGAGAGCTCTTCTGCGACAAGTACGACGGGCTTGTTCACTGGGTTGAGTCCTTCGTGAAGTGCGACAGCGCGGACGACGTGAGTCTATCCGCGCCTTGTGAAAGCTCTCACGAGCGCCCGGCATGCGAGACACCCAAGGTCTCGGCGGTGTCGCGACGGCACGACGACCCGGTCTCGGATTCTCGATCCGCGCCGCTTCGGCGCCGTTCCCGCGGCGTGTCGTCCGGAGGGTGCGGCGTGTCGTCCTGAAGGTTCGGATGGGACCTGCGGGGTTCATGAGACTCGCTCATGTACGCGCCCAGCCGGTCGGTGTACCCCACCTACGCGTGATCCATACGGACTGCCACCCATCTCGGTATTGATCGCACCTAATCTTCGGGATTAGCCTGATTCGCCATGGTCCAGTCCCTATCGTTCAGGCTATGAGCATCGGGAACCCCTCCCTGGGCGACGTTCTCGCGCGGCATGGCAGCCCCCGGCAACTCCTGGCGGCTCTCGCGGAGTGGGGCATCCTGGTGGCGGTCCGCCCCGACCGCTCCGTGGTGCTCGGCACGACGCAGAACGGCGAACGCGTTCTGCTGGGCTACACGGGGCCGGCGACCTACGCCCGGCACCGTGGCAGCCACTCGCTGTCGGCGTGCGACGCCGACACCATCCTCGACATCCAGCGCGTCACGGGCGTGCGCGAGATCGTGATCGACGCGGCCGGTCCCGCTGCCGCCGCCGTGCCGATCGACGACCTGCGGCGTCATCTGGAGCAGACCCGCACCGGTCCCGCTCCCGCGCTGTCGGCCATGGGCTCGGCCGCCCCCACGGCGTACGCCACGGGTGCGATGGCGACCGTGACCCGCGCGCAGGCCACGCGGCAGGCTCCCCCGCCGCCCGTGCCCGCCCCGGTTCCGGCCGCGCCCTCCGCACTTCCGTCGCAGTGGGTTCCGGCCCCCCGCCAGCACCTGTCGGGGGCGATGCAGGTCGTGGACCCCGGCTACCGCAGGACGCGTCATCCGATCCTGCCGGCGCTGCGGGTGGCGGTCGCCGAACTGCTGCCGGAGTATCCCTACGTCCACCACGTCTGGATCTCCGAAGCGCGGACGGCCGCCGGGCTGTGGGGGATCATGCTGCACGTCAAGGTGCACACCCTCGCCGCCGACGACATCGTCAAGGAACTGCACCGGCGGGTGCGCGCCCGGCTGCCGCAGTTGGCGGCCAGCGAGGCCCCGGTGCTCATGGCCCGGATCGCCGACGCGCACACCGAACGCCGCCTGATCGAGGTCGGCGCGCACGTCGTCTGCCCCGACGTGCGCGACTGAGCCGGAACCCCGTCGTCGATCTCCGCCGGCGTCGTCCGGCGGAGATCGGCAAGACAGAGATCGACGAGACATCGCGCAGCCGCCGAACCGTTGCCGGAGACCGCTTCCGAACGGACGCTTGCTCGGCTTGAATGTCGCCATGGTTTCCACGGCGGCGACGCCCTCCCCGTCGAAGGTCTCCCTCGGGGTTCGCCTCGGGTACGCCGTCGGCTCGTTCTGTACGGCCAACTTCTCCACGATCCCCGGGCTGCTGCTGCTCTTCTACATGACGAACGTGCTCGCGGTGCCGGCCGCGTTCGCGGGCGTCGTGCTCTTCCTGCCCAAGGCCTGGGACCTGATCGCCAACACCCTGGTCGGCCGGTGGTCGGACCGCACGGTCTCACGCTGGGGACCGCGCCGGCCCTGGCTGCTCGCCGGCGCCCTCGTGCTGCCGGTGTCGTTCGCCCTCATGTTCGCCGGGCCGCCGCTCACCGGCGTGCCCGCCGCCCTGTACGTGGGGGTCACCTTCCTGGCCGCCGCGACCGGATACGCCCTCTACGAGGTGCCGTACAAGGCGATGCCCGCGGAGATGACCACGGACTACCACGAGCGGACCTCGCTGCTGCAGTGGCGCATGGTCCTCATCGCGGTCGGGATCGCGATGAGCGGCATCCTCGCCCCGATGATCGCCGGCGAGACGGCCGACGGATATCGCACCATGGGCATCGCCTTCGGCGCGATCCTGCTCGTCGCGATGCTGGGCTCGTTCTTCGGCACCGCCCGCGCCCCCTTCACCGGCCAGCAGAAATCCGAGGGGACGCTGCGGGAGCAGCTCGCCGCCGCCCGCACGAGCAAACAGTTCCTGTGGCTGCTCGGACTCAGCTCCGCGCAGACGCTCGGGGCCGGCGTGATGCTCGCCGGGGCGCCCTACTTCGCCGCCTACTCGCTCGACGACACCTCCGCCACCACCACGCTCTTCGCGGCGCTCGTGGGGCCGATGCTGGTCACGATGCCGCTGTGGGTGTGGCTGGCCCGCAAGCTCGACAAGCGCGGCGCGATGATCCTGTCCGGCACGCTGTTCACGGCCGGCGCGCTGCTGATCCTCGCGACGCCCGCGCTCGGCGAGCTGTACGCGCACCTGTGCGTGATGATCGTGGGCGTCGGCTACGCGGGCCTGCAACTGCTGCAGTTCTCCATGCTCGCCGACGTCATCGCGTACGACGGCGCGGTGAGCGGCGAGCGCAGGGGCGGGATCTTCACCGGTCTGTGGACCGCGGTGGAGAACGCGGTGGCGGCGCTCGGGGCGACCGCGTACGGGTGGGTGCTGGGCGTGGGAGGCTTCGTCTCCTCCGATCCCGAGCATCCGGTGACCCAATCGGACAGCGCCCACGTCGCCGTGATGATCGGCGTGACCGTGGTGCCCGCCCTGATCACGTTCGCGGGCGTGCTGATGACGCTCAAATACAACCTGACCGCCGACCGCCTCGCCGCCGTCGGCGGCGCGGACGGGACCGGACCCGCGCCCACGGCCTCAGCGACCGCCGTCTCCGGTGGTGCGGACGGCGGGAAGGACGGCGGGCAGCCCGAAGCCGGCGAAGTGCTCCGCGCCGAGGAATGAGGCGATCTCGCAGATCCGCTCGTCCCGCAGGGTCAGCACGGTGATCGACCAGGCGGCGTGCGGGAGGGCGGCGCCCTCCCCGACGTAGAAGGCCACGGCCGGCTGGCCGTTCGCGCCGGTCAGGACATACCGCCAGCTCGGGCAGCGGGTGAGCGGCACCTGTACGGCGAAGTCGGCGACCGCCGCGATGCCGCGATACCAGTGCGGCAGCGGCGGCATCGACCAGGTGACGTCGTCGGTGAGCAGCGCGATCAGGGCGTCGGCGTCCCCGCGTTCGAGAGCGGACGCGAATCCGACCGCGATCTCCCGCACCCGGGGGTCGCCGATCGTGCGCGGCGCCCGCTGCCGGTCGAGGGAGGGCGCCTTCTCCGCGAGGATCCTGCGGGCCCGCGCCAGAGCCGAGTTCACGGAGGCGGACGAGGTCTTCATCATCGCGGCGATCTCGGCGGCGGAGAAGCCGAGCACCTCGAAGAGCAGCAGCGCCGCGCGCTGGTTGCCGGGCAGGTGCTGCAGAGCGGCGACGAAGGCGAGCTCCACGGCCTCGCGCCGCTCGTAGCGCCCCGCCGGGCCGTCCGTCGGGCCGGCGTCGGGATAGGGGCCCAGCCAGGCCACGTCGCCGAGCGGACCCTGCCCGTCCACGACCGCGCGCTCGCTCGACGGGCCCAGGTCCATCGGCAGCATCCGCCTGCCCCGGCTCTCCGCGAGGTCGAGGCAGGCGTGGGTGGTCACGGCGTACAGCCACGTGCGCAGCGAGGAGCGGCCCTCGAAGCGGGCGAGGCCCCGCCAGGCCCGCAGCAGAGCGTCCTGGAGGGCGTCGTCTGCGTCGTGGACCGAGCCGAGCATGCGGTAGCAGTGGGCGTGCAGCTCCGGGCGCAGCGGCCGGACCAGCCTGGTGAACGCGGCCTCGTCCCCGTCTCGCGCCCGCGCCAGGTCGCCGTCCGCCGCCGTCGGGGAAAAAGCCTCACCCACGAGCGACGATTCTGCCTCACATCGGGAGTCTCCCCTCCCGGGGAGCACGACCGGCTCCCGACCGTTCGTTCCCGAACAGGAGACACGCCATGATCACTGAGGCGGATCTGAAGGCCGACCTGCGCCGCTATCTGCAGGACGCTCGAGACGCCCTGCTGTGGAAGCTGGACGGACTCTCGGAATACGACGTCCGCCGCCCGTTGACGCCGACGGGCACCAACCTGCTGGGGCTGGTCAAGCATCTGGCCGGCGTCGAGCTGCTGTATCTGGGGTTCGTGTTCGGCCGTCACTTCGACGAGCCCGTGCCCTGGTTCCGTCCCGATCTCGGGCCCGCCGCCTTCGCCAGGAACGCGGACATGTGGGCCACCGCCGAGGAGTCCCGCGAGTACGTCACCGGGGTGTACCGGCGCGCCTGGGGACACGCGGACGCCACGATCGCGGAGCTGCCACTGGAGTCGGCCGCCGACATCGTGTGGTGGCCGGAGGAGCACCGGCGGGCGACCCTGCACCGCGTGCTGGTCCACATGATCGCCGAAACCCACCGGCACGCCGGCCACGCCGACATCGTCCGCGAGTCGATCGACGGCGCCGCCGGATACCGGGTCGGCGACGTGATGACGGCCGGCGATCCGTCCTGGTGGGAGAGCTACCACGAGGAACTGGAACGCGTGGCGCGGGGGGCCGCGAACGACCTTAAGCGCCCCTCAAGGCGATCCCCTCGCTGATCACGCGCCTGACCTGCGGATTATCGGACATTTAGGGCTTTGCGCAGCCTAAGGCATGTTTAAGAGAAGGTAGATACTTTCGGGATTGGACCGATTTATCACCACATGTCGGTCTCTGGCGCACCATAATGACGACTTCCCCAGCGTCTAACCCCCACTGGAGGAATGATCGTGAACAGAGCGCTCGGAGCGGTCCTGTGCCTCGGGAGCGTCGCGGCCGTCGGCATGGCGGCCGGACCCGCTCAGGCCGAGGCCCAGCACGCGGGCTGCCGGGTCGCCGCCGCGAAGCCCTACGTCACCGTGGACGGCAAGATCCGCGCGGCGGGCTCGCGGGCCGGTTGCGTCGACAACGCCCGTTTCCGGGTCCGGATCGTGAAGAGCACGCCGGGCCCCGACCGCGTCGTGAAGAGCGGCTCCAAGGTGGTCAGGAACGCCCGCGTCGTCGTCGCCCTGACCTGCGCGGACGGTGCCTACTACAGCGTCGTCACCGACTACCGCGGCCACCTGTCGCGGTCGAGGCCGGTGCGCCTCGACTGCGACATCCCCACCCCCGTCCCCACCTCCACCTCTTCCCCAAGCCCCACCGGCATCCCCACGACGAGCCCCTCCGCGGTCCCGAGCACGGCCCCCAGCGCGAGCCCCTCCGCGAGCGCCGCCGTCTCCACCGCTCCCAGCGCCTCTCCCACGAGCGGCTCGGCCGTGGGCACCGACATCGAGAACGAGGTCGTGCGCCTCACCAACGTCGAGCGGGCGAAGGCGGGCTGCGGCCCGCTCAAGCACGACGCGCGCCTGCGCGCCGCCGCGTACGCCCACTCGGCCGACATGTCCGCCAAGAACTACTTCGACCACACCTCGAAGGACGGCCGCTCCTTCTCCGACCGCATCACGGCCGCCGGGTACACCTGGCGGGCGGCGGCGGAGAACATCGCCAAGGGCTACGGCACGGCCCAGGCGGTGGTCCAGGGCTGGATGAACAGCCCCGGCCACCGGCAGAACATCCTCAACTGCAACTACACCGACATCGGGGTCGGGTACGTCGCCGCCGGCGGCCCGTACTGGACCCAGGACTTCGGCCGGCAGTAGAGACCGCCGGTCCGGCACGGAGCGGGGACGCCACGCCCGGCGGCCCCGCTCCCACGCCGGGATTGGCGGGGAATACGGCGGTCTTCTGGACACCTCGGACCACTGCGGCGGATACTCCAATCATGAGCTCTCCCCCGGTTCGCGCCTCGGACGGGGACCGCGAGCGCGCGCTCAGCGAGCTCCGCGACCGGGCCGCCGAAGGACGCCTGTCCATGGAGACCTTCGTCGGCCGGGTGGACCTGGCGCTTCGTGCTCGCAGCCGCAACGAGCTGGACGAGCTGGTCGCCGACCTCCCACACCGCGGGCGCTGGCGCAGAAGGATCACCGACGCGGTCGCCTCTGTGTCGGAGCTGAGCAGCCGGATCGAGTCCGCCTGGCGGCGTCCCCGGCTGCCCCGGCTCGCCCTGCCCGCCGACGGCCGGGCCCGCTACCTGGTCGGCCGCGGCTCCTCCTGCGACCTCGTCCTCGCCGACCTGACCGTCTCGCGGGTGCACGCCGAGCTGCGGCGCGAGCACGACTCCTGGCTCCTCGTCGACCTCGGCTCGATGAACGGCACCCGGCTGAACGGCTGGCGCCTGGTCGGGCCCGCGGCCGTACGGGCCGGCGACGAGGTGGCCTTCGGCGACTGCGTGTTCCTGGTCTCGATGCCGGCCTGATCGCTATACGTACATTTCCGTATTGATGCCCCGGCACGGCTCACCGACGATCGCGGAAAGCCACTCACCCGGGAGCGGACTGTGCGGTTGTCACGACGTATCACGATCATGCTGGCCGGTGCCGTTCTGGCCACCGGGATCGCGGGCTCCGGCGTTCCCGCCGGGGCGCGGGACCCGGCCCCCGGCGTCGCGGACCTGACCCGCGACCTCGACCAGATCCTCGCCGACTCCCGGCTGGCCCCCGCGCGGGCGGGCGTCGCCGTGCGGGTCGCGGCCACCGGCGAGGACCTCTACTCCCTCGACGCGGACAAGCTGTTCGCCCCCGCCTCCAACACCAAGCTGCTCACCTCGGCCGCCGCCCTCGACACGCTGGGCACCGGCTTCCGGTTCACGACCGACGTGCTCGCCGCGTCCAGGGTGGGCCACACGGTCGCCGGGGACCTCACGCTGCGGGGCACGGGCGACCCCACCATGCTCGCCGCCGACTACGACGCGCTCGCCGCCGAGGTCGCGGCGGCCGGGGTCAAGGTCGTCACGGGACGGCTGGTCGCCGACGACACCTGGTTCGACGATGTACGGCTCGGCACCGACTGGGCCTGGGACGACGAGCCGTACTACTACGCCGGGCAGATCTCCGCGCTGACCGCGTCGCCCGACACCGACTACGACGCGGGCTCGGTGATCGTCTCGGTCGCGCCCGGAGACGGCCCCGGCAAGGCCGCCAAGGTGTCCACCACGCCGGCGACCGGATACGTGAAGATCGTGAACAGGGCCGTCACCGGCGACGAGACGGACGTGCTCGTCGAGCGGCAGCACGGCACCAACACCGTCGTGGTCACCGGCACGGTCTCCGAGCCGTACGACGAGTGGGTCGCGGTGTGGGACCCCACGCTCTACGCGGCCACCCTGTTCCGGGAGGGGCTGACCCGGCACGGCGTGAAGGTGCTCGGGCCGACCGTGCGCGGGACCGCCCCGGCCAAGACGGCCACGGTCGCCTCACGCCAGTCGATGACCCTCGGCGACCTGCTCGTGCCGTTCCTGAAGCTGAGCAACAACATGCACGCGGAGATCCTCACCAAGACGATGGGACGCAAGGTCTCCGGCACGGGGACGTGGGCGGCCGGACTCGCCGTGACGACCGCGTTCGCGCAGGCGAACGGCGTCAAGACGCTGCGGCTGCGGGACGGCTCCGGCCTGTCCCGGGTGGACGCCCTGACGCCGGCCGGAATCACGGCCCTGCTCGCGGCGGTGCGCGGCAAGCCCTGGTTCCCCACCTGGTACGCCGCCCTGCCGATCGCGGGAGAGGCGGACCGGATGGTCGGCGGCACGCTGCGCAGCAGGATGGGCGGCACGCCGGCGGCCGGGAACGTGCACGCCAAGACCGGCTCGCTGACCGGCGTGACCGCGCTGTCGGGCTACGTGACCAGCGCGGACGGCGAGCCGCTGGTCTTCTCGGTCATCAGCAACGGCTACCTGTCCGGAGCGCCGCGGGACCTGGAGGACCGCGTCGCCGTCAGGCTGGCCCAGTTCACCAGGAAGGCCGCGGTGGACGAGACGGCGGCCGCCCGCAGCGTGACTCCCGGGTCGCCGCCGCAGGAGGCCGCCGAACCGGCTCCTTCCGCCGGAGACCTCGAGTGCTCCTGGCTCAAGCCCGCCCAGTGCTGATCCCTCTCGCCCTGGTGTCCTGAAACGCGACGCGGCGCCGCTCCCCACCTCGTCGGCGGGGCGCGGCGCCGCGGTCACGCAGCGGTTCGCGAACCTCAGGCCTGCTCGCCCTTGAGCCAGCTCATCATCGGGCGGAGCTTGCCGCCGGTCTGCTCGATCGAGTGGCCCGCCAGCTCCTCGCGGTAGCGCTTGAAGTTGGTCTGGCCGGAGTCGAACTCCTCGACCAGCTCGCGGGCGAAGCGGCCGTCCTGGATCTCGTCCAGGATGCGGCGCATCTCCTTCTTGGTCTCCTCGTTGACCACGCGCGGGCCACGGGTGTAGCCGCCGTACTCGGCGGTGTCGGACACCGACCAGTACATCTTGGAGATGCCGCCCTCGTACATCAGGTCCACGATCAGCTTCATCTCGTGGAGGCACTCGAAGTAGGCGACCTCCGGCTGGTAGCCGGCCTCGATCAGGGTCTCGAACCCGGCCTTGATCAGCTCGGAGACGCCGCCGCACAGCACGGCCTGCTCGCCGAACAGGTCGGTCTCGGTCTCCTCGGTGAAGGTCGTCTTCAGCGCGCCGGCGCGGGTGCCGCCGATGCCCTTGGCGTACGACAGCACGAGCGGCCAGGCGTTGCCGGTGGCGTCACGCTCGACGGCGACCAGACAGGGCACGCCGCGACCGGCGGAGTACTGACGGCGGACGAGGTGACCCGGGCCCTTCGGCGCCACCATGGCCACGTCGACGCCCGCCGGGGCCTCGATGAGCCCGTAGCGGATGTTGAGGCCGTGGCCGAAGAACAGCGCGTCGCCCTCGACGAGGTTCGGCGCGACGTGCTCGGCGTACAGGTGCCGCTGGATGTGGTCCGGCGCGAGGATCATCGTGAGGTCGGCCTCTTCGACGGCCTCGCCCGGCGACAGCACGCGCAGGCCGTCGGCCTCGGCCTTCTCCCGGCTCTTGGAGCCCTCGGGCAGACCGACCCGGACGTCCACACCGGAGTCACGCAGGCTCAGCGCGTGCGCGTGGCCCTGGCTGCCGTAACCCAGCACCGCGACGTGGCGGCCCTGGATGATCGACAGGTCGGCGTCGTCGTCGTAGAAGATCTCAGTCACTTGCTTGCCTTTCACGGGTTGTCCGTCGCGACGTGCCTGCCATAGGAGCTATGCGCTGCGGTCGAGGGCGCGAAGCGAGCGGTCGGTGATGGAACGGGCGCCGCGGCCGATGGCCACCATGCCCGACTGCACGAGCTCCTTGATGCCGTACGGCTCAAGGACCCGGACGAACGCCTCCAGCTTGTCGGTCGTCCCGGTGACCTCGATCGTGACCGCGTCCGGGGCCACGTCAACGCAGCGTGCCCGGAAGAGGTTCACGAGTTCGAGGACGTGCGACCGGCTCTCGGAGTCGGTCCGCACCTTGATCAACATCAGCTCGCGCTGCACCGACTGGCTGTTGTCGAGCTCGACGATCTTGATGACGTTGACCAGCTTGTTGAGCTGCTTGGTGACCTGCTCCAGCGGGAGGTCCTCCACGTTGACGACGATGGTCATCCGCGAGATGTCGTCGTGCTCCGTGGGCCCGACCGCCAGCGAGTCGATGTTGAACCCGCGGCGGCTGAACAGGGCGGCGACCCGGGCCAGCACGCCCGGCTTGTTCTCCACCAGGACGGACAGCGTGTGGCGGCTCATGCCATCTCCTCGCCTTCGGCTCGGAGCGGCATTCGCCAGGCGCTGTGCTTGCTGATTCGCTCGCTGCGCTCGCTCATGCCATCTCCTCGCACTGCTGGTCGTGATCGGGTCGGGCCGGGGCGGGGCTCATTCTCCACCCTCCCAGTTCGGCGCCATGTCGCGGGCGTACTTGATGTCGTCGTTGCTGGTGCCGGCGGCCACCATCGGCCAGACCATCGCGTCCTGGTGCACGACGAAGTCGACCACCACCGGCACGTCGTTGATCTCCATGGCCTTGCGGATCGTCTCGTCCACGTCCTCCGGACGCTCACACCGCAGGCCGACACAACCGTACGCCTCGGCGAGCTTCACGAAGTCGGGAATCCGCTTGACCCGCTGGAGGTCGGTGTTGGAGTACCGCTCGTCGTAGAACAGCGTCTGCCACTGGCGGACCATGCCGAGGTTGCCGTTGTTGATGACCGCCACCTTGATCGGCACACCCTCGATCGCGCAGGTCGCCAGCTCCTGGTTGGTCATCTGGAAACAACCGTCACCGTCGATCGCCCACACGACCTTGTCCGGGCAGCCCATCTTGGCGCCCATGGCGGCCGGGACGGAAAAGCCCATCGTGCCCGCACCGCCGGAGTTGATGAACGTCCCCGGGTGCTCGTACTTGATGAACTGCGCGGCCCACATCTGGTGCTGGCCGACGCCCGCGGTGTAGATCGCCTCCGGGCCCACCAGCGCGCTCAGCCGCTCGATCACGTACTGCGGGGCCAGCGACCCGTCGGCGAACTCCTCGTACCCCAGCGGGTAGGTCTCCTTGTAGCCGTTGAGGATCCGCCACCACTCGGTGTAGTCGCCCTTGCGGCCGTCGGCCTGCTCGGCCCGCACCGCCGTGATCAGATCCCCGATCACCTCGCGGCAGTCGCCCACGATCGGCACATCCGCGTGCCGGTTCTTGGAGATCTCGGCCGGGTCGATGTCGGCGTGGATCACCTTCGCGTTCGGCGCGAAGCTGGACAGCTCACCGGTGACCCGGTCGTCGAAGCGGGTGCCGAGCGCGATCAGCAGGTCCGAGCGCTGCAGCGCGCCGACCGCGGCCACGCTGCCGTGCATGCCGGGCATGCCCATGTGCTGGGGGTGGCTGTCGGGGAAGGTGCCCCGCGCCATCAGCGTGGTGACCACCGGGATGCCGGTCAGCTCGGCCAGCTCCAGCAGCTCGGCCGAGGCCCGCGCCTTGTGCACGCCGCCGCCGACGTAGAACACCGGGCGCTTCGCCTCGGTCATCAGCCGGGCCGCCTCGCGGATCTGCTTGGAGTGCGGCCGGGTCACCGGACGGTAGCCGGGCAGCTGCATGACCGGCGGCCAGGAGAAGGTGGTCGTGGCCTGCAGGGCGTCCTTGGAGATGTCCACCAGGACCGGTCCCGGGCGCCCGGTGGAGGCGACGTGGAACGCCTCGGCGATGGTCCGCGGGATGTCATCGGCGTTGGTGACCAGGAAGTTGTGCTTGGTGATCGGCATCGTGATGCCGGAGATGTCGGCCTCCTGGAAGGCGTCGGTCCCGATCAGCGGCGAGGCCACCTGCCCGGTGATCGCGACGATCGGCACCGAGTCCATGTAGGCGTCGGCGATCGGGGTGACCAGGTTGGTCGCTCCCGGGCCGCTGGTGGCCATGCACACCCCGACTCTGCCGGTCGCCTGCGCGTACCCCTCGGCCGCGTGGCCGGCGCCCTGCTCGTGCCGTACAAGCACGTGCCGGACCTTGGTCGAGTCGTAGAGGGGATCGTAGGCGGGGAGAATGGCCCCGCCGGGGATCCCGAACACCGTGTCGACCCCGACCTGCTCCAGCGCCCGCACGAGGGCCTGGGCACCTGTCATTTTCTCGGTCATCGGCTCGTTCCTTGTGGCTGAGCTTGCTTGTGGCTGGGCTGCTTGGCGTGACTCCTGGCATAAAAAATGCCCCATCCGCTGGGCGGAGCTGGGGCGCGCGCAGGACCGAGTGCTTCGTCAGGCTGCGCGCCTGCGAAGTACTACGAGGATCCCACCGCTATGCATGGCTACAACGATGTCCGATGGAGCGCCTCCACGTCAAATCATCTGGGACGCCCGTCTCGCCATCCAAGACACCCACAACGGACTCCCAGGTTATGCCACCCGGCGCCCCTCCAGCGCCCCGGGACACCGAGCGAGCCGGATGGGCGCGCCGCCGGTCTGGACTGAGGAGCGCGCGGGAGCGAAGCGACCAAGCGCGACGAGGAAGTGCCCATGGCGCGCCTCCGGCACGACCCGGCGGATCTAAGCGCCCATACGAGCGACGCGGGGAACGCGGCTAAGCCGTGTTCTGGAGGGTGGTCGTGGGCATCAGGGAGTCGACGCCGCGTGCGGTCATGGGGCGGGCCACCAGATAGCCCTGGCCGCGTGTGCAGCCCATCTTGCGCAGCAGGTCGAGTTGCTCGGGACGCTCGATGCCCTCGGCGACGACGATCAGGCCGAGGTCGTTGCCGAGTTGCACGATCGTCTTCGTCAGCAGGGTCAGCGTGTCGTCGCGGCCGAGCCCGGAGACGAACGACGGGTCGATCTTGATCATGTCGACCGGCAGCTGGCGCAGGAACGCGAGCGACGCGTAGCCGGTGCCGAAGTCGTCGATGGCCAGCCGTACGCCGAGGGTCCTCAGCTCCGAGAGCCTGCTGATCATCTCCCCGGCGTCCTCGACCAGCATCTCCTCGATGACCTCGAGGGTCAGCGCGCTGGCCGGCAGCCCGCTCTCGCTCAGCGCCTCCGCCACGGTCTCCACGAAGCGCGGGGCCATGATCTGCCGTGCGGACAGGTTGAGCGCCAGCCCGATGTCCCAGGACGACGCGCGCCAGGCCGCCACCTCGCGGCACGCCTCGCGCAGGATCCACTCGCTGAGCGGCACGATGATCCCGGTGTCCTCGGCGGGCCCGAGGAACTGCTCCGGCGGCACGAACGTGCTGCCCCGCCACCAGCGCACCAGCGCCTCGACGGCGGTCACCCGCGACGTGGCCAGGTCGACCACGGGCTGGTACTCGATCGCGAACTGGTTCTCCAGCAGCGCCCGCTGCAGGTCGGAGGCTATCTCCAGGCGGCGCAGGACGTCGGCGTGCATGTGGGTGGCGAAGACCTCCACCCGCCGCCCGCCGAGTTCCTTTGCCCGCGACATCGCCACGTCGGCGTTGCGCAGCAGGTCACCGGGAGGCAGGTCCTCCTCGGCGAACGCGACGCCGACGCTGGCCGTCAGCGCGACGTCCCGGTCCGCGACCCGGAACGGCTCGTTCGAGACCGCGCGTACGAGCCGCTCGGCCAGGTCGATGGCGGTCTGCGCGTCGGCTCCGCCGGACGCGCCGCCCTCAAGCAGCACCGCGAACTCGTCCCCGCCCCACCGGGCGAGCGTGTCGTCGGCCCGTACGGCCGAGCGCAGGCGGCGGGCGGCCTGGCCGAGCAGGTGGTCGCCGCTGGCGTGGCCGACGGAGTCGTTGACGGAGGTGAAGCCGTCGAGGTCCAGGAAGATCACCGCGGTCCCGCCGGCACCGCGGCGGCTGAGCACGTCCCTGGCGCGTTCCTCGAAGTAGGCCCGGTTGGGCAGCCCGGTGACCCCGTCGTGGAAGGTCAGGTGGGTGACCTGGTTGCGCAGGGCCACCTGGTCGCTGAGGTCGCGGATCGTGACCAGGACGAGGTCGTCGTCGCGTACGTGCCGGGCGGCGACCGACTCGGTGGGACGCCAGGTGCCGTCGGAGGCGCGGAACCGGCAGGAGATGCGGGTGCCGCCCTCCTGCCCGGGCCCGTCGTCCTCGTCCGTCATGCGGTCGAGCAGAGCCTGTACGGCCGGCAGGTCCTCGGGGTGGATGTAGTCGAAGATCGGCCGGCAGGCGAGGTCCTCGGGGCGGTAGCCGTACGTCGTCTCGAGGCCTGGACCCACCTCCTGGATGACGCCGCCGGGGTCGCACACGAGCACGACGTCGCCGGTGTTCTCGGCGAGCCTGCGCAGTTGCTGCTCGCCGACGTCGACGAGGCGGCGCATGCCCGCGGTCTCGACCAGGAGCACGAACAGCCGGCCGAGCAGGACGAGAACGACCGAGGAGGCCACGACGACCAGGGCGGCGTCGCGGCTGCTCCCGATCGCGTACAGGGTGGCGACCAGCGTGGCGGCGGCGACCAGCACGAGCGGGGTGGCGGCCGTCAGCGCGGCGGGCAGCGGCCTGGCCGGCCGGTCCTCCTGTACCCACGGGGCGACGGCGAGGACCAGCAGCATGGCCGGGACGACGAGCCCCGCCGCGAGCGGCGGGGTGTCGCCGTCGAGACGGGCGAGGGCCGTGGCCATCTCCGCCACGGTTATCGCGGTGAGCACCCCTACGCCGGTGAGCCCGACCACCCGGTTGCCCGACCGGGACGCCGCCACGGCCGGTGTCACCGCGCACGTCGCGAGCAGGCAGACCAGGGGCAGCGCGAGCGCGACGAAGAACGCTCCGGTGTCCTCCGCCTTCCTGAACGCCGGGCCGAGCACGGCGACCCAGGCCACGGTGAAGACCGACGCCGCGCCCAGGTAGGCGTCGGCCGCCTGACGTATCACCCCGCGCGTGAACGCGGGTGGTTTCACGGACAGGCCGCAGCCGATCGCGAGCAGCACCGACCCGACGAGCAGGAGCAGGTCGGCGAACGTGAGCACGAACGGCGTGCCGTCGGCCACGGGACGTACGCCGACGCCGAGGAGCCAGGTCAGCGACCCGGCGGCCATCCACCGCCACGCGCCCGGCTGGCGCCGGTGGGCCGGGACGACGCGGGAGGCGGCCATGATCAGCGAGATGGCCGCGAGCAGGCCGGTGACGACCCCCGCGATCGCGGTCACGACCGGCGCCGAGCCTCCGGTGACCAGGGCCACGACGACCGCCACCGCGCCGAGCCCGGCCGCGGTGGTGAGTGGGACCCGGGGGTCACGCCTGACTTTCACGCGCGTCGCCTCTGCACCTGTCGCCGCTTCACCGCCGGCCGTCGTGTCCTCCGGGGTTTCGGTGGAGGCCGGAGTCGCATAAGCGTCGCCGGGTTCGGTGGGGTGTGTCGTCACTGCCCCTCCCGTTCTCGACTCGGCTTTACTCTCCCTGTCACATGGCCAGTGTGCGCACTGCCGCTGATCGAGAGGGGGACAACGAGCGAGTCGTCACCGATCTGATAACCAGCCGCGCACGCTGAGCTTCACCGTACGCACCCCAGGTCACGAGGCAGCCACGTTCCGGAATCCTTAATGGAGCGGTCAGTAATGCCCGGTGATCATGTTATCGAGTGGACGGCCCGTCAGATGACGGATGACCTGTTCCCGCACCAGCCTCCGTGTACGCCGTACGGACGCGGGCGTGCTGCCGGCGACGTGCGGGGTGATGAACACCCCCGGCGCGGTCCAGAGCGGGTGATCGGACGGCAGCGGTTCGACGGGGGTGACGTCGAGCGCCGCCCGCAGCCTGCCCGCCCGCAACTCGGCGAGCAGCGCGTCCATGTCCACGACCGACCCGCGCGCGGCGTTCACCAGCAGCGCGCCGTCCTTCATCCGGGCGAGGAACCGGGCGTCCACCAGACCGGCCGTCCCGGCCGTGGCGGGCACCAGCAGCACGACCACGTCCGCGGCGGGCAGCAGCGCCGGCAGTTCGTCCTGTCCGTGGACGTTGTCCCTGGCCGTGCGCGCCACCCGGACGATGTCCACCTCGAATCCGGCCAGACGCCGTTCGAGCGCCTCGCCGATCGAGCCGTACCCGACGATCAGCACGGTGGAGTCGGCGAGGACGCCGGTGTGGTGGTAGGTCCACTCGCGTCTGGCCTGGGCGGCCGCGAAACCGGGGAACTCCCGCAGCATCGCGATCATCGCGCCCACCGCCCACTCGGCCGTGCCCGCGTCGTGGACGCCCCGCGCGTTGCACAGGACCGCCTTCGGCGGCACGTGCGGCAGGTAGGGCTCGACCCCCGCGGTCACGGTCTGCAGCAGGCGGAGGTTCGTCATGCGGCCCAGAAGGCCGGGGATGTCCGGCACCGGGACCAGCGGCGGCACCCAGATCTCCACCTCCTCGGGCGGGCCGGGCGGCGGCGTCTTCCCGTCGTACACGGCGCAGTCGAGGGCAGGGAGCCCTTCGGGCAGTTCCGTGAGCGCGTCGGCGATGTCCTGTGATGCGACCCAGATCTTCACGAGGAACAACCTAGGGAACCATCGCCCCCGCCAGCGAGTATGGGTAGGTGAGGAGGTCATCGGGGATGGCGAACAGGCATGGCGTGGGCGCGGCGCTCCTGGGTGCGGCCCTTCTGACGGCGACCGTGGCGTGCGCGCCGGGGCAGGAGGGCGGGGGCAGGACTCCCCCGCCGCTGCCCGCCGCGAGCGACGTCACCGGCACCGCCGCGAGTGCCCCTGCGAGTGCCGGCGCGGGCGCGACTCCGGGCACGGCTTCGGGCACGGCTTCGGGCAACGGTGAGACGAACGTCACGCCGGCCGCGCCGCGCACGCTGGTCACCGGTCTCGCGGTGCCTTGGGCGATCGCGTTCCTGCCCGGCGGCGACGCGCTGGTGACCGAGCGCGAGTCGGCGCGGCTGCTGCGGGTCACGCCGCGCGGCGAGGTCCACGAGGTCGCCGTGATCCAGGGCGTGTCCGCGAGCGGCGAGGGCGGCCTGCTGGGTGTGGCCGTATCGCCCCGCTACGCCACCGACCACCTCGTCTTCGTCTACTTCACGGCAGAGCACGACAACCGGATCGTCCGCTACCGCTACGACGGGCGGCTCTCCGACCACCGGGTGATCGTCACCGGCATCCCGAAGGGGGCCATCCACAACGGGGGCCGCCTCGCCTTCGGCCCCGACGGCTACCTGTACGCCTCGACGGGGGAGACCGGCGAACGCGGCATGGCCCAGGACAGGAACTCGCTGGGCGGCAAGATCCTGCGCATGACGGCCGACGGCCGGCCCGCCCCGGGCAACCCCTTCGGCACCCTCGTGTGGACCTACGGGCACCGCAACGTGCAGGGCCTGGCCTGGGACGACCGGGGGCGCATGTACGCCACCGAGTTCGGCCAGAACACCTATGACGAGATCAACCTCATCGAGAAGGGCCGCAACTACGGCTGGCCGGAGGTCGAGGGGGTGGGCCACCGGCCCGGATACACCGACCCGCTGCTCACCTGGTCGACCGCCGAGGCGTCGCCGTCCGGCCTCGCGTACGCCCGGGGGGCGCTGTGGGCCGCGGCGCTGCGCGGCGAGCGCCTGTGGCGCGTGCCGGTGGACGCCTCGGGCCGCGTCGGCCGTCCCACCGCCCTGTACACGGGCGAGTACGGCAGGCTGCGCGCTGTGGCCACCGCGCCCGACGGCACGTTGTGGGTGAGCACCAGCAACCGGGACGGGCGCGGAACCCCCAGGGACGGCGACGATCGGATCCTGGTGGTGCGGCCCTCCTGATCAGCGCCTCCTCTTGATCAGCGCCTCCTCTTGATCAGCGCCTTGCTCTTGATCAGCCGCAGACCACCCCGGCCCGGGCGCGGTAGGAGGCGCGGAAGGTCTGCCGGGAGACCACCTGACCGTCCTGCCGCAGCACCCGCGTCACCGCGGCGGTGAAACCGGGCTGCCCCTGCGTCGCCACGCAGCCGGACCCGTGACCGGTCACTGCGGGCAGCGACACCCGCTGCCCGACGACCGGCCCCTGCAGGTCCACGTCGTACCGCTTGGTGCTCCACAGCGTCACGGTCAGCGAAGTGCCGGTGGCGGACGCCTGGACGAGCACGCCGTACGGCGAGTCGTTCTTCCACCGCAGGTCGGGGCCGGGGAACGACACCGTGGCCTCGGTGCCGATCGGCAGGTGAGAGGCGTGGACCTCCGGCGGGGTGTGCTCGGCGACGCGAAGCCCCGCCCGGATCACGGCGTTCATCAGGGTGGTCGCGACCTGGGTCATCCCCGCCGCCTCCGTGCCGGCCCGGCCGTGAATCATGGTGGGGCCGATGCCGTCGAAGCCCGCCGCCGCGGTGCGCGGGCCGACGACCTCGTTGAACGAGAACGTCTCCCCCGGTTCCACCAGGCGGCCGTCGAGGAGCGCGGCGGCCGCGCGGATGTTGCCCGCGCTCTGCGGGCAGCAGGCGTAGGAGGTGGTGAAACGGCCGACCTCCTCCCGGACCCCCATCCGCTGCGCCGCGTCGTCGGTGACCCGCGGCGGCCCGTTCACGACCGCCACGGCCACCGTACGGCTGCCGCCGTCGAGGGCGGTCAGCACGTCCGCGGCGAGGCGGTCGGTGTCCACCCGGTCGCCCGGCCTGCCGGGCACCAGGACAGGCCGGCCGTCCTTGACCGTGAAAGTGGCGTCGCGGGCCGCCCGCGCGGTGCCGACCAGCGCGGGCTCGACGCCGGCGACCGCCCCCTCGGCATCGAAGCGCGGCCGCAGGACCGCGCCGTCGGGCGCGAACGTCAGGTGCCGCGCCAGTGTGGCCTGCGACAGGCTGACGGAGGCGGTTCCGTTGGTCAGCGTGAGCGGCGCGGCCACCGCACGTCTCGCCCAGCGCAGGGCGCGCCGCACCTCGGCACGGGTGATGTGCGGCAGGTCCGTCGACGTGGGCACCACGACGACGGCCTCGGGGTCGAGGTATCCCCTGACGATCTGGTCGGCCGTCGCTCTCCTGTCGATGACGCGGCCCTCTCGCGGATACCTCGCGACCGGGGTGACCCCGTCGAACGAGACGTCGCCCTCGCGCCCCGGGCGCTCCAGTGGCGCGGCGATGTGCCTGGCCACCACCTCGTCGAGTTTGCGGCGGTCCACCGACACGACCGGCTTCACCTCACGGCTGCCGGTCAGCGCGCTCCACACTTCCAGCGGGCTGGGGAAGCCTCCCGGCGCGGCGCGGACGGTGGCCTCGGCGTCGAGCATCAGACCGGCCTGCTGCGGGTCCACGGTCAGCCGCCGCGTGCCCTGCCGCACGATCAGCGGCGTCCTGACCTGGGCGTACAGCCGTTCGCGCAGCGTGGCGACGGCCTCGGCCCTGCTCTGCCCGCCGATGTCCACGCCGAGCACCATCGTGCCGGGCAGGACCTTCCCCGCCATCGAGACGGCCGGCACGAGATAGAGCGCCAGGAGCAGCACCGCCAGGCCGATCAGCGCACGGCGGAGCGTACGGCTCCGGGGAACGGGGTCCAGCAGTTCGAGGTCCGGCGGCGGGACGACAACGGGTTCGTCGGACGCCGGGCGCTCCGGGACCCGCCACGGCTCGACCGGCGGAGCCGGCGGCGGGAGGTTTCCGTTACCGGACGGCTTGACCGCCGGAGCGGCGGGAGCGGGAGGCTCGGCGAAGATGTCGGCCGACACCCCTCGCGGGAGGGCCGAGACCCCGCGGGGCAGCGAGGTGACGCGGCGCACCGGGTGTTTGTGCGGAGGAACGGACGCCGCCCCGGACGGATCCGTGGGCGGGTCGACGGACGCTCCGGCGTTACGCACGCCTCGGTCTCCTCCGGCTCAAGGTCAACTCCGATCAGTTAACCCTAAAACACCCTCCGCTGGATATGTCATGAAGCAACACCTTCCACGCTCGTGTCGGGAGCGATCCGGCCGGGACAGGCCGACGGCCGGCCACGCGGAACCGTGACCGGCCGTTTCACGCCCTGCTACAGGTGGCGTCCCGACGGCGCCTCACCGGATCCTTGCAAGGCGGCGCTCGTCAGGCATTCCCGTCAGGCATTCCCTAGCCCTGGACGCCGAGCTTCTCCAGGATCAGCTCACGGGCCCGGCCCGCGTCCGCCTTGCCCCGGCTGGCCTTCATCACGCCGCCGACCAGCGCGCCCACGGCAGCGATCTTCCCGCCGCGCACCTTCTCCGCGGCGTCGGCGTTGTCCGCCAGCACCTTGTCGATGATCGCCGACAGCTCGCCCTCGTCGCTGACCACCTGGAGACCGCGCTTCTCCACGACCTCGTCCGGGCCGCCCTCGCCGGCGAGCACGCCCTCGAGCACCTGGCGGGCCAGCTTGTCGTTCAGCGCGCCGGAGGCGACCAACTCGGTCACCCGGGCGACCTGCGCCGGGGTGATCGGCAGGTCGGCGAGCGCCGTGGCCGACTCGTTGGCCCGCCGGGCCAGCTCGCCCATCCACCACTTGCGCGCGTCGGCGGCGGGGGCGCCCGCGGCCACCGTGGCCTCGACCAGGTCGATCGCGTCGGCGTTGTGCATGGCGGCCATGTCCAGGTCGGACACGCCCCACTCCTGCTGGAGCCGCTTGCGCCGCGCCGACGGGAGCTCGGGCAGCGCCGCCTTCAGCGACTCGACCCAGGCCGGGTCGGGCGCGATCGGCAGCAGGTCGGGCTCGGGGAAGTAGCGGTAGTCCTGCGCCTCCTCCTTCGACCGCCCGGAGGTCGTCTGCCCGGTGTCCTCGTGGAAGTGGCGGGTCTCCTGCACGATCCGGCCGCCCTCGGCGAGGATGGCCGCCTGGCGCTCGATCTCCCCGCGGACCGCCCGCTCGACGCTGCGCAGCGAGTTGACGTTCTTGGTCTCCGTACGGGTGCCCCACTCGGCCGAGCCTCGCGGCATCAGCGAGACGTTCACGTCGCAGCGCAGCGAGCCCTGCTCCATCCGCACGTCGGACACGCCGAGGGAGCGCATCACCTCGCGCAGCTCGGTGACGTACGCGCGGGCGACCTCCGGGGCGAGCCGGTCGGTGCCCGCGATCGGCTTGGTCACGATCTCGACGAGCGGGATGCCGGCCCGGTTGTAGTCGACGATCGAGTAGTCCGCGCCGTGGATCCGCCCGGTCGCGCCTCCGACGTGGGTCGACTTGCCGGTGTCCTCCTCAAGGTGCACCCGCTCGATCTCCACGCGGACGATCTTCCCATCCACCTCGACGTCCAGGTAGCCGTCCGTGCACAGCGGCTCGTCGTACTGGCTGATCTGGTAGTTCTTCGGCATGTCCGGATAGAAGTAGTTCTTCCGGGCGAACCTGCACCACTTCGCGATGGTGCAGTTCAGCGCGAGGCCGATCCGGATCGTCGACTCGATCGCCTTCTCGTTGGCCACCGGCAGCGAGCCGGGCAGCGCCAGGCACACCGGGCAGACCTGCGTGTTCGGCGGCGCGCCGAAGGTCGTCGGGCAGCCGCAGAACATCTTCGAGGCGGTGCCCAGCTCGACGTGCGTCTCCAGCCCCAGCACCGGCTCGAAGCGCTCCAGCGCCTCGTCGTACGGCATGAGCGTCTCAGTGCTGCTCACAGGTAACCAAGTCCCTTCAATGCGTTCCTCGCGTCGGAGACCCAGTCCGCGTACGCGGGCACCTGGGCGAGGACGTCGAGGTCGATGTTACGAGCGATGTATTCGAAGTAGTCACGAACGGGTTTGCCGCGGCGCGGCGCCACCTCGGCAAGCACCTTTTTGGGATCCGCGATCTTCTCGACGTCCCGCGGGCGGGCGGGCAGCCGTCCGTGGTCGCTCCCGCTCAACCGGCGCCACACGCCGACGTCCGCGAGGAGCCACGCCTCGGTCTCCTGGATCGGCACCAGCGCGATCACCGGTGTGGGCAGTCCCGAGTTCCTCACGACGCGGTCCGCCTTGTCCCGCTCCCTGTGGTCGTTGTGCACGAAGAGCAGATGGCAGTCGCTCGCCAACTCGCGCAGTGCGCCGGTCATCCTGTCGTGATCGTAGATCGATCGGCAGGCGCCGATCTCGGTGCTCTCCACGTCGACCGCACAGCGAGAAGACTGCACGGTGAGTTCGCGAAGCTGCCGCGAGATCACGACGCCGAGGAAGACCTCGTCGGTCTCCCCCTCGGCGATAAGTCCGGGCACCAGGGGCCTGCTCATGGCACCTCGCCCACCGCGCTCAGATACTTGCGCACCTGGCGCGGAGAGACGAACGTGCCGGGCTCTCCCTCCGACCGTACCGGCTTGGCCACGGTGACCCGGGAGATCCGGTCGTTGTCGGGATCCACGCGTACGGCGGTGTCGAGGAAGACCAGCGCGTCCGGCCGGAGGCGGTACAGCTCAGAGACGACCACCGGCGAGTGCGTGGTGAGGATCACCTGCCGCAGCGGCCGGTTGACGCACTCCGGATCGTTGAGATCGGTGACCCTGCCCTGGATCCTGCGAAGCAGTTCCGCGAGGCGGCTGGGGTGCAGACCGTTCTCGATCTCCTCGATGAGTAGCACCCCCGCGTGATCCGGGTCGTGGAGCGCGGCCAGCAACGCGATGACCCTGAGCGTTCCGTCGGACAGCAGCGTGCTTGGTATCGCCCCCTGGCCGTCCACGAGCACGTCGAACGTCCACTCCTGGCGCCGCTCGTCCAGAATCGGCTCGATCCCGGTCAGATCCGGGATCAGCGCCACGAGGTCCACCAGCAGTTCCTCGATCGCCCCCTGCGTTTTGAGTCGCCCGAGGACGGTAGCCAGATTGCTCCCGTCCGCCCGCAGCGGTCCGTGATCCGCCGCCGACGACCAGCCCCTCAAGCGATCGGGGTCGGGCTGGTGCAAACGCCAGCTATCGAGTTCCGAACGCTGCAACCGCAGGTAGTGCCGAGGGCCGGATTTCTCCTCGTCGAGAACCCGCAGTGCCCGGGCCATCTCCAGCGCGGCCTCGGCGTGCTTCTCGATCCTCCACGGGGACAACCCGTCAAGAACGTCAACGGACTCTGGGCGGTCGAGCGCCAGCGATATCGGGATGCCGTCTTCGCCCAGATCCGCGCCGCTTCCGTGCCAGTCCGTGAAGAGCCCGTTCCCTATGGTCGTGACGGTGAGGGCATGAACCTCGAACCACGTCACCGGCCTGCCCTTGCTCACTCTGTGAAACAGCTCGTGCGGCCGTCCACGGCGGGACGCGAGCAGGGAATCCTCGTCGCCCCAGTTCGTATTGCGCAGGTACTCCAGCGCGTCGAACAGGTTGGACTTGCCGCTGGAGTTGGGGCCGACGAGGGCGAGGAACGGCGGGACGTCGAGCTTGAAGTCCAGGAAGGACTTGAAGCCGTCGATCTCGATGCGGGTGATCATGCCGCCGTTCCCCTCCCCTCGGCGACTAGAGCGCGGGCGCGCGGGACAGCAGCGGGCCGCCCCACCGGCTCTCGAAGGCCTTCTCCACGGCGGCGCCGACCCGGTAGCAGCGGTCGTCGGCCAGGACCGGGGCCATGACCTGCAGTCCGACCGGCAATCCGTCCTCGTCGGCCAGGCCGCACGGCACCGAGATCGCCGCGTTGCCGGCCAGGTTGGTCGGGATCGTGCACAGGTCGGCGAGGTACATCGCCATCGGGTCGTCGGCCCGCTCCCCGATCGGGAACGCGGTGGTCGGCGTGGTCGGCGAGACCAGCACGTCCACCTGCTGGAAGGCCGCCTCGAAGTCGCGCATGATCAGCGTGCGGACCTTCTGGGCCTGCCCGTAGTAGGCGTCGTAGTAGCCGGACGACAGGGCGTACGTGCCGAGCATGATGCGCCGCTTGACCTCGGGCCCGAAGCCGGCCGCCCGGGTCAGGGCCATGACCTCCTCGGCGCTGCGGGTGCCGTCGTCGCCGACGCGCAGGCCGTACCGCATGGCGTCGAAGCGGGCCAGGTTGGACGAGCACTCCGAGGGCGCGATCAGGTAGTACGCGGGCAGCGCGTACGTGAAGGTCGGGCAGGAGACCTCGACGACCTTGGCCCCGAGCGACTCCAGCAGTTCGACGGCCTCGTTGAACCGGGCGAGGACGCCGGGCTGGTAGCCCTCCCCGCCGAACTCCTTGACCACGCCGACCCGCATGCCCGCCACGTCGGCGTGCAGCGCGGCCTCGACGACCTGCGGGACCGGCGCGTCGATCGAGGTCGAGTCGAGCGGGTCGTGGCCCGAGAAGGCCTCGTGCAGCAGCGCCGCGTCGAGCACGTTGCGGGCGAACGGACCGGGCGTGTCGAGCGAGGACGCGAACGCGATCAGCCCGTAGCGGGACGAGCCGCCGTACGTCGGCTTCATGCCGACGATGCCGGTCACCGCCGCGGGCTGCCGGATCGAGCCGCCGGTGTCGGTGCCGGTGGACAGCGGGGCCTCGTAGGCGGACACCGCGGCCGACGAACCGCCGGAAGAACCGCCGGGGATCCGGGACAGGTCCCAGGGGTTGTGCGTCGGGCCGTACGCCGAGTTCTCCGTGGACGACCCCATGGCGAACTCGTCCAGGTTGGTCTTGCCGAGGATCACCAGGCCCGCCTCGCGCAGGCGGCGGGTCACGGTCGCGTCATACGGCGGCTGCCAGCCTTCGAGGATCTTCGAGCCGGCGGTCGTCGGCATGCCGGTCGTGGTGAACACGTCCTTGTGCGCGATCGGCACCCCGGCGAGCGGCCCGAGGGTCTCACCGGCGGCGATGCGCTCGTCGACCGCGCGGGCCTGCGCCAGCGCGGACTCCGCGTCCACGTGCAGGAAGGCGTTGACCCGGCCGTCGACCTCGGCGATCCGGTCGAGGTGGGCCTGGGCGACCTCGACGGCGGTGACCTCTCGGGAGGCGACCAGCGCGCCGAGCTCGGCGGCGGTCTTGCGAATCAAGCTCATTCTTCCTCCCCGAGGATCCGCGGCACGCGGAAGCGGTCGTCCTCCACGGCGGGCGCGCCGGACAGGGCGCCCTCGGGCGTGAGGCCGGGCCGTACGTCGTCGGGCCGGAACACGTTGGTCAGCGGAAGCGCGTGCGAGGACGGCGGGATGTCGTCGGCCGCCACCTCCGCGACGCGGGCGACGGCGCCGACGATCTGGTCGAGCTGGGCGGCGAAGTGGTCGAGCTCGTCGTCGGCCAGTGCCAGCCGGGACAGCCGGGCGAGGTGAGCGACCTCATCGCGGGTTATGGCGGACATGAGTCGTCGAACCCGTTTCATGATGGAGATTGGACCTACCCATCCTAGGGCTCGACACCGAGCGCGGCCGACCCGACGACGCCGCGTCACATGGTCTTAATGCGGCGCCCGCGTCGTGGCCCGTTCGGTGTGGGGGCTCAGTGTTGGGGCTCAGTGCGGCGCGAGACGGGCGCCGCCGCCCTCGCGGTCCCGGAAGGCGGCGCTGAGCCGGCCGCGCAACCAGGTGGTCGCCTCGCTCGCGGGCATGGGCTTGGCCAGCCACCACCCCTGGCCCGCGTGGCAGCCCATCTCCCGCAGCAGCGTCGCGACCTCCGGTGACTCGACCCCCTCGGCGACCGACCTCAGCCCGAGGGACCGTACGAGGTCGATGATCGAGCGGACGATCCGCTCGTCGTCCGGCGACTCCCCGAGCCGCCGTACGAACGACGCGTCGATCTTGACCTCGGAGACCGGGAGCCGCTGGAGCCGGACCAGGGAGGAGTAGCCGGTGCCGAAGTCGTCCAGGGCCAACTGGATGCCGAGGCCGGCCAGGGTGCGGATGGCCTCGGCACTGTAGGCCTGGTCGGTCATGAGGATGCGCTCGGTGACCTCCAGCCGGATGGCCTCGGGAGGCAGGTCGAGCTTCTCCAAGCCGGACTCCAGTTGCTCGGGCAGGCTCGAATCCAGCAGATCGCGGGCCGACACGTTGACCGAGACCGGCACATCGATGCCCGCGTGCCACCACCGGGCCGCCTGCCGCAGCGCGTGGCCGATGACGTGCTGGGTGAGCTCGCGCATCAGGTACGACTGCTCGGCCAGCGGGATGAACTCGGCGGGCGAGATCGGCCCGCGCACCGGGTGCCACCAGCGCAGCAGCGCCTCGATGCTCTCGACCCTGCCGTCCTCCAGGCTCACCTTGGGCTGATAGTGGAGCTCCAGCTCGTCGGCGTCGATCGCCCGGCGCAGGTCGCCGAGCAGGCTCAGCCGTTCCGGCGAGTTGCGGTCCTTGCCCGGCAGGTAGAACTCGACACCGGTGCGGCCCTCCTTGGCCAGGTACATCGCCACGTCGGAACGTTGCATGAGCAGCTCGAAGTCCGGCGCGTGGTCCGGGTAGAGCGCGATGCCGATCGACGCGTCGAGGTCGAAGGTCATGCCCTCGAGGCGTACCGGCTCGGTCAGTGCGACCCGCAGCCGCGAGGCGACCTCCTTGGCCGCGTGGGCGTCCCTGATCGACGGCAGCAGCACCGCGAACTCGTCCCCGCCGAGGCGGGCCACCACGTCGCCGGGCCGCACGCTGTGGGTGAGCCGGTGGGCCACGATCTGCAGCAGCCGGTCGCCGACAGGATGGCCGAGCGTGTCGTTGACCTCCTTGAAGCGGTCGAGATCGAGCAGCAGCAGCCCCACCCGCTCGTGCTCGCGCGCCTCGGCGAGGGCCTCCTCGGTGCGCAGGATGAGCATCTTGCGATTCGGCAGGCCGGTGAGCCCGTCGTGGGTCGCCTGGTGGTCGCGGCGCAACGAGAGCGTCGCGGTGAAGTAGACCGCGGTCAGCGGCGCGACGAACAGCGGCACCAGGGCCGTGGAGTGCGCCATGACGACCACGACCAGCGGCGCGAGGCCGAGCAGCGCCCCGTAGACGAGGGCCTGCGGGCCGATCGACGCCTTCATCACCCGGACCAGCGGCCGGCGCTCGTGCAGCGCCACCGCCTGGCAGACCAGGATCGCGCGGACCGCGAAGTACGCCGCCGCGGCCAGCGCGATGGCGGGGATGTCCCCGCCGTCGGGCGTCCAGGGCGCGCGGGGAGCCGGATGCGCGCCGAACGCGGCGAAGGCCGCCGCGGCCGCCGTGCAGGCCAGGGTCACCTGCGCGAGGTTGAACAGCACCCGGTGCCAGGCTCTGCGGTGCACCAGCCCGCTGACCACCACGGCGACCGCCTGCATCAGCACCGCCGTCGGCAGGCCCTGGTACATCAGCACGGCGAAGGTGAACATCGTGGAGGTCGGCGTGCCCCCGACCAGCGTCGAGGAGCTGAACATGACCGGGCGCAGCTCGCCCAGCACCACCAGGACGGTCAGCATCCAGAACAGCGGAGTGCGGGCCACCTCGCTCAGCTCGCCGAAGCCGAGCCGTACCTGCGTGATCACCAGAGCGGTGACGCCGACGGCGGTGACCGCCGTGAGGTAGGCCCACAGGGGCGAGCCAGGGCGCGGTCCGGTGTCCCGGGTGTCGACGGGCGTGGACATTTCGCCCAGGTCGACGGCGGGCAGGAGGACGCGTGGCACCCCGGCAAGCGGCATAAGACCGCGTGAAAGCGTCATCGGTAAGAAACCCCCCAAGAGGTCACTATGGGAGGGTACGGCCTCTGGGCCACTTCGCGAAACCGCTTGGGCACACTGCGTCACCATGATTTCTGGAGATATCACGGTCTGACCGGACTTGCGGTGAAAGTTTCAAATGCTCCACAGGTCCGATCCCCCGCCCGCCTGCGCCGATTAGGTTGGCCGTCCAGACAAACCCCAGGCGACCCTTCTTGGACCCGCCATCGGCTCCCTACCATCCGAGAGACCTGTGGGAGCGCTCCCACACTACCGGACGGAGTATTTCCATGTCTCGCAGATTGACGGCGGCTGTGCTCACAGCGGTCGCCACGGCCGCGGTGGGAGCGTCCGTGCTCACCTCCTCCGCCGCACAGGCCGCCGACTCCGCCTTCTACGTGGATCCGACGACCAACGCCGCCAAGTGGGTGGCCGCCAACCCCGGTGACAGCAAGACCCCGGTGATCAGGGACCGCATCGCCGCCGTCCCGCAGGGCCGGTGGTTCGCCAGCTACAACCCCTCGACCGTGCGCGGCCAGGTCGACGCCTACGTCGGCGCCGCCGCGTCCGCCGGAAAGATCCCGATCGTCGTCGTGTACGAGATGCCGAACCGCGACTGCGGCGGCGCGAGCGCCGGCGGGGCGCCCGACCACGCGTCGTACCGCGCCTGGATCGACCAGGTCGCCGCGGGTCTCGGCGGGCGGCCCGCCTACATTATCCTGGAGCCCGACGCCCTGTCGATCATGCCGAACTGCATGAGCGCCTCCCAGCAGGCCGAGGTCCAGGCCTCCATGGCGTACGCCGGGAAGAAGTTCAAGGCCACCTCCCCGAACGTCAAGGTCTTCTTCGACGCGGGCCACGACGCCTGGGTGAGCGCCTCCGACATGGCCAACCGGCTGAGGGGCGCCGACATCGCCAACAGCGCGGACGGCATCTCGCTCAACGTCTCCAACTACCGCTTCACCTCGGGCCTGGTCTCCTACGCCAAGAGCGTCCTGTCGGCCGTCGGCGCGCCGAACCTGAAGGCCGTGATCGACACCAGCCGCAACGGCAACGGCCCGGCGGGCAGCGAGTGGTGCGACCCGGCCGGCCGCGCCACCGGCACCTGGAGCACCACGAACACCGGCGACTCGGCGATCGCGGCATACCTGTGGGTCAAGCCTCCGGGCGAGTCCGACGGCTGCATCGGTCCCGCGGGCCAGTTCGTGCCGCAGCGGGCCTACGACCTGGCGATGGCCGCCCCGTACACCCCCTCGCCGTCCCCGTCACCGTCCCCGACCCGGTCCCCGTCGCCCTCGCCGTCGCCGTCCCCCTCGGCGTCGCCGTCGCCGTCCCCGTCTCCGTCGGCCTCGCCCTCCGCGTCGCCGTCGCCGTCTCCGTCGCCGACCTTCACCGGCGACCGGGGCTGTACGGCGGTCTACAAGGTCGTCAGCTCGTGGCAGGGCGGCTTCCAGGGTGAGGTCACCGTGACCAGCGCGGGCGCCTCGGCGATCAACAACTGGACCGTGAAGTGGACGATGCCCGGCGGGCAGTCCATCAGCCAGTCGTGGAACGCCAACCTGACCGGCAGCACCGGCAGCATCACGGCCTCGAACCTGAGCTGGAACGGCAGCCTCGCGCCGGGTGCGAGCGCCACGTTCGGCTTCCTCGCTAGCTCCAGCGGGACCCCGTCCACCCCGTCCCCCCTGGTCTGCACCACCTCCTGACCCTCACCGCACAGTCCAGGCGTGCCGTACGGCTCCCCAGCCGTACGGCACGCCTTTTGTTGAATGAGGAGGGCGCGGTCTCGGCCTCTGTGAAAGCCCGCTGCCAGGACTGCAGGACGCACACAATGTAAGATCGCATCTACGTTAGATTGATTCTACGTATGATCGAGGCGACTAATGGAGTTCAAGGGGAGAGCCGCCGATCTCGAGCTACTCGATCGGCAGTTGCGGCAGGTGACGGAGGGGTCAGGCGGCACTCGCGGGCGCGCTGTGATCATGACCGGCCGACGCCGGGTGGGGAAATCGCGACTGGTTCAGGAGTTCTGCGACCGCGTCGGCGTGCCGTATGTGGTCTTCCAGGCCACCCGGGGCCGCAACCCAGTGGCAGAGCGCTCCGACTTCCTCGCCATGCTTGGGCAGTCCGCCCTACCGGGGGCCGAGTTGATCGCCGGGGTACAGGCCGGAGACTGGAACCAGGCACTACGCGCGCTGGCCGTGGCCGTGCCCGACCAGGCACCCAGCATCGCGGTGATCGACGAGGTGCCGTGGCTGGTGGAGCAGGACCACGAATTCGAGGGGGCATTGCAGACGATCTGGGATCGGCACCTGTCCGCCAAGCCGGTGCTGCTCATCCTGGTCGGCAGCGACCTGTCGGTGATGGAGGCGCTGCAGTCCTATGGCCGCCCCTTCTTCGGTCGCGCCGCGAAGATGACCGTCCAGCCACTTCACCCTGCGGATGTGGCCGTCATGACCGGACTGGATGCTGCCGACGCCATCGACGCCTTCCTGATCACCGGCGGTTTTCCCGAGGTGGTCCAGGCGTGGCAGCCCGGCATGAACCGCGTCGATTACCTGCGGGAATCGTTGGCCAATCCGCTGTCCGCGCTGCTGATGGCCGGTGAGCTGTCGTTGCTCGGCGAGTTTCCCGAGACCTCCCACTCGCGTGCGGTCCTGTCGGCGGTGGGCAGCGGGGAGCGCACGTTCTCCGCCATCGCGACCGAAGCGGGTGGTGCCACCCCCCTGGCCTCCGGCACGCTTTCCCCGCTGCTGTCCACTCTCATCGACAAGCGGGTGCTGGCCGTAGACACCCCGCTGTCGACCAAGCCGGACACGAAGAACAAGCGTTATCGCATCGCCGATCCGTATCTGCGATTCTGGCTCGCCTTCCTCGACCGCGGCATTCCGCTGGTCGAACGCGGCCGGGGCGAACGTGTCCTGGCCGCCATCGAACGCTCCTGGACCTCCTGGCGTGGCCGCGCTGTCGAGCCCGTCGTCCGTGAGGCCCTGCTGCGGCTGTTGCCCGACGACCGATGGCCCGAGACCGAGGCCATCGGCGGATGGTGGAACCGCCGGAACAACCCCGAGATCGACCTCGTCGGGGCGGACCGCGAGCCGGTCGCGCGGCGCGTGCACTTCCTCGGCTCGATCAAGTGGCTGGAGAACGGGTCCTTCGGCCGCCATGAGTACGAGAGCCTGGTGCGCGACATGCTCGCCGTCCCCGGCGCCGACCCCACGACTCCGCTGGTGGCCGTTTCCCGCTCCGGTGTCGATGACGCCCTGCCGCTCGCCGCGCGTTGGGGCCCCGAAGACCTGCTGGCCGCCTGGCCGTGACAGCGGCGGTTCGCTCATCGCTCGACTGGATTCGTCTCCCGATGGCGCTGATCCGCCTCACGGTCGTCGCGATCCCGCCCGCACCGGGGCTGCGCCCTGATCCGCCGGCGCCGCCCCAGCCCGCTCCCATCGCCTCAGCAGCTCCGAGGCAGGTCGTCACTCCTCGGGGGTGACGGCGACGGCGCGGGCGGCGTCGGGGCCCTTGTCGAGGAGGACGTGGAAGCCTTCCTCGTCGAGGATCGGAACGCCGGCCTTGACCGCCTTGTCGTACTTCGAACCGGGGTTGTCCCCCACCACCAGGAAGCTCGTCTTCTTCGACACCGACGAGGTGACCTTGCCGCCCCTGGCGCCGATGGCCTCGGCGGCCTCGTCGCGGCTGAAGTCGGTCAGCGTCCCGGTGACGACGAAGGTGAGTCCCTCCAGCGGACGCGGCCCCTCGTCGGCGGGCGACTCGTCGGCCATCCGGACCCCGGCGGCCCGCCACCTCTCGATGATCTCCCGGTGCCAGTCGACCGCGAACCATTCCTTGATGGTCGCGGCGACCCTCGGGCCGATGCCCTCCACCGCCGCCAGCTCCTCCTCGGACGCGTTGGCGATGGCGTCGATCGAGCGGAACTCCGCGGCCAGCGCGCGGGCCGTGGGCGGCCCGATGTGCCGGATCGTCAGCGCCACGAGCACCCGCCACAGCGGCTGGTCCTTCTTCTCCTTCAACTGCTGGAGGATCAGCTCGGCGTTCTTGCTCGGCTCACCCGAGATGTTGGCGAAGAAGGAGACGACCTTCGGCTCGCCGGTCTCCGGATCGGTCTTCGGCAGGCCGGTGTCGGGGTCGCGGACCACCGACCTGATCGGCAGCAGCTTCTCGATGGTCAGGTCGAACAGGTCGGCTTCCGTGCGGACCGGCGGCTCCTGCGGCGGCAACGGCTGGGTCAGCGCGGTCGCCGCGACGTAGCCAAGACCGTCGATGTCGAACGCGTTGCGCCCGGCCGCGAAGTAGATGCGCTCACGCAGTTGCGCGGGGCAGGAGCGGGCGTTCGGGCAGCGCAGGTCGGCGTCGCCCTCCCGCTCGTAGGCCAGTTCTGTGCCGCACTCGGGGCAGTGCGTGGGCATGACGAACTCCCGCTCGCCGCCCTGCCGCAGGTCCACCACCGGACCGACGATCTCGGGGATGACGTCGCCCGCCTTGCGCAGCACCACGGTGTCGCCGATGAGCACGCCCTTGCGCGCGACCTCCGAGGCGTTGTGCAGCGTCGCGCGCTCCACGGTGGACCCGGCCACCACCACCGGCTTCATCACGCCGAACGGCGTGACCCGGCCCGTCCTACCCACTCCGACCTGGATGTCGAGGAGCTTGGTGGTGACCTCCTCGGGCGGGTATTTGAACGCGATGGCCCAGCGCGGCGCCCGGCTGGTCGAACCCAGCTGCCGTTGCACCGGAATCCGGTCGACCTTGACCACCACGCCGTCGATCTCGTACTCCGGGTCGTGGCGATGGTCGTTGTAGTAGGAGATGAACTCGCGGATCTCGTCGAGGCTCTCGACCACCTTGTAGCGGTCGCTGACCGGGAGTCCGAAGTCACGCAGCCGCTCGTAGACGGCCGACTGGGTGGCGGGCAGCGGGCCGCCGCCCTCCCACTTGCCGACGCCGTGCACGATCATCCGTAGCGGCCGCTGCGCGGTGACGCGCGGGTCCTTCTGCCGCAGCGAACCGGCGGCCGAGTTGCGCGGGTTCGCGAACGGCGGCTTGCCCGCGTCCATGAGCTGCTCGTTGAGCTTCTTGAAGCCCTCGACCGGCAGGAAGACCTCGCCGCGCACCTCCAGCAGGTCGGGGACGTCGTCCCCGTTGAGCCGATGCGGCACGTCGCCGAGCGTGCGGATGTTGGGGGTGATGTCGTCGCCGGTGCGCCCGTCGCCGCGGGTCGCGCCCCGCACCAGGCGACCCTTCTCGTACACGAGTGCCACGGCCAGGCCGTCGATCTTCAGCTCGCACAGGTAGGGCCCGGGGTCGGCCTCGATCAGCCGCTCGGCCCTGGCCTGCCAGCCGGCGAGGTCGGCGTCGTTGAAGGCGTTGTCGAGGCTCTCCAAGCGCTGGAGATGGGTGACGGGGGCGAACTCCGTGGAGATCGGCGCCCCCACCTTCTGGGTGGGCGAGTCCGGCGTGCGCAGGTCGGGATGCGCCTCCTCCAGCGCGAGGATCTCCCGCATCCAGCCGTCGTACTCGGCGTCGCTCACCGTGGGCGAGTCGAGCACGTAGTAGCGCCAGTTGGCGTTCTCGATCAGCTCCGCGAGCTCGGCGTGCCGTTCCCGCGCCTCGGCCGGTGCGCTCTGTGCTTCTCCGCCGGCGCTCCCGGTGGTCTCGGCGGCACCCGTCACGCTCTCGACCTCGCTCGCGGCCTCCGCGTGCCCGGCGGCCTCGTCCGCGAGCTCGGTGCCGTCGAGCTCAGTGCCATCGAGCCCGGTGCCGTCGAGCTCAGTGCCGTCGAGCCCGTCAGTCCGGTCAGCCCTGTCGGTCACGTCGCCCGTCTCCCCTCGTCAGACACCCAGGGCAACCGTATCTCCGGCGACCGACAGTTCGCGAAGGACGGGGCGGGAGCCGCACCGAGGACGTGGGCGACTCCCGCCGGACCGCTCCGGCGAGAGAGCCGCTCCAGACCGCGCGGCCCCTCGTTTCAGGAGCGATCGAGAATTACGGTAGACCGCTTGCAGCCCACTTTCATTCCTTTTTGTCCGGGTGTACTCGGGCCGGTCGCCGTGGATGGAGAGAGACCGGCCCGAGGGTCAACCTCCCTGGGTCCAGACCCGTTCCCAGCGAGAGCACTTGCCGGTGATCCGGGTCGCGCTGCCCCGGCAGACCATGGCCTTGGCCAGCAGCATGTACCCGGCGTTCACCGTGAACGTCCGCGAAGTGGACTGGGAGCAGTTGCGGTAGGTCGCCGTGCGGTACTTCCCGCGGTCGGTGAGCCACTTGATCTTCACCCACGAACAGGTCCTGGCCCCGCCCGCGTCGTAGAGGTCGCCGACGACGCGCAGGCCCGACGAGCCCGACCGGACGTACCCGTTCGCCCAGCCCTTGGTGTCGGTGGACGCCGTCGGCCCCCATTCCCAGGTCTCCGCCGCGGACACGGACGACGCCGCCGACGACCCGGAGGCCGCGGCGGGCGCCGCGACGAGACCGGCGGCCAGAGCGGCGGACAGCCCGGCGGCGGCGAGAGGGAGCAGAAGGCGCGGGGCGCTTCGCATGGTCTTTCTCCTGAACGTCTGAACTTCCAGCACGTCAAGAGATACGTGACAAGGCTTGTGAATCACTTGGGGATGAGCTGGGAGGCCGCTTGGATCACCTCGCACACCCCTCGCGCGTGTGCTCGTCCGTTCAGACGGTGAGGTGTGGCCCGAGCCGGGCCAGCGCCTCGGCGGGCCCGGGCTCGGCCGCAAGGGCGGCGGCGAGCAGCAGCCGGGCCTTGGGCGCGGCGAGCGATCCGGCGAAGACGGCGCCCGCCTCCCGCAGGGTGGCTCCGCCTCCCGCCCCGTACACCGGTAGCGACGGACCGGCATGGCAGCGCGAGGTTACGAGCACGGGGATGCCCGCCGCGACACACGCGCGGACCTCGCCGAGCAGGCCGGAGGTCGGGTTGCCCGCTCCCAGTGCCTCCAGGACGAGCCCGCGTGCGCCCGCCGCCCGGGAGGCGGCCACATGGACGCCGTCGGCGCCGAGGTAGGCGGGCACGATGTCCACCCGGGCCTCCAGGCCCCCGAGCTCCGCCAGGGTGAACCCGGGGAGACGTTCGGGCCTGGCGGCGATATGGACGCGCTCGCCGTGCACGCGGCCGACGGGACCGTAGCCGGGCGAGTCGAAGGCGTCGAGCGCCACCGTGTCGGCCTTGGTCGCGTGCCGTGCGGCGTGGACCCGTCCGGCCATGACGATGACGGCGCCCAGCCCCCTGCCCGCGGTCGCGGCGGCGACCCGCAGGGCGTCCGCGAGGTTGCGCGGCCCGTCGCCGTCCGGCTCGCCCGCGTGCCGCTGCGCCCCGGTGAACACCACGGTCCGGCCGGCGCCCAGGAGCAGGTCCACGAAGAACGCGGTCTCCTCCATCGTGTCGGTGCCGTGGGTCACGACGACCCCGTCCACATCCGGGTCGGCGACCGCCGCGGCGACCCGTTCCGCGATCCGCAGCATGCCGTCCAGCGTGAGGTTGAAGCTGTGGACGAGCATCGCCTCGTCCACCTCGACGGTCACGGCCGGTCCTCCGGCCGCGCCGACCAGGTCACGGCCGGAGACGGCCACGCTTACCGCGCCGCCGCCCGGCACGGAGGCGATCGTGCCTCCGGTGGTGATGACGCGGATCCGCGCGCTCATCGGGACAACGCCTCCTCCCGCTGCGGGGACGTACGGCCGGTCCTGGCCCGGGCGAGCAGGTAGTAGAGCCCGCCCGCGACGAGGCCGCCGGCGAGCCACGAGAAGTCGGTGTCGTTCAGCGCCCGGGCGATGGGGCCCTGGGTCGCGGGCACCATGCCGAACTGCCAGCTCCACGCCGCGAGCAGGCCCAGCCCGAGACTGATCAACGCGGGCCGGCCGGTCCCGCCGCCGGACAAGGCGTCGTCGCGGTAGAGGGAGAGCACGTCGATCCGGCCACGGCGCAGGAGGAAGAAGTCGACCAGGACGATGCTCGCCCACGGGCTGATCCACACCAGGATCGAGACCATCCAGTTGTCGAAGGCGTGGGCGAAGCTGTCGGCCCGGACGAACACCGCGAGCACGACGGACGCCACGAGGCCCGCGATGAGGGTGAGCTTCCACCGTGCGATCCGGATGCCGACGGACAGGGCGGCGAGCGAACAGGAGTAGAGGTTGAGGATGTTGGTGGCGACCGGCCCATGCATGATCAGCAGGAGCACGGGAATCGCCATCACCCCGAAGGTGCTCGTCACCAGGCCGGCGGGGTCCGCTCCGCTGCCCGAGGCGGCCAGGTACGCCCCGAGCGCGGCCAGCCACACGGTCGGCACGTACATGCCGAGCGCGGTTGACCAGAACACGGACCGGGCGGACGCACCGGCCCGGACGAAGCGGCTGTAGTCGGCGGAGTAGGGCAGCCAGGTGATCCCCCAGCCGACGCCGATCGCGGTGAGGAGCTGCGTGACCGCGGTGATCTTCGATTCCGGCGCCGCCGCGGCGGTCGTCCACTGCGGGTCGGCCTGGCTCACCGCGAGGACGGTCATGAGGGCCATGAGCGCCACGGTGGCCGGCACGGTGTACTTCTCGAAGGTGCGGATGGCGTAGAAGCCGTACAGCGCCAGGACGAGCTGGACGCCCATGATGACGGCGGCCACCAGATACTTCAGGCCGGTGCCGCCCTGGATCCCCATCTGCGCGAGGGTCGCCAGCACGAGGTCGAGCACGACCCAGGTGTTGACCCCGACCCAGCCCATGGTCAGCAGACCCTGGACGAGGCCCGGCACGATCGCCCCCCGGCGCCCGAAGGCCGCGCGACCGAGCACCATCTGGTTGACCCCGGTGCGATGTCCCATGACGTTGAACAGGCCGAACACGGCGCAGCCCACCAGGTTGCCCACGGCCACGACGACGATGGTCTCGATCAGGCTGAGGCCCAGGGTGACGCCGAGGGCGCCGAGGACCCAGTTGATAGGCGCGATGTTGGCGCCCGTCCAGATCCAGAACTGTTGCCACGGCGTGGAGTCGCGTGCCGAGGGGGAGATGGGCTCGATGCCGTGGGAGTCGAAGCGGACCGAGTCCGCCGAGCCGGAAGGAGAGGGGCCGGTAGGAGGGGGGTTGTGCATGGCTGCTCCTGATAGTGCTGGCGTCACACGCTGGTGTGACACCCACCACACAAGCAGGTGGGACAGAGGCCGGTAAGTGGACGAAGCTCTAGTAATCAACCCGACCACTGTGTACATTCACACGGTGTTCACGCTGCGGTCCCTGGTCGCGAACGCGTCGCTGAAGCTGAAGGTGCTGGTGCCCGGCCCGGAGGGCGCCCTGGACGAGCCCGTCGCGTGGGTCCACAACACCGAGCTCCCCGATCCCTCCCCGTACGTCAGGGAGCGAGAGCTGGTGCTGACCAACGGCCTGTGGGCGGGGCAGGCGAGCGCCGCCGAGTTCGTGGCGAACGTACGGCTGGCGAGGGCCGCGGGAATCGTCTTCGGGCTGCGCCCGCAGACCCCGAGCACGCCGCCGGAGCTGGTGAGCGCCTGCCGGGACGCCGGCCTGCCGCTGCTGGAGATCGCCCCGGCGGTGCCGTTCACGGAGGTCTCCCAGGCGGTCTCCGCCATGTACACGGACCAGCGCCAGCAGGCCCTGGTCGGAATGGTCCGCAGGGGCGACGCCCTGGCGACCGCGATCTCGCGTGGGGCGGGCCCCTCCGGCGTGCTCGACGTACTCCGGCGGGACCACGACCTGCCTCTCGCCGTGGTCGACCGGATGGGCCGGGTGCTGGCGGCGGCGGGGGCCGACCTCGACGACGCCCAGGCGCGAGCGGTGGCCGCCGGGCTGGCCCGCAGGCCGCCGCCCCTGGAGCTGAAGCTGGAGCTGGACCGAGGCGAGACCCTCGCCGCGCTCTTCCCCGTGGGAGCGGTGGGCGACGTCGACGCGGCACTCATCTGCCTGCGCCCGTTGTCCGGCCTCGAACCTGCCGAGCAGGCGGCGCTGGAGCAGGCGGCCAGGTTCCTCAGCCTCGAGGTGGCCAAGCAGCAGGCGGTGCAGGCCATCGAGATGCGCTTCGCGGGCGAACTGCTGGAGATGGTGCTGTCCGGCGGGCGCACGGCCGAGGTGGCCGGCAGGCTGCAGGCGTTCGGCGTGGACGCGGCGGGGCCGCTGGCCGTGTTCGCGCTGGCCTTCTCCGGGCCGGAGCCCGCCACGACGCACGGCCTTGCCGAGCTGGCCGGCGAGTTCCTCTCCGCCGCCGGGATCCCCGCGTTGGTGGCCGGAGGGACGCAGGACGTCGTGTCCGTGCTCTCCTGGCGGCATCCCGAGCCCGAGCTCCCCCTGCTCGCCGAGCGCCTTCTGGCGGCCGTGAACAGGCGTTTCCCGGGCCGGCGGGCGGTCGCGGGGCTCGGCGGGGTGGCTCCGCACGCGGCGGGGCTCCGGCAGCCGCTGCTGCACGCGCGGGAGGCGTGCCGGGTGCTCCGGCGATCCCCCCACGGACCGGCGGTTCGCGGCTTCGCCGAGCTCGGCACACACCGGCTGCTGCTCGGGCTGGTGGACTCCGAGACGCTGCGCGGCTTCTCCCGCGACTTGCTCGGTCCCCTCCGGGAGCACGACGATCGCCGCGGGAGCGACCTGGAAGCGACGCTGCGTACTTTCCTCGATCACGACGGGCAGTGGGCGGCCACGGCGGCGGCCCTGCACATCCACGTCAACACCCTGCGCAACCGGCTGGCGAAGATCGCCGAGTTGACCGGCAGGGACGTGGGACGCACAGAGGACCGCGTCGACCTGTTCCTCGCCCTCGCCGCCGAGACGAGCTGAGCAACACTGCCGACCGCGCCCGCGAACGGCGCCTACGCGGGATAGACCTCGGGGTCGACGACCGGCGGGGAGGGGCGGCGCGTGGTCAGATCCGGGTCGGCCGCCGCCAGTTCCGCCACCTCGCGGCACCGGGCGAACCGCACGTCCCCGCACTCCAGCGCGTACTCGACGAATCGGCGCAGCGCCAGGGCACGCCCCGGACGACCGGACAGGAACGGGTGCACGCACAGGTTGAACAGGCATCCGTAATGGCGCATCCCGTCGAGCTCGGCGCGCCACAACTCCAGCACCTTCCCCGGAGACTCGATCACCGATCCGACGTGCGGCGCGGGGAGGTAGGCGTACTGCTCCCAGTCGTCGAGCGACCAGTGCACGGGCAGCTCGACGATGTCGCGGGACCCGGTGACCAGCCGGTACGGCCGGTCGTCACCCATCAGGGAGGAGTCGTAGAGCAGGCCGTGCTCGGCGACGAGGCCGGCGGTCTGCCACGATGCCTCCCACAGCGCGGCCCGATGCCCGGCGATCTCGATGCCCTGGCGGGCGAAGACCTCGAGGGCACGCTCGAAATCGGCGCGCTCCTCCTTCGCGGTCATCGACGTGGGCGGGCGGTGGCTGTAGGAGTGATGTGCCACCTCGTGCCCGCGCTCCACGATCGACGCGGCCAGCCCCGGCCGCTGCTCGGCGACCCAGCCCGGGACGAAGAACGTCGCCGGAACGCCGAGTTCGCCGAGCAGGTCCAGGATGCGCGGCAGGCCCACCTCCGGGCCGTACGCCTGGTGCGACATGGTGCTCGCGTGCCGGGCGTACTCGCGTCCGTGCGCGAGCACCGGCGTCTCGGCGTCGACGTCGAAGGTCAGGGTCGCCACGGCCGCGGCGCCGTCACGCCAGTTCGCGCTCATCCCGCGTCCTTCCTCTCCCGGCCGGTCGCGCGGCCGTCATTCCACCGTCCCCCGCGTGCCGAGTGTCGCATCCCGGCGATCAGGACATCGCCCGCGCCGTACGCGACCACCGGCGCGCGTTGCCGAGCGTCGCCATCGGCTCCAGCATCCCGTGATCGAACCGGTCCAGCGGCAGGCCCTGGGCGAGACGCCGCGGGAGATCGGGGTTGGCCAGCGCGCCCCTGGCGACGGACAGCATGTCGGCATGGCCGTCCGCGAGCACCCGCGCCGCCTGGGCGAGGTCGTGCATGCCGCCGTTCGCGAGTACCGGAAGGCCGGTCACCTCGCGGGCCAGGGCTGTGATCGTGACGTCGCCGTCGAGGCGGGCGGTCTCGATCCAGTCGCGGCCCTCGCTGGCGACGTGCAGGTACGTCGCACCCGAGTCGGCGAGCGCGGAGAATATGATCTTCGCGTCCTGGGCGCCCCCGGCCCAGCGGTGCGTGAAATCGTTGACCTTGCCCTGGGACAGCCGCACCCCCACGCAGAAGCCGGGACCCAGTTCGGCCCGGATGCCGGCCACCACCTCGGCCGTGAGGCGCACCCGGTTGGCCACGTCGCCTCCGTACGAGTCGGTACGGCGGTTGGTGTAGTCGGTGAGGAACTGGTCCAGTAGGTAGCCGTTGGCCGCGTGCACCTCGACGCCGTCGAAACCCGCCTCCCGGGCCCGTACGGCCGAAGCCGTGAACCCGGCGATCGCCGTCTCGATGTCGGCCGTGCTCATCTCCCTGGGGATCGGCCACCTGCCCGATCCTCCGTACTCGGGCATCATCTCCCCGCGGGGCGGCACGGCGGACGGCCCGGCCGTCTCGTCGCGATAGCGGTTGCCCTGGGACAGCGCGCCGGCGTGCATGAGCTGCAGCAGGATCCGTCCGCCCGCGGCGTGCACGCGGCGGGTGATCTCCCGCCAGGCCGCGACGTGGGCGTCCGACACGATGCCCGGCTGGTTGCGGTAGCCCTGGCTGTAGACGGTGTCCGTGTAGGTACCCTCGGTGATCACCAGACCGAAGCCGCCCTCGGCGAACTCGGTGTAGTAGTCGGCCATCTCCGAGGTCGGCGTGCCGTCGGGGGCCGCGGAGACCCGGGTCATCGGCGCGACCGCGAGCCGGTTGGGCAGGTCGAGGCCGGCGAAGCGGAAAGGCCGCAGGGCCGGATGATCCGGGGTGAACGCGCTCATCGGAAACGCACTCCTCGAAACGTGGGTTTCAGTCGGATTCGGGCAGGACGTCGATCGCCAGCGACGTCGGCACGCCGCCGTTGATGTCCACCAGGTCCTGCGGGCAGGCGGAGACCACGAGAACGCAGTCCATGTCCGCCCGGAAGGTGATCGCGTCTCCCGGTCGGCTGACCGCGGGCAGCCAGTCGAGCCGCCCCTCCTCGTCGACGGGGATCCGCATGAACACGTTGACCGGTTGCGGAGTGAAGGGAAGGGCCAGACCCATCGAGGCGAGCGCCCGGTGCAGGTTGCTCGCGCACGAAGCGTGTGACGGCTGCGCACCCAGCGCGGCGTACCGCTCCGGATCGCACGCGGCGATCAACATGTCGTGCCGGCCCGGGGACGTGTCGGAGACGAGCGTCAGGATCGGCCGGCGGCGATCGGTGAAGAACCGCTCCCCCACCGCGGGGAACAACCGGTTCGTGGCACTGCGCGTGTGCGAGGCGCTGAGGTGCTCGGTGACGTCATCGGCGGCGAAGGCGAAGACGTCGCCCACCTGGCCGCCTTCGAGATCGACGACGCTGACGCGCCGGCCCTGCGGCACCCGCACCGCCCTCGCCTCCCGGGCCGGTACGACGGTCCGCTCTACGGCGGTGATCGGATTCATGCCTCAAGGCAACCATCGGAACCCCACGCGATGCCATGGAGCTTCCTTCAGTGAATCTCACTGTGGCTGTGTGAACATCCATCCCCGCTGCGAGCCGCAGCGCCCGTCACTCCCCGGGGTCCTCGCGCAGCACGCGGGCCGCCTCCCGGCACCGGGCCAGCGCCGCCTTCGCGTACGCGGGCGAGGCCCCGGCCAGGCCGCAGGCGGGGGTGAGCACGACCTGCTCGGCGAGCCGGGCGGGCGGGAACCCGAGGCGGCGCCACAGCTCGACGGCCGGCTTGGCCACCACGCCGACGTCCGGCAGCCGGGTGTCGACCCCGGGCACGACGCCCAGCAGCAGCGCGAGCCCCTTCTCGATGGTCTCCCCGATGGCGTCCTCGTCGCGGCGGCGCAGCAGCGCCGCGTCCACCGACACGCCCCGCGCTCCCGCCGTACGGATCACCTCGTACGGCACGCCCGGCGCGCAGCAGTGGACGACCGGGAAGGCGGGCTCCAGCGCGGAGAGCACGGTTTTCAGCCGCTCGGCCGCGATCGGGGACTCGACGGCGGGCAGCCGCCCGAAGCCGGACGCGGTCGGCACCGTGCCCGCCAGCACCCCCGGCAGCCCCGGTTCGTCGATCTGGACGACGAGGTCGGCTCCCGGGACCCGGCGCCGGACCTCCGCCACGTGCTGCGCCAGCCCCTCGGCCAGCGACTCGGTCAGGTCGCGTACGGCTCCCGCGTCGGCGAGCACCTTGTCGCCGTGCCTGAGCTCGATCGCTCCGGCGAGCGTCCACGGCCCGCATGCCTGGATCTTGAACGGCCCCTCGTAGCCCTGGGAGACCTCCTCCAGGCCGTCGAGGTCGCGGGTGAGGTGATCCCTGGCCCGCTTGAAGTCCCGTCCCGGCCGGTCGGCGAGCCGCCAGCCGGACGGCTGCACCTCCACGGGCAGCTCGACCAACAGTGACGCCGTACGGCCGATCATGTCGGCGCCCACGCCCCGGGCGGGCAGCTCGGGCAGGTAGGGCATGGGCAGTTCACCGAAGGCCGTCCTGACCGCCTCCAGATGGTCCTCACCCGGGTAGGACCCCACCCCGGTGGCTGTGGCCTCGCTCCACGGATAGTCGCTCACGGTGACTAGCTTAGGGATTATGAAACTCACCAAACTCGGTCACGCGTGCTGGCGGCTGGAGAAGGACGGGCGGACGCTCGTCATCGACCCCGGCTCGTTCAGCGGCGAGGGGCTCATCGAGGGCGCGGACGCCGTGCTCATCACCCACGAGCACTTCGACCACGTGGACGCGAATCTGCTCAGGAACGCGAGCCCCGACCTGGAGGTCTACACCTGCCGGGCCGTCGCCGACCAGCTCGGCGAAATCCCGGCGAAGGTCCAGGTCGTCCACCACGGGGACGCCTTCGAGACGGCGGGCTTCCACGTGCGGGCGGTCGGCGAGTGGCATGCGCTCAACCTGCCCGACGTTCCGCCCGTGCAGAACGTCGGTTTCTTCGTGGACGACGAGGTGTTCTACCCCGGTGACGCCCTGACGCCGCCGGGCGCCGAGGTTCCCACACTGCTCGTGCCGACCAACGGCCCATGGCTCAAGGCGGCCGAGACGATCCTCTACCTGCGCTACGTCCGGCCCGCCCGGGCCTACTCGACCCATGACGGGCTGGTCAACGAGATCGGCGCGAAGCTGATCGACAACTGGCTCGGCATGGAGGCGGACAAGCAGAAGGCCGACTTCCGCCGCATCCCGGCCGGGGAGTCCGTCGAGATCTCCTGATCTCAGGCGGCCGAGGCGATCGTGGCGGAGCCGATGACCGTCTCGCCGTCGTACAGGACGGCGCCCTGCCCCGCCGCGACGCCGGTCGCCGGGCGGTCGAGCTCGATGTGCAGCTCGCCTCCGGACACCTGGGCGCGGCAGCCGTACACCTCGCCGTGCGCCCGCAACTGGACCGTGCAGGTGATCGGCTCGTACGGCTCCCGCACCGGGCCGTTCCACACCGGCCGCTCCCCCACGATGCTCCGGACCTCCAGGGATGTGCGGGGGCCGACCGTGACCGTGTTGGACACCGGCTCGATGGACAGCACGTAGCGCGGCCTGCCGTCGGCGGCCGGGCGGTCGATGTGCAGGCCCTTGCGCTGCCCGACCGTGAAGCCGTACGCCCCCTGGTGGCTGCCGACCACCTGGCCGGTGAGCGCGTCGACGATGGGCCCCTCGGACGCGCCGAGCCGATCCGCGAGGAACGCCCGGGTGTCGCCGTCGGCGATGAAGCAGATGTCGTGGCTGTCGGGCTTGTCGGCGACGGTCAGCCCGCGCCGCGCCGCCTCCTCGCGTACCTGCGCCTTGGTCGAGCCGCCCAGCGGGAAGATCGCGTGCGCGAGCTGCTCGCGGGTGAGCACGCCCAGCACGTACGACTGGTCCTTGGCCTCGTCGACGCTGCGCCGCAGCACGCCGTCCTCCAGCCGCGCGTGGTGGCCGGTGGCGACGGCGTCGAAGCCGAGCGCGAGCGCCCGGTCGAGCACCGCCTCGAACTTGATCTTCTCGTTGCAGCGCAGGCAGGGGTTGGGGGTGCGCCCGGCGGCGTACTCGCTGACGAAGTCCTCGACCACGTCGCGGTGGAACCGTTCCGCCATGTCCCACACGTAGAAGGGGATGCCGATGACGTCGGCCGCCCGGCGGGCGTCGCGGGCGTCCTCCAGCGTGCAGCACCCGCGGGCGCCGGTGCGGTAGGACTTCGGGTTGGACGACAGCGCCAGATGGACGCCGGTCACGTCGTGCCCCGCCTCGGCGATCCGGGCGGCGGCGACCGCGGAGTCGACGCCGCCGGACATGGCGGCGAGGACGCGGAGCTTTCGTGTGGGACCCATAACAGTTCGAGGTTACCGCCCACCGGGCCGCGCCCGCGTTGGCATCGGGGCGGGCGGGCTGGGAGGATGCGGGGTCATGCGACTGTTCGGGCGCAAGAGCGAGTCCGCCGACCCCACCGAGGCCATCGCGGCCTTCTGGACCTGGTGGGACCAGGCACGTCCCCAGATCGACGCGCACGTCGAGGCGGAGGACCCCGAGGCCCTGGCCGAGATGATCGGCCCCGCCGTCACCGCGCTCCATCCGTCCCTCGTCTGGGAGATCGCTCCCGGTCGCATGGCCGTGAACGCCCTGGTCGTCAGCGCGTCCGGCGACCCGGAGCTGCGGCCGTTCGCCCACCGCTGGGCCCTGGCCGCGCCGCCGGCGGACGCGATGTGGGAGTTCCATCCGTCGCGGCAGGCGAACCCGCAGGCCGCGGATCTGACGGTCGACGTCGGCGGCCGGGAGTTCGGCCTCGACCGGCTGGTGGTGGCGCTGCGCGTGCCGCCCGGCACGCCGCGCGTGGACGTCACCGCCTTCCACCCGATCTTCCCCGACGTCGACGACGACACGCGGATGGAGGCGACCCTCCTCGCGCTCGACTGGCTGCTGGGCGAGGACGAGGTGGCCCGCTGGGTGGGCGAGATCGTGGCCGCGGAGTTCGAGCCGATCGACGCCCTTCCCGCGATCCACCTGCCCTCCGTCGTCGCCGACGTGGCGGAGGGCTTCGCGGAGGAGCAGTGGGCGCTCCTCGAAGGCCACACCGCCACTGGCGGCCGGCTGACGGCCGCCGCCCGCTATCCCCTCAGGCCGGTCGACTTCCCGCTGTTCGACCAGCACATCGCGGTCACGCTGCCCTACCAGGAGGCCGACGGCGACGGGCTGCCCACGGGAGCCTCCCTGGACGCGCTGCGCGACTTCGAGGAGCGGCTGACCGGACGGCTGGCCACGCTCGGCTCGGCCGTACTGACGGCCCACCTGAGCGCCGACCGCAGCCGGGTGCTGCACGTCTACGCCGACCCCGCGGCGGCCGTGCCGCCCGTGGTCGAGGAGATCGCCGCCGAGTGGAAGGAGGGGCGGGCCCGCGTCGACGTGGCCGAGGACCCCTCATGGAGTGCGGTGGCCCCCTTCCTGACCTGAACCGGATATTCGGCGCGTTTCACCACATTTGAGCACGGGCACGTCGCGATAGACGCAACGCGCGGGCGAGCGCCCGCGTTCCGCCCGTTCCCGCAGGCTGCGGGGCCGATCCGGCGATGGGATTGGGGTCGGACATGGCTCAGCGCGCACTGGACCGGTTGCTGAACGCGATCGAAGGCGATGACCGCCTCGACCGGGCGGGTCATCGGCTCGAACAGGGCCTCGCGTTCACCGAGAACCTCCTCGGGATCACCGGCGGCCGCACCCGCGGCTTCCTGCACGGCGTCTGGCTGGGGCACCCTCTCCACCCGGTGTTCACCGACCTTCCGATCGGCTCCTGGACGACGGCGCTGGTCCTGGACCTCGCCGGGCAGAAACGCGCGGCGCGGGCAGCCGTGGGAGTCGGCCTCGCCGGAGCGCTGGCCGCGGCGGTGACGGGCCTACACGACTGGCAGCACACGCACGACCACGCCCGGCGCGTCGGCATGGTCCACGGCACGCTGAATACGCTCGCCCTCGGCCTGTACGGCTGGTCGTGGGTGCAGCGGGGCCGAGGGCACCACCTGCGGGGGCGGCTCGCCGCCCTGCTCGGCTATCCCGTCATCATGGTCAGCGGCTTCCTGGGCGGCACGCTCGTCTACCGCCACCGGATCGGGGTCGACCAGACCGGCAGGCAGCTCGAACCACGTCACTTCGTCCGCGTCATGGCCGAGCACGACCTGACCGACAAAAGCCCTCGCCGGGCGCGGGCGGGCGACGTGGACGTCGTCCTGGTCCGCGCGGACGGCCGCATCCACGCCCTGGAGAACACCTGCCCGCACCTGCGCGGCCCGCTGTCCGAGGGCTGGCTCAGGGACGGCGCCCTCACCTGCCCCTGGCACGGCTCCCGGTTCGAGCTGTCCAGCGGAGAGAGCCTGAACGGCCCGGCCGCGGCGCCCGTGCCGTGCTTCCAGACCCGCGTACGCGACGGGTGGATCGAGGTGCGCCGTGCGCCTGCCGCGGCCACCGCCCCTCCCGGGAGCGCACTGGTCCACCAGCAGGAGGTGCAGCCGTGAGGAGGAGGCAGCAGGTGCTCACGGAGGCGCCGCAGGCGCCCGCCCGGCGGGAGCGGAAGACGGCGACGCGGGTGCTCGTGGAGCACCACGAGGTGTTGCGGGGGCTCATGCGGCAGCTGCGGGAGACGCCGCGCTCCCAGCCCGGCCGGCGGCGCGCGCTCGCCGACGAGCTGTTCGACGAGCTGTGGATGCACGAGCGGATCGAAGAGAGCGTCTTCTATCCCGCGATGCGGGACATCACCCCGGCCATCGCGGCGGCCTGGTCCGAGCACCGCCAGCTCAGCGACCAGCTGGCGGCGCTGGTGCGGGCCGACCCGCGGACCGAGCGGTTCGACCGGGAGCTGGGCGTGATGCACGACGCGCTGGAGTCGCACGCCCACCTGGACGAGGAGCGGCAGATGTTCCCGGAAATCGAGCGCTTCGCGGACGAGGAGCTGCTCGTCGACCTGGGCGACCGGCTCCAGGCCCGCCTGGAGTGGCTGCGCTCGTCACGGCGCATCCGGGCGGTCCTACGGCTGCAGCGGGCGCTGCTGCGCCGTACGGCCCGGTAGGCGCGGCGATGGCGGCGGGAGGTCACGGGTTCCGGCGGGGGCCGCTCGCGACGGTCGTGTGGCACTGCACCGGGCTCCGAAGGCAGGTTACGACAAGCCGGCACGTCGGGCGCGCTCGACGACGTGCCCGATGACCTCCGCGACCCGGTCGACGTCCTCCTCCACCGAGGTGTGGCCGAGGGAGAAGCGCAGCGAGCCGCGGGCGCGTACGCCGTCCTGGCCCATGGCGAGCAGCACGTGGGACGGCTGGGCGACCCCGGCCGAGCAGGCCGACCCGGTGGAGCACTCCACGCCCTTGGCGTCGAGGAGCATGAGCAGGGCGTCCCCCTCACAGCCGGGGAACGAGAAGTGGGCGTTGCCCGGCAGCCGGTTGACCGGGTCGCCGTTCAGCACGACGTCGGGCACGGCCAGCCGTACGCGCTCGATCAGGTCGTCGCGCAGCGCCGACAGCCGCTCGGCGGTGGCGGGCTGCCGCGCGACGGCCGTCTCGACCGCCGCCGCGAACCCGGCGATGGCCGGGGCGTCGAGAGTGCCGGAGCGGATGTCGCGTTCCTGCCCGCCGCCGTGCAGGACGGGCACCGGATCGACGCCCCGGGCCAGCAGCAGCGCCCCGACGCCCACGGGACCGCCGACCTTGTGGCCGGAGACGGTCATGGCGTCCACGCCGGACTCGGCGAACGAGACCGGGAGCTGGCCGACCGCCTGCACCGCGTCGGTGTGGAAGGGGATGCCGTATTCGTGCGCGATGGCGGCCAGCACGGGCACCGGCTGCACGGTGCCCACCTCGTTGTTGGCCCACATGACGCTCACCAGCGCCACGTCGTCCGGGTCGCGGGCGATGGCCTCGCGCAGCGTCTCCGGATGCACCCGGCCCCGCTCGTCCACTTCCAGCAGCTCGATCCGGGCGCCGTGGTTGTCGCCGAGCCAGTGGGCGGGGTCGAGGGCGGCGTGGTGCTCGACCGAGCTGATCAGGATCCTGGGCCGCTTCCTCGCCCAGAACAGGCCCTTGATGGCGAGGTTGTCGGCCTCGGTGCCGCCGGCCGTGAACACGACCTCGCTCGGGCGGGCGCCGAGCGCGCAGGCGATCGTCTCGCGCGACTCCTCGACGACCCGGCGGGCCCGGCGGCCCGCCGCGTGCAGGGACGAGGGGTTGCCGACCTGCCCGAGCTGGGCGGTCATCGCCTCGATCGCCTCGGGCAGCATGGGTGTGGTCGAGGCATGGTCCAGATAAGCAGCTCCCACGACCCCTCCCTGACACGTATTCAGCCCACCAAGCGTATCCGGGTGGGCAAAGGACACCGGCACGTGTCGCAACTTAACCGTCCAGACGGTACAGTAGAGGGCATGAGGAGGGACGAACTGCTGGACGCGGCCGAGGGCCTGCTGCAGGATCAGGGCGCCCAGGCCCTGACCCTGGCGGCGGTGGCCGAGCGCGCCGGTGTCAGCAAGGGCGGTCTCCTCTATCACTTCGCGAGCAAGGACGCGCTCGTCAAAGGCATGATCGAGCGCCTGATCGCCGATTTCGACGCGCTCATCGAGGCGCAGTCCGAGAGCACCTACACCCGGGCATACGTCGCCGCGACGTTCGAGGCCGTGGAGACCGGCCGGCTGCGACGATGGGCCGTGGTCACGGGCGCGGCCGGCGATCCCGGACTGCTCGCGCCGCTGCGCGAGGCGATGGACCGCTGGATGCGGCAGGGCCTGGACGACGAGCCCGACCCCCTGACCTCCCAGGTCGTACGGCTGGCCTGTGAGGGCGTCTGGGAGGTCGCCACCCACTGTGCGGCGATCATCGACTACGCCGCGATCCGCGCCAGGCTGCTCGCCCTGTTGTAGCGCGCCGCTTGTGAACAGCGCCGCTTGTTGACCCCTGACCCACACCTGGTGGTCGCCCTTCCTTCCGGCTCCGCCGTGAAAGGGCGACCTGCTGGTGTCTGCCCGTAAAACCGGGCCCGGAAACCCACTCCACTCACCTGGAAAGGAAGCTGTGATGACCCGCGCTTTGAGGAAGGCCCGTCACGGGGCAGTCCTCACCTTTGTCCTGGCCGGCCTTATGTGTGGAACTTTCACCGTGCGCCTCCCGGCGCTGGCCGACCGGCTCCGCCTGCCGGAGTCGTCGGTCGGGCTCACCCTGCTCAGCTGGGGGATCGGCGCGCTGCTCACCATGCAGCTCATGCGCGTCGTCCTGGCCAGGATCGGCAGCCGAGGCGTCCTGCGCGCGGCCGCTCCCCTGTGCGCGGCGTCACTGGTCCTCGTCGCGTTCGCGCCGTCCCTCCCGGTGCTGGCCGTGGCCGCCGCGCTGTTCGGCATGGCGTTCGGCGCGGTCGACGTCGGCATGAACGCCCAGGGCTCGGCCGTCGAGCGCGCGTACGGCCGGCCGATCATGAGCGGCATGCACGCGGGATGGTGCGTCGGCGCGATCTCGGCGGGCCTGCTGGGCACGGCGGCCATCTCCCTGGGCCTGTCCCTCACCGTCCACATCCTGGTCGTCGCCCTGGTGTCGGTGCCGGCGGCGCTGGCCCTGAGCCGTCTGCACCTGCCCGACCCCGCGCCCGAGGCGGACGAGGCGGGCCGGGCGCCGGCTCGTGCCCGGCGCAGGCTGCCCGGGGTCGTCTACCTGCTCGGCGCGGTCACCTTCGCCGCGTTCATGGTGGAGGGCGTCGTCGCCGACTGGAACGGCCTCTACCTGATCGGCACGCTGCACGCCTCCGAGGCGGTCGCCGCGCTCGGCTACCCGGTGTTCGAGGCGGGCATGCTGCTCGCCCGGCTGGCCGGCGACCGGCTGCGCGGCCGCTACGGCGCGCGTGGGCTGATCACGTTCTCCGGCGCCGCCACCGCACTCGCGTTCCTCGTGGTCATCGCCGCGCCGGTGACCGTGGCCGCCGTCGCCGGGCTGTTCTTCATCGGGCTGTCGGTGGCGACGATCTCGCCGATGGCGCTGTCGCTGGCGGGGACCGCGACACGCGAGCCCGGCCCGGCGATCGCGCAGGCGAGCGCGATGGGCTACGCGGGCCTGCTGCTCGGGCCCGTGGTCATCGGCTTCCTGTCCACCGCGGCCTCGCTGCGGCTCGCGATGGGCGTGGCGGTCGTGCTCGGCGTCGTCATCGCCGTGGCCGCACGGCTGCTGCCCGCGTCCCGTACGGAGATCATCCCGCTGCGGGCGTCCACGGAGGACGAGGAGCGGTCCCTTCCCCAGGCCGCGTGACTCCCGGCCCGCCCCGGCAGACGGAAACGGCGCCGCACTCCTCGTGCGGCGCCGCTTCCTGCTCGGTCCTACTTGCGCTTCTCGATCTCCTCGGTGAGTTGCGGGACGACCTGGAACAGGTCGCCCACGACACCGAAGTCGGCGATCTCGAACAGGGGCGCCTCGGCGTCCTTGTTGATCACGACGATGGTCTTGGAGGTCTGCATGCCGGCCCGGTGCTGGATGGCGCCGGAGATGCCGGCCGCGATGTAGAGCTGCGGGGAGACGGTCTTGCCCGTCTGCCCGACCTGGAACTGGTGCGGATACCAGCCGGCGTCGGTCGCGGCCCGCGAGGCGCCCACGGCCGCGCCGAGCGCGTCGGCGAGCTTCTCGATGATCGCGAAGTTCTCGCCCGAGCCCACGCCCCGGCCGCCGGAGACCACGATCGCGGCCTCGGTCAGCTCCGGACGCGCGCCCTTCTCCTGGACGACCCGCTCGACGATCCTGGCCGCGCGGGCGGCGTCCGACAGCGCGACCTCCACCTTCTCCTCGGCGCCGGCCGCGGCCGCGGCGACGGGGGCGGTGCTGTTCGGCCGGACCGTGATGATCGGCGTGCCCTTGTTCACGCGGCTGTGGACGTTGACGCCGCCGCCGAAGATGGACTGCTCGGCGACGAAGCCCTCGCCGACGCCCACCGCGTCCGAGATCACGCCGGAGTCCGTCTTGACCGCCAGGCGGCCGGCGATCTCCTTGCCCTCGCCGGTCGCGGCGACGAAGACCGCGGCCGGGGACCGCTCGGCCACCAGGTGCGCCAGCACCTCGGCCTTGGGAGCCACCACGTAGTCGCCGATCTCGTCGGCCGCCGCCACGTAGATCTTCTCGGCGCCGTACTCGGCGAGCCTGGCCTTCGCAGCGTCGGAGTAGCCGGGGCCGGCCCACACGGCGGCCGGGGTGCCCAGCGACCGGGCCAGGGTCAGCAGTTCGAGGGTGACCTTCTTGACGTCACCGTCGACGTGCTCGACGAGAACCAGAATCTCACTCATCCCAAGCCCCTCAGATGAACTTCTTCGACGCGAGGAACTCGGCGGCCTTGGCTCCGCCGTCGCCCTCATCCTTGATCACGGTGCCCGCGGCACGCGGCGGGGCGGCGGCGAAGTCGACGACCTCGCTCCAGGAGCTCGCCAGGCCCACCTGGTCGGCCGCGATCTCCGCGTCGGCGACGCCGAGCGTCTCGACCGGCTTCTTCTTGGCGGCCATGATGCCCTTGAACGACGGGTAGCGCGGCTCGTTGATCTTCTCGACCACTGACACGACGGCGGGCAGCGACGCCTCGACCTTGTCGTAGCCGTAGTCGGTGATCCGCTCGACCCGGATCGAGGTGCCCTCGACCTCGACCTTGCTGGCGAGCGTGAGCTGCGGGGCGCCGAGCCGCTCGGCCAGCATCGCGGCGAGCATGCCGGTGCGGGCGTCGGTCGACTCGGAACCCAGGATCACCAGGTCGAAACCGATCTTCTTCAGGGCCTGGGAGATGGCGTAGGAGGTGCCGAGGGCGTCCGAGCCGTGCAGCGCGTCGTCGTGCAGGTGCACCGCCTTGTCGGCGCCCATCGCCAGGGCCTTGCGGATGGTCTCGGTCGCCTTGGCGGGGCCCATGCTGAGGACGGTGACCTCGCCTCCATGGGCCTCCTTGAGCCGCAGCGCCTCCTCGACCGCGTACTCGTCGAGCTCGTTCACGACGCCGTCGGCGGCGTCGCGGTCGAGCGTCTTGTCATCGGACCTCAGCTTGCGCTCGGTCGCCGTGTCGGGGACCTGCTTCACGCAGACGACGATGTTCATGGCCGGTGGCCGACCTCCCCTTTCCGTACGGCTGACGCCGCGGTTCTCGGTACGTGGCGCGGGGTACGCGCACGTGATGCAAGACTGCCAGGTGCTCGCGGGCGCGCCTGTGCAGGTGGCCCGGGTGTCGAACTGACCCTGGTCCCCCCAGGCGTATGTTACCCATCGGTAGCTTAGGTGCAAACCTCCAGGTTTTTACGGCCGCGTCCTTCGGTTGAGGAATTACCCAGAACCCGGTCACGCCCACTGCCACCCTACCGAACTATGTTCCGGAGACGTCGCGGAGGTCCCTGTAGCCGGGACCTCCGAGCGGCGCTCGCCGCCCACGCCCGCCACTCCATGATCGTAAGCAGGCGGGACCTCGCGGCGCTTACCGTGCTCCGGTGTCCGATATGTTGGCATTTTGGGGCTGATCTTGGGGGGTCTCTGCCGGTGCGTGGGACGTGGCTGATCGTGGCTATTGTCGTGAGCCTGTCCGGCTGTGGTGTGGTCACCGATCTGGTCGCCCACCGCGCCGACGCGCCGAGCACGGTCACGTCACCCCGGCCGACGTCGAGCGCCGCCCCCACTCCCTCCGCCGGCGAGACCGGGCTGACCATCTCCCAGGCGAGGCAGGCCCTGCGGGAGTGGGTGGGCAAGTACAACGCGACGCTGCGGAAGCGCGAGTGGTGGCGGCCGGAGCGGCAGCAGCCGATCGGCGACTGGTTCATCGCGCAGGCGACCTACAAGGACACCAAGGGCCATGCCCGCCCCCACGCGCTCGCGTTCTTCCGCTCCCCCGGGCAGTCGTTCAGGCTGGCCGTCGCGACACCGATCCACTGGGGCGAGCGGATGCCGGAGCCGCGGCTCGACGCCGACGGCTACATCACCGATATGGACACCACCGTGGCGCGTGCCGTGGCCGAGGAGTACCTGAACTTCTGGAACAACGAGAAGAAGGAGGGCGCCTCCGGCTACCGCCTGGCCAAGGACAGCTACAGCCGCAAGGTGTTCCCCAAGGTGTACAAGGGAGCGTACGTCGCGTTCGCCGGGCACGGTTCGGTCTTCGGCTTCCGTACGGCGGACGGCGGCTCGTTCTTCCTGTTCGGCATGGTCAACGACCCCAAGCACGTCAACCAGGTGCTGAGCGAGGCGCTGCTGGTGCCCCAGGGCAGCAGGACCATCCGGGAGCTCGGCGGCAACTGGTTCTCCTAGCCGCCGGCGGGATTCAGCTCGCGAACACGAGCATGACGAGCAGGAACAGGACGGTGCCGACGGCCAGGAGGAGCGTCGCCGTGCTGAACAACGTGCTGAGCAGCGCCCACACCGCGACGGCCCCGACGCCGCCCGCGAGGTCCACCACGAGCCGCCGCCTCGACTTCCCCATCAGCCCGAACCCCGCGTCCACGAGCAGGGCGATGCCGTAGAGCACCAGCAGGAGAAGCGACACCTCGGGCAGGTCGGCGCGCGCCGCGGCGGCGAACAGGCCGACGACCACCGCCGAGCCGATCACCCAGCGCCGGTGCAGCTTCTCCCGGTGCGCGGCGCGCGTGTCGTCCACCTCTCCCCGCCGGGTTCCGCGCGAGGGCCGGCCCTGCCGCCGGTCACCGGGCCGCCACTGCTGGGTGGGCGCCTCCGACAGGCCGGGCCGCGCCGGCTCGATCCCCTCCAGCACCGGCGCGGCCTCCTTGACGAGCCCGGCCAGCTCGGCCGTCGCCGGGCGGTCCGCGGGATCGGCGCTCAGGCACCGCTCCACGATCGGGACGAGCCAGGACGGCACGCCCGACAGGTCGGGCTCGCGGTGGACGACCCGGTAGGCGATCGCCGCGGCCGGCCCGGTCCCGTACGGCTGCCGCCCCGACGAGGCGAAGGCCAGCGTCGCCCCCCAGGCGAACACGTCGGCCTCCGGCCTGGCCTCCCGGCCCTCCAGCACCTCGGGGGCCAGGTAGCCGGGCGTGCCGACGACCGCGCCCGACGCGGTGACCGAGGCCGACTCCAGCGCGCAGGCGATGCCGAAGTCGATCACGTACGGCTCGCGCTCGGAGACGATCACGTTGGCCGGCTTGAGGTCGCGGTGGACGACACCGGCCGCGTGGACGGACTCCAGCGCCTCCGCCAGCCCCAGGGCGAGCCGCAGCAGGTCGGCCCCGGCGACCGGACCGTCCTTGGCCACGACCGTGCTGAGCGGCCTGCCCTGGACGTACCGGGTGACGATGTAGGGCCGCTCCCCCGACAGCGAGACGTCCAGCACCTCGGCGACGTGGGCCCCGCGAACGCGGCGCATGGTCTCCACCTCGCGGGCGAGGCGGGTGATGGCGAACCCGTCGGAGGCGACGTGGGGATGCAGGACCTTCACCGCCACCGTGCGCCCGTCGGGGTCGAGCGCGAGGTGGACCTCACCGAACCCCCCGGAGCCGAGCGCGGAGACCAGACGGTAGGGACCAAGCTGTTCCGGCGTACCCAATTAGGTGCCTCCCGGTTCACCGTGGGGACCGGGGCGGTCAGGTCCAGAAGGTCAGGAAGCCCAGGCCGATCCTGTCCATGATGTCCCCGATCACGCCGCCGATCAGGTTGACGACCGTGTCCTGACCCTTCTGTTTGAGATCCGCGACGATGTGGTCCACCGCCACCGACGGCGGCCGCCAGGGGACCCACGAGGCGTCCGCGGACAGCGCCGTCATGACCGCGAACAGCGCGACCGTGCCGACCGCGATCGTCACGATCATTCCCGCTCCGGGGCTCCGGATCACCGCGCTCAGCGTCCGGGACACGGCCTTGCGGGGGGCCTTCCCGCCCGGGAGGAGGAACAGCCCCGCCACGAAGGCGCCCGCGGCGTACGCGGCGGCGGGGTCGGGCCTGACCCCGCCCAGGTAGTGGAACCCGCCCCACACGCACATCGCGAACATCACGGCCAGCGGCACCTGCACCACCGTCGCCAGCCCGGCCTTGATCAGCGCCCAGGGCGTGCCGAGCACCGCGAGGAGCGGGTCGGCCCCGCTGCTGCCCCGGGCGGCCCGGCGGTCGGCGAGATCGCCGAGCAGATACTGCCCCACCCGCAGGCACAGCGCCGCCACGACGGCGAACAGGCTCACCACGACCGGCAGCAGGCAGGCCAGCGCCACGATCGTGGCCAGCAGCAGGGCCGCGAGCACCGGATGCGGGGCCCGGTAGGGGGCCCGCCTCGGCTCGGGCTCGTGCGGCGCGACGGGAGCCGGCGGCGGCGCGACCCGGGGCTCCGGGTAGCCCGCCACCCGCTGGTCGGTGTACGGCTGGTACACGGGTTGCTGATACCCGGGAGGCTGGTACGGCGGCGGGGGCGGGCCCGCCTGCCCGTACGGCGGGGCCTGCGGATGCGCCGGAGGCGGCGCGGACACCGGGCGGCGCTGCCGGGGCGCCCGGGGCTCCCTGCGGGGGCGCTCCGGCTCCACGTAGTTCACCGGCGGCAGCAGGTCGGAGTAGCTGTCGTCGTCGGCCGGCAGCATGGTGGTCCGGCTTCCGTTGGCGCCGTTCACCGGGCCGCCCCCGTTCAAGCCGCCCGTGTTCCCCCGCGCCGGCTCGTCGAGCACGCGCGTGCCGTCCAGGATCCGCGTCCCGCCGTCACGTGGCGGCTCGTGGGCGGTCTCCTGGAGCACGGTGACCGAGGGGTCGAGCGAACGGGTGAGCCGGAGCAGCGACGCGGCCGTGGGACGTGACGTGGCCTCGGGCGCCAGCGCGGAGCGGAGCCAGCCCCGCAGCCAGGCCGGCGCGAGATCCACCTGCGCCTTGCCTTCGAGGATGTTGTAACAGACCGACTCGAACGTGCCCGAGCCGAACGGCGCCTTCCCTGTCGCCGCGAAGAACACCGTGGCCGCCAGCGCGTGCACGTCGGCGGCCTGGGTGATCTCGGTGTCCCGGATGATCTCCGGAGCGAGGTAGCCGGGCGTGCCGACGAACATCCCCGTCTGGGTCAGCCGGGTGGCGTTGACCAGGTGGGCGATGCCGAAGTCGATCACGAGCGGCTCGCCGTCCACGAGCATCACGTTGGCCGGCTTGAGGTCGCGGTGGATGACGTCGGCCGCGTGGATGGCGACCAGGGCCTCGCACAGCCCCACCGCGAGCCGGATCACGCCGTCGTCGGCGAGCGGCCCGTCCTCCAGCACCGTCTGCTCTAAGGTCCGCCCGGGGGCGTACCGCGTCACGATGTAGGGCGCGGCGCCGGTCAGGTCGGCGTCGAGCACCTCGGCGACGCGCTTGCTGCGCACCCGCCGCATGGTCTCGACCTCGCGGGTGAGCCGGTCGCGCGCCTTGAGGTCGGTGGCGACATGCGGGTGCAGGACCTTGACCGCGACCTCGCGCCCCTCCGCGTCAAGGCCGAGATGGACCACCCCCATGCCGCCCTCGCCGAGCTGCCTGAGCAGCCGGTAGGGCCCGATCCTCTCCGGAGCCTCAGTAGCCGACATGTCGTCCCCCGTCACCCGTTCCCCGCCTGGTTACGCAGGTCTCTCAGTCGTTCCAGTACTGACACAACGTCGATTGGGCCCCAGAAGTGCCCTGCTGTCTGTTTACCCAGGAGGCTGGAGAGCGCGATCGCCGCCGCCAGCACCGCGAAGGCGCCGATCCCCCAGGCGAGCCCCTTCGCCGCTCCCTCGCCGGGCACCAGTGAGGCCAGCGTCCGCCGCATCTGCCTGCCCGGGCCCACCACTCCGGGCCCCGCGCAGATCGTCCACAAGGCCGTCGCGATCCCCCAGCTCAGCGCCGCGAGCCGGAGCGCGGGCGTGCCGCCGAGGAGAACGGTGAGCAGCAGCGTCACCGGCAGCCCCAGGATCAGCGCGTACGGCACGAGCGCGATCGTGACGCCGATCGACTTCACGAGCTCCGCCGGACGGCTCAGCACCCGCAGTACGTCGGCCGCCGCGGCGCCCGCCGGACGGCGGGAGTTGAGGTGCGGCTGGGCCATGTCGGCGGCCCGCAGCAGCACCACGGCCGGCACGGCCACCAGGCACACCAGCAGCGGCGCCACGACCGCGAGAGACGTCATCACGACGAGCAGCAGCGCGCTCGCCACGCCGTACGCCTTGGAGCGCTGGAACAGCCCCCCGGGCGGGAACGCTATGGGCGGCACGGTCGGCGGCGGCACCCGCACGGTCGGCATGAACGGCGCGGGGTTCGGCTGGTGGATGTGCGGAGTCCGCTCGTAGATCTCGGGCGCGTGCCCGAAGAGCGCGTGGTCGCGCGCCGCCACGTCTCCCTGCTCGTAGGACCCGTGCTGTGGGGACCCGTGCTGTGGGGACCCGGGTTGGGTGAACGCCGAGGACGCCGCGCGTGGTCCCGTGGGATCGCCGGTGACGGCCTGGCGCACCTCCTCGGAGGTCACCCGCCGGGTGGGGATGTCGCCCTCCGGGCGCAGCATCGGCGTGGGCCACTCGTCCGCCCGGCCACGCGGCGGCGCGGACGGCCCACCGGTCGTGGGAGCCGGGCCCGACACGGGCGAGCCGGGGTACGCGGGCGGACCGGACGGGCCGGTCGGCGGGGTGCGGGGCGGAGCCATCCGCGTGGGGATGTCGCCCTCGGCCGGGTTCTCCACCGGGCCGTGCCCTGGGCCGTTCGCCGGGCCGTTCGGTGGAGCGGCCGGCCCGAGGCCCGCTCGGCGCAGGTCCTCTCCGGTCACCCGCACGGTCGGGAAGGGGTCGCCGCCCTGACCCGCCGCGGGCGTCTCGCGCAGCAGTGAGACGAACTCCTCGGCGCGGCCGCCCGGCTGGGCCGGCGCCACCGGCGGCGTCGCCACGGGCGCGACCGGCGGGGTGATCGGCGGCATCGGCGACCCGGTCGGCGGCCCGCCCGCGAGCGGCCCGCCCGTGACGGGCCCGCCGGGCCCCCGGCCGGCGCCTGGCGCCTGCTGACCGCCGGTGTCGTCGACGTTGGGCACCGTCGTGATCTCGTCGGGCACCCGCGGCCTGCCGCCCGGCGACCGGGGCATGAGCGGCGCGAGCTGCCGTACGAGCTCGGCCGCGGTCGGCCGCCTGGCCGGGTCGCGGTTGAAGGCGGCGCGCAGCATGGGCTGGATCGGCGCGGGGGCGGCCTCGACGTTGGCCCGGCCGGAGGTGATGTTGAAGAAGACCATCTCCAGCGTGCCCTTGCCGAACGGCGGCTGGCCGGTGGCGGCGAACAGCACGGTGCCGGCCCAGGCGTGCACGTCCACCTGCGGCCCGGCCTCCTGGCCCTCGATGATCTCGGGGGCGAGATAGCCGGGCGTGCCGATGACCATGCCGGTCTGGGTGAGCCGGGTGGCGTCGACCGCCTGGGCGATGCCGAAGTCGATCAGCACCGGCTGGCCGTCCAGCATCAGCACGTTGCCCGGCTTCAGGTCGCGGTGGATGACCCCGGCGGCGTGCACGGCGGCGAGGGCCTCGGCCACCCCGACGGCGACCTTGAGCACGGCGTCGAGGGACAGCGGCCCGTCGTTCTTGACGATCTCGTCGAGCGGCCGCCCCGGCACGTAGCGCGTGACGATGTACGGCCTGCGCCCGGTGACGTCGGCGTCGACGACCTCCGCGATGTTCGGCCCGCGCACCCGTCGCATGGTCTCGACCTCGCGCGACAGACGCCTGCGCGCGACATCGTCGCCCGCCACCTCCGAGCGCAGGACCTTGACGGCCACCTGCCTGCCCTGCGGGTCGAGGGCGAGGTGAACCACGCCCATGCCGCCCTCACCGAGCCGCCTCAGCAGCCGGTACGGGCCCAGTCGGTCGTCCTGATTCATTGCCTAAGCACCATACCGACTAAAAGAACGCCCATGAGTGAACCATCGCGCCACATCTCCGCTCAGCACAACGGAGAAAAGACGCCAACGGTTTCCGGGCAGACGGTCAAATGGTGAGCGCGAGGACCTCCCCCCGCGTCGCCGCGACCAGTGCCTCGCCGGAAAGCGCCAGCTTGGAGCGGCGGACGCCGCTGCCGATCACCACGAACGGCCGCCGGGTCACGTTTTCGTCAACGAGCACCGGCCAGCCCTCGGGAAGACCGATCGGAGTGATGCCGCCGTACTCCATTCCGGTCAGTTCGACGGCCTCCGCCTGCGGGGCGAAGGACGCCTTCCGCGCGTCCAGGTGGCGGCGCACGATTCCGTTGATGTCGGCCCGCCCGGTGGCGAGCACCATGACGGCGGCGTACCGCGTCTCCCCGCCCCGCTTGGCGGCGACGATGACGCAGTTGGCCGAGTCCTCCATCGCCACGCCGTACCGCTCGCAGAACGCCGCGGTGTCGGCGAGCGCGGCATCGATCTCGGCGACCTGCACCGTGACGTCGAGACAGGCCACGGCCTTGGCGACGGGATCGGCGAGCAGGTCGGGCCGGTCGGACGCGGGAACCCATTCGAGCGGCATTCAGCCCTCCTTGACGGCGCGCTCATGCAGTTGGGTGACCACCTTACGGGCCGACTCCAGCGCCCCCGCCTGCCAGGCGATGAGGTGCGTGAGCCAGTCGCCCGCGAAGTACACCCGGCCGGCCGGCCGCTGCAGGAGCGCGAAGGCGCCCTCGTAGGAGGGCCAGGCGACCCAGGCGCCCTCGATGTACGGCTGCCGCTGCCAGGCGATCGAGACGCTGGACAGCAGTTCCGACCGGTACTTCTCGCCGTGGATCTTCTTGCCCTGGATGAGCGCCCGCCGCTGCCGCTCCTCGTGGGTGAGACGGGCGTACGCCTCGGCGTCCTCGTCGAGGTTGTAGTAGCCGACCACCAGCCCCCGAGTGCCGTGGAAACCGTACGAGGGATACCAGATGTGCGCGATGTCCAGGTCGGTCTCGGTGATGCCGCCGTAGATCCGTTCGTCGGTCTCCCACCAGCGGCGGCGGTACTCCAGCCCGATCTTCCCGGCCGACACCGGAGTGGGCGTCCGCAGGGCCGCGACGACCCGGGCGTCCAGGTTGCCGGGGATCCGTGCGAGCACGTGCGGCGGCAGGGCCGCGACGCAGTAGTCCGCGCGCGTACGGCCGCCCGTGTGCTCGATCTCCACCCCGTCGGGCAGATTGGTGATCTTCTTCACCTCGGCCGAGGTGCGGATGCGGTCGCGACCGACCGCGTCGGCGAGCTTGACCGCTATGGCGTCCATGCCGCCGACCGGCTGGAACATCGGCATGGCCTGCTCAAAGCCGAAGGGGAACGCGATCGACCGGCCGAGCCCGTAGCCGAGCACCTCCGACAGGGCCGGCGGGCCGTCGAGCGGCGCCCCCGCGCCGGCGCCGGGATACGTCGCGAAGCCCCTGCGCTCGGACCCCGTGTAGACATAGCGCTTCCCGATGTCGCCGAACTCCGACAGGAAGTGGAGCAGGCGGTCCTTGTCCGCCGCCGTCAGCCGTGCGTCCAGCGCGCCGGTCCTCGTGGCCTTCGCCAGCAACTCGCTGATGTAGCCGTAGGTGTCGGCGCGCGCGGTGCGGGCCCGCACCGGGGCCTTCATCCCTTTGTTGAAGACGTACGCGCCGGAGTTCTCGTTGACGAACAACTCGATGGGCACGCCCAGCTCGCGGCAGTAGTCGAGGGTGACCATCCACTGGGCGATGCGGGCCGGCCCGGCGTTGAAGTAGACGCCCTCCCCGAACCGCGCTTCCTGCGTCGCACCGGACAACTCGGGCAGCCGGTCGCCGCCGCGCAGCGTGAGGCTGCGCCCGCCGACCCGGTCCCGGGCCTCGAGGATCGTGCAGTCGTACCCCGCCTTGCCCAGCTCGTACGCGGTGGCCAGGCCCGCGATCCCCGCCCCGAGGATCACGACGGACCCGGCGCCCCTCCCGCTCAGCGCGAAGTCGGACCGGCTGGGCGGCGTGTAGTCCTTCTGCTGGTGGTCGGGTGCGAGCCCGAGGGCGCCCATGGCCGCGTACATCGCTCCGGCGCCGCCGGCCGCGCCGACGCCCACCAGGAAGGCGCGCCGCGTCAGCGCTCCCGTACGCTCCCGGGTCACGCTGTCATTGCCCACCTTGCCTGCTCTTTCACCTGGGGGACGGATCGGAGAGGAGACCGGGCGTCAGCCGTACCGGCCGCTGCCGCAGGCCACCTGACCCCCGATCATCGAGAAGATCCCGAACAGCGCCATGATCTCGTGGTAGTCGTCCGTGGTGAACTCGGTGTGCCGGGGACCGGCGAGCCGTACGCCGGGCACGATCGAGCAGGCCGCGGCGATGGCGGTGGAGTTCCACTCCACGCCGAGGGTGTACGGCGGCTCGACCACGTAGGGCCGGAAGTCGGACAGTCTGCCGAGCGCGCGGGCGGCGCCCTCGCGGATGCGCCGCCAGGCGACAGACGGGGGCAGCAACTCGGCGGAGAACTTGTCGATGCCCTTCTTCACGGCGACCGTCTCGACCTCGCCGAGCAGTTCCCTGGCCTCCTCGCACACCGCCTCGTCGCCCGTGACGAGCGCGACCGGCACGCCCAGCGAGCCCGCGAAGCCCGCCACGATCCGGGTCTCGCCGCAGATCTCGCCGTTCAGGTAGACGTTCTGGATCTCCTTGCCCATCCACGTGTGGTTGAGCACTCCGTGCGGCACGCCGGCCCGGGCGTGGTAGCCGGCGAAGCAGGCGGCGTCCAGGCCGGCGACGAGGCCCTGCCCCATGCGGTGCGGCTTGCCCGGACCCCTGATCAGGGTGGCCCGCTCGTCCAGCAGGTCGATCCTGAGGTTCTTGGTGGACCCGTGGGCGTCGTTCACCAGCACGGACGCGGCGCCCGCGTCGAACGCGCCCTGGATCACCGCGTTGGCGTCCCCCGTCATCATCTCGCAGCCGCGCTCGTAGCCGCGGCCGCCGTGGTGCATCTCCTCGGGGTCGGTCAGCCCGGTGACCCCCTCCATGTCCACCGACAGGTAAATCTTCATCGTGACCCCCACGTCTCCACCCGGCGTGCCTCGTCCTCCGTCATCAGCCCGATGTTCTCACCGACGTACGCCTCGACCCGGGCGCGCCAGGGCTCGGGGATCTCCCTGAGCGCGGGCGGATAGCAGTGCTCCAGCCACCGTACGGACTCGGGCGTCGCCCGAAGGTACTCCGCCGCCTTGGCGAAGGGGGTGTCCTCGATGCCCGGGACGTGCGCGCACCCGTACTCGATGGTCTCCTGGCCACCGTACGGCGGGGGCTCCTGCCACTTGCGTGCGGCGGGCATCGCGGCGGTGATCGGCGTGTCGAGCGGCCGCCGCTCCACGGCCGCCAGGATCAGCTCCTTGCGCAGGCACTTCGCGCACTTCGCGCAGGGGCCGTCCATGTCCCCCCGCAGGCACCAGCGGACCAGATGCGCGAGGTCGGACTCCATGGCCATCCGCATGGTCACGGGCTCGCTCAGGCCGCCGGCGGGGAGGACCATCGCGACCCCGGCCGCGGCGAACAGGCGGCCCCACGGACCGTCGGCCGCCCACATGGGGTTGTCCGGGCTGTAGCGGTGGGTGTAGCGCTCGCCGCCGAGCCAGCGCGACCCCAGCTCGTGTCCGAAGGCGACGCCGCCGAGGTCGAGGTCGTCGGCGAGCAGGAGCGCGCCCGCCGTCACCGCGTGGTGCTCGGGGAAACCCGGCCGTGGCCGGCTCAGCACGAACTCCAGGTCCGACTGGACGACGTGGACCTCCCGTCCGGTCTTGTGGACGAGCTGTGCCAGCACCTCGGATCGGTAGTGCGTCCACCGGTTGGGCACCCGGGGGTGGCTCACCCGCTGGAAGTGCACGAACGGCGCGTCGGGGAACATCGCGGCCACGGCCATCGAGTCCGCGCCCCCGCTGTAGGAGACGGCCAGACGGGTGCCGCTCCTGGCGTCCGCCCCGACCGGCCCGGCGTCCACTCCCCACCCCGTACGCAGCGCCTCGGCGAGCCCGGCGGAGATCGGCCGGTCGAACGTCACCCGCCGCCTGACCCACGGCGCGACGACGGTCCACGCGGCGACGGCGAGCAGGTCGGGATGCGGGGACGCGCCGGCGTCCCCGGTCCGGACGTGGCAGGAGTTGGTACGCAACTCGATGGGGTGGCCGTCGGTGCAGGCCCCCGTGGTCTCGTCCTCCGCGTCGAGCAGGAAGACCAGCCGCCAGACGTCCGTGTCACGCGTCCACCGCACCCGCACGACCGGTCACCCCGCCCGTCCGGGAGCGCCCACCCGCGCCGACAGATCGTCGATCGCCTGCCAGATGCGCATCTCGTTCTGCAGCAGCGTGTCCACCGCCTCCGCGGTCTCGGTCGCCAGCCGGTGCGCCTCGGCCACCTTGGGGTCCGCCGTCACCCGGGGCTCCGGCGCCGCCTTGACGGGCGTCACGGTCGCCCGCCGCAGCCGGTCGACCTCGCCACGCAGCGCCACGATCTCCCGGCGGAGCATCTGGACCTCCCAGAGGGCGTCCTTCAGGTCCTGCCGATGGTCGGGCTTGGTGACGTATCGAGAGTCGAGCCGGGACAGCAGCGCCCGGCGCAGCCGTGACAGGCCCAGCACTCGCAACCGCATCATGAGCCGCCACGATAGCGGCATTTTCGAGCGATTCTTGACGCAAAGTACAGAGTTGCTCAAAGGTCGCTGAGAAGCGGCTCTCCGTCCCTCTGCCCGTATGGGCGCGTCGGACGCGACCTCGCCAGGCAATACAGTCTGCGGTTGTGCTTTACGGCAGATCGGCGGAAACGGCCGCAATCGACGACCTGATCGATCGGGCCGGGAAAGGCTCAGGGGGCGCGCTGGTGCTGCGCGGTGAGGCCGGTGCCGGCAAGACGGCGCTGCTCGACCTGGCGGCCTCCCGGGGTGGGCCCATGCGGGTGCTGCGGACCACCGGGGTCGAGGCGGAGGCCGATCTGGCGTTCGCCGCCCTGCACCAGTTGCTGCTGCCGGTGACCGGGCTGCTCGACGCGCTGCCGGAACCGCAGGCCGAGGCCGTGTGCGGCGCGCTCGGGCTGGCCCCGGCCGGTTCCGGCGATCGGTTCCTGCTGGCGGCAGGAGTGCTGTCGCTGCTGGCCGAGGCCGCCGCGCCGAACGGACTGATCTGCGTGGTCGACGATTTCCAATGGGTGGACCGGCCTTCGGCCGACGCCCTGCTGTTCGCCGCCAGGCGGCTCGGCACGGAGCCGATCGCGATGCCGCTGGCCGTACGCGGCGACATGCCGGTGAAGGGCCTGCCCTCGCTGGAGATCGCCGGGCTGGCCGAACCCGCCGCCGCGGAACTGCTCGACGCCGGCTTCACGCTCGCGGCGCCGGTCAGGCGAGACCTCGTGACACTGACCGGGGGCAATCCACTGGCGCTGCGCGAGTCGGCCCGGCTGCTCACCCCCGCCCAGCGGGCCGGCCGGGAACCGCTGCCCGACCCCCTGCCCGGCGGGAACCGGCTCTTCGGCGACCGGGTGGCCGCGCTGTCCGAAGGGGCACGGGTGACGGCCCTGCTTGCGGCCGTCGAGAGCGATCTCGGCCTGGTGCTGCGGGCCGCCGAGCGGCTGGGCGCCGGCGAAGCGGCGCTGCCCGAGCTCGAGTCCGCCGGGCTCGCGGGCGTGTCCGGGACGCACGTGCGGTTCCGCCATCCGCTGATCCGGTCAGCCGTGTACGAGGCGGGCTCCCCCGCCCAACGCCGCGAAACCCACGCGGTGCTGGCCGAGCTGTCCGACGGGGACCGGCGAGCCTGGCACTTGGCCGGGGCCGCGCTCGGACAGGACGAATCGGTCGCCGCCGCGCTCGCGCGGGCCGCGGAGCTGGACCGGGACCGGGGCGGATACGGCGCCGCCGCCACCGCCCTCACCAGGGCCGCCGAGCTCACCCCGGAACCGCTCGTACGCGCCCGGCGGCTCAAGGACGCCGCCGTGGCCGCCTGGCTCGGGGGGCGTCCCGGCCAGGCGGAGTCCCTGCTGGCCGAGGCCCGCGAGTTCGCGGGGGCGGACGCCGCGCTGCACATGGAGATCGCCCAGCTACGGGGGCGGTTCGAGCTGAACTCGGGCGACGCAGCCGAGGCCGTACGGATCCTCGCGTCCGGCGACACCCTGGACATGCTGGCCGACGCCTCGGAGGCGGCGGCGTACGTCGGCGACACGGAGGCCATCATCGAGATCGGGCGGCGGGCGGCCGCCTTCCCCGAGGGGTTCCTGCGCGACGTGGTCGCCGGCATCGGCGCGGCGCTCGCCGACGGCAGCGGGCACGACCTGCTCAGGCGGGCCCTCGGCCGCACGGGCGAGCTGCGCGAGGCGGCCGAGTTCCTGTGGGCGGCGGCGGCGGCCAGCCAACTGGGCGAGGTGGACCTGTCAGCCGAGCTGGCCGAGCGGGCCGGTCGGGTGGCCAGGGTTTCCGGGATGACGGGCCAGCTGCCCGTGGTGCTGGAGTTCGTCGCCACCGCGGAACGGTTGGCCGGGCGCCTCGCGGAGAGCCGGGCCGTCTCCGAGGAGGCGCTGGAGCTGGCTCGCGAGGCCGGATACACCAACACCGTGGCCGCGCATCTCGCCAACCTCGCGGCCGTGGCGGCCCTGCGCGGCGAGGAGGAGGTCTGCGCCCGGTACGCCAGGGAGGCGCTGGCCATCGCCGTCCCGCACCGGGTGGGGCTGCGCGCCGGGGTCGCGGCGTACGCCCTGGCCATGCTCGACCTGTGCCTGGGCCGGTTCGCCGCGGCGCACGACCGGTTCACCGCGATCGTCTCGGCGGGGCCGGGCGCCGGGCATCCGGCGGTGGTCTGGCGGACCACGCCGGACCGGATCGAGGCCGCCGTGGGCGCCGGCGACCCGGACGCCGCGCGCAGGGCGCTGGAGGCGTACGAACGCTGGTCGGCTCACGCGGGGACGGCCGAGTCCCGGGCACTGCTCGCCCGGTGCCGCGGCCTGGTCCTGCCGGACGACCAGGCGGTCGAGGCGCTCGGCGAGGCGTCGCGGCTGCACGCCAACCCGTTCGAGGCGGCCAGGACGGGGCTGCTGCTGGGCGAGCGGCTGCGCCGTACGCACCGGCCGGGTGAGGCCAGGGCGCATCTGCGCGCGGCGTTCGAGACGTTCCAGCGGGCGGGAGCCGCGCCGTGGGCGCGGCGCGCCCACGGGGAGTTGCGCGCGGCGGGCGAGAGCATGCGAACGGGTGCGGACGCAGCCGCGGTTCCCGAGGCGATCCCCGACGTAGGGGGGACGGCGCTGGACACGCTCACCCCGCAGGAGCTGCGCATCGCCACCCTGGTGGCGGGCGGCGCGACCAGCAAGGAGATCGCCGCCCGGCTGTTCCTCAGCCCGCGCACGGTCGAATACCACCTGTACAAGATCTATCCGAAGCTCGGCATCACCTCACGTACGGAACTGGCGCGGCTAGTAGTTCTACGGAAGGCGCCGGCGGCCGAAGAGGACAAGCTTTAGCCCATGCCAAACATCTGGAGTGAAGAGTTCGGGGCCGCGGCCGACGCGCCGATCGTGCTGGTGATGGGTTCGATGTCGCAGGGGATCCTGTGGCCCGACGAGTTCGTGGGCCGGCTCGCCGCCGGCGGCCGGCGCGTGATCCGCTACGACCACCGCGACACCGGGATGTCCGACGTCATCGACTTCTCGAAGGATCCGTACACATGGGACGACATCAAGAACGACGTGCTGCGGGTGATGGACGCGCACGGGCTGGACAGCGCGCATCTGGTCGGCCATTCGGCGGGTGGGCTGCTCGGGCAGCTGATCGCGGTGGAGCGGCCGGAGCGCGTGCGGACGCTCACCGTCATCGCCTCCTCGCCGCTCGGCGGCGGTGAGGGCGCGGTGCTCATGCGGGCGCTGATGGGCGAGCCGCAGCCCGAGGGCAGCCTGCCCGAGCCCACGCCGGAGTTCGTCGCGTTCTACCGCGAGCTGATCGCCGCGCCGCCGCCGCGCGACCGGCGGGAGCGGATCGAGCGCATGATCGCGGAGGACCGCGTGCTGCACGGCACCGGGCTGCCGTTCGACGAGGACGCCTCGCGCAGGCTGCAGGAACGCCTGTACGACCGGGCGCGTGACCTCGACGCGGCGGCCAACCACCGGCTCGCCGCGGCGGCGAAGCCGGACTTCGAACCGGTGGGCGTCCTGCACCGGATCAAGGCGCCCACCCTGGTCGTCGAGGGCACGCACGAACCCGCCAAGCCGGGCCACGGCGCCCTCATCGCCGAGCAGATCCCCGGCGCCCGGCTGGTGACGGTCAAGGGCATGGGCCACACCCTGCCGCCCGAGGTGCACGCGGAACTGGCCGACGCCATCCTCGCCCACACGGCCTGACCCGCGAGGGGCGCGGCAAATCAACACAGAGGGCGCGGCGAAGTCACTGGCCCGTGAACTTGGGGCGGCGCTTCTCGGCGAAGGCCGTCATGCCCTCACGGGCGTCCTGCGTGGCGAACAGGCCGGAGAACTGGAGCCGCTCGATCTCCAGGCCGGTGTCGAGGTCGGTCTCGAGGCCGTGGTCGATCGCGAGCTTGGCCGCCCGGACCGCGGCGACCGGCCCCTCGGCGAACGTCGCGGCGAGTTCGAGCGCCGCCGTGTAGACCTCGCCGTCGGGCACCACCCGGTCGACCAGGCCGATGGCGAGCGCCTCGGCGGCGTCCACGTGCCGCCCGGTGAAGATCAGGTCCTTGGCCCGGGCGGGCCCGACGAGCCGGGGCAGGCGCTGGGTCCCGCCCGCGCCGGGGATGATCCCGAGGGTGATCTCCGGCTGGCCGAGCTTCGCGCTCTCTCCGGCCACCCGGAAGTCGGCGCACAGCGCGAGCTCGCAGCCGCCACCCAGGGCGTACCCGGTGATCGCGGCGATCACCGGCTTGCCGATCCGCGCGACGGCGGTGAAGCACTCCTGCAGAGTGCGCGAGTGCACGGCCATGTCGGCGTAGGACATGACCGCCATCTCCTTGATGTCGGCGCCGGCCGCGAAGACGCGCTCGCCGCCGTAGACGATGACCGCGTGCGTGTTCGGATCGGCGTCCACGAGCCGCGCGGCCTCCGCGATCTCCTCCTGGACCTGCCGGTTCAGCGCGTTCATCTTCGGCCGGTCGAGCCGGATCGTGGCGATGTGCTCGGAGATCTCCACCCTGACGAATTCACCCATGGCCCCACCATAGAGGGGAGATCAGCGGCGGACCGGGAGGGGCCGCCGGGGAGCGACCGGCGTCGCGGCCGTGACGCCGTGGTAGACCTGCTCGTAACCCTCGACCATCACGGGCACGTCGAAGTGCCGGACCACGCGGTCGCGCACCGCGTGCGGGTCGAGGGCGGAGACCGCCTCGATCGCGGCGGGAAGCTCGTCGGGCGTGTCGCGGACGTAGCCGGTCACCCCGTCCGCCACGATCTCGGGGACCGCGCCCCGTCGCAGCGCCACCACCGGCGTGCCGCAGGCCATCGCCTCGATCATGACCATGCCGAAGGGCTCGTCCCACAGCAGCGGGAGCACCAGGCACCGGGCCCGGGAGAACAGTTCGTTCTTGAGCGGGCCGTCCGCCTCTCCCAGGTATTCGACGCCGGGCCCGAGCAGCGGCTCCACCCGCTCGCGGAAGTAGGCCTGCTCCGCCCGCTCGGCTCGCCTGCCGACCAGCAGGATGCGCCGCCCCGCCGCCCGCGCCGCCTCGATCGCGAGGTGCGCGCCCTTGTCCGGACTGAGCCGCCCCAGCCACAGCACCCAGTCGTCCTTGCGCTCCCGGAACGGCCACGCCGAGACGTCCACGGCGTTGTGCACCCGCCCCACCCAGTTCAGGTCGGGCGCGTGGGCGCGCTGGGCCGAGGAGATGGCCACCAGGGACACGTCAGCGCCGAGGCTCCGGTAGTAGCTCCCGAGTTCCCCGCTCACGTCGTTGTGGCAGGTGACGACCGTCGGCACGAGCCGCCCCGCGGCGGTGAGCGGCCCGGCCAGCGAGTGGTCGTGGACGATGTCCACGTCCAGGCCCCGCAGGAGGCGGGCCGCTTCGGCCGCGTGCACCACCTCGGGGAACGGCTCGCCGATCCGTGCCGAGGGCGGCTCGTCGTAGGTCCGCAGATCCACGTCTCGGCCGGCCCCGATGACGGTGACCTGGTGCCCGCGCCCCCGCAGGCCGCGGACCAGGGCGGCGGTCACCGCCTCGATGCCGCCGTACGCGCGGGGCGGGATGTCGTACCACGGCGGCGCGACCATCCCGATGCGCAGGGCCTGTGCCATGGTGCTGGTCTACCCCTCTCACCTGCCGCGGAAGCGGGCGAGAGGGGTGGACCGGGCCGGGCGCTCCCTAGCGCAGGGTGCCGTTGGTCATGCCGACCGGCTCCTCCGGGACGGCGACGAGGCCGAGCTCCGCCGCGGAGGCCATCAGCGGGTGGAACGGGACCACGCGCACGCTGTAGCCGAACGCGCCGGTGCGGTCCAGCGGCACGACGCCGGTGTAGTGCGCCCGGCCGTCGTCGCCCACCGAGTCGACCTTCAGCGTGACGTAGCCGGGCGACAGCAGCTCGTCGTGCGCGCCCACCCGGCCGTAGGCGGCCTGGACCTGGACGTCCTCGGGCGACAGCTCGCCGAGGGCGATCGTGGCCCGCAGCTCCAGCCGGGCCCCCAGCTCGGGGGTGTCCCCCACGCCGGTCGCCTCGACGTGCTCGACCCGTACGCCCGGCCATGCCTTGGCCACGCGCAGCTTCCAGGCCGCGAACAGCCGGGCGTTGGCGTGGCCGTCGGCCGCGAGCGACCGGGCGGAGGCCGCCGCCGGGGTGTACAGGTCGGTGACGTAGTCGTGCAGCATGCGCCCGGCGAGCACCTTCGGCCCGAGCGAGCTCAGCGTGTGCTTGACCATCTCCAGCCAGCGCCGCGGCAGGCCGTCGGCGGCCCGGTCGTAGAAGCGGTCGGCGACCTCGCGCTCGATGAGGTCGTACAGCGCCGTGGCCTCCAGCTCGTCGCGGCGCTCGGGGTCGTCCACGCCGTCGGCGCTGGGGATCGCCCAGCCGTTGTTGCCGTCGTACCACTCGTCCCACCACCCGTCGCGGATGGACAGGTTGAGGCCGCCGTTGAGCGCCGCCTTCATACCGGACGTGCCGCACGCCTCCAGCGGGCGCAGCGGGTTGTTCATCCAGACGTCGGAGCCCGTCACCATGAGCTGGCCGAGCGCCATGTCGTAGTCGGGCAGGAAGACGATGCGGTGCCGCACGTCCTCGGAGTCGGCGAAGCGGACGATCTGCTGGATGAGCTTCTTGCCGCCCTCGTCGGCCGGGTGCGCCTTGCCGGCGATGACGATCTGCACCGGCTTGTCCGGATCGAGCAGCAGCCTGCGGAGCCGGTCGGGCTGGCAGAGCATGAGGGTCAGGCGCTTGTAGGAAGGCACCCGCCGGGCGAAGCCGATCGTCAGCACGTCCGGGTCGAGCGCCTCGTCCACCCAGCCCAGCTCGGCCTCGCTGGCGCCGCGCTGCCGCCACGACTTGCGCAGCCGCCGGCGCGCCTCCTCGACCAGGCGGGCGCGCAGCTTGGCGCGGATGCCCCAGATGTCGGCGTCGGAGAGCTTGTGCACGCCCTCCCAGCCCTGCGCCTTGTCGATCAGCGAGGGCAGCTCCCTGCCGGCGAGCTCCATCATCTCCCGGCCGACCCACGTCGGGGCGTGGACGCCGTTGGTGATCGAGCCGATCGGCACCTCGTCCACGTCGAAGCCCGGCCACAGGCCCTGGAACATCTCCCGGCTGACGTGGCCGTGCAGCTCGGACACGCCGTTGACCCGCTGGGCCAGCCGCATGCCCATGACGGCCATGTTGAAGACCGACTTGTCGGCGTCGGGGCCGTCCGGCTCGGCGCCGAGCTCCAGGATGCGGTCCACCGACACGGTCGGCCAGGCGTTGGACCCGCCGAACTGCCGGGCGATCATCTCGGCGGGGAACCGGTCGATGCCGGCGGGGACCGGCGTGTGGGTGGTGAAGACCGTCCCGGCGCGTACGGCCTCCAGGGCCTCCTCGAACGACAGCCGGGCCTCGGTGAGCTCGCGGATGCGCTCCAGGCCGAGGAAGCCCGCGTGGCCCTCGTTGGTGTGGAACACCTCGGGCTCCGGGTGGCCGGTGATCCGGCAGTAGGCCCGGATGGCCCGCACGCCGCCGATGCCGAGCAGCAGTTCCTGCATCAGGCGGTGGTCGCCGCCCCCGCCGTACAGGCGGTCGGTCACGTCCCTGGCGACCGTGTCGTTCTCGGCGACGTCGGAGTCGAGCAGGAGGAGCGGCACCCGGCCGACCTGGGCCACCCAGATCTGGGCGTGCAGGACGCGCCCCTCCGGCAGGCCGATCTTGATGCGGGCCGGCGCGCCGTCCTCCTCCTTGAGGAGCGTGAGCGGCAGGCCGCCGGGGTCGAGGGAGGGGTAGTGCTCGAGCTGCCAGCCCTCGGCGGACAGCGACTGGGTGAAGTAGCCGTGCCGGTAGAGCAGGCCGACGCCGAGGATCGGCACGCCGAGGTCGCTGGCGGCCTTCAGATGGTCGCCGGCGAGGATGCCGAGGCCGCCGGAGTACTGCGGCAGGGCGGCGGAGATGCCGTACTCGGGCGAGAAGTAGCCGATCGCCTTCGGCGCGCCCTCCAGCGACTGGTACCACCTGGGGGCGGTGATGTACTCGCGCAGGTCGTCGGCGGCGTCGGCCAGGCGGCGCAGGAAGCGCCGGTCCTGGGCGAGCTCGCGCAGCCTGTCGGCCTCGACCGCGCCGAGCAGCGCGACGGGGTCGTGATCGACACGCTCCCAGACCTCCGGATCCACCTCGGCGAACAGGTCCATGGTCTCGGGGTGCCACGACCATCGGAGATTTTGGACCAACTCGCCCAGAGGTGCGAGCTGTGAGGGAAGAACGGTTCGGACAGTGAACCTGCGGATAGCTCTCACGGGGCCAGACCCTAGTTACTCAGCGCCACGACGCGCGACCGAATCAAACTTGTCGTACTGCGATGCCAGTTCTCGAACGCTCTCACCACCATCAAACCGGTTCAAACCTCACCAAAGTACCCTTGACCTGGTGATGTGCGCGCCCGACGACGGTGGCGGGCACGCAATGATCGATCTCCCGGGGACGCCATCCCAAACACGGCGAGCGGTCTTTCGTCCGACAGGGGTAAGAGTGGACTATTAGGGCAACCCCTGTATGGACGAGGAAGGACCGCGGCCAGCGGATCCTGTCTCCCGTGCTGCCCGCCCGACCACAGCTGTTCCCGCCCCGCAAGCCCCGGCGGCACCCGGTGTGCCGCCCCCGAATACGAAGTGACGATGATCGGACGCATTCCCATCCAGGACATCCAGCCCGTCGTCGACTGCGGCCAGTGGCCCGCCAAGGCCGCCGCGGGAGAGACCTTCGAGATCAGCGCGACGGTGTTCCGCGAAGGACACGACGCGGTCGCCGCCGGAGTGGTGCTGATCGACCCCAGCGGCACGCCGGGCCGGATGCTGCCCATGCGCGAGGTCGCGCCCGGCACCGACCGGTGGAGCGTGGAGGTGACGCTGCCCACCGAGGGCCTGTGGCAGTTCCGGGTCGAGGCCTGGAGTGATCCGATCGCCACGTGGATGCACGACGCGGGCATCAAGATCCCCAGGAACCTGGACGCCGACCTCATGTGCGAGGAGGGCGCCCGGCTGTTCGAGCGGGCGGCCAAGGGCGTGCGGGCGGCGGACTGCGCGGCGGCGGAGGCGGGCGGCACCTGCGGGCACCGGGCCGCGCTGCTGGCCCTCGCGGCCCGCCTGCGGGACGAGGCGGTGGACCCCAGGGCGCGCTTCGCGGCGACCCAGATGCCCGAGACGGCCGCGCTGATCGCCGCGCACCCGCTGCGCGACCTGCTCACCCGGTCGGGCCGCAACCGCGTGCGGGTGGACCGGCGGCGGGCGCTGTTCGGCTCGTGGTACGAGTTCTTCCCCCGCTCCGAGGGAGCCGTGGTGGGGCAGGAGGGCGTCGCGCCCAAGTCGGGGACGTTCAGGACGGCGGCCAAGCGGCTCCCGGCGATCGCCCAGATGGGCTTCGACGTGGTCTACCTGCCGCCGATCCACCCGATCGGGACGCAGTTCCGCAAGGGCCGCAACAACACCCTGACCCCCGACCAGTACGACCCCGGGTCGCCCTGGGCCATCGGCTCACAGGAGGGCGGGCACGACGCGATCCATCCCGATCTGGGCACGATCGAGGACTTCGACGCGTTCGTCGCCAAGACCCGCGAACTGGGCATGGAGGTCGCGCTCGACCTCGCGCTCCAGTGCTCCCCCGACCACCCGTGGGTGAAGGAGCACCCGGAGTGGTTCAACATCCGGGCCGACGGCTCGATCGCGTACGCCGAGAACCCGCCGAAGAAATACCAGGACATCTACCCGCTGAACTTCGACAAGGACCCCGAGGGGATCTACGCGGAGATCAAGCGGGTGGTCCGGCACTGGATGGACCACGGCGTGCGGATCTTCCGGGTGGACAACCCGCACACCAAGCCGGTCCGGTTCTGGGAGCGGCTGCTGTCCGACATCAACACGACCGACCCCGACGTGCTGTTCCTCGCCGAGGCGTTCACCCGGCCGGCCATGCTGCGGACCCTCGCGAAGATCGGGTTCCACCAGTCGTACACGTACTTCACCTGGCGCAACTCCAAGCCCGAGGTGGAGGAGTACCTGCGGGAGCTGTCCCACGAGACCTCGCACTACCTGCGGCCGAACCTGTTCGTCAACACGCCCGACATCCTGCACGAGTACCTCCAGCACGGAGGCGTGCCGGCGTTCAAGATCCGGGCGGTCCTCGCGGCGCTGATGGCGCCCACCTGGGGGGTCTACTCCGGGTACGAACTGGCCGAGAACGTCCCGGTCCGCCCGGGCAGCGAGGAGTACCTCGACAGCGAGAAGTACCAGTACAGGCCGCGTGACTGGGCGGAGGCGGAGCGTGAGGGCCGCAGCCTTGGCCCGTTCATTACCCAGCTCAATTTGTTGAGAAGAGCACACCCGGCGCTCCAGGAATTGCGTAACCTACGGTTTCACAACGTCGACCAGCCGGACGTGATCTGCTTCTCCAAGCGGCTGCCCGGCGCCTATGACACGGCCTCACGACGGCACGGACTAGGCGATCTCGTGCTGGCCGTCGTCAATCTGGATCCACACAACACACACGAGGCGACGGTCTGGCTTGACATGCCCGCCCTCGGTCTCGACTGGCATGCCGAGTTCGTCGTGGACGACCAACTGTCGGGCGAGTCGTACCGCTGGGGGCAGGCGAACTACGTGCGCCTCGACCCGCACGTCCATCCCGCACACATTCTCACGCTCCGCCACGGGTCAGCGCACCGCCCGTGAGCGCAGCTCGGCACATCCGGGGAGTCAAAAGGTGAGCTCGACGACACCTCAGCCCAGTCACTCGCAGCCCAGTCACACACAGCCCGTCCCGAACACCTTCACCGAGGAGGAGCCACGGGATCGGCGCTGGTACAAGCGGGCTGTCTTCTACGAGGTGCTTATCCGGGGCTTCGCCGACTCGAACGGCGACGGCACCGGCGACATCCGCGGCCTCATCGAGAAGCTGGACTATCTCCAGTGGCTCGGCATCGACTGCCTCTGGCTGCTCCCGCTGTACGAGTCCCCCCTCAAGGACGGCGGGTACGACATCTCGGACTACATGAAGATCCTTCCGGACTTCGGTGACCTGGGAGACTTCATCAAGCTGGTCGACGAGGCGCACAAACGGGGCATCCGCGTCATCGCCGACCTGGTCATGAACCACACCAGCGACCAGCACCCGTGGTTCCAGGCGTCCCGGCATGACCCCGAGGGCCCGTACGGCGATTTCTACGTGTGGAGCGACACGGACGAGAGGTACAAGGACGCCCGGATCATCTTCATCGACACCGAGGCGTCCAACTGGACCTACGACCCGGTCCGGGGGCAGTACTACTGGCACCGGTTCTTCCACCACCAGCCGGACCTCAACTTCGAGAACCCGGCGGTGCAGGACGCGATGATGGAGGTCATCCGCTTCTGGCTCGACCTCGGCATCGACGGGTTCCGGCTCGACGCGATCCCCTACCTGTTCGAGCAGGAGGACACCAACTGCGAGAACCTGCCGGCGACCCATGCGTACCTGAAGCGGGTGCGGGCCGAGGTGGACCGCCTCTACCCCGACCGGGTGCTGCTGGCCGAGGCCAACCAGTGGCCGGCCGACGTGGTGGAGTACTTCGGCGACCCGGTCACCGGCGGCGACGAGTGCCACATGGCCTTCCACTTCCCGCTGATGCCCCGCATCTTCATGGCGGTGCGGCGGGAGTCGCGCTACCCGATCTCGGAGATCATGGCCCAGACGCCGAAGATCCCCGAGAACTGCCAGTGGGGCATCTTCCTGCGCAACCACGACGAGCTCACGCTCGAGATGGTCACCGACGAAGAGCGCGACTACATGTACTCCGAGTACGCCAAGGATCCCCGCATGCGGGCCAACGTCGGCATCCGCCGCCGGCTGGCGACACTGCTGGACAACGACCGCAACCAGATCGAGCTGTTCACCGCGCTGCTGCTCAGCCTGCCCGGCTCGCCGGTCATGTACTACGGCGACGAGATCGGCATGGGCGACAACATCTGGCTCGGCGACCGGGACGGCGTCCGCACGCCGATGCAGTGGACGCCCGACCGCAACGCGGGCTTCTCGAACTGCGACCCCGGCCGCCTCTACCTGCCGGTGATCATGGACCCGATCTACGGCTACCAGGCGATCAACGTCGAGGCGCAGCAGAAGAGCGCCAGCTCACTGCTCCACTTCACCAAGCGGATGATCGAGATCCGCAAGCGTCACCCGGTGTTCGGCCTCGGCGAGTTCACCGAGCTGAACTCGTCCAACCCGAGCGTGCTCGCGTTCGTGCGCGAGCTGGGCGACGACCGGGTCCTGTGCGTCAACAACCTGTCGCGCTTCCCCCAGCCGGTCGAGCTCGACCTGCGCAGGTTCGAGGGATCCACGCCGGTCGAGTGCATGGGCGGAGTTCCTTTTCCCCCGATCGGTGAGCTTCCGTATCTTTTGACGCTCCCTGGGCATGGGTTCTATTGGTTCACACTGCCCGTCACGCACAGGACGGCCGGCACGAAGGAGGAGTGACGACTTCACTTCAGGGACTCCTGGCCGGCTGGATCACCGGACAACGGTGGTTCGCCGGCAAGGGGCGCGCCATCGACGACCTGTCCATCGAATCCGAGATCGAGATCGCCGCCGGCGACCCCGCGCTGCTCCACCTGATCGTGTGCGTGCGGCAGGGGGAGCGCCGCACGCGCTACCAGATCCCGGTCGGGCTGCGCGAGCACCTGCCCGACCGGCTCGGGCACGTGCTCGTCGGCACGTGCCGCCGCGACGGCCGCGAGGTGAACGTCTACGACGCGCTGCACGACTCCGCCCTGACCGGGCACCTGCTGGAGGGGATGGCCGCCGACCGCCGGTTCGACGGCCTCGGCTTCCACCCCGCGCACGGGGCGGAGATCGACACCTCGCTACGCAGCCTCGTGCTGACCGCCGAGCAGTCGAACACCTCGCTGGTGTACGGCGACAAGTACATATTCAAGCTGTTCCGCCAGCTCAACCCGGGGGTGAACCCCGAGCTGGAGATCATCACGGCGCTCGCGGACGCGGGCTCGGCCCACGTGGCCAGGCCGTACGGCTGGATCGAGACCGAGCTCCAGGGCGAGCCGACCACCTTGGCGATCATGCAGGAGTACCTGCAGAACGCCAACGAGGGCTGGTCGATGGCGCTGACCAGCGTGCGCGACCTCTACGCGTGCCCCGAGGGCATGCCCGCGGAGGACGCCGGAGGCGACTTCGCCGCCGAGGCGCGGCGGCTCGGGCTGGCCACCGCGCAGGTGCACCGCGAACTCGCGCGGGCCTTCCCCACGGGGACGATCGAGCCGCCCGAGATCAAGCGGATGACCGAGCGGTTCCGCCGCCGGCTGGACAAGGCGGTGGCCGAGGTGCCGCGTCTCGGCGAGCACGCCGCCGTGGCCGCCGAGGCGTTCGACCGGCTGTCCGACGTCGGCCACGAGATCCCGGTGCAGCGGGTGCACGGCGACTACCACCTCGGCCAGGTCATGCGCACCATGACCGACTGGGTCGTGCTCGACTTCGAGGGCGAACCGGGCCAGCCGCTGGCCGAGCGACGGGCGCTCGACTCGCCGCTGCGCGACGTGGCGGGCATGCTGCGCTCGTTCGAATACGCCGCACGGCACCTGCTGGCCGGGCACCCGAACGCCGACGGGCTGGAGAGCCGGGCCAGGGAGTGGTCGGAGCGCAACCGGGCCGCCTTCCTGGCCGGCTACTCCGAGGGCGGCGGGCGCATCCGCGGCGACGACGCGGTGCTGCTGCGCGCGCTCGAACTGAGCAAGGCGGTGTACGAGGTCGTCTACGAGGCGCGCAACCGGCCCTCGTGGCTGCCCATCCCGCTCGCGGCCTTTCGCTGACAAGATCAGGGTGTTCGGAGGGATATATCTAGGGCAGGTTGGGCGACATGGACTTGGACCGGCTGGCGGGGGGCGCGCACCACGACCCCCACTCCATTTTGGGGGCCCATCCCGGGCCCGACGGCGTCACGATCAGGGCCCTGCGCCCCTTCGCGGAGAAGGTCGAGGTGCTGGCCGACGGGTCGGCACACGAGATGGGCCACGTCGCGTTCGGGGTGTTCGAGGTGACGCTGCCCGGCGTCGACAAGATCCCCGACTATCGCCTGCGCATCACCTATCCCGACGCCCCGCCGTACGAGACGGACGACCCGTACCGGCACTGGCCGACGCTGGGCGAGCTGGACCTCCACCTGATCGGTGAGGGCCGGCACGAGCGGCTGTGGGAGGTGCTCGGGGCGCGGGTGATGCGCCACGAGGACGTGGACGGGACGGCCTTCTCGGTGTGGGCGCCGAACGCGCAGGGCGTGCGGGTGATCGGCGACTTCAACCACTGGAACGGGGCCGCCCACCCCATGCGCTCGCTCGGCCGGTCGGGCGTGTGGGAGCTGTTCCTCCCGGAGGTCGGCGAGGGCACGCGGTACAAGTTCCAGATCCTCGGCCTCGACGGGATCTGGCGGGAGAAGGCCGACCCGATGGCCCGCCGCACCGAGGTGCCCCCGGCGACCGCCAGCATCGTCGAGAGGTCCACGTACGAGTGGCGCGACGAGGAGTGGATGGCCGCCCGGCCGTCGCACGACGCCCTCGCCGAGCCGATGAGCACCTACGAGGTGCACCTGGGCTCCTGGCGGCCCGGCCTGTCCTACCGCGACCTCGCCCGTGAGCTGGTCGCGTACGTCAAGGACATGGGGTTCACACACGTGGAGTTCCTGCCGGTCGCCGAGCATCCGTTCGGCGGCTCGTGGGGCTACCAGGTGACCTCCTACTACGCCCCGACCTCGCGGTTCGGCTCCCCCGACGACTTCCGCCACCTCGTCGACGAGCTGCACCGGGCCGGCATCGGCGTGATCGTCGACTGGGTGCCCGCGCACTTCCCCATGGACGAGTGGGCGCTGGCCCGCTTCGACGGCACGCCGCTCTACGAGCACGCCGACCCCGCCCGCGGCACCCACCCCGACTGGGGCACGTACGTCTTCGACTTCGGCCGCAACGAGGTGCGCAACTTCCTGGTGGCCAACGCGCTCTACTGGCTGAAGGAGTTCCACGTCGACGGCCTGCGGGTGGACGCGGTGGCCTCGATGCTCTACCTCGACTACTCGCGCCGCGAGGGCGAGTGGACGCCCAACGTGTACGGCGGCAGGGAGAACCTCGACGCGATCGAGTTCCTCAAGGAGATGAACTCCGTCGTCTACCGCGAGGAGCCGGGGATCGTGACGATCGCGGAGGAGTCGACCGCCTGGCCCGGCGTGTCGCGGCCCGTCCACCTCGGCGGGCTCGGCTTCGGCTTCAAGTGGAACATGGGCTGGATGCACGACTCGCTCAGCTACATGTCCCGCGAGCCGATCTACCGGCAGTATCACCACCACCAGATGACGTTCTCCCTGATGTACGCCTTCTCGGAGAACTTCGTACTGCCGCTGTCGCACGACGAGGTCGTCCACCTGAAGGGGTCGCTGCTGGGCAAGATGCCGGGCGACGAGTGGCAGCGCTTCGCCAACCTGCGCGCGCTGTACGGCTTCATGTGGGCCCATCCCGGCAAGCAGTTGCTGTTCATGGGCGGCGAGTTCGGCCAGGGGGCCGAGTGGTCGGAGGCGAACGGCCTCGACTGGTGGGTGCTGGACTTCGACTTCCACCAGGGCGTACGCCGCCTGGTGAAGGACCTCAACCGCGTCTACCGGGAGTCGCCCGCGCTGTACTCGCGCGACAACACCCACGAGGGCTTCCGCTGGATCGACGCCGACGACGCCTCGGGCAACGTGCTGTCGTTCCTGCGGTACGGCGCGGACGGCTCGGTGCTGGCCTGCGTCGCCAACTTCTCCGGCGCCCCGCACGAGGACTACCACCTCGGCCTGCCCACCCCCGGGCGGTGGGAGGAGATCCTCAACACCGACGCGTACGAGTACGCCGGGAGCGGCGTCGGCAACATGGGCGCGGTCGAGTCGGTCGAGGAGCCGCGGCACGGGCTGCCCTGCTCGACCCGGCTGCGCGTGCCGCCGCTCGGCGTCGTGTGGCTGCGGCCGGTGGAGAGCCCGACGGCCGTGAGCCCGGAGATGGAGGAGCGGGCCGAGGAGCCGGAGGCGGCGCAGGCCGAGCCCGAGGGCCTGGTCGCCGAGTCCTGAGCCCCGCCTGAATCCCGGGGTCTACCCCGGGATTCAGGCGGAGCAGGTCAGGCGCGCCCTCGGAAGAACTCCCGCAGGTCCTCCACGAGCAGGCCGGGCGTCTCCAGGGCGGGGAAGTGGCCGCCCCGGTCGAACTCGGTCCAGCGCACGATGGTGTGCGTCGCGTCGGCGAACCTGCGGATGGCGAAGTCCGTCGGGAAGACCGCCACGGCCGTCGGCACGCTCGATCGCTCGCGCGGCGCCCACATGGACGGGTCGTTGAACCGCTCGAAGTAGGTGTGCGCGGCCGAGCCCGCGGTGCCGGTGTACCAGTAGAGGCTGACGTCGGTGAGGATCCGGTCGCGGTCCACGGCGTCTTCGGGCAGATCGGCGGCCGGGTCGGTCCACTCCTGGAACTTCTCCACGATCCAGGCGAGCTGGCCGGCCGGGGAGTCGTGCAGGGCATGCGCGATCGTCTGCGGCCGGGTGCCCTGGATCTGCATGTACGCGCTCGACCGGTCCTGCCAGTCCTTCATCCGTCCCAGCCGCTCCCGTTCGGCCTCGGTGAGCGCGGCCATGTCGGCCGGGTCCCCCGTCGGGAAGGTGACCAGCGCGTTGAGGTGGACGCCGATGACCCGGTCGGGCGCCGTCCGGCCGATCAGCGGGGCGATGAAGGCGCTCACGTCGCCGCCCTGCACGCCGTACCGGTCGTAGCCGAGCCGGTCCATCAGCTCCGCCAGCGCCGCGGCGGCACGTCCGTCGGTCCAGCCGGCAGCGGGCAGCGGGCCGGACAAGCCGTACCCGGGAAGCGACGGGATCACCACGTGGAAGGCGTCGGCGGGGTCGCCACCGTGCGCCACGGGGTCGGTGAGCGGGCCGATCACGTCGAGGAACTCCACGATCGAACCGGGCCAGCCGTGCAGCAACAGCAGCGGCGTGGCGTCCGGCACGGCCGAGCGGACGTGCAGGAAGTGCAGGTCGACGCCGTCGATCGTGGTCGTGAACTGCTGATGGGCGTTGATCGCCGCCTCGTGCGCCCGCCAGTCGTACTTCTCCGCCCAGTACACCGCCAGGTCGCGCAGGTAGCCGGTCGGCACGCCGCGCTCCCAGCCGGTTCCCGGCAGCTCGGGGGCCCAGCGGGTGCGGGCCAGCCGGTCGCGCAGGTCGTCGACGTCGGCCTGGGGGATCTCGATGCGGAACGGACGGATCTCGGTGTTCGTCATGCGATCACCGTAGGAACGATCGGTGTCAGCTTCGGTCACCAATGGCAGGCACAATTGCGGTCATGCTGGAAACCTCGGCACGACTGCTCCGGCTGCTGTCGCTGCTCCAGTCGCGCGGCGACTGGCGAGGCGCCGACCTGGCCGGACGACTCGGCGTGGGCCTGCGTACGGTGCGGCGCGACATCGACCGGTTGCGCGACCTCGGTTATCCGGTGGACGCGACCCCGGGAGTCGCGGGCGGTTACCGGCTCGGCGTCGGCACCGCGCTGCCGCCGCTGCTGCTCGACGACGAGGAGGCGGTGGCGGTCGCGATCGGGCTGCATACGGCGGCGACCGGCAGCGTGGCCGGGCTTGAGGAGAGCTCGGTGCGGGCGCTGGCCAAGCTCGAGCAGATGCTCCCGGCCCGTCTCAGGCACCGGGTGACCGCGTTCCGAGCGGCGGCCGTGCCGCTGACCGGGCCGGCGCCGGTCACCGAGACGGTCGACCCGGGCCTGCTGACCGCGCTCGCGGCGGCCTGCCGGGACCACCGGCGGCTGCGGCTGCGGTACCCGGGTGGGGACGGCCTGTCGGTCCGTACCGTCGAGCCCCACCGGCTGGCTCACACGCACCGCCGGTGGTATCTGCTGGCGTGGGACGTGGACCGCGACGACTGGCGGACCTTCCGGGCCGACCGGATCCAGGGACCTGTGGACCCGCCCGGCGCCCGGTTCACCCCGCGTACGCCTCCCTCCGGTGACGTGGCGGCGTACATCTCCCAGGCGATCTCGTCGGCGCCCTACCGCTATCAGGCCCGAATCCTGTTCGAGGCCCCGATCGAGGCGGTGGCCCGGCGCTCCTCCCCCACGGCCGGCCGGCTGGAGGCGCACGGCGCCGACGCCTGCCTGTTCCACACGGGCTCCGACTCGCTGGAGACGCTGGCCCTGCACGTCGCGGCCAAGGGATTCCCGTTCCGGGTGCTGGACCCGCCCGAGCTGATCCCGGTCCTGCGCGACCTGGCCGACCGGCTGAGCGTGGCGGCCGAAGCAGGCCCCGGAGGGCCGGTCAGACCGTGATGACGACCTTTCCGGGGGCGTGCCCCTCTTCTACGTATCCGATGGCCGCCGGGATCTCGCCGAACGAGTAGCCGCGGTGGACCACCGGGGTGACCTTGCCGTCCTCGATGAGCTCGGTCAGCCGCATCAGGTCGCCCCGGATGTTGCCACCGTCGGCCACCCGGGTCACGACCACGCGCTGGGACACGAACGGCGACACCGCGAGCGTCGCGATGATGTGGCCGACGGGCTGCAGCCACCGCCCGGCCGGCCCGCCGACGACGACATGGGTCCCCCGGGGCTTCAGCACCCGCGCGCAGGCCCGCAGCGAGCGGGTGCCCGCGATGTCGAGCACCAGGTCGTGGCGCCGCCCGCGCCGGGTGAAGTCCTCCTTCGTGTAGTCGACGACCTCGTCCGCGCCGATCGACCGCACCAGGTCCGCGTTCCGGCCGCTGCACACACCGGTGACCTCGGCGCCGAACGCCTTCGCGAGTTGCACGGCGAAGGTCCCCACGCCGCCCGAGGCGCCGTTCACGAGGACGTCGTGCCCCGCCTGGACCCCTCCCTGGTCGAGCGCCATCAGTGCGGTGACGGCCGCCATCGGCACCGCGGCCGCCTGCTCGAACGACAGGTTCTCCGGCTTCCGGGCCAGCGCGCTCTCCCGTACGCACACATACTCGGCGAAGCCGCCCTGCGTGAGAAGCGCGAACACCTCGTCGCCCGGGCGGAAGGCGGTGACGCCGGCGCCGACCGCCTCGACCTGTCCGGCCACGTCGGCGCCCAGGATGCGGATTCGCGGCCCGCGCGGGCCGAGCGTGCCGCCCATCAGGCGCGCGACGTACGGCTCGCCTCTCATGTGGTGCCAGTCGTACGGCTGGACGGAGGTGGCGCGCACCCGGACCAGCACCTCGCCGGGGCCGGGCACCGGCGTGCCGACGTCGGTGAGCTCCAGGACGCCGGGCGGACCGTACGAGCCCAAGACGTACGCCTTCATCCCATTCTCCTCGTCGCCTCGGCGGTGGGGAATGCCAGCGTAAGAAGCGCCGGACGCAGGGCGTATCGGCCGAAAGTACGCCCGATCGACAGCCGATCGGGCGGTGCCGATCCGGCCGTTGTGCCGATGAACCGCCGCCCTCTCGCGGACCACGATGGGCGCATGACCGAATCGACGAAAGCGCCCACGCTCGCACCCCGGTGGCTCGTGCCCACCGCGCTGATCGCGCTCAGTGCCGTCCCCGTGATCGCCGGCGCCACCCGGCTGGGCCAGTTGGCCGGCGGCGGGCCGGTCACGCACGACAGCGTCCGGTATTTCGCGGTGCCCGCGCCCGTCGTCGCGCACATCATCGCCGTCACGCTCTTCAGCGTCCTGGGGGCCCTCCAGTTCGCCCACGGATTGCGCCGCCGCATGCCCGCCTGGCACCGCGCCGCCGGGCGGCTCGTGGTTCCGTCCGGGCTCGTCAGCGCGCTCACGGGTCTGTGGATGACGCTGTTCTATCCCCACCTGCCCAACGACAGCGCCCTCCTCGTGGGCCAGCGGCTGGTGTTCGGCACTCTCATGATCGTGTCCCTCGTCCTCGGCTTCGCGGCGATCCGGCGCCGGGACGTCGCCCGTCACCGCGCCTGGATGACGCGGGGCTACGCGATCGGCATGGGCGCGGGCACCCAGATCCTGACCGTCGGCCCCTGGATGGCGCTGGCCGGCGAGCCCGGCCCGCTCCCCCGGGCGCTGCTGATGGGCGCCGGATGGGTGATCAACCTCGTCGTCGCCGAGTGGGTCATCCGCAAGGCCCCCCGAACTCCCCGCTCTGTCCCGAGGGGCGAAGCGCAGCGTAGCCGCGCGCGTTGACAGGCAGCCATTCGGCTGCCTAAATTGAAGGCAGCCGTTAGGCTGCATATCGACAGGCGACCCGGGTACGAGGGCGGGCATGGACGAGGTGTTCAAGGCGCTGGCCGATCCGAGCCGGCGCGCGCTGCTCGACTCGCTCAACGCCCGCAACGGGCAGACGCTGCGCGAGCTGTGCGCCGGACTCGACATGGCCAGGCAGTCCGTCAGCAAGCACCTCGCGGTGTTGGAGGAGGCCGGGCTCGTCGCCACCGTGCGGCGGGGCCGGGAGAAGCTGCACTACCTCAACGCCGCGCCCGTACAAGAGATCGCCCACCGGTGGATCAGCCGCTACGACCGGGCCAGGGTCGAAGCCCTGGCGGACCTGAAACTCGCCCTGGAGGAGACCCCGATGGACGCGCCGACCTTCGTCTACACCACCTACATCCGCACCACCCCGCAGAAGCTCTGGCAGGCGCTGACCGAGCCCGCCTTCACCCGCCGCTACTGGGCCACGGAGTTCACGACGGACTGGTCCGTCGGCTCGCCGATGACCTGGGACAACCACGGCGTGCTGATCAGCGACCCGGAGCAGGTCGTGCTGGAGGCCGAACCCTACAGCCGGCTCTCCTACACCTGGCACGCCATCACCCCGGAACTCGCCAAGCGCTTCGGCTGGGACGAGGAGATGCTCGCCCGGCTGTCCGGCGAGGCCCGCTCGAAGGTCACCTTCACGATCGAGGAGGCCGCCGCGCAGGTCGTGAAGCTCACCGTCGTGCACGACGGCTTCGAGCCCGGATCGAGCCTGGCCGAGATGGTCAGCCACGGCTGGCCGAACGTGGTGGCGAGCCTGAAGTCGCTGCTGGAGACCGGCGAACCGCTGCCGGAAGACGCGTGACCTCGGCGACGGCGCCGGCCACCCGTGCCGGCAGCGCTGGGTGAATGAGATCGCGGTGACGGCCGTGGCGGCCCGTCAGGCCCGGCTCGGTGCCGCCTCGGGCTGAGCGAGGGGCGCCGCGGCGCGCCGGGGAAGCAGCAGCGGGGTCGCCAGCAGGAGCACGCCGGCCAGGCCGATGGCCGTACGCGGGCCGAGCAGACCGCCCAGCACTCCCCATGCGGCCGTCAGGAGCGCGGTCGAGGCCTTGGTCGTCACCGACCAGGCGGACAGCGTGCGGGCGACCCGATCGGTGGCGGTGCGCTCGAGGCGGTAGGTGGCACAGACGGGGTTGAAAACCCCGCAGCAGAAGATGAGCCCGAGTTCGACGCCCATCACCAGCAGCAGCCCTCCGGTGCCCGGCCCCAGGAAGGCCAGGCCGACGGGCCAGAGCGCGCGCAGCACCCCGGTCACGACCAGGACCCGGTGCTGCCCGAACCGGGTGACGAGCGGCCGGGCCAGCCGCGAACCGAGCAGCCCGCCGATCGCGGGTACGGCGAAGGCGAGGCCGTACTGCCACGGCGCGAACCCGAGCCGGCCGAGCATCAGGACGGCAAGCAACGCATCGGCGGCCATCAGCAGGCCGTTGAACACGGCGGTGTTGAAGAACAGCGGGCGCAGCGTCGGGTCGGCGAGGATGTACCGCCAGCCGTCGAGCAGGTCCCCCGCCCGCGTGCGCGCGGCCTCGCGGCGCTCGGGCCGCGGCTCCTGGCCGCCCGCCGCGCGGATGCCCAGGGCCGAGAGCAGGTAGCTGACCGCGTCGGCCACCACCGTCGCCACCGGGCCGAGGAGCCCGATCGCGGCACCGCCGAACGGCGGTCCGATGATCGTGGTCGTCCAGGACGTGGACTCGAATCGGGCGTTGGCCACGAGCAGGTCCTCGGCCGGCAGCAGCGTCTTCAGGTACGCGCCGGAGGCGGCGCGGAAGGTGATGTCGGCCGCCGCGACGACGACCGAGACCAGCAGGAGCTGGACGAAGGAGAGCACGCCGAGCGCGAACGCGGCGGGGATCGTCAGCAGCGCCGCGAACCGCACCAGGTCCATCCCGATCAGCACCGGCCGCCTCGGGCGGAACTCCACCCACGGGCCCAGCGGCACCGCCACGGCCGCGCCCACCGCGGCCCCCACGGCGGACAACGCCGCGACCTCCACCGGCCCGGCGTGCAGCACCTGGACCGCGATCAGCGGGAACGCGCCGAAGGCGAGCCATGTGCCGAGCGCGCTGGTCCCGTACGCTGCCCAGAGCCATCCGAACCGCCGTCCCAGCCGGTGCCCGTTCCCCATGTCCGACGCCCCTCGCCACTCACCCGCACAACCGATCCGCGATCGGAAGCATCAAAGCGAGCGCCATGCTTCGAGATCAAACAACCACTGGGCCGCCCGGCCACAACCGGCGGTTGTGTCCCTAGGGTGTCCCGCATGGACCTCGACACCGTCCGGACATCGCGTCCGTGCGGGTGCTCGACGAGCCGCTCCAGCTCCTCACCGGTCCCGCCCACGCGCTGGCGGGCGCCCGGTCGGTGACCGTCGCCCAGCTCGCTGGGCACCGGATCTGGATGCCCGGCCTCGTCCCCGGCACCGAGTGGGCCGCCTACTACGACGACCTCGTCGCCGAGTTCGGCCTCACCATCGAGGCGACCGGCCCCAACTTCGGCTCCGACGCGCTCCTCGACACCATCGCCGACACCCCGGCCCTGGCCACCTTCATGGGCGGGCAGACCCGCGTCGTCTGGCCCGCCGGCCACGGCCTGCGCCGCATCCCGGTGACCGACCCCATGCCGGTCTATCCGCACTCGCTCCTGTGGCACCGCGACAACCCCCACCCCGCGCTGGCCACCCTCCGCGCCCACCTCGCCGCCACGGCGGCCGGCCACGACGCCGCCGGGACCTGGGTGCCGGACTGGGCGAGATCACGGTGAACGCCACCGCCCCGGCAGCGCGCCGATCGGCCGAAGGCGCGGGGGCCGGGACCCCGGTCAGCTCCCGACGCGGCCGGTCTCGTAGGCCCAGATGGCGATCTCCACGCGGTTGCGGGCGCCGAGCTTGGCCATCAGGCTGGCGACGTGGGTCTTGACCGTGCTGAGCGAGATGTGCAGCTCGGCGGAGATCTCACCGTTGGTCCGGCCGCGCGCCACGGCGGCGAGGATCTGCTCCTCCCGGTAGGTGAGCGCCTCGATGGGCTGCGCGGGTGACGGGGCGGGACCGGTGCGGGCGAAGGTCCCGAGCAGCCGCGCGGTGACGCTCGGGGCGATGAGCGCGTCCCCGCCGGCGGCGGCGTGCACGGCCTGCGCGAGCATGTCGGCGCCGGCGTTCTTCAACAGGAAACCCCGGGCCCCCGCTCTCAGCGCGGCGTAGACGTACTCGTCGAGGTCGAACGTGGTGATCACGACGACGGCGAGGGGGTCGGCGACGTCCGGACCGGCGAGGGACCGGGTCGCCTCGATGCCGTCGGTCCCGGGCATGCGGATGTCGAACAGGCACACGTCGGGGCGCAGCCGCCGCGCGAGCTCGACGGCCCGCCGCCCGTCGGCGGCCGTGCCGACGACCTCGATGTCCGGCTGCGCGTCGAGGATCATCGAGAGCCCGGTGCGGACGATCTCCTGGTCGTCGGCGATCAGCACCCGGACGCCGTGCCCACCGACTCGCTCGCTCCACTCGCTCATGAGGCGACGCCGGTCCGGGGAAGCACCGCGGTCACCGTCCACCCCCGATCGCCGTCGGGGCCGGCCACGCAGGTGCCGCCGAGCAGGTTCGCCCGCTCGCTCATGCCGATGATCCCGTACCCCGGCGACGCGGCCGGGCGCGCGGAGCCCCCGCCGCCGTCGTCGCGCACGCACAGGCGCACCGCCGTCTCGTCGGCGGCGACGCGCACCTCGACCCGGGTGGCGCGGCGCGCGTGCCGTACGGCGTTGGTCACCGCCTCCTGGGCGATGCGGTAGACCGCGGACTCGACCGACGGCGACAGACCGTCCAGGTCGCCCGATATCTCCACCTCGACCGCCGGGTGGTGGGAGCCGCCCCGGCTCGCGAGCCGTTCGAGCTCGGCGATGCGCCGGCCGGGGGTCAGCTCCGCCGGCCGGTCCCGGCGCAGGACGCGGACGATGCCGCGCATCTCGTCGAGGGCCCGTCCCGCCTCGGCCTCGATCACGCGAAGGGCCTCGGTCGCGGCGTCCGGCCGCGACGCCGCCGTGGCGAGCCCGGCCTGTGCGCGGATGGCCATCGCGGAGACGTGGTGCGCGACCGTGTCGTGCAGGTCGCGGGCGAGTTGCTCGCGCATCATCAGCTTGACCTGGTCCAGCTCGCGCATTCTCGCCCCGGCCCGATAGCGGAACACGCCGCCCAGGCTGGTGGTGGCGAGCATGACGGCGAACGGCCCGACCACGTCGGAGAGGGCGGCGTGTTTGACGAGCACGGAGAGACCGGCGGCGGCGAGCATGATTCCCAGGCCGGTCACGATCTCCCGGCCCGATCCCCACCGGAACAACGCGTACGGCAGGACCAGCATGTATACCAGCGTGTACATGTCGAGCGTCGTGCCGGTCACGAGGATCGGGATCACGCCCGTGGCGACGAAGCAGATCCCGAGCATCGCCAGCGGCCGGGTCCGCCGCCACAGCAGGGTGGGCGCAAGCCCGACGGTGACGGCCACCTCGAAGAGCCGCCAGGGAAGGTCCGGCCGCAGCACCCCTTCGAGCACCGCGAGCGGCACGAGCATCCCGACGAGCGCCCAGTCCCGCCACACCCGTACGGGTGCATCGGGGGGACGGGGCTCGGACCACACGGAGCGGGCGAAGCCGTACACCGACTCATGGTACGAGAGCCGGTGCCCGCCGCGCCCGCCCCGGAGTGGAGACTCTCCTGTCGCCCGGGCCGGCGCCGGCGACCTTAGCGGAGGCTTAAACGACGCTTAGAGGGGTGCGAGGGCGTTGACCCCTTCGCAGTCTGTGCTTACTCTCCTAACTAATAGGAAACTTTCCTGTCCTTTACCCCCCAAGAGCAGGAGCTCCGTTGCGAAAGATCCTCCTGGGGTCCGTGATCGCGGGCGCAGCGTTACTCGCGCCGATCGCGCTCGGGACCGCCACCGCCGCCACCCCCGCCACCGCCACGTACGCCGTCGACTCCGACTGGGGCTCCGGCTTCCAGGGCAAGTTCACCGTGAAGGCCGGGTCGGACGCCCTGCCGAGCTGGACCGTCGAGATCGACATGCCCTCGGGCGCGACGATCAGCTCGGCCTGGGACGCCACCATGACCAAGAGCGGCAACCACTACACGTTCAAGAACCCCTCCTGGAGCGGCGGCCTCGCGGCGGGCGCCTCGGCGAGCTTCGGCTTCGTCGGCGCGCCCGGCGGCTCGACCCCGCTGAACTGCACCCTGAACGGCGCGCCCTGCACCGGCGGGCCGACCGCCTCCCCCTCGGCCAGCCCGAGCAAGAGCCCGAGCCCCAGCCCGTCCGCCTCGCCCTCGGCCTCGCCGTCCGCATCGCCGTCCGCATCGCCGTCGCCCTCGGCGAGCCCGAGCTCGCCCCCGCCGCCCGGCGGCAAGAAGGTGATGGGCTACTTCACCGACTGGGGCGTCTACGGCCGGCAGTACTTCGTGAAGAACATCGTGAGCAGCGGCTCGGCCGCCAAGCTCACCCACATCAACTACGCCTTCGGCAACGTGACCAACGGCCAGTGCGCGATCGGCGACTCCTACGCCGACTACGACATGGCCTACACGACGGCCAACAGCGTGGACGGCAAGGCGGACACCTGGGACAACCCCAACGCGTTGCGCGGCGCGTTCAACCAGCTGCGCAAGCTCAAGGCGATGTACCCGAACATCAAGATCCTCTACTCCTTCGGCGGCTGGACCTGGTCCGGCGGCTTCGGGCAGGCGGCGGCCAACCCCACCGCGTTCGCGAACTCCTGCTACAACCTGGTCGAGGACCCGCGCTGGGCGGACGTGTTCGACGGCATCGACATCGACTGGGAGTACCCGAACGCCTGCGGCCTCAGCTGTGACAGCAGCGGCCCGGCGGCGTTCAAGAACCTGATGGCCGCGCTGCGCGCCAAGTTCGGCAAGGACTACCTGATCACCGCGGCGATCACCGCCGACGGCAACTCCGGCGGCAAGATGGACCTCGCCGACTACGGCGGCGCGGCACAGTACGTCGACTGGTACAACGTCATGACCTACGACTTCTTCGGCGCCTGGGACGCCAAGGGCCCGACGGCTCCGCACTCGCCGCTCACGTCCTACTCCGGCATCCCGGTGGCGGGCTTCTACACCGACAACGCGGTGCAGAAGCTGAAGAGCCTGGGCGTGCCGTCGAACAAGATCCTGCTCGGCATCGGCTTCTACGGCCGCGGCTGGACCGGCGTCACCCAGGACGCCCCCGGCGGCACCGCCACCGGCGCCGCGCCCGGCACGTACGAGGCGGGCATCGAGGACTACAAGGTCCTCAAGACCAGCTGCCCGGCCACCGGCACGGTCGCCGGCACCGCCTACGCCAAGTGCGGCTCGAACTGGTGGAGCTACGACACCCCCGCCACGATCGGCGGCAAGATGACCTACGCCAAGAACCAGGGTCTCGGCGGGGCCTTCTTCTGGGAGTTCAGCGGCGACACCTCCAACGGTGAGCTGATCACTGCGATGTCCAACGGACTCAAGTGACGCCGTCCAACGGCCTGAAGTAACCGCTTCGCGCCGGCCAGGGCCCCCGTGCGTCTCGCACGGGGGCCCTGATCATCCGGCCATCCTGGCGAAACCTTCGCTTATGGTGGCATTTATGGACGCGACGAGGACGATCGTAGAAACGGTCGGCAAGCTGCGGCAGCGCCGCACCGCGCCGCTCGTGCTGGAACTGGACCTGACCGAGGGGCTGTCGGAAGGCCCGCCCGCCGACCCCGTCACCGCCCTGCTGTCCATGCGCAAGACGCGCCTCACCGAGGTGCTGTCGGGCCTGCGCCGCGCCCGCAAGGACCCTCGTGTCACCGCCCTGATCGTCAAGATCGGCGGCAACCCCCTCGGCCTCGGCATGGTGCAGGAGCTGCGCACGGCCGTGGTCAAGCTGCGCGCCGCGGGCAAGCGGACCGTCGCGTTCGCCGAGACGTTCGGCGAGTTCGGCGCCGGCACCGTCCCCTACTACCTGGCCAGCGCCTTCGAACGGGTCTACCTCCAGCCCTCCGGCGACGTGGGCCTGACCGGGGTGGCGCTGGAGCAGCGGTTCCTGCGCGACGCGCTCGCCAAGGCCGGGGTGGAGTATCAGATCGGCCAGCGGCACGAGTACAAGACCGCCGCCAACACCTTCACCCAGAACCACATGACCGACGCCCACCGCGAGTCGGCCGGGCGCATCGCCGAGTCGGTCACCGAGCAGATCGTCGCCGGCATCGCCGAGGCCCGCGGCCTCGCCCCGGAGCGGGTGCGCGAGCTGATCGACCAGGGCCCGTTCATCGGGTCGGAGGCCGTCGAGGCCGGGCTCGTCGACGGGCTGAAGTATCGCGACGAGGTCTACGCGGAGACCGTCGAGGACGGCGCGCACCTGCTCTACGTGTCGCGGTACGCCAAGAGCGCGCTGGCCGGCAGGCTCCCCCGCCCCGGAGCGGACACGGTCGCCCTGGTCCACGGCAACGGCATGATCCGCCTCGGGCGCAGCGGCCGTTCCCCGCTGGGCGGCGGGGGCGCGATGGGCTCCGACACCATCTGCGCCGCCCTGCGCTCGGCCCGGCGGGACGAGAAGGTCAAGGCCATCGTGTTCCGCGTGGACAGCCCCGGCGGGTCGTACGTCGCCTCCGACGCGATCTGGCGTGAGGTCGTGCTGGCGCGCCGGGCGGGCAAGCCGGTCATCGTGTCGATGGGCGACCTGGCGGCCTCGGGCGGCTACTTCGTGTCGATGGCCGCCGACGTGATCGTGGCCCAGCCGGGCACGCTGACCGGCTCGATCGGCGTGTTCGGCGGCAAGCCCGTCGTCGGCGAGCTGCTCGGCAAGCTCGGCGTGGTGACCGAGTCGGTCGCCGAGGGCGCCAACGCCGGGATGTTCTCGCCGTCCACCGCGTTCTCCGACGCCCAGTGGGAGCGGGTGAACGCCTGGCTCGACCGCATCTACGACGACTTCGTGGGGAAGGTGGCACAGGGCCGCGGCCTCACCAAGGAGCGGGCGCACGAGCTGGCCAGGGGCCGCGTGTGGACCGGCGCCGACGCCAGGGCGGCGGGTCTCGCCGACGAGCTCGGCGGCCTGGAGGACGCCCTCGCCCTGGCCCGCCGCCGGGCCGGGCTGGCCGGCGACGCCCCCGTACGGACCTATCCCCGCATGCACCCGCTGGAGCGGCTGCGCCCGCCGGAGTCCAGCGAGGACAAGTCGGCCGCGCTCGCCCGGGTGCGCCTGGAGGCGTGGGGACCGCTGGCGCGGATGGCCGGGCAGCTCGGCCTCCCGGCGTACGGCCCGCTCGTGCTGCCGGGCTGGTGGACGATCAGATGACCGGACGGTAGCGGGAGCGCAGCCGTACGAGCGGGGCCTTCGACGCGTCGACGTAGTCGACGCCGAGGACCTCCCCGATGAACAGCGTGTGATCGCCGGCCGGGACGACCTGCGTCGTCTCGGCCTCGATCGCCGCCACCCCACGCTCCACGACCAGCGCCTCGCTGTGCGCGCCGCGATGATGGGCGACCCCGGCCAGCAGGAGCCGGGCACCCGGCCGTCCGGCCGTGGCGAACCTGGAGGCGACCGTCTGCTGGCCGTCCGCGAGGACGCTCGCGGCCCACCGGTCCCTGCGCAGCAGCACCTCGGCGAGGTATCCGGCCGAGTCGAGGCTGATCAGCACGAGCGGCGGGTCGAGCGACACCGACATCAGGGTCGCGACCGTCGTGCCCAGGTCGTCGCGGTCGTCCTTGACCGTCACCACCGCCACGCCCGCGGCCACCTGCCCCATGGCCTCGGTGAACAGTCCCACGTCCGCGCTCCTTCCCCTCCGGTGTGCGACTGTGCCATCGAGGGTCCAGGACGCGCAACCGAAGTTCTGGTGAATATGTCATGACATAAGGATGACCTATTGCATTGGTGTTAATTGGTCATTACGGTCGAGGCGACATCATCCCCCAACCGAGGAGGCGCGATGCGTCCCCTGTCCGGGCTGTTCCTTGCCACCCTGACGATCTCCCTGATAGGCGGGGCGGCGGTCCCCGCGTCGAGCAGCGGCGTCGCCACCGTGTACCCGCAGGTGGAGACCCCCGCCCTGTACGACGACGAGGCCGGCGGCAACGCCAACGGCGACGACCCCGCCATCTGGGTGGACCCCCACGACTCGGACGACAGCGTGGTGATCGGCACCGCCAAGCAGGCCGGGCTCTTCGTCTACGACCTCGACGGGCGGGAGGTCCAGCACCTGCCCGCGCCCGCCGCGCCGGGCCCCGACGACGAGGTCGGCAGGTTCAACAACGTCGACGTGGCCTACGGTTTCGGCGGCCGGGACCTCGCGGTGGTCTCCGACCGGGGCCGCGACCAACTCAGGATCTACGCCATCTCCCACGGCCGGCTCACGGACGTGACCGACCCGGCCGCGCCGTTCGTCTTCAACTCCACGCAGGAGCAGGTCAACGACAAGGAGACGGCGTACGGCCTGGCCACCTGGACGGACTCCACCGGGACGTACGCGCTGGTCAGCCGGCGGCACCGGACCTCGGTCGGGCTGGTGAAGCTGCTGCCCAAGCCGGGCGGGAAGGTCGGCTACCAGCTCGTCAGGACGCTCGACCTGCCCGCGTCGTTCGCCCTGCCCAACGGCCAGACCTGGGCCCCGTGCGACGAGCCCGGAGTGCAGCCGCAGGTCGAGGGCATGGTCGTGGACCAGGAGAAGGACGTGCTCTACGCCGCCCAGGAGGACGTCGGCATCTGGCGGATCCGGGCCGACCTCACCGGTACTCCGGTGCTGGTGGACAAGACCAAGGAGTTCGGCGTGCCCGGCACGTACGACGCCGCGACCGACGAGTGCACGCCCGGCGCCGATCCCGGTTACGGCGGCAAACACCTGGCGGCGGACGCCGAGGGCCTGACGATCTACTACCGCGAGGACGGCAAGGGCTACCTGCTGGCCTCCAGCCAGGGCGACAGCACCTTCGCCGTCTACCGCAGGGAGGGGTCCAACGCCTACCTCGGCCAGTTCCGCGTGGGCGAGAAGAACGGCCGCGACGGCGTCGAGCACAGCGACGGCTCGACCGTGCTGAACGTCCCGCTGGGCGACTTCGACGAGGGCCTGTTCGTCGCGCACGACGGGGAGAACACCCCCGCCGAGCCCGACCGGGAGATCACGAACTTCAAGTTCACGAAGTGGGACGACATCGCGGACAAGCTCGGCCTTGACGTGGACACCGACGGCTGGGACCCGCGCGGCTGACGCGGACACAGCGGACACATCAGAAGGCCCCCGGGGGTTCCCGGGGGCCGTTCCGTTCACCGGGTCAGCCGTGGTTGACGCGCCAGAAGTCCGAGACCGTCTGCCGGTTGCGCAGGTCGCCGAGCAGCCCCGCGGGGTCGGTGTGGAAGAGCTGGCCCTTCCAGTCGCTCAGGCCGGCCGGGGTGACCAGCGGCTTCACCGTGCTGTTGCCGGAGACGCCGCCCTCGCCGATCTCGTGCTTCACGCCCTCCTCGGTCATGATGAAGTGGACGTACAGCTTGGCCGCGTTGGGGTGCTTGCTCTTGGCGGCGATCGCGACGTACTTGGGGTAGCTGAAGCCCACGAAGGGCGCCATCCCCTCGCAGGTCGCCTGCGCGTATCCCTTGTCCTCGTTGTTGCGGAACTTCGAGATCGACATGAAGCCGATCTTCTTGTCGGTGGCGTTCGGCGCGCCCACCGCCGCCGAGATGTCCTCGTCGGAGCCGGTCAGCACGGGCTTGTTGGCCGAGATCCGCTTGACCCACTCGTAGGCGGCGCTCTTCTCCTGGGTCTGCAGCGGCTTGCCGTACTTCGCCTGGTAGGCCTGCTCCAGCGCCTGGTTGCCGTGCGCGTCGAGCTGGGTGAAGAACGACAGCACGGTCGGCTTGCCGAGCGGGTCCTGCATGACGAGCTTGCCCGCCCACTCCGGCTCGGTCAGGTCCCACACGTTCTTGATCGGGCATCCGCCGGGCGAGAGCTTGGTGTTGTACGCGAAGACCGTGGCCTTCGACAGCGCGAGCAGCGGGTTCTGGTTCTCCGCCGGGATCTGGTCCTTCAGGTCGGCGGGCACCCACGTCCGGGCGACGCCCTGCGGGATGAGCTGGCCGACCAGCACCCCGCCGTCCTCGTACATGGCCGCGTCGATGGTGACGTTGCCGGCCGCGTGCTCCCTCGTCATCTTCTCGGCGGTCTGCGGGGTGTCGGACTTCACCCCCTCCATGGGGATGCCGTACTTGGCGGTGAAGGCCTTGGCCACCTCTTCGATGTCGCCGCTGGAGTCGTAGACGAGCAGGCCGCCCTCCTTCTTCGCGGCGGCGACCAGCGCGTCCAGGTCGAGGGACGCGTCGATCGAGGGGCCGGGCAGCGGCTGCTCTGCGCTCGTCGCGGAGGACGGCGCGTCCGGGCCGGTGGAGGGCGCGCAGGCGGCGACGGCGAGCGCGAGCAGTGCCAGGGGAACGATCTTCCGGGTACGCCTCAAGGTGGCGTCACTCCTCTTGCCTCTCGGGGGTCGTCGGGCGCCGCCCAGAGCCCCGATCCGGCGCCGCGGTGTGCTCCACGATGAACGTCACGTGAATAGTTTGTCAAGACATAATGACCGCCGTTGCGAACTGGACATCTCTCGTTAATCGGGCCACGGCGGCATTGGTCAAGACATTCTGATGTCAGCTACCGTCGAGTCGTGACAGTCACCAGATTGGACATCGACCTCGACAGGTCGAGCCCCGTGCCCCTCTACTTCCAGGTGGCCGAGCGGATCACGGAGGCCATCCAGGCCGGCAAGCTGCCCCCCGGCTCCCGGCTGGACAACGAGATCCAGCTCGCCGAGCAACTCGGCCTCTCCCGCCCCACCATCCGCCAGGCGATCCAGTTCCTCGTGGACAAGGGCCTGGTCGTCCGCAAACGCGGCGTCGGCACCCAGGTCGTGCACGGCCAGGTGAAGCGCGCGGTCGAGCTCACCAGCCTGTACGACGACCTCCGCAGGGCCGGACAGGAGCCGGAGACCCGGGTGCTGTCCCTGGACACCGTACCGGTCGAGGAGGAGGTCGCCGCGGCCCTCGGCGTCGAACCGGGCACGGAGGTGCTGCGGCTGGAGCGGATCAGGTACGCCATGGGAGAGCCGCTCGCCCTGCTGCACAACTGGCTGCCGGTCGGGCTGGCCCCGCTGACGGCCGAGTCGCTGATGGAGCGCGGGCTCTACGAGATGCTCCGCCAGACCGGCATCCGGATGCGGGTGGCGCACCAGCGCATCGGCGCCCGCGCCGCCACCCCGGCGGAGGCCCGGTTGCTGGAGGAGCGGCGCGGCTGCCCGCTGCTCACGATGGTCCGCACGACCTACGACGACCAGGGCCGGGCGGTCGAGCACGGCTCGCACGTGTACCGGGCCTCGCACTATTCCCTCGAGGTCACGCTCGTCGAGCGCTGAGTCACGCTTTTCTCATCGGGATGATAGTTCATCCGAATGTCAGGACAAACTCTTGACCTTTACCTTCCGCTCATCTAGAACTGGAGGCCCCTGGACGAGGAGCTGACACATGCGTGTGGGTTTGCTGGGCCTTGGCCGCATAGGCGTTTTCCATGCCGCCACCCTTGCCGGTCTCGCGGACGAACTGGTGGTCTCCGACGTGGACCGCAGCCGGGCGGAGGAGGTGGCGGCACGCTTCTCCGCGACGGTCGGCGACCCCTTCGAGGCGGACGCGGTGGTGATCGCGACCCCGACGTCCACCCACGCGGAGGCACTCGAACGCGCCTGTGAGCTGGGCGTCCCGGCGTTCTGCGAGAAGCCGGCGGCGCCCACGGTGGAGGAGACGCTGCGGGTCGCCGAGACCGTCGAGCGCACTGGCGCCGTCGTGCACATCGGCTTCCAGCGCCGCTTCGACGCGGGCTACCTGGCCGCCCGCGACGCGCTGCGCTCCGGCGATCTGGGTGTGCTGCACCGCGTCCACCTGATGACCGCCGATCCCGCGCCTCCGCCCGCCGGCTACATCCCGTTGTCCGGCGGCATCTTCCGCGACTGCCACATCCACGACTTCGACATCCTGCGCTGGGTCACCGGGCGCGAGGTGGACACGGTCTACGCGACCGGCGCCAACCGCGGCGAGCAGTACTTCGCCGAGGCGGGCGACGTGGACACCAGCGCCGCGATCCTGACGATGGACGACGGCACGCTGGCCACCCTGCAGGGCTCGCGTTACAACGGCGCGGGCTACGACGTGCGGATGGAGCTGGCCGGCACCCGCGGCGCCTGGGCGGCGGGGCTCGGCGGGCGCACCCCGCTGCGCTCGGCCGAGGGCTTCGCGCCGGACGGCGACCCCTGGCCGGACTTCCAGGCCAGGTTCGAGGAGGCGTACGTCGCGGAGATGACCGCCTTCCTGGAGGCGGCGCGGGGCGAGCGGGAGAGCCCCTGCACGGTCCGCGACGCCCTGGCCGCGCTGTACGTGGCCGAGGCGGCGGACCTGTCCCGCCGGACCGACCGTCCCGTCCGCGTGGTGGAGGTGACCAAGTGAGGATCGCCGCCGCCCCCATCTCCTGGGGGGTCTGCGAGGTGCCCGGCTGGGGCCACCAGCTCACCCCGGAGCGCGTGCTGGCCGAGATGGCCGCGCTCGGGCTGACCGCCACCGAGCTGGGCCCCGACGGGTTCCTGCCGCCGGAGCCGGACCGCCGCGCCGCCCTGCTCGACGGCTACGGCCTGCGTGCGATCGGCGGCTTCGTCCCGGTCGTCCTGCACGACCCGGCGCACGACCCGCTGCCCGCCCTGCGGGACACGGTGGGCGCCTTCGAGGCGGACGCGGTGGTCGTGCTGGCCGCCGCGACCGGGGTGGACGGCTACGACGGACGCCCCGCCCTGGACGACGAGGGCTGGCGGACGCTCCTGTCCAACCTCGACCGGATCGACGGGGAGATCTCCCACCTGGTCACCCTGCACCCCCACGTGGGCACCCTGGTCGAGACCGGCGAGGAGGTGGAGCGGGTCCTGGAAGGCTCGGCCGTCTCCCTCTGCCTGGACACCGGGCACCTGCTGGCCGGCGGCGCCGACCCGCTGGACGTCGTCAGGAAGGCCCCCGAGCGGATCGCCCACGCGCACCTCAAGGACGTCGACGCCGGCCTCGCCGGGCGGGTCAGGGCGGGCGAGCTCACCTACACCGACGCGGTGCGGGCCGGGATGTACCGGCCGCTCGGCCGCGGCGATGTGGACGTGGCGGGCATCGTCTCCGGTCTGACGGCCGCCGGGTACACCGGCTGGTATGTCATGGAGCAGGACGTGATCCTCACGTCGGCCGACGCCGATCCCGTGGAGGACGTGCGCGCGAGCCTAGCCTACCTCACGGGCCTGGCCTCCCCGGAGGACGCGTGACCGGCACTGAAGCAGACACCGCGGCGGCCGCGCCGGAGGTGCTGACCATGGGGCGGGTCGGGGTCGACCTCTACCCGCTGGAGGTCGGGGTCTCCCTGCGGCAGGTGACGACCTTCGGCAAATACCTGGGCGGCAGCCCGACCAACGTGGCCGTGGCCGCCGCCCGCCTGGGCCGCCGCGCCGCCGTGATCACCCGCACCGGCGCCGACCCGTTCGGGCGGTTCGTGCACGACGCGCTGCGCGAGTACGGCGTGGACGACCGCTACGTCACCGCGGTGCCCGGCCTGCCGACCCCCGTGACGTTCTGCGAGATCCGGCCGCCGGAGGACTTCCCGCTGTTCTTCTACCGCTGGCCCAAGGCGCCCGACCTGGAGATCCTCCCCGCCGAGCTCGACCTGGCCGCCGTCACCGGCACCGCGCTGCTGTGGACGACCGTGACGGGCCTGTCGGACGAGCCGTCGCGCGGCGCGCACCTGACGGCGCTGAAGGCCCGGGGACGCGCCCCGCACACCGTGCTCGACCTCGACTACCGGCCGATGTTCTGGCCCGACCCGCGTACGGCCCGGCGGCATGTGCGCGAGGCGCTCGAACACGTGACGGTCGCGGTCGGCAACCTCGACGAGGCCGAGGTGGCCACCGGCCTGCGCGATCCCGAGGCGGCCGGCCGGGCCCTGCTCGACGCCGGAGTCGAACTCGCGATCATCAAGCAGGGATCGGCCGGGGTGCTGGGCATGACGGCCGGCGAGACGGCGGTGGTGCCGCCCGTCGATGTCGAGGTCGTCAACGGGCTGGGCGCCGGGGACGCCTTCGGCGGAGCGCTGTGCCACGCGCTGCTCGCGGGCTGGCCCCTGGAGCGGACGCTGCGGTTCGCCAACGCCGCGGGCGCGATCGTCGCCGGCCGGCTGGCCTGCGCTCCGGCGATGCCGACCCTCGGCGAGATCGAGACCGTCGTGACACGGGGTTCCGCGCGGGGGCTGCCCCCGGAGCCGGGGAACGTCATCCAGGGGGACGTCCCTCATGGACGATCAGGAAGGGGGGACGCCGGGCATGCGTGAGGAGGACTACCGCCGCCTGCTGGACGACCGGGCCTGGCACCCGGAGCGGGTGGCCCAGGCGGCCGCGGTCCGCAGGCGCCGTCCGCTGCTGAGCGGGCGCGGCCGGCTGCTGATCATCGCGGCCGACCATCCGGCCCGGGGCGCGCTCGGCGTGGCCGGGCGCCCGATGGCGATGGAGAGCAGGATCAGCCTGCTCGACCGGCTGACGACCGCCCTGGCCCGGCCCGGCGTGGACGGGCTGCTCGCCACTCCCGACATCGTGGAGGACCTGCTGCTGCTCGGCGCCCTCGACGACAAGATCGTGATCGGCTCGATGAACCGGGGCGGCGTCCAGGGGGCGGCGTTCGAGTTCGACGACCGCTTCACCGCCTACGACGCCGACTCGCTCGCGGCGATGGGCTTCGACGGCGGAAAGATGCTCTGCCGGATCGGGCTGGAGGACCACGCGACCGCCGCCACGCTGGCGAGCTGCGGGCAGGCCGTCACCCAGCTCGCGCGGCACAGGCTGATGGCGATGATCGAGCCGTTCTGGTCCCATCGTGTCGGGGGCGTGGTGCGGCACGACCTGTCGCCCGAGGCGATGATCCGCGCCATCAGCGTGGGCCAGGGGCTGGGGGCGACCTCCGCCCACACCTGGCTCAAGCTCCCGGTGACCGAGGACATGGAACGCGTCCTGGAGGCCACGACGCTGCCCGTGCTGCTGCTCGGCGGCGAGCCCGGTTCCGACGAGATCTGGGACTCCTGGAGCAAGGCCCTGCGCCTGCCGGGCGTGCGCGGCCTGGTCGCCGGCCGGGCGCTGCTCTATCCACCGGACGACGACGTCGCGGCGGCCGTGGACGCCGCGGTCAACCTGCTGGAGACCACATGACCTACATTCCCCACGGCACGGCCGCCTCCGGCCCCTGGGACGTCGAGATCACTCCCGAGGCCGCAGGCTGGACGTACGCCGGGCTGCGGGTCGTGGACCTGGCGGACCGGCCGGTGGAGCTGTCCACCGGCGAGGAGGAGATGCTCGTCCTGCCGCTGTCGGGGGCGTGCGACGTCGTCGCCGACGGCCTGAGGTTCTCGCTGACCGGACGCCTCTCGGTGTTCTCCGGGCCGACCGACTTCGCGTACCTGCCGATCGACGCCCGGGTCACGATCACCGGCAGAGGCAGGATCGCGCTCCCGGCCGCCCGGGCCACCCGCCGCTTCCCGATCAGATACGGCCCGGCGGACGCCGTGCCGGTGGAGATCAGGGGCGCGGGGCAGGCGACCCGGCAGGTCAACAACTTCTGCTCCCCGGAGGCGTTCGACTGCGACAAGCTGGTGGCGGTCGAGGTGATCACGCCGGGCGGCAACTGGTCGTCCTATCCGCCGCACAAGCACGACACGCCGTCGGAGCACGAGGCGGTGCTCGAGGAGATCTACTACTTCGAGGGCGGCCCCGGCTACCAGCGGGTGTACGGCACCCACGAGACGCTGGCCGAGGTGTCGGCGGGCGACGTGGTGCTCGTCCCGCACGGTTACCACGGCCCGTCGATGGCCGCGCCCGGCTACGACCTCTACTACCTGAACGTCCTGGCCGGCCCGGCGGACAAGCGGTCCATGGCCTTCTCCGACGATCCGAGGCACGCGTGGATCCGCGACTCGTGGGCCGATCAGCCCGTCGATCCCCGGCTCGGAGGTGCGTCATGAGGAACACGACGAGGCTCACGGTGGCGCAGGCGCTGGTGCGGTTCCTCGCGCAGCAGTGGACCGAGCGCGACGGCGTGGAGCACCGGCTGATCGCCGGGTGCGTGGGCATCTTCGGGCACGGCAACGTCGCGGGCATCGGCCAGGCCCTGGCCGAGCAGGGCGCGGGCACCCACGACCCGCTGCCCTACTACCTGGCCCGCAACGAGCAGGCGATGGTGCACACGGCCGTCGGCTACGCCCGGCAGTCCGACCGGCTGTCCACGCTCGCCTGCACCAGCTCGATCGGGCCGGGCGCGACCAACATGGTCACCGGGGCCGCGCTGGCCACGATCAACCGGCTGCCGGTCCTGCTGCTGCCCGGCGACCTGTTCGCCACCCGGGTCGCCTCGCCGGTGCTGCAGGAGCTGGAGGACCCCCGGTCGTACGACGTCAGCGTCAACGACTGCCTCAGGCCCGTCAGCCGCTTCTGGGACCGGGTCAACCGGCCCGAGCAGCTTCCGGCGGCGCTGCTGGGGGCCATGCGGGTGCTCACCGACCCGGCCGAGACCGGCGCGGTGACGCTGGCGCTGCCGCAGGACGTGCAGGCCGAGGCGTACGACTGGCCCGAGGAGCTGTTCGCGCGCAGGGTCTGGCACGTGGCCCGGCCGGTCCCCGAACCCGCCGCCCTGGCCAGGGCCGCCGGGCTGCTGCGCGGCTCGCGCCGCCCGCTGATCGTCGCCGGGGGCGGGGTCAGGTACAGCGGCGCCTGCGCCGAGCTGGCCCGTTTCGCCGAACGTCACGGCGTGCCGGTGGCCGAGACCCAGGCGGGCAAGGGCGCGGTGCCGTACGACCATCCGTGCGCGGTGGGCGCGATCGGGCACACCGGAACCCGTGCCGCCGACACCCTGGCCCGCGAGGCCGACCTGGTCATCGGGATCGGCACCCGCTACAGCGACTTCACCACCGCCTCGCGGACACTGTTCCGGCAGGCCAGGTTCCTCAACGTCAACGTGGCGGCGTTCGACGCGGCCAAGCACGCGGCCGAGACGCTCGTCGCCGACGCCCGCGAGGCCCTGAAGGCGCTGGACACGGCTTTCGACGACGTGGACTGGCGGGCCGACCCCGGCTGGACGAGCCGGGCGGCCGAGCTCGCCGCCGCGTGGCAGGCCGAGACCGACCGGTTCTACGGCGGGACCGAGCTGACCCAGCCGGTCGTGCTCGGTGTCCTCAACGAGGTCGCCGCGGGCGGGGTGGTGGTCAACGCGGCCGGGTCGATGCCGGGCGACCTGCACCGCCTCTGGCGGGCCTCCGACCCGGGGCAGTACCACGTCGAGTACGGCTACTCCTGCATGGGCTACGAGATCGCCGGAGGGCTGGGGGTGAAGCTCGCCGCCCCGGAGCGCGAGGTGTTCGTGCTCGTCGGCGACGGGTCCTACCTGATGATGGCCCAGGAGATCGCCACCGCCGTGCAGGAGGGCGTCAAGCTCGTCATCGTCCTGGTGGACAACCAGGGCTTCGCCTCTATCGGCGCGCTGAGCGAGTCGGTCGGCGCGCTCCGGCTCGGCACCGCCTACCGCATGCGCGGCCCGGACGGCCGGCTCGACGGAGCGCGGCTGCCGGTGGACCTCGCCGCCAACGCGGCCAGCCTCGGCGCCGACGTGCTGACGGCGGCCGATCCGCAGACCCTGCGGGCCGCGCTCGCCAAGGCCGTCGCGTCCCCCCGCACGACCGTGGTCTACGTCGAGACGGTCCCCGGCCCCGCGCCGGGCGCCGAGGCGTGGTGGGACGTGCCGGTGGCCGAGGTGTCCGGGCTCGCCGAGGCGCGCGCCGCGCGCGAGCGCTACGACGAGGCCAAGCGTGACCAGCGGCCCTACCTCTGATGGGGTGGACGCTCGCGTTCGCCGCGGCGGCGGTGCTCTTCACGGTGATCAGCGGGGCGAACGACGGGGCGACCCTGATCGGGCTCGGGCTGCGCTTCCCCCGCTCCCCGGGCTGGACGGCCGCCGTCCTGCTCACCGCGACCCTGTTCGCCGGGCCGTACGTGCTGGGCGTCACGGTCGCCCGGACGTTCACCGAACGCCTGGCCGGGCTGGACACCGGGCAGGGGGCGGCGGCCTTCCTCACCGGAGTGGTGGTCGCCGTGACGGTGGTCGCGATCCTGACCGGCCGCGGCCTGCCCACGAGCCTCACGCTCGCCGTGATCGGCGGCATCACCGGCGCCGGGCTCGGCGCGGGTCTGCCGGTGTCGTGGCGGGGGGTGGCCACCGTCCTCGCGGTCGGGGCCGGGGCGCCCCTGGCCGGGCTGGCCCTCGGCTACCTGCTCGGGACGGCGTCCCGCCGGGTGCCGTCCTACCAGCGGATGCCCCGGCTCGTGGGCACCGCCCACCTGCTGGCGTACGCGGCCCAGTGCCTCGCGTACGCGGTGAACGACGGCCAGAAGATGATCGCGGTCGCGAGCGTGGCGATCGGCGTGGGCCGTGGCGGGCTCGGCCGGGTGGGCCCGGTCGACGTGCCGCCGGTGTGGATGGCCGTCCTCGCGGCGCTCTTCCTCGCCGGGGCGCTGGCGGGTCTCCCCCGGGTCGGCGCCCGGCTCGGCCGCGGCCTGGTCATCACCCGGCCGCTGCACGTCGTCTCGGCGGAGACGGCGGCCACCGGCGCCGTGCTCGGCAGTTCGGCCCTCGGCAGCCCGGTGAGCATGACCCAGTCCATCACGGCCGGCGTGGTCGGCGTGGCGGCAAGCGAAGGAGCCAGGAGGGTGCGATGGCAGGCAGTGGTGAACATGGGAACGGCGTGGCTGGTCACGCTGCCGTCGTCGCTGGCGCTGGGCTGCCTCGCGGGGCTGGCCCTCAGGCTGCTGTGACCGGCGCGCGCGGGCGTGCCCGCCGGTTCGCGCGGGCCTGGGACGACCTGCGGGGGCGGTCGGCACGGCGGGTGGTCGACCTGGTCCGGGGGCAGATCGCGGTCGTGCGGGACGGGGCGGGGCTCGCCCGCGCCACCGCCACCGGCGCGACGGACCGGTCGGCCGCGCGGGCCCGGATGGCCGAGGTGGAGCACGAGGGGGACGCGGCGCGGGCCGAGCTCGTGGAGACCCTGCGCCGGGTGCTCGCCACCCCCATCGACAGGGAGGACCTGTTCCGGCTGTCCCGGTCCATCGACGACGTGCTCGACCACCTGCGCGACTACGTACGCGAAACCGACCTGTTCGGGCCGGAGGACCTCGGCTTCGCCGTCGAGCCGCTGCAGGCGGTGATCGACGGCCTGGCCGAGCTGGACGCGGCCGTGCTGAAGATGCTCGACGACCCCGGCTCGGTGACCGTCGCCGTGCTCGCCACCCGCAAGTGCTGCAACCGCCTGCGGCAGCTCTGCCAGGCCCGGCTCGCCGAGCTGTTCAGCGGCCCGCTGCGGATGGAGACGCTGCGCGAGCGCGAGCTGCTGGCCCGCCTCGACGCGGTGGGCCGGCGACTCGGCGAGGCCGCCGACGCGCTCGCCGACGCCATGCTCAAACGCAGCCACTGAGCCGCGTCCCACCAGGCGGAAACCCCGCTCCGCCGCGCCCAGAGACCCGACGGCCCGATCCCCGCCCCTTCCCGACATCCCGGCAACGCTGAAAGCGGGGCCCCGCACCCCGGCGGTCCCCGACCTCGAAGGAAGTACCCCCCATGGCTGTTGTGACCAAGGCGGAGACGCCGCCCCGACCACCCAGATCGCGCAGGCTGCTCTATCGGCTGCGCGTCCTGCGCCACGACCCGACCGCCGCGCTCGGGCTGATCCTCGTCGTCCTGCTCGGCTACCTCGTCGTGGCGCCGCTGGTCGCCGTGCTGTCCGACGCCTTCCGCCTGCAGTACGGCGACGACGTGCACGCCGGGCAGGCGGTCGGCGAATGGACCGGCTACTACCTCTGGCGGGTCTTCCGCTCCCAGATCAGCGGGCTGCTGTTCTGGCAGCCGCTGCTCAACACGCTGGTGGTCGCGCTGGGCACCGTGCTGTTCGCCCTGGTACTCGGCGGCGGCATGGCGTGGCTGGTGACCCGCACCAACGTGCCGGGACGCAAGTGGCTGGCCGGCGCGCTGGTGATCCCGTACATGCTGCCGTCGTGGACCTTCTCGCTGGCGTGGCTCACCCTGTTCAAGAACGAGCGCGCCGGCGGTCAGGTCGGGTTCCTCCAGGCGCGGGGCGTGCACACGCCCGACTGGCTGGCGTACGGCGCGCTCCCGATCATCGTGACCCTCGGGCTGCACTACTACCCGTTCGTGCTGCTCCTGGTCGGCAACGCGCTGCGGCGCATCGACGCGCAGCTCGTGGACTCGGCGCGCATCCTCGGCGCGCCCCAGCGCACGGTGGTGCGCCGCATCGTGATCCCGCTGATGCTCCCCGCGCTGTCGTCGGCCGTGCTGCTCGTGGTCGGCCGGGTGCTCGGCACGTTCGGCACGCCGTACGTGCTGGGGCTGCCGGCCGACTTCCGGGTGCTGTCGACGGGGCTGTTCCAGTCGATCCGCGACCGCAGCACGGGCGTGGCCTCGGTGCTCGCCACGGTCATCGTGGTCGTTGGGGTGGTGATCGTGCTCGCCGACACCCGGATGACCCGCGAGCACCGCCGGTTCGTCACGGTCGGCGGCAAGGGCAGCATGGACCGGCTGAGCGACCTGCGCCGCCTGCGCTGGCCGGCGTTCGCGCTCGGCCTGGTGGTCTTCGGCGTGAGCGTGCTGGTCCCGGTCTTCACGCTGCTGCTGTCCACGGTCACCCGTACGCCGCTGGACCTGTCGACCTTCACCCTCGACTACTGGTTCGCCGAGCGGCTGCCCGGGGCGGTCGGGTTCCCGCACGGCGTCTTCCGCGGCTCTGAGCTGTGGGCGGCGGCGTGGAACTCCCTGCGCATCGTCGGCCTGGCCTCGGTGATCTGCGCGGTCGCCGGGCTGCTGGTGGGGTACGTCGTGGTGCGCGGGACGGCCCCGCGCGTCGCCTTCTTCCTCCGCCAGGTCTCCTTCCTGCCCTACCTCGTCCCCGGCATCGCGTTCGCCGCCGCGTCGCTGTCGCTGTTCGCCGTGGCCCGCGGCCCGATCCCCGCGTTGTACGGCACGACGTTCCTGCTGATCCTGGTCATGGCGGTGACCCACCTGCCGTACAGCTCGCGCTCGGGCATCGCGGCGATGACCCAGCTCGGCCGGGAGCCGGAGGAGGCGGCGCAGATCGCCGGCGCCCCCTGGTTCCAGCGGATGGGACGGATCATCTTCCCGATCCAGAAGGGCGCGCTCGTCACCGGGATCGTGCTGCCGTTCATCTCCGGGCTCAAGGAGCTCAGCATCGTGGTCATGCTCACCACGACCGGCACGGAACTGCTCACGACGCTGTCGATCGGCCTCGTGGACTACGGATACACCCAGCTCGCCAACGCGGTCGTCCTCGTCATCGCGTTGGTCTCCTTCACCATGACGTACCTGACCCAGCGGCTGACCAAGAGCAGCCTGGCGTCCGGGCTAGGAGGATAGATGCCAGCCATCACGTTGACCGGAGTCGCCAAGAGCTACGGCGGCGGCGAGCACGCCGTGAAGAACCTCGACCTCACCGTCCCCGACGGCGCGTTCATGTGCCTTCTCGGGCCCTCCGGCTGCGGCAAGACCACGACCCTGCGCATGATCGCCGGTCTGGAGCAGCCCACGGCCGGCACCATCGCCGTCGGTGACCGGGTGCTCGACTCCGTCGAACGCGGCCTGTACGTCCCGCCGGAGAAGCGCGGCATGGGCCTGGTCTTCCAGAACTACGCGCTGTGGCCCCACCTGTCCGTACGCGACAACGTGGAGTTCGGCCTGCGCATGCGCAAGGTGCCGGCCCCCGAGCGCAGGGCCAGGGCCGAGGCGGCGCTGAAGATGGTGCACGTCGACGCCGCCATGGACCGCTACCCCTCCCAGCTCTCCGGCGGCCAGCAGCAGCGCGTCGCGCTCGCCCGCATGCTCGCCGTCAACCCCTCCGTGCTGCTGCTCGACGAGCCGCTGTCGAACCTCGACGCCCGGCTGCGCCTGGAGATGCGCGCCGAGCTCAAGCGCATCCACGAGGAGTCGGGCGCGACGATCGTCTTCGTCACCCACGACCAGCTGGAGGCCCTCACGATGGCCACCGACGTCGCGGTGATGAACGAGGGCGAGCTGCAGCAGGTGGCCGCGCCGATGGACATGTACGACCGGCCCGCCAACCGCTTCGTCGCCGAGTTCGTCGGCAGCCCGCCGATGGTGATCGTCGACGTCGGGCCGTCCCCCGCCGGCCTGGCCGGGTCGCTGCTGCGCTTCGCCGAGTCCCGCCTCCCGGAGTGTTCCCCCGCCGCCGTCGGCATCCGGCCCGAGGCGCTGCGCCTCGGCCCGCCGCCCGGCGCCACCTGGTGCGAGGAGGCCGTCGTCGAGGCCGTGCTGCCGGCCGGGTCGTCCTGGACCGTACGGCTGCGCGTGCTCGACACCGAGCTGTACGCGGTGTCCTACACCCCGGTCGAGGCGGCCCCCGGCGACGTGGTGACCTGCTGGACCGAGCGGATGCACCTGTTCGGCGCGGACGGCGCGCGGCTGTCCGCCTGGGACGGAATGGGAGCTGTGGCGTGATCAGGCCCGTGGCGTTGCTGCTGGACTTCGGCGGCGTGATCGTGGAGACCACCCGCCGCCCGTCCTGGGCGGCCGAGCTCGCCGCCGAGGTGCACGGACTCCTGCGCCGGGCGGGCTTCGACGGCCTCACTGCGGAGGAGGTCGAAAGCGACATCCAGGCGGGCGCGCGCGCCGACAAGTACTGGAAGGACTCGACCTCCCGGCGGTTCGCGCCCGAGGAGATGACACACCGGGAGTTCTGGGCCGACTACGTCGCCGGCGACTGGCCCGAGCAGGCCCGCACCCTGGTGACCGCCGAGGCGACCCCGCTGTGCCGCCGGATGGGCGAGCTGCGCAGCGGGCGCAAGCTGCGGCCGGGGATGGAGGAGCTGCTCGATGCCTGCTGGGCGCACGGCGTCACCCCGGCGATCGTCAGCAACGCGCTGTGCGGCGCCGTCCATCGCGACTTCATGACGACGGCCGGGCTCGACCGCCAGGTGGCCGTGCAGGTCTACAGCGACGAGGTCGGCGTGCGCAAGCCCAACCCCGAGATGATCTGGATCGCCTGCCGGGCCCTGGGTGCCGACCCCGCACAGGTCTGGTACGTCGGCGACAACTACGACCGCGACGTGGTGTGCGGCGCCAGGGCCGGAGTCGGGGCGACCGTCCTGATGGTCTCCGGCAGCACCGACAAGATCCCCTACCGGGTGCGCCAGAGCCCCCAGGCGACCGTGGAGGACCCGCGCGGCCTGCTGACTTTGCTGGAGGAGACATGGACCTGAACACCTCACGTGAGCTGGCCGCCATCGCGGTCAGGGCGGCCAGATCGGTCGGCGACCTGCTCCGCCACGCCTTCCGCTCCAGACCCGAGATCACCACGAAGCGCGACTTCCACGACCCGGTGACCGAGCACGACAAGGCGGCCGAGGCCCGCATCCGGGAGGTCATCGACCGCCTGTGCCCGGGCAGCGTGGTGGTCGGCGAGGAGGGCGGCGTACGCGGCGAGGGCGAGGTCCGCTGGTACGTCGACCCCATCGACGGCACCGCGAACTTCGCGGCCGGGCTGCCGTTCTTCTGCACCTCGATCGCCGCCGCCGTGGACGACGAGGTGGTGGCGGGCGTCGTCTACGACCCGGTGCGCGACGACGAGTTCACCGCCTCGCTCGGCGGGGCCTTCTGCAACGGCGTGCCGCTGCGCAGCTCCGGCGCCCGCACCGACCGGGAGGCGGTGCTGCTGTCCAGCTACCCCACTCCCCGCGACCTCACGGCGGAAGGCGACGACGCGCTGCACCGGTTCGCCCGCATCCAGCACGCCTTCGCCACCACCCGCCGGCCAGGCAGCGCGGCCATGAAGCTCGCGCACGTCGCCGCCGGCTGGTCCGACGTCGCGCACGGCACGAACATCAACGCCTGGGACGTGGCGGCCGGGTCGCTGTTGGTCCGGCAGGCGGGCGGCGTGTTCGTCCCGCTGTCCGGCAGCGTCTTCACCCCCGGCGGTTACGTCGCGTGCGTCGGCGGGTTCGACCTCGCCGGGTCGGTGATGGCCGAGGTCTTCCCGGACATCTCGGCCGCGGTGGCGGCGGGGGCGGCCTCGGGACAGGTGGCCTCGTGATCCGCTGGATCGTGACCGACCTGGACGGCACGCTCGTGGGGCGCGACCTCGCCATGGTGCCGGCCAGCAGGGACGCGCTGCGCCGCTTCCGCGCCGCGGGCGGGGAGGTCGTCATCGCGACCGGGCGGATGGAGCTGTCGGCCCGGCCGTTCTACGACGAACTCGGGCTCGACGGGGCGGCGATCCTCTACAACGGCGCCCGTACGGTGGACCTCGGCACGGGAGCCGTGCTGCGCTCCCGTCACCTGCCGCCGCGTGCGTGGCGGACGCTGCTGGGGATGTTCGGCGACCTGCCCGAGGGCGTCTATCCGGTGGCGTTCTGCGGCGGCGAGGCGCTGGCCGTGGACGACGTGCCCGAGCTGCGGGACTACGCCCGGCGCGACGGCATCGACCTGCGGGATCCCGGCGACTGGTCGGCCCTGCCGCCCGGTGGGATCACCAAGTGCATGCTGATCGGCGACCCGCTCCCCGAACTGGCGATCCCCGGCACCGTGACGGTCCGGTCCGAGGCCACCTACCTGGAGGTGCTGCCGGAGGGCGCGACCAAGGGCACCGCGCTCCGCGCGCTGGCGGCGGCCCACGGCGTGCCGCTCGAACAGATCGCCGCGGTCGGGGACAACCCCAACGACATCGACATGATCGCGATGGCCGGGCTCGGGGTGGCGGTCGGCGACGGCCACCCGGACGTCCGTGCCGCGGCGGACGTCGTGGTCGGCGCGTGCGCCGACGGCGCCGTCGCCGACGTCGTCGAACTCGCCCTCTCCGGCTGAACGGGCACGCCGGGCGGCGAGCCGGTGGGCCGGCGGGGCGCGGTCTTGACGATCAGGGCGGGGGCGATCACTCTGCACTCGGCGCCGGCCCGGGGAGCGTTTCCGGTCTCGCCGGCGGCCTCGTCCGATCCGACGCGAAGGGTGGGCGTTGACCCCCACGTCATCCGCGCCCCGGCCGAAGATCCGCGGCCCGGCGGCCCGTCGTGCCGCCGCGCCGCGGTCGCCATCGGCACCCCTCGCCGCACCCGCGTCCGTGAAACGTTCAGTGCCGCCCGCACGGGGCCCGGCCGGGTGTGACGGCCCGCGGCGTCCACGGGCGGGGAGAAGGAGAGACCGTGCGACACACGCTCAAGGCGGCGCAGGCCGTGCTGGCGCTGACCGCCGCGCTGCTGCCCGCGGCCGCCCACGCCACCACCTCGCCCGAGACGACGGCGGTAGGCAAACCCGCGCCTGCCACGGCGCACACCGCCGGCCGGGTCGAGGTCGTGGGGAACTCGGTGCGGTACAGCTGGCCCGGCGTCTACTTCGAGGGCCGCTTCCGCGGCACCGGCGTCGGGATCGTGATCGACGACGCGGTGAACGACTACGACGTCCAGATCGACGGCGCCACCGTCGCCACCCTGGTGACCCCCGGCCGCACCACGTACTGGGCCGGGAACCTGAGCCGCGGCGTGCACAGCGTGCGGCTCGTCAAGCGCACCGAGAGCCCGTGGTCCACCGGTGAGTTCGGCGGGTTCGTCGCCGCCCCCGGCGGCGCCGTCCTTCCCCCTCCGGCCGGCCGTCGCCGGCAGATCGAGTTCATCGGCGACTCCTACACCGCCGGTTACGGCAACATGTCCGACACCCGCGACTGCCCCGCGCCGGGCCAGATCGACAGGAACACCAACACCGACCTCAGCTTCGGCGCCCTCACCGCGCGCCGCCTCGGCGCCGACTACCAGATCAACGCCTTCTCCGGCCGCGGCATGGTGCGCAACTACAACGGTGTCGAGCCGGGCACCGACTACCGCACCTACTACGACCGGGCCCTGATCGGCGTGCCCGGCGACGTCTGGAAGAACCCGGGCACCTGGCACCCGCAACTGGTCGTGATCGGCCTCGGCATCAACGACTTCTCCACCGCGATCAACCCGGGCGAGCCGTGGACGCCGGAAACCCTGGTCTCCGCGTACAAGACCGCCTATCACGGCTTCATCGACAAGCTCCGGGCCCGGTACGGCAAGCGCGCGGTCATCGTGGTCAGCGCCACCTACATGTACAACACGACGGCGTTCGCCGACGCGGCGCGGCAGATCGTCCAGGAACGCAACGAGCGGGGCGACGACCGGGTCCGCTACTGGTACTACGACAATTCGGAACTGGACTACGGCGGCTGCGACTGGCACCCCTCGGCCCACGACCACCGGATCATCTCCCAGCGGCTCGACGACTTCATCGCCACGCTGCCGCTGAACTGGTGAGCGGAGCGGGGGCCCGGAGGACTCGGGCCCCCGCTCACGTCACAGCAGGCCGTTCTGGGTGAGCCAGTCCTTGGCCACCACGGGCGGGTCGTCCTTGTCGACGGAGATCCGCTTCATCAGGGAGACCAGCGTCTGGGTGTCGAGCTTGGCGGAGACCGCGTTCAGCGTGGAGGTCACGGTGTCGTTCACCCCGGCCTTATAGACGAGGGGCGTCACGTTCTCCGAGCCGAAGGCGTTCTTGTTGTCCTGCAGCGGCACGAGGTCGTTCAGCACGATCTTGGGGTCGGTGGTGAACACGTTGCCCACCTGGACCGTGCCGCTCTTGATCGCGTCAGCGGTGGTGTCCCCGGTCGGCTTCCACTGCTTGAACTCCAGGCCGTAGACGTTCTTGAAGTTCTCCTCCTGGCGCTGCTTGAACTCCGGCGGCCCGCCGACCACGAAGTCCTTCGCCACCTTGGCCAGGTCCTCGATGGTCGTCAGCTTGTACTTGTCGGCCGTGGCCTTGGTGACCGTGAGGGAGTTGTTGTCCTCGGCCGCCGCGGGCTCCAGGATCTCCAGCTCCGGGGGCAGCTTGGCCTTCAGGCCCGAGAGGATCTCGTCCTTGGTCCTGGCCGTGCTGGACTTGTCGACGAACGCCAGCAGCGACCCGGCGTACTCGGGCAGCACGGTCAGGCCGCCGCTCTTGATCTGGTCGTAGACGACCTCGCGGCTGCCGATGTTGGGCTTCTCCTCGACCGTGACCCCCTTGGCCTGCAGGGCCTGGGCGTAGATCGAGGCGAGCAGGACGCTCTCGGGGAAGTTGAAGGAGCCGACCACGACCTTGGCCGCGGCCGCGCCGCCCGAGCCCGACTCCGACGGTGCGGCGGACGCGGTCGTGGACAGCGGGTCGGAGCCCCCGCAGGCCGATAACGAGAGCGCCGCGGCCAGGGCGACCGCCGCGACGCCGATAATACGCCTCATACCAGAAAATCCCTTCATTCTAGGGGGATAATAGCGAGATTAGCGGACCTGGCGGACACCGGGCGAGACGACCACCCGGTCGAGCAGGACGAAGGCGAACTGGACGGCCAGGGCGAGGGCGGCCACCAGGACCGCTCCCCCGATCACGTCCGCGTAGGTCTTGGTGGCCAGGCCGTCGATGATGAACCGGCCGAGCCCGCCCAGCCCGACGAACGCCGCGACCGTGGCGGTCGAGACGACCTGGATGGCGGCGAGGCGCAGGCCCAGCAGGATCAGCGGCAGCGCGACCGGGGTCAGCGTCTGGAACAGCACCTGACGCCCGCGCAGGCCCATGCCGTACGCGGCGTCGCGCAGGTCGGCGTCCACCCCCCGCACGCCCTCGTACGTGTTCACCAGGATGGGCGGGACCGCGAGCACGATCAGCGGGATCAGCACCGGCAGGACGGTCCCCACGCCCGCCAGCAGCACCACGAGCACGAGCAGGCCGAGCGTCGGCAGGGCCCGGGCGGCGTTCGCCGCGACCACGACGAGCAGCGCGCCGCGGCCGGTGTGGCCGATGAGCAGGCCGAGCGGCACGGCGATCAGCGCCGCGACGAGGAAGGCCGCCGCCGAGAACTCCAGGTGCTCCAGCAGCCGGACCGGGATGCCGTCCGGGCCCGACCAGTGCGCCGCGTCGCCGAAGAAGTCGGCCAGCCAGTTCACGCCGTCCTCCTCGCCCGGGACCAGGGGGTCAGCAGCCGCTGGGCGAGCACGAGCAGCCCGTCGGCGAGCACGGCGAGCACGACGATGAGCACGATCCCGACCACGATGGGGGTGTAGAACTGCCGCTGCCAGCCGTCGATGAACAGGTTGCCCAGCCCGCCCTGGCCGATCAGCGCGCCCACGCTGACCAGGCTGATGCTGGACACGGTCGCGACCCGCAGCCCGGCCAGGACCACCGGCACCGCGACCGGCAACTCGACCCGGAGCAGCCGGCGCACGGGCCGGAACCCCATGGCCACCGCCGACTGCCGTACGGGGTCGGGCACCGAGGCCAGGCCGTCCACCACGGCGGGGATCAGGACCGCGAGCGCGAAGAACGTCAGCGGGATGACGACGGTCGACCGGGTGAGCCCGGTGATCGACAGGAAGATCGAGAACAGCACGAGGGACGGCAGCGAGTAGGTGACGTTCATCAGCGCGACCGTCGGCTGGTAGAGCCAGCGCCAGCGTACGCAGGCCAGGCCCAGCGGCAGAGCCACGACCAGCCCGAACAGCACGGGCAGGAAGGCCATCACGACGTGGTTCTCCAGCAGGGCGCTGATCGCGGTGGGGCCGCCGTTGGCCCAGTTGCGCGCGATCCAGTCCCAGCGGACCAGGGGCTCCTCGGTCACGCGGGCGCCCCCTCGGAGTCGCCGGCGCCGGAGGAGGAGCCGCCGCCCGAGCCGCTTGCGCCGCCGCGTGCGGGGCCGGCGGCGGGCGGCGCGTATTCGGCGAGCAGTTCGTCGATCGCGTCCCGGCCGGCCACGCCGCGCACGCGGCCCTCCTCGTCCACGGCGACCGCGGTGCCGTTGGGCGACAGCAACGCGGCGTCGAGCGCCACGCGCAGCGAGTCGGTCTCGGGATTGAAGGTGCCGTACGCCGCGAGCCCGTCCGCGGTCCGCCAGCCGAGCGGCCCGCCGTTCTCGTCGGTCTCCAGGTCGGACGGTGCCGGGCTCAGCCGCACCTCCTTGGCCGAGATGAACGACAGCCGCCGGATGCCGCGGTCGCGGCCGAGGAACTCGCGGACGAAGTCGTCGGCGGGCTCGGTGAGCAGCGTGGCCGGGCCGGCCATCTGGGCCAGCCGCCCGCCGACGCGCAGGACGGCCACCGTGTCGCCGAGCTTGACCGCCTCGTCGATGTCGTGGGTGACGAACACGATCGTCTTGCGCAGCTCCGACTGCAGCCGCAGCAGCTCGTCCTGGAGGCTGGCCCGCACGATCGGGTCGACGGCGCTGAACGGCTCGTCCATGAGCAGCACCGGAGGGTCGGCCGCGAGCGCCCGGGCCACGCCGACACGCTGCTGCTGCCCGCCCGAGAGCTGGAAGGGGTAGCGGCGGGCCAGGCCGGGGTCGAGCCCGACCAGCTCGAGCAGCTCCATCGCGCGGGCGCGCGCCTTCTTCTTGTTCCAGCCCAGCAGGTACGGCACGGTCGCCACGTTGTCCACGATCTTGCGGTGCGGGAACAGGCCCGCCTGCTGGATCACGTACCCGATGCCGCGCCGGAGCGTGGCCGGGTCGATCTCGCGCACGTCCTGACCGTCCAGGGTGATGCGGCCGGAGGTGGCGTCGATCATCCGGTTGATCATCCGCAGCGACGTGGTCTTGCCACAGCCGGAGGGGCCCACGAACACGGTGATCGCACCCGTGGGCACCTCCATGCTGAGGTCGTCCACGGCCACCGTGCCGTCCCGGTAGCGCTTGGTGACGTCTTCGAACGTGATCACGCCGTCTCGCCCTCCGAAAGAGTGTGCGACCAAGGCAACGTCGGGAGGCCTACTCGCTCTTCCCCGTCAACCTCCCCGATATCCAAACGCGACCCGTTCCGGACACACCACCCGGCGGCCAGCCTACGGTGGGAACCTCCGATATCCGGGCCTAGATATCTATCAATAGGGCATCTCATGATGCGTGGCGCGGTGATGTGTTGGCATGATTACTCTCACGCCTCTCCCGTCCCTCCGCCGCGTCCCTCCGATAGGACCAGCCACGAAATACAGAGGAGCCGGTCGTGACTCCACCGCTCACCGGTCAGCGCTCCAGGAGCGAGCTGATCGCCGAGCTCTACGAGCGTCACGCCGCGGGCTTGTTCGCCTACTGCCACGACCAGCTCGGTGAGACCGCGTCCGCCGCCGACGCCGTGGTGGCCGTCTTCACCGCCGCTCCGACCGCCGAGCCGCCCTCGCGCGCCGCGCTGTACGCGCTGGGGCGCCGGGAGATCTACCGCCGGGACGTCAGCTACGCGCTGCCGGCCGTCGACTCCGTCGCCGACCCCGCCACCTCCTTGATCGAGCGGGTGTTCCGGGACATCCGGCCGCACCAGCGGGAGGTCCTGCTGCTGTCGGAGGTGTGCGGCCTCACGGCGCCCGAACTGGCGCTGGTCCTCGATGTCGCGGCCGACACCGCCGAGGAGCTGATCGCGGGAGCGGCGCGCCGCTTCGCCCAGACGCTGGAGACGGCGGTCACCGCCGCGAGGTCGGCGCCGTTCGTGCCCGCCTCCGTCGCGGAGGTCTACGACGCCATCGGCGTCTCCCCCCTCGGCGACGTGCTGGCCCGGCTGCCCTGGCGGCGGCCGGGCGCGTCCGTACGCGACCGGGTGCTTTCCGCGCTGCCGTACGAGGAGCCGGGGAGCGCCACGACGGGCGGGGAGCAGTCCTCCGGGCTGGTCACCAAGAGGCTGTGGCCGACCACTCCGACCTGGCCGCTGCCGCTGAGCGACCCCGACCAGGTCACCAACACGTGCGTGGTCAAGACCGACGCCATCGCGCAGCCCCAGGGCTCGCGGCGCAGGGCCAAGCACGAGGCGACGACCGAGCCCATGCCCCGGCTGCGCGGTGCGCTGCTCAACTCGCTCGGCGAGAGCCGTCTGCGCAGGAAGCGCACCGGGCGGCCCACGCCCGCGGAGCGACCGGCGGCCCTGGCCGCGCCCGTGGAGCCGCAGCCGTCCGCGCAGGAACCCCCGCAGACCGCGCCCGCCACGCCGCCGCCCGCCCCGGAGGTCCCGGAGACCACCGCCAAGCCGTTCGACGCGTTCGGCACGTCGGATGCCTCACATCGCGCGGACCCGTTCGACGCCTTCGGCACCACGGGCGCGCCTCGCCCTGTGGAGCCCTTGGATGCTTTCGGCACCGCCCCGCGCCCGGCGGAGCCCTTCGACGCCTTCGGGACTTCCAGCGCACCCCGCCCCGCGGAACCGTTCGACGCGTTCGGCACCGCCCCGCGCCCGGCAGAGCCCTTCGACGCCTTCGGGACTTCCAGCGCACCCCGCCCCGCGGAGCCGTTCGACGCCTTCGGCGCCGCCCCGCGCCCGGCTGAGCCGCTGGAGGCGTTGTTCGACACGCTCCGCTTCGCCGTGCCCTTCGACGCGTTCCGTACGGCCGAGACGGCGGGCACGCCGCGGCAGGCCGAGTCCACCGGCGCCTTGCCAGGGACCGAGGAGCCGTCCGGCTTCCCACGGGCCGAGGAGCCGTCCGGCTTCTCACGGGCCGAGGAGCCGTCCGGCTTCTCACGGGCCGAGGAGCCGTCCGGCGAGGCCACGCTGACACCGCCCGCCGAGTCGCTTCTCCCGGCCGTTCCCCCCGTGGACGCGTTCGCGCCCGCGCCCCGGGAGGCCGAGCGACCCTCGGAACAGCTCGCCGAGCCCTTCCTCCCCGCCGAGGAGCCGTCGGCGGAGGCGGACGGCGAGCGTGCCGCCGAGGAGCCTCCGGCGAAGACGGACACCCTGGTGCACCCGGCCGCCGCGGCGGTCCGCGTTCCCGCGCCCGCCGCCTCCCGCCGTCAGGGCCGCAAGCACACGGCGAGCAGGAGCACGGCGAGCAGGAGCGCGGGCAGGGGCCGCCGGGGCAAGGGCGACCGGCACTACGACTGGCTGTGGGAAGTCGTCGGCATCCTGATCTGCCTGATCATCGCGCTGATCGTCTTCTTCAACGTGCCGACCGTGTTCACGCCCTGAGCCCGGAACGCCGGTAGCGCCGGGCGCGTCCTCATCGTGGCGGTTTGGGCAGCCCGAGCCCGAGCATGGCGATCAACTCGCGCTGGACCTCGTTGACACCGCCGCCGAAGGTGAGCACGAGCGCGCCCTTGACGCCCCGGTCCACCCGCTCGATCAGGTCGCGCGTCTCCTCGTCGTACGGATCGCCGAAGCGGGCCAGCGTGTCGCCGACGATCCGGCCGACGTCCTGCACCCGCTCGGAGGCGTAGATCTTGGTGGCCGACGCGTCGGGCGCGCCCAGCCAGCCGAGGTCCATCGACGCCGCGACCTGCCAGTTCAGCAGCTCGTTCGTGCGGAAGTACGCGTACACCTCGGCGACGGCCCGCCGTACGTCGGGGTGCTCCCACAGCGGCGCGCCGTCGCGTCCCCGATTGGTCCTCGCCCAGCGGGCGAAACGGTCGAGAGTGTGCCCGATGTTGCCGGCGGGCCCGAGCGTGACGCGTTCGTGGTTGAGCTGGCTGACGATCAGGTCCCAGCCCTTGTCCACCTCGCCGACGACCATGTCGAGCGGGACGCGCACGTCCGAGTAGTACGTCGCGTTGGTGTGGTGGCGGCCGTCCATCGTGATGATCGGCGTCCAGGAGAACCCGGGGTCCGTGCAGTCGACGATCACCATGGTGATCCCGCGGTGCTTCTTCGCCGCCGGATCGGTGCGCGCCGCCAGCCAGACGTAGTCGGCGTGGTGCGCGCCCGAGGTGAACACCTTCTGGCCGTTGACCACGTAGTGGTCGCCGTCCCGCACCGCCGTCGTCCGCAGCGACGCGAGGTCGGTGCCCGCCTCCGGCTCGCTGTAGCCGATCGCGAAGTGGCACTCTCCGGCCAGGATGCGCGGCAGGAAGAACTCCTTCTGCGCCTGCGTGCCGTACCGCATCAGCGTCGGGCCGACCGTCTGCAACGTGATCAGGGGGTACGGCACCTCGGCCCGGGTCACCTCGTTGGCGAAGATCTGCTGCTCGACCGGGCCGTAACCGCCCCCGCCGTACTCCTTCGGCCATCCGAGGCCGAGCTTGCCGTCGCGGCCCAGCCTGCGGCAGTGCGCCATGTACGCCTCGCCGAACGGGTCGCGGCCGATCTCGGCGCGCTGCTCGGCGGTCAGACAGGACGCGAAGTACTCCCGCAGGTCGTCGCGGAGCCGCCGCTGCTCCGCCGTCAGCTCGATGAACATCAGACCAGGGCTCCGATCAGGTCGAGTTGGGCCTGCCCGCCGCCGAGCAGATGGGCGAGGTGCTTGCCCAGGCCGAAGTGACGATGCAGCGGATAGGTCAGGTCGAGCCCGATGCCGCCGTGCAGGTGCTGACAGGTGTAGAGCGCCCGTACGGCATCTGCGGCCGCGTTGTAGGCGGCGACGGCCAGGTCCCGCTCCGCGGGCAACCCCTCGCCCAGCCGCCACACGCCCGTCCACATGGCGACGTCGAGCGCCCGTGAGGCGATGTAGACGTCGGCGATCTGCATGGTCACGGCCTGGAACTCGGCGAGCACCCGGTCGAACTGCCTGCGCGTGGCGATGTGTCCCTTGGTCAGCGCGAGCGCGCCCGCGAGGACCCCGGAGGCGGTCGCGGTCACGGCGGCCAGGGTGTTCAGCCGCAGCGCGGCGACGGCCGCGCCGCCCGGCTCCCCCACCATCTCCCCCGGCGCGTCCTCCAGGGTGACCACGGCCGCGGGCTCCCCCGTCGTCGTCGCCACCGGCCGCACCTGAGCGTCCCCCGGGCGGACGAGGAACAGCGCGGCCTCGCCGCCGGAGAGCGCGGGCACGACGATGGCCGACGCCTCGGCGGCGTACGGGACGATTCCGGGCCGCCCGGTGATCCTGCCGTCCCTGGCCGTCGCGGCCGGCGGGTCGCCGGGGCCCGCCCCGGCCTCGCGGAACGCGACGGTCAGCACCTCCTCCCCCTCGCCGAACGGCGCGAGCGCCCGCCGCTGCGCGTCCGTCCCGTGCCCGGCGACGGTCAGCGCGGCGATCAGGCCGGGCAGCGCGGGGACCGGCGCGACGCGGGCCCCCACCTCCCGCAGGATCACCGCCGTCGCGAGCGGGCCGAGCCCGGCCCCGCCCGCCTCGGGCGGCAGGCACGCGCCGAGCAGGCCCGCCTGCGCCAGCGCCTTCCACGCCCCCGCGTCGTACGGCCGGCCGCCGCGCTCGTGCGCCTCGATCCTGGCCTGGTCCGCCTCCCGGTCCAGCACCGACGCGGCCAGCGCGCGCAACTCCGCATGGGTCTCGTCGAGATCGAAGTCCACCGGACCTCCCGCGTGTTCCACGGACCTGTCTGCGGGGCGGGATCCCCACCCAGAACCGCAAACTAGAACGGATTCTAATCTCTGTCCAGAGGGAGGCTCACGAACCGGCGACGACACGCGACTGAAACACCAAAGTCATATAGCCGCCAGCGCTTTTGTGACTCACGGGTAACCATCCGGAAGGAGCGGAAATCAGATAACGTGTTCCTATGCGCACTTCGCATGCAGTCGCCGACGCTCCACCACCGCTTCCCGAAGGCCCCTCCGCCGCGGCCGGCCATCCGGCCCCGGCCACCCCCGGGGTCCGCACGCGGAGCCAGCACCAACGGCGCCGGCGCATCGTCCAGGCGGCGGCCGCCCTCGCCTCCCGCGGAGGCGTCGAGGCGATGCAGATGCGCACGGTCGCCGAGCGCGCGGGCGTCGCCCTGGGAACGCTCTACCGCTACTTCCCCTCGAAGATGGACCTGGTCGTGGCGGTGGTCGGCGAGGAGATCGACCTGCTGGAGTCCAGCATCGAGCGGCGCCCGCCGCACGCCGCCCACCCCGCCGGCCGCGCGGTCGACGTGCTGATGCGGGCCACCCGGGGCCTGATGCGCGAGCCGGAACTCGCCGACGCGCTCATCCGCTCCCTGATCATGGCGGAGGTGGAGGCGCCGTTCGGCGACCGGATGGCGAGCCTGCTGCTGCGCGTCGCCACCGACGGCCGCACGGTGAACCTTCCCGCGGAGGACCAGCTCGCGCTCACCGGCTCCCTGGCGGGAGTCTGGGTGCAGGAGTTGCTGGAGATGCTGCGCGGGCGGCGCACCTACGAGCAGATCCAGCACCGCATCGAGATCGCCGCCGAGCGGCTGCTGGCGGGTTTCTAGATTCTCCCCGGCCACGCGATGAAATTCGCGCGGCCCCGCGGTGACGCGACGTCCGCGGCCACGGGTAAGACGGATATGCCAGATGGGCCGGCCGTCGTCTCACACTAGAACGAGTTCCAGTCTTATTGGAATAAAATTCCAATTGCGGGAAAGCGCCTGGACCGGCCCTGCCGGTTCTGGTTCCATGACAGGGTGACGAGCACCCCCGAGATCCCGGCGGCCCGACGGGACGCCGCCGCTCCGCGCATCCCCTCCGCCCGCGCGGCCTGGGGGCCGCTCTCCCTGTCGTACGCGACGGCGCAACTCGTCGAGGTGTTCCTGCACGAGGGATCACACGCGCTGGCCGCCCGGGCGCTGGGGTTCCATCCTGCCATCGGCCAGTTCGTCGAGTTGCACGTGCCCTCGCCACACCGCGCGCAGGAGGCCCTGGTGGCCGCCGCCGGCCCGGTCGGCAGCCTCGTCACCGGCCTCGTCTGCTGGGCGCTGTACCGCCGGCGCGGGCCCTCCTATCCGCGACTGCTGCTGATGTGGCTGGCGATGACCGGCGTCGTGGCGTTCCTGGGCTACCTGGTGGTCACACCGCTGCTCACGGTGGGCGACACCGGGGTTCTGGCCCGTCTCTACCATGTGCCCGTCGCCGTCCAGTTCCTCGTCGCCGCCGCCGCGATGGCGGTTCTCTACCTGGTCACGCGGCCGCTCAGCCGGATGTACCTCGACTCGCTGCCCGCGAGCGTGCCCCTGGACACCCCGCGCGCCCGCAAGGCGGCCGTGACGCGCCTGTGGATCCCCTACCTGATCGGCCTGGCGCTGCTGGTGCCCGCCGGTCTCGGCGGCGACCCCGAGGTGGTCTTCTACGGCATCCTCGGCTGCTGGGGGCCGGGAATGGCGCTGGTCGGATTCATGACGCCGAGCGCGGGCCGGCCGTACGAACGCGAGGAGAGGCCGGGCACCGGCTGGCGGCTTCCCGTGTGGGCGTTTTTCGGCTACGCCGCGGTGGTCGCGTTCTATCTGCTCGTGCTGCGGCCCGGCCTGAATATCTGACCTCCCGGAATACGCATACGTACGCCCCCGGGATCCGGATGCGTAATAACCGGAATCACCCTGGACGGCCCCCGGGACATGGCCGATGATGCGTTCGCCGAATTCTTTTTCCCTCGGGGAGCCGTCATGGGACTGGGCAACATCCGCCTCATCGTGCCGCTGGTGTACGCGATCGCGGTCGTCGTGTCGCTGATGATCGACAAGACCGTGGGGGTGGTCGTCGTGATCGTCGGGGCGCTCCTCGTGGCCGCGTTCTTCATCTGGTTCCGCCCGCGGAGCGGGACCGGCCGTCCCTGACTCCGAACAGCGCGCCCCACGGGTCGCGCACCACCGCCTCACGCCCGTCGTCCCCCGCCTCGGCGACCCGGCCGCCTGCCCGTTCCACGGCCACGGCCGCCGAGGGCACGTCGTCCACGAGGAAATACGACACCCACTGCGGGGACACGCCGTGCGGCACGCCGCGCACCTCCCGCCCGTGCCCCGGATCCTCCCCGAAGAGCCCCGCGTAGAAGGCGCGGGCGGCGGCGGGATCGGCCGCCCACAGCTCGTGGCCGCAGGTCGCGCCGTACTCGTCGATCAGGACGATGCCCTCCGCCCAGTGCCCCTGCCAGAAACCGACCGACACCCCCGTCGCGTCGACCGCGAACAGGAACCGCCCGTCCTCGCCGGCGCCGAGCGGCCCGAACACCACCGTGCCGCCGAGCGCGGTCACCCGCCCGGCCACCGCGTCGGCGTCCTTCGCCGCCAGGTAGGTGTTCCAGGTGGGCGGCAACCCCCGTCCCGGTGGCACCCGGCCGAATCCTCCCACCACCTCCCCGGCCTGCCGCGCCAGGCGATAGCCGTACTCCTCGGGCTCGTCGAAGGTCCAGCCGAACAGGCGCGCGTAGAAGTCCCGCGCGCCCTCCGGGTCGGCCGCCATGTAGTCCACCCAGCAGGGCGAGCCCTGCGCGTACGTCTCACGCCTGGGCATCTGCCCGGCTCCTTTCCAGGTGGGACCGGATGAGCCGCGCGGCGGCCTCCGGGCGCTCGATCAGGCACAGGTGGCCGGCGTCCGCCATCTCGACCACCCGGCAGCGGGGGACGAGCCCGCCCAGCCGGTCGGCGTTGGCCGCGAACGTCGGCATCTCGGCGTCCCCGACGAGGACCAGGGTGTCGGCCCTGATCGCGCCGAGCGCCTCGTCGGTATGCGTGTGCCGGTGGAACGCCGCCATCGCGCCGGTGCGCAGTTCGTCCCAGCCGTGCCGGGCGATGACCGTCCGCAGGCTCGCCCGCAGCCGGGGGTGCGCCTGGGTGCCGCGGAAGATGTCGGGCGGGGAGGACATCCAGACGTCCGCAAGCGCGGCGCCGTCGGCACCGGCCCGCCGCAACGCCATCAGCTCGCGGTAACGCGGGGCCGTCCCCGGCTCGCTGGGGGCGCCCGCGATGGTGGGAGCCGCCACGACGAGGCGCCGTACGACGTCGGGCGCGTCCACGGCGAGCTGGATCCCCGCCAGCGACCCGAAGGACAGGGCCACGACGTCGTGCGCCCCCTCGGCCCGCGCGACGGCCGCGATCTCGGCCGCCAGGTCCGGCAGCGTCGTGCCCGGCCACATCGGACCGGACCCTCCGTGGCCCGGCAGGTCGACGCCGACGTGCCGCCGGCCGGGCAGCAGCGCCCACAGGTCGCGCCAGGTGGAGGAGTCCATCGTGTAGCCGTGGAGCCACAGCACGGCCGGGCCGCTCCCGCTCGCGTGCACTCGCATCACGCCTGCTCCCCCGTCACCGCCGCGGAAGGGGTTCCGGCCGGTGGAACGGCGCCGAAGGTCGCGCAGAACCGGCGGAAGGCCAGCACGGGCCGGTCGCCGGCGTCGTAGCGCTGCGGCGCGTCCGGATCGAGGTGGTCCCAGACGACGCGGTCCTGCTCGAAGGCGTACCGCGCGCCGTGGACCAGCGCGTCGAGCGCCTCGGCGCGCTCCGGCGGCAGTGCGATGGCGACCCGCCCCACACAGCCGCCGGAGGTGGGCACCGCGCCCGTGATGATCGTGTACGGCGCGTCCGCGGTGCCCAGCTCGGTCACGACGAGGCTGGGACTGAACGCCCGGGCGTAGAACCGGGAGGCGAAGTCGAGCCGGCGCTCCCGCTCCCACGGCGGGGCCTTGGTGCGGAACTCCCCTTCGATCGCCAGCTCGCCGTCGGGGCAGGGCGAGACCCGCATGCCGATCACCCGGGGCACGAGGTGGACCTGGTGGAAGTGCTCGGCGTCGAAGGCGTTCTCCACCACGTACTCCGAAGGGACCGCCACCGGCTGGATCACCGCGCCCACGACGAGGTTGCCGTCGGCCACCTCCTTGATCGCCCGCTGGAAGCCCCGGTCGTCATCCGCGGACAGCCGCACGAACACCGCCGCGCCCGCCCGCTCGACCGCGTACTCGGCGACCGACCAGCGTCGCGCCGTGTCCCCGAGTGCCACCCGCTTGCCGTGGAAGGGGCAGATGACGCAGTCGCCGTCCAGGGTGCCGCCGTGGCCCAGGGCCGCACCCCGGTGCGGGCACAGCCCGTCGAACACGCGGATTCGCGACCCGTCCCGTACGGCGAGCAGCCTGCGCCCGCCGAGCAGCAGAGGGTTCAGCCCTTCGGCGAGTTCCTCCTCGAACGCCAGCAGATACCAGCCCGTGTGCACTTTCCCGATCATCGCCCTACCGCCTCCAGGACCTCTCCGGCCGCGCGGTCACCGCTGGCCATGGCCGCCTGAACCATCGGGACACCGGCCGCCGTGGCCTCGCCCGCGAAGAACACCGTGCCGCCCATCGGCTCCGCCCACGCCGCCCGCGCCCACAGGCCGCCGACCCGGGGATAGGTGAACGCACCGGTCGCCCAGGCGTCCGCGCCCCAGTCGGCCGCCTCGACGTGCTCGGACCGGGCGTCCCCGGCCCAGGGCAGCACCCGGCCCAGTGGGGGCGGCCCTCCGCGGGCCGCCTCGCGCGCCCGCGCGGCGGCCCCGGCCTTGGCCACCACCAGGACGCGTGTGCTGCCGGCGGTGCAGGTGACGAAGCCGAGCCCGCCCTCGGCGTCGAACACGACGGCCGACTCCGGGGCGGGCCGCGACAGCGTCACCACCCCGCACCAGGCGTCGCCGAGGCGCAGCGACTCGGCCGCCGCCCGCTTGCGGTCCGGCATGTCCGCGATCGCGAGCGCCCCGCCCGCGACCACGGGCGGAGGCACGGTCACCACCGCCGCCGTGGCCGTCACCGCGCCCTCGTCGAGCCGGGCCTCCACCCGGCCAGGCGACCAGGCGATGCTCCTGGCCGGGCTGCCGGGCCGTACGTCGAGCCCGTGGGCCAGCAGGCCGGGCAGCCGGTCGAACCCTCCGCGGACGGCGAACCGGCCCTCGCCGACGTCGTCGGCGCGGCGTCCGGCGGCCATGCCCGCCTCGCTGAGGGACTCGGGGTCGGCGGCCCAGTTCTGCCGCAGCCACTCGGCCTGGGCGCCGGAGGTGAGCCGCCCCGCGACGGGCACGTCCTCCCCCGGGTCCCGCAGCAGACTCTGCTCGACCGCCCACGGCGGCCGTCCCCGCCGGGCGAGCACGCCCAGCGGCAGCACCCGCCCCGCCGAGGCGACAAGGGCCGTGCCCGGCCGCAGCGGCTCGGCCGCGTCCGGTTCCAGCACGTCCCACACGGGGTTGCGGTCGCCGTGGACGACCTGAGCCCCCAGCTCCATCGGGGGGCCGCCGTCGCCGGGGCGGTAGGTGCGTACCCGCCCGCCGACGCGGTCCCTGGCCTCCAGCACCGTGACGGCGAGACCGGCGGCGCGCAGCCGCCGTGCGGCGGTCAGGCCGCTGACGCCCGCGCCCACGACCACTACATCGACCCGCATCGCTGCCTCCCACTGGCCCGTTCGGTCCGCAGTTGTTCGCATTCATCCCGGCGGCGGCCACTCTGTAGTAGCGTGGCCGTGCCGTGATCTTGTAGCCCGTGATCGTGTGACCCGTGATCTTGTGAGCTCAGCACCGAGGGACCGCCGATGACCGCTCCCCTCCGGCTTCCGGCCGGTCTGGCCCACCCGTTCTCGCCTGCGGGGAGATCCGACCCGTATCCGGCGTACGACTGGCTGCGGGCCAACGATCCGGTCCACTTCGACGTCACGTCCCGGATGTGGCTGCTCACGGCGCACGAGCACTGCGCGAGCGCGCTCAGGGACCCCCGGTTCTCGGCCGCCCTCGGACAGCGCGAGCGGGTGCGCGACGACGACCTGCCCGCGTCGATGCTGACCACCGACCCGCCCGAGCACAATCGGCTGCGCGCCCCCGGCATGGCCCTGCTCGGCCCCGCCGCGGTGCGCGAGCTCGCCGACGGCATCGCCACTGTCGTGGACGGCCTGCTCGACGGGCTGGCGGACGCGGTGGAGGTCACCCGGGACCTCGGCGAGCCGTTCGCGACCGGCGTGCTGGCCCGGACGCTGCTCCTGCCTCGCGAGGACGAGGCGGCCTTCGCGGACCTGGCGCGGCGGGCCTCGGTCAACCTCGACCCGCTGGCCGGGCCGCAGGCCGCGCGGGAGGGCCGCGTGGCGATGGGCGAGCTGACCCGCTTCCTCGACGCGCACGTGGCGCGCGGGCCCGGCGGGTCGATCGGGCGGCTGGCCGCGGACGAGCGGCTGACCCGGCCCGAGATGCTGGGCATCCTCTCGCTGGCCGTCGTCGGCGGCTGGCGCCCGCTGGCCGAGATGGTGGGTAACGCGCTGTTCTGGCTGCTGCCCCGCCCCGAGGCCCTGGCGGCCCTTCGCGAGGGCGGCGACGACCTCGCCCGTACGGCGGTCGACGAGCTGCTGCGGCTGGAGGCGCCCATCCCCTTCACGGCGAGGGTGACGACCGCGGAGGTGTCCTTCGGGGACGCGGTCATTCCCGCCGGGGCGCGGGTGCTCGCCGTGGTCGCGGCGGCCAACCGGGACCCGGCCGTCTTCGACCGCCCCGGCGACCTGGTGCTGACCCGGTCTCCCAATCCCCACCTCGCCTTCGGCGCCGGCACCCATTTCTGCCTGGGCGCGCCCCTCGTCCGGCAGGCCGGCGCGCTGCTGCTGCGCGGCCTGGCCGAGCGCTTTCCCGCGATCCGCCCGGACGGCGCCCCGCCCGCCTGGGCGCCCGTGCTCGTGCCGCGTCGGCTGAACGAGTTCCGGATCCGGCTCTCCTGACGGTCAGCGGACGTTGGGCCCGCGCCAGCGGAAGGTCAGGAAGCTCAGCGCGAGCCCGGCGAGGCACCACGCGGCCAGCACGAGCGCCACGCGGTCGAGCTCCCACACGCCCGCGGGCTCGACGCGGGCGAAGTCGTTGGGCAGGAACACCGAGCGCAGTCCCTGGGTCATCCACTTGAGCGGGAACAGGGCCGCGACCGTCTGCATCCACGCCGGCAGCTGGCTGTAGGGGAAGAACACCCCTGAGATGAACTGCAGCACCAGGAACGGCAGGGTGACGATGGCCGAGGCCGACCGGGCGTTGGGGATGACCGAGCTGAACGCCACGGCCAGCAGCGTGCAGGCCACCGCGCCGAGCAGCAGCACCCACACGAGCGTCTCCCAGCGGGCGGTGGTCGAGGGCAGCGGCAGCCCGAACGCCACCACGGCCACCGCGAGCAGCAGGAGCGTCTCCAGGGTGCCGGTCACGGCCACCCTGACCACCTTGCCGATGAAGTAGGCGGACTTCGGCATCGGGCTGGAGGCCAGCCGGCGGATCATCCCGGTGTCGCGCTCGATGGCGACGCTGATGGCCAGCCCGTTGAAGCTGACGCTCATCACGCCACAGCCGATGATGCCCGCGATGAACATCTGCTTGAAGTCGGTGTGAGTGCCGGGCACGGTCCCCGAGAAGATGGAGCCGAGTACGACCAGCAGCACGACGGGCAGCAGCAGCGTGAAGACCAGCGACTGCCGGTTGCGGAAGAACGACTTGAGCTCGACCGACGACCGCGAGACGGCCGCCCGCCACACGATCGAGCGGGCGGGATCGAGCACCACCGCGCCGCTCTCCTGGGTGAGGGCCGCGTTGGGAGCGCTCATCACACGACACCGCCTTCCTGGTTGCTCCGGATGAGGTCCAGGTAGATCTCCTCGAGCGACGGCCGGTGGATGCGCAGGTCCGGCAGTTCGCGCACGCCGGAGGCGGCCGCCCAGGGCAGCAGCGCGGCCATGGCCTCGGTGGGGTGGTGCGTGCGTACGACCACAAGGCCCTCCGCCTCCTCCACCACGGCGTCGCCCGGCAGCGCGGGCAGGCTCCGGTCGAGCCCGTCCGTCCTGGCGAAGCTCACGGCGGCGGGTGTCGCGCGCCGGCCGCCCAGCTCCGCGACCGGGCCCGACTCGACGACCCGCCCCCCGACGATGACGGCCGCCCGCTGCGCCAGCGCCTCGACCTCGTCCAGGTAATGGGTGGTGAGCACGGTGGTCTTGCCACGGTCGGCGAAGTAGCGGACGAGGTCCCACGCCTCCCTGCGGGCGACGGGGTCGAGTCCCGTCGTCGGCTCGTCGAGGAAGATCAGATCGGGGTCCCCGACAACGCCGACCGCGACGTCGAGCCGCCGGGCCTGCCCACCGGAGAGCGTCTGTGCCTGCTTGCGCGCCTGCTTGCCGAGGCCGACCATGTCGATCACCTCGGCCACCGGCAGCGGCGCGGGGTAGAACGCGGCGAAGTGCTCGACCACCTCGCGCACGGTCAGGTCGGTGTACGCCCCCGTCGTCTGGGGGACGACGCCGATCCGCGCCCGCCACTCGGGCGCGTCCTCGGCCGGGTCGCGGCCGAGGACGCGCACGTCGCCGGAGGTCCGCCGGCGAACCCCCACCAGGATCTCGACCGTGGTGGTCTTGCCGGCGCCGTTCGGCCCGAGGAGGGCGAACACCTCGCCGCTCCGCACGTCGAGGTCCACCTCCTCGACCGCGTTCACCGGACCGTACCGCTTGCGCAGGGAGCGCACGTGGACGGGGTTCGCCTGCTCGGCGACCGTGGACATGATCTGCCCTCCGAGTGTGTCGTGATCGTCAGGTGCAGCAGCAGCAGGGGCAGCAGCAGCAGTTGATGTCGATCGACTCGGCCGAGGAAACGCCGGCCGCGATGGAGTCGAGGTCGCCCTCGTTGAGCTCGGCCATGTCGACCTGGGGCGTCTCGGGGATGTGCAGTTCGAAACGGCCCGTCTCGAGGCCCCGCTCCCACAGCGCGACCTGTACCTCGATGTTGCTGTCGTGGTGGCCTTCGGGGATGTTGCGGACGAGCACGACCTCGGCTCCCGCCGGCAGCTCCAGACCGGACTCGGCCAGAGCCGAGCGGGGGTCGGAGTCCAGCCGGGCCGAGTATTCCTCACTCGACCACGCCGTGATCAGAACGCGGGTGTACGCGTTCACGAATTCCGCGCGCTGTCTCGGGTCCAAAGACATAGCCTGCCTCCCGGCTTTTTCGCGGGCAATGTGTCCCGCTGCTTTCGAAATGAAGTCTTACACGGCCGGACGGGAACGCACAGACTTAATTTCCGGGCCACTCGCATAAGTATTGAGGACGCGAACCGCGCAGACTATGCTCCGATCAGGAAATATCACCGGGTACGTATTCACTCCGAATCGCATGCGCAATTCACCGGCGAATACGTATTCAAAAAAGTGAGGGTGGGCATGGCCGATACGCACAGCGGTTACGTATCCCTGCCGCCGGGTCCGGACGGCGCCCAGAGCCTGCGCAGCATGCGGGAGGACCCGCTGCGCTTCGTCACCGAGATGGCCGCCTACGGCGACGTGACGAGGCACGAGGCCGAGGGAGCGCCCGTCTACATGCTGCACCGGCCCGACCTGGCCCGGCACGTGCTGAAGGACAACGGCGCCAACTACACCAAGGACCGCACGCCCGACGACGACATGCTGCGCCCCCTGCTCGGCAACGGGTTGCTGACCAGCGGCGGCGAGGAGTGGGCCAGGCAGCGCAAGATGATCGCGCCGGCCTTCCGCCCGACCGAGGTCGAGCGGTTCGACCAGGTCATGACCGACGCCGCGGCCCACCTGGCCGGCCGGTGGCGGCGGGCCGGCGAGGACGGCGAGGCCGTACGCGTCGACCACGACCTGACCGCGCTCACGCTCACCGTCATCGCGCGGGCGATGCTCGGCGCGGACATCGCGGGCGTCGGCGACGGCTTCGGACGGGCGGTGGACGAGGTCAACCGCTTCATCGGCCACTTCGACCCCGCCTCCGAGGGAGGCGGGCGGGAGGGGTTCCGCCGGGCGAAGGCGTTCCTCGACGCCGTCACCCGGACGATCGTGGCCGCCCGCCGGGCCACCGGGCAGGAGGGCAACGACCTGCTCGGCGCGATGCTGGCCTCGGGGCACGCGATGACCGCGACCGACCTGCGCGACCAGGTGCTGACGATCGTCATGGCCGGGCACGAGACCACGGCCAAGGCGCTGACCTGGACGCTCTACCTCCTCGACCGTCATCCCGACGCCGCCCGGGCGGTACGCGCGGAGGTGGACGAGGTGCTGGACGGGGACCGGACCCCCACCGCCGCCGACCTGCCCCGGCTGACGGCCTGCCAGCGGGCGATCAGGGAGGCCATGCGGCTGTACCCGCCCGTGTGGCTCATCTCCCGGCGCTCCGTGGAGGCCGACGTCGTCGGCGGCTACGCCATACCTCCGGGCACGCTGGTGTGCGTCAGCCCGTACGTACTCCACCGGGATCCCCGGTACTGGCCCGACCCGGAGACGTACGCACCGGACCGGTTCGCGGCCGAGCACACCCACGCGGGCCACCAGTACCTCCCCTTCGGGGGCGGCCCCCGGGTGTGCGTCGGCCGCCACTTCGCGATGGTCGAGGCCACCCTCGTGCTGGCCGTGCTGCTGCGCACCGTGCGCCCGGAGCTCGTCCCCGGCTTCCCGGTCGAGCCCGAGGCCCTGGTCACGCTGCGCCCCCGGCACGGCATGCTCATGGTCCCGAGGCCCAGGCAAGCGCGGAGGCCGCGGTGACCGCCGTGACGGGCGCCGGGTCGTACGACCCGGCCACGACGACCGCCGGGGGCCTGCGCGGCGAGCTGGCGCGCCTGGAGGCCCAGGCCGAGCTCTCCTTCGACGAGGAGCTGCGCGTCCTGCTGGACGTCGGCGTCCCAGCGCCGCTGCTGGAGCTCGGGGCGGGCTCCGGCGCCGTCACGCGGCGGCTGCGGGCCGCCCTGCCGGACCTGCCCATGATGGCCGCCGACATCGACACGGCGCTGCTGGCGCACGCGTCCGGCGCGCGGGTTCCGCTGCTCGGTTGCGACGCCGTACGGCTGCCGCTGGCGGACGGGGCCGTGGGCACCGTCCTGCTCCGGTACGTACTGCAGCACGTGGCCGACCCGGCGACGGTGGTGGCCGAGGCCCTGCGGGTGCTGCGGCCGGGCGGACGGCTGATCGTGATCGAGGTGGACGCGATGCTCTGGGGCCTGGCCGACCCGATGTACCCCGAGATGGCCGGCGTCCACAACCGCATGACCGGCGCGCAGCGGCAGGCGGGCGGCGACCGGCTGATCGGGCGCAAGCTCACCCGGCTCCTTCGCCGTGCGGGCTTCGGCGACGTGGTCCTGCGCCCGTTCGCCACCACCAACGACGACCGCCCCACCGAGGCGTTCGCCCCCCACCTGGGCCCGGAGCGGCTGGCGCCGCTGGTCGCCTCCGGGGCCCTGTCCCTGCCCGAGCTCGCCCTGGCGGCCGACCGGTGGCGGCGTTTCCGCGCCGACCCCGACGCCTGGGTCATGCTGCTCGGCCTCGTCGTCGCCGGGACCGCACCGGGCGGTCCCGCCGAGTCCGAACGGAGTACGTCATGAGCCCCTTCTGGAAAATCTTCGTCGCGATCTTCTGTTACATCAGCGGCATCGTGGGCCTCGGCCTGGCCGTCGCCAACGCCAGCGTGAAGCCGCCCGCCACCACCCACGCCTTCGTGTACGGCGGGCTCGGCCTGGTGTTCCTCATCGCCGGAATCGTGTTGAGCCGCAGGCCCCGCTACTGAGCACGCGAGAACCGCCGGCGGACCGTCCCCGGTCCGCCGGCGGTGCGCACGTCCCCGGCCTCAGATCTGCCGTCGCGCCAACCGGGCGAACAGCCCCTCGGCGTCCTCGAGCAGCTCGTGGTACTTGCCCTGCTGGACGATGCGCCCGCGGTCGAGCACCACGATCTTGTCGGCGTCCCTGATCGTCGAGAGCCGGTGCGCGATCACGATCCGGGTCGCGTTGAGCTGGCGGGTGCTCTCCGTGACGATCTTCTGGGTGGGGTTGTCCAGCGCGCTGGTCGCCTCGTCGAACAGCACGATGCGGGGGTGCGAGACGAGGGCGCGTGCGATCATGATGCGCTGCCGCTGCCCGCCCGACAGCGTGTTGGTGCCCTCCGACAGCACCGTGTGCATGCCCATCGGCATGTTCGCGATGTCGTCGGCGATCCCCGCCATGCCGGCGGCGTCCCACGCGTCGTCGACCGTGTGGTCGGTGCTGCCGATGATGTTGGCCTTGATGTCGCCGGCGAGCAGCGCGCTGTTCTGCAGGACCACCCCGCACTGGCGGCGCACCGCGCCGATGTCCAGCTCGCCCAGGTCCTGGCCGTCGTGCAGGACCGTCCCCGAGGACGGCGACTCGAAGCCCAGCAGCAGCCGCAGGATCGTCGACTTGCCGCTCCCGGTCGGGCCGACGATCGCGACGAACTCGCCGGGCTCGACCGACAGGTCCACCCCGTCCAGGACGAGCGGCCCGTCCTCGCCGTACCGGAACGACACCCGCGACAGCTCGATCCGGCCCGACAGCTCGCCCGGGTCGGCCTTGCCGGCGTGATCCTCCGGCTCGGCCGCCAGGATCGGCCGCAGCCGCTCCAGCATGGGCACCACGCTCATCGCGGTGATCGCCGCGCCGGTGAACTGCAGCACCGAGGCCAGCAGCAGGTTGAACGCGGCGAAGAACGCCAGGAACGCCGGGACGGTCACGTCCCCGAGCATCGGCCCGGCCACCACGGCGAAGACGATGACCGACGCGACCAGCGGGAAGCCGGCGTTGAAGGTCGTGACGAGGTTCTGCACCCGGCGGGCGGACACGCCGAGGCTGCGCGCCTTGAGGAACTCCGACGACCAGACCCCGAAGGCCCGGTCCTCGGCCGCCGCCACCCGCAGCTTCGGCACGGCCGTCAGAAGCTGGAAGACCCGCGACGACAGCCGCTGCTCGTGGGTGTAGATCCGGCGTTGCAGCCGCACCTCGAAGTAGCCGGCGACCGCGCACACGAGCACCCCGGCCAGCACGAGCGCCGTCGCGATCAGCGCCAGCCGCACGTCGTAGAAGTAGACGAGCACGAGGTTGGCCAGGCCGGCGAACAGGCCGAGTGCCGCCGTCGTCATGACGCCGGACAGCGTCTCCTGCACCGCGCTGACGCCGAGGACCGTGGTGCCCAGCTCGGCCGTGGAGTAGTTGGTGAAGAACGTCGCCGGCAGCGACAGCAGCCGCATCCACGCGCCCGCCTGCAGGCGGGCCGACGACCTGCCCTCGATGCGCAGCGCGGCGAAGTTCTGCACCACCGACAGCGCGGCCGCCACGAGCGAGCCCGCGATCACCAGCAGCGCGCCCTGCACGATCATCTCGCGCTCGGCCCTGGCCACGTACGTGCCGAGCACGAGGCCGGTCATGGCGGGCACCAGCAGGCCGATGCAGGCCACCAGCGTGCCGAGGCTGAGCAGGGTCCACAGGTCCTTGCGGTTCTTGGCCAGGCCGAACCGCAACAGCCCGCCCACTCCGGTGACGGCCGGCGGCAGCGGCTCGTACAGCACGTCGGCGTGCCGGGTCAGCGTGCCGGCCACCGCCGCGGTGACCGGGGTGACGCGCTCCTCCCCCGGCGCGGCCACGACGTAACGCGACCCGATGGGCAGCAGCGCCACCGGCGCCCCGTCGGAGGAGCGGTAGCCCACCATCGGCCCGATGTCCCGCCGCCACCAGCGGTCGTCCAGCCTGATGCGGCGGGTGCGCACGCCCGAGGCGAGCGCGATGGCCTGCAGCGGGTCGATCCGGCCGCCGTGCGCGCCTCCCGGCGGCGGCGCGGTCACCGAGAAGCCGGCGTGCGAGGCCACCAGGCGCGCGGCGGCCAGCGCGGGCGGGTCCCCTGCCACGTCGGCGAGGCGGACCCGCGCCTCGGTGTCGCGCACCAGCGTGTCGAACCCGCGTGCGGTGGTGCGCAGCACGTCCCCGCCCCGCTCGGCCCGGCTCGTCAGCGCCCTCAGCTCGGTCGAGTTCCGGCGTTCGATCCGCCGGTCGATCATGTAGAGGAAGCGGGTGGTGTGCTCGACCCACCGGTGCCACAGCTCGCCCGCGCCCAGCAGGTCGAGGGTCGACCGGGCGCGCAGCCGGGCCGGGCCGAGTGCCGCCAGCCAGTCCCGCTCGGTGACGCAGACCTCCGCGCCCGCGCTGAGCTGACCGGCGACGCCCTCCGGCATCTCGACCACGCCGTCCTCTACGGTGATCCACCGGACGCCGTCGACCGACCGGACGGCCTCGCCCTTGCGGACGACGGTGGGCTCCTGCGGCGACAGCGGGACGAAGTCGCGAGGGGGCAGCGTGTCGCGCATCGACGCGGCGAGCGCCACCACCCCGGCCTCCAGGCCCCGCACGAACTCGCGCACCGCCAGGCCGTACTCGCGGGTGGGCAGGGCGCGGACCGCCTTCCCCGACTCGGACGGGCCGTCGACGCGCCGGGCCGACAGTCCCTCCAGCCGGGCCAGCGGCAGGCGCGACACGCGGGTGCCGAGCACCGGCCGCCCGACGATGCTGTGCCTGGGCCCCCGGGGCGAGCCGAGCACCAGCGCGCCCTGCCGCACCCGGCACAGGTAGTTCCACCTGCCGACCGGCCTGCCGTTCTCCAGGCGTACGGCGAACAGGTCGACCGCGCCGCGCTCGACCAGCAGCACCTCGCGCAGGTCGGCCAGCACGAGCAGCCGGTCGGCCGAGTAGTCGACGGGCGTGGCCGCGTCGGTGAAGAACGGCGAGAACGCCGAGGACGGCGTCACGGCCGAGACGCTCATTGGTCCGCTCCCTCACCGCCCGGCTGGGCGTTCTCTATCAGCCGCGCGTAGTGCCCGCCGAGGCGCACGAGGTCCTCGTGCGTGCCGCGCTCCACCACCTCGCCCTGGTACAGCACGAGGATCTCGTCGGCGTCCCGTACGGTCGACAGCCGGTGCGCGATGATCAGGCAGGCGCATCCCCGGCGGCGCAGGTTGTCGGCGATGACCCGCTCTGTCTCCGGGTCGAGCGCGCTGGTCGCCTCGTCGAGGACGAGCAGGGTCGGCTGCGCGGCCAGCGCCCTGGCCAGCTCCAGCCGCTGGCGCTGCCCGCCGCTGAAGTTGCGCCCGCCCTCGCGCACCCGGCTGTTGAGCCCGCCGGGCCGGGCGGAGATGACGTCGAAGATGGCCGCGTCGTGCAATGCGGCGGTGACGACCTCGTCGGAGACGTCCTCGCTCCACAGCGTGAGGTTGTCGCGCACCGTGCCCTCGAACAGCGAGATGTCCTGGTCCACGTACGCGACCGAGGCCGCCAGCTCGGTCCTGGAGATCTCCTCGCGGTCGCGCCCGTCGAGCAGCACCCGGCCCGACGCCGGCCGGTACAGCCCCGCCACGAGCCGGCCGATGGTCGACTTCCCGCTCCCCGAGCTCCCGACGATCGCCACCCGCCGGCCGGGCACGACCGAGAACGACACGTCCTTGATCACCGGCTTGGCCAGCGGGTTGTACCCGAACGTCACGTGCTCGAAGGTGATCGCCCCGTCGAGCCGGCTGCCGGCGGGCCTGTCCGGCCGGTCGAAGACGGGCGAGCGGGGGTGACGCTCCACGTCGTACAGCCGGGTGATGTCGGCCGAGATGTCCTGCAAACGCCCGCCGAGGTTGGTGAGCTGGGTGACCGGCCGCGACAGCGCGCCGAGCAGGCTCTGGAAGGCCACCAGCAGGCCGACGCTGACCGCGCCGTCCACCACCCGCAGGCCGCCGACGAGCAGGATGAGGCCGCTGTTGACCCCGGCGAGCAGCGGAGGCACGACCGTGATGACCGCGCTGGGCACGCCCAGCCGCTGCCGGGCGGTCACGGCCTTGGCCAGGAAGCCCGCCCACCGCTGGAACGCGCTGGGCTCGGCGCCGGTGGCCTTCACGGTCTCCACGAGCTGCAGGGTGTTGAAGGTGGCCGACGTGAGGTTGCCGAGATCGGCCCGCAGCGCGGCCACCGCGTCGGTCCTGGCCCTGGACACCTGCCGCAGCACCAGGATGTTGAGCAGCGCCATGCCCACGCCGATGAGGCCGAGCAGCAGGTCGTACCGGATCAGGACGACCGCGTAGAAGAGCACGAGGACGAGGTTGACGACGGTGATCGCCAGGTCCCTGGACAGGATCTCGGCGACCGTGTCGTTGGCCGACACCCGCCTGGCAACCTCGGCGGGCCTGCGTTGCAGGAAGAACTCCACCGGCAGGCGCAGCAGATGGCGGAAGAAGCGGGCGGAGCTGACCAGCCCCAGCCGTATCTCCATCCGCAGCAGATAGTGCCGCTGGACCGAGGTCAGCACGAACATCGCCAGGGCGGTCATCGACATCGCCAGCAGCAGCGGCAGGATGAAGCCGGGGTCGCGGCCGGTGAGGATGTGGTCGATGAACACCCGGCTGAACGCCGGCGCGATGATCCCGGGCACGACCAGCAGCAGGCTGGCCAGCAGCACCAGCGGCAGCGCCCGGCCGGAGGACATGCGGCGCGACAGCAGCGCCTCGGCCACCCGGGTGGGCCGGCCGCCGGGCCGGAACCCGGGCCCGGGCTCGAAGGTCAGCACGATGCCGGTGAAGCCCGAGTCGAACTCGTCCCAGTCGAGCAGGCGCGGGCCGCTCGCGGGGTCGTTGACCGCCACCACCGGCCTGCCGAAGCGGGTGCGGATGCCCTCGACGACCATGAAGTGCTGGAACGCCCAGAAGATGATGGCCGGTTTGACGATGTCGCGCAGGTCGTCCAGCTCCATCTGGAAGCCCTTGGCCTCCAGCCCGTACGTGCGGGCGGCGGCGATCACGCTGGACGCCTTCGCGCCGTCCCGGGACACCGCGCAGGCGGCCCGCAGCTCCTCCAGGGGCACGAACCTGCCGTAGTGGCCGAGAACCATGGCGAGGGCGGCGGCCCCGCACTCGACGGCCTCCATCTGGATGACGGTCGGCGTGCTCCCGCGCCGGCCGCCCCGTTTGCGGGGACCGCGCCTGCTCGGGGCGCGGGGCGGTGAGGCGTCGGCGCGGGGGGCCGTGACCTGGCTCATCCGTCTCCTTCTCAGCGTCCGAGTAGCAGGTTGAAGGGCGTCTGGCTGCTGAGCGTGACAGTGCCCGTCACCGTGACCTGCGACCGCAGCTTCATCGGGGGACCGGTCTCGGTCGTCCAGGAGTAGCCGGAGGTCGTCCCGGGGTCGGGGAGGAGGTCGACGACCACCAGGCGGGGCGGCTCCGCGGTGACGTAGCCGCGGGCCGCGAGGTCCCCGCCGACCAGGCCGGCGACGCCCTCCGCCATCAGCGGGTAGGGGCTGATCGAGGTCACCCTGCCGCGCAGCAGCCCGAACACGCCGGGCGGGGCGTCGGAGACCGCGAGGTCGACCGTACGGCCGGGGGCGATGCCGAGCGCGTGGTCGCCCGGCACGAACAGCATCGCGACCAGGCGGTCGCGGGGGGCGTCGGTCCGCTCCATCGCGAGCAGCCCGTCGCCCTCGCGGACCATCGCGCCCTCGCTCGCCGAGGTGGTGACGACCTCGCCGGTGAACGGGCTGCTGACGGTGCGCACCGTGCCGTCGGCCCGCAGGACCTCCGCCACCGCCTGCCCGCGCACCACCCGCCGGCCGGGACTCACCATCATGGTCCGCACGGTCCCGGTGTACGGGCTCTGCAACTGGGCGGTGCCCGCCGGATGGGTCAGCAGCCCCTTGGCGGTGACGGTGACCGGCAGCCGGCCGACGAACGACCACACCCCCGCGGCGACGACCACGATGAGCACGACGAACGTGGCGATCCAGCCGCGAGGGGAGGCGAGCAGGGTCGGGGAGTCGAGCTCGTCGGGCTCCCGCATCCGCTGCAGGGCCTTCAACCGGAACTTCACGCCGGCACCTCCGGGGACCATCCCGGAGGCGTCCCCGCCGCACCGCCCCGTCTGCTGCCGAGCAGGAGCTCGCCCACACTGCCCTCCGCGTGCGGGTCGAGCCCGCTGGCCGCGGCGAACTCCGCCGCGTCCCCGCCGCCGAGCCCGCAGACCGCCAGGCCCATGGCCGTGGCCACCAGGTAGAAGGTCTGGTACAGCACGCCCACGTGCTTGAGGATCAGGGAGTAGGCGATGGTCTCGTACTTCCACATCACCCGGCCGAAGCGGGCGGTCACGATCAGCAGGACCTGCGGGTCCTCGGTCATCATGGCCGCCGACCTCGCCCGGTCGAGCAGCGTCCGGGTCGCCGGGCCGGGATCGGCCACCCGTTCCAGCACGTGCGCGTGGGCGGCGTAGTGCCACAGCCCGGGCTCCAGCCCCTCGCAGGAGACGACGAGGGGATAGACCTCCAGCTCGTGGACGGCGCCGCCGGACGGGTAGGGCCGGTCGGCCAGCTCCTGGCCGTCCTCCCCGGTGAACGTGCGCCGCTGGCGCATCGTGCGGTAGAGCAGCTCGCCCAGGCGGTCCAGGGTGATCGGATCGGCGGCGTCGTGCTCGCGGATCGAGCGGCGGGCCTCCAGCACCTCGGTCAGGCTCGCCTCGGTCTTCGCGATCACGTCCAGGTCCGGCGGCTCCAGGGCGATCCGGGGGCCCGCGAAGGCGGGCGGCGCCACCGGCAGCGGATCCTGCACGCCCCGCAGTGGATAGGTCCCGCCATAGCGCCCGGTCATGCGCGGCTCCCGGGTGCGGGTGTGCAGCCACAGGTCGGCGGGCGACCACTGGGCGAGCGGGGCGGCGCCGCGCTCGGGGTCCTCCCCCTCCGGCGTCGGCCGCACCAGCAGCCCGGCCTCGGCGAACAGGCCGAGGACCGCCGCCGTGGTCCCGGCCGGCAGGCCCGGGCAGGTGAGGCCGGCCGGAGTCGTCCAGTCCGCGAGCAGGCCGAGCAGCGGGGCGGCGGCCGGGGCGAGCTCGACCCCGAGGGGACTGCGGGGCGCGCGCACCACGAGCCTGCCGTCCTCCGGCGCCGCGACGGCGAACCTCGACAGGCGCACGCGCGCGTCCGCGGCGAGCGGCGCGGCCGGGCGCACCGGGCCGCCGCCGTAGGGGCGCAGCACGGCCACCGGCTCGCCCCCGGAAGGCACCACCTCTCCGCCGGACGGCACCCCCTCTCCGCCGGACGGCACCAGGACGGCCCGCTCCAGCAACGCCCCGGCCGACAGCTTGCGCAGCAGCAGGTGCCAGCGCAACAGCCCGCCGTCGCCGTCGTGCTCGGTGACGGTCCTGGCCAGCTCGTCCTCGCTCGCGCCGCCGGCGAGCGCGCGCAGCGCGGCGACCGTGCCCGGAGGCAGGCCCCGCAGCGCGGCGGGGCCGAACGGCGTGGCCAGGGTGACCGCCCCCGGCGTCTCCTCCGGTTCTGACAGGCCGGCGTCGCGGCGCAGCCGCACCTGAACGGTGTGCATGGGCTCCCCCTATCGGGTCAGAAGAAGACGCTGGTGGGGTTGAGCTCCTCTTCCAGAGCCGGTTCCGTCCGCCAGCCGAGGGCCACCGGGACGTCGTACAGGCGGCCCGGGCCGAGCCGGCGCCAGAAGTGCCGCATGCCGGGGACCAGCACCCGGGCGACGTTGAGCTCCAGATCCGGCCGCGTCTGGTCGACCGCGATCACCTCCAGGCCGCACGCGGCGGCCCGGGCGACACAGGTCTCCACGTCGGCCGCGAGGTCGGCGCCCTCGGACACCGGGTAGTCCGCGAGCGTGCGGGGGCGCTGCGCGGGGTCGGGCAGCAGCCAGGGGTCGCTCTCGACAGTGGTCTCCTTCCACCAGCGGAGCGTGGCGATGTCGTCGTCGTGGTAGATCGTCTCGCCGTTCTCGTCCCTGCGGCGTACGGACGGGAGGAACTGGTTGACCTCGGTCAGCGTCCGCAGCGCGGCGATCCGGGGATCGAGGTGGGCGCCGAAACCCACGATGACGTCCTGCACCGGGTGGTCGAGCCGGTGGGAGACGCCGGCGAAGGCCGGGACGCCGAGATCGGTCGTCAGGTCGAGCAGCCACAGGCTGCGGCCCATGTCGGCGTAGAACTCGCGCAACGTGTCGACGTACGGGTCCTTGAGCGAGTCGAGGTCGAAGGCGGGCCGCCGGACCCGGTTGTACCACCACAGCGCGACCGCGTCCCGCTCCACGACCTCGCAGAACCCCTGCAGGATCGCCTCCTCCAGCGTGTTGCCTGAGGCGCTGCCGTTGGAGTCGCCGACGCAGTAGAAGTGGCGTTCCAGGTCGGGATGGCCATACCAGGCGTAGCCGGCGGGGACCAGCCGCTCCTCGTCGGCGGTCAGCGACCAGGCCCGCGACCAGTCCAGCGGCAGGTCGGTGCGGAACCGCTCGGGCACCAGGTGCAGCCGGTGCGAGGGGTCGCTGTTCCAGGCGTCCCGGTCGCCGTACTGCTTGTCGGAGAACAACAGCAGGTCACTCGGGTGGACCGCGAGACCCTCCTCGAGGTCGGCGTGGGCCGCCTTGAGCACCGGCTCCTCGCCGCGCCACACGCCCGAGTAGCGCTCGATCGCCTCACACAGGGCGCTGACCTTGGCCTGGATCTCGGTCCGGCCCTTGCCGCCGCTCTGCCCGCGCAGGTTGCGGCGCAGCAGGTCCATGTTGTCGCCGAGCATCGCGAAGTTGTGACCCGCGGTGAAGCTGTAGGTCACGCCGTTGTCCTCGTCGGCCCACGGGCGCAGCCGGGTGACCGCGCCCAGGTAGGGGCTGATGTGCCGCTCCAGCCGGGCGTACGTCGCCGAGGGCAGCTCGACCCGGTAGCCGCCGTCGGTCACGTGGCGGGCGGACCGGGAGGCGAGCGTCACCTTCGGCTCGCGCTCGCGGATCAGCGAGGGGTCGCCGCACACCGGACACTGCGGCAGCCGGATCAGCTGGTGCTCGGCGCTGGTGAGCGTGCGCAGGTCGACGGTGATCATCTTGCCCTGCAGGGTCGACGGCAGGCCCGTGGCGGCGGTCCGCACGAGCTCGGCCGCCAGCAGCCCGCCCACCGCCGCGGCGCCGCCCTGGAGGGACTCGCGCACCGGGTGATACGGCGGCAGCCCGTCCCCCCGCTTGCCCGCGAGGTAGCGCTCGACCTGGCGGTTGCCCTCGATCCGCTGGGACATGCACGCCCAGCAGCCCGTGCTGCCCGGCTGGAACAGCGGTCCCAGCCAGGCCACGGTGCCGGCCGGCCTGACCAGCACCCAGGGCCGCCCGGCCGCCAGGCACTCGGCGTTGAGCTCCTCCAGGCCCGGGTCCAGGTAGTCGTCGACCACCGCCACGACCGTGCCGTCGCCGTCCGGATCCGTGCGCAGCCCGTGCTCGCGCAGCAGCGCCTCGACCGGGCCGGGGTCGACGCCCGCGCCCACGAACAGCCGGAAGGACGTCCGCTCCAGGGCCGTGACGACGGCCGCGGGGTCGACGCCCTGCGCGTCCCAGAAGGCGAGCACCGGGTCGGTCAGGGGCGGCCGGCCCTCGACCAGGTGACCGGCGGCCTCGTAGCGCCGGATGGCGAGCACCGCCTGGGCCGGGGACAGTTCGCCGGCGAGGGCCTGGACGATGTCCATCACGGTGTGCCGGCCGTCGAGATAGGGAAGGACGCGGCCCGAGCCCGCGCCGCGTACGAGATAGTGCTGGCCTTCCGCCAGAAGGAAGACTTTCGCGTCGTCGAGGACTTCGGTACTGAAGTGCGCCTTGAGTCGTGGCCGTTCCATGCCCCCCGCCATTCACTGCGCGATTAGCCGATGAGCGGAGAATTCCATCGGATTCCGCAAAAAGTAAAGACGTATTTGTCATCACGCCGACGCATACGTACACCCGGCGCGCACAAAGCGGGACCCGGCCCTGTGCGTACGGTGATGCGTACCGCGGGCGGCGCGGCGGGATACGTATGCGGACCGCCTCCCGGGGTCTGTGCCGCCGACCTGCCGCGATGATTCGGCCGCCCGCATCGCCGACGCCGAAGGGGTTCCGGCTCGGACGGGCGGCCTCCCCTATCCGGCGGACAGGAAATCATGACAAGAGGTTGCTTTCACGAGTCAGCAATATTGTGTTTACTCATACCGATTTCAAGTATTGACAACCCGCTGGCCCTGTCCGGCATGATCCGTATGTCGAGAAAAATCAGTATGTGCTCCGGGGGTAGGGATGGCCTCAGGGCGGCCGGTACTACTGCACCGGGACAAGGAGCTAGGGGTCGTCGACGAGGTACTGGCCGGGCTTGCCGAAGGGAAACCGGCCGTACTGGTGATTCAGGGCACGCGAGGGATCGGGAAGACGCGGCTGCTGCACGCGGCGCTGGCGCGCAGGCCGGGCGGTGTCGTGCTCAGCGCCCGGGGCCACGCCGACGAGAGCTCCTTCGCGTTCGGCATCGTCCGGCAGTTGTTCGACCCGATGATGAGCGGCTCGAAACGGGCCGACCCCGGCGCCCCCGCCGCCGTCCTCGACGGAGGTGTGCGCACGCCCGCACTGGCGGCGGTGCCGTACGACGGGAGCGCCCCCGTCGTGCCCGCCGCACTGCTCGACGACCTCTACCGGGCCACTCGCTCGCTGACCGCGGGACAGCCGCTGATCATCGCGGTCGACGACCTCAACCACGCCGACCCGCAGTCGGCGCAGTGGTGCTCCTACATCGCCAGGCGGCTCGACGGCCTGCCCATCGCGATGATCCTGACCTGCGACGTGGAGGACCGCAGCGCCGGCGACGCGGTCTGGGACATCCTGGCGTTGCCGTACGCGCGGTCACTGCGGCCCTCGGCACTGTGCCGGAGATGTGCCGCCACGCTCATGGAGTCGGCACTGGGCGCTCCCGTGGACGACGAGATCGTGACGGCCTGCCACCGCCTGACCAAGGGCAATCCGCTGCTCCTGCTGGAGACGGCGGGACGGCTGGCCGCCGCCGACGTCCTGCCGGACAGGTCCGAGCTGCCCCGCGTGATGCGGATCGGCGCGACGGCCCTGTCGGAGACCGTCCTCGAATGGCTCGGCGGCAGGTATCCGTCCCTTCTCGCCCTCCTGCAGAGCCTGGCCATCATCGCGCCGTACGCCGGGCTGGAGACGGCGGCGATGCTGGCCGGGTACGGCGCGGTCGCGGCCGAGGAGGCGGGCCACGCGCTCGCCGGGGCGGGCCTGCTGGAGGGCAGCCCGCCGCAGCGGTTCACGCACGACCTCGTCCAGTCGACGATCCTCGCGCGCATGGACCCCCGCGCGCGCGACGAGTTGCACCGGCGGGCGGCCTCGCTGCTGCACCGCCTCGGCTCGCCGCCCAAGCGGTCGGCCCGGCACCTCCTGTCGGCGAGCCCCACCGGCGACCCGTGGGCCGTTTCCGTGCTGCGCGAGGCCGCGCGGGAGGCGGTCTCCGAGAACGCCTGGGAGGACGCGACCCGCTATCTGCACCGCGCGCTCGCCACGGCCAAGGACCAGGCCGTCCTGCAGGTGACGGCCGAGCTGGGCGCCGTCGAGGTGCACCTCGACATCCCGGCCTGTCTGCGGCACTTCCGCACGGTGACCGCCCTCGCCGGCGACACCGGCGAGCGGGCGGACTCCCTGGCGCCCTTCGCCACCGCCCTGCTCACGCTCAACTCCCCGGAAGCGGCCTCGGCCTTCTGCGACATCGCCCGGGGCTTCGACGACGATCCGACCGGCCGGCTCCCCGACCGCGAGGTGCTGCTGCGGCTCAGCGCGCAGGCGCTGCTGACCGGCCAGTCGTACGGCTCACGCGCGGCGATGCGGCAGCTCAACGCCGAGCCCGGCGCCGCCACGAGCGCGGGGGCGCGGGACTACCTCGCCACCGCCGCACTGTCCGGCGCGGCCAGGGGCAGGCACCTCCACCGCACGCTGACCCTGGCCCGGCGCTGCCTCGACGGAGGCGGGCCGATCCCGCCGACGCTGGTCATGGCGCTGCTGTGGGCGGGCCGGGTGGACGAGGCGGCGTACTGGTCGGAGCAGGTGGCCGCCGAGGCGCGGGCGCACGCCTCGATGACCGGTCAGGCCCTCGCCGGCACGCTGCTGTCGGACGTCGCCTACCGCAAGGGGAAGCTGCGCGCGTCGCTGGCGCACGCCCGCGAGGCCATCCACTTCGCGCGGGGGTCGCACGCCCCCGGGCTGCACGTCGCCGCCGTGTCCTGCGCGGCCCGCGTGCTCCTCGAGCGCGACGAACTCGACGTCGCCCACGCGCTGTTCGACGAGGTCGCCGCGCGCGAACCGGTGCACCCCCTCCTGCAGGGGACCCTGCTGGAGGCCCGGGGCCGGGTGTCGATCGCCAGGGGCGAGGTCCGCGAAGGGCTGCGCGCCCTGCTGGAGGCCGGACGGCAGCTGCTGTCGGCCGGGGTCGTCAACCCGGCGTGTGCGGGCTGGCGGGGCCAGGCGGCGCTGGCCTACCTGCGGCTCGGCCAGCACGGGACCGCCCGCCGCCTGGCGGAGGAGGAGCTGGAGCTGGCCAGGGCCTGGGGCGCCCCGGACAGCATCGGCCGCGCGCTGAGCATCGCGAGCACGACCGTCGAGGGCAGCCGAAGGCTCGACCTGCTCACCGAGGCGATGACAGTGCTCGACGGGCCGGGCGGGGCCATGGAGCGCATCCGAGCGATGCTGCGCCTGGGCATCGCCCTGCAGGCCGCCGGGGAGGCGCGCCGCGCCCACGACACGCTCAACGAGGCATACGCGCTGGCCGACGGCTGCGGCGCCGTACGGCTCGCCGCGCTCGCCGAGCGCAACCTCGCAACGGCCGGCGGCCGAGCCCGCGGCGGGCAGGCCGACGGCCCGTCGCCCCTGACGGCCGGGGAGATGCGGGTCACCGAACTGGTGTTGCGCGGCATGAGCAACCTCCAGGTCGCGACCGAGCTGTCCATCAGCAAACGGACCGTGGACACCCACCTCGCCCGCATCTACCGCAAGCTCGGCATCCACACCCGCGCGGAGCTGGCCGAGATCATCAAGCGGCTCGGGGACCACCAGGCCGGGATCGGCTCCCCGCCCGACCAGAAGGAATGGCCCGGCCAGAAGGAGTGGCCCGGCCAGGACGAATAGGGCCCGGCCGTACAATTCCCCGGGGACGCCTCTGGGCGGCCCCCGGACGAAGGCGCGCGGCAGGGAGACGGGGCGTGGCGGTCACCGACGCGGCGATCAGCAGTATCAAGGACATGATCCTGTCGGGCGAGCTGGGTCCGGGCGACCGGCTGCCCCGGGAGGCCGACCTGGCCGAGCGGCTGGGGCTGTCCCGCAACTCGCTGCGGGAGGCCGTCCGCGCGCTCGCCCTGATCAACGTGCTCGACGTGCGGCAGGGCGACGGCACCTACGTCACCAGCCTGGATCCACGCCTGCTGCTGGACGCCCTGTCGTTCGTGGTCGACTTCCACCAGGACGACACGGTCCTGCAGTTCTTCGAGGTGCGGCGCATCCTCGAACCCGCGGCCACCGCCATGGCGGCGACCCGGATGACCGACGAGGACGTCGCCGAACTGCGCGACATCCTGGACGCGTTCCCGGAGAAGCCGAGCACGGAGGACTTCGTCGCCAACGACCTGCGATTCCACCAGCGGATCGCCCTGGGCTCCGGCAACCCCGTGCTCAGCTCGCTGATCGAGAGCATCTCCGGCCCCACCGCGCGGGCCCGCATCTGGCGCGGCCTCACCCAGGAGGGCGCGGCCGAGACGACGCGGGCGCAGCACACCGCCATCTACGAGGCCATCGCGGGGCGCCGGCCGGAGATCGCCCAGGCGTGGGCCACCGTCCACATCGCGGGCGTGGAGGAGTGGCTGCGCCGCGCGCTGTGACCGCACCCCGCCGCGCGCTAGGTGTATTGACCCGCAGGGTTGTTGACACGACTGATGGGTGGTCGGCCATCCAGTGCGGTGTGGCACCGGTGGTAGTTGTAGGTATGGAGGAAGTCCGCCAGAGCCTTGGTGCGTTCGGCGTTGCTGGAGTACGGGCGCACGTACGCCCACTCGTCGAGCAGAGTGCGATTCAGGCGCTCGACCTTGCCATTCGTCTGCGGGCGATATGGTCGCGTGCGCTTATGGACGATCCCGGTGGCGTCGAGAGTCTGGGCGAACAGCCGGGATCGGTAGCAGGAGCCGTTGTCAGTGAGGACGCGCTCGACGGTGATGCCGTGCGCGGAGAAGAAGGCGTTCGCTCGCTCCCAGAAGGAGGCCGCAGTCTCCTTGCGTTCGTCGGTCAGGACCTCGCTGTAGGCGAGCCGGGAGTGATCATCGACGGCTGTGTGGACGAAGCTGTAGCCGATCACGGGACTACCGCCTTTGCGCGCGTCGGTCGTGGCCTGCCGGTTGGTGGCGGCCTGCTGGCGAGGCATGATCCGGTGGCCTCCGCCGTCGGGGATGTTGCCGAGCTTCTTGATGTCGACGTGGACCAGTTCGCCGGGACGCTCGCGTTCGTAACGGCGAATGACCTGGCCGGTGGGCCGGTCCATCCATCGCAGCCGGTTCAGCTGGTGGCGGGTCAGAACGCGATGGACTGTCGAGGCGGGCATGGCCAGGATCGGACCTATGCGTGCGGGGCCGAGCTTGCGCTCGCGCCGCAGCTCGCAGATGCGGCTCTCGATGTCGGCGGGGGTGCGGTGCGGTGTGGTCAGCGGACGGCTGGAGCGGTCATACAACCCTGCGTCGCCCTCGGCTCGCCAGCGCCGGACCCACTTGTGGGCGGTGGTGCGGGAAATACCCATCTCATCAGCGACATGGGCGACGGGCCTACCGCCGCGGACACGCTCAACGAGGAGACGCCTGCCGTGGACCGTCAACCGCGCATTGGGGTGGGACACCTGCACCTCTGGGTGGTATGAGGATCTAGAGAGCAGGCCGCGACCGGGACGCTCTGGCGAACATCGCGGTTGCGACACGCGATCCTATTGATCATTTCGATAGGCGGCATCGCCCGATGACGGAGTGCGGGGCCGGTTCCTCGGGTGCCGGATGAGGCGGCTGTGCCGGGCGCCGACCGGCGTGCTGGTCAGGACTGGACGGCCGGCTTCAGGACGTTCTGGCACCACTGACGGAAGTCGGTGGCCGTGGCCGGGTCGCGGGGTTCGGCGTCGTAGATGCCGTTGTTCTGCGCGTTGACCATGTCGGCCATGTCCTGGGCCAGCGAAGGGCTCGCGCCGCGCTGCACCATCCGGGCCTGGAAGTCGGCGAGCGGCACCTGCTGGTAGCGCACCGTGCGGCCCAGGGTTTCGGAGATGATCTCGGCCATGGCGTCGGGCGTCAGGCTGTCGGGGCTGACCAGTGGAACGCGGGCCTGACCGTTCCAGGTGATGTCCAGCAGAAGGGCTGCCGCCGCCGCGGCCACGTCCTGGGTGGCGACGGTCAGCAACGGCCGGTCCGCGGTGTTCGCCATGGAGAACACACCCTGCTGTGCGATCGGCTGAGCCTGGCGCAGGACATTCTCCATGAAGAACGGCAGCGCCAGCGCCCGGTACTGCACGCTGGTGCTCTCGATCAACTCGTCCATGTCGAGCGCGGCCGACAAGAGTCCGGCCTCGCCGTTGTACCCGTGCCCCAGGGAGGTGACGTGCACCATCCGCACGCCCCGGCTCGCGGCTTCCTGGGCGGCGGCCCGGGTGAAGTCCAGGTAGTAGCTCACGGCAGGGCCGGCGTCCCGGAAGCCGGCCGGGGGCACGAGCCAGAACAGGCGGTCAGCGCCCTCCAGCGCCTTCGCGATCGTGTCAGCGTCGGCGTGTGAGCCCTCCACCACCTCTGCCTGCGCGCGCACGTGCTCCGGGAGGCGGGAGGAGTCGCGGGCGATCACCCGGACCGGCTCACCGCTGTTCAGGACACGGTCCAGGACCTGTCGGCCAATGTCACCGGTCGGCGTAGTAATAACAATCATGAGTGGCTCCATGCGTGGCGGTCGACGGCGAACCCCCGGCGGCGCGCCGGGCGGTCGCTTTCGAGTGAACCCGGCGCAACGGCGCAGGTGAAGGACCACCTTGGTCGCTATTGATACCCTGGAGGTATGAATGATCTGGAGGTGCGACAGCTCCGCTACTTTGTCGCGGTCGCGGAGGAGCTGCACTTCGGGCGAGCCGCCGACCGGCTGGGCATGGCGCAGCCCCCTCTGTCCCGAACCATCCGGGATCTGGAACGACAGCTCGGCGTGGCGCTGTTCGAGCGGACCACCCGGCAGGTGAAACTCACCGGCGCCGGAGAAGTTCTGCTGCGCGACGCCAGAACCGCCCTGGAGGCGGTCACCGCCGCCGCCCACCGGGCCCGGCATGCAGGCAGCGCCTCGCCCCGGCTGCGGATCGCACTCAAGGCCGACATCGACGGCGGCCTGCTGCCGCAGATCCTGGACGCCTACAGCACCGACCCCGCAGCCCTGCCCGCTGAACTGGTCCTCGGAGGGTTCGGCGCTCAACCCCAGGCACTGCGCGATGGCCTCGCCGACGTCGCACTCGTGCTCAGCCCCATCGACGACCGCGGGCTGGACAGCGAGCCGCTGCTGACCGAGCCAGTCCTGGTCGCCATGGCCGCCACCGACCCGCTGGCCGCCCGTACTCAGCTGTGCCTGGCGGACCTGGCCGGCCGGAACCTCCCCAGCGGCGCGCCGGCCGACGACGGCCGAACCGCGCCACCCCCGCCCGGGGCAACAAGACCAGCCTCCAACTTGTCGGAGATCTTCAGCCTCGTCGAAACGGGCAGCATCGTGTTCTTCGCGCCCGCCTCGGTCGCCCGACGCAACCCGCGCCCCGGGGTCGCCTACCGGCCGGTCAGCGACCTGCCGAACTGCACACTGGCCATCGCGTGGCCCCAGGACGCCCGCTCACCGGCCGTCGCCGCCTTCGTACGCGCCGCTTGCGCGATCGCAGTCGCCCACCACGCACAAGCGGAGACCCACATGCAGAGCACGACCGCCTGAGCACCGTCACCATCGATACAAACACCGGCTGCGGGGTCGGGCCCACAGCAGCGAGTCGGCATGCAAGCCTGCGACAGGCATCGAGTCGCCTGCCCGTTGTCAACAACGCTTGTGGTCAATACAGCTAGGAGCGGGATTCGTGCGCCTCGACGAGGGACTTCGGCGCGGTGAGGCACCACGCCTCGGTGACCAGCTCGAACAGCTCGTCCGGGTCGATCTTCTCCAGATGGACCACGACCCAGCCGAAACGCCCGGCGGTGAACTGTGGCTCGAACACCTCGGGCCGCTCGGCCACCAGCGCGATCTGCTCCTCGATCGTCGCCTTGAGGCCCACCGTCTCGGTGCGCTCCCACAGGTAGCCGAAACCCTTGCCGCGCACCTTGAACGAGACCCAGTCGCCGCCCTCACCCTGGCTGACCTCGGGCAACCGGTCCAGCATGGCCAGGAACTCCTCGACGCTCACACCCATGTGCCCAGTCGTACCAGAGCCCACCGACAAGGCGGCGGCAGCGATCCGTCACCTCCGGGTCGCTTGACGGGCCGTCACCCACGTAATAGAACACGTTTCAGAATCAGCACGAACAAGCGCTTGATCACACTATCGGCGGGCGCCGACAGGGCGATCGTCCCTCTTATCAAGGGCAGCCAAACCCGATTAGGTGGATGCATGGAAATCAACCTCGTCGACAAGGACCGCTACGCGCGCAGCGGGGTGCCGCACGACCAGCTCCGCTGGCTCAGGGACAACGCGCCCGTCTACTGGCACGAGGGACAGGGCGACTGGCCCGGGTTCTGGGCGGTCACCAAGCACGCGGACGTCGTCCACGTCTCCCGTCACTCCGACCTGTTCTCCTCGGCCCGGAAACTGGCGCTGTTCGACGAGATGCCCGAGGAGCAGCGCGAGTTCCAGCGGCTGATGATGCTCAACCAGGACCCGCCCGACCACACCCGGCGCCGCTCGCTGGTCAACCGCGGCTTCACCCCCCGGCAGATCGGGCGGCTGGAGGAGCACATCCGGGACATCTGCCACGCGCTGGTGGACGAGGTCCAGGCCAAGCCCGAGGTCGACTTCGTGCGGGACATCGCCGCGCCGCTCCCGCTGTACGTGATCTGCGAGCTGCTCGGCGCTCCGGTCGAGGACCGGGACAAGATCTTCGAGTGGTCCAACCGCATGATCGGCAGCGACGACCCCGACTACTCCACCAGCCCGGAGGAGGGGCAGGCCGCCGCCTTCGAGGTCTACTCGTACGCCCACACGCTGGCCGCGGCCCGCAGGCAGGACCCGCGCGACGACATCGTCACCAGGCTCCTGCAGCCCGACGAGGACGGGCAGACGCTGACCGAGGACGAGTTCGACCTGTTCGTCCTGCTGCTGATCGTGGCGGGCAACGAGACCACCAGGAACGCGGCGTCCGGAGGCATGCTGACCCTCTTCGAGCACCCGGACCAGTGGAAGCGCCTGGTGGACGGCCCCTCCCTCGCCAGGACCGCCGCCGACGAGATCGTCCGCTGGGTGTCCCCGGTCAACCTGTTCCGGCGTACGGCCACGGCGGACACCGAGATCCGCGGCCAGAAGATCGCCGAGGGCGACAAGGTGGTGGTCTTCTACGCGTCGGCCAACCGGGACGAGGAGGTCTTCGAGCGGCCCGACGAGTTCGACATCGGCCGCGACCCCAACCCGCAGATCGGCTTCGGCGGTGGCGGGGCGCACTTCTGCCTCGGCAACCACCTGGCCAAGCTGGAGCTTCGGGTGCTGTTCGAGGTGCTGGCCCAGCGCCTGCCCGGCATCCGGCGCAGCGGCGAGGCCACGCGGCTGCGGTCCAACTTCATCAACGGCATCAAGACGCTGCCCGTCACACTCGGCTGAGGACTCTCAGGACAGCGGGGTCAGGGCCAGGCGCGGCCGGGCCGCAGCCTCGCCGTACCTGCCGGCGGATGAATCGGCGGGGCCGGGCTCCGGCTCCGCGGCCGGGTAGCGCGACAGCAGCGGTGACTCCCCGAGCGCCAGGGCGACGCCGCCGAGGGCGCCCGCGACGTCGCCGAGCGCCGCCCGGCGCAGGGTCAGCCGGTGACGCGAGATCGGCACCGCGCCCGCGTCCAGGGCCTCCTGGACGGGCCCAAGGAGCGGAGCGCCGACCTCGGCCAGTTCGCCGCCGATGACGATCACCCTCGGCCCGATCGCGTTGGACAGCGCGGCGAGCACCCGGCCGATCTCGGTGCCCACGTTGCGCAGCAGGCCCAGCGCGATCGGGTCTCCCGCCTCCACGGCGGCCGCCAGCGCGGGCAGGTCGTCGCCGCGCCCGCCCCTGGCGCGGTACGCGTCGAGCACCGCCCTGATCGAGGCGACGGTCTCCAGGCACCCCCTGCCGCCGCACTCGCAGGGCCTTCCCCCCGGGTCCACCGGAATGTGCCCGATCTCCCCCGACACCCCGTCGGCGCCGCGGTGCAACACCCCTCCGGCCACCACCCCGCCGCCGACGCCGTACGAGAGCCGCAGATAGAGCGCGTCCTGGTCGCCGGTGGCCGCGCCCCACGTCGACTCGGCGAGCGCCGCGAGCCTGGTGTTGTTGTCCAGCAGCACCGGCCCGCCGAAGCGCTCCCCGAGCAGGGCCCCGACGCCGGAGAGTGTCCCGGTCCGCGCCCCGGCCACCGGCCCCACGACGCCCACGCCCACACCTTTGAGCACCCTCTGCCACGACCCGCCGCCGACGAGCCTGCGGACGAGCCGTTCGGCGAGCGCCACCCGGTCGGCCCACGGCAGGCCGGGCGCGTGCGCCTCCCCCGCCGAGCCCACGATCTCGTACGTCACGCCGACGGCCGCGACGTGCACCGCGCGGCGGGCGAAGTCGATGCCGATGGCCTGGCCGACCGTGGGATTGAGGGCCAGCTTCTCGGCGGGCCGGCCCCGGCCGCGCGGCGCCTCGTCGGGCATCGCGCTGATCACCGCGCCCGTCGCCAGCAGCCCGCTGAGCGTGTCGTGCAGGGTCGTGCGCGACAGGCCGCACCGCCGGCTGAGCTCGCCCCGGTTGAGCGGGCCGTGCGCGCGCAGCAGGCCGAGCACGGCCTGCTCGTGCCCGCGCCGCGCCGGAGACACGGCATCCGGCCTGGATTGCCACATGCACAAAAGCATGCACAATTGGTAGGTTTTGTGTCAATCTTGGGACGACCGGCTGGAGCGCGACGGCGGCGCCGCCGGGCTACCGGTGAGCCCCGTCCCGGACGTCAGGCCCAGGAGGAGTCCTGCTCGGGATCGCCGCCGTCGGCGAGCAGGCGCAGGTCGGCCTCGACCATCATCGCCACGAGCTCCTCGAACGACACCGTCGGCTCCCAGCCGAGCTGGGTGCGGGCCTTCTTCGGGTCCGCACACAGCAGGTCGACCTCCGCCGGACGGTGCAGGGACGCGTCGCAGACGACGTGCCGCTCCCAGTCCAGGCCGGCGGCGGCGAACGCCGCCTCGACAAGCTCGCGCACCGAGTGCGTGCGCCCGGTGCCGATGACGTAGTCCTCGGGCTCGGCGGCCGACAGCATCATGTGCATGGCCCGGACGAAGTCGCCGGCGAACCCCCAGTCGCGGCGCGCCTCCAGATTGCCCAGGCGCAGCTCCGTGGCCATGCCGAGCTTGATCCGCGCGACGCCGAGGGAGACCTTGCGGGTGACGAACTCGGCTCCCCTGCGGGGCGACTCGTGGTTGAACAGGATGCCCGACACCGCGAACATGCCGTACGACTCGCGGTAGTTCTGGGTGAGGAAGTGCCCGTACGCCTTGGCCACGCCGTACGGCGACCTGGGGTGGAAGGGGGTGCGCTCGGTCTGCGGCGTCTCCCTGACCTGGCCGAACATCTCCGAGGACGACGCCTGGTAGAAGCGGATCTGCCCGGCCGACGAGCCGCGCGAGGCAGTGATGCCCGAGCAGACGCGGATGGCCTCCAGCACCCGGAGCACGCCCATGCCGGTCACCTCGGCGGTCAGCTCGGCCTGCTCCCACGACATGGGCACGAACGAGATGGCTCCCAGGTTGTAGACCTCGTCCGGCTGCACCTTCTCCACCGCCGAGATCAGCGACCCCTGGTCGAGCAGGTCGCCGCGGACCAGCCGTACGTCCTGCAGGAGCCGGCGCACGCGCGGGACGCGGGGGTTGGCCTGCCCGCGGACCAGGCCCCAGACCTCGTATCCCTCGCTCAGCAGGTGTTCTGCGAGATAGGAGCCGTCCTGACCGGTGATGCCGGTGATCAGCGCACGCCTGGCCAACGGATCCTCCTCGTAGCGCCCAACTTGGCCTATGAGAGGCGAATGTACCGCCCTGCCCGGCCGTGCCTACATATACGCGCTAGAACGTGTTGCACCGAATCTCGTTCGGGTAAGCTAACACCCCAGGTCGGGCAGGGTGAGAGTCGAGCGAGGACCCTTTCCACCTCACCTACCCCATCTAAGGTCAAATGGTAGTGTTCCTGGCAGCAGCCCCACGGGGGCACGGCTGGAAACCGGCTGGAAAGGGGTGCCTCTTGGCGGAGAGGCTGCGAGTCGCGCTGCTGTCCTACCGCAGCAAGCCCACCTGCGGCGGCCAGGGGGTGTACCTGCGCCACATAAGCCGCGAGCTCGTCGCTCTGGGCCACCACGTCGAGGTCTTCTCCGGCCAGCCCTACCCGGAGCTGGACGAGGGCGTGATCCTCAACAAGGTGCCGAGCCTGGACCTCTACCGCGACGAGGACCCGTTCCGCACACCGAAGCGCGACGAGTATCGCGACTGGATCGACGCGCTCGAGGTCGCCACGATGTGGACGGCCGGCTTCCCCGAGCCGCTGACGTTCAGCCTGCGCGCCTACCGGGAGCTGAAGAGGCGGCGCGGCGACTTCGACGTCGTCCAGGACAACCAGACGCTGGGCTACGGCCTGCTCGGCATCCAGCGGCTGTTCCCCGTGGTCGGCACCATCCACCATCCGATCAGCGTGGACCGGCGGATCGAGCTGAAGGCCGCCAAGGGCTGGAAGCGGCTGTCGATGCGCCGCTGGTACGGCTTCGTGCGCATGCAGAGCATCGTGGCGCCCCGGCTGAGCCCGATCCTGACCGTCAGCGAGTCGTCGCTCGCCGACATCCACCGCGACTTCAACGTGCCGCAGTCCAACATGCGGCTGATCCCGCTCGGCGTGGACACGCGGTTCTTCCACCCCCGGCCGGAACTGCCGAAGCGGGAGAACTCGATCGTGGCCGTGGCCAGCGCCGACTCGCCCATGAAGGGCGTGGCGACCCTGCTGCGGGCGGTCGCCAAGCTCGCCACCGAGCGCGAGGTCAACCTCACCGTGGTGAGCAGGCCCACTCCCGGAGGACCCACGGAACAGCTCGTCAACGAGCTGTCGCTGCACGACCGCGTACGGTTCGTGCACGGCATCCCCGACGAGGAGCTGGCGGAGCTGATCGCCACCTCCGAGGTCGCGGTGGTCCCCTCGCTGTACGAGGGGTTCTCGCTGCCGGCCGTCGAGCACATGGCGTGCGGCACGCCGCTGGTCGCCTCGCGTACGGGTGCCCTGCCCGAGGTGGTCGGCGACGCGGCCGTGCAGGTCACACCGGGCGACCCCGAGGAGCTGGCCGCCGTGCTGCGCCGCCTGCTCGACTCCCCCGAGGAGCGCGCGGAGTTCGGCCGGCGCGGCTACGACCGCGTGATGGAGCGGTACGCGTGGCCGGTCGTCGCCCGCCGCACGGTCGAGGCCTACCACGAGGCCATCGCCGCGCGCCGCGTCTCCCGATGAGCGTCTCCCGGTGACTCCCCAGAACCGGTGACCCCAGAACCGGTGACTCCCCAGAACCCACGAAAGGCAGGCACCGAGTGCTGACCGTCGACTTCAACCGGCTGCCCGTCGGACCGGGCGACCGCGTCCTCGACCTCGGGGCCGGTGGTGGCCGGCACGCCTTCGAGGTGCTGCGCCGGGGCGCCGACGTGGTCGCCTTCGACATGGACGCCGCCGAGATGGAGAACGTGGCGGCCATGTTCGCGGCAATGGACAAGGAGGGCGAGGTGCCGGCGGGCGCGACCGGGGACGCCGTCGTCGGCGACGCCCTCGACATGCCGTTCCCCGACGCGTCGTTCGACCGCGTCATCGCCGCCGAGGTGCTGGAGCACATCCCGGACGACATGGCCGCGATGCGCGAGATCGTACGCGTGCTGAAGCCGGGCGGCCGGGCCGCGATCACGGTGCCGAGCTTCCTGCCCGAGCGGATCTGCTGGGCCCTGTCGGAGGACTACCACACCGCCCCCGGCGGACATATCCGGATTTATACGTTGGCGGAGCTCCAGGCGAAGCTGAAGGCGTCCGGACTGGAGGTCGGCGGCCACCACCACGCCCACGGCCTGCACTCGCCGTACTGGTGGATCAAGTGCGCGGTCGGGGTGAACGACGACCAGCACCCGCTGGCCAAGGCCTACCACGAGCTTCTCGTCTGGGACATCATGAAGCGCCCCCTCGCCACCCGGCTGGCCGAGGCCGTGCTCAACCCCCTCATCGGCAAGAGCGTCGTGGTCTATGTCCGGAAACCGGCATGAGGCGGGTGCCGGACGTACCGGGGATCATCACCGCAGAGCAGGTCGTCCGTACGGCCGAGAGCATCGCCGCCGTCCAGGACGACCAGGGCGGCGTGCCCTGGCCCGAAGGCCACATCGACGCCTGGAACCACATCGAGTGCCTGATGGCGCTGACCGTGGCCGGGCTGCGCGAGGAGGCCCGCAAGGGCTACGACTGGCTCGTACGGCACCAGCGCCCGGACGGCTCCTGGCCGATGAAGGTCCGCGACGGCGAGCCCGCCGAGGCGGCCGGGGAGTCCAACCACGCGGCGTACATCGCCGTGGGGGTCTGGCACGACCTGCTGGTGACCGGGGACGAGGACTTCGCCCGGTCGATGTGGCCGGTGGTGGCGCGGGCCCTCGACTTCGTCATCGGCCTGCAGACCGCGCGCGGCGAGGTCCTGTGGCAGCGCGACGCCGAGGGACGTCCGGCGGAGTACGCCCTGCTCACCGGGTGCTCGTCGATCCACCAGGGCCTGCGGTGCGGGGCGCTGCTCGCCGAGCGGCTGGGCGACCCGCAGCCCGACTGGGAGCTCGCCGCCGACCAGCTCGGCCACGTGATCGCCGACCACCCGGAGGCGTTCGCCGACAAAAGCCGGTTCTCGATGGACTGGTACTACCCCGTGCTCGGCGGCGCCGTACGCGGGACGGCGGCGGCGCGGCGGTTCGACCTGGAGTGGGACACCTTCGTCGTGCCCGGCCTCGGCGCGCGCTGCGTCTCCGACCAGCCCTGGGTGACCGGCGCGGAGTCGTGCGAACTGGTGCTCGCGCTCGACGCCGCCGGGCTGCGGGAGCGCGCGCTGGCGGTGTTCGCCGACATGCAGCACCTGCGTCACGAGGACGGCTCCTACTGGACCGGCTGGCAGTTCGTGAACGAGCGGCACTTCCCCAACGAGCGGTCGGGATACACGGCCGCCGCGGTGGTGCTCGCCGCGGACGCCCTCGCCCGCGCCACCCCCGGCTCGGGGATCTTCCGCGACGCCGGCGGCCGGGAGGCCCGCATCACCGGCGAGTGCGGCTGCGAGCGCGCCCGCGCCTGACAAACCGGCCGTGCGGCTTGGAATCCCCCGTGCCGCCGCGGCGGGACACGCCGTCAGACGCGTTCGAGTACGCGCAGCGACCCGACGACCCGCACCTCGCGGAAGGCGCCCGACTCCAGCGCGCGCAGGTAGACCCGGTACGGCGCCTGCCCGCCGTCGGCCGGGTCGGGATAGATGTCGTGGAAGACCAGCGCGCCGCCCCGCATGACGTGCGGCGCCCATCCCTCGTAGTCGGCCGTCACCGGCTCCTCCGAGTGGCCGCCGTCGATGAACAGCACGGCCAGCGGAGTGGACCAGTGGCGGGCGACCGTGGCCGACGGGCCCACGATCGCGATCACCTCGTCCTCCAGGCCGGCGGCGGCGATCGTGTCGCGGAAGAACGGCAGCGAGTCCATCCGGCCGGTCCTCGGGTCCACCAGTTCGGGGTCGTGGTGCGGCCAGCCCGGCTGGATCTCCTCGGAACCCCGGTGATGGTCCACCGTGAAGACCACCGTGCCCGCCCGCCGCGCCCCGGCGCCCAGGTAGACGGCCGACTTGCCGCAGTAGGTACCGATCTCGCAGATGGGCCCGCGGGAGCCGTACGCGCAGGCGGTCTCGTACAGGGCCTCGCCCTCGGCGGGCGGCATGAAACCGCGCGCCTCCTCGGCGGCGCGGCGCAGGTCGTCGGGCATCGGGGTCACCATGCCGGGCACCCTACCCAACAAGCCGAACGATGTTCGGGACTGCCCCTTGTCCGCCCTGATGGAACGTGTTCTACTTTGCTTCGTGAACCAGCGCGCCCGCATCGCGATGAGCGAGGAAGAGATCGCCGGGCTCCTGCGGGACGCCCGCAAGCTCCAGCTCGGCACGATCAATCCCGACGGCACGCCTCACCTGGTCACGATGTTCTACGGACTCGACGACGGCCGCGTCACGTTCTGGACGTACGCCAAGTCGCAGAAGGCCCGCAACATCGAGCGCGATCCGCGGGTGAGCTGCCTGATCGAGACCGGGGACGAGTACGCGCAGTTGCGCGGCGTGCTCGTCTACGGCAAGGCGCGGCTGATCGACGATCCGGCGGCCGTCCTGGAGGTCGGCCTGGACGTCACCCGGCGGATGACCGGCATGCCCGTCGACGGCCCCGAGGCGCGGGCGTACGTCGAGCACACGGCACGCAAGCGCGTGGCCTACCTGGTCGAGCCGGCCCGCGTCGTCTCCTGGGATCACCGCAAGCTCGGCGGCGATGGGTCTGTCCCGCGGATCTCGCCGTAGCGAGGATCGGCCAGGTGGATGCGTCGCAAGGCGGAGGAGGAGGCCATAGCGGAGCTATGGGCGACGACGACAACGCAGCGAGGCGCCGCCTGGCCGACCGCAGTAGGCGGAAGATCCAAGGGACAGGCCCTAACGTGAACTCCAGCGCGACGTGACGCACAGGAGGAGGACGCGCCATGAAGATCAAGGTCGACTACGACGTGTGTGAGGCCAACGCCGTCTGCATGGGCCTGGCGCCCGAGGTCTTCGAGGTCGACGACGAGGACAACCTCCACGTGCTGATGCCCGAGCCGCCCGCCGAACTGCTCGACCGGGTCCGCCACGCGGTCCGGTCCTGCCCAAAGGCCGCGCTGTCGCTCGATGACGAGTGACGCGCGGCACCCACCACCGAAAGACCAGGAGGTCCCCATGCGCGGCGCGCTTCTCCACGCGGTCGGCGACGAAAAGCTCGACATCAGAGACGACTTCACGCTGACGCCGGTGGGCCCGGGTGACGTCCGGGTGCGGGTGAAGGCCACCGGCGTCTGCCACTCCGACCTCTCGGTGCTCACGGGCGTACTCCCCATGCCGCTCCCGATCATCCCCGGTCACGAGGGCGCGGGCGAGGTCGTCGAGGTGGGCGACGGCGTGACCACCGTGCAGCCGGGCGACCACGTCATCATCAACTGGACGCCCGCGTGCGGCGCCTGCCCGAGCTGCGTGGGCGGCCAGCCGAACCTCTGCATGACGTACATGATGAAGAGCTTCACCGAGCCGCGGTTCCTGTTCGACGGCGCGACCCCGGCGTTCGGCATGGCCGGGTGCGGCACCTGGGCCGAGGAGATCATCGTGCCGTGGCAGGGGGCGATCAAGGTCGACTCCGACGTGCCGTACGAGGCGGCGGCGCTGATCGGCTGCGGCATCACGACGGGCGTCGGCGCGGTGCTCAACACCGCGAAGGTGCGCCCCGGCGCGACCGTCGCGGTCGTCGGCTGCGGCGGCGTCGGCCTGTCGGTGATCCAGGGCGCCCGCATCTCCGGCGCGACCACGATCCTCGCGATCGACCCGCTGGAGTCCAAGCACGCGCTCGCGAAGAAGGTCGGAGCCACCCACGCCTGCACCCCCGACCAGCTCATGGACGCGATCGGCACGCTGACCGGCGGCCAGGGCTTCGACCACGGCTTCGAGGTGGTCGGCAAGTCGGCCGCGATCATGACGGCCTGGCAGGCGACCCGGCGCGGCGGCGACGTCATCGTCGTCGGCGCGGGCGCCATGGACGACCAGGTGCCGCTGACCGCCTTCAACCTGCTGTTCGAGGGCAAGAACATCCTCAGCTCGCTGTACGGCGACGCCGACGTCCGCAGGGACTTCCCGCGTTTCGTGAACCTCTACAAGGCGGGCAAGCTCGACCTGGACAGCATGATCAGCTCCCGCATCAGGATCGGCGACCTGAACGACGCCGTCGACGCCCTGCGCGGCGGCGAGGTGCTCCGGCAGATCGTGCTGTTCGACTGACGCCACGGCCCGCCGGAGATCTCCCCGGCGCGGGGGATATCTCCGGCGGGCCGGGGTAACCCGAGCGGCGACATGCAGACGTTCCTGCCGTACCCCGACTTCGCGGCCACCGCCCGCGTCCTCGACCCGCTCCGCCTCGGCAAGCAGCGGGTCGAGGCCCTGCAGATCCTGCGCACGCTCACCATTCCCGGGTACGGCTGGCGGCACCACCCGGTGGCGCACATGTGGGCCGGGTACGAGGAGGCGCTGGTCCGCTACGGCCTGGAGATCGTGGCGGCCTGGTGCGACCTGGGCCGCGCCGACACCTGCGCCGGGACGATGACCAGGGAACTGCTCGACTGCCGGGGCATCGCGACGCCCCGCACCCAGGCGGCCCTCGCGGAGGCGGACGAACTGCCGCCCTGGCTCGGGGACCCCGCCCTCCACCTCAGCCACCGCTCGGCCCTGCTGCGCAAGGACCCGGAGTTCTACGGCCCGAAGTTCCCCGGAGACCCCGACGACCTCCCCTACGTCTGGCCCGGCTCCGACCGCGTCAACGCCCTGCTCCCACCCCGCCGCACCCTGTAATGCCCAAGCCGACCGCGAGGCCGACGCGACGATGCGCGCCGCGGTGAAGACCGTCCGATCCGACCCTGACGCAGTGGCGAAGGTGCGGCGGATGACCGAGCACGTGCTGGCGCATCGGACCTGGAGCTCGACGGCGCGCGCGTAGCGGAGATCGCCGACCCCGACGAATAGCCGACAACGCGGCGGCGACCCTCGACGTCGGCCCGCGCGCCTGTGTCCGTACGGCGAGTGTGTAGATTGCATCTACGTAGATGTCATCTACATAAGGGGTACGGTGAGCGCGGTTCCTTTCATCGGCAGGCGGCGAGAGCTGGCTGCCCTGACCAAGCGCCTCGACCGGGTCAGCCGGACGGGTGCCGGCTCCGCCATGGCCATCAGGGGACGCCGCCAGGTCGGCAAGTCCCGGCTGGTGCAGGAGTTCTGCGACAGGGCCGGTGTGCCGTACCTGTTCTTCACCGCGACCAAGGGGATGTCGCCGGTCGAGGCGGTCGAGGCGTTCTGCGCCGAACTCAAGGAGTCGTGCCTGCCCGCCGATCCCGAGCAGGTCGTCCGCGTCACCAGCGGAAGCTGGCCGGAGGCGTTCCGGGTGCTGCACGCGGCGGTCCCGCCGACCCCCTCGATCGTCGTCGTCGACGAGATGCCCTGGCTGGCGGAACAGGACGACCTGTTCGACGGCGCGCTGCAGACGGCCTGGGACAGGCTCCTGTCGGGCAAGCCCGTTCTCCTGCTCCTGCTCGGCAGCGACCTGCACATGATGGAGCGGCTGACCGCCTATGACCGGCCGTTCTACGGGCGCGCCGACACCATGGCGCTCGACCCGCTCGATCCCGCGGAGACCGCCGGGGCGCTGGGCCTGACCGGAGGTGACGCGATCGACGCGTACCTCGCCAGCGGAGGGCTGCCCGGGATTCTGCGCGCCTGGCCGCACGGCACTCCTCCACTGGAGTTCATCCGGCAGGAGTGCGAGGACCCGGCGTCGGCCCTGTTCGGCGTGCCCGAGTCCGTCCTTCTCGCGGAGTTCCCCACTCCCGACCAGGCCCGCCGGGTGCTGGAAGCGGTCGGCAGCGGCGACAGGACGCACGCCGCCATCGCCGCGACGGCGGGCGGGCGCGAGGGGCCGCTGCAGTCCGGATCACTCTCCCCTCTCCTGCGCAGGCTCACCGGCGAGAAGCGCGTGCTGGCGATGGACGAGCCGCTGTCCGTCCAGCCGGGCAAACCGGCGCTGTACCGCATCCGCGATCACAATCTGCGGATGTACCTGGGCGTCCTGCGCGCCGCGGCGGAACACGCGCATCGGGGGCGTCCCGACCTCGCGTTCCGGCTCGTACGGCGACGCTGGGCGAGCCTACGTGGACGAGCCGTCGAACCGGTCGTCAGAGAGGCGCTGGGCATGGCCGCCGCGGCGGGAGAGCTGCCCTGGCCGGACGCGGAGGCCGTCGGCGGATGGTGGAACCGCCGGTTTTCCCCGGAGGTGGACCTGATCGGCGCGGACCGGGCACCGGTGGCACGACGGGTGCTGTTCGCGGGCTCGATCAAATGGCTCGGCACGCCGTTCGACGGTCACGACCTGGCCGCGCTGCGCCGCGACGCCGCACAGGTGCCGGGCTTCGACGCGGAGGCGGGCGGCCTCGCGGTGGTGTCGCTGTCCGGGGTCCATCCCTCGGTGGAGGGCGTCGGCCTGGCGTGGGGCGCCGACGACGTGGTCGCGGCGTGGGGGTGAGGGCAGGCCGGAGGGCCGGGCGCACCTGACGGAGCACCCGGCCCGGACCTCGCGAGAGCTGGGGAGAGAGAAG